>NZ_PIPT01000001.1 GCF_003987395.1 Pseudidiomarina aquimaris
TCATGCTCTTTGATAGCCTTGATGATTTGTTCTTCGCTGTAACGTTTTTTCATTTTGAGATCTCCACTTGACCCATTTTAATGGAAATCTCATCGATGTCATGGTTCTATTCTTGGGGGAGACGTCAAGTCCAAAACGTTCGATATATGACGACGCAGGAAAATGGGGCAATGACTTTCTTAAAGGAGTGGGCTTTTAGATGACAAATATGAAAGTTTTGAAGAAAACTAAACAAAAGCCGTTACCGGGAGATATCTTTTCATTTCAAATCCTTGACGGGAAATACCATTGGGGGCGAGTGGTAAGTGTAACGGCAAGCGTTGGCGGCTTCGATGATTGTGTACTCATTTATCTATATAAAACACAAACTGAGGGAAATGATGAAGTTCCCTCATTAACAACTTCAGATTTATTGCTCCCCCCAATTACAACTAATGAACTACCGTGGAAAAAAGGGTATTTCAAATTGATTGAAAACAGAGGCGGAATAGGTCCAGACCTATTACCAGTACATTGTTTCTATGATCCTTTATTCAAGAGATATTGCAATGAACATGGCGAGGTATTGAGTCAAAAGGTTGAGCCTTGTGGAGTCTATGGCTTAGATAGCTACAGAACTATAGATGATAAAGTTAGTGAAGCCTTAGGGTTGGAACTTGCTCCAGATTGAGCGGTGGGCTTAATATTGTATCCATTACACAATAGACGGTAGTGACTACGCCGCCAATTGCGACCGCCTTGGCTCGGTGGTGACACTCACCGACGCGTTAAACCAGGTGCAGGAGCACCGCAGCTTTGATGCCTTTGGCAAACCGCGCTATGGTGGCATGGTGGAGGCCAGCGGCACGCTCACAAGCCTAACGCAGGGCGCACCCTTTACGCCGCGCGGCTTTACCGGGCATGAGCACATCGATAGCGCCAAGCTCATCCATATGAATGGCCGCGGCTATGACTATCAGCTGGGCCGCTTTTTAAGCGTGGACCCGTTTATTCAAGCGCCGGCGAACAGCCAAAGCCACAACCCGTACAGCTACATCATGAACAATCCGCTGGCGGGCACCGACCCGAGCGGGTATCTTTGGTGTGGTACTGGGTCGTTGGGTAAAGCGGAGTGTGGAGATTCGTTTGTTGACGGCCCACTCAACTACAAGAACTGCCCATTCTGCGTCTCCACCGCAGGCACCGCTGACAGCAACGGCGCGCTGGACACGCCGAGTAGCACAAGCGAAGGTGAAGTCGAAAGGGCTGCGATTGGTGGGCCTGGGGAGGGTGGTAGTGCTTACAGACATCTTTTAGTGATAAGCAACTAGATAATATTGCCGGCTTTTTCAAAGATGAAAACTATGCAGGCGCCTACAGCTATATTCTTGCCGAGATTCAGGAACTAAATGGTGTTGATTCGGACACAAAGTATTGGTTTGAAAAGGCAATTGAGATAAATCTCAATCAAGATACACCTGCGAACACTTGGATAAGGGCTTTTACCACTAAAGGGTTATCAATAGATGGAATTTCAGCAACGCCTGAGATGTTACAAGGAATTTCGAATTCAATAGCCCAGAATGTTATTTCAGATGTGCTTAGAAGTGGTGGTATCCCAGAGTTCAATCAATTGGTTGTAGCTGATATTAGAGTTGCCTTGAGTAATGGTGGGCAGACAATTGGCGGCTGGGGTGGAGCATCCTATTTCTGGAATTTAACTTACGGACCTAACAATGAAACCGTAGGGGAACTGATAAAAGGTAATCCATACGAACTGAACAAGTTCCGGAAAAGCTACAGTCATGCTGTAAAAACAACAATAGGAAGACATTGGTCAGACCTTAGTTTGTATAAAGAAGGCCCAAGGGCTTTTGGAAGTATAGGAGCTGTCCAAGCTGATTGGGCGTGCGGAGCCTGTTTGATTGAATTTTAGGAGAGCAATATGAATAATTTTGCTGATATTGGCTACCCTTCCAAAATTAGATTAGTGCTAATATTATCAATTCTTACCATTATTCTTAGTTGCAGTTATGCAGGAGAGGAAGCCAGAATGACTGGACAGAGAATTACGACGGTACACATGGGCGATGAAATTTTTGAAATTCCTAAAAACTATCTCTCACCAAACGTAGAGTTACCTAATAAAATCGAAAAAGAAAATATGATCGAAATTAGCTTCTTTTTTCCAGATTTTTCAGGATTCGCTGAGGGAGACAGCATAGCAACAGTTGGACCATACAACTCAAATCAAGTTACGGCATTCTGGACGATAGTTAATGCTGGTGGTCGTCTAGACGCGAATAATAGCCTCAAAAATGCATTAAGATTCGGATTATTAGAAAGAAATAAAAAATTAGATATTGATGGGTTGACAGCCTACGAAAATTTAAACGGTAATGGAGTGACATATCACGCCCAGAACAACCAAGGTGATGATGTCCTAATCCACTGTACTGAAGGCCCAGTTAATAGTACGTGTAAACTTGAATATCTAGATAGAGCGTCTAACAGGGGAGTATTTGCATCATTTGATATGAAATATTTACCAAGATGGTTAGAGATAAATGACAAGTTGTTGTACTTAATTAAGGAGTGGAAAGCTTAACAAAGACACACAGGAACTTGGCCGCGTCACCCGCGAGATGTCATCAACGGAAGGTTCGGCTACGTTCACGTACGACACACAACCTAACGGTATAGGCTTGCCGTCTCAGCAATCCCGGGCGGGCCATGAAGTGGTGTTCCATTACGATACCTATGGTCGCGAGGTTGGTAAAACCATCACCATAGACGGTGATGTCTACCAAGTGGCAACTGAGTACGATAGTCGACTCGGGCGGGTGAAAGCGCGCATGTTGGCCAGTGGTATTAAGTTGGCTTATGCGAATGACAGCCGTGGGTACCTTTTGCACTTGCGCAATGCGCAATCGGACTTTAGCTATCAAGACGTAGAAAGCCATGATGCGCTTGGCAATATCACGTTGCAGCGCTATAACAGTGGCACATTGACGGCAAGCGCAAGCTACAGCGCAAGCGGCCAAATGCAATCGATAGTCGCCAGCAGTGCGTTAGCAGGCGCGGTGCACGAGCTGAACTATAGCTATGGTGATTTTGATAATCTAAGTCAGCAACAAGTGGTGTACGCCTATGGTATGAAACAAAGCACCGAGAGCTATAGTTACGACAGCTTACAGCGCTTGGTGAGTGCGACGCGGGTGTTCAGTAACGAGCCGGTGCCAGATACCACCGTGAACTATGCTTATGATGCGGCGGGGAACCTGTTGGAGAAGAGCGACTACGCCACTGCGCTATACTACGGCACCAGCAACGGCGGTGCGGCGAACAGTAATGCGGGGCCGCATGCGGTGTCGCGGGCGGTGTTGCTCGATGGTAGCACGCGCACCTATAACTACGATGCTGCCGGGCAGCGAATTAGTGGTAATGGGGTGACGCTGAGCTACACGGCCTCGGGTAAACCTAAACGTATCAGCACTGGCAGTGGTGTGGTGGAGTTCTTCTACGCTGCCAATGGCGAGCGTTACAAGAAGGTGAGTACGACCGGCGGTAGCACGCGCACCACGCATTACGTCGATGGTGACGTGGAAGTCGAACTGACGAGCACGGGCACCGTCACACGCACAGATATTGCCGGTGTGGCACTCGTCCGGCGCAGTGAGACCGCCAACACCAGCAGCCATAGCTTACGCTACGTGCTGCGCGACCGCCTCGGCTCGGTGGTGACACTCACCGACGCGTTGAACCAAGTGCAGGAGCATCGCAGCTTTGATGCCTTTGGCAAACCGCGCTATGGTGGCATGGTGGAGGGCAATGGCACGCTCACGAGCCTGACGCAGGGCGCACCGTTTACGCCGCGCGGCTTTACCGGGCATGAGCACATCGATAGCGCCAAGCTCATCCATATGAATGGCCGCGGCTATGACTATCAGCTGGGCCGCTTTTTAAGCGTGGACCCGTTTATTCAAGCGCCGGCGAACAGCCAAAGCCACAATCCGTATAGCTACATCATGAACAATCCGCTGGCGGGCACCGACCCGAGTGGGTATCTTTGGTGTGGTACTGGGGCGCTGGGCAAAGCGGAGTGCAATGACGAGCGGAAGCATAAACGCCGCGACTTCGGGAGTGTTGGATTTAGAGCCGTTGAAACCTACTGGGTACACCGCGGTTCAGCGGCTAGCAACGGCGCCCGGCATAGCCCTCGAAGCGCTGCCACCGGTGAGCGCGAGCGTGGGGCGATTGGTGGGCCTGGGGAGGGCGGTTCCAGTGGAGGTGGGACATCTTCAGGTTGCCAAACTTCGATAGACTGCCAAGGAAATGGGAATGGGTACGACAAAAGTGATACTTACTATCACGAATACACTATGTTCCATAATATCTGCTCAACCGATGTTTCCAGTTGCACTGTAGAAAATGTTTATAACTCGTTAACCAAAAACGCTGCGCCGGGAGCGGACGGAACAAACGCCGTTTCGGCGGATAAGGTGACTGAAATTCAGATGGCTGGAGTGTCTGGTGGGCATGTTAGCCATATCGCTGACGTTGATAATTATCGAGTTGTTAATATCACGCATGATGACCATATATTTTACAATGGCATTGTTATTAGGTCTGTAGTACAGAATGACGGAGTAATTTCGATAAGGAGTTACGGTGAAGGCGTGAACAGAACAAACTGGACATACATGCCTGATAGGGTGTCATGGGCGGCAAATTATATTTTAGCTAAGCCCGGCTTCAAACAGCAAGATAACAATATAAGACGACAGGTTTTATCGCTTAGCAGTGATGGAAGAGGTGTTCTTCGTCGTGAAGCTCAATTTAGGCAACAATTGAGAAGTGACTTAATGAAAGGACCCAAGTACTAATGAAATTTAAAATAGTGATGGTAGCAATTATGGCGTTGATAACTGGGTGCTCCCAAACCACTTACTCGCCACAAGCGGCGGTTAGCTTGGCTGTGGCAGAGTCGAAGATGGCTCCGCTCGTCAGCACAAAAGTTGAGGAACTGTCTAAAAATCTTGGTTTTACCTTGAAATCATCTGCTGGTAATGCAGAGCACTTTGCAATAACAAATCAATTTCAAACAACCTTTCATGCAGATGGTGGGAAGTCCTTCATCATGATAGGGAACTTGATAAGTGCAAGTTGTGTTCGGTTGGCGGTGTATTCTGAACAAGGCAAAGAGGATGCAGACCGAATCATAAAAAAGCTTACCAAGGCGCTTCAGAATCTAAAAAATATCTCTATGGAAGTTATCGAAGGGCCTGACTGCAAATAGGAAAGCATTCAAAATGCTCAAAATACCAGGTTGGTAGTTTTCAGAATTCTGTGTCATTTCGCTAAACTAAGCAAAAACGAGATGACACATGGCCAAACCAAACTTCGATATCGACGCCGCCTTAAAGCAATTGCGTGAAGACGAAGGCCTTACTGGTAAAGGCGGCATCCTAACACCGGGTATGAGCACATCGATAGCGCCAAGCTTATCCACATGAATGGCCGTGGCTATGACTATCAACTGGGCCGCTTTTTAAGTGTGGACCCGTTTATTCAAGCGCCGGCAAACAGCCAAAGCCACAACCCGTATAGCTACATCATGAACAATCCGCTGGCGGGCACCGACCCGAGCGGGTATCTTTGGTGCGGTACTGGGGCGCTGGAGAAAGCGGAGTGCAATGACGAACAGAAGCATAAACGCCGCGACTCTGGTAGTGTTGGGTCTAGGGTTTTGTCGACCACTAAAGTGTGCTTTATATGAGGTTACAAATGAGTTTATTTGGGAAAGTGTTCTTGAATGGGTTTTTGCGTTGGTTTTTAATCAGCCTTTTCATCTTCGGTATAATTTTTCTCTTTAAGGTCATTTATGATCCGGCAGCATTAAACGCAAACTGGCAGGAATTTGCGCTTCAAGGATTGCGTTTTGCGCTGTTATTTTCGTTGGTTTGCGGCATCGCGGATGTTGCGATTCACCATATCAAGTCGCTAAAACGAAATGAGTCGAAATTTGATGAGCGCTAACTTGCCTTTTGTAAGCAAGTTCAGCATAACGTTATTAGCGCTCTACGCTTTTGCCGGTAATTCGGTGTTGTGCCGTTGGGCGCTGGCGGAATTTGCGATGAATCCGGCGCAATTTACCTTGCTGCGGCTCGTTTCTGGTGCCGGGGCGTTAGCGGTTATCGTGTGGATTACGCAACAAAAAGCGCCGCTCAGCGATACGAAAACGCACTTTTTGCGTGCGAGTTTGCTCAGTTCGCCGTTGCTGCTGATGGGGATTCTCTACAGTAACCTGCATTGGCAACCCGTGCTGCTGGCGTTGCCGTCGGGTGTAGTGACATCGGCCATCGGTTATGCGTTATGGTTCAAGGTATTGCCGCACTTGCGGGTGACCAGCGCGGCTGTGGGGCAGCTTTCGGTACCATTGATAGCAGCACTGGGCGGTTTTTTATTCGTCGGAGAGGCACTGTCACTGCGAAACAATAATAAAACATCTTAATAAACTAACCTTCATGCTTTTACTATTTTTGATAATAAGCTAGTCTAATTCCTGAGCAGTGACACACCACACTAAAGCTGTCGCGACGGGGACACATCAATGAAAAAGTGGATTTTGCTGGCCATTTTGGCGCTTGCCGCATGGAATTATCATTTAAATAAACAAGCGGAAGAGCGAGGCGAAGAGCGCGGCCTTATTAAAGAAATTGTGCAAGGTGTGCAGGGGGCAGTATTCAAGCGCGACCCACAATTTCGCTGTGATGGACGGCGTTTCTGTCATGAAATGCGCTCGGCAGAAGAAGCTCGTTTTTTTCTGACAAATTGCCCTGAAACACAGTTAGATGATGATGCGAATGGCATCCCCTGCGAAGAAGACTTCCCACCCGAGACATCTCCTGCTACACAAAACTAACCTCAGCGTTTGCCCATTAGCAGAAAACAGTTGTATGCTTGCCTTATCGAGTCGTAATACAGGTGTGGGTCATGCATAAAAAGTTAGTACTGTTGGTATTATTGGCTTGCGCAATTGGTATTTGGTTTGCAGCTGAGTGGCTGCGCGAAAATTCGCGTACCGAAGTGCAAGTGCAAATGAGCAAAACCCAGCAAGACGAATGGTTTGTTGCCTACACCTTTGATGAAAGCGTAACCCAAGCGACGTTTGTGCGTAATCCGGATCATACCCGCATTGAGCGCTGGCGGCCTATTGACAGCGACTACTACATTGGCGTGGATGCTGAGAGTAATCATGAGTATATTGCCCGCGTCGATGGTCAAGCGTTCAACAGCGTTGCCTTTGAACTCGAGCCCACCTATGTAAGCCTGCGCAAAGACTACGCGCCGTTTTCACCCTTCAGCGATGGAGGGATGTCGTGGTATTCAGGTCGCTTCAAAGTTTGTCCACAAAGCTGCAGTAGCGCGTTGTGGTTTGATTACGCCTTTAGCATGGAAGCGCCGCTGAGTGACTTTGTCCGTCTACCTGAGCGCAGTAAACGTGGTGAATTGAATTGGCGCGAGTCGGCAAGTGACGGACAGGTCGTGTATGTAGGCCCGCAACAACCGGGCGAGCCCGCAGAACACGGGTTTGAAACTATTATTGATCCTATTTTGCCGACTTCATTAAAACAGCGCTTGCTGCGTGATGTACCGCCGCTTACCGAGTACTTTAACCAACGCATGCCACATTTGGCTGAGCGCCCCATGCTATTAGCCTCGTTTAGTCCCACCGATAATGGTCGCTATGGTTATCAAGGCGGCGTAATTGGTAATCAAATGGTGTTGCATTGGTATGGTCATAGCATGGCTGAGCGTATTACTGCGCCGTATTTCGTTGAAGACACGCTATGGTTTGTGGCCCACGAGTTTGCCCATCTCTATCAGGCAGGGCAGTTTAGTAACGATTCTGCGTGGATCCATGAGGGCGCTGCTGAGTACATGGCGCTGGAATATTTGCGCTCGATTCGTGCCAATTCGGTTTACCTAAACCACCGGGTAAGCAAAGCGAGTGAGCAATGCCTCGCCAGTAACGATAGGTTTGAATTGCATTATGCCTGTGGGTTGCTTTGGGCGGCCGAAATCGATCAGAAGATCAAGCAAGAGTATCCGCACGGGTTGTTCTTCTTATGGTACATGTACGTGCAGGAGCTCAACGATAAGCCGCGCAGCGACCCATTAGAGCTCTATTTTGAACTGATGGCACAGCTTACCGGTGAAGAATTTGCTCAGCAGTTACGCAACCAGGTGGCGCAACGTTTTGCTCAGCTTGCCGCACAACAGACTGCACCCTAAGCAAAAAATTGAACTTTTTGCCGCAAACTGCCATACCTATCAAGGTCTTTTTGCTTTGTTAGGAGCATTCTATGAAGTTAATTCAAAATAGTTTACTGGCGGTTATGGCCGCCAGCGGATTAGCGGTTGCAACGCAAGCCATCGCTGACGACCATCAATTAAGCCAAGCACCTGGTTTTTACCGTATGAACGTTGGCGACTTTGTCGTTACGGCGTTAAACGATGGCACCAGTGATATGGCGGCGCATAAGTTATTGCATTGGAACGAAGATAAAATTCGAGCAGCGCTGGCTGAGCACTTTATGGACTCGCCTGTCGAGGGCTCGATCAATGGCTTCTTGGTCGACACCGGTGCACAACAAATCCTGATTGATACCGGCATGGGGAAAGGGGTAAGTCCTAGTTTGGGTAAACTTACCACGCATCTTGCCGCGGCAGGGTACACCCTTGAAGACATCGATGCGGTCTACATCACGCACTTTCATGGCGACCATGTTAGCGGTTTGGTCAACAACGGTGAGCGTGTCTTCCCTAACGCCAAAGTCTATGTACACGAGCGTGACGCTGACGCAGAGAGTGCGCAAGCCAAATACGCGCCTTACAGAGCAGCCGATGCGTTTGTGACGTTTGCTGATGGCGAAAGTCCGCATGCGGGGATTAAAGTGAATCCAACGCCGGGGCATACACCAGGCCACAGTGTTTATCATGTTGAAAGCGGCGGACAGACCATGGTGGTATGGGGCGATACTTTGCATGTCGCCGGTGTGCAGTTTGCGCACCCAGAGGTGACTATTCAGTATGATAGTGACCCAGATAAAGCGCGTGCACAGCGCTTGCAGTTATTTGAAATGATTGCGGAGAATGAGTACTGGGTGGCCGGTGCGCATATTGCCTTTCCGGGTATTGGCCGTCTGAAAAAAGAAAATGACGGATACCGTTGGGTACCCGCCAATTATACGACGCGTATTGAACAGCCTAAGTAAAGAGCTTAAGCGAGTTCAGCAATGGCTTCGTCAGCAGCTTTCAAGGCCTGCTGGCGAGGCTCTTCACCAAGGTTAACACCTTCCGCACGAATGACCGTCACGTCAGTGATACCAATAAAGCCTAGGGCATTACGCAAGTAGCTTTCTTGATGGTCCATTGCCGCCGCAGCGCCTTCGCTGTAGATGCCGCCACGACCTGAGGCGATGTACACTTTCTTGCCGTTGAGCAAACCTTCAGCGCCTTGCTCGGTGTACTTAAAGGTCACGCCTGCTTTCAAAACGCGGTCAAACCAAGCTTTCAGTTGCGTTGGAATGGTGAAATTG
Source organism: Pseudidiomarina aquimaris (assembly GCF_003987395.1). Taxonomy (GTDB): domain Bacteria; phylum Pseudomonadota; class Gammaproteobacteria; order Enterobacterales; family Alteromonadaceae; genus Pseudidiomarina; species Pseudidiomarina aquimaris. The sequence continues at coordinate 9,585 of NZ_PIPT01000001.1, forward strand.
TACATTGGTGCGCCAATCACGATGGTATCGGCGGCGAACAATTCAGCCAGTAGCTCTTCAGTCAGTTCATTCTTTTCAGCTAACAACGCCTCGGCATCGAGGTGAGGTACTGGATTCGTGACCAAGTCACGGTACACCACAGTATCGTTCTCGCCTTGTACGCGTTCAACGATTTGCTTGCTGAGCTTGCGGCTGACCGATTGGTCGACAAAAAGTCCTGAATCTAAATGTAAAATCGTCATAAAAAGTTCTCCGAATACATGTGCGCTGTAAATTAAGTTGCGTTTAGTCTAACAAGTTCCAAAAATGGTTGTAGATGGCTATACTGGAAACATTCGTTCCATAAATGGAACATCAATAAGGCTACTTCAAGGATAACGGCGTCATGTCACTTCCGGATCTCACCAATTACCTCATTTTTGCGCGGGTTGTGCAGGCCGGTAGCATCAGTGCGGGTGCCCGCGACTTAGGCATGCCGAAGTCGACGGTCAGTCGCCGTTTAACCGAACTCGAGGAAGAACAGGGGATTCGCTTGGTGCATCGCACACGACGCGGCCTTAAGCTGACCGACGTCGGGCAAGCGTTTTTGATACATTGTGAGGCGCTGGTGAGTGCGGCGGAAGCGGCGCAACAGGTGACCCAGCTGGTGCGCGAAACACCGCGAGGTACTGTGCACCTGAGTTCGCCTTATGCATTAAGCCAGAGTCTTTTGACCGAACTGCTGCCGCCATTTATGCAGGCTTACCCTGAGGTGGATGTGCACCTGATGGTCACCAATCGCCCAGTGAACTTGATTGACGAGGGCATTGATGTGGCGCTGCGGGTGCGTTCGAGTATTGAAGATTCGTCGTTGATTGCGCGGCCGCTCGCCGATTCACCGCTAACGTTGTATGGCGCGCCAAAACTTTTGCAAAGTCGCGGTGTACCGAAACATCCCTTAGATTTAATCGATTTTCCGCATCTTTCGCTGCACTACACCAGCGGGCGTTATGTCTACCAACTGAGTTCTGATGATGGCGATCAATTATCGATTACCTTCCAACCGCGTTTAGTCACCGACGACATGATTGTGTTGCGCGAAGCGGCCATTCAAGGCGAGGGCATTGTGGCGTTGCCGAACTATCTTTGCGCCGATGCGGTTGCGGCCGGCCAATTACAGCAAGTCTTGCCACAGTGGCAGTTGCCGGTAGGGGTCATGCACTTGGTCTATCCGCATCGTCGCGGCTTATTGCCGGCAGTGCGGGTGCTGATTGATTACTTGGTCGAACATATTCCTGCGATCGCGCAACGTTCGTTATTGATCGGATAGCCGATGCTCTCTACAATCATTTAAACAATCGTTTGAAAAAGAGCAGAACAACAATGGATTTTCAACCCAGTGCCAAGACCTTAGATTATCGCAAACGACTGATTCAATTTATAAAAGAAAACATCGAACCGATTGAATCGAATTATCATAAAGAGTGCCGCAGACTCAATCCTGACGCCGACTGGCGCAGTTGGGAAGTACCACCGGTGGTGGCAGAACTGAAAGCTAAAGCGCGCGAGGCAGGGTTATGGAATCTGTTTTTGCCTGATGCGGAGTTAGGGGCTGGCTTAAGCACTCTCGAATATGCGCCTCTGGCCGAAGTGATGGGCCATAGTTTACTCGCTCCGGAAATCTTTAACTGCAACGCACCCGATACAGGCAATATGGAAGTGCTTTACCATTTTGGTTCTGATCAGCAAAAACAGCAATGGCTGACGCCGCTGCTCAAGGGTGAGATCCGCTCGGTGTTCTGTATGACTGAACCCGACGTGGCGTCATCGGATGCCACCAATATGCAAACCTCAATTGTGGCCGATGGTGACGAGGTTGTGATTAGTGGCCGTAAATGGTGGTCGACGGGCTTAGGCCATCCGGATGCGAAGTTCGCTATTGTGATGGGGTTAACCGACCCAGATGCGCCAAAACATCAGCGCCACTCGATGGTGTTAGTACCGCTCGACACCCCAGGGGTGACTATCGAGCGTATGTTGCCTGCCTTTGGTGAATATGACGCCCCCTATGGGCATGGCGAGGTTCTCTTTGAGCAGGTGCGCGTGCCGAAAGAGAACGTGATTGGTGGTTTGGGCGATGGCTTCAAGATTGCCCAAGGGCGCCTTGGCCCTGGCCGTATCCATCATTGCATGCGTGCTTTAGGTGCAGCCGAGAAAGCCTTGCAACTGTTTATGAAGCGTGGCCAAGACCGCATCGCTTTTGGCAAGCCGCTGTTGCAACTGGGCGGTAATCTCGAACGTGTTGCCGACATGCGCATCGCCATTGACCAAGCGCGCTTACTGACCTTTTTCGCCGCATGGAAAATTGACGAAGTGGGCGCCATGAAAGCGCTCGCTGAAATTTCCGCGATTAAAGTTGTCGCCCCTAACGTGTTGCAGCAGGTGGTGGATGAGGCGATTCAGCTTTATGGCGGCGCTGGGGTGAGCCATGACGTGCCGTTGACGCAACTGTTTGCCGTTGCGCGGGCCTTGCGTATCGCTGACGGTCCTGATGCCGTGCATCGTGCGACCATCGCAAAAGTTGAGTTAGCTAAGTACCGGGAGCGTTAACATGAGCCAGCATGAACTCGAAGATCGTGCTGGCAGAGTGCGCGAGGGTGAGGAAATTCATCGCGAGCGCTTAGCCGAGTACCTGAAACAGCAATTCCCACACCTTGAGGGTGATTTACGTATTACCCAATACAGTGGCGGTGCGTCGAACTGGACCTATCGCCTACAGTTTGCCAACGCCGACTGGATTTTGCGGCGTCCGCCAGCTGGCACCAAGGCCAAGTCGGCGCACGATATGGGCCGTGAGTACCGTTTACAAAAGGCGCTGGAGCCGGTGTTCCGCTACGTGCCGAAAATGCTGCACTACACCGATGATGAGAGCATTATTGGTGCTGAGTTTTACGTTATGGAACGCGTCGCTGGAATCATTCCGCGTAAGAACTTGCCGCGTGGTCTTGAGCTCAGTGAAGCACAAACGCGTAAGCTCTGTGAAAATGCACTCGATTGTCTCATTGAACTGCACAGCATTGACATTAAAGCGCATGGCCTTGACCAACTAGCCAAGGGCGAGGGCTACACTGAGCGCCAAGTGCTCGGTTGGAATAAGCGCTATCGCCTCGCGAAAACGTGGAATGTACCGAAAAGCGAAAAAATCATGAATTGGCTCGAGCACAACATGCCGCAAAACGAGCGACTGTGCATGACGCATAATGATTTTCGCTTTGACAATCTGGTTCTCGATGTTGATGACCCAACGCACATTATTGGCGTATTGGATTGGGAGCTGGCAACCATTGGTAATCCACTTATGGATGTCGGTAATAGTCTTGCTTATTGGATCCAAGCCGACGATGACGCCATTGCGCGTTCGACGCGACGTCAGCCCACACATCTGAAGGGGATGCTCAGTCGCGACGAGGTCATTCGCTATTACTGCGAGCGTATGAACGTTGATGTCGCCGACTTTAGTTTCTACGAAGTCTTTGGTCTATTCCGTTTGAGTGTCATCGCTCAGCAAATCTATTACCGCTATCATCATAAGCAAACACGCAACAAAGCCTTCAAGAACTTTTGGTTCTTAGTGCACTACTTGCACTGGCGTTGCCGCAAGATCATGCGCCAAGCCAATAAAAATAAAAAGGAAAAGTCATGACGCATTCGCTAAGAAAAACCATTCTAATCACCGGCGCAAGCTCAGGTTTGGGCGAGGGCATGGCACGTGAATTTGCCGCCAAGGGGCGCAATCTAGCACTTTGCGCGCGGCGCACAGATCGCTTGGAACAACTTAAAAGCGAACTCGAAAGTAAGCACCCTGACTGTCGTATTCGTATCAAGGCACTCGACGTTAACAACCACGACCAAGTCTTCGAGGTGTTTAAGGCATTCAAAGCTGAGTTTGGGACAATCGATCGGGTGATCGTGAACGCCGGTATGGGCAAAGGTGCGTCATTGGGTACCGGTTACTTTTATGCCAATGTGCAAACTGCGCAAACCAACTTTGTGGCCGCGGTGGCGCAATGCGAAGCGGCACTCGAAATCTTCCGCGAGCAGAACGACGGGCATCTTGTCACCATCAGTTCGATTAGCGCATTACGCGGCATGCCGCGGGCGATGACGGTTTATGCAGCCACTAAAGCAGGTTTGTCTGCGCTGACGGAAGGCATTCGTGCTGACTTGATCAAGTCGCGCTCGCCGATTAAAACCAGTTGCATTATGCCCGGTTATATCCGTTCTGAAATTAACGAAAAAGTGAAGAACACGCCGTTTATGATCGACAACGAAAGCGGTTGTCGTTTGTTGGTGAAGGCTATCGAGAAAGAGCCAGTGAAAGCCTATGTACCGAGCTGGCCGTGGGCGCTTATCGGCTTTTTGATGAAGCGCCTCCCCTTAAAAATGGTGATGAAGCTCGGTTAATTTTCTAGCTTTTCGGTCCCACAATCATTGACCCGCTCAGTGGCTACGCTGAGCGTGGTCGCTGCACCCTCTGGCAACTCATAAACGAAGGAACTTGCCGCGACACTGAGGTCACCGCGCGATGCCTCATGTAAAATCACCAGACGACGATCTTCGAGAACAATGTCGATACAACCCGCTGCCATTGGCGAAGTCGCCAAGCGTTGCCATTCTTGATTCACGAGTTTTTGTGCCCAGACTTCATAACCTTCCCATTTCGGATTAGCGCCACGCTGACATTGATAAACATAGATCTGCGCGGCGCTGTCGGCGGTCACCAAAGTTTCAATGGACTGGCAGTTCGCTACGGTCGGTGGATCGGGCTCGTAAACCGTCCACTGGTAAAACAGCACCGCAACAAACAGCACTGCGCAGGTGATAATGGCGGCTAAAAACCATAAACCGATGCGTTTCATGGTGAGTCGTCCTATTCGTTTTTGAGTTTGGTGCCGGCTGGCAGCTCTGGCGCTAACAACCGTTCGCCCTTATAGCGCTGCACGTTGCCGAAACGTTCGTGGCCAGCATTCCATTGTTCTTGCGCTTGGCGAATTTGCGCAGCGTCGGCGCTGACGAAATTCCACCACATGAGCACCGGCTGTTCGAAGGCTTCGCCACCCAGCACCAGCACCACCGTATCCGCTGCAAGTTCGAGGGTCACCTCACTGCGGCCCGCCCCGAGAAACAGCAGTTCATGCCGTTCCACAGTTTGATTCAAGGTGTCGAGGCGGCCTTCGACGACATACAAACCATATTCATGTTCGGCGTTTAGCTGCAGTTCACCGACCGCAACCCGTGGCGATTTCAATTGCATGGCAAAAATCGGATGAAATTGACGCGCGGGCGAAACCTGTCGGCGTTGACCGGCTTGATATTCCCCCATGATAAGGATTGCTTGGCATTCCCCCACGGCGAACGAGGGGAGGTTTTTATAATGGTCAAAGCAGGCTTCCGTGGTTTCTGCCGCCGGTGGCAGCGCCGCCCACAACTGCAGACCATGGAGTGGGTCGGTAACATGCTGTGCGGCAACTTCGGCATGCGAGATACCCTTACCTGCAGTCATTAGATTAAGCTCGTTGGCGCGCAACGCTTGCTCATAGCCAAGGCTGTCTTGATGCAGCAGCTGACCGGAGAGTAACCAGGTGATGGTTTGTAAGCCAATATGCGGATGCGGCGGCACATCAAACTGTTGGTAATCGGCCGGAGCGACAGGACCAAAATGATCGAGAAAGCACCACGGGCCAATCATGCGCAAGTCGCGTTGGGGAATGCTGCGGAACACCCGCATTTTGGGCGTGAGCTGCCGTGTTAGAGCAGGCAGCACCTTCGCCTCACGGCGTGTGTGCGTAGATTCGCAGGGAGTAGGCTGGCTTTCACTGTCTGCTGGCGTACGTGTCATAGCGTTGCTTCCTGTTGCAAAACCTTCAGCGCAGTATGCCAGCGTTGCGGCGAAAGATCGATATTCGACTATACGCTGACTTTCTTCTTCGACTAAGATTGGTTAAGGTGAATCAATAACCTAGGAGCCACCATGATCTATGCATTGATTTTAATTGTCATTGGTATAGCAGTAGCGCTGAGCGGTGTATGGGAACAGAACTTATTTACCATTATGCTCGGTGCTTTGTTAGAGGTAATCGGTTGGGTTTGGTTTTTTATAAAATGGCGATCCGCTAAAAAAGAGGGGCAACTCGATAACAATGAAAAGTAGTATCGTAAAACGAATTCTCGCCATCGCGCTCATTGTAGCCGGTGTAGTGACCGCCGTTCTGGCCTCCAAAGACGCCGGTAGTGTGCGTTGGATGGGCTTGTTTTTGCTGGTTTCAGGGATTTATTTTCTGGTTAGCCAAAAAGCCAGTCCTGAGCAACGTGAGCAAGCAGCGCAACAACGCACCAGCACACCACCGATTAAATGGTATCAATCGCCCATCGTTTGGGTTCCTGTGGCAGCCTTAATTATTGCGGTGGTTTCTTTTTATGTCGCTAACTAAACGCTTGGTTATTCTGGCCGGCTTAGTCGGTCTAATGTTCTACAACGCCACCGCAGAGCAGTTATGGGCCACCATCGTTGACTATCAGCTAAGCTGGTACAAGTTAGGTGTGCCATTAGCGTGGGGGCTTATTCTTGGCGCTTTGGTGAACTTGATTGGCCTGACAAGCCTGCAAAAATGGCTTGAGCCGCTGACCTTTATTAGTGCATCGTTGACCACGCTCGGGCTGACAGGCGCTGCGGCGATTTATGCTGCGCACCAACAAGCAGGCTTGCTATTGCCCGCATTGATGATTAGTGCGGTGGGGATTGGCTTGTACTTATTTGTCTATAGTTTCGCGCGCTTCTCAGCACACAAGAAATCAGCCGCTGAGGGCAACGACAGCGAGTCATAACATGGATTTGAACTGTGATTTAGGTGAAGGCTACGGCGTTTGGCGCATGGGCGACGATGCGGCAGTGATGCCGTTTATTGACCGCGCCAATATTGCTTGTGGTTTTCACGCTGGTGACTTTGCGATCATGCAAAGCACCGTGCGCCTTGCCAAAGAACATGGTGTCAAAGTCGGCGCCCACCCGAGTTATCCAGATCGTCACGGTTTCGGGCGTCGTTCAATGAACTTTAGTGCCGATGACATCCGTGCCCAGTTGCTTTATCAAATCGGCGCACTGCAAGCCGTGTGCCATGCCGAGCAGATCCCGTTGCACTATGTCAAACCACACGGCGCACTCTACAACGATATGCAAAATGATGTGGCGTTGTTTACCCAAGTGGTACAAACGCTTGGTGAACTGAATCGTGGCCGTGCGCAGCCGTTGCAGCTGATGACACTTGCCAAGTTACAGCGTGAGCGCGAACAAGAGATTGCCGCCAAATATAATGTCGAGCTGCTGTTTGAAGCTTTTGCGGATCGCTGTTATGAAAGTAACGGGCATCTCCGTGCGCGTAGTTTCGAAGGTGCGGTACTGCACGACCAGGACGCTATTGTGGCGCAAGCGCTCGCTTTTGCGCGGGGCAACTCCATTATGACCCATGACGGCAGCGAATTGTTGCTGCAGGCAGACACACTGTGCGTGCATGGGGACAACCCTAAAGCCCTCGCGGTAGTGAAAGCGATCCGCGCAGAAATCCTATGAAGTGGCAGTTTCAAACGGCAGCGCCTGATGCGCTGATGATCGCGCTCGAGGAACGTATCGATTTAAGTGTCAATCGCAAAGTGCAGCGCCTTACGCACGAATTAGCAAGCCATGACGCGGTGCTCGAGGTAGTGCCGAGCTATCATACCTTGCTGGTTTACTACGACGTTCTTGAGTACAACGAGAAGCAACTGCGACACCTGCTTGAGCCCATTATTAAAAGCCTATTAGACGAACCTGATGAGGCGGAAACCTTTGCGGGGCAGCACCATACCATTGAGGTTTGCTACCATTCTGAACTTGCAGCCGATCTCGCTGCGGTAGCCAAGCAAACCCAGTTGTCCGAACAAGAGGTTGCGCAACTGCACAGCGGTGTCACCTACCATGTGTACGCACTTGGATTCGCGCCCGGTTTTGCTTATCTCGGTGATGTCCTCGAACCATTGCGTCTGCCACGTCATGACACGCCGCGGCAGAAGGTCCCCAAAGGCAGTGTCGCGATTGCTGAGCAACAAACCGCAATTTATCCGCGCACCTCACCAGGTGGCTGGCAGTTGATTGGTCGAGCGTTGCATTGGCCAGAGTTACAGGCGGGGGATCAGGTTACTTTCAAGCCTATTTCGTTAGCCGACTTCCTTGCGCACGAGCAGCTTGCGCAAGAGCAGGGCCAAGAGCGGTCTGAGGATGACGCGCATGGCTGATCCGGTATTACGCATTCAACAACCGGGGTTGCTCGCGACCTTGCAAGACTATGGACGTTTCGGGCAAATGGCGCAGGGCATTACCCAAGGCGGTCCCATGGATGAACGCGCCTTCTTGTGGGCCAATCGGCTGCTCGGCAATTCATTTAACGCAGCGCAAATTGAAGTGACCTTAGGTCAATTTAAAGCGCAGTTTTGTCGCGATTGCTTATTCGCGGTCACGGGCGCTGAATTTCCGTTGCAACTCAATGGGCGCCCGGTGAAGACCTGGCGAGTGCTGCAGGCGCGTGCGGGCGAAACCTTGACCATTGGCGTCAATGAGCGCGGCTTACGCTGTTATTTAGCCGTAGCTGGCGGGTTTGCGGCGAAAACCGTGTACGGCAGTGTGGCGACCGTAACCCGTGATGGCCTTGGCGGTTTACGCCAAGATGGCACGCCCTTGCTGCAAGGGGATGAGCTTGGGGCTCGTACACCGCAACAAAAGACGCTGGAAAGTCGTCGGCCAAGTAGCAAGCTCAATTTAACGTTGCCGCAGCAGCCGTTGCTGAGTGTGGTACCGACCGCGCAATGGCAAAAATTTAGCCGTGACGCGCGCGAGCAATTGGTGCAACAACGTTATGAAGTGACGCCGCAACAGGACCGCATGGGCGTGCGTCTGAAAGGCGAGCAGGGCCTTTCAGACATTCCGCAGTCAATGATTTCCGAGCCGCTACCTTTAGGGAGCATTCAGGTGCCGGCCGACGGCCAACCCATCGTGATGATGAACGATCATCAGACCCTTGGCGGCTACCCGAAAATAGGCGTACTTACCTGGACCGCACGCAGTGTTTTGGCGCAACTCCCCGCCGGTCGCAAAGTGCAATTTCGCTGGCTGGAGCTGGACGAAGCACAACGCGAATTACGGCAAGTTTATCGGGTTTTTAATATCCGCCGCTGAGCCTTGCCAGCAAGCCAATAAACTGCGATCATAACGCTCTTTTTTAGAACGAGAGTGGAGTAGTAACGTCCATGGCAGCAGATGCGCCTCGCAGTAACTTTATTCGTCAGATCATCGACAAAGATCTTGCCAGCGGCAAGCATTCGTCGGTGCATACCCGGTTCCCACCTGAGCCGAATGGCTTCTTGCACATTGGTCATGCCAAATCAATTGTGCTGAACTTCGGTATCGCTGAAGATTACCAGGGCCAATGCAACCTGCGCTTTGATGACACCAACCCACTGAAAGAAAAAGTCGATTACGTTAACTCAATTCAAGAAGACGTAAAATGGCTTGGTTATGAGTGGGAAGGAAAGCCTCGTTACTCGTCAAACTATTTCGATCAGCTCCATGCATACGCTGTAGAGCTTATCGAGAAAGGACTGGCGTACGTCGACTTCTCGAGCCAAGACGAAATGCGTGAAATGCGCGGTACGCTGAAAGAGCCGGGTACCAATAGCCCCTATCGTGATACCTCGGTGGAAGAAAATCTTAAGCACTTTGCCGATATGACAGCGGGTAAGTACGAAGAAGGTAAAGCCGCGCTGCGGGCGAAAATCGACATGAGCTCGCCATTTATGGTGCTGCGTGACCCAGTGATCTACCGTGTACGTTTCGCTCACCATCACCAAACCGGTGACAAATGGTGCGTGTACCCAATGTACGACTTCACGCACTGTATTTCGGACGCCTTGGAAGGCATCACGCACTCACTGTGTACGCTTGAGTTCCAAGACAACCGTCGCTTGTATGACTGGGTTTTGGATAACATCAGTATTGACTGTCACCCACAGCAGATCGAATTCTCACGCCTAAACCTACAGTACACCGTAATGAGTAAGCGCAAGCTCAACTTGTTAGTGGAAGAGGGCAAAGTCAGCGGTTGGGACGACCCACGCATGCCAACGATTGCTGGTATGCGCCGTCGTGGCTATACGCCAAGCTCAGTGCGTGAATTCTGTCACCGTATCGGCGTGACAAAAATGGATAATCAGGTTGAGATGAGCATGCTCGAAGCCTGTATTCGTGATGAGCTCAACCACGGTGCACCGCGTGCCATGGCTGTCATCGATCCAGTACGCTTGGTGATCGAGAACTACCCAGAGGGTGAAGTAGAGCAACTGCAAGCGCCAAATCATCCGAACGATGAGAGTATGGGCAGTCGTGAAGTACCGTTTGCGCGCGAAATCTTTATTGAGCGTGAAGACTTCCGCGAATCAGCGAATAAAAAGTACAAGCGTTTGGTGCTCGATAAAGAAGTGCGCCTGCGTAATGCCTATGTGATCAAGGCTGAACGTGTTGAGAAAGACGCTGACGGAAACATCACCACGATTTACTGTACTTATGATGCTGACACTTTAGGTAAAGATCCTGCCGATGGCCGTAAAGTGAAAGGCGTGATTCATTGGGTGGCGGCCGAGCATGCCAAGCCAGCGGAATTCCGCTTGTACGACCGTTTGTTCCAAGTGCCTAATCCAGCGGCTGAAGAAGATTTCTTCAGTACCTTGAATCCAGATTCTTTGGTGATTAAGCAAGGGTACGTAGAGCCAAGCATGGCTGCAGCTGAAGCGGAAAAACCGTTCCAGTTTGAACGTATCGGTTATTTCTGTGCTGACAGTAAGGACAGCTCAGCGGAGCATTTGGTCTTTAATCAGACCGTAGGGTTGCGTGATACCTGGAATGATGAGGCTTAAGCAAACGCTTAAGCCCCGTTTCGTGCTTCTTAATTAAGCGTCGCTAGCTCAATGCGAGCGGCGGCGCCATATAACTCACTTGAGTCACCTTCAACCGTACCTGCAGGGGTAATGGTTGGCCATAACTCAGGTAAGCCAGCCAGAATTTCTTCTACTTCAGCCAGCGCCGCGGCGTTGGCGTCTTTTTGCACCTCAGTGAGTTCACCGATACGCGCTTTGGCAATGGTTGTGAAACCATAAGCATCCTGAAATTCATGCACGTTCACCACTTCGCCCGACTTAACGCCGATATCGTATTCCGCGGCGGCTGTGAGTAGCATGGTGCTAAGGCTCATGAGGACGTCTTTCACGGCTTTCTCTTGGACTTGTTCAGTGGCGGCAATAGCCACTAGCAGGTCGTCATAAGCAGCATTGACCGCGTCATCACCTTGCTCATTGTTGACGGCATCTGCGAGCGCACTTAATTGCGTGCCGAAGCCTTCAACGCCTCGGGCACTAAAGGCCGGTACCAGCGCTGCATAGAGCTCGTCTTCTGGGTGCTTCATATGCGTTTTGGCCATGGCTAGGTGACCTTGATCATAGAGCTTTTTGCCGACATATAAATGACCCCGGATCAGCCCCAAACGGGCAAGGTAAGCACTGTCATTGACGCGCAGATCAACCACGCCAGAACCTTCTCCCTCACCTTCGCCTTCGCCTTCACCGGCGCCGGCAAAGGGTGCCACGATGGTCATGTTTTGCTGCTGCAGCGGTTCTAGGTCAGCTTGGGCTGCTTGTGCCGCAGTCGTGCCAAGTACAGCGGCGCCGACGGCCAACCAAACTTTACGTTTCTCGTACATTCTTTACCCCTTTAGTTGCGTGTCTCTGACGGGATTCGTTATACTGCTTATAATTTCACAAATGAGAGTCATTCTCAATAGCAGCCCCTATGATCCTACATATTGAAAACGTTATCGACCGCGGCACTTTGTCAGTGATTCGTGACAAATTAGCCCAAGAGCAGTTCACGAGCGGTCTCGAAAGCGCTGGCTGGGCCGCCAAGCAAGTCAAAAACAACCAACAGATTCGTGCACCGCACCCACTGATTGAGTTACTCCATAAACGCTTAGAACAACATGAGCTGGTAAAAGTTGCGGCGCGACCGCAGCAGTTCGTCAATGTCATGCTGAATCGCTATGACGCAGGGCAGGCTTATGGGACCCACATGGACGATGCGCTTATGGGCGGCACACGTACCGATATGTCCTTTACCCTGGGTCTGACGCCACTTGCTGAGTATGAGGGCGGCGAGTTAGTTATTGAAGATAGCTCGGGCGAGCGGGCCTGGCGCTTGAACGAGGGGGATGTGTTACTTTACCCGACACAGTTTTTGCATCGGGTGAATGCGGTCACACGAGGTTCACGCATCGCGATGGTAGGCTGGATTGAAAGTCTGTTGCGCGAGCCGCAGCAGCGCGAAATGAGCTTTGATCTCTACACCGCGATGCGTCACGAATTTGAACAGCATGGGAAGAGTGAGCAGTTCGATCGGCTCAGCAAAACTTATAACAATTTGTTGCGCCGTTGGGCGAAGCGCTAAGGACAGTTATGCAGTGTGTATTTCAAGCCGATAACGTGGTCGAAGCGGAGCTGGTAAAAGGCTTATTCGAAGCCCACGGCATTGCCTGCCACAGTGGCGGTTTTTATTTGCAAGGGGCGGTAGGTGACTTGGCTGCAAGTGGTTTTGCAAAATTATGGGTTGCGGATGAGGACGCTGGGAAAGCGCTCGCTTTGGTTGAGGAATACGAGCGCGGAGCATTTCAAATTGCCGATGATGAACCGGCAGACGACGCTGATTAATCAGCGTCGGCTTGGTTATTTTCGCAGGTATCTGGCGTTTTACACTCGCCGTAAAGGTACAAGCTATGATTGGTGAGCTTGATATTGTTGGCTTGTGCTACTTGTAATTGACGGTCTTCAATCACGTCATCTTCAAATTCAAACACGTGGCCACAGGTAAGACAGACTAAATGGTCATGATGGTCTTTAGCGCTAAGCTCAAACACTGAACGACCACCCTCGAAGTGATGACGAGTGACAATGCCGGCATCATCAAACTGATTCAGTACACGATAAACAGTCGCTAAACCAATCTCTTCGTTATTCTCTAGCAGAATTTTATAGACATCTTCCGCGCTAATGTGCTGATTGTCCGGATTCTTCAAAATCTCAAGGATCTTGACGCGAGGAGAGGTGACTTTCAGCCCTGCTTTTTTAAGTTGTTGTTCGCCGTTGCTGCTCATCTATCTTCACTTAGTTTGTCAGTGGTGTCGCCATTATAGGCAAAGTTTCACAAGAAAGGGAATGACCCTTTAACCTAATTGGTCAAGGGCCATTTCTTCGCGTAATTGATCACACCATTGCTTCACGCGATCTTTCGTAAGCTCTGGTTGACGGTCTTCGTCAATACCGAGGCCAACAAAGTGGTTGTCGTCGGCCATCGCGCGAGAGGCTTCGAAGTGATAGCCTTCAGTTGGCCAGTGACCAATGATGATACCGCCACGGGCTTCAACGATGTCACGAATCGTGCCCATCGCGTCAAGGAAATATTCCGCGTAATCTTCTTGGTCACCACAACCAAAAATCGCGATGAGCTTGTTGTTGAAGTCGATTTCTTCGAGTTCTGGGAAGAAGTCATCCCAGTCGCATTGCGCTTCGCCATAATACCAAGTCGGAATGCCGAACATGAGCAAATCGTAGCTAGCGATATCTTCCTTACTCGATTTTGCGATATCGAATACGTCGATAAGTTGCTTGCCTAATTCTTTTTGGATCATTTGTGCGACAGCTTCGGTGTTACCGGTATCACTGCCGAAGAAAATTCCAACACTTGCCATAGTCGTGTTACTACCTTAACGAAATGATGAATGGCGCTAGCTTATAAGCCAGCCTCCCAGATAACTTGGATGATGCCCTTAGCGATAAAACCTGCACAGCCAAGAAACAACACTAACCAGACGAACCAGCGGCCAAACTTCGGCACGTCGCCTTTCTTTAATACGTCTTGAATCGCCAAACCGATGAGTACAAATAGAATTGCAATGGCAAAGTTTGTACCTAGAATCTCAATGGTTTCAAAATGCTCTGACAACATAACAGCGCTACCAGTTCGACTAAAAATGTGGGCCGATTATAACACGCAAGGCCGCTAGGTGCGAGAATGTTGCTCGAGAAAGCTACGAGCCAGACGGTTAAAAATCCTTGGCTTTTCGGCATGCAACCAATGTCCAGTACCTTCGATGATTTTGATATCGACATCACTGAAGCGCGAGCTCACCGCGTCACGATGCTCCTCGGTGAGATAGTTGGAGTCACCGCCCTTGATAAAGAGCACGGGGCCGTCGTAACTACCTTCGCGCACGCCGCCCGAGATTTCTTCATAGCAGCTATCAATTACCGGTAGGTTTAACCGCCATTGATACTGTTCGTCTTCGCGCTTGAGGTTTTTTAATAGGAACTGGCGCACGCCACGTTCATCGATGGCTTTGGCTAATTGCTTATCGGCATCCTGTCGCGTCTTTACTTGACTCAAGTCAATATTCTCAAGGGCATCGAGAATATGGCGATGGCGAGCATCGTAAGCTGCAGGTGCCACGTCGGCGACAATCAGTGTTTGCACCCGGTTTGGGTGGGTCAGGGCAAACTCCATGGCTAACTTGCCGCCCATCGAATGACCGACAATACTGACTTTATCGACTTCAAGATGATCCAGCAGTGCCTCGACATCGGCGGCCATTGCGGCATAGTTCATACGCTCGCTATGGAATGAATCACCGTGATTACGGCAATCCATGACGATGACTTTATGATCTTCTTCAAGATCGCGTCCGAGGCGCTTGAGATTATCAAGATCGCCGAAGAGCCCGTGAATAAGCAGCACGGCGGGGCCTTTCTCGCCCATAATTTCGTAATTTACGATGTTTTCTTGCTGATCAGTCATTGTGAATTCCTGTACCCTCGAGGTCGGTTGAGTATAATAGCGTGCATATTGCTAGCTATAAACCTAAAAAGAAGTGAAGGCGCATGAGCAAACGAATTGAAATTGATGACGACATCTACCGCTATCTGGTAAGTCACACCGAAAACATCGGCGAGAGTGCATCGTCGATCCTCCGTCGCTTATTGGGGCTCGAAGGCACCGCGACGAGTGCTGAGGTTGAACCGCCAGTGGCCGAACAAGCCCATGGCCGAACCATTTTCGACAGCATGACCAGTGCCGACTTGGCCGGTCAACGCAGTGTGGTGGCGCGCTTTTTGTATATTTTAAGCATGCTGCACAAATGCCACCCGCAAACTTTTGCCAAAGTGCTGCAAATCAGCGGCCGTGATCGACAGTATTTTTCGCGTAGTTCTGCTGAGCTCGAAGCCAGTGGTACCAGCACGAATCCGAAACAGATCCCTGACTCCGAATTTTATGTGGTGACGAATAACAACACTACGCGGAAAAAGTCGATGTTGACGCAGGTGGCGCTCGAGTTAGGTTACGATCAAACTCAAGCTGAACAGATAAGGGACTTTCTCTGATGGCCTTGCATGAACGCGCTGGACAGCCAGCTTTACCGGAAGATTTGACTAATATTGCTAAGTTAGTCAGTGCCTATTTTGTTAACGAAGTTGACCCACGCCAGCGTGCGCAACAGGTGCAGTTTGGTACCTCTGGACACCGTGGTTGTGCGTTCGATAGCTCATTTAACGAAGCGCATATATTGGCCATCAGTCAAGCTCTCGTGGCGTATCGGGAAGAGCAGGGCATTACTGGGCCGCTCATGCTTGGGCGCGACACTCATGCGCTCTCTGAAGCAGCCTATATGACAGCGTTGGAAGTGTTTATCGGCAACGGCATTGAAGTGCATGTGCAAGCAGGCGACGAATATACGCCGACACCGGTGATCAGTCACGCGATTTTGCGCTATAACAAAGGCCGCACCTCTGGCTTGGCCGACGGTGTGGTGATCACGCCGTCGCATAATCCACCCAGCGATGGCGGCTTTAAGTACAATCCGCCGCATGGCGGACCGGCTGATAGCGACGCGACCAAAGTCATTGAAAAATATGCCAATGCGTTGTTGTCGTCTGAACTTATGGGCGTGAATGCCGTAGGTTATGCTGAGGCACGTGCAAGTAAGCTGCTAAAAGAAGTCGATTGGCGCGCGAACTATATCAATGAGTTAGAGCAAGTGATTGATATGGCGGCTATCCGCAAAGCGAATCTGCGCATCGGTGTTGATGCCATGGGTGGTGCGGGTGCCAGTTATTGGCGTTTGATTGCCGAGCAGTATGGTCTTGATATCGATGTTTACCACGACGAAGTCGATGCCAGCTTCCGCTTTATGCCGTTAGATAAAGACGGCAAGATCCGCATGGATTGTTCCTCCCCCTATGCTATGGCATCGCTGTTGCACATGCGGGGTGAGTATGATGTGGCGGTGGGGAACGATCCAGACTATGACCGTCATGGTATTGTTAGCCCGACCCACGGGCTACTGAATCCGAATCACTACCTCGCAATTGCCATTGATTATCTCTGCAAACACCGCAACTGGCCGGCAACCGCCGCCATTGGCAAAACGCTCGTGTCGAGCGCCTTGATTGATCGTGTGGTAGCGGCACATGAGCGTGAACTAAAAGAGATGCCGGTGGGCTTCAAGTGGTTCGCACAGGCCTTACACGACGGCAGCATAGCCTTTGCCGGTGAAGAAAGCGCAGGTGCGACCTTCCTCGATAAGGAAGGAAAGGCTTGGAGTACTGACAAAGACGGTATCATCTTGGCATTGTTAGCGGCTGAGATTGTCGCGGTGACAGGGCAGGATCTGGGTGACTATTACGAGCATCTTTGCAATCAACATGGCACCAGTTTTTACCGTCGTGTTGATGCGCCTTCGAGTCCTGAACAAAATAAAGCATTTGGCGCAATTCGTGCTTATAAGCTGAAGCTGACGGAACTAGCGGGTGATGCAGTGACCGACATCATGACCAAAGCGCCTGGCAATGACGCGCTCATAGGGGGCGTTAAAGTGACCACGGCGAACGGTTGGTTTGCCGCACGGCCATCGGGTACGGAACCCATTTACAAGATCTACTGTGAAAGCTTTGTCAGTGAAGCGCATTTAGATGTGCTTGCCGACGAAGCGCAAGCGCTGGTAACAAGCTGGTTGCAGGCGAAGTAGGTTATTGATTGTAGAGAGCGCTTAATTAAGTTTATGAGCGCTCTTTTATTTCGTCTGCGGCTTCTTTTTCATCGTCTTCATCGCCTTCTTCTTCGGCTTCGCGTTCCGCTAACTCAACCTGATACTCATGTTCATCGACCAAGGTGGTCAATAGCTCGTCAGAGGTTTGTGATGGACCGAGCATTGCATAGCTGCTGGTGAGCTGCTCGTCGGCTTTTGCGCGGCGCGTCACACGATACAGCGAGTACAAACAAACCACGGCGGTCAGCGCCATGATCAGCAAGAAGAAAAAGTCGACGGCACCGAATTGCATGAGTGCGGCAACGGCGGGCGCACCGATAATTGAGCCGACCCCACCAATTTTGATGATTGCCCCAGTGGCACCCACCATTTGGTCTTTCTCGAGGTAGTCGTTGGTGTGCGCCATGCCGAGCGAGTAGAGCGGCAATACGCAGGCGCCGAACAGACCTACACACAAGTAGATGAGCCAAGCGACGGACGCACCAAGTTGGGCAAGCACGAGCGCCATCACGGAACCTAAGCCGGCACAAACGGCCATGATGATACGGCGGTCAAAGCGATCTGAAAGTAAACCAATAGGGGCTTGGGCTAACATACCGCCAAGAATAAACGATGCCATGAAGAGTGAGACTTGGGCGACACTCAGGCCTATGTAGGTCGCATACATTGGGCCGATACCATAAAACATGGCGTAGCACGCCTGCATAATAAAGGCATTCACGATCCCAAGCGGCACGAGTTTGAAGAGGCTGCGGATCGGTACCTTCTTCGATTCATGCGTAGTGGGCTCGACGGTGACGCTAATCAAGATTGGAATCAACGCCAAGTTAATGAGCAAGGCAACAATGGCAAAGGCCATAAAGCCTGCAGGGTCGGCAACACCAAGAATCAACTGACCCGCGACCAGGCCACCGTAAATAAGCACTAAGTAAACAGAGAGTAAAGTGCCTCGGTTTTTGTTGTCAGCCATGGTATTCAACCAACTTTCGACGATCACAAAGATCGCGGAAATGGCGAAGCCGGTGAGAAAGCGCATGACGAACCATACGGTGGGGTCGATCCATATCGCTTGAATGAGGATCGAGGCCGCAGCCAGAGCGGCCAGTCCGCCAAAGGCGCGAATATAGCCCACCCGCCGAATATCTTTCGGGGCTCGTGTGGTGCCAAATAGAAAGCCAATGAAATAGGCGGACATGATGACACCCGTGGTCAGGGTACCAAAGTTTTCAATCGTCGCCCGTAAACTCAGCAAGGTACTGGTCATGCCTACGCAAATGCCGATCATGGTGATACTGGTCAGTAATGAACTAATGGCGCGTAGTTGTTGTTTGAGCATGCCAACAGATCCTTGCGATAACTTGAGCGAGAGGGCGAAAAATCAAGGAAAGTGTAACACGGAAGATATTTTTCGGAAACGTCAAGAGGTTATCCACAGCTTGTTACTTGCTCGCGGGTTAGCGGCTGTTTATGATGTGCAAAGTAGAGGTGAATAGGATACGTATGCGACAGATCATTTTGCTCGTTTGGTTAGCGTTCGTTGGGGTGGTTGGATCGATCGCGATCACGCCAAGCGTGAGCCACGCCGCGGTAGAGTTAAAAGAGCTTTACCAATTCCGCGTGCAGGTCAACAGCCAAGCGCCGCGCGAACGCCAGCAGGCTTTGCAGGAGGCGCTGCAAGCAACCTTGCTGAAACTCTCTGGCGACAGCCAATTAGAAGGTCATCCGTTGGTCGAACAGGCGCTGCGCAACGTGCGTGATTTTGTTGTGCAATACGGCTATCAGCAAGACGAACAGCTTTGGTTGTGGGTGCAGTTCGATCAGACCCAAGTCGATCGCTTGATCCAACAAGCTGGCTCAGGTATCTGGAGCAACCTGCGACCGCAATTGTTGGTGTGGCTGGTCGCGGAAGACGATGACTTGCGCCGCCAGCTATTAGGTGCGGACAGCGAAGCGATTGTGGTGCAACAACTGCGTAATGCTGCGAATCGCCGCGGTTTGCCGATCCAATTGCCACTCCTTGATTTAAACGACAGCATGACGGTGTCGGTGATCGATGTGTGGGCACGTTTTATGGACACGATTAATTTTGCTAGTGCGCGTTACAGCCCCGATGGCATTGTCGTTGCACGTTTTTATCGCACGGACCCGAGCATGATCACCGAACAGCAACCACAGCGCTGGTCGGGCGATTGGACCCTGCACATTGGCGAGTTACGTTGGAGCGGCACCGTCCGTGCCATGGATCGCAGCGAATTAGGTGCTTTGGTGATTCGCGATGTGACCGATCAACTGGCTGCGCGTTACCGCATCGGCAGCGCGAGTGAAACGCTGCAAGAATGGACGGTCACGATTGACCAACTCCTGCGCCTGGAGGCAACCATTGCCGCAGAACAGCTATTAAGCTCTATGCCTGCCGTCATGGACGCGCAACTGGTAAGCTACAATGGCCGTACAGCGCAATACAAATTGCGTTTACAAGCGGATCCCGCCCGCATTCGCCAGGCCATGGACTTGAGTAAACAACTGCAAGCAGTGACCGATGAAACGGAAGATGGCGATGCGGTCTTCAGGTGGGTCGAGCAACCATGACCTTGCAACAACTGCCGCTAAATGTGCAGCTGCCAAGTAATCAAACCTTTGCCACTCTGGTCGCCGGACCGAATACCGAGGCGTTTACTTTGGTGCGCGAAGGGCACGATACTTTGGTGTACCTGTGGGGCGGTGCGGGCGTCGGCAAGAGTCATTTGCTGCATGCCGTTTGCAGTGAGCAGTCCGATCAGGTGATTTATCTGCCCCTTGGCGAGTTAAAGCAGACCATGCAAGCGGGGGTCCTGCGTGGACTTGAAAGTTACGCATTGATTTGTCTCGATGATATCGATGCAGTGCTGACCGACGAAGCGTGGTGTTTTGAAGTCTTCGCGCTGCTCAACCGCGTGCGCGACGAAGGTCGTTCACGCTTGCTGGTGACCGCCAGTACCTCACCCGCACAGTTGCAGTCTGCCTATCCTGATGTGCAGTCACGCTTGAGTTGGGGGGTGGTTTTGCAGTTACAGCGCCTGACTGACGACGAGAAGGTTCAAGCCCTACAGCAGCGTGCCCACGCGATGGGACTGGAACTTCGCAGTGACACGGCCCAATTTATGGTGCAACGCTTAGGCCGTGATCTGGAAGATTTAATGCAACGCTTGGAACGCCTCGACAAGGCATCGATTGCTGCGCAGCGTAAATTGACGATTCCCTTCGTCAAAGCGGTGTTGGGTATTTAACCCTCTTGCTCATCTTTAAGTTTTTTCAGGCCTAATCCTAAAGCGCGACCTTGGTTGCGGGCGAACAATGTACAGCCAGCAAAAGCCAGCGTCGTCAGCAGTAGTTCGATAGCCGCCCACCAGCGTTGCTCTGGCGCGATATAGAGCATGGTAAGACTGTGCAGAAAGTACCACATCAAAATGAAGTTAGCCCAAGCATGAGTGTAGGGCTTACCGCGCACGATGCCCAGCAATGGAAAGAGCAGGGGCAAGACATAGACGAGTACCTTAAATAGTACCGACTGTGTGCTGAAATCCGTGGCGAATTGCCAAATCAGCACCCACAGCAATAGGCCGAGGTAACTTGTCAGAGCCAACCAACGATAGCGGGCAATTGTAGGACTCATAGGTCGTTTCCTTTACTTCTCATTACTGAAATTGATTACGTTAACTTAAGTGCCGCCTTGGCAACGCGTTCACCGAGTTGCTCAGCAAGTCGACTTTCATACTGATTCAATTTGCTACCCGCGGCATGCTCGACATGTGAGGCACCGTAAGGCGAACCTCCCGCATCGGTTTGTTGCAACTCAGGCGCTGTGTATGGAATCCCCATCAACAACATGCCGTGATGCAATAAGGGCACCCCCATGGCCAGTAGCGTGCTTTCTTGACCACCGTGCATCGAACTGCTGGAAGTAAAAACCGCTGCCGGCTTATCGACCAACGCACCCTTTAACCAATCGCGCGAAGTTTGCTCCCAGAATTTTTGTAGGCCGCTGTACATGTGACCAAAACGCGTAGGACTGCCCATGATCAGACCTGCGCAGTCTGCCAGTTCATCGGTTTCAATCAGCAAATCACGTTGACACGCGGCGTCACCGTCGCAGGCAACGGTGCGCAACACTGGCTCCGCACCCGCTTTACTCACGCCATTCGCAATTGCATCGGCTAATTGCTGCGTAGCGCCATTACGACTGTAATAGAGAATGATAATGCGTGGCACATCACTCATTTATAGGATCTCCAACACAGCCTCAGGCGGGCGGCCTAAGCGTGCTTGTTCGCCTTTTACCACAATCGGACGCTCAATGAGTTTTGGATGCGCGGCCATTGCTGCGACTAATTTGTCTTCGTCACTTTCGTTTTTTAGTTCAAGCTCTTTGAACACGTCTTCTTTTGAACGCATCAATTCGCGCGCCGAAACGAAGCCAAGTTTGCTGAGCAATTCTTTGATTTCGTCTTCACTTGGTGTGTCTTTAAGGTATTCAATAACGGTAGGTTCGATGCCTTGTTCTTGTAATAGGGCCAGGGTTTGGCGACTTTTAGAGCATCGTGGGTTGTGATAAATCGAAACTTGAGACATGCTACCCCCTAAAAGAAAAAGCGTTGTTTGCTATTTGCTGTTCGCACGCTCACTGTGTTCGCTTTTTGTTTAGAAAAATGGTTTAAACAAACAACGAACAGCGAATAGCAAACAGCGCTGTTAATTAGTTGAAGCTTACGGGATTTGCTATGTGTTGTCGATTACTACGCCTGTTACAACTGACTTTCATCCTCGGTTTGCTCAGTGCTTGCGCACCGGCTGCCGACTTTCACACCAACCAAGGTAACCAACTCACTTGGGACAGCCTCAAAGGCGATTATGTGATTGTGAATTATTTTGCCGAGTGGTGCGCGCCTTGTTTGCGTGAGCTGCCCGAGCTAAATGAGTTTTATCATGCACATAGTGACAAGGCTAAGCTATTCGGGGTCAGTTTTGATGGCCTCAATAACGAGCAGCTCGCGGCATTGCAGGCCGAACATGGCATTGAGTTTCCGTTGATTTTAAATGAGCCGTTGGCGCACCTCCCGTTTCCAACACCGAAAATGTTGCCGGCGACTTATGTGATAACGCCTGAGGGTGAGGTAAAGGGACCGTTGCTGGGTGAACAAACAGAGGCGACGCTCCTGCAGGCGATTAACGCTGCTCCTTAATGTTCGCAATCAACGCATCGCTTCGACTTCGCGCTTTTTCGCCATAAGTTGTTCGATGCGTGCTTGAATACGACGCTGCTCGAGACGGTTGTCATTGTGGGTATGAGCGTTATGCAGATGATCGATAGCGCGGTCGAACTGTCCGTACAGCGCCATTAATTCAGCGTTGGCTTCGTGCATGCCGCTGGTGTTGCCCAAGCCACGCTGGGCTTCGATCATTAATGAGTAGGCGAGGGTGCTGTCTTTGTTGCGCACGAGGTAGTCGCGTAATAACTGAATCGCTAACTTAGGTTGTCCTGCTTTAACCGCTGCATTGGCATAGTTCAGCGTTACGGTTTGCTCGTTCGGCATCCGTTTATACGCAAACTCCAGCATACTGAGCACTTCATCATAGCGCTTTTGCGCCAACAAAATGTCTGTTTGTACATCGAGATAGAAGGTATTCAATGGTTCGCGTTGATACAGCGGCGCGAGGGTGCGTTCGGCGGCGTCCGCCTGATCACTATCAAGTAGCGCGATGGCTAGGCCATAGCGTGCAGCATTCGCAATTGCCGGATTATTGCTCGTCATGTCACGTCGCGCGGCTTCTGCGTTGTAGTTACGCAGGTGACGAACTTGTACGCGATATTTGGCCAGCCAAAAGGCGCTTTCATCACGATTCAAATTTACGTTCTGACGTAATTGCTCGGCGCGTAGGCGGGTATCGGCGATCCGCGATTCGCTTAAGGGGTGGGTGAGCAGCATTTCCGGTGGTTTGCTCACGTAGCGATATTTTTCGGCGAGACGGCCAAAAAAGTCAGGCGCCCCCATCGGGTCAAAGCCGGTGTTGACCAAAATCGATAGGCCAATCCGGTCGGCTTCTTGTTCAAATAAGCGCGTGTAATTGATACTGCGTTGCTGCATGCCCGCAACACTGGCTTGGGCGGCGGCAATCCCCGCTTCAGGATTTGCGATCCCCACCAGAATGGCGCCGAGCAGGCTAATAATGGAGAGCGAGCTACTGCGTTCCATGGCTTCCATATTGCGCACAATGTGGCGTTGTGAAACGTGCGCAATTTCGTGGGCGATGACCGAAGCTAACTCAGATTCGTTGCGGGTTTCGGCAAGCAATCCGGTGTTGATGCCAATATGCCCACCAAAAAAGGCGAAAGCGTTGATTTGGTCTTGGTTGACCCAGAAGAACTTGAACGGAAAGCGTACATCGTTGGCATTACGCACCAAGCGCGTGCCAACATCATGCAGGTAGGCTTCAAGCACAGGGTCGCCAACAATCGGTGCTGAAGCGCGAATTTGCCGCATGTACATGTCACCAACGGCTTGCTCGCGTTCGATAGACATAACGCTACCACCAGCGGTCCCGATCTCGGGTAAGCGCGTTTGCTGCGCATTGGCACCTGTGCTGCCAAAGGCGAGCAGGAGAGCGAGACTTACGGGCGCTAGACGCGCCTTGATGGTGTACAACATATCGTTTCTGAAACCTACTGAGTACGGCGTTGTTATAGAGTCCACTATAGGGAAAAGGTTCCCATTTTTGAATAGTTTAAACTGTATAAAATCCGCAAACAGAGCTATCATGGGCGACAGCACTGCCCAATTCAGGAGACGCACGCGCTATGTGGGATTACTTAAAAGCTTGGTATCAACGGAAATTCTCTGATCCAGACGCTATCACGCTGTTCCTACTGCTAGCAGTGCTCTTTTTACTGATTATTTTCTTCGGTAACCTGTTAGCACCTATTTTGGTGGCGATTGCCTTAGCTTACTTACTCGATTGGCCTATCCAGCGCCTGCAAGTTATCGGCGCCAGTCGTCTTGCCGCTGTGTTGGTGGTTTTCTCCTTGTTTATTACACTCAATGTCCTCTTGATCCTGTTTTTCGTGCCGGTCATTTGGCAACAGAGCATCACCTTAGTGAGTGAACTACCGCAGATGTTTACCGAGTTGAAAAACTTGCTGAATCGCTTACCTGAAATGTTCCCTGGCTACGTTAGTGAAACCTATATTCATAATTTTATTGAGAATATAAACCAGCGCGTGTTGTCGATCGGTGAGCTGATTATTAGTCAGTCGCTGAGTCGTATTGTTGGTTTTATGGCCTTGTTGATTTACCTGATCGTGGTGCCACTGTTGGTGTTCTTTATGCTCAAGGACAAGCGTGAGTTGCTGGGTCACATTAACCGCACGTTACCGGCGAATCGGCGTCTGATCTCACAAGTCAGTGATGAAATGAATCTGCAAATCATGAACTATATCCGCGGTAAAGCGATCGAGGTCGTGATTGTTGGTGGCGTAACCTATATCTGTTTTGCACTGTTCGATTTACGCTATGCTGCGCTGTTAGGCGTGTTGGTCGGCCTGTCGGTACTGATCCCGTATATCGGCGCGGCGGTGGTGACTTTACCCGTAGCGTTGGTGGCGCTGTTCCAATTTGGTTGGACGCCGATGTTCGCGTATGTAATGGTCGCCTACCTGATTATTCAGGCACTTGACGGTAACTTACTGGTGCCGCTCCTGTTCTCAGAAGCCGTCAGCTTGAATCCGGTCTACATTATCGCAGCAGTGCTGATATTTGGCGGTTTGTGGGGATTCTGGGGCGTGTTCTTTGCGATTCCATTGGCGAGCTTAGTCAAAGCCGTTATTACCGCGCTGTCGAGTGACGTGCCAATTCCTGCAACTGAAGAATCGGCACGTAAGTAAGACCTAGCTATTTACGCGTCGAGTGCGTCGAGTACAACTTGGTGATGGTCTTTGGTTTTGAACTTATCAAAGACCTGCGCCACTTTGCCGTTCTGGCCAATGAGAAAGCTGATACGGTGGATGCCATCGTATTCCTTGCCCATAAACTTCTTCGGTCCCCACACCCCAAAAGCTTCCGCAATCGCGTGATCTTCGTCGCTGAGCAGCGTGAAGTTGAGCTCATCGCGTTCGGTGAATTTAGCTAAGCGCTTCGGCGCGTCAGGGCTAATGCCAACGGTAATGACGTTGCGTTTGGCCAATTCAGCTTGATGGTCACGTAACTGCTGGGCTTGCACTGTGCAGCCTGGCGTCATAGCTTTCGGATAAAAATAAACCAAAACTTTGCCATCTTTTAGCAAATCATTGAGGGCAACTTGCTGTTCATTGGCGTCGAGTAGGGTAAACTCAGGTGCTTTATCACCCGCTTGTAAAGTCTTCATAACTCTCCTTACACTTTGCTACAGAGTTGGGTTGGTTAAAATCGTTAGAGTCGGTGCTTATGATAGGCAAAGGCATGCACGAACGCAAAGCGACAACCCTTGTGTTTGCCACCATTCGAAAGTACCATTGTCGCCTTAAAAAAGATCAGGAGCAGTAATGTTAACAGGTAGTATCGTCGCCCTAGTGACGCCTTTTACAGAGCAAGGTAATGTCGATTATGCGGCGTTGGAAGACTTGATTAATTGGCATGTCGAGCAAGGCAGTGACGGTCTTGTTATCATGGGCACCACAGGCGAATCCGCGACCATGAGTCATGATGAGCATGTACTGGTTGTGAGCGCCGCCTGCGAACTTGCTGACGGACGCATCAACATTATTGCGGGCAACGGTTCCAACGCTACTTCTGAGGCTGTGCACTTAACCGAGCGCATGGCACATCTGCCACTCGCAGGCTTCCTAAACGTTAACCCTTACTACAATAAACCGTCGCAACGTGGCTTAATTGAACATTATCGTGCTTGTTGCGCGGCGAGTGATTTACCACAGTTGCTTTATAATGTGCCGGGACGCACTGGCGCCGATGTATTACCAGAGCAAGTCGCTGAACTTGCCGAAATCCAAAATATTGTCGGTATCAAAGAGGCGACGGGCGACGTAGCACGCGTAGAACAGCTACGTAAGCTTTGTGGTAGTAACTTTATTTTGCTCAGTGGTGACGACCCCACGGGCTGTGATTTTATTTTGCAAGGCGGTGATGGCGTGATTAGCGTGACAGCCAACGTGGTACCGCAGCAAATGAAAGCGATGGTCGACGCAGCGTTGCGTGGTAATGCCGACGAAGCGCATCGTCTTGACGAAAAAATGCAAGCCGTCCATGCCGCGATGTTCGTGCAAGCGAACCCAATTCCAGTAAAATGGGCGCTGGCGTGTATGGAAAAATTAGCACCGAATTACCGGTTACCGATGACGGAGCCGGAACTTCCGCAACAACAACATATCGAACAAACATTAAAACAAGCCGGAATTATAAGCGCGGAGTCCTAATGAAAGTTTCTTCAATTGCAATGATTTGCCTCTCAAGCCTAGCCGTTAGCGCTTGCAGCTTCACACCGCGGGAGCAGGCTGAGGGTGGTTTTGACTATACCAATACGCAATCGGTGCAGGCACTTGAGCCGGCACCAGGTAAACAGCTTCCAGAGCGTTCACGGCGCTACGAAATTCCACCAGTTGATGGTACGGGAGCCGTGGGTGCGAACATGAATGTGCTACCACCAGTATTGGTGCGCGGCACTGCAGCTGGCAGCCGTGCCAGTGAGAATGTAGACGTTACCGCGGTTGATTTCTCTGAGCTGGATGGCATGGAAGACTTACCTAATTTTACTTGGGAAGGTATCAAAGCAGCATTGCAACGTGAAAATCTAACGATTGTCGCGGAAACTCCTGAGCAATCGTTGACTACCGGCTGGCAACAAGAACAATTGGAAGTCGGTGAAGATGAGCTAGCGGCAACCGTGCAGCGTCAGTATCAAGTGACCATGCAAGTGCCTGATCATCGCCGTACCGCCACAGTTACGGTCGACATGGTCGACAAAAAAGTAAGCGGCCCAGGTGCCAGTGAAGTGCCTGGCGGTGTGAGCGACACCAATGCCGAAGCGAATTTATTAAACGCGATGATCAATGAAATCGCTGTGCGTCAGCAGGGCGTTTTCGAAGCTGCTGAGGCGGCTGCTACGGTGACCGTTCAGCCAAGCTTTAATGACGCCGGCTTCCCAGCCTATCAACTCGATATTGGTTTCGATGTGGCCTGGCCACTGATGGCCGACGTCCTTGAAGGACTTGGCTTTGAAATCGACGACTTGAATCAAAGCGCTGGTATGTACTATTTAGAGTACATGCGCGACCCTGGTTTCAGTCTGGCGTTCTGGAATGACCAACGTGAAGGTAAACTGGATCTTGCCGACGGCTCTTATCAATTGAACGTCAAAGGTGATGATTCAACGACCACGCTGACCTTCTATCGTGGTGATACCCCATTAACTGCTGCCGACATTGATCGTCTTTACGGTCCGATTGCGGCAGAAATTCGTCAGCGCAGCGCGCTGTAACTTGTGATTTAGCTGGAGAACCTGCTGCTCATGGAAAAACGTACTGAACTTTATCGTGGTAAAGCCAAAACGGTTTTTACAACCGATGATCCGGAGCGTTTGGTCTTGCACTTTCGTAACGATACCTCGGCTTTTGATGGCGAAAAAGTTGAGCAACTCGAACGTAAGGGCATGATCAATAATAAGTTTAATAACTTTATTATGGCCAAGCTAGAAGCAGCAGGCATTCCAACGCAAATCGACAAAGTGCTGAGTGATACCGACACGCTGGTTAAGCGTCTCGATATGATTCCAGTCGAGTGTGTGGTGCGTAATTACGCAGCGGGCAGCCTCGTACGTCGTTTAGGAGTCGAAGAGGGGCAAGCGCTTTCGCCAGCTACTTTCGAACTGTTCTTGAAGAACGATGCGCTGCACGACCCGATGATCAACGAGAGCCATGCCGCGGCGTTTGGTTGGGCAACGGAAGCACAATTGGCCAAAATGAAAGAACTCACCTTCAAGGTCAATGAAGTGTTGAGCAAACTTTTTGCCGATGCCGGCATGCTGTTGGTAGATTTCAAACTTGAATTCGGTGTGGATGCTGACGGCACCATCGTTTTGGGTGATGAATTCAGTCCTGACGGTTGCCGTTTGTGGGACAGTGAAACCCGCAAAAAGCTCGATAAAGACCGTTTCCGCCAAGGCTTAGGTGGTGTGGTTGAAGCCTATGAGGAAGTCGCACAACGTTTAGGTGTTGAGCTTTAAGTAGCATCGTCTTCGTCATCCCAACTGTCGTTGGCTTTATCGTCTTCAGAATGCCGTTGCTTGCGCGACGGCATTTTCATATGTGCGGTATGCTTCAGTAGCATAATATTGCCAATCACCACCGCAAATACCACCAGTAAAATCAGCCAAAAAGCCATCCATCCTCTCCTGCATTGGTTGTCGGTGGGCAAACATTATCGATAAAACGTTCCTTCAGCTCCGTCAGACGGCTGAGTACGTAGTCTTTGCCAGCCACGTCATGTTGTGCAAGCGCATTACTTAGCACCGCCGTGGTTAATTGTTGCTGGGCCTGCTGTGCTTGCGTGTAATGGCTTAAATGCCATGGCTCAGCAGCAACGCCGCCGCGGTACTGGCGATAAGGAAAGTAAAAGCCAAAGTCAGCGGCATGTTGGTAAAGCCATAGCGCGAGCTCATGGCAGGGGCCACCCTCGTCATACTCTTCGGGTAATAATTGCAGACTGAGATCGCCACTACTGAAAGGGCGTGGATCAAAGACATCAAGGTCAGTACCCCAATGGTGGCGACTGGCACCGGGTAGCGCAGACCAGGTCATAATCGCTTCGACCTTTTCGCCGACAGCCAGCTGTGCCGGGTCCAGTCGTGCACCTTCGCTGTCGTACAGCGGTGCAGCACCACTAAATTTACGATTCCAAATACTTTGTTGGCGGGCAAAATCACGAAAGCCGGAGGCAATATCAAGCGCTAGACCAGCCTCTTGGGCGGCTGTTTGCATCGCTTTAAATGCGGCGAAAACGCTGGCTTGCAGTCGCACCGTCGGGCGGCAGCATGGGTCGCTAATGACATGGCTGTCGACTTGGCCGGTAAGCTCTTCTGCGCTTAGCATAACAATTGCTCCATTAAGCTTTCGTAGATGTCCGCCAACTGAATGAGATCGTTCATGCTGACACATTCATCAACTTTGTGAATCGTCGCATTCACCGGACCCAGCTCAATGACTTCGGCACCTGTCGGGGCAATAAAACGGCCGTCTGAGGTGCCACCCGCAGTCGATAGATGCGGGGCGCTGCCACAATGATGACGCACCGCAGCAACGGTGGCTTGCACCAACTCACCTTCAGCAGTCAGAAAGGGCTCGCCATTGAGCTTCCAATCAATGGCATAATCCAGTTCATGCGCATCAAGTATGGCACACACGCGCTGTTTCAGATCGTCCGCGCTGGTCTCGGTGCTGTAGCGAAAATTAAAGCTCACATGAAATTCGCCGGGAATCACATTGCCAGCGCCAGTTCCGGCCTGCACATTGGAGATTTGGAAACTGGTCGGCGGAAAGAAATCATTGCCGTGGTCCCACAGGGTGTCAGCAAGTACCGCGAGCGCTGGAGCTGCTTGATGGACGGGATTCTTTGCCAAGTGTGGATAGGCGACATGACCTTGGATACCAAACACCCGCAGTTCACCTGAGAGGGAACCGCGGCGACCATTTTTTACCACGTCGCCCACATGGGTGGTGCTGGAGGGCTCGCCAACTACACACCAAGTAATTTTCTCATTACGCGCTTCGAGTGTCTCAACGACCTTCGGAGTGCCATTGATGAATGGGCCTTCTTCGTCGCTGGTGATCAAAAATGCGATACTGCCACGGTGCTGTGGAAAGCGTTCTACAAAGCGTTCGGTGGCGACGATCATGGCAGCCAGGCTGCCTTTCATATCGGCGGCTCCGCGTCCATACAGCATGCCTTCATGCAGCGTTGGAGTAAAAGGCGGGAAGCGCCAGGCATGTTCTGAACCTGCGGGGACCACGTCGGTGTGTCCGGCAAAACAAAATACTGGACCGTGGTCGCCACGCCGCGCCCACAAATTGGTGGTATCGGCGAACACCATACTTTCGCAGGTGAAGCCAAGCGCACGCAAGCGTTCGCTTAGTACTTGTTGACAGCCGGCATCTTCAGGCGTTACTGACATGCGACTGATTAACTCTTGTGCCAGTGCAATGACCGCGTGTTCGGCGACTTTTGGATCCATGCTCATAGGTGCTTAAACCTCAAGCACTTGTTGCCATTGCGCCTCTTTAAAGCCAACCAGAAGTTGCTCTTGGTAAGCGAGAACTGGGCGTTTCATAAGCGTTGGGTAACGTTGTAACAGCTCAATGGCGACGCCGTCATCAGCGAGTTGTTGTTCATCGGCGCTCAGTTGACGCCAACTGGTGCTGCGTTTGTTGATAAGCGTATCGCGATCAACCTGTTGCAACCAGCGGGTGAGGGTTTCGGCATGCAATGGTTGCTCACGCACATCATGAAAGTCATAATCAACACCGTGTTTGTCTAGGAATTTACGTGCTTTGCGGACGGTGTCGCAATTAGGAATACCATAAATAGTTGCAGTCATTGTCTACTCTTTGATTAGGCTTTGAAGGACATGGCAAGCATTGTGACAAAAGCCATGTGGATTCTCCACAATTTGTGTGGATAAGTCTGTGAGTTAGCTGCTGTGAACTAGCTAAGCTATTGTTTTTAATGTCTATATTGATATGGTCAATGCTTGACCACATCGATCAAAAAGCGCGAGTATCGAGCAAAAATGAACCATTCGATTTGGCAAGTGTTTAAAAGCGGTCAAGAGTACGCAGCGATTTGGCCGCACCATGCGGTGGTGGCCGCAATGACCGAAACGCGGGTGGTGCCCGGGGTGAAGTTTGCCGCCAAATGGATGCCGGCAGCCGCGGTGATAAGCCTGTGGGTTCAATATCAGTGGTTGGGCAGTGAGATCTTGCCGCAAGCGATGGTCAGCTCACTGTTTCTATTGTCATTACCGGTGCAAGGTTGGTATTGGTTGGGGCGACGTGCGTTAAGTCAGCTCGATCCACGGTTGAAGCATTGGTATTTAGAGTTAGCGCAGAAACTGCAAGTGCAGCCGCGCACCAAACCCATTCGTATGGACTTGGCGCGCTTGCTGAATAAGGCGTTACGGGAATTACCGCCGGATGAACATTAAGGCTTCGATTAGAGTTTGAATTCACTCCAAATCGGCGCATGGTCGGAAGGCTTTTCAATGCCGCGTAGCTCGTAATCGATACCGGTGTCCACCAGTTTATCGGCTAAGCCTTGGGTGGCTAAGATCAAGTCGATACGCAGACCACGATTATCATCGAAGCCGCGTGAGCGATAATCAAACCAGCTAAATTGATCGGTCACGTCTTGATGTTGCAAGCGATAGGTATCAACTAAGCCCCAATCGAGGAGGGTGTTCAACCATTCACGCTCTTCTGGTAAGAAGCTACATTTGCCCGTACGCAACCAACGTTTAGCGTTATCGTCGCCGATACCAATGTCGCAATCTTGATGCGAAATATTCATATCACCCATCACCACCACCGGTTGTGATGCATCGAGTTGGTTATTCAAGTAATCCATTAAGTCAGCATAGAACTTTTCTTTGGCTGGAAACTTCAATGGATGGTCACGACTCTCGCCCTGCGGGAAGTAACCGTTGAGAATGCGTACGCGGGTACCATCGGCTTGCACAAAGTCACCCATGATCATCCGACGCTGGGCGTCTTCGCCATCGTTAGGGAAGCCAAGTTGTGGGTTTTCTAGCGGCTGCTTACTCAACAGCGCGACGCCGTAATGCCCTTTTTGACCATGAAAGAGGACGTGATAGCCCAAAGCTTCAACATCGGCCAACGGAAACTGGTCGTTATGAACCTTGGTTTCTTGCAGGCCAATGACGTCAGGTTGGTGTTTCTCAATCAGCGCCTGCAATTGATGTAAGCGGGCGCGAATGCCATTGATATTAAACGAAATCACTTTCATAGAAGTTTACTTCCATTGCTCAAGTTTGAGGTGAAATGCTGCTGCATAGTGAATGCGATTCAGGATACCAGAAGCGTTGGCTTGGTGCGACCTCAAGGCTGTCGCTGCGGCAAAATTTGGGTATACTGGCGGCAGAACGATAACAGCAAAAATGTAAGCGGAGAGAGCAACATGGCAACCCAGTGGTTGCAGTTACGTGCGGGGAAAAGTGCGTGGTTGCAGATTAAGGAACAGGGGCTATCAGAACGGGACATTCAATTACTGGTGGGAGCCTCTGGCGGACCCAAGTGGTTTGTCTTGCAAGGTCTTGATCGCTATTTGTTTGGCGAGTTTTTTGCCCAGCGCGAGGGCCATTTAGATTTGTTGGGCACGTCGGCGGGCGCTTGGCGCTTTGCGGCGCTGGGCCAGCGTGATCCGGTCGCCGCCAGTGAGTTGTTTGCGCGTCTCTATAGCACGCAAACATACAGCGAGAAGCCCGACGTGCGTGAAATCACCGATGAAGCACGAAAATTACTGGCCGAATATATCCCTGACCATGCAGTCGAGGACATTCTCAGCCAAGATCGCTTTCGTCATCATTGGATAGTGGTGCGTTGTCGCGGTTTGACGGCAGCCGAAGGCAAACGGCAAATGGTCGGCCTCTTGGCGTCAGCGGCGGCAAATACGGTCAAACGCAAATGGTTGGGCAAATTCTATGAACGGGTGATATTTCATCATCCAGCGTCTGCGGCGACCTTCACCGAACACTGGCAGGACCTACCCACGCGCTTTGCAGCTTTAAGCCGCGATAACTTTAAACAGGCGCTGCTGGCAACCGGCTCGATACCCATGGTACTCGAGGGGGTACGTGATATCCCGGGGGCTCCGGCCGGGGTGTACCGTGATGGTGGTGTCACCGATTATCATTTCGACCTCGATTTTAGCGGGGTGAATGGTTTGGTGCTGTACCCACACTTTCATCAAGAAGTGATCCCTGGATGGTTTGATAAAGGCTTAAAGAAGCGCCGTACCACCGGGGCTTTGTGGCCCAATGTGATCCTTTTAACGCCAACACAAGAATTCATTGACGCACTGCCGTATCAAAAGATCCCTGACCGCAACGATTTTGCCAATATGGCTGCCGACGATCGTATTAAGTATTGGCAGCAAGCGGTCGATCAAGGCCGGCGGATGGCCGATCAATTGCATGAATGGATTGCTACCGACCGCATTCGTGACCACATTGAGCTCTGGAGCTAAGCTAGCTCTCGACCGAAACAGAGGTAAAAAAATGGATTATCGTGGATACCCCAATTTCGCCCATGGGCAAGCTGACAAGATAGGTGTGTTGGTCACCAACCTTGGCACGCCCGATGCCCCAGACACGCCATCGTTGCGTCGTTACCTGAAGGAGTTTCTATCTGACCCGCGGGTGGTTGAAGTGCCACGCGCACTGTGGTGGTTGATTCTCAATGGCGTTATCTTACGTATCCGTCCGAAGCGTTCGGCCGAGGCTTACCGCACCGTGTGGACCGAACGTGGCTCACCGTTGTTATTCCATACCGCAGATCAAGCAGAGCAATTACAGGCGCGCCTGGCCGAACAATACGGCGACCAAGTGGTGGTGCGCTACGCCATGCGTTATGGCTCACCCAGTATGTCGCAAGTTATCGACGAGATGCTTGCGAGCGGTGTGCGTAAACTGGTGTTGTTTCCGCTATACCCGCAATATTCTGCCGCGACCAATGGTTCGACTTTTGATGCCTTAGCAAAAGAGTTTATGCAGCGGCGTTGGTTGCCTGATTTTCGCTTTATCAGCCACTACCATGACGATGACGGTTATATCCAAGCCTGTGCGGCACAAATTAGGGAGTACTGGGCGGAACACGGACAAGCAGAGAAGCTGATTTTCTCCTATCACGGTGTGCCGTTGAAATACCTGAAAAAAGGTGACCCGTATCATTGTGAATGCCACAAAACCTCGCGTTTAATTGCTGAGGCGCTAGGCTTAAGTGAGGAAGAGTATTTGACTACCTTCCAATCGCGCTTTGGCCGCGAAGAGTGGCTTAAGCCTTATACCGATGCGACGCTCAAAGCATTACCTGGGCTTGGCATTAAAAATGTCCAAGTTTTTTGTCCTGGCTTTAGCGCGGATTGCTTAGAAACCATTGAAGAAATTGGCGAAGAAAATCGCGAGTATTTCCTTGAAGCTGGCGGCGAAGCTTACGCCTATATTCCAGCACTGAATGCCAATGCCGCGCATATTGATGCCTTGCAAGCGATTATCGAGCGTGAATTGCACGGTTGGAGCTTAACGCGTGATACCAAGCTGACGGAGAAGCTTGCTAAACAGCGTGAGGAGCATTACGGTACACTTTAGTGAACAGGAGGAGTGCTGTTTAGGGTGGTAACGCAAACGGAACAAGAGCAAAGTCTCGGCGCTGCGATTTCACCGCTGCTGCAAGAGCATGCCGGCGAAAGCGGCGTTATCCCTCTGGTTGATGCGCGTGAAGCCTTTGCCGCAAGGGTATTACTCGCGCGTCGCGCGCAGCACAAGCTCGACGTGCAGTACTACATCTGGCGTCATGACATCACCGGTACACTGTTATTTGAAGCCTTGCATGAGGCTGCCGAGCGTGGTGTTAAAGTGCGCTTGCTGTTGGATGACTATAATACCGTAGGCCTCGACGCCACCCTCAAAGGCCTTCATCAGCATTCTAACATTGAAGTTCGCCTGTTCAACCCACTGAAGCTGCGCCGCCCACGCTTTCTCAACTACCTGTTCGAAATGCGTCGACTGAATCGTCGTATGCACAACAAAGCCTTTATTGTTGACGGGCAAGTGGTCATTAGCGGCGGTCGTAATATCGGTGATGAGTATTTTGGTGCCACCAGTGACATTCTTTTTGCCGACCTCGATGCTTTGCTTATTGGTGAAGTCGTCGATGCGGTCCAGCAGGACTTCGAGCGTTATTGGACGAGCGAGCCGGCGGTACCGTTAGACCAGCTGTATAGTTTTACTAAACCACAAAGTGTTTCCACACTCCACAAAATAGCCAAACGCTACGAGCAGGATCCGCGTGCGCAAGCCTATGTGAAGGCGATTGAGGAGTTGCCGTTCATCGATAAATTACGTCATCAAGATATCGATATCTATTGGGCGAAAACGCATTTGGTGAGTGATTTGCCAGCGAAAGCACTAGGCCGCGCTCAGCCGCAACAAATGCTGCCACATCAGTTGCAAGAAGCGATTGGTGAACCGCAGTCGCACATCACCTTGGTGTCGCCATACTTTGTGCCGACGCGCACCGGTGTTAATGAACTCATTGCCATGGCCAAACGCGGCGTGCAAATCATTATCTTGACTAACTCGTTAGAGGCAACGGATGTTGCGGTGGTGCATGCTGGCTATGCGAAATGGCGACGAAAATTATTGCGTCACGGCATTCAGCTATTTGAAATGCAGCGTTTGAGTCCTTTGGCGCGGCGGGAGCAGCGTAAAGAACGACGGCAGCGCTTAAAAGGTAAGGAGCGTTTCGGTTCCTCGGCTTCAAGCCTGCACGCGAAAACTTTTATGGTCGATATGGCACGGGTATTTATTGGCTCGTTAAACTTCGATCCTCGTTCGGCAGCGATTAATACCGAACTTGGCTTTGTGATGCACAGTCAAGCGCTCGCCAGTCGCCTCGAGCAAGCGATTATTAGCACCTTGCCGAACTATGCGTATCAACTACGCTTAATTAAGAATAAAGTGGTTTGGGTGGAGCGTTTGGGCCAACATCGGTCATGGTATTACTCAGAACCGAACGCTTCGATTTGGCGACGTGTCGCCGTGCGTATACTTGAGCGCTTGCCTATCGAGCGTTTTCTTTAAGGAGTGCATCCATGCGGTTAACCTTTCTTGGCGCTAGTGAAACGGTTACAGGCTCGAAATACTTATTAGAAACAGAAACCACCCGCGTACTCATCGATTGCGGCTTGTTCCAAGGTTACAAGTGGCTGCGTGAGCGCAATTGGCAGCCGTTGCCTTTGGGCATCAACGAGGTGGATGCGGTCGTTCTTACCCACGCACACTTAGACCATTCAGGCTTTGTACCGGTTCTGTATGAGCACGGTTTTCGCGGGCCAGTGTATACGCATTACGGCACCGTCGGCTTGTGCCAGATCTTGTGGCCTGACAGCGGCCGCATTCAAGAAGAAGACGCGAAGTTTTTAATCAAGCATAAATTAAGTAAGCACAAAAACCCGCGCCCCTTGTATGACGAAGCAACCGCTGAAGCAGCGTTGAAGCTGCTGCACGGCATCGGTTTTGATAAGCCGTTCCGCATTGGTGATATCGACTTCACCTTACAGCCGGCAGGACACATTCTCGGTGCCGCGAGCGTTATTGCCGAACACGAGGGGGTGCGCATCGGCTTTAGTGGCGATGTGGGACGTCCTGACGATATTCTGATGAAGCCACCGCGGCCACTGCCAGCAGTCGACTATCTGTTGTTAGAGTCTACCTATGGCGACCGCCGTCACCCTGAAACCGACCCATGGGCTGAATTCGCCGAGGTGGTCAACGAAACCGCCGCGGCTGGCGGCGTGTTGATGATCCCGAGCTTTGCTGTGGGTCGCGCGCAATTGTTGCAACACATGCTAGTGACCATGATGGCGGATGGGCGTATTCCGCGCTTACCGATTTTCTTGGATAGCCCCATGGCTATTAGTGTGTCGGATGTCTACAGCGAGCAACATGAATACCACCGGTTAACCCAAGCACAATGTGATGCGGCCGAGCGTGCGGTCATCTACACCCATAGCGTGGATGAATCAAAAGCTATCGCGCATCAGGGCGCGCCGCATATAATCATTGCCGGCAGCGGTATGGCGACCGGTGGACGGATCTTGCATCACTTTAAACATTGGCTTACTGATCATCGCAGCACCGTACTTTTCAGTGGCCACCAAGCGGGTGGCACGCGTGGGGCGAAAATGGTGCAGGGCAACGAACGTATTAAGTTGCATGGTGAATGGTTGCCGGTCAAAGCTAAGATCCGCCAGTTGGAAGGCCTGTCAGGGCACGCAGACTATACGGAAATCGGTGATTGGTTAAAGCAGTCAGCACTGCCAAGTAATACCAAGGTATTTCTTGTGCATGGTGAGCCCGATTCACTTGAAGCCATGTCGGATTACCTTAAGCAAACCACCAGCTATGACGTCCATGTCGCGGCGTATCGACAGGTGCTGCATTTTAACCAAGGTTAAGCTTCGGACTAAGCCACAAAGAGCATGACAATGGCGGTAGTCACCACCGCCAGCAGCACGTTCAGCACCACACCTTCACGTGCCATTTCGCGCACCGTTAAGCGCTCGGAAGAAAACACGATGGAGTTTGGCGGCGTTGCGACTGGCATGCAAAAGGCCGTGCTGCAGGCAATGGTCGCTGGAATCATGAGTAACGCAGGTGGCAGCTCGAGCGCCACGGCAGCGGCGGCCATGATCGGCATGAGCAGTGTTGCCGTGGCGGTATTTGAGGTGACCTCGGTCAAAAACGACACGCTCAGGGTCAGACAAAAAACCAGTAGCCAAATCGGTAGGACCCCAAGCCCGGTGAGAGCATCACCGATACGCAGACTCAAACCGCTACTGATAAAGCCTTGCGCCAGGGCAATACCACCGGCAAATAGTAACAAAATCCCCCACGGAATCGACACCGCGGCGTTCCAAGTGAGCAGCGGTTCGCCCTCGCGGTCGCGCCAGATGAACATAGCTAATACACCCGCAATGGCAACGGTCGCGTCGCCCACGTAGTTAAGTCCAGTTAAGGCGGTCCAACCGCCAAATGGGGTGGTGCGGGTGACCCACAACAGAACCACTAAGCCAAAAACGATAAGCACGCGCTTTTCAGCGGAGCGCATTGCGCCAGGTGCTTCGATGTGAAGTTCAATGTGGTCGTTAACGCGGCGGCCTAACCACCACGCCATGAGCGGAATCGCTACAATAACAAAGGGGACGCCGATAGCCATCCAGTCGGTAAAGCTAAAGGCTTGGCCGGTACTTGTTTCATACACCGAAGCAAAAATTAAGTTAGGAGGGGTACCCACTAAGGTAGCGATACCGCCCACCGATGCCGAATAGGCTAAGCCGAGCAGTAACGCTCGTTGAAATGGGGCGTCGTCGCAGGCGTCAGCTAGGGCCAGAGCAACGGGTAGGAGCGCTAATACGGCAGCGGTGTTCGAGATCCACATCGACAAGAGCGCCGTAGCCAACATGAAGGCAAACAGCATGCGCTTGCCATGGCCATTACCGATGGTGTGCACTAAACCGAGTGCCAGACGGCGATGAACACCACTCAGCTCCACCGCCTTGGCGAGCATAAATGCAGCCATGAAAAGCCAAATAATAGGGTTGCCTAGCGCCGCGGAAACTTCGTTAAGCGGGGTGATGCCACCCAACGGCAGTAGTAAAAAGGGTAACAGTGAGGTGACTGGCAACGGTAGTGCTTCACTTATCCACCACCATGCAATCCACACCGTCGCTGCTAAGGTCCAAGCGGCGGGGTGGGCAAAGGCAAAAAGCCATTGGCTAAGAACATAAACGCTTATTGCGGCGAGCGGTGCCGCAATCAATTGCCATCTTTGCATGTGACTGTCTTATTTGAAATTTAGTTCTATACAACATAGGGTAAAACAAGAATAAACAAAAGGAGTAGGTTATGACAGAACCCAGGAAGTGGAATTCCGCCATTCTGGTGCCGGTGTTTTTTCCAGCCGTTGCCGTTATCGCGCTACTGGTTATCGGTACTTTAGCCAGTCCTGAACTCGCCGGGGAAGTTTTTAGTGACGTCCTGGCGTGGATCACCGCTGACTTTGGTTGGTTTTATATGCTGGCGGTGGCGATCTTCTTAGTTTTCATCGTCGGCGTCGCAGTGTCGAAATGGGGGCGGATCAAATTAGGCCCCGACCATGCGGAGCCGGAGTACAGCTTTCCGGCGTGGTTTGCGATGTTGTTCTCGGCCGGTTACGGTATCGCTCTATTGTTCTTCGGTGTCGCCGAGCCGGTGCTGCATTACTCAAGCCCACCCGTAGGAGCAGCAGAAACCGTGGACTCGGCCAAGCAGGCGATGCAGATTGCCTACTTCCATTGGGGCTTTCACATTTGGGCCATCTACGGACTCGTCGGCCTGGTTTTAGCTTACTTTTCATTTCGCCATGGCTTGCCACTGTCCATGCGCTCGACGCTCTATCCAATTATTGGTGAGAAAATTCATGGCCCCGCAGGCCACGCGGTCGATACCTTTGCCATCTTAGGCACCATGTTCGGTATCGCCACCACCTTGGGGCTCTCGGTGATTCAAATCAACGCCGGCTTGAATTATTTGTGGCCAGAGATCCCGGTGGGTACGACGGTGCAAATTATTGCTATCGCAGTGATTACGGTCTTTGCCATTATGTCGGTGGTGGCCGGTTTGGATAAAGGCATCAAGCGCCTATCGTATGTCAATATGATACTGGTGCTGTTTATCTTGCTGTTTGTTTTCTTTGCCGGTCCGACCGTGCATATCCTCGAAACCTACCTGCAGAACACGGGTGCTTACTTAAATAATATTGTTGAGCGTACCTTCAACCTGCAAGCCTATTCGCGCAGTGATTGGATTGGTAACTGGACCTTATTTATCTTTGGCTGGACCATTGCTTGGGCGCCATTCGTTGGTCTGTTCATAGCGAAAATCAGCCGTGGTCGCACCATTCGACAGTTTGTGTTCGGGGTAATGTTTGTACCGACGCTGTTCACTTTCTTTTGGTTTAGCGTGTTCGGTGATACGGCGCTAAATTTGATCATGAATGAGGGCTACACCACCTTGATCAGTGAGGTACAAAACGATGAGGCGATTGCCTTGTTCAAGCTCTATGAGCGGCTACCGCTGACCAGCATTCTGAGTTTTGCTACGGTGGTACTGATTGTGACCTTCTTCGTTACCTCGTCAGACTCAGGCTCCCTCGTGATTGATTCATTGGCTTCTGGTGGCCGCACCGACACGCCAGTATGGCAGCGTATTTTCTGGGCGAGCTCAGAAGGTATTGTTGCGGGTGTGCTGTTGCTTGCCGGTGGTCTCGGGGCACTGCAAACTGCGTCCATTACCAGTGCCTTGCCATTTGCGGTGATTATTCTGATTTCCGCCTTTGGTATGTGGCGTGCGCTGGTGATTGAAGGCCACCAATATGCGAGTCTGAAAAGTGCCATGCGCACCCACCGTCGCGGTGTCCACGCCGGACCCAGCTACTGGAAGAAACGTCTCGCCGGTGTGGTTGAGTTTCCACAGCAACAAGAAGTACGGGAGTTCATCGAGCATACCGTTATCGACTGCTTGAATGACGTCGCGAAAGAGCTACGCGAACACGATTGGGAAACCGAAACCAACTTCGATAGTGAACACCTTCGTTCCATCTTAACGGTGCGCAAAGAGGGCGAAGTGGAGTTTAACTACGAAGTACGTCTACGGGCCTATCAACGTCCTGACTTCGCGATGGTGAATGCCAAAAACGCAGATAAGCAATATTATCGTGCGGAGGTATTCTTGCGCCAAGGCGGTCAAGCGTATGACCTGTATGGTTACGAGCCGGGGGATATTATTAACGATGTCATCAACCAGTTCGAAAATTACCTGCAGTTTATGCACATTTCGCCGGGTAGTTTACCGTGGGATCTTGAGAAGCACGACGACGACCTCAATTAGTTGAGGTCGTTATTCAAGGTCTTTTAAAATCTCTGCGAGCGGTTTGGGCTTGGCAAAATAATAGCCTTGCCCAAAACCGCAACCTAATTCCGTTAAACGAATCGCTTGTTCAGCGGTCTCAATTCCTTCCGCGACAACCTCGATATCGAGCTGGCGTGCCATCGCTAAAATACCGCGAACAATGGCTTCATCACTGCTTTTACCGACGATATCCTGAATAAACGCACGGTCAATCTTCAGTCGGTTGACCGGGAGCTTCTTCAGATAGCTTAGACTCGAAAAGCCGGTGCCAAAATCATCAATCGAGGTAGCAATGCCCGCATTACGGAAGCGCTCAATCAGCTTGATAGCATGATCGCTGTCGTCCATTAAGATACTCTCGGTAAGCTCTAGCTCAATACGGTTGTTGGCTAAACCATGGGCTTCAATGGTAGTGATGATTTGCTCAAAAAAGTTGGCGCGACTGAACTGCAGTACCGACAAATTAACTGAAACGCATAGTTGCTCGCGCTTCTCCAGCATCTGCTTCAAATCGACACAGGCTTGTTCCATCGCCCATTCACTCGCAGGTATGATCTGGCCGGTGGCTTCAGCCATTGGAATAAAGGTATCCGGCGGCACAAAGCTGCCGTCCTCTAATTGCCAGCGCATGAGTGCTTCGACCCCGACCATCTCGCCCGATTGCAAAGCGATGATTGGCTGATAATGCAACGCCAACTTTTCTTCATCAATCGCTTGCTGGAAGCGGTTGCGCAGATGGATATCCACTCGCTTACTGTGCTCTTCGGCCCGCTTAAAGAAATGCAAATGGTTACGACCCTGTCGCTTCGCGAAGGTCATCGCGGTATCTGCTTGCTGGATCAAGTCGACCGCAGACTGACCCTTGGCACATTTACAGGCCACACCGATGCTCGCAGTTAGATAAAGCTTTTGCTTACGAACTTGGTAGGGCTCAGCAAGTTGGGCAAGGAACGCTTCGCCTTTGTCGGCAATCGATTGTAACGAGTTGTCACAAAGCGCAACGACAAATTCGTCACCACCAAAGCGGGCGACAAAACTCGGTTCATCGAGGCCTTGCTGTAAACGCTGGGCGACCTGGGTAAGCACTTCGTCACCAGCGGCTAGGCCCATGGATTCGTTGATCGGTTTAAAGCCGTCGAGGTCGATAAAAAGTACCGCCCACTGGCAGTTGGGCTCTTTGCGCTCGCTTGCCTGCAAGACCGCGGCAAAGCGTTTTTCGAAAGCATGGCGATTGTAAAGTTGCGTGAGTGCATCATGCTCAGCTTGAAAGGCGAGTTGCTGCTTGTGCTCCATACGTTCGGTTATATCTTGGTGAATACCGATAAAGTGCGTCACCTTGCCCTCGGCGTCAGCGACAGGTGCTAATTGCAGTTCGTCCCAGAAGGCGGTGCCGTCTTTACGGTAATGCATCACTTCGACAGTACATTCGCGTCGTTCTTTGAGCGCCGTACGAACCTGTTCGATACTCTCGGGTGCAGTGTTAGGCCCAACTAAGAAGTCACATGACTTGCCAACGATCTCGTCGGCACTGTAGCCCGACATCGCTTGAAATGCGTCGTTGGTGTAGATAATCGGGCTGGTGTCGTCGCCAGCATCCGAAATGACGATGCCATTGGTGCTGACGTTAATGCTGCGTTCGAGAATATGTAGTTGTTCGTCTTTGGCGCGGGATTTGGTGACGTCTTTAGCTATACCAAACACCCCTGTTATTTCGCCCTCGATCATGATCGGCAAATTCGTAACATGAATGAACATCAATTGGGCATGGCGATTGAATACGGTAAGCGGATATTCGCAGGTTTCACCTGCTAGCGTGCGTTGGAAATTATCTTCCGCTTTGGCGCGCTCGGCAGGGTGGATGAAGGCACTAAAGTGGGTCCCGATGACGCTATCAAGATCGACATCGAGTATTTTCAGTACGGCGTCATTAGCAGTGGTAACCAAGCCATCTGTATCGAGGGAATAAACCGCATCGGGATGATAAGCAAATAGCGAACGGTACTGTTGTTCATTCAGTTGCATCTGCCATTGCTGGTCGTGCAAGCGTTGCTGCGTTGTGCGTAAGCGGTCGCTGTGTTTACGCAAAATTCGGTTTTGTTGCGCGAGAGCCAGAAAAGCAATGCAAAACATAAAGCCAAGCAAGGCTAAAACCATGCGCAGGTTGGACGCACTAATTAACTCGTCAAATGAATACATACTCACCGACAGCGTCAGTGGAGCACCGTTGGGGATCGCGAGCTGTGCTTCGGCGATTGAAAGTTCATTGCGGTTGAATGGCTTGTCTGCTTCAAAACTTAGGACGCGCTCATCACTCAGTGCGGCATAGATTTTCAAATGTTCGGGTAATAAGCGGGTTTCTGGGCTAACCAAGCGCATTAAATCGAACACCACAAGTAAATAAAACTGTTGCTCAGCCGTTTGTTCCACGGGCATTAATAAGAGTCCGAGGGGTTGCCGGTTCAGTTTAAATTCATCTTCTGGAATCGACATGGTGATGGTATCGGGATCAGACGCAAGCCAGGCTTGCACTGCAGGATGGCTAATGTGCGCCATGTAGGCTTGATCGCCATCACGGTGCTGTTGCCACTGCGGAACACCACGTGAATCGATTAAATGAATGCCAAGGTAATGCGGAATATCGCGTAAGTAGGCAGCAGCATCAAAGCGGGCGAAGTCTGAGGTTGCCGAAACCCCTAGCTGTTGCCAACGCTCACGCAAACGATTCAAAATTTGTAGGTTCACTTGAATGGTCTGCTGGCGAACTTTGGTAACTTTTTCGATAGTGTCGATAGCTTCTGCGCGAATGCTTTTAATTTGGTTAAAGCTCAACTGAAACCAAATAGAACAAATCGCAATAACGAACGCGAAAGTGAGCCAAGCGGCTGGATTACGGTTTAAATCAAAAAGCAAAACACGGTGATTGCTGGCCAGCAATAATGACACACCGATGAGCACCATGGTCAGGGCCGCAAGACTCGTCACCGGCGGATGAGGCCCGAGTAGGGCAAAACCGTCATCGAAAAAATGCACGCCAATAGCGATGGTGGCCAGCACAATTAAAAAGCCTGCAGACGCGCGCATCCAGCGTCGTTGAACTTTCTGCCGAGGATTCAATAGTAAGGCCACGCCCAGTAAAATAAAGGTCAAGGCGACCGGCGGATAGAAGTAGGCGTCGATCGAATCAAGGAATTCAAGGTAGAGAATCGAGGTCAGCGATAAATTGACTAACAGGCTATGCAGTGCCGCTAAGATGACAATAACCGCAAAGGTTACTTGGATCTTGCGTTTTTTTGCGGCGAGTCCGAATAATGCGAAGGCCACCGCAATTGCGACTATGCCAGAGGTATTAGAAATCACGCGCTCGAATG
This sequence comes from Pseudidiomarina aquimaris, assembly GCF_003987395.1. GTDB lineage: Bacteria > Pseudomonadota > Gammaproteobacteria > Enterobacterales > Alteromonadaceae > Pseudidiomarina > Pseudidiomarina aquimaris. Next base: position 53,914 of record NZ_PIPT01000001.1, read on the forward strand.
CGCTCGCGGGATTTGCATAACTGTTAAGAAGTAGCCCCAATAGGCCAAACATGAACGTGGCACTAATAGTGACGAACAACGTAACGTTTACCAGCGATAACGCGAGACTACGACGATAGACCATGTGTTTTGTTATTTTTTTTATATTGCATGAGAAGCTTTACTGCAATATGAGCTAAATCAACGCTTAGGTCAATCCTTGGCTGGAGCATCATAACGCATCACATGACGGTCTTCGCCAATGCCTAAATAGTCTTTTTCTGTGGACTGTATGACAAAGCCGCAGGCCTGATAGAGCTTGATTGCTGCTTCGTTGGCTGGTGCCACACTCAGCCAGATAGAACGATAGCCGCGTTGTGTTACATGTTGTAACCAATGTTGCAGCAAGCGTTTGCCTAGGCCCATGCCGCGTTGAGTTTGATCCACCAGCAGTGACATTAACCACAATTGCTGGGGCTCTTGACCCGGTGCGCCCAAACAATAACCGGCCAGTAAGCTAGATGGGTCGGATTCTACCCGCGCTACCTGAAGCAAATCAGGCCATTGATGCAAGGCTTGATAAAAAAGCGGGGCAGGGTAGCCGTCGTCATGATAGTAGCTCGCCTCTAAACGAGAAAGCGCGGCAACATCGTCGAGTGTTGCCGCGCCCAAAGTCAGTTCAGTTATTTTAGATGTCACGGTTGAACTGCACCGTAAAGGTCACTGGGATCACATGGTCAATCGCTTGCAAACCAGCAATCTCTTGCAGCTTGTTAATACCTTTAACCAGACCAAACTCTTTTGCGCTAATTAATACCGGTTGCGAGGTTGTCGCAACAACGTGGTCCGCATCAAGTTTGGTGACTTGCAAGGCGGCATCAACTTCGACGGCTTCGCCGGCAATAAATACCTTGATAGGCACTACGACCGGTAGTGTGCCAGTGGCGGTTTCTAAATCATAAATTTCTGTTGGAATCGATGCTGTCGCAGTTACGTTCGCATACTCCTCGGCATTAAATAAATGCTCGAGCATACGTTCATTGCGAATCGGAATCGCTGTATCAAGACTTGCGACTGGAATCGTCACCTTGAGCTCGCCGTCATTCATTTCACCCGTGAGTTCAGTGAAGCGATGAATTTCGGCAACGTTGTCATTTTTCACTGAAACAAAGTGCAGCGTTGAACGCTCGCTATCGAGGGTCCAATCGTCGGCGTGCGCACCAGCGCTCAGCACTAATGCCGCTGCTGTTGCAGTAAGGAGTGACTTCAACATATAACCTCCAAGGCTGAAAATGTAATTAGTAATACTAGCATATCCCTTTGATTGATCACTCGTATTTATCTGCTCGCACCGCCTTTACATAAAATTATCGTATAAAAATTAATCCTTTTTCGAACACGCCAACGTACAACCCCACGACGCCAAATAATTTCAAACAGCGAACAGCGATTAGCAAACAACGCTTTTCGATATTTTCATTAGCAAGGAGTATTACCATGTTAAATCTAGCATCAACAATGAAATGGTTAGCAGGTGCACTGCTCATCGCCGCAGTATCAACTACAGCAGCAGCACATAATCACGGCAACAAAAAAGATATCGTCGACATCGCCGCCAGCGATGGTCAATTCTCTACTTTAGTTACTGCAGTAAAGGCGGCAGGCTTGGTAGACACCTTAAAAGGTGACGGTCCATTTACCGTTTTTGCACCGACCAACGATGCCTTCGCAGCGTTACCAGAAGGTACGGTCGAGAATCTTTTGAAGCCAGAAAACAAAGACCAATTGGTTGCTGTATTGACCTACCACGTGTTGGGCGACAAAGTTCCTAGCTCTGCGATCGCAGGTAAAGAATTGTCGACAGCCACCGTGCAAGGTGAAGAAGTCGCTATCGACGCTACCGACGGTGTGCAAGTGGGCGGCGCTAATGTCGTGAAAGCCGACATTATGGCAAGCAACGGCGTGATCCACGTGATCGACGCGGTGATTCTGCCACCGTCAATGCGTTAATCCTTGACGGCAAAAGAGTTCTCCCTGAGTAAGTAAGCAGTAGGCCCCGCATTGCGGGGCTTTTTTTTGCATAAATGACACTTTGTCGACAATCTGTTGGCTTGGATCATTGAAATGCACATAAAAACCCATTAAAATGCGCTTCTCTTTTGGAAACTGTCGACATATTAAATATGACCGAACATCCAAGTTTACTACGCCAAGCGATCACCGCCTCCGACCGTGTGCTATACGAGATCCAACGTGCCATTGTCGAAGGTGCCATTCCCGCAGGCAGCAAGATCAGTGAACCCGAGTTAGCACGCCGCTTCGACGTCAGCCGCGCCCCCTTGCGTGAAGCGCTGGCACGCCTAGAGCGCTGTCACCTCATCGAACGTATCCCGAATGCGGGGGCACGGGTGGTGACCCTGACGCCAGAAGGCTTGATTGCCCTTTATCAAATCCGCGAAGAGCTCGAAGGACTCGCCTGTCGCCTTGCCGCAGAGCAGATGCCCGCCGCAGAAATTGATGAACTCGCTGCCTTGCTCGATCAACATCTGAGTACGCAACGTGTGCGTGAAGGCGAAAGCTACTATCAAGAAGCCGGTGACCTCGATTTTCATTACCGTGTCATTTTAGGCAGCAAGAATCCCTATCTAATTAATATGCTTTGTGACGAGTTGTATTATTTGGTGCGCATGTATCGCGTACAGATGGGGATGAATGGACCGCGGGTGTCACGGGCCTTCGACGAACATAAAGCCATATTGAGTGCCATTGCCAATCGCGATGGCGAACTTGCCGATTTATTGATGCGTCGGCACATCGCGGCGTCGCGCCGCAACATTGAGAAGCAATTAAACGAAATGCAATTAGCAGAGAAGGAACACGCATGAGCCAGGTACACAGTGCAGGCGCAAAATTGCGCCAAGCGATTAAAGACGAAAACCCATTGCAAATTGTCGGCACCATTAATGCCTACACCGCAATGATGGCCGAAAAAGTAGGGCACAAAGCACTTTATTTGTCAGGTGCGGGCGTTGCCAATGCCTCGTTTGGCCTGCCAGACCTCGGTATGACGTCGTTGAACGATGTGTGTGAAGATATTCGCCGTATCACGGGTGCTACGGACGTGCCTTTGTTGGTTGATGCCGACACCGGTTGGGGCGGTGCCTTCAACATTTCGCGTACGGTCAAAGAAATGACCCGCGCTGGCGCAGCTGGTTTTCACATTGAAGACCAAGTCGCCCAAAAGCGTTGCGGCCATCGTCCAAACAAAGAAATTGTCACTCAAGGTGAGATGGTGGATCGCGTAAAAGCCGCCGTTGACGCGCGTATCGACGATCAGTTCTTGATCATGGCGCGTACCGATGCTTTACAACAAGAAGGTTTAGAAGCGGCCATCGAACGCGCACAAGCCTGTGTTGAAGCTGGCGCTGACGCAATTTTTGCCGAAGCTGTACACACTCTTGAACAGTACCAAGCCTTTACCAACGCGCTGAATGTGCCAGTTCTTGCTAACATTACCGAATTCGGTGCAACACCATTGTTCAACAAACAAGAACTTGCCGATGTTGGTGTCGAGATGGTGCTGTATCCATTGAGCGCGTTCCGTGCCATGAACAAAGCCGCACTGAATGTTTATGAAAGCATTCTTGCCAACGGCGATCAAAAAGCGGTGGTCGATGATATGCAAACGCGCGCGGAATTGTATGAGTTCTTGAACTATCACGCATTCGAGCAAAAGCTCGACGAATTATTTAAAAAATAAAAAGCGATGTTTGCTGTTCGATGTTTATGAAAGGCGATGTTTGCTATTCGCTGTTTGATGTTTGTTTAGATCTAAACAAAAAGCGAACGTAGTGAGCGTGCGAACAGCGAATATCGAACAACGGTTTTTCGAACAGCGAATATCGAACAACGATTTTTCGAACAGCGAATATCGAACAACGATTTTTAAGGAGTTTATTATGGTTGATAAGAAATTAGGTGGCGCGGGTTTGCGCGGACAAGTTGCTGGTGAAACTAAACTATGTACCGTTGGTAAAAGCGGTTCAGGCTTGACCTACTACGGTTATGACATCAAGGAATTGGCAGAAAAAGTAAGCTTCGAAGAAGTGGCTTATTTGTTGGCGCACGGTGAATTGCCGAAAGCGGACGACTTGGCTGCTTACAAAGGCCGTTTGGCGAAGTTGCGTGGCTTGCCACAGTCACTGAAAGACGTGCTTGAGCGTATTCCTGCCGACGCGCACCCGATGGACGTGATGCGTACCGGTTGCTCGTTCTTGGGCAACATTGAACCAGAAGATGATTTCACCCAAGCGGACGACAAAATTGAGCGTCTGTTGGCGGCGTTTCCAAGCATCTTGTTGTACTGGTACCACTTCAGCCACAACAACAAGCGCATCGAAACTGAAACTGACGCAGATTCAATCGGCGCGCACTTCTTAGAATTGTTGCACGGTAAGAAGCCGTCACAATTGCATGCTGACGTAATGAACACTTCGTTGATTCTGTATGCAGAGCACGAGTTTAACGCGTCGACCTTTACTGCACGTGTTTGTGCTTCGACCTTATCGGACATTTTCTCATGTGTGACTGGTGCGATTGGCTCACTGCGTGGTCCATTGCATGGTGGTGCCAACGAAGCCGCGATGGAATTGATTGAAGACATGAAAGACGCTGATGATGCTGAGAAAACCTTGATGGGCATGCTCGAGCGTAAAGAAAAGATCATGGGCTTCGGTCACGCGGTCTACCGTGAGTTCGATCCACGTAACGACATCATCAAAGCATGGTCTGAGAAGCTTGCTGAAGAGAATGGTGATACGCGTTTGTATGACGTGTCTGTGCGCTGTGAAGAAGTTATGTGGCGCGAGAAGAAGTTGTTCCCGAATGCGGACTTTTTCCATGCTTCTGCTTATCACTTCATGGGCATTCCAACCAAGTTATTCACGCCAATCTTCGTGATGTCACGCGTAACCGGTTGGACTGCACACGTGAAAGAGCAGCGTGCAAATAACCGCATCATCCGTCCAAGTGCGGATTACATTGGTCCAGAGCCACGTCCAGTACCAGCACTGAACGAACGCTAAGGAGCGATTGGATGTTTAACGAAAACTACCGGGCGCAGTTGCCCGGTACCTCGCTGATGTACTACGACACGCGCAAAGCGGTCAACGACATCGAGCCAGGTGCCTACGACAAACTGCCCTACAGCTCACGTATTTTTGCCGAGAACTTGGTGCGTCGTTGTGAGCCGAGTGAGCTCACCGATGCACTTAGCCAATTGATTTATCGTAAGCGCGATTTGGATTTCCCATGGTTCCCAGCACGCGTCGTGTGTCACGACATTCTAGGCCAAACCGCATTAGTCGACTTGGCTGGTTTACGCGACGCCATCGCTGAAAAAGGCGGTGACCCAGCGAAAGTAAATCCAGTCGTGCCAACACAGTTGATCGTTGACCACTCGTTGGCGGTGGAACATGCGGGCTTCGAGAAAGATGCGTTCGAGAAAAACCGTGCCATTGAAGATCGTCGTAATGATGACCGTTTCCACTTTATTAACTGGACCAAAACGGCATTCAAAAATGTTGATGTGATCCCACCAGGCAACGGCATCATGCACCAAATCAACTTGGAGAAAATGTCTCCGGTGGTACAAGTACGTGACGGTGTGGCGTTTGCGGATACTTGTGTGGGTACGGACAGTCACACGCCAATGGTTGATGCCTTAGGTGTCATCTCGGTCGGTGTAGGTGGTTTAGAAGCCGAGAGCGTGATGCTAGGCCGTGCTTCTTATATGCGCTTGCCCGACATCGTCGGTGTTGAGCTGAAAGGCAAGTTGCGTCCTGGCATCACCGGTACCGACTTGGTATTGGCCCTTACCGAGTTCTTGCGTAAAGAACGCGTGGTGGGTGCTTATCTTGAGTTTTATGGTGAAGGCGCTGACGCCTTGACCGTGGGTGACCGCGCGACCATCTCTAACATGACACCTGAGTACGGTGCCACAGCCGCGATGTTCTACATCGACGATCAAACCATCGACTACTTGAAGCTGACTGGTCGTGACGACGAGCAGGTGAAGTTGGTTGAGACGTTCGCCAAAGAAACCGGCTTGTGGAGTGACAGCTTAAAAACCGCGGAATACGAGCGCGTGTTAACCTTCGACTTAAGCAAGGTTGAACGAAACCTGGCCGGCCCGTCGAACCCACATGCCTTATTGCCAGCGAACGAGTTGGCGCAGCGCGGAGTAGCGAAGCACGTTGATGCACCTGAAGATGGCCTGATGCCCGACGGTGCTTGTATTATTGCGGCAATCACCAGCTGTACCAATACCAGTAACCCGCGCAACATGATTGCGGCAGGCTTGATTGCGCGAAATGCTAACAAGCTGGGGTTGACCCGTAAGCCTTGGGTGAAAAGCTCACTGGCACCGGGTTCTAAAACCGTGAAAATGTACCTTGAAGAAGCCAATTTGCTGCCTGAACTTGAACAGCTCGGTTTTGGCGTGGTGGCTTTTGCGTGTACGACCTGTAATGGTATGAGCGGTGCCTTGGATCCTAAGATCCAGCAAGAAATCATCGACCGTGATCTGTATTCGACGGCGGTACTTTCAGGGAACCGTAACTTCGACGGGCGTATCCACCCTTATGCGAAGCAAGCATTCTTGGCGTCACCGCCGTTGGTTGTTGCTTATGCGATTGCTGGTACGATTCGCTTCGATATCGAAAAAGATCCGCTTGGCTTTGATGCCGAAGGTAATCCAATTACCTTGAAAGACATCTGGCCAAGTGACGAAGAAATCGATGCCATCGTGAAGGCATCGGTGAAGCCAGAGCAGTTCCGTAAAGTCTATGACCCGATGTTTAGCCTTTCTGTTGACTACGGAGAGCAGAACAATCCGTTGTATGACTGGCGTCCGATGAGTACCTATATTCGCCGCCCACCGTATTGGGAAGGCCAAATGGCTGCGGAGAACAAGCTCACAGGTTTGCGTCCGTTAGCGGTGTTGGGTGACAACATCACCACCGACCACTTGTCGCCGTCGAACGCGATTTTGGCCGACAGTGCGGCGGGTGAGTACCTCGCTAAGATGGGTGTACCTGAAGAAGACTTCAACTCGTACGCGACGCACCGTGGTGACCATTTGACAGCGCAACGCGCGACCTTTGCCAACCCGAAACTGTTTAATGAAATGGTACGGGATGAGAACGGTGAAGTGATTCAAGGTTCGTTGGCGCGCGTCGAGCCGGAAGGCAAAGTGATGCGTATGTGGGAAGCAATTGAAACCTACATGGAGCGTAAGCAGCCGTTGATTATCGTCGCCGGTGCTGACTACGGTCAGGGCTCATCACGTGACTGGGCGGCGAAAGGTGTTCGCCTTGCAGGTGTCGAGTGTATCGTTGCTGAAGGTTTTGAGCGTATTCACCGTACTAACTTGATTGGTATGGGCGTATTGCCGCTCGAATTCGAAGCGGGCACGACACGCAAAACGTTGAAGCTTGACGGTAGTGAAACCTATGACGTGAAAGGCGAAATTGCTCCGGGTGCAACCATGACGTTGATCATTCATCGCGCCGATGGTGAAACGCTTGAAGTGCCAGTGAAATGCCGTTTGGATACCTTCGAAGAAGTATCGATTTACTCGGCAGGTGGTGTATTACAGCGTTTTGCCCAAGACTTCCTCGAAGCAGAAGCGAGCTAAGTTTATGAGCGATAACGTATTTGCACCGCAAATCAAGATCCCTGCCACGTACATGCGTGGCGGGACGTCAAAAGGCGTGTTTTTCCGTCTTGACGATTTGCCGGAAGCAGCACAAGTCCCTGGCGCGGCGCGTGACAACTTATTGTTGCGCGTGATTGGCAGTCCTGATCCTTATGGTAAGCACACCGATGGCATGGGTGGGGCGACTTCAAGCACCAGTAAAACGGTGATCTTGTCGCGCTCAAAAAGCCCAGATCACGATGTCGATTATCTATTTGGTCAAGTGTCGATTGATAAGCCTTTTATCGATTGGAGCGGCAACTGCGGTAATTTAACTGCGGCAGTTGGCTCGTTTGCTATCAGTAATGGTCTTATTGACCCCGCCCAAGTACCGGAAAACAGCATTTGCACGGTGCGTATATGGCAGGCCAATATTGAGAAAACTATTGTTGCGCGGGTCCCCATGACCAACGGTGAAGTTCAGGAGACTGGCGACTTTGAGCTTGACGGTGTGACGTTCCCAGCAGCCGAAGTGCAGGTCGAGTTTATGGACCCAGCCGCCGGAGAGGGTGCGATGTTCCCGACGGGTAATGTGCTCGATACTTTTGAAGTTCCAGGTTTGGGCGAGTTGCAAGCAACCTTTATCAACGCCGGTATTCCGACGATTTTCGTCAACGCCGAGGCGATTGGTTACAACGGCACGGAATTGCAAGGTGCGATCAATGAAGATCCGCAAGCCTTGCAGATGTTCGAAAGCTTGCGTGCCCATGGTGCGGTGAAAATGGGCTTGATTGCTGATGTGGCTGAGGCAGCCAATCGTCAACACACGCCGAAGATTGCGTTTGTGGCGCCACCGCAGGACTACCTTGCTTCAAGTGGCAAGCAAATTCATGCAACAGAGATTGACGTGCTCGTGCGGGCCATGTCGATGGGTAAATTGCACCATGCCATGATGGGGACTGCGGCAGTGGCGATTTCGGCGGCTGCAGCTGTACCTGGCACCTTGGTCAACTTGGCTGCCGGTGGCGGTGATCGCACTTCGATTCGTTTTGGACATCCCTCAGGTACCTTGCAAGTGGGCGCAGAAGCCAAGCAGGTCGATGGCGAGTGGACCGTGAGTAAGGCCATCATGAGCCGCAGTGCGCGTGTGCTGATGGAAGGCTGGGTGCGTGTCCCAGGTGATTGCTTCTAATGGCTTTTAAAGCACCGAAGAAGTGTCCGTGCGGTAACGGTCTGTATCGTAAGTGTTGTGGGCGTTTTCATCCGCTTTTCGCGGGTGAAAACGTTGTATTGCCCAAGAATGTCGAACTGCTGATGCGCTCACGTTACAGCGCTTTTGCACTTGGCATGGCCGACTACTTACTCGACACCTGGCATCCGTCGACCCGCCCCAGCGAACTCGACTTCAGTGACAGCCCGCAATGGATGCAGCTCGATATCTATAACGCAGAGCAAAGCGGCGACGAGGGCAGAGTCCACTTTTGTGCTTATTTTCAATTCGACGGCGAAGTCGGTGAACACGAAGAGCTTTCAGCATTCGTGCGCGAGGGCGGCCGTTGGTATTACCTTAAACCGATTGAAAGCCTAGCTTAAAGCCATTGTTCGAAATCTTGTCCACCGAGAATAGCCATGATCTCGACTTTTTGCTCATGCACTCGGAAATAGATACTGTCAACACCATAGACGGCGCGACGGTAGCCCTGTCTGATGTAATCGACGCTTGGGTAGCGTAATGGTGTCTCGGCAATCTGAGCAAAGGTCGCAAAGAAACCACGGTAATACTTTTCCGCGGCATGTTCGCCAAAATGACTCACACCATATTCATAGATGCGGCGTAAATCTTCTTTCGCTGCGTTGGAAAGTTGATAAACAGCCAATGTAACTAGCTTCTTTTCTTCGCGACATTACGCTTAAACTCGCGCTTAAATTCCCGCAAAATGTCGTCTTCTGATTGCGAGGTATAACCGCTGAGTTCTGCTTGAGCTAACTTTTCATTAATCATTTCAACCCGACGTGCTCGGCGAATCAAATCATTAATCAATTCACTTTTGCTGGCATATTCGCCCGTCGATTCAACATGCTCGCGCAACCATAGGTCGTTCTGTTCAGTGAGAGTGATACTTTGTCGTGTCATTGCATATCAATTGGTTAGGTTACTGTGGTGTAAATTTACACCACAGTTGCAACTTTAGCAAGTTCGGTCAACGTTTAAACGGTTGGCGCTCGCCGTAGGTGAGCGTCCGCCATAACCATTCGCAAGGACCGAAGCGGTAGCGCTCCAGCCACCAGCGACTCAAAGGTAATTGTAACAACCACAAACCAATTGCCAGTGCTGTTGCAGTACTGCGACTGATCTCGCCATACATGCCGAAGCCATACCCGTAAAATAATGTGGTGAATACGATTGAGTGGGTTAAGTAGTTCGTTAAAGCCATGCGCCCAGCAGGTGCAAGGTGACGTAGCCAATGCTCCCGTTTCGCACGTTCTGCGCCGCGCAGAGCCAAGGCAATGAGACTCATGTAGGCGAAGCACAGACCTAAACTCGCGACGGCGGCGATGGTAAAGCCAAGTGCTGATTCGGGGGTGGGTAACAACATATTCGGGTTGGTATTGTAGAAACCTGTATACAGTGCCGCCGGCAAACCGAAGATCAACCCCCAACGAAGCAAGTGTTTGTAGGCGGTAGGGCGCTTATCAAATGAAGTGAATACGCCACTGCGCGCAAAACTTGCACCGATAAGAAAGATACCCAATAGCGTCGGCAAAAAGAAAAACATGCCGCCGGTACCGTACATTTTGCTGAGTTCTTCGACGCGAACGGCAATGATTTGTGACCATGAGCCCTCTGCATAGACGCTATTGGCTTGCACGATAAAGTCTTTGATTGCCGTCTGTGTTGCCGTCATGTCACTAAGTATTTCGTCTGCAGCTGCGGGATCTTGCAGGGCAAAGTGCAAGCCGATGCCGCCCAGCCATACAGCCAGGATTGGCAATAAATAGATACCTACGCCCCATTTCCATAAGCTACTGGCCGATTTATTGATAAATAGCACGAGAAAAAGCGCGCAAATGGCGTAGGTGAGTAAGATGTCACCACCCCAGAAAAAGTAAATATGCACCCAGCCAAATAGCGCTAAAATAATGGCGCGACGCACAAATAGTAAGCGTGGCCGAGGGTGTTCTTTGCCAATCGCACGGTCGCAGAAAATCACAAAACCGATACCAAAGAGCAAGGAGAACATGGTGTAGAACTTGCCTTGCACGAAGGTAAAGACGGTCCAGCCCACAGCTTTATCAATGCCGGTTAAAGATTGATCGAGTCCAAACAACATCGCTGTCATGGGCCGCTGAAAGTATTCGATGTTCATCAACAGAATGCCGAGCAGGGCAAAGCCGCGGATCACATCGAGCATTTGAATGCGTTCGCGTTGGGCGATTGGCGTCGTGGTGGTGGTCATGAAATGTTCTCTTTTTGTTGTTTGCGTTTAAGCTTAGCCGCTTTTAAGAGATTGACAACAAGCGTTAAGTCGATAACTTTGTAAGCAACTTTAAACAACTTTCAACAACAGGCTGAAAAACTTATGACAGAGCGTCGCGAGATCTTGCTCGACCTACTTCTTTTTGTAACGGCGCTCTCGCTGGCCCTTTGGCAACGCGATGACGGCCATAGCATTGTCTGGGGTATGTGGTTGAGTAGCCTGTTGATTGGTTATACCTATATCGTCAGCTCAATTGTCCGCTGGGTTGCGGCGATGTATCGCGTGGGCGGCGGTATGTTTTTGTTTGGGCTCGTTAATGGTCTCTTTTTATTAGCCTTCTTTACTGTTCACTTTGGTGGCTTTCACCTAGGCCACGCTATTTTCCTCAATGATTTCTTTCCTATACCGGTCGCTGCTGAGCGCCAAGGACTCTTTCTGGACCCGCAACAATATCTGTGGGTGGTAACCGAGTATTGGTGGTTTTTGCTGATAGTCTTGGTCTCTGACCGTCATGATTTACTTGGTCAGCGCGCGCCGTTGCCACAAGAACCGCAGAGCACCAAAAAAGCGATGAGCAAGATGAACCTGATGAAGCCCTATGCCAAGGTGGTGCGCTTGCATATCTTGATTTTTGTCTTTGCTGGAGCGCAAGCGCTGCAATGGTCAGAAGCCTTGGTGCTGGTCATTATCCATGCCGCTTACTTCTTGCCGTGGCGGCGTTTTTATCGATTAGTGAAACCACACAAAGTAACTACAGACGCAACTGCCCAGAGTGAATAGCTTGATAAAGTTCATCGCTTAACGGTTGGTAACCTTGCTGACGGTCAACCAGCACGTAGAGCGGATCCCGTACATGGTCAATGGCGAAACTCTCGGACTTCAATTGGCTTTTGCGGATCTTAAAGGTGGTCGTGACTTCGTGCACCTGCTGCAGGCGCACAAACAGTGGCTGTGCATAGTCGGGCAGTGACTGGCGAATGTGCTGATAGAATGCCTGAGCATCGAATCGTGCACCTTTAGCGAGCACTAGCGAAACCATGCCGGCACGCCCTTCGGTAAAGGGGACTTTGACGCCATAAGCGACCGCAGCCAGCACATCACCAAAGCGACTGACGTGCGCTTCGACTTCGGTGGTAGCGACATTCTCTGATTTCCAACGAAAGGTGTCACCGACGCGGTCAACGAACGCGATGTGGCGATAACCTTGATGTCGGACTAAGTCACCGGTATTGAACCAACAATCCCCCGGCTTAAAAACATCCCGAAATAACTTGGCGTTATTGGCTTCGGGATTGTGCGTATAGCCGTCAAACGGCGCTTTGCGGGAAACTTCGGTGAGCAATAGGCCTACTTCGTTCTTCGCAACTTTTTGTAGACGACCTTGAGCATCACGCAGCGGTGTTTCCTGCTCATAGTCAAAGCGCACAATGGCATAGGTCATCGGTGAGAAGCCAACGGTGCGCTTTAAATTAAAGACATTCACAAAGCCGACATTGCCCTCGCTAGCGCCGTACAGCTCGCAAATGCGTGGCACTTTGAAACGTTGTTGAAAGTCATCCCAGAGTTCTGCGCGCAAGCCATTGCCAATCACCGCACGAATGTTGTTATTGCGCTCTTCGGCTTGTACCGATTGCTGCAGCAAATAACGGCACAGTTCGCCGACATAGACAAAACAGGTCGCGCCAAATTCCCGGACGTCAGACCAAAACTGACTGGCGCTAAACCGTTCGGCAAGTGCCAAACTGCTGTGGGTCATGACTACGGAGCTAACGGCAATCGACAGCGCGGTGTTGTGATAAAGCGGCAAGCAGTTATAGAGCGTATCGCGTTTACTCAGACTCAATGACATGCGACCAAAGGCAATGCCCGCTTTGTACCAGCGTAAATGGGTCATGGCAGCGGCTTTCGGTAAACCTGTGGTGCCTGACGTCATCATATAAAAGCAGGTAGCGCCGAGCTTGATGGTGGCTGTATGGGTGGGGTTCGGTTGTTCGCTCTGATGTGCTTGGCGGTGGAGTTCTTTGCTGGCAATCCATAGGCTTGGCAGCGTGTCGAGTTCGGCAAGTGTGGGCTCAAACTCTGCTGTGGCGACGACTAAGCGCGGCTGCATGACTGCAATACTGTGCGCTAGGTTTGCGCCGGTTTGTTTGGGATTGAGCATGCCAGCGACGGCGCCGAGCTTGTTCACGGCGAAGGCCCACGCCAGCACTTCTGGGCTATTGCGATCGAGCAGGGCGACACAATCGCCGGGCTGTATACCGAATTGCTGCAGTTTGTGCGCGAGGCCGTTGACCCATTGGTTGAACTCGGCATAACTGTAGCTGCCGGTCTTGCTCTTGATGAAGTTTCGCTGAGGGTGTCGTGCCGCGGCACGTTGCAGAAAGTAGCCGGTGGAGCCGCGGCGGCCTTTGTGCGCCCATGCGAGTTGCAGCAGCGTTAGGAAAAAACGCGGCAGTCGCGGGATAAAGCGGATGAGGGCGCTAAGTAGTTCTGCGAAAGACATTTTTGTTGTTCGATGTTAGATGTTCGCTGTTTGTTAATGAAGCATATGTTGAATTCGAGATGGGTGCAATGGTGAACTTGTTTTGCGCGAAATTCGTAAACATTGGAAAGTTTACTAGAATTAAGAGTAGGTTAGATAAGTGAAGCACGAAAAGAATCAGGAGAGGTTGTGGCGGCCGGATGAGTTGTCACGGATCATTGAGATGGCGTGGGAGGATCGCACGCCCTTTGAGGCCATCGACTATACTTACGGCTTGTCTGAGCAAGAGGTGATTCAGCTGATGCGCCGTGAATTAAAGCCAAGTTCGTTTCGGCTCTGGCGCAAGCGCGTCACCGCGCGGAAGACCAAGCACTTGCAGTTACGCGAGCCAGGAGTGAATCGCGGCTATTGTCCGACACAATACAAACGCTAAAAAGGAATATTGTATGCCCATTATGAAACAAATCGGTGGTTTACTGGCATGGTTAGCCTTGTCTTTTGTGGTCGCGGGGATTGGCGGCTGGGGCTCGGCCAATGCGCCAGTGTTTTATCGTGAACTGATGTTGCCGGGTTGGGCGCCCCCAGCGTGGCTATTTGGGCCGGTGTGGACCGCGCTCTATACCATGATGGCGGTGTCGGCATGGCTGATCTGGCGTGAATTTGGTTTTCAAGGCCAAGCCAAGCGCGCCTTGCAGGTGAATTTCGTACAGCTGGGCTTGAACATGTTGTGGAGCTGGTTGTTCTTCGCCTGGTACTTAGGGGCGATTAGCTTCGTCGAAATTATCTTACTTTGGGGTACGATTGTGGCTACCATCGTGCTGTATTGGCGCTTAAATAAAGCAGCAGCGATATTGCTTCTGCCTTATCTCGCTTGGGTTACCTTTGCTGCCTTACTTAACTTTAGTATTTGGCAACTAAACCCCGGCACACTCTAGCCGTTAGGTGTCACAACTTAAGTACCACAACTTAAGTGCCACAGAAGGTGCGGGTGACCTGTTCGCCCGCCGCCGCTGGCAGTAGCAAATCAGCATTTTCTTCGCGCTCAATGAAAGGCTCACGCAAGACTTGATTCAGGCGGTTGAACTTGCGCAGTGAGCCTTCGTTGATCGCTTCATCAATCACTTCTTGGACGCGATGATTGCGCGGTATGTAGGCTGGATTTACTTGCGCTAATTGGTTCGGTGAAAAGCCTTCCGGCCAAGCTGCTTGCCAACGTTCATACCAAGGGCGCCAGACGTCGTCTTGTTTAAAGAGTGAAGCGAGTCGTGTCGGCACGTTATCACTCAAAAAGCGGAACGCTAGAGTAAAGTCGACACTGTGTTGCTCGAGTAGATCGAGGAAGTCTTGGACGAGAGTTTGTGCGCCTTTGTGCTCAGGTGTAAGCCCAATTTTTGCCGTCATGGCCTGCCAGTAGTGTTCTTGATAGCGCGCCTCAAAGCCTTCAACCGCGGCCGTCGCCAGCTTTATGGCAGTCTCGGCATCTTCGTCTTCGTTGTGTAGTAACGGCAACAAGGTTTCGGCAAAACGCGCCAGATTCCACATCGCGATGGGCGGTTGGTTTTGGTACATGTAGCGGCCGCGGCGGTCAATCGAGCTAAACACGGTGGCCGGGTCGTAGGCCTCCATAAATGCGCAGGGGCCATAGTCAATGGTTTCGCCTGATAGTGTCATATTATCGGTATTCATAACGCCATGAATAAAGCCAAGGCTCATCCATTTCGCCACCAGTTGTGCTTGGCGCTCGATAACCGCTTCGAGTAAGGCCAAATAAGGTTGCTTTGCGTCGGTGTCGGCGTTGGTGTTGGCGTCGGCGCAATCTGGGTAGTGGCGCTGAATCACGTAGTCTGCGAAGCGTTGCAGCAGCGCGCGGTCCTTAAAGGCCAATACGTACTGTGCGGTGCCGACGCGCAGGTGGCTGCTGGCCACGCGGGTCAGAATCGCGCCCGGCTCGGCGTGTTCGCGTTGGACTAATTCGCCGGTTGCCACGGCTGCTAATGCGCGCGTGGTCGGTACGCCGAGACGGTGCATAGCTTCGCTTACAAGGTATTCACGCAATACCGGGCCGATAGGTGAGCGGCCATCACCGCCGCGAGAAAAAGGCGTGCGCCCCGAGCCTTTGAGCTGCAGATCGTAGCGCTTGCCGTCGCTGGCGATGATCTCTGCCAGCAACACTGCGCGGCCATCACCAAGTTGCGGTACATAATTGGCAAATTGATGCCCCGCATAGCCGACTGCTGCAGGCTGGGCCCAGTCGGGAACTTCGTTGCCGGCAAACACCCGCGCGCCTTGCTCAGTGCCACATAAAGCTTCAGGAATACCGAGATATTCGGCCAGCTCTGTGTTAACCGCAAGCCATTGTGGTTGCTGTACTGACGTGGGCGCACAACTAGCGCTCAAACGCGGATCGAGTTGCATGTAACTGTGTTCGGTTTGTGGCGTTTTATTGGGCATCCGATTGTTGCTCCGCAGTCGCTTGCTGTATGGCATCGATCATGGGTGATTGTAACAGCTCTGACAACAGCGGATGCTGAAATTTCCGTTGCAACGTGACCGCGTAAAAGTTCTCAAAGGCATTGGGCAGATCAAAGCGTTTACTTAGTACGCCGCTTTGCAATTCGTCCCTTACGACGACGGCTGGCATGGCCGCAAGAGCGCCGCTGTCACGCGCTAACAGTCGCAACATGGCCATATCGTCGACCTCCGCGATGATCTCAGGTTCGAGTTGATGCTGAGTACAAAAACCTTCAAACGCCGCACGTAATGGTGAAGCACTGCCCGGTACCACCCAGCGTTGGCGGCGATAGGCAGGATCGATGTGGTTAGGCAAATCCGTTCTCGTGGCCGGGGCAATAACGCTGAGCGCTTGCCGTGATAACAGTTGCGACTGCCAGGCAATGTCATCACTTAATGACACTTCACGGTTGGTCAGTACTACGTCAATTTGATGCTGTGCAAGCAAGTCGAGTAGCTCTGGCTGTGGGCGCGCTAGCAAGCGGAAACTGGCTTGCTTGGCGTGTGCGTTGTCACCGAGTAGCGGCTCAATAAAACTCTCAATAAAGTTACGCGACATGCTCGAGAGCATACCGATCCGTAATGAGGGCAGGGTAATAACGCCGCGCTTTAGCAGTTGCTGGAGCTCTTCGCCGCGTTGAAAAATATCCTCGGCGTAGTTGAGCACCGTATGACCCAGCTCCGTTAACACCAATTGCCGCCCCTCACGGGCAAACAGCGGTTGCCCAATGCTGTGCTCAAGTTGATTGATCTGCGCCGACAGCGCTGATTGCGAAATCGCGAGCTTCTCGGCAGTGGCAGTGAGGTTCCCCTGTTTGGCCACGCGCCAAAAATAGTACAGATGATGGTAGTTGAGTCGGTTCATAGGTTGGTTTTCGCTTATCGTTCTATAAAAGTGAACATAAATAAATAATATATGTATTTTTATAATGCTTCCAGTGGTTGCAGAATAGCCGCATGTTCATTTTTGCTAAGGGTAGGGAATTTATGCCGTGGCGTGGTACGCAAACTGTACTGGTAATTCTCATGGGGCTGTTTCTTGCAAGCTGTATTGCTATGGCAAGTGGTTTTTCAACGCCGCTCTATGCTTTTGGGCTCGGTCTGACGCCGTTAAGTGCTGGTTTCGCGGCGATGATTTGTTTTATCGGCTTTATTGTTACGCGTTACGCGGCGCTGCAGTTTCGTGATGAGCGCGACAGCAGCAAGTTCTGGCGCCGCCTCGTCGCAACCATCGGCGCTATTTTATTAACCGCCATCGCCGACCATTTTTTACTGTTTTGGCTTGGCTGGGTGTCAGTAAGCCTCACCTTACACCGCTTGCTCGTGTTCTACCCCGAGCGTCCACGCGCACTGCTAGCAGCGCACAAAAAGTTTATCTTCGCGCGCATCGCCGAAACGCTATTGGCCGTAACCCTCGTCAGTCTTTACCTTGTGTATGACATTCATGCGATCAGTCAATTGCCGCAAATCAGCGACCCCAGTGTCAGCAACTGGCTGGCCTTCTTGCTGGTCACCGTAGCGGCGATGAAGTGTGCGCAACTGCCGGTCCACGGCTGGTTGTTGCAGGTGGTCGAAGCGCCGACGCCAGTGTCGGCTTTGTTGCACGCCGGCATTATCAACCTTGGCGGTTACCTGTTATTGCAATTCGCGCCCTTATTGACGCCTGCCGAAGGGGCGCGCTGGTTACTCGCGATTGTCGCGGGGCTGAGCATGTTGGTGGCAGCATCGGTGACCATGACACGGATCAGCGTCAAGGTGCGTTTGGCCTGGTCGACGGTGGCACAGATGGCGCTGATGCTGGTGGAGATCAGTCTCGGTTTCTATGCCTTGGCCGCGCTGCACCTGCTCGCCCACTCATGCTACAAAGCCTACTCCTTTCTTTCGGCCGGAAGCGTGGTTGAACAGGGCGAACGGCAGCAGTTTGCGCAGCTTACCTTGCCTCGGGTTAAGGGACTGCTGTTGGCTTCGGTATTGGCATTGGCGCTGGTGGTTTTGGCCGCTTGGTTATTCGGCGCACAACTCTATTTTGCCCCGTGGTTAGCGGTCGGTATGGCGCTCGCGCTGTGGCTGGCGAGTGAAATCGACTACTTTGGCCGACGCCATAGTCTGCGCACGGCACTCATCGCTGCGTTTTGGCTTGCGCTTTATGTTGCCGGCGCATGGATCTTCACTTTGCTGCTGCCAGCGCCGTATTCGGGCCACTACCTGCTCGGCATCGATTTGTGGGTGTGCTTGGTGTTGCTGGGCATTGCCGCCGTGTATTTGTGGCTGTTGTACCGTCCGCGCCGTGCGCTCGGCCACCGGCTGTTTATCGCCTTGAATGCCGGCTTGTATCTGGATGAATGGGCGACACGCTTTAGCTTACGGTTATGGCCGTTGCGCCTGCCCTCGACAACCCCTCGTAAAGGAGACCGCGCATGAGTCAGTTGACGTTACAAGAATTAGGCCAGCAAGTCTGTAAGCGCGTGGCCCCCGTGTGGCCGCTGCCGCGCAGTATTGCGGTGAACCCATGGTGGCAGCATCGAGAGGCGTCCATACGTGAAGTTGCTGAATATGAGCAAACCCATAAAAACGTACGCTTGTTGATGCCGGCGAGCTATTACCAGCAACGTTGGCTGCGTGAGATCCAACCGGAACATTTGGCGCAAGCGGCGCAAGAGCATGGTTTGCAGCAGTCGGCACAGCAACTGCTGCAGGCGTTACAAACCATGGACAGCAGCGCGGGCGCACTGCCGAGCATTGCCGAGGTGATGAATAGCGGGCAGGAACGTACGCGGACGTTGCCGTGGCGCACGGAAATCGTGCATCAGCTGAGTCAGTTTTGTGCGCTGTGGGTCAATTATCCAGAGCAATTTAATGGCGCGGACAGTGCCGATGCGTTGTATTTGGCGTGGCTTGATATCGTTCGCCATGACCGCGGCATCGAACTGTTGGTCGGTGAGCGGCGCGTGGAAGAGGAACTTGCGACATTGCCACGCAGCAGTGCGGAGTTGTGGCAACTGATTGCCGAGGAGATCCCCTTGAGTATGCCTGAGCAGCTGGATGCTTGGTTACAGGTAGCCTTACATGATATCTACGGCTGGGCCAGCGTGTTTGCGCAGCGGCGTTGGGCGCGCGAACTCGAGAACAGCGAGAATGTGTATGACGAGCTGGACCAACTGCTTGCCATCCGTGTGGCGTGGGAGCTGGTCTGTTGGCGCCTGAGTAACGCGACGCAACGGGAACGCTTTGTGGATGCTTATCAGTCGCTCGCTGAGCGGCGTGCACAAACCGTGCACGAGCAGGAGGTGCTATGGGTGTGGCAACGCGCGCTGGAGCTGAGCTATCAAACTTCGTTAGCGCAGCAGTTGGGCCAATTGCAACCAGTCACATCAGGCGCGCCGCAATTGCAGGCAGTGTTTTGTATCGATGTGCGCTCGGAGCCGATGCGCCGTGCGCTCGAAGCACAGGATAAAGGCATTCAGACTTTTGGTTTTGCCGGCTTCTTTGGCTTGCCGGTCGATTATCAGGTCAGCGAGAGCTTAGTGAAGCCGCAATTGCCGGGCTTGCTCGCCCCGCAATTTCGCGTGACCCAAAAACAGGACGCAGCAGCGCAGGCCCAACGTACCCACAGCTGGCGTGCCGCAAGCTGGCACCGCTCGTTGGAAAGCCCAGCGGGCGCCTATGGCTGGGTCGAAATGAGCGGCCTCGCCAAAATCTGGAAGCTGCTCGAACGCAGCCTCTGGCCCAAACCCCAAGCCCGCATCGGCAGCGAAGTCATCCGCCCCCGCGAATGGCAGATAACAAAGAGAGGGCAGCCCTCTCTTTGCGAGCGGGCGGCGGCGCGGGCGGCGGCGGAGCCGGCGTCGGATGCAGAGCTGGCGGGGCTTGCGGCGAATGCGCTGCGCGGAATGGGGCTGACGGAGAATTTCGCGCGGCAGGTGCTGATTGTCGGTCATAGTGCTTGCGTGGCGAATAACCCGCATGCCGCAAGCCTTGACTGTGGCGCTTGTGGCGGGCAATCGGGTGAAGTAAATGCGCGGGTGTTGGTGCAGCTATTTAATAGGGCAGAGGTGCGGCGAATTTTGGCTGCCGAACACGGCATTACCATTCCGCAATCAACGCTGTTTTTGCCGGCGCTGCATGACACGACCCAGCAGGTTTTGCGCGTGCTGAGCACGGATTCGGAGACGAAAAACAGCGCGGACTCTGCACATAAAGGTGACACTCAACAGCTCGAAAAATGGCTGGAAAAAGCCAGCACCTCTGCCCAAAAAGAACAACGCGGTCGACTCGCCGATAAACCGCGCGCGGCGAAAGCGCTACAGCAGCGGGCGGCAAATTGGGCGGAACTGCGCCCAGAGTGGGGCTTAGCCCGCAACGCAGCGATCATTTTTGCGCCGCGCGAAGCGACCGCCAAAGGCCACTTCGACGCACGGGCGTTCCTACATACGTACTATGCCGAGCGTGATCCCGAGCAAGCGGTATTAACTCAGCTGATGACCGCACCGATGGTGGTCGCGCATTGGATCAACATGCAGTACTACGGCTCAATGACGGCTCCGCAAACCTTCGGCAGCGGCAACAAAATGCTGCACAACGTGGTGGCCGATGGCGTGGGCGTGTTCGAAGGCAATGGTGGAGACCTGCGCATCGGTTTGGCGCGTCAATCGCTGCATGATGGCAAAGATTGGTATCACCAGCCACTGCGCCTCACCGTGGTCATCGCGGCGTCGATCAGCGCTATCGATAAAGTCATCGCTGAACAAAAGGTGGTACGCGAATTAGTCGAAAATGAATGGCTGTATCTATGGCAATGGGAACCCACAACAGGCGACCTGCAGCAGCGCAACGCCGCAGGCTGGCAAGCAATTTCAAAACTACAGGAGACGCAACATGACCTTGCGATTTAATGCGGAAAAGCCCAAAGAGTTGCGCCATATTGGTCGCATCCTAGAGCTCGGCGGCATTGTCGCCTTGCCGACAGATATTGCTTACGGCGTAGCCGCTGATGCGAGCAATGTTGAAGCGGTAAAAAGTGCGTATGCGGTGCTCGAGCGGCCGATCGGTGAACCGTCCATCGTGCACCTTGGTCATCCGCGGCAGCTCAAGGATTGGGCGGTCGATATTCCCGCCGTGGCGGAGAAACTGGTCAAGGAGCACTGGCCCGGGGCGCTAACCCTCATACTGCACCGTCACCCCCATGTATCGCCACTTATCACGGGCGGCGGCCATAGCATCGCATTGCGGGTGCCTGCGCAGGAGCAATTGCGTGAGCTGCTTAGCAATTTCAATTTAGGGATCATCGTGCCGTCGATTGGCGACGACTATTGCACGGCTGAAGACGCGCATAAGTTACTTGATGGCAAAATTGACGGGGTGTTAGACAGTGGCGAGTGCAGCGCTAATGCGAAGTCTACGATTCTCGATTTACGCGGCAAGCAGCCCATCATCACCCGTGAGGGAAGTGTGCCGGCAGCGGCCTTAGCTGCGCTGCTCGGCACGGAGCTAGAAATAGCTTAGGCGACCGCTGAACCGAGTAATTTCAGGGTTGCCGCATCGGCGTCGAGTTCAACCACATGGCCAACCGGGAGAATATGGTTGTCGCGAATGTGGCCGAACTGGGCGCCGGTGTAGGTGGGCACGCCTAACGGCTTGAAGTAGTGCTCAAATACTTCGTGCAGGGTAAAGCTACCGAAACCGCCGCCTGGATCGCACTCGGTGCAATGGCCAAAGACAATGCCAGCAACGCCTTCTAAATGCCCAGCTAATTGTAATTGCGACAAGAAGCGGTCGATGCGGTAAATGTTTTCACCGACATCCTCGAGCATCAAAATTTTGCCCTTGAGGTCAGGGAAGTAAGGCGTTCCGCAGAGACTGGTTAATACGGTCAGGTTACCGCCCACGAGTACACCTTGCGCCGTACCGCTATTCACCGTGGTGGTGCGGTTACTCATCATGGTCAAGGTTTCTTCTTTTTCTTTGTAGTTGCGCATGGTGGTTGATTTGCCGTCCATGATCACATCACGGAACTGTTGCGCTTGGAAATCCGCCCAATACGAGAAGCCATTAGGGCCATGAAATGACACCATGCCGGTTTTCACGTACAACGCGTTCATCAATGAGGTGATGTCGCTGTAGCCAAGCAGAACTTTGTTGTTGGCGCGAATCATATCGTAGTCGAGCAGAGGTAAAATACGATTACAGCCCCAGCCGCCGCGCACCGCAATCACAGCATCTACGCTGTCATCGGCAAAGGCCTTGTTGACGTCTTCGGCGCGCTCGGCGTCGGTTCCGGACAAATAGCCATGACGGCCAAATACGTATTCGCCAAGCTCAACGTTAAAGCCCAGGGCCTCAAACGATTCTTTGGCAATCAGCACGTGGTGGCGATCCAACACCGCACTGGCAGGCGCCACCATACGTACCGTGTCACCTCTTTTCAGGCGCTTGGGTAAACGCCCAGCGCCGAGGCCGCTGCCTTGCTGGAATAGCGGCGCATTGGCCAGCGCGCTAGGCGATAAAACAGAGGTTGCTACCGCACCGGCGGCTAGCGTTTTCATAAACGATCTGCGATCCATGACAAGGTCACCTTTTGTTGGTCTTAGTTTTGTGCCTGTTCAACGACTGTCAGTTGACGCCGATTCGACGTAACCGTTACGCTCAATCCTAGTAATAATTTATTAGTAATTGAACCCTAGAGTGCAATAAAAAATGAAAAAAAGCTTTCAAAGCCTTATCGCAAGTGTAGTTGTCAGTGCCAGTATGACGCTGAGCGTAGCAGCGCAAGCGCACGAAAACCATCAACATAAAGTTGAAATGCTACCAGGCCTCGACCAACAGCAGATTCGCTTAGCAGATATTGAACCCTTGATCCGCCGCGTTAAACGCAGCGAAGTAATCACCACCAAGCAGGTGGGCGAGTCCTATCAAGGTCGGCCGATTTATCGTTTCAGCGTCGGCAACGGCGATACCGTGGTATTAATGTGGTCGCAAATGCACGGTGACGAATCGACCGCAACCCCAGCACTGTTCGATCTCATGCACAAGATTGAAAAGGACGCGACCTGGCGTGAGCACTGGGCCGACAAAATCACCTTGCACATGATACCGATGGTTAACCCTGATGGCGCCGAACTAGCTCAGCGTTATAACGTTCAAGGCATCGACGTGAATCGCGATGCGCGCGCGCTACAAACCCCAGAAGGGCGTGTATTGATGGCGCAAGGCCGTGAGCTGAAGCCAGACTTTGGCTTTAACCTGCATGACCAAAGTCGCTACTACGAAGTGGGCAATACCGGCAAGCCAGCCACGATCTCGTTGCTTGCACCAGCGTTCAATCACGCCAAGGACATCAATGACAAACGTCACCGCGCGATGCAGCTCATCGGTGATATGAAAGCGGTCGGCGATCGCATCATCCCTGGGCACATGGGTCGCTACAACGACACCTTCGCTCCGCGTGCGTTTGGCGATAACTTCTCGGCGATGGGCATCAGCACCATTTTGATCGAATCGGGCGCGTTTCCGAACGATCCTAATCGGCAGAAAGCCCGTGCGGTAAACGTCGCGATGCTCATTGAAGCGATCGATAGCATTGCCGGTGAACACTACGCCGAGCAAACGCTAGAGCCGTATCACAGCATTCCGATGAACAATTCAAATAGCTTCAAAGATGTAATTTTGGAGCAAGTGCTAGTGCGTGATAGCGGCCACGAATATCGTGTCGATATCGGTATCAATCGCAGCAGCGATGCGCGACAAAACGGCTACATCCGCGAAGTGGGCGACTTGTCAGTGTTCCCAGCATTTGATCGCTATGACACCAACGAATACGTATATCAGGCTGGCAAAGCCTACGAGCTACCAGCTTCTGGCGAGGCTTTAGCTTTGTCGCATCACGAATATCTCGATTTACTCAAGCAGGGCTACACCCATTTTGTCGGTGCTGACGCCATGCTCAATGTACGCACGCATTTGCCGGTGTTGGTGAATCCGCGCGATGTCCCTGGCTCACGCCCCCAACAACGGCAAAACGCTACTTTTTTGTTGAATAAGCAAGGTGAGGTAGCGCTAGCCGTGTTGGCGGGAGTGGTTATTCAACTGCAGTAAAAGCCGTTATTCGTTGTTCGTTATTCGAGGGGCGGGTGCTGTCTTTGGTGCAGCACCCGTAGCACGTAGATAGTAGTGGCTTGTGCCGTTACGTCGGCGGTGTAGAGAACCAAAAGCGATAGCGTAGGTAGAACAAGCAAGCGACCGGGTAGATTTTGGCGCTGAACGCCAAGCTCAGGGAAACGCTCGAGCCGTTGAATAGCTTCAGTCAAATAGGTATCAGCGCGCTCTGCGGCTAATGGGTTCTCCGCATGAATGAAGCGATAGAATTCAAAGCGATCATTTAGGGCATCCTTCTCCCAGTAGATCATGTTAAGTATCCTTACCCGTTGGTTGCGCTAACGCTTGTTTAAAAGTTCGCATGCGCTCGTTGGCAGTGTCAGCGTCGATAAATTCGGCTTCACCGCGCTCGAGTTTTGCGTATGCTCGCTGAACTTCTTTGGCTAACCACTCGTCATGAGAGCTTTTTAAACGCTGTTGCTCTGCCAACAATTCTGTATGCCGACGACAGGCCTCGCTTAGCGTCATTCCTTGACTCTCAGCCATTTCTTGCGCGAGACGCTTCGTCTCTTCATCGATGCGGAATTGAATACGCGTTTCCATAACTGCTCCTGCGTAGCATTTGTAAGTCCAATATGTACACACAAATGTTAGCACAGGAGCCGTGGTTTGCTAGTTGTTATCACCTTTCTTTTTGTCCGATTTTTTCGGTTTATCAGCTTCGGCGCTTCCGTCGTCAGCTTCGGCAGCACCTTTTTTCAATGTGATGTCGCCGTATTTGGTGCGACCAGGGCGCTTGCGCTTGGTGGCATCGGCACCTTCTTTTTGTTGCACGGTGTGAGCAGCCTCGTGGGCTTCTTCGCGGGCTAAATCACCGACACCATCGACATCACCAAGACCATCACCGTCATCGTCGTCATCAAGATAATCAGGGTCTGGCGCTTTGGCTTTCACCGTATCCGCCAGTGCCTTACCGGCTTTAAATTTACCAGCACGCTGCGTGTCTTTGATTTCTTTACCAGTTTGTGGATTGCGATCGGTTTCTTGCTCGGCTTGCGCTTGGTCTTGTGCGAAGGCAGAGCCTGTTAGAGCAAGGCTTACAGCCATAATGAGAGTTGCGATTTTCATGGGGTACCTCCTGCATAGAGTATCTATAGGTATAACCCATGCTCAGAAATTAACCAAATCTTGAAAGAGCAAAAGCCCTGCAAAGGGACTTTAAGCTGAAGCGAAGATAGCTATAGTGAAATCGAACCAAGCAATTGGGAACAACTAGGAGGAACTATTATGAAACTATCTAATGTACTTACTTCAATCGCTTCAGTAATGGCACTTACGTTCGGTACCGTCGCAATGGCGACTACCTTGCAAGATCCAGAAACTGCACAGCAGCAGGGTATGGAAAAGGCTGGTGACCATATCAGTGATTCAGCGATTACTGCAAACGTTAAAAGTGCACTTATGTCACAAGCAAGTGGCATGCAAATCAACGTTTCAACTACTGACGGTGAAGTAACGCTGAGCGGTGAAGTTGAAAGCCAAGCCGACATCAGTGCTATCGAGCGTATAGTACGCAATGTTGAAGGCGTTAAAAACGTTCGTAACGAACTGAAAGTGAAGTCTGAAGCTTAATTTCCAGTTCGATACAATCTCCCGTAACCCCGTGTGGCCGCGCTTGCCCACGGGGTTTTTTAATAACAAAAGTCCATTACTGTTTGTAGGGCAACCAGTTACGCTCTTTGATTTTCAACCAGAAGTTGTTTTTGTAGTCGATCACCTTGATATCTTTATTTTCTGCAACCCATTCCGTCGATGGTAACTGCTCTGCCACTTTCGTTAATGAGAAGGACGGGTTACTAAACGGTTGTTGCGCATTTATTTCGAAGATCGCACTGGTAATTGCGGTAGGCCCAGTATTGCGCTCAACTACCAGTTGTTCCTGCGGCGCTTCAAAGCCTTCGCCAAATAGGGAAATCAGCACTGGAACATGCGTGATCGGCGGGGTTGGTATCTCACGTAACCCTGGCAATTGTAAGGCATCTCCCTTTAGATTCGCCCCATGCTCCGGAGCAATAATAAGTAAAACACGCCGTCCCGAAGCTTTAATTGCCATTTGTAACTGATAAATCTCATCTAGCAACGTGGCGGTCCGCATGGCATAACTATCTAAACTATTGCCATTGAAACCGGGCACGCGATTACCGTCGTGTAAGCTGAGCGTATTATAAAAAGTAAAGCGCGAATCGCTGTTTGTGCTGCTGGCCAACCAGTTTTGCAGAATAGCACTGTCGGATTTAATTAGACTGCCGTCAAAACCTGTCATACTGATCGGCGCACTGGTATTGAATTGCGGTGCTGGCATGCCAGCAAATTGCTGCAAAAGGCCGCTAAAGTCATCATATTCACCGGTATGGTTTAACAATACCTCAGGGCGATAACCTAGCTTTTCGAGTTGTTGGCTGACCATGCATTGCGGAGTGTTAGTGAATAGTTGTTGGTGGGGCTGGTGGCCACAATTTGCGCGTAGTAAACGTAATGCTGACGGCCCCGAGTAAGACGTCGCGCTGTTGTAGTTCTCGAACATTAGGTGCGCATCTTTGATCACCGGGTGGTCTTGTAAGCCAGCGGTGGCCAGATCTTGCCACGACATCGAGCATATGTTGATTAGCAAAATATCGAAGTCGGCTGTGCTTTCTCGACTGGGCGTTAACTTGAATTTTTGTTGCTCATCGTAAAAGGCTTCGAGCTTTTCGCTTGGCGAATTGAACTGTATCGCATCTGGGGTATCGATGGTGGTCAGATCCAGCGTCGTTGGTACGGCTTGCAATGGGGTCTCGGCAGGCTGTTGGGCGACACCGGCAGCAATGACTGCGATAAAAGCAATGACCGTCATGCGAACTATATTTTGCAAGTATACGAAGCCAATCCACGCAATAAGAAGAACGATAATAAACTCAACTTGTATCGAGCGTGTAAGTAGTTCCCACATATAGGCGAAACTAAAGCCAGTAATGGAGGACCATTGGTCGATGATGCTGCTAAATGGCGGCAATGAGCTTTCGTGGTAGAGCAACCCGAGACCGACGGGGATCGCCACAATTTGCCGCAACCATTTGAGCGCTGTAGTGCGCATTGGTAAGGTGAGCAACATCATCATGGCCAAGTTTTCCCAAAGGCCTATTTCTAAATAACCACGAAAAGCTAGAATAACTTTGGCAATAAAATAAAAGGCCCACGCACTAAGGCCTGGCCACATAAATAGAGGGCGATTGAGTAACTCTTCGCGATGACGCCAGTAGAGGCTTGGTTCAGCCATGAATTCCTCGATATTTACTCATTAATTAAGCTTACGAAAATAGCGGAAGCGTGCGGTCAGTCGCCACAACCAGTTAAAGAACAGCTTAAGTAGTTTGAGACTAAAAAGACCACCAAGAAAACCTAGTGCAAAGGTCGCAAGCGCAATCTGAATGACTTGAGTTTCTGGCATATCAAGATTCCTTGGGCGAGGTAACAGTTCGTAAGGGCGAGAAACTTTGTGGGAAAACTCGGCGGTAGGTGTGATCAGAGGTATCTTCTTCCACTACATCCGCTTGCCCGAGCATCTCGGTTAAGTCTAACTGTTCATTAACAGTCTGCAGCAGGTCCAGTTTGTCTTCTAAACTCTGCAAGGTATGAACACGTTCGTCTTTGGCAAACAAGTTAGCAAGTGGCGCCCCAAATAAAAACTCTAATGTCTGCTTAACATCCTGAGCACGACAACCGAATAGGAAAATCGGTACCTGGCGCTCAACACTACTAATCAGATCGCCGCCACGCCGATGCTGAAAGCGCTGCACCACGTCGACCACTTTGAGTCCGCGGGCAGGTCTGCCTAATATGAAGCTGAAATCAATGTTTTGTGCATTGGCTAAACGTGCGAGTCGACGAACATGATCAACAAACTTAGTTAGCGGCTGATAGCCTTGCAGCTCGTCCGGGACAAATTGTTCTTGTAGCGCAGCAAAGCTAGCGGGCAAACTACGCGCAAAACGCCAGCCCACAGATGACTCGATCAAAGAAATCACTTGGTTAAAGCGTAAGTTGATCGGCAGAATCAAGGTTGCGCCGGCCTGTAATAGCAATTGTTCGTCGGTATGCCGAATCGCTTGATCGAGCTCGCGGATGTAGATGCGCAGGTAGCGACCAAAGTGACTACGTAGCGTAAATATGGTGCGCATTAACTCGGTAACATCTTGGCCGCGGTAATAGGAAAGAAGAAGGGCGTCATCGCTATTGCGTTCCAGCGCTGCAGTTATCGCTGTCTCAGAATGTAACTGTTGCCATTCAGCAGGAGCTATCTCCTGACCAGTGACAGCACTACTAAGGTAGAAGATGGGCGCTCTTTCTAAGCGTAACTTAGCTTGCTGCTCGTCTAAAAAGCCTGAGGAGTCAAGCGTCCATTGTTGCTGACTATCGACCCGAATACGAAATTTGTCTTGCCGAACTTTGCCTTGGTAAAACCAGTAATGAACCTCGAACCAATAGCCTTGTTGTGTGGCAGTAAAACTGCTCAAGCTTTGGAATCGACTCTCAGTTTGTCTTAGCCATTGTTGCAGCGATGTTGCTGCGACATCGCCAGAAAAACAGAAACAAACTACTTTATTATGTCGGGCCGCCCAGTTTTCGAGTGTGACAAGTTGCTTTCCGTTTAACAAAAAGTCGCTTAGAGGGCTTCGTTCTGCACTAAAGTGAAAAACAATGGCCTGGTGGTTTGCGCTTAACCGTTCAAGTCCAGCGTAAAAGTCACCGGCTTTAAAGTTTCGACGGAACTTCATCTCGGCTTGCGAGATATCATGGCTGGCAGGAAAAAGCCGCTTGCGCTCGGTGATGTTGATATCACAGACATAAAGCACGGAGGTTTGCTGGTGGAGAACCGAGATTAACTTCGCCAGCGGCTCACTGGTGTTTGCACTAAACGCATGCACCTGGCCACCATTTAATGGTGGCAAAATGTTCTCGTGATGATTTACCAACTCCGCTAGCGTAAGCATTGAGTGTTTGTCTTTTCTTTATAATTTTTAGTATGATAACAAACCAAAATAACTAAAAACAACTGATAAAAAATAACACTCAGTATGTTGATTATATATAAATGTAATCAATAAGTTGGATTTGAGGGCGAAAGGGGCATTATGAGTACAGCAAAAGGTAGCGACGATCGTACTGCGCTCGACATCCGTAATCTCCGGTATTTTGTGCCCTCGTATCAGCAGCCGTTCATCGAGGCCGTTGCCACGCAACGCGTCGCGGCAATACGTAAAAAATGGCGTCTGTTTAGCAAGCAAACGTCTGCCTTCACCAGTTCGAGCGCCACAGAATGAAATTACTCGCGATTGAGAGCCTCGTCGGCGGAGCCGGCGCGACAACTCTAACAGCAAACCTCGCAGCAGCCTTACGGCAAGGCGAGCAACGCGTTGCGGTTATTGACTGTTGTGCGCAGAATCATCTCGCCGCGCATTTTGGTCAGCCGCTAACAGAGGCTATGGGTGTTTTTACTGATGCTGAGGCGCCGAAAAGCTTACTGGAATCCGCTTTTATCTCAGCTTCAGGCGTGCTTGTCGCTCCCTATGGCAGCGCCACCGAAAACACGCAATCGATTACGGCGCAACATCAACAGCGTTTCGAGCAACTGTTACAGGAGCTGCAAGAGCTAAGTAAGCCACGCGTAGATTGGGTCTTGCTGAATTTGCCGACGGGTTTCAGCTTTGCCCCGAATGTAATGTTACCGAATGCCGCATCATGCTTGCTGGTGCTAGAGCCTGAACCTCGTTGTTATATGAACTTGCAGCGTTGGCAGGCGCGCCAAGACCGCCCGGAACAATTAAGATACCGTGCGATCATGAATAAGGTTGCACCGCACCTTGAATTACCGCGTGACATTTTTGACTTATGTCAGGCGGAACTTGATCCAGAATGGTTACTGCCACTTTACATTAATCGTGACCAACATATCCCCGAGGCACTCGCCACGCAGCAATTACTTTTTGAGTACACGCTAGGAGCGCAGGGCAACGCTGACTTCGCCGAGCTGGCAGCATGGCTACAAGCCTCTGCGGAGATTGAACAGTGATATTGATCCGTCAACAGTGGCAAGAATTGCGGCGTCGCCAACCCGTGTTACGGGCGGCGATGAACATGCTTTTGCTTTACCTTGAGGTCGTGCTGCTGCAAGTGAATCCGCAACGACAGGCCAAGCTTGGGCCCGAGTTTGATAAGCGCCGCAGTTTAAGGTTTTGGTTTCCACATGTACGTTGGGATCGTCCGAATCCGCTGGATGTTATCAGAATCCTATTGCAAAGTGTTTGGTTACTGGTCGCAAAAACACGCATTGAACGAGACCAGCAACGGCGGCGAGGCTGGTCGGTGGCAACCCCCGTAGAAGTTACACAAAAAGGTGTGCGCGCAACATTAAGTCATCCGTTGCGTTGGGCGACGCTATGGTTTGAGCGCTTTTTTCAACAACGAGCACAGAGTCAAACGACGCGGTGGAATCTTCCGTTTCGTATCGTGTTAACGATCATTGCCAGCGCCACCGCACTGATTATTATTGGCTTACCAATGGAAGCAACGTCGCAAGCGATTCTGCTCTTGTGTTTCTGGGCAGTGGCGTTGTGGGTTCGTAATATTCGAGGTCGCATCCCTTTACTGCTAATGGTGACGTTGTCGGTGTTGGTGAGTACACGTTATTTGTTTTGGCGGGTTACGCAGACGATTAACTGGGATGTCACCATGGATATGGTGTTCGGTCTCATCCTTCTCAGTGCTGAGGTATACGCTTGGACCATTCTGACGCTGGGCTATATTCAGTCAGCATGGCCGTTGCAACGAAAAGTTGCACCTTTACCTGACGATGTTGGGCTTTGGCCCAGCGTGGATATATTTATACCGACCTATAATGAACCCTTGTCGGTCGTACGACACACAATTTTGGCGGCTCAAGTTATTGACTGGCCACAAGAAAAGCTCAATGTCTATGTGCTGGACGACGGTAAACGTGATGAAATTCGACGTTTTTGTGAAGAAATTAACGCCACATACTTGACCCGCCCGGATAACAGTCATGCGAAAGCGGGCAATTTGAATCACGCTTTGAAGTACTCCTCTGGCGACTACATAGCGATTTTTGACTGCGATCATATTCCAACTCGGGGTTTCCTGCAGTTAACCATGGGCTGGTTCCTGCGTGATGATAAACTCGCATTAGTACAGACACCACACCACTTTTTCTCGGCCGATCCCTTTGAAAAAAATCTTCGCGTGTTTCGTAAGAACCCCAATGAAGGCGAATTGTTTTATGGCCTAATACAAGATGGCAATGACATGTGGAACGCGTCATTTTTTTGTGGTTCATGCGCAGTTATGAAACGTGGTCCCCTGCAGGAGGTTGGTGGAATCGCCGTCGAGACAGTAACCGAGGACGCGCATACGGCATTAAAGCTGCATCGTCGCGGCTATAACTCTGCCTATTTGAATATCCCCTTGGCGGCCGGCCTTGCTACCGAAAGCCTATCCGCTCATATCGGGCAGCGCATACGCTGGGCGCGGGGAATGGCGCAGATATTTAGAGTTGATAACCCATTGGTAGGCAAAGGCCTCAATTGGGGGCAGCGACTCTGTTACGCCAATGCCATGTTGTATTTTCTAAATGGTATTCCGCGCGTGATTTTTTTATTGGCGCCACTGGCATTTTTGCTACTGCATAGTTATATCGTATTTGCTCCAGCGATTATGATCGCTATTTACGCCATTCCGCATCTCGTCCATGCCAACCTTGCGAACTCGCGCTCGCAAGGTAAGTTCCGCCATTCGTTTTGGGCGGAAATGTATGAGACTGTATTGGCATGGTACATTTTACGACCCACAACTGTGGCGCTCATTTCGCCTAAACTTGGTAAGTTTAATGTAACGCAAAAAGGCGGAATTACCGAGCGTTCCTTTTTTGACTGGCGTATATCGTGGCCATATATCACCTTGATTACGCTGAGTCTATTAGGGTTTGGTTTCGGTGTTTGGCGTCTTATAGAAGGCCCTAAGGACGAGTACTTAACCGTTGTATTGAATCTGTTTTGGGTGACCTATAACCTTATATTATTAGGTGGAGCCGTCGCTGTTGCAGAAGAGGCGAAACAAGTGCGCAATGCCCACCGTATCAATGTAAACAAAGTAGTGACTATCGTTGATCACGAAGAACGAATGTACCAAGTAACGATGACGGATTTCTCCCATGCTGGAGTTGGCTTAGAGTTACCGAAAGGGTTACTGCTGCGCGAGGGCGATTTAGTAAATCTTATCTTAGTGGATGGCACGCAACAGATAGCGGTGAAATTGCAGGTTAAGTCGCGACGTGGTCAAAGTGTTGGCACGCGCGTATTATTTGACACCTACGAGCAGGAGCGCGCGTTTTTACGGGCCACCTTTGCGCGCGCTGATGCATGGCTTGGCTGGCGTCCGGAAGATAGTGTTGATAAACCCATACAAAGTTTAACTGAAGTGGTTGGTATCGGAATTAAAGGCTACCAGCGACTCTTTTTGCATTTGGCACCGAGGATGAGACCGGTAGCGAATCTATTAGGTAGAGCCTGGCGTACTTTTCTGAGTATTTTGCCACGGTCTCCAATAACGAGGAACGAAGGATGAGAATGTCTTGGACATTGCCATGGCTATTTCTGACCGTACTGTTAGGAAGTGCGCCAGTGTTAGCGCAAGTCGAAAACCAAGAGAAGATGCTTGAGGAGTGGCAAAAGCTACCTCGTTGGCAAGAAGATTACTCGCTAAATGCTGCCGCAAACTCGCAACAACTGCGGATTGATGGTTTACGTCCCGAAATGACCATTGGCTTCGGCGGACGTTATGATCGTGTGGTTGAAGGGGCAGAGCTAGACTTGGCGTTTATGATCTCGCCGGCAATGGTCGATACGGTAAGTCAACTCCGCGTGAGCATGAATGAAGAAGTCATTGGTAGCGTGTCATTACAAAAAAGTATGGCGAATACCGTGCAGCGCCGCAGCTTCAACATCGATCCGCGCCTTTTCACTAGTTACAACCAACTTCGCCTCGAATTAATCAGTGAAGTGTTTAATGGGCAGTGCACGCTAGCATCGCCTGCAGCCTGGATTGAGTTTTTAGATGACAGTACCTTAACGCTCGACTATCAGCAGCTTCGTGTAGCGAACGAGTTGTCTTACTTCCCGGAACCATGGTTTGATCGGAATGACTTTAGCGCTGTGAACCTCAACTTTGTCAGTTTTGGCGTGCCAACTATGGCAACAGCCGAAGCACATGCCGTATTGGCGAGTTATTTTGGCCAAGTCGCTGATTGGCGCGCGGTTACGGTTGAGCATTACGACGTGGAGCCTGCCATCGGAAGCTTATTGCAGGATCACGAGTGGCGCCAGCAATGGCCGCAAGACCATGCCATTATGACCTTGACTAACGAGCAACGACCAAGACCGTTTCATCGGTTGGAAAAGGTTACAGCGCCGACCGTAAGAGTCGTGCCCAACCCAGCTTATCCTGCTTACAAATTATTGCTGATTGCAGCGCCAGATGAGGAACAATTGCGCGCCACGGTAAGTACGTTTGTACTGAGTAATCAAACGATGAGTGGCGACCAGGTGGTAGTGGAGCCACAAGCATTGGCACCGCGTGACGCGTACCAAGCTCCGCGGTGGGTTTCCACCGAGCGTCCGGTGCAGATTAGTGAGCTGGTGGACCATCCAAGTGAGTTGCAGCGTTCCGCGCGCAATACGGCTCCAGTAAATGTTGAGTTGCGTTTACCGCCCGACTTGTTTATTTGGCAACGTAACGGTATTCCGTTGGACCTCCGCTTCCGGTACACCCCGCCATTAAGCGAAGATGAAAGTCGCATGTTGGTGAGTATCAATAACGAATTCATCAAAGCATTCGATTTAAATGAAACGGGCAGCGAAAATAATGAAGAACGTTTGCGGATTCCGATTTTATCAGGCTCGCTGCTGCCCGAAGATGACAATGTGACCTTACCCTCATTCCGCCTCGGCGCGGTCAATAATATGGAGTTTCGGTTTGATTTTGGCAATGTAAGTGATGTGTGTAGTACGCCTCCTTTGTTGAACTCGCAAGGCGTTATTGAAGGGGACTCGACCATTGATCTACGTGGCTATGATAATTATGTGGCATTGCCTGATGTGCAACTGTTCATGAAAACAGGTTACCCATTTACCCGTTGGGATGATTTGTCACAAACGTTAGTGGTAGTACCTGAACAACTTAATGGTGATTTATATGTCACCTTATTGATGACATTGGCGAAGCTCAGTGGGGCAACTGGATACCCGGCAACACAGCTGGAGCTCGTGAGTGCAGCCAATTTGCCGGAAACAACCGACAAAGATGTATTGCTAATCGGCAGTCAAAGTTTGCAACGTTTTCTTAAAGCTTACGGCACCGCTGAACTCGATCGTCAAATCGAAAAGCAACGCTTAGCAGGGCGCGAGCAATTACTCTACAGCCCGCAACTTGCACTAAGAAATAGTGGACCAAGCGCAGCGGTAGTGGGTTTTAGATCACCGTTTGCTGAGCAACGCTCGGTGGTTGCCGTGACCGCCACTACTGATAGCTATCTCGATCGGTATCGCCAAGCATTGATTAGCGATACATTGTCGAACGAAATGACTGGCTTTTTGGCTGTTCTAACACCCGCCCGGGTGAGCTCTTTCGAGCCACAGGAAAGCTACTATGTCGGCAATTTGAGTTGGTGGAACCGACTCATGTACCACCTGGCAAAGTACCCTGTGTTGGTTACCGTACTTGCGTTACTCGCGTTACTGGTACTCGTTATCGCGCTCTATCGCTTGTTCGTCGCCAAAGTTCGTACGCGTCAATAGGGGTGAAATTGATGAGTGCTCTGCGACATGTCATTGCGTTAGTTTTGCTGGGGCTCTTGTGCGGTTGTGGCCAAGCCGAACCAGAGAACACGGCGCAGTCGACACCGTCAGATCCGAGACTTATGGCCAAAGCTGAAGCTCTAGTTTTTCAACATCATTACCAGCGCATGGTGAAGCGATTCGTTGATGAACAGGGGCGAGTTATCGATCACAGTGATGAGCGCCTGATTAGCACGTCAGAGGGACAAAGTTACGCAATGTTATTTGCGTTAGTAGCTAACGATGAAGCACTGTTTGCTAAATTACTTGAGTGGACCGAGAATAATTTAGCCCAAGGCGACTTGACCACTCACCTTCCGGCGTGGCTCTGGGGACGCACAAGTGACGGTCAGTGGCAGATACTCGATGATAACTCGGCAAGCGATGCTGATGTGATCCTCGCCTACGCGCTACTGCAAGCCGGTGAGTTGTGGCAGGCTCCACGCTACCGTGCGTTAGGTGAACGTTTGGCATGGTTAATTTTGGCCCGAGAGGTTGAGCTTATAGGCTCTCATCACTGGCTGCTGCCAGGCTATTTTGGCTTTGTTGATCGTTCCGAGCAAACGGTTAAATTGAACCTGAGTTATTATGCATTGCCATTGCTAAAGTATTTCGCTAATGCGCTTGGTGCTGCGGAGTGGCAACAAGTCTACGAAAGCGCAACGACCTTGTTGAACTACCATCAGCAGGGTTTTGCCAGTGACTGGATCGTTCTTAAACACACCGGTGAGTTGGCCGAGCAACAACAAGCTGAAGCCGACTACGATGCCATACGCGTCTATTTTTGGTGGGCTTTAGCCGCACAGCATGACGCAAATGCAAAAGCACAACTGGCACGTTTTGTTGGTGTACCAACTGCAGTGGAAAACTTGGGGAGTATGGCGCAACATACGAATTGGTTAACCGGTGCTTATGCTGAACACGGGCCTATAGGTTTTTCGGCGGCGGTTTTACCGCTTCTTGAGCAGGTCGCTCCAGAGCTTGCTGCAGTCGAACGGCAAAGGGTCGCGGCAATGAACCCAGCAAGCTATGCAGACAATTACTACGACACTATGTTGCTCTTGTACGGTATTGGGGCCGATCAAGGTTGCTTAAACTTCAACGCTAGCGGCGAGTTAAAAACGGATTGGAATAATCCGGAGTGTGCCTATGTTTCTAACTAAATCACTTACGCTTGCCTTTTTAGTCTGGCAGAACACGCAACCTGCCAGTCAAATTGACCAGGTCGACCAACGCCTGTATGAACGCTCTCGTAGTTTAGTCGAGGAGCGCTTGCAGCTGTGGAGTCATCGTAAACAGGACGTTGAGCTCGAAGAGGTTATGGCACAATTGATGCGCGTAGCTCCAGAGCATCCTCAATTACTTGAATTGGCGATTTATGCAGCACTTGCTGAGGAACGCATCGGCGATGTGCAACGCTTGTGGCGGCGGCTACAACGACAGGCGCCGCAGCATATTGCGACGCGTCGAGTCGCTGAACGAATGCAGCTATCGACGGCACAACAACAAACCCTTTCGCAGGCTGAACTGTACTATTTTGCTGGGCGCTATGATGAGGCAGAGCAATTGCTTAACTCAGTGTATGCCACACCGCCGATAACGCTTAATACTGCAATTCTTTATTGGGATGTTATTGGCAGTGCGCAGAGTCGCGTGCAAGCGATCGGCGGCCTACGTCAATTACAGGCGTGGTACCCTGAGGCGCCAGAGTTGGAGCTAGCAATTATCGGGCATCAAGTGGCGATTGATGCGGTTGAGCCAGAAGCTTTAGCGCGACTGACCGAGCTGAGTCTCAACCCAGTCTATGGTGAACAAGCCTTAACCCTTTGGCTGCGAGCGTTTCCTAGCTTAACACCTAACGCTGCGACATTAAGAGAGGTAAACACACTCGCTGGTTATTATCCGCGGCATGCCGAAATTGCTCGTTATCGAAAACAATTAATTGCGCGACAGAATGAAGTTCAGCCCACGCAACAGCGTGTTGTCAATGCACAACCACAAGCTCCGGTGGAGCCTGAAGTTCCGGAGCTTCCCGATCCTTGGGCAGCATTTGATCGGGCGGTAGCTGCTGTAGAGGCTGGAGAGAACGCTAAAGCCGAAAGCGAAATGCAGCAGTTAATCGACGAAAACAACTCCACCGACGCCCGCTTTGCCTACGCGCTGATCCTAGAAAAGCTCGACCGCGAGCCAGAAGCCTTGCGACTCGCTCGCCAAGTACTCGCCGAGGAGGAAGGTGATGGGGTTGTGGCCTTATTCGAGCGCTTAACCACAAGAGCAGCACAAGCCGAAGCGCAAGCCCAGGCAGAGGCTCAGGTTGAGGCTAGGATAGCGACAGCTGGCGTAGCGACGGAGGCAAATAGCAACGAGCTGTCGCAAGCTGAGCGTAACAAGGCCGAACGGTTTTTATGGGTTGGCTACAACCTTGCTGACCGCGATAGCACGCCGGGCATTAGCTCATTAGAAGCGAAGACATGGATGCTACGTTACAGTTCAACCTTCGGTAGCGAACAAGAGGATCGTTGGTTTGTCCAGATCGAACCAACCAAACTTAACGCCGGTGCCGCCGATTTAAACGATAGTTACTGGCGTTCGCGGTTTGGCACCGGCTTGTTATGCGACGATAGCTGCCCAACAGGCCTGTGGCCTGAAGCGCAAGATAGCGGCGTGGCAGTAGGTGTCGGTATCGAGTGGCAAAATTGGCACGCCGACCTTGGTAGGTCACCGATCGGGTTTGCTGAGTCAAAATGGGTTGGCTCGCTCGGCTACGACGGTGATTTAGGAGAGTTTGGATGGGGGGCCGAAATTGAACGCAGAATCTTAACTTCGGCATTGGTTAACTTTGCTGGAGCACAGGACCCATACTCTGCTCGTGAATGGGGACCCGTTGTCGAAACGACACTGGGCGGCAGTTTGAACTGGGACCAGGGTACAGGCTGGGGTTGGTGGTCAAATTTCGGTGTAAGTCGCTACACAGGAACCAATGTAAAATCAAACCAGCGCTGGTATGCCTACACGGGAGTCTATAAAACGTTTTATGACACCGAGGCCTTGGCTTTTGACAGTGGCCTGACAGCACTGGCATGGGGCTTTGATAACGATCAAAGTCAGACCACCTATGGACAAGGCGGTTATTACAGCCCTAAAAACTACTTTTCACTGAGCATACCGTTGAGTGTGTATGGGCGCCTCGGGCGTTTTGCCTATCACGTGCGCGCATCGTTTGGACAATCCGAATCGCGCCTCCATGCTGCCGACTTCTTCCCAGAGCATCCTGAACTCCAGCAACAAGCGCTGGCTTTGACGGAGCAAACTGGTATCACGCCTGTGTTTGAGGGGGGCGAAGGAGGAGGCTTTGGCCGCAGCTTGAGCGCAACACTGGAGTATCAAGTGAGTAATCATTGGTATATTGGTGCGAGTGCATTGCTGGAGCGTTCCGAATTCTATGATCCGAACAACTTTACCCTGTACTTGCGGTACGATTTCGGTGGTTCACGCCGCGCCCCTAATCGACCGCCTTTTCCACCACAACGTTACGTGAGCGAGCCATGGTGGGAATAAAAGAAAGCGAAAGCCCAAAAGCGGTCTTAGAATTTTGGTTTCAAGAGCTTTTACCGCAGGACTGGTTCAAAAAGAGCGAGGCATTGGACCAAGCAATCAACAAGCGTTTCAATAAGGTGTTGAAGGCATGTGCTGCGGGCGAGTGCTGGGAGTGGCGCCGCCCAGATGCGGCGGGGCCGGGCACCGATGGACTTGGTCGACTTGCTGAAATCTTGGTACTCGATCAATTTTCACGCAATATCTATCGCGATGACGCTCGTGCATTCGCGCAAGACCCATTAGCGCTGGGGCTCGCGCAAGAAGCGGTGGCAGGGGGCGTTGATAAATCGATGAATGCTTCGCAGCGCGCGTTTTTGTATATGCCGTACATGCATAGCGAGTCCCTGCTGGTGCACGATGAAGCCATGCGCCTATTTAACCAACCGGGACTCGAAACCAACTACGAATTCGAAATCAAACACCGTGAAATTCTCGAACGTTTTGGCCGCTATCCGCATCGTAACAAAGCTCTCGGGCGCGCTTCTACACCCGCGGAGCTAGAGTTTTTAAGCCAACCCGGCTCCAGCTTCTAACTAAGAAATTACTGTAGCCCGATGTAATGGTCTCCTCCAACAATACGGCATCGCAATGTGCCAAAATGATACGTGATCATTTACATGCTGGAGGAGACACAGGTGAGTATTGTAACCAGAATCGGACTGGATTTGGCAAAAGATGTTTTTCAGGTGCATGCGGTTGATGCACAGGATGAAAAAGTTACCAACAAGCAGCTCAAGCGTAAAGATTTGCTGCAATGGTTTGCCAAGTTAGAGCGCAGTGACGATTGTCTGGTCGCGATGGAAGCCTGTGGTAGCAGTCATCACTGGCGCCGTGAGTTAGAGAAGTTGGGGTATCGCACGATGGCGATCCCACCGGCGTACGTAAAGCCGTATGTGCGGACGAACAAGAACGACGCCAATGACGCACGAGCGATTTGTGAAGCAGCGAGCCGGCCTGGCATGCCAACAGTACGATTAAAAACAGTGGCTGAGCAAGACGCAATGATGCTGATAAAGCAACGCGATGGCCTCGTCAGAGAGCGTACGCGACAAGTGAACCGCATTCGTGGACAGCTGAGCGAGTACGGCATTTTCATCGGCCAAGGCATTAATACGCTACGCCGTAAGTTGCCGGAGATTTTGGAAGATGCGGACAACGGCCTAGAAACGCTAGGGCGTTCATTGGTGCAGCTGTCGTACGATTATATCGTGGGCATTGATGCGCAGATTGAATTGTACGAGAACAAGATAAAAGAGTTAGCACGCAGCAGTGCGCAAGCACAACGCTTGCAAACAGCACCGGGCATTGGCCCGATAACAGCGATGACGCTCATCGCGCAGCTTGGCGATATGAAACAGTTTGCGCACGCTAGAAGCGCTTCAGAGTACTTAGGTGTGGTGCCTCGGCAGTTTAGTAGTGGCGGCAAAACGATGCTTGGCGGTATAAGTAAACGCGGCAATAGTCAGTTAAGAAGCTTACTGATTCACGGTGCTCGCTCGGTGATACGAGTGGCCAAGAATAAAGATGATAAGTTCAGCCGCTGGGCGGTCAGCGTGGCAGAGCGTCGTGGCAACAATGTTGCCGCTGTGGCGGTTGCGAACAAACTATTGCGCATCGTTTGGGCGATGCAAACCAAAGAGCAAGAGTATCGCGCGATGGCTGCGTAAGCTAGCGCATCTTTTTAATAGAGTCACCCGAAAGAACGACGTAAGAGCTACAACAACGATTGTGAATTAAAACTGATGGTAAACGAGTCATCCTGCATGGCGTGAGACCGATGAACTGCAGTCATTGAATGACGTTAGCCCGATAGGCCACACCATGCGCGGATTACATCAAGGCCCCACAATGAGCTAGAAGTGAATACATTGTGACTCGAGGCCGAATATACGAACGCAACTTCGCTTACGACCGGTTTTAACTTGCAAAGTTGGAGGAGACCATATACGCAGTTTTACTGCGGGGCAAGCCTAGCGCCAATAAAAATGGCAAGAATTTGAAAGATACTGGTTGGGAGAAACGAATGGATATTAAGTTGTACGAAGGACTGATGTTACTTGCGCTCAACGAAGAGAAAGGCACCATGAGTGGCGCTTACATTGAGTATAGCGTGGCGGCGGCAGTGCTAGCAGAGTTACTGCTGTTAAAGCGGATTCAGGTGGATCGGGACGATAAAGATAAGGTCGACGTGGTTGATGACTCGCCAACAGGCGACAAGGTGCTCGATGAAGCATTAGAAAAAATTAGCAAAGCTAAGCGTCGACGTAAGCTCAAGGACTGGGTCTCAAGTATCGGTCATATCAAAGATTTAAAGCATAAGGTCGCTGAACAGCTTGTTAAAGACGGTATTATCGAAATTGAGAAGAAAAAAGTTCTTTGGCTGTTTACGCAAAAAGTCTATCCCGAAGTCAATCCACAGCCAGAACAACATTTGCGTCATGAAATGCGCCGTTTAGTGCTGGATCGTCCGTTGGAAATCGATCCGCGCATAGCGCTTATGGTGTCGCTTGCGCAGAGCGCACGGTTGCTTGAGCAGGTGTTTAGCAAAGAGGAATTGAATTCGAGCAAGAAGCGCATCGAAAACATCGCCAAAGGCGAAGAGTTAGGTGCTATAGCGAAAGAAGTAGTTGCCGCGGTTGAAGTCGCGGTGATGATTGCCGTGATGATGCCTGCTATCACCGCCGCCACAACCGCGTCGTCAGCTAGCACACCCAGCTGCTGATTCTATGATGAACCTTTAGCTGAAGCAAATTTGCCTTAATCAGATACGCTGTTATATTAACCCTATGTTATTTAAATGTGTGTAAAAAATCACAATGAAAAGTAAGCTTTTTCGCAGTTTAGAGTGGTACCACTGGGTTGTCGTCGTTTTGTCACTCGCATTGACACTGTCAGCGTGGCATATCACTCGCACGCAGGCGTACGAGAAGTCTGAAGCGTTGTTCAAGTTTCAGTCGGGTCAAGTAATAGATCTTCTTGTAGAACGTATGGCCAAGTATGAAGAGGCTTTGCGTGCCGGCGTGGCGATGCTCAAGGTTATGCCGCCTGAAATGAGTCGGGCTGAGTGGAAAGAGTTTGCGGCGACGTTAAATGTTGAAGAACGGTTTCCCGGTATCAATGGTATCGGCGTGATTCATTTTGTCCCCTCCAGTAAGAAAGCTGCATTTCTTGCTTGGCAGCGTAGTTCAATGCCTAACTTTGTAATCTTTCCAGCTCACGATAAGAACGAATTTTGGCCAATCTCGTATATCGAACCTATACAGACCAACTTTAAAGCTGTGGGTTTAGATATGGCTCACGAACAGAATCGATATAACGCAGCCACCAAAGCGAGAGACGAACGAAGTGCCCAAATAACCGGCCCAATAAATTTAGTTCAAGACGACCAACAAACACCTGGTTTTCTTTTTTACGTGCCGTGGTATACCGACGAAATACCTTCAACTTACGGTGACGAGTCGAGCAATCTAGCGGGCTTAGTTTATGCTCCTTTTATTGTAAACAAATTGATGGGTGGAGCACTGAGCAATGTTAATGATCTCATCAACTTTACCATCCGAGACCAAAACACCTTGCTATTTGAAGATGTTGGGCGAGATACGGATGAGTATCAGCCGATGTTTGCAGAGACTCGCGAGGTGGGAATGTACGGACGTATTTGGACGTTCGAATTAGAGACTTCACGGGCATTTGCTGAGCAAGTTGAAACTGTTGAGCCTACAGTTATTCTCGTCACTGGTATTGTGATAGATATCTTACTGATCACTTTATTTTTAACACTTTCGCAAACAAAGCAGCGCGCTACCCAACTAGCGCAGAAAGCAACACGAAGACTTAACGAAAGACGAACCGAACTGGAACTAGCGAAAGCAGAATTAATTAAACAAAATGAAGAACTAATCGAGGCAAATAAGGAGTTAGATCGGTTTGCCTTCGTGGCGTCGCACGACTTGAAAGCACCACTACGCGGCATCGCACAATTAAGCGAATGGATTGAAGATGAGACGCAAGGAACACTTTCAGAGGACGCTGAAAAATACTTGAAGCTTCTAAAAAGTCGAATTTTACGATTAGAACGCCTCTTAAACGCGCTCTTGCAATACTCACGAGTTGATAAAAAGGGTCAACCTTTCGAGTCTATCGACTTTCCTGATTTTGTTAGTGAATTATTTAGTCTAAATGCACACCCGCAAGGTTTTGAGCTACAGTTGCAAGAGAATGTCCAAGAAGTCACGACAGACAAGGAAGCTCTGGGACGAGTACTTGGTAACGTTATGAATAATGCGGTAAAGCACCATCATCGTGACAGTGGCGTGATAACCGTTACAAGTCGATGGCTTAATGGTGCGCTTGAAATTCAGATCGCGGATGATGGCCCAGGCATTCCTGTGAAATACCAAGGTCGTGTGTTCGAGCTTTTTCATACGCTAAAACCGCGCGATGAAGTTGAGGGAAGTG
Organism: Pseudidiomarina aquimaris; assembly: GCF_003987395.1. Classification (GTDB taxonomy): domain Bacteria; phylum Pseudomonadota; class Gammaproteobacteria; order Enterobacterales; family Alteromonadaceae; genus Pseudidiomarina; species Pseudidiomarina aquimaris. The sequence continues at coordinate 97,150 of NZ_PIPT01000001.1, forward strand.
GATTGGGCCTTGCGATCGTTAAAAAGATAATAGAGAAAATGGGTGGTAGTTATCGCTTAGAAACGAATTTGTCTGGCGGATTGACGTTCGTTATTGTTTGGCCCATAAGCGAAAAGTCGGAAGTGTATAGTGGTGAGGGAGCATTATGAACGTTTTGATTATCGATGATGATACCGTTGACCGTTTGGCAACAAAAAAGGTTCTCAAGGATTCCGAGCTTAGAGTAAAAAAAGTTACTGAGGCAACTACCGCGAATGAAGGGTTAGAACACGCCAAAAATGGTGATTATGATCTGATTTTATTGGACTATCAGTTGCCTCCTACGAATGGAATCGAAGTCCTAAGAGAGTTGCGCGGAACCAACGATTCTAGTGCAGCTATGGTGATGATTAGTCATAGTAACGATGAGGAGCTAGCTGTGCGCTGTATTGAAGCAGGCGCACAGGACTTTCTTATGAAAGGAGAAGTTACTGCTGCTCGACTTAAACGTTCGGTGTTACTTGCGACGGAACGTTATGAGCTTGAGAGGCAAATCCAGGCAAGTCACGACCAACTAAAAAGACTCGCGGAACAGGATTCTTTGACTGGACTAACGAATCGTTACTATTTCGACGAAGCCTTAAAATATGCCATTCCTCGCGCAAATCGAGAGGGAACAAATATTTTACTGTTAATGATTGATTTGGACCGCTTTAAGAACATCAATGATACGCTTGGGCACCAAGCAGGTGACTCGCTGTTGAAACAAGTTGCACAACGATTGCGGACGCCGCTGCGTGGTGACGATAAGATCTCTCGTTTAGGTGGTGATGAATTTGCCATCATGGTCGAATCGCTCGAACATGCCAATGATGCCCGTATGCTGGTAAATCGTCTTTTAGAGGAGTTTGAGCAACCTTTTCTGCTTGAGGGAGACAAAGTTCGGGTGTCTGCCAGCATAGGCGTTGCTACTTATCCAGAATGTGGCAGCAATGCCGTCGAGCTGATGAAAAGCGCTGATGTCGCAATGTACAGAGCAAAGGGAGCTGGACGAGGACAAGCACAATATTACTCGCGCGATTTTCATGAACAAATAGAGAAACGTGCGCGGTTAGAGTCCGATCTTGTAAACGCGCTCGAAAAGCAACAATTTGTCTTACACTACCAGCCACAAGTCGATCGCGACGGCAAGAAACTTATTGGAATTGAAGCGTTGATCCGTTGGCAACATCCCGAGCTGGGCATGATACCGCCAGATGAGTTTATTTCTATTGCAGAAGAGTCGAACTTCATTAACGAGCTGGGACGGTGGGTGATTAAGTCAGCATGCGCACAATTTCGTGTTTGGCTTGATGAGTTTGCGCTAACTGACATTTCTTTTTCTGTAGCGGTCAATCTATCTGCGAAGCAGCTCAAGGATAAAGGGTTAATTGACTATTGCCGTACGTGCATCGAACATTACTGCATTCCGGCAAATCGTTTTGAGTTAGAACTAACTGAGAGTAATTTAGTTACTAGCTTGGAGGCAGTGGATACACTCAATGAGTTGGCTAACATAGGTGTTGAGCTGGCTCTTGATGATTTTGGCACCGGCTACTCGTCGCTATCGCACTTGAAAGATTACCCATTTACTATTTTGAAAATTGATAAAATGTTCGTCCAGTCCGCTGAAAGTGGCCAGGATGACAGTATGCTTAAAGCGGTTTGTGCTTTTGCGAAATCATTGAATTATAAGACGGTCGCGGAAGGAATAGAAACAGCCTATCAACATAAAATGTGCGTTGATTTAGAGGTGGATCGACTTCAGGGTTTTTACTTTAGCAAACCGCTTGCAGCTAGCGAACTAAAACAGCAGTGGCTGCTCGGGCAGGATAAAGTATGACTCTTGCGAAGAGCGAAGATTTAACCAGCGCTCATTTCCTTGAGCTTCTTTTTAATACCATTCCCGGCCTAGCTTTCGTGAAAAACGAGCGCTTTGAAATTGTTAAAGCGAACGATGCCTTTTTGGCTATTTATCCAGCCGATATGCGTGAGCATGTAATTGGATCAACAACTGTTGAGTCGTATTCACAGGAGGACCGGGATGCATTCTTGGCGCACGACAGGCTAGCGTTCGAGACGGGGTATAACGAAACCATAGAAACGATACTTTTTCCTGATGGAAAGATTCGCAAGCTTTTAACAAAAAAGCGTCGCTTCTACACTGAAAGTGGTGAGTGCTATATTTTGGGAATCGCAACCGATATTACGCAGCAAGAGGAGGCATTACGTAAACTGGAAGAGTCAAATAAAGACTTGAAGAGTTTTATTCATATTGCGTCGCATGATTTGAAAGCTCCGTTAGCAAATATTAAGCAACTTATTGATTGGATCAACGAAGAGCACCGTAACGCTTTATCGAACGAGGTACGCGACTACTTTGACATGATCCAAGTCCGTGCAGTGCGTTTACAGCGTTTGTTAAATGACCTTTTGCTATTTTCAACAATGAGCCAGATCTCGGGGCGCTACCAAACTTTCAACTTGAAAGTGATGGCGATGGAGCTTCTGACACTGTTGGATACTGAATCTAATTTCGAGTTAGAGGCAACAGACACTGAGGTCACTTTACCACGACGAGAGTTCGAGATTGTTTTGCGCAATCTTATTTCTAACGCGATAAAACATCATGATAAGAAGCATGGAAAGCTCAAAGTGTCGATTGAAGACGTAAACCACGATTATGTTATTGAAGTCACGGACGATGGTCCAGGTGTGCCTTTTGAATTTCGAGAGCGCATCTTTGAAATGTTTACCCGCTTGAAGTCGCAAGATGAAGTCGAGGGAAGTGGCATTGGGTTAGCCATCGTGAAGCGTATAATCGAAAAATGCGGCGGCTCGATTGACTTAAAATCGGGCTCGAGCGGTGCAACATTTAAGCTTATCTGGCCGAAAGAAATAGCCGCACCGAGCGATTAAGTTGTCGGTGCCGTAGGTCTATCTAGCTCGGCCTGCGGCTCAATGCGATTTCGGCCATTTTTCTTTGCCTGATAGAGGCAACTGTCTGCTTCGGCAAGCAAACTTTCAATACTCGATTGCTTGTGGGCGACAGCAATACCTATCGACGTTGTAATACCACCATGGGTATCAGTCCAACCCGGTACTTCCATTCGTTGAACATAATCAAGAAGGTGAGTGGCAACCCGGTGCGCGCCATTAAAGTTAGTATCAGGAAGTACGACGACAAACTCCTCTCCACCAATTCGTGCCACAAGGTCGACTTTGCGTACAGAGGAGCGAAGTAAAGCGCCAAGTGAAACGAGCACACGATCACCTACGTCATGACCTGCGGTGTCATTGACGTTTTTGAAATGATCGATATCGAGCATCAAGAGACAAAGATCATTACGCTGGTGTCGGTTTAGTCGGTTGAGTTCGTGGGTGAGGAACTCAACAAAGCGTCGACGGTTGGGTAGCTGAGTTAAAGGATCGGTTTCCGCCTGTTGCTCGAGTTGACGCATGAGGCGTTGTGTTCTTTGTTCTGCTGCAGTTTGGAACATCGCTGAAATGCTTACCATCAAAATAATAAACCAGCTCATGATCACGATCAGTAGCCCAACCGCTAGTCCATCAATTGAGGTGACGAATTTCAGCATCAAATAGCCAATCAGCGCAGGAAACGCATAGCCAATGAGAACCTGAAATCGTGCAAGTTTGCCGCCGAAGTAGGGGCTTAAAATGGAACGAATCGGGTTATTGTGGGCGTTCCGAGCAAGCGTGGCAGCCCCGAGAACAAAACCTAAGGTCGCGCTTATCAGCGACATTTGCCCGTAGAAATTATCGAGACCGTATGCATAGCCGGTGAATGAAACTGTCGGTACGGCAATGCCCAAAAACGACAATAATTGTGCGATCGTCGGAAAGTGAATATGTTGAAATACCAACGAAAAAGCGACAAAAAGCAGCGTAATGGAGGTGTTTACACCCATCTTGTTACTCTTACCAATCGCTCCTTCCGCGTCTACAACCTTATAAAAGGGCGTCAACAAATTTGCCTGCTGCGTATGATTTATAATGTCAAAAATATTCACAGCTAGCAGGCAAAAGGCAAAGGCAAGCGCAGTAATAAATAATGTTTGAGTTATTCGATTTGCGCGTTCTGCACTAAGAACACCGACCCCTAAAAGTAGAATAGTTGTAGCTGTGAGCGGGTGCGTCGCAGGTCCATCAGCTATCGGGCGGTAGAGATTCTCCATACCCGCGGCATAACCAAATAAAACGACCACAGCAAACAGTATGCACAATAGCGCAAGCGGGGTTGCTAGTACTCTTGTGTTGACTACCAAAGGCCAAGACTTTGTGTTCGTTGAGGTCATGGTTAGTTACTCTTTTTGTTAATTTTTTCTGAGTATAGCGTTCCTCAATTTTAATGTCAGCTACGGCGATTGCCTGACGGCTTGCCCTTACGTTTGTTCGCGTTGGCACTTGCGCCATCGCGACGAGGCTTACGCTGTTGACCACCGCGCGGTGGTGGAGGGGTTTTCCCGGTCAGCTCAACATTGCTAAAGCCCTGTAACTGCTTGCGCTCAATAGGTTGACCGATAAGCTTTTCGATCGCTTTAAGCGTTTTGTACTCTTCATCCATGACCAATGAGATGGCATGACCGGTTTGCCCAGCACGGCCGGTGCGGCCGATGCGATGTACATAATCCTCAGCAACCTGCGGCAGGTCGTAATTGATTACATACGGCAGTTTATCGATATCGAGGCCACGCGCGGCGATGTCGGTCGCAACGAGCACATTCACTTCACCTGATTTGAACTCGGCGAGAGCTTTGGTACGTGCGCCTTGGCTCTTGTTGCCGTGAATGGCGGCGGCAAGAAAACCATCAGCGTTAAGCTGACGCACAAGTTTATTAGCGCCGTGTTTGGTGCGTGAGAACACAATCACTTGCGGCAAGCTCAGATCGCGTAACAGCTGCATCAGCATGCGCGGCTTTTCGTTCTTGGTCGCCGTGTACATGGTTTGTTCAATTCGCTCTGCCGTAGAGTTTGGCGGCGCCACAGAAACCTCAACCGGGTTATTGACCAAGGTTTTCGCTAATGCACGAATGTCCTTCGAGAACGTCGCCGAAAACATCAACGTTTGACGCTTAGCTGGTAACAGCTTGATGATCTTCTTGATATCGTGGATAAAGCCCATGTCGAGCATGCGGTCGGCTTCGTCCAGCACCAACACTTCAAGCTTTGGAAACTTCACCGCGTTCTGCTGATACAAATCTAGCAAACGACCTGGCGTGGCGACCAAAATATCAACGCCTTTGCGCAGCTTCATCATCTGAGGATTGATCTTGACCCCACCGAAGACCACCGCGTAATTAAGATTGAGTCCAGCACCATAGGTCGCGACGCTTTCACCAACTTGCGCCGCCAGCTCGCGCGTCGGCGTCAAAATAAGTACCCGCGCCGTATTTGCTTTCGCGCGTTCGCCGTCTTTCAGCCTCTCTAAAATCGGCAACGTAAAGCCCGCAGTTTTACCCGTCCCTGTTTGCGCCGCCGCCATCACGTCACGACCTTCGAGCACCGGCGGAATCGCTTGCGCTTGTATCGGAGTTGGCTCGGTATAACCTTGGCGGGTGAGGGCATTCAGAATTTCGGGGCAAAGCTGGAGTTCAGAAAATGTCATGTATAAATGTGCAACTTAATTAGGATAAGGACGCACATTATAGCGCAGAGTGGGGTGCAGCGCAGTTTATTTAGTGTTTTCTTACTCTGACCCGTAAATCCAATCTAACCCTTGAATCAAGGTGGTAGGGAACGCAGTGGCGTGTTTGGCACCATCGATGATGTTCAATTTGATCGCGACGTTCTCGCTAGCCTCTTCCTGTAACTTTGCGTGAAGCTGCTGTGCACCAGCGACCATGTCTTGTCCTTCGCCATACTGCGGTCGCTCTAGACTACCCACAGCCAGGTAGACTTTGATTGGGGCTTCTGTAGTCTTGATCTCGCGGGCTAACACTTCATGGTCATTAAACCACACCGAAGGACTCCCTAGCACATAGTTGTCGAACATCTCAGGATGCTCAAACAGCACATAAGCACCGAACAGCCCACCTAATGAATTGCCTACAAAGGTTTGATTCGCTGCGCTGATGCGATAGTTTTTCTGCATATAGCTGAACACAGTCTCACGAATAAAGTGCGCATGATTCGCCGCTTCGCCCGTCGCTAGCTTCCAATCCGCGGCCTTGCTCGGCGTGTAATCGCGGATACGACTCGAGGCACCTTTCGAACCCACCGAATACGCTAAACTGACAATAATCGCCTCCTGCATTGCACCACTATTCATTGGAAACCGCGTCGCGCCCGAGGCAATCTGAAAACCGTACATACCATCGGTGAGGTAGATGACAGGGTAGTGCTTCTCCGGACTCGTGGCATAAGAGCGGGGCGTTTTGATGAAGATCGGATAACTGCGCTCGCTGTTTTCGTCTTTAAGCACCACTTTAGTGCTGCGGGGAATTTCGACTGGCTCGTTCGCTTGGGTCATCGGCGCGAAGATGAGGAGAGCGAGTAGGGGGTATGGCTTCATTTTTTGACTTCCTGTGTCTGGAGTAGTGTTTTTTGAGCGGAGCCTCTGTTACCAATTAACCTCCGCTAAGTGCCAATAGCGGACGTTAACGCCTCAAACACCGGTGCAGCTTTGCTGCGTCCGTGTGATTTGACTTGTTAGGTGCTTCACTCGTTATTTTTCCCCAACTCTGGAAAAAACAACTCATCTATTACTTGATCTGCTGATCGCTTCACCACGTCAGAAGGCTCAGGATCCAAGTTAGATTCGACGGCATTAATTATGTCCATCCATTTAATATATTCTTCATCATCGAATTCTTCTGCTTTCTTCCCAGCGCTTTCTTCTATGAATTTTATCAACGAGAAAGTAAGATCCTTAGCTATATCAGACGGGGCACTTTGATAATCATCTTCAAAAAAATCTTTTTCGTATTCAGTGAAATAATCAGCTTGTTTTAAATATCTACTTAAATAATAAAAAGCCGACCTTATATCTATTACTTCATGACCCTGCACTAAATCTTCAAGCTTTTTCATATTAACCAATCCTAATAATGTCAAACGCGGACTGCGGCAAATCCGACAAGATATACTCATGCGATAGAGGGTTTGCTCTATCTTTAACATCTACCTTTTGGTAATACGGCACAGCTTCAAGTCGTGCAATTACACATAGAAGAGGTCTAAAATGCTGATCTTTGGCATTCTTTGAAATGTAAACAATTTCATCGTGAGCATCTTGAGTTATTTTCCCCAGCTTCAACATGATTGAAGCTCCTTTTCGGATTCCTCTTCTATTAAGGTCAATTTTCGTATTGTGATGATCGGCGCCTTCAACTTCTTTTTTTAAGGTGTTGTATATCTCTACAGGAGATGAGCTAGGAGGAACTGTAAAATGAGGAGAATCAAAATCAGAGCCAAAATATGGAGTGCACCACATGTAATGCTTATCCTCATAGTATTTTTTATTGATGTTATAAGCTAATGTCGTCATTGCCGAATACAGAATCGGATGACTTATATCTTTTAGTGACATTCATTTCCCTCAAGTTTCATCATCACTGAGTTGCACCTAACATTTGTATATTGTGCGTGCGCACTTCAGAGCTCGTTCAAGTGATAGCTCTCGGCTCTTAGGTTACTGATCAAGATAACCTTCCTGACTTGAGAAGTCCCAAGTTAATAAAGGCAATTTGAGCATGCGCAGTTACGCTCTACCGAGCGCACGATATCTAACCTTTATTTTTTGTTATGTCATTGACAGTAAACGACCTAAATACACAAGACAACAAAAAAACACGCAATATTGTCGAAGTTAATGTGCCGCGCATCGTTGGCATCATCCACACTTACTTAGTCACTAGTTGAAGTAGACCGAAAGTCGGAAGGTCCGCTATTCGCTCAAAGCAGACCCTTCCTCGAATTCCCAAGTCACGCCAGTAATTAAATTATCTAACACCACAAGAAACAATATTTCGACTCAGTTCAATCGAAGCCAAACCTTCGGGTTGTCCGCTAAAAACTCCTCAAACGCAAACAAGCAATTGCTCAGAGGATAAATTTCAGCAGAATCAAAGACGATATAAACATCGTCGTCGCGAACCCCTACAAAGCACTTATCACGTGTAGCTTGCGCAGCACTCTTTGCTGTCGCAAACTCAAAGTCGTCTGTAAAAATCTCAGTAAATGCAGGCTGCTTACTGACCGAACTTAGATCGAAAGTTGTTACCAAGCTTCCCCGATTCTCGAACTCATCCGGTACGGAACTCAATCCGGTTTTACGACACTGGAGGTTGTCGCCTTCGACTTCTCCATGACTAATACACATGTAGCCAGCATTGATTTTGTCGAAGCTAAACATTGAGAAAATGACGTCGCTGTCCTCGTAGTAACTGATTTGGTACGCAGGGCTGGGAAGGGTATTTGTGCACATGACTGCGCTGGTAAAGTTGTTACCAATATCGCCGGTCACTTGATTTAAACACCCGGCGAAGGTGGGTGCAAACGCACCCGCACCGAGTGTCATAACGCCAACAACAAAGGCCTTAAAAGTCATCTGCGAGGTCGCTCTTCTTACGATAACCGTTTGCTTCTTTAACTTTCTGTTTGGCACGTTCTTCTGCTTTGGTCTTTTCAGAACCATCACCTTGTGCGGTCGCTTTTGCATTCTGCGCCATGCGCGCATATTCGGGCTTCCATCCCATCCGAACGATCAAGAACTTACCCTCTGTATCTACACATTCATCCAGTTTAACGATGCCTGAAATAACTGCAGAGGTACTGCTGCTAATAGCGTCGCTAGCGCGCTTTAACTCAACGGCAACCGCTTCAGTATTACCGGCGCCGTCTGTTTTCTCTGCTTGCTCCGTCAACGACTCAGCGAGGGTGTCTCTTGCAATTGCGTCTTCAAAGAACTTGGCGAGCTCTGATTTGGCGCGTAATTCCGCTTCGTCTCGTGCGGTGCGGATCAAGCTGCGTTTCGGTGCGATGAAAGTCGCATCGGCGTACATTGAAATCGAATGTAGTTCGCCGTTTTCAGTAAACTTCGGTACGGCTCCTGAAATTGCGCTAATCTCAGCTTCCATTGCGTCGCACGCCCCGGCATAACTTGCTCCAGAAGCTGCAAGCAGTGAAACTGCTAATAGGGTTTTACCAATCGTCTTCATATTCTTTCTCCATTTTCTTTTGTTTTTCAGCAACGCGCTTTTTCGCTTCTTCTACCTTCCTTCTAGCCGCGGCATTATCTTCCACTACCGGCGCCTCCATGACTTTTGCACTGAGTTGTCGGGTAATGATGTCGGCGTAATTTGCTAGGCTAGGTTTAGGCACGCGGTGGCCACTAATACTCACAATGTCACTGACTACGACCTGCGTGGTGGCTGGATTAATCACTTTCACTCGCACTTCAGCGTTAAGTTCGCTCCGCTCTAAAGTGCGATTACCGACTTGTCGTTCAGAAGTATTAATGGCGTAGTTACTGATTTCAGTAATGACCAACAAATCGGCGCCGACTTGGTTACCCAGTCGCGAGAGCTCTTCTACTGGACTATTTCCAGAGGCGACAAAGCCGAGTTCACTATTGGCAGCATCGATGAACTCTCGGTCGAGCAAATTGAATTTGTTCGAGCGAGCTAATTGCTGTTCGAGTCTTCGTTGAATGCTTTCTGCAATTGCGATGTTCTCGGCGTTTGCTAAGGTCGGCAAGACCACGATGTTTTGTTTGGATGTATCGAGGCCGCTATTGTATTCCGCTAGCACTACATTGAGCGTGGTCGTGTAGCCATCAGCGTGCTCTTCAACTTGCAGGATTTGGTACTTGCGAATAATGCCCGAGGTTGTGCTTGAACTGGATTCAGTAGTACTGCTCGCCTCAGCGGCTACTGCATAACTATTATTCTCTGAGTCGGAGAGCTCTAGGGTGTCGACTTGTTTGCTAACCGACTGGCTCGATGCAAAGCTTTCGCCAAACACTTGCGCAACTGCCGAGCGAAGCGCACTGCGTACGGCGTCTTCATAAGTGGCGCCGTTACCAATCGTTTCTACTTCAGTGTATTGAACACCTGCTTTACCAGAACTCGTGCTTGTCGGCGAATCTGGACCTCCGGATGCAGCAGCACGTTGTGATGGTTGGGTATTACTCGTCGAAGTCGTTGAGCTCGGTGTAGGGTTTGCTGCTTGGTTCTGTGCTTGCTGCGCTTGCTCTGCAAAGCTTGGTTTCCAGCCCATGCGCACCAAAATGTATTTTTCGTCCGTATCGACGCATTCTTCTAGCTTTACCACCCCGCGTAAAACAGCTGAGCTGTTCGAGGAGATATAGTCAGAGGTTCGCTTTAGTTCAACAGCATAAGCTTCTGTTGAACCGTCTGCTGAGGTTAACTCAGCGCTTTCCATTAGACTTTCAGCAAGAGTATTACGCGCAATCTGTTCTTCAAAAAATGCGCTGAGCGAAGATTTAGCGCGCATTTCGGCTTCAGTGCGGGCGCTGGCGATGAGACTTCGTTTTGCTGAGATAAAAGTGCTCTCGCCATACATTGAAACGGAAACTAATTGGCCGTTTTCGAACTTTGGCACTGCACCGCTAATTGCGTCAGCTTCGGCAGCCATCGCATCACAATGACTTTGCGCGTAGGCTTGAGAGGACAACGCTACAGCTACTAGGGCGCCGGCGATTTTAGTTTTCATAAACCAATTAGTTTTCCGTTGCATAAAGCCTCCTAAATCATACCTAGCATTTCGTCACCACCTTCTGGCTTTTTAATATCTGCAGCGGTTGCAATATTAAAAAGAGTCGGGGCGGTCTGCGCGATATTGGCAGCACCTTTTGCAGCGGTGGGAACAGCTTTAATAAGCCCTAAGAATTTAGGTTTTTGCAGCATCGGAGCGTCAGCAGCAATTTCACCCAAGCGTCGTGCGTCCTTTAGACCTGTTGCGAATTGAATACCGCCCACAACATATTTCTTCAAAGCTTCTTCGGCTTTCGCTTTTTGATCATCAGAAAGAGACTCAGCTTGTCTTTCCAGCTCCGCAACCACCTGTTCTTGCACCTTGGCATCCTGTTCGGTCACTTCAGAAAACTCTGAGCATGAACTTGCACCACATTCGCTGACTGCTTGTGCAGAGGCGCGCAAACCAGCGGCTTCGTCTTGCAACTCTAGAATGTCAGCTAGGTCTGCCACTGCGCTTGAAAGGGTTGCCTGGCCTTGATAAAGGTTAATTAGTGCAGCGTCCGATTGAGTTGAGACGTCGCCCCAATCAACCGAGCTCTCTTTTTTGCCAAAACCAAAGCTTTGCGCGTTAGCTGGTAACGCTAAGGCTGCTACTGACAATGAAAGTGCGGCGACACTGAAAAGTTTGATGAGTTTTGTAGTCATGGTTTAGTTCCTTTAAGTAGGGGTGTTTATCGAACACTTCTTTGTTGTAATTTCGCGACCACCGTATCAAGTGCATATTCTGCGGCCTTAATAACAGCTTCTTGCTCGGCGGCAAGCTCACTCTGGTGCATCGCGGTGTGAGTTTTGTTGCGTACGGAGGCGACTCGGCGCGCACGGCCATCTTCGATACTCCACACGGAGTAAGAGACATTGGCATCGACAGCGCGCAAACCGGTGGCGGAGTCGTTACGGTGACCACTTAAGGTAACTGAACCGATACCGATATAGGACCAGCCACAATCGACTGCGGCGTCACGGATGGATTTTTCCATGCGCGAGCTCATGTCGGCATTACTGCGAAACTCGCCGTAAACGTCTTCGATAAATGGCGCACCACAATCGGTTAGCTCAACATATTCGAGCGGGAAATAACCCGCATCTTCAAGCTTTTCGTAAACGACATCAGCGAGCGAGTCGTTGTAGTCTTCGTTAACTTCGTATTCAGATTCTGCGCGACGACTTACTGTGCTACCGCCTGTTTCACGCACGGTCATGTCACTGGTCGAAACGCTATCGACCGCTGAAGTATCATCGCTGGCAAAGTCTTCCTCGACTGTTGAATTGGTTTTGGTGCGTTCAACCTCTGTACGACGGTCGTCAAAGCGTTTTTGCGAGACAACTACCTTGGCGAGGAAGAGCGAACCAAAGTCTGCTGCGTCACGATAGTCTTGGTTTGCTGCAGCAGAGTTGCGTCGAAAAATTTCTGCAACGAGTGCATCATTGATCTCAGCGCGAATGGCGACGTTGAATAAGTCTTGGCTCTTATCGTTTTTCTCGGCTTCGACACGAACATTTGAAATCAGATTGGGGAGTTCAGCTGCGAACTGGCTTTTTAGCTGTGATTGATACATCGCCATTTGCGCCGAAGTAAAGCTGCCGACATAATTCTTCCATGCATCTTCTTTCGCTTTTTCGATGGCTTCTGCTTTTACTTCGTCATTAAACCAACTGTATTTGACAGAACCGACGCCCCGAACCTCTTTTGCTTCAGATGCTATTGAGCTAAAAGCAAGGAAGACAACTAGGAGTGGAATTAGGTAACGTTTCATAGTGATAGCCTGTTGTTAGGATTATTATTTGCTTCGCTACTGGGCGAAAACCTCGTTAAGTTTCTTTATCGCAGCACGGGTATGCTTTGGATTATCGGTGTATTTATTTATCCAGTTTGCGTCTTGCGTTTTGAATTGTTTGGCATACTTTTCGAGCATACCCATGATCAATTTCATGTACTCAGCATCGTGTGACAAAATCGAATCGTGTCCTACGACCGCACAGTTGACGTTTTTTAGATCGGTAGAACCAACAGTTTCCTCGCCAAACACTAACTCGTGCAGCTGCCACTGAACTCTAGCGGCCCAACAAAATGAATCGGAGCCGTTGCCAGGTTTGCGTTGGAATAAGAGTTTGGCTACGTTGACGGTCATGGTGTAACCGGGGTCGGGGAGTTCAATTGTTAGATCGCCAGAAGGTAAGCGTGTGGCAATCTTATTTCCTACTGCGTGCCCGACAGCGTTGGGGATGAGCGCATAACCCGTCTCTTTCACAAAAACGTTTTCGAAGTAGGTGGCAAGGAATCGCTGCGCGGCACCAAAGTTAAATTGCTCTGAAAAGTTTTCCCTGACGTCATCGCTAAAGCTCGCTGCGGTAATTTTTAGGTATGCCGTCGGCTCAGCTTGAAACTCTACTTTGGCGAGGCGCTCCGCCATTTCGTCAAAGAAATTGATGCCCAAGCTGTCGTTCTGGAGCATGCTTTGGAACACGGTTTGTTGTTCTTGGGTATCGGGCTTCGAGTCATAAACCGTCGTATAACGTGTAATGAGAGGCACCGAGTAAATTAGTTTTTTGCTTGCTAGGTCAAAGAAAAGCGAACTTCCAGCGATACTGTAATTGGTCAAGTAAGAAACCTTACCACCGACGCTGAGTTCTTCTATGACCACGGATTCATTTGCAATTGCTAACGCTAGACCGACTTTATCCAGCGCATCTTCATCGATAAGACCTAGCTTCAAAGTAAAATTACTCTCGTTTAAGGCGCCGGAGTCAAGTAGTCGCTCACGTGCCCAGATCTCGATTGAATTTGAGGCGTCACAGGGCTGTGTTGTGCAAAAGTAACTGCTGGTATGCGGATAGATTTCGGCGCGACTACCCCAGTCACCAGAAAAACCCACGCCCGACCAGGTTACGGTGGGCTTTGCATCAGCTGTGTAGCTAACCGGCGTACAAGCGATAAACAAGAAGAGCCCCAGAGCTCGAATTGCATCCTTTCTTGTTATTTCCATAATTACTTTGTAAAGTCTATGTAAAGATTTTCTCAGAATAGACGAAGATTAAAGAATGAACAAGCCCAAAATTTTAGTACTAATTTCGGTGGTATTACTGACTTTAATTATGGTTGGTTGTGCTGCACCCAATAGCCGGTTGTCGGGAAATGACCGTGTACTCATGGCTAATGATGAGCTTATTCGGTTTGTATATGAGTTGAATCAATCTGACTTGTCTGAACTTTATAATTATGCGGCAGAGCATTGCTCAAAGTTAAACAAACGCGCAGAGCAAGGCACGCGAACTTGTGATGGTAATAGGTGTGAGATTGCCTATTTTTGCGAAGGGTGAAAAATAAAATCTGAGGCGTGGCAGGGTGATTTTATGCTCCGGCTTGATTCAAAATTTGGTGCTGGTGGGATTATGGAGCATCAAGGCTATCGATTGGATGTTTAGACTGAAAAGTTTTTAATGAACGCGTCATTACACCCATGCTCCAGATAAACCTTCACAGCTCTACAAATCATCAGGTTCGCTAATTTCAGCAAGTCATCATTGTAGCCAACACGAGCATTCACTTCGTAGCTATAACGGGACTGTGAAAAATGATTACGGTATTTGTTTAACGTCACTAAATCCGCAGAAGCGACCAGTTTGTCTTTTAAAGGCGAAGGAAGGTCGTCGTACAAGGCTGAAAGATCATGTCCTGCGACGGAGTTGCGCTTCCACTCGTATCGCTCATTTGCATCACCAATATTCAATGCCGGTGTCAAACGAAAGCTTTTCAGCAATATCTCAATTGCTAATGCCGCGTTGGTCATACTAACTTTGCCATCTACTCTCCACGTCTCAATCGCTGCGCGATAGTAATTGTATGCTGTTTCAACTGCCCATGGAGCCATATGCCAAGGTTCTTCGCTCGAATTCACATTTATATAGGACTGGCACTTTGGAGTAACAATATAACCAGTTTCTATGGTGCCGTGAGTCACTGTATTCTGCGTTGCATGTAAGCCTGCAACATAAAGACAAACCAACGCATCAAGCTTGTCTTCGTGATTTTTGAGTGCTTTACCTGATAGGCGGTCCTCACTTCCAAAAGCAAAGTTTTCTAGAGCAACCTTGCTAGGTATATGAAGCTGGAGCACTGGCGAAATTTCAAGGGCTTTAAGAAGCTTTCCTAGTTTGTGTAAGCCATATTGCTGGTCGGCTACACGCATTCCCTTTTTCTTTTTATATTTTAGGCGTTCAACTAAATCGAAAATCGTAATTATCGCAGGGTGAGGGTAGCACTCGACTTGCCATTTTGAATGTATATTAAGGTGGTTGTATCCAGCATTTAACAGTTGTTCTGAGAGGTTAACAGCCGGATGATTTGGATACTTCGAGAGGTTACTTGGCATACATGAGGCCTTTTTTGAACCAAACTCGCGACCAATTGAGCGCTCGCACTCGCGCATCCCTGTGGGATTATTAATGACCAGTGGAGCATCTATCGCGACCCCATCGATATGCCGATTCTTTAACTCTGAGCAAATTGAATTCGGTGAGAAGACTCCGCAATCGATATGATTGACCGTTAAGCTATTCCCCGTTAACTTCCCGAACGCAATACCAGAACAGTTTTTCTCTGTCCAAGCTAAATCGATACCTGCGAGCTTCATACGTTATCCTTTCGAATCATACCCCGGCGCAATCGCCAAATTCCCCACATCCATCAAGGTAGCCCGGTTCTGCAGCCAAAGCTGGTATTCGGGGCCGCGTAGCGCGGCGTCGGCGGTGCAGTCGACGTTCCAGCGCCGTAGCAGGTAGCCGGCCATGGCGGCGCGGACTTCGACGTTGAGTACGCTGTTACGCATGCCGTAGTCCATTTCGATGGCTTTGGGGTAGTCGATGTTATGCGGGTGTGGTGTAAGTTGCAGTGGTATGAGGCGCTGCCACGCGTGGTCGGCTTCGGCTTCTTCGTGCGGGGCGGGGGCTGTGTCAACGAAGTTGACGGCGCGCACGCGAGTGAGCACGAAGTCGCGGAAGCTTTCGGATTTGCGGTCGAAGGCGCGCACGTGCCAGCGCAGGCCGTTGTCGACGATGGCGTGGGGCACGAGTTCGCGTGTCACGTTGCCGCTGCTTAACGAGGTGTAGCTGACGCTAATGGCTTTGCCGTTGAGCATGGCTTGTACGATGCGCGCGACAATAAAGATGTTGGGGACGTTGAGCGTTGAAGGCGCTTCAACTGGAAAGTGCACGTCACCGATGGCATCGAAACCGTCGGAGATATCGTTTGCGAGTTTCACCAAGGTACGCTGGGCGTCGTGCTCAAATAGCGGCACAAATTGCTCGGTCTGAAAATAGCGCTTGGCTTTGGAGTCGTAGGTTAAATTCTGCGGCGCCAATTCCTTATATAAGGTGAAGTCGCGTGAGCCTGCCGATAGACCGACTTCAAAGCGTTGCACGAGGTCATTTCGGTGCACCGAGCCGCGAAAGAGTAGACAAAAATCGATATAAGCGAGGCGTTGTTTCTGTGCGTATGAGATTGTGTCGAGCATAGTAGTTGTTGTTATTTTTGTATGAATAAATCCAGTCTGGTTTATTTTGACTCGGATGTAAAGTCCTCGGTTAAAGCTGACAAAACAATACGTTTGCCATGTCGTTACGTTCCACTTAGCCTTCCTTTTGTTAAGTTTGGATAATGTGTTAACCGCAGTTGACACAATGAAGAGTGTTAACTATAGTTGGCAAAGGATATGGATATTCTAAAGACAGAAGTTTTTGATAAGTGGTTTGCTGCTTTAAAAGATCGCCAAGGAAGAGCTCTGATACAAGCAAAAATTGACAGGCTCGAAGTTACTTTACTTGGCGACTTCAAAACAACTTGAGACATTACCATGACACTAAAACTCACCCGCTGGGACTCATCTGAATATCTTGATAGTGATGAGGCTATCCAAGCCTATCTTGATGCTTGTATGGACGAGGCTAATGGTGATCCAGCGTTTATAGTACATGCGCTCGGCGTGATCGCCCGGGCAAAGAACATGAGCGAACTAGCTCGCGATACGGGGATTAGCCGCGAGGGCCTCTATAAAGCTTTTTCCGAACAGGGCAACCCGACATTTGCAACTGTCGCTAAGGTCGCTACGGCGCTTGGGTTGTCGCTAGAACTAAAGACGGTTAATGCTGAGTAAGCACGCTGGAAAATCACGCTACATCAGCTAGGCTTAATGCATAGGAAAAACGAACTCACCGACCATCTACAATGCATGTTTAACATGCGATAGAGGAGGCGTTATGAAGCTCGAAGACATCCTACAAGATCCCGCGGAAGTTTATAACAAGCCGCAAGAAGTGCTAGATGACGGTAATTTGTCAGAAGACGAGAAGTGCAAGGTTCTGGCGCAGTGGAAATACGACGCAGAAGAGTTGCAAACGGCAACGGCGGAGAATATGCCTGGTCCGGACGATAGTCTGCTGGACGATATTCTTGCCGCGCGCAAGAAGCTAAACTGCAAAGACTAAGCATTACCAACGCACAAGGAATCAATGATGCCAGACGCATGGCGCGAAAAGGACGAACGTCAGTATCAGCACATTAAGCAAAGCCTGCTCGATGAGGGAAAGAGCGAAGAGCAAGCGGAAGAAATTGCGGCGCGCACGGTCAACAAGCAGCGCCGCGAAGAGGGCATTACGCCCAACAAGACCAGCCAAGGCACGGGGAACCCTCACTCACGGCTTGAAGACCGCACCAATCAAGAGCTGTATAACCGTGCCAAAGAGCTCGACATCGAGAACCGCAGCGAAATGAGCAAAGACGAGCTGATCGCTGCGATTCGAGAAGCCAATTCTTAAAACCATTTCTTAAAACCATTTCTTAATACTTAAAAGTCAGCATACCCCATAGCTTGTTGGTATCGTCCGACAGGCTATCGGCGTTGTAGCTGGCGTACTTCACGAGCAGTCCTATATTTTTTGCAAGCGGGTACTTGGCGGTAATGTTGAATTCAGTGCCGTAATCGATGTCATCGACGTCTGATGTGAAGTCATGCCAACTGGCGCTTAGTCCTAACTTGCCAACCGCACCTGAAACTTTGAGGTAAATGTCATTAATCCCTTCAGCTGGGGTACCGAGGAACTTATCGGTAAAACCTTGGAATTTATGTAAGGTTGCCAGCGGCGTACTAAAGCCGACGCCATTATCGCTTCCCAGTGATTCGTAACCCACACCAAAGTTAACGCCAGCGAGTTGTGTGCTCAGATCGATGTTGAAGTAGTCAGCGCCAAAGCTTGCAGGGTTGTCGCCTGTTTCCGTTTGATACGCATAGGCTGCATGAATTTTGAAAGCGCCGAATTTACCGTCGTAATTCACACCGTAGGTACGCGTCGCGAACGCAAGTGCGGTGTCAAAGTCGAGCTCATACACGAAGCCGCCTAATTGGTGTGCTTTGCTCAGTACGTAGTTGCTGTTGAACAGGTGGAGATTCCCGTCAAGGTCGCTATTCGGGCTGTCATTGCCAAAGATACGATTGACGTTGTGGACATAGCTGTAATCAAGTTTCAGCTCAGAATTCACAGCATACTGCAGGCGATAACCATCATAGGTCTGCTCGTTTTGCCGCCAGCCGACACCGCCAACAAAGCGTTGGTCGTTATGATTAATGCGCTGGCGTCCTGCTGTTACCAGCAAGTTGCCACTGCGATAACCTAGGTAAGCTTGGTTAAAGTCTGACCCCGTTGGGTCGGCAACCACAGGGTACTGCGTTTTGCCATTCACCGTGCTGTTGTAGTTGTCGTTACCTATTGCCGTCACATGGTCAAACTCAAGTTGTGTGAAGAAGCCCTGATAGTCAGCGCTCTTGTAGCTTAAGCGGGTGAGTAGGGTAGACGCATTGGCGTCTTTGTCAAAGCTGTCTTGCTCGACGCGTTCGTAACGGTAGCGCAGCAAAATATCAGTGGAGCCATCGGCAAGCGCATCTTGTAGTGTGACAAGCTCACTGGCGTGACTGCTAAAAGGCGTGAAGAGGGTACCTGAGAAAATGGCGGTGAGGGCAATAGCAATAGGTGTTTTCATAACGGTCTTCCTGCTTGATTGACTCCCACCCATTCTAGGAGTCAAAAACAAGAAAACCATTAAATATCATGTAACTACCACGAATAAGACGGTGCAGTACCAATAGGCGTAGCAAGTCTACCCCTACGGGGTTGCAAATGGCTAAACCAATAGAGGGATAAGTTACCTGGTGTAAACCTATTCGCGGCGTATCAATATTCAGCACCGCTTGGTCTATCAGGTGCTGTCCGAAACGCGGCAAGTCAAGGTGTTAAGGCTCTGGTCCCACTACGACTGAGCGAACTTGCGCTGCATCAAGCGCTGATAAAGCCTTGGTGCGAGGCGATAGAGTAGGCTTGCGAAGTAAGTAAATTTATCGGGGAACAAGCGTTCACGGCCTGTATCGAGCGCCGCGACGATGCGCTCGGCCATCCACTGACTTGAACGCATCTTACCGACCATAGAGCGTGGGTGTTGGGCGATACCGCCAGAGCCGTCCAATGCATGGTTTTCAATCGGGGTATCAAGGAAACTTGGGTACACCTGCAGCACGCGCACTGGTGACGCCGCCGTTGCTAGTTCTACGCGCAACACTTCAAAGTACTGATGCAATGCCGACTTAGCTGCGCAATAGCCGGCGCGCTCGATGACTGGCATCCAACCCGCCATTGAACCTATGGTGACAATACATCCACCGTTTTCGGCTTCGAGCAGTGGCATGAGTGCTTGGGTAAGTTTCACGGGCGCAAAATAGTCGACGGCCATGACCTTATGTATAACCTGTTGTGAGGTTTCACGTGCTAGTGAGCGATGGGTGACGCCAGCATTATTAATGAGGACATCTAAGCGCGGCAGCTCGGCAGTCAACAACTCGGTAAGCTCAGCCAGTGCTTCACTGCTGGCGAGATCCACTTGATAGCAGCGCGCGCTGGGGAACAGCTTCGCACAGGCGTCTAGGCCTTCTTGATTCACATCTAACAGCACCAGTTGGTAGTCGTGTTGTAGCAGCCGAGCCAAGTCGAGCCCAATCCCCGAGGCTGCGCCGGTTATCAGCGCGGCGGGTTTCATTTCGAGAGCTCCGCGGCATGCAGATTATGCTCAACAAAAAACTCAAACACTTCACGGCTGGTTTTCATGGGCGTATAGCCAAACTCTTCGCGTAAGGCGGTGTTATCTAGCACCGGGCGATAGCGTAAGAAATCAAGCTGCTCGGCGCTGTATTGGGTAAGCCCTAGGGCATGACCGATACGCAAAGCGCCGCCGAGTAGCCACGCTGGTAGTATCATTAAGGGCTTGTCCAATACTTGTGCGATCTCCTGCATAGGCATGGCGCCGGTACCCGCTAAGTTATAAATGCCCGCTTTTGAGTGCAGCACGCCCTGGTAAATAATTTCAATGACGTCTTTGTCCCAGATAAACACAAAGGGAGAGGGCGAGCCCTTAATTGCTAGCAGCCGCTTGCGCTTAAACAAGTCGGTGATTTGGTTATCGGTGGTGCGGCCTAAAACAGTGCCTGGGCGTAGTACGAGTTGCTGTAGCTTAGGGTGATCCGCACGAAACTCAGCTAACAGCTCTTCGATGAGGCGCTTGTGGTGGCTATAAGCAAAGCTCTCATTGCCGCGCAATGGATCGCTCTCACTTAGCCAGTCAGGGTTGTCGGCATGATAACCATAAGCTGCGCCGCTGCTAGTCACAGTGAAATGCTGCACGCCTGCCGCAATGCAGGCGTTTAACACGTTACGGGTGCCATTTACGTCAATGTCGTAGTCGCGCTGGCGGTCAGGGCTGGCCTGCATCACACTCGCCAGGTGAACGACGTGGGTAATGCCGTGCGTTTGCATAAGCTCTGTAAGTTCGCTCGCGCGGATATCCATGGCGACAAAGGTGTAATTTTCCTGTGCTGGCGCGCGCTGCGCTAAATCGATACCCACGACTTCGCACTTCGGCGTTAACTTCGCTACCAAAGCTTGGCCAATATAACCCTCACTACCGGTAATTAAGACCTTCATGCGTTGCTACCTCTTACTGCAAGTGCACGGCGGTCACGTGACTGCCAGAACAAGGTCAGGCTAAGTCCTGAAATCAGATGCCAGATCCCCCACGCGGCGGCGATAATCGCCATTTCGGTGAGTGACGAGAAGTAGGTAAAGATGATCCCTAAGCCAAGCCCTGAGTTTTGTAGGCCCACCTCAAGGGTGATCGCACGGCGATCAGCGACCGGTAAACCCAATGCACGGGCTGAGCCCCAACCGATGCTAAGTGCCACCGCATTGTGCACTACAACGGCCAACAAGAAGATGCTGGCGCCGGCGACAAAGCGCTCCCAGTTGAGTACTAGCGCAATAGCGACGAAACCAAATAATGCCAACAGCGAGGCGATGCGGAAAAAGCCCTCGCTGCGCAGCGCAAACCGCGGGAAGACACGCGCACACCAAAGGCCTAAAGCGAGGGGAATGGCAAGGACGAAAAACACAATTGCCAGCATGTCCCAAGTCGAAACGTCGATGGATTTTAGTAGGGCATCGGTATGTGGGTTCAGACTCGCGTAGAACATGAAGTTAATCGGCGTGAGTAATGACGCGGCGAGGCTGGCAATACCGGTCATGCTGACGGACATTGCGGCGTTGCCATTGGCCAAGTAGGTCATCAGGTTCGAGAAGCTACCACCCGGGCAGCAACTCACCAGCAACAAGCCGAGCGCGATCTCTGCGGGTATTGGCACTATTGAAATCGCGGCAAAGGTTATTAGTGGCAGCAACAGGAATTGCGCTAATAGCCCAACGAGAGGACCTTTGGGTTGTTGCACCACGCGCTTGAAGTCGTCGGGTTTGAGGCTCAACGCAATGCCAAACATCATCATCGCCAGTACGGCATTGAGCACCAGTAAAGAGGTTGCGGACATCATGAGGCCTTAAGTTGGCGCATTCCGTTGGCCAAGGCTTTCAAATAGGTGTCTTTGTGCACGTAGTAGGCCATGCGTTCAACTTGTAGGTAGTTCATGCCACCGTCCAGGCGTTCGTTGGCATGGGCGCGCACTTTAGCGAAGAACTGGCCGTGCCGCTTAGGTGCATCGCGTTGCGCCCGGATCACTTCGGCCACCAGTTGTGCTTGCTCGTCGCGACCTTGCCAGCCCAACCCAGAGGCTTCAACCATGCCCATGACAAAGAGGTTGTCATGCAGCGGGTTGAAGACGTTCAAATAAAGCTGCGGTGCATGGCCGCGCCAGTTCAGGTGTTCTTGCTCGATAAACGGATAATGCAGCTTGTAACCGGTGGCCTGCAAGATGAGGTCGTAGTCACCGTGTTTGCCATCAACAAAGTCGACGCCATCGGGAGTGAGTTGTTTAATATCAGGCCGCACCGTGATGTCGCCATGACCGATATGATGCAAAAATAAAGTATTGATGACGGGGTGTGATTCATACATTTTGTAGTCAGGGTCGGGCAGGCCGAAGCTGCTTGGCTTTCCTGATAAAAGTCGTACGAGCAGGCCATCGACTTTCTGTTTAAGCTTTAAGGGTAATTTAACTTTACCGCCTAAGGTGTCAATCGGCCGCCCAGCGACAAACTTAGGCAAGAAGTAATAGCCGCGACGCACGGTCATATCGACACTTTTCGCGCGGTGCACGGCATCTACGGCGATATCGCAGCCGCTATTGCCACAACCGATAATGAGCACGCGTTTGTTTTCGAAGATAGCCGGGTCACGATAATCGCAGCTATGTAGCATTTCGCCGTTGAACTCGCCGACAAATTCGACGCGATTTGGATGGTGCAGGGTACCGTTAGCCAGCAGTACGTTGCTCGCCAGAATTTCATGGGTTTCATCTTTTTGGCGATAGGTCACGCGCCATTGTTTGTCCGCTGCCGGTTCGACTTTTTCGACCCAGCTACCGAAGCGGTAATGCTTTTTGAGATCAAAGTGTGCAGCGTAGTCACGAAAATACTGGCGCATTTCATCATGCTTGGGGTAGGTCGCTACATGCTCAGCCATTGGAAAGTCTTTGTACTCGGTCATACGTTTCGATGAAATTAAATGCGCCGAGTCATACATGGTGCTGGTAGGGCTATCGATATCCCACAGTCCACCCACATCGCTATGCGCCTCAAGGCCAATCACCTCGAGGTTCTGCTCAAGCAACCGTCGTACTGTACACAAGCCCATCGGTCCTGCGCCAATGACTACACATGGATTCATTTGTTGTTCCCTAATCAACATCAGATAGCATGATAATAACAATTGATCGGGATCAAGCCATGCTTTGTTCGGACAAGCAACTGGTTAATTTAGGCCATCCAGCGTAAAGTAGCTTTATGAACAAACAACAGCAACCACTCTGTAAAGCCAGCGTCACGCAAAGCTTCACTCAGGCAATTGTGCACCAGTTGGCACAGTTGGGCGTGCAGCTGCCCCCGACATTGACCGAGCAATTGGCTGCGCAACAAAGCCAACAGCGACTTCCGCTGGCGCTACAAGATGCGTTATGGCAAGCACTTGAGCAGCAGCGGCAGCCGGAGCTTGGCTTGCAAATAGGCATGGCATTGCAGCCGCAGCACTTCGATACGATTGGTTTCTTATTGTTAAGCTCCCCCAGTTTGAGTACGGCGGTCGAGAGCTTAGTTAACTATTCGTCGCTTATCGGGGAGGGCGGTACTTTCAGCAAGGCGAAGTCACCTAGCGGCTGGCAGATCAGCTACGAAGATCACTTCAAAATCGCCGTTGCACTGCGTATCGAGGCAATTTTTGCGAGTATTGCCACAGGTGCTCGTTGGGTCGCTGGCAAAGCGATTACGCCGCTGCAGGTGCAATTCAAACACGCGCAGCAGTTACCCACGGAGCTCTATCAACAAGCGTTTGGTGACGCCGAAGTTCGTTTTGAGCAAGCACAGAATAGTATTACCTACAGTGACGACGATTGGCATTTTCGTCAGCAAGAAGTCAATCCATTGCTGCAGCAACAAATGCTTGAGCTGGCGCAGCAACAATTACAGCAATTGCAGCCACGGTCGCTGACGGAACGCATCGAGGCGCTGCTGCATCGGCAACCATGGCTCACGCGGCCACAGCTTGCGGCAAGCCTGGCGGTAAGCGAGCGCACCCTCGCACGTCATCTAGCCGCAGCGAATACCAGCTACAATGCGCTCTCGCAGCAGGTCAAAAAGCATCTCGCCTTGCAGCAATTACAGCAACCCCACGTCACCCAAGCCAGTCTGGCCGATTTTCTTGGCTATAGCGACGAGCAAGCGTTCGCCAAAGCCTTTCGGCGTTGGACGGGCATGACGTTTTCCGACTATCGCCGTCACCAATAGGCTCATGATTGATCACTGTGCGACATCAGGTGTCGCACAGTCGCGCTAACTTGCTCTTAGTTTCTAGTAACGGAGCGAGCCATGATGAAAGGTATGGAAGATTGGACCGATGCGAAACTCGATGCGTTTTGTGAACGGATTAATCACGCCCTTTATACCACCGACCCAATGCACACCTGCTGCGTTGAGAACGACTGCAAAGACGAGTATTACGCGATTGCCGAAGCAACCGTGAATTACATGCTTAAAGGTGAAAGCCAGCGCCAAGCTATTGAGCATGCACTTAAAGATAGCTTTGACGATCTGGTAACTTTAGCTAAAGTAGATGTGGTCATGGATGAATTAGAGAACAATTTATAATGCGGATGTTATCTTTCGGTCTTTTCGCCGCTGTAATGGCGGCGATTGTTTATGCTGTTGTTGCACGACAGATGCCTGCCTGGGTGCTGTTTTATTTTCCAACCATTAATGTCCTCACATTTGCCATTTATAGCCACGACAAATCCCACGCCGAGCGTGATCTCAGGCGTGTTTCCGAGCGCACGTTACTTACATTAGGTGCGGCGGGAGGTTGGCTAGGAGGTTTATTAGCTCGGCATATGTTCCGACACAAAACACGCAAGCAGCCGTTTCGAAATTACTTTTGGGGTACGGTACTCGTGAACCTCTTTATCTTGCTCTGGCTGAGTGAGTTTGGCTTGGCGCTTGAGCATCACGCATATGATCTCATCATGCAAGCGCGCAGCTATACGCGCTAAAGGCCTCAATAAGCAGTTCTTATACCAATAGCTATATGCGCTTCAGCATATTGTGCAACCCCACATGCTGGCTAATATTTAGCCAATGCCGAAATAATGTTGTACGGCGGTAGACACCTACTCTATCAACATGTGGATACGACCATGAAAACAATTAAGAAATCTTTGCTTGCCGGCGCCATCTGCGCGTCACTCGGCGCAACGGCACCAGCTCTCGCCGATGTCCGAACCATTATTTTTGAAGGTAACGTCGAATACCTTGATTTTGATACCGACCGTGAAGGATTCCAGCTCGATAACGAAGAAAGTATTGTACGGTTCCGTGCGATTGCGACCTATGACGATGATCGCATGTTTTACGATGAATACTTTTATATGTACTGGCGTGATGTGTACTACGAAGATAATGGCGACCCAGAGGAAGCCGCTCTGGTAGGGCTAACCTTTCAATTCTTAGATGCTATGGGCAATGTCGTGCCGCAAAGTAGTATTCCAATGGAAGTGAATTTCGAGGCGGAACATGTCGATGAGTCCGACTTTGAGTTCTATCAATATTACTATGATGACGGCGAATTCATCGTCTTCGACAATGAACAAGTTGGGTCACAAGATGTTGGCGAATTTGTAAGCGTTGACGAAGGTTATGATATCGAATTTGATTATCGAGAGGATAGGGAAGAAGAAGGCGGTTGTAGCGCAGAATTTGAAGAAGACTATAACTGTGGTGAATTTGAGTATGACTTTGATGTCGATAACTACAACTACATGATGATGAATCCTCCACTCTTCACGGACACCGGCACGGAGCTTGAGCCCGTTGAATATTTCGGTGATGGTGAATTCTATTTTCAATTCGACTTTAGGCAATACGACTACATAGACGGCGGTGAAAGCAGCTATCTGGAATTCTATGCCGAAGGTGAAATGGATACGATCTATTTCGGTATGCCTGACGCGGACGCTGATGGCGTTCCGGATGATGTGGACCAATGCAGCGCTTCATTGACTGAGGAAACCGTAATGTTTGGCGAGTATGATTCTTCAGTGACCAACTATGTTGACGAACAAGGCTGCACCATTATGGATCACTACGCTGCGTGTCCAGAGGAAACCTCATCGCGTGGTATCCGTTCAGTGCGCAGTGGGCCTTCAAATTGCGAGAAAGCAATATCGTATGAACTGGTAAGCGATGGTGTGATCACCTATAGCGAAGCCCGTTTGTTACGCAGCGCTTTATATAACTCGCAGTAATCTTTTGTTACGCTTTCCAGTTGCTATCTTTGTGCAAAGAAAATAAAATCTTTGCACAAAGGCAACTGGAGAGTCGTAACCTATGAAATTCCCTAAAATTTACTTGTTCATTTTTGTGATGCTGAGTCTAATCGGCCCGCAAACGCCAGCTTTTTCAGCTACTGCGCAGCAAGAGATACCCGCAAAACTAAATGATTTGATGGCCGCATATGAAGATACCTATGGCTTCTCAGGCACCGTCAAAGTTGTTCAAGACGATCATCCGCTATTTGAGCGAAGCTATGGCCTCGCAAACCGCAGTTTTGGCATCAAAAATACGCCCACCACGCGCAACTCAATCAATTCCATTTCGAAGACCTTCACGGCATTTGCGGTTCTGTTGCTCGTTGAGGAGGGCAAGATTGACTTGCAGGCAAGCATCGGCGGCTATTTGCCATACTTAACCGCTGCTTGGAAAGACCAAGTAACTGTGCATCAGCTGCTGACGCATAGTTCTGGACTGCCACGGGAGTCAGGCGTGCAACCGCATGATGAGCTATCGTTGAAGCAACAAGCAACGCAACTGGTAGATAAGCAAGACCTGTTATTCACCCCCGGTAGTCAGTACGGCTATTCGAATTCTGGTTTGATTCTGCTCGGCGCGTTGCTTGAGCAGGTATCTGGGCAAAGTTATGGACGTTTCATCACGCAGCGAGTGCTGGTGCCCATGGGCTTGCAGAACACGGGGTACTATGACGGTCGCAACGTGGTTAACAACCAAGCCACGCCATACCGCATGAGTAGCAGCGGTCTTCAGTTTGCGCAACGTAGTAAGCATTACGGTGGCAATGCGGGCGGTGGTTTGTATTCCACAGCAAGCGACTTATATCAGTACGTGCGAGCGATTGAGTCGCACGAGCTGCTGAGTGAGGAAACCACGGCCTTGTTGTTTACGCCGCACATCAAAAGCGGTGAGACCGACGCCGAAGGGTATGCCTGGAGCATTAAGCAGTTTGGTGACGAAACCTTGTACTTCGCTGCAGGGAGTGGTTATGGCACCAAAAGCGTCATGGTCCGTGCGCCACAGAGTAAAGATTTCATTGCGATTACCTCTAACTGGGGCAATACGCCGATCTTAAATATGTTGGCCGATATTTACCTGACTTTAAAAGGGCAAGAAGTTGCGCCGCCCGACGCCAATCGGCTTGCCAAACCTGTAATGTTTGCAGGTCAGTTAGGAACGTATCGTTTCGACGCCGAACAAACCCAAATACATCTCGGTATGGATACTGCCACCATTAAGCTTCATGCGCACGAGAACAAGCTATTTATGAACGATGAATTGATGGCAAACAAAGGCGAGGGCGTGATTGGTCTTACCTACACGGACGAATTAACGATTCATTTTGACGGCGCCAGAATGGTGATTCGCATCAATGGCAATGAATTAGTTGGGGAGCGCGTAACTGACTAGACAATCCTTGTTGTTTCGCTAGTATGGTTGGCGGATATAACAACAAAAAAACAAGGAATGCACGATGTCTAAATTCACTGAATATAAGATGATTCACGTGGCCGAAGGTGGCTGCGGCACGCTATTGCTAGGCTCAAGTGGCTTGCCGCTGAAGAAAATCGAAGCGACGCTGAACCGCGAGGCTGCCGATGGCTGGCAGGTCGTGTTTCAGGTGTTGGAGCAGAAGCGCTTTTGGCTATTTTGGACGCGTGAAGCGGCCATTATTACTCTTGGTCGCTAAGTTACGATGCTAAAGACCTCTGTGCTTGGCGCGATCCGCTGGTATCAGCGGCGAGGTGGCTCGCGTCGCTTCTTTAACTTGGATTGTAATTTTGAGCCTTCTTGCTCGGAATATACAGCACAAGCGATCGAACGCCACGGCCTTGGCCAAGGTCTCAAGTTGGGCTTGCAGCGCATTCGGCGCTGCAATGATCCTGATTGCGTTGCAAAACACCTCGACCCTGTACCTACCTTACCCACGAGTCTAAAGTCCCATGAATCTTGAGCAACTCCAAGAAGAAGAGGAGCAGTTGCGACAGCAGGTCCGTGAACTGGGCCCTGAGCAACGCAAACTGTTTTATAAACTGCAAGAAAAGCAAATCAAAGATCCGGACACTTATGCTGTTTTGAATTACTTTTTTGTGGCCGGCTTACATCACTTTTATCTGCGCAAATACCTTTGGGGAAGCATCGATTTAACCCTGATGATCATCGGTATTTTGACCTTTCCGCTGGGCGGTTTTGTACTTTTAATTCTGTTGGTGCTGCTTGAACTCCCGCAATTATTCATGTCGCAACGTATTGTGCAGCGCTACAACAACCAAGTGATGCGTGACTGTCTGGCACAGGCACGAAACCAAACGCGGGTTGTGACACATTGATCTTTACAAAACCTTGAGCTTGTAAAAGCTCGGAAAAGCGCCTTCAAGGTTAGAATTGGCTCGCTATAGTGAAAGCGTAAGTTAATTTTAACTCGTCACCAACTGGAGGTGTTCTCATGAAAAACTTACGTTTAGCTACTGTGATTTCGTCTGTTTTCGCTCTGACTTTTGGTCCAGCTGTATTGGCTATGAACTTGGACGCGATTCAGGATCAGCAAAATAAAGCCGAGCAAGCTGCAGAAGCAACGGGTGAGTACGTGAGTGATGCGGCGCTGACCACTAAGGTTAAAGCGACCATTTTGGCTAGCGACGCCTTGAATGTGCTCGAAATTAACGTTGAAACCAATGATGGTGTGGTGCAGCTGAGTGGTTTTGTTGAGCAAGAAGAAGACATCGATACGGCTGAGAAAATTGTCCGTGGTATCGAAGGCGTGAAAGACGTTGAGAACGATATCAAAGTAAAGAGCGCCGACGCTTCTTAATTTAGTTTCTTTCTCACTCCATAGTGCCCCCCGGCACGACCTTTGGCCCCGCATTGCGGGGCTTTTTTATGCGCACGGCTAAGGGTATAGTTAGCCTATTCATATGACTAATAATAAGAGCCAAGGACGCCATGGCAAAACTTCTCAAAATCATCATGATCAACGGCCATATGCCTGGAGTGGTAGAGCTCGATCTTGATGGTCACACCAATATTTGTGGTAGTAACGCTTCGGGTAAAACCACACTGCAACGGATGGTGCCAGTGTTTTATGGTGAATTACCGAATAAAGTCGTACCACGCACGCGCGAAAACTTCGATAAATATTACTTACCGTTCAAAAATAGCTACGTCATTTATGCTTACGAGCGCCCGACGCAGGGGCCAGCCCACGTAGTGCTGACCAAGCGCGCCGATGGCGTTGACTATCGTTTTGTTGACGCGGCCTATGAGCCGCAATGGTATCTGCAGCAGAACAAGCAGGGCACGGTTGCACGCGATTACAGCGATTGGATGAGTCAACTGAAGCAAGCAGGTATTGAAACCAGCCATAAAATTAGCGCCGTCAGCGAATACCGCAGCATCATTCTCAATGACATTAAGCTTGAGCGCAGTCAACGCGCCGAACGCTTGAAAGCGAAAAAGTTAGCTGCGAAGTTTGCGTTGGCACCCGACGGCTTTGCGTTGCGGCATATCGAAAAGTTGGTGTCGGCGGTGCATGCCAAAGAAGGCAAGATGGACACGCTGAAAAGTATGCTTGCGGCAATTCTTGAAGAAGACGGTTACGAACGACCAGAAAACACTTTTACTCGCGCCAAAATTCAGCATTGGCTGCAGCAGATGCGCCAATACATGAAAGTTGAACAGTTACAGGCGCAGCTGCAAAAGTTACAGCAGTTAAACAGCGAACGTACCCATACCAATGAAGGCCTGTGGCACCTGAAGTCAGTGCTGGAAGAAGATTATGCGCAGTTGCAAACGCAACAGGCCGACCTTGAGGCCCAGTTGCAGGAATGGAAGCGCAAACGCGACGTTGCTGAAGACAATTACAATCGCGAGTTACGAACGTTACTTGATACCAAGCAAGAGGCGAGCGCTGAGCTTGAAGCCGCTGAAAGCAAACTCGAGCGCGCACAGGTAACTTACGATCGCTATCGCGATGAAGATATGGAAGCCTGGGGCCGCGCGCTAGAAAAACTGCCACAACAACGCGAGGAATTGCAGCAGCTGGAAGAGCATTACCGCCTGTTGCTTGATAAGCATAAGGATGCGCAGAGTCAGTTGGATGCGGAAAAGCTAAAACTGCAGCAACGGCTGGATAAAGTGCGTACGCAATTACAGACCCAAAAGGACGCACACCAAGCTGAGTTAGCCCAACTCAACGAGAGCTTTAATGATAGTCTCGAAGCGGGGCGCCGCGCATTACAGCAGCAACAGAACGCGTTGCAACAGAGTTTCACACCACAATTACAAGACACTCGCGAACAGCTTGCGCAACAGAAAGCGACAAGCCAGAACAGCGGGCTAAATGAAGCCGAGCAAGAGGCAATACAGTTAGCGGATGCGCGATTCGAGGCCTGCATGGACGCTTTGGAGCTGGCCCAAGGTGAGGTGGATCAAGCGCTCAAACAATTGGAACTACGCCGAAAAGAGCGCCTGCAGAGCAGTGAGCAGGTGAATCAGGCGCGGCGTAATGAAGCCGCGGCCAATGATACGTTGGAAACTTTACGTCAGCGTTTGAAACCTGCAGCGGGCAGCTTACGCCAGTTTCTGCGCGACAACGTTGAACACTGGCAACATAGCTTTGGCAAGGTGCTTGCCGAGCCGTTATTGCAGCGCACGGATTTGCTACCGCAAAAGTCTGGGGCCGAGAATGAAACGATTTTTGGTGTAAAACTCGATCTACAGGCGCTTGAACTACCTGAGCACGCAGCCACCGAAGAGCGCTTGATAGAGCTGCTTGAGCAGGCGGAAGCTGAGCTTGCGCAGCGACTCAAAGAGCGTAAGGACAGTGAGAGTCAGTTGCACAAAGCAAATGAGGCAGTCACTGAAGCAGAACAACTTGAAGCCAAAGCGCTGCAAAAGCGTAAAGGGAGTAAGGCAGATCTCGACTATGCCCGCGACCACAAAGCGCGTTTGCAGCAAGAACATAAAGCGGCCCTACAGCAGCGGAAGCAACAAGCTGTGCAGCAAGTAGCCAAGCTCGAGCAACACCTCGCTAGCCTAGAGCAGCAATTACAGCAACAACTGGCCGAATTAGAAAGCGATGCGAAAGCGGCTGAACTCGAGCGAAAAGCTGAACACCAAGAGGCGCAGCAGCAGTTTCTCGATGCCATGGCAGAGTGCGATCAAGAGTCGCAACGTAAAAGCGCACAGACCAAAGAGCAGATGCACGATCTGGAGCAAGCGTTCAATGGCAAACTTGCTGCAGACGGAGTGGATAAAGCGAAGCTCGAACGCACGAAGACGGCAATGCAAGCGTTGGAAGAACAGATCCAGCTTACCGAGCAGCAACGCGAATCGTATCGTGCCTACCAGGCGTTTATGGCCGACGAGTGGAAGTTGCAACGGCCGAAGTGGCAACAACAAGAGCTGCAAGCGCGGCAGGCGTTGCGCGAAGGCGAAAATGCGTTAGCCAAGCTGAAGAGCGACTATCAGCGCGAAACCGAAGACTTGAAAGCGCAAATCAAAACAGCTGAAGCACGCCGTGCACAACAAAAAGAGCTGTTGGCACAACTCCAGGCGATGGTCGCTCGCATGGCAGCGCTACCGGTCGCCTTGCAACCCGATAAGCTCAACAGTCAGGCGGTTGGCGACGTTAATGAACGCTTGGTGCGTGCCCATGACTTATTTGAGCAGGCCCAAAAAGTCGAGAAGGAGCTGCAGCATCAGCTCACACAATTCGAAAGCGAGCTGCACAAAGACGTCGATAGCGATTTTTCCCGCTTTATTGAAAAGTCGCTGGCGGAGTTGGGCGAAGCGCCTGAGATGGGTGCACGGGTTGAGGCGTTGGCAAACCTGCTAAGCATTCTTGAAGATCGCCAGGAGCAAACCATCAACAAGGGCATTACCATTGGTAAAGGTCTGGTTGATGTATTCACCGTGTTTGACGACATCCACAAGCGCGTGAATGATTTCAGTCGTCGTTTGACGCAAGAGGTGAGCGACGATTTGCCCCTCGATGCGATTCAAAAGGCCGAGGTCAAGATCAGTTCCACCATCGATGAATTAGGTTTTTGGGCGCCGCTGAAAGCAATGGCGAAGCATTACAAGCAGTGGCGGCAGTCCGGTGAGTTAGTACCGTCACAAGCTTACCTCGACGAACTTGCGCAGGTCGCTGAGCTGATTCGTAGCGATCAGGATTACAGTATCGAATCGCTGCTGCGCCTTGAGCTGCATATTCAAGAAAAAGGCCAAGCAATGGTGATCCGCAATGATCGGCAATTGCTGGAGTCATCGAGCCACGGTATGGCTTACTTGATCTTAGTTAAGTTCCTGCTGGCCTTTACCCGTTTGCTGCGACCCGCAGATGCTGGAGTGGTGCTGCATTGGCCTGTCGATGAAATTGGTACCTTGGCTTATCACAATGTCGAGAAGCTGTTCGCCGCTTGTGACCATAACGCGATCTATATCGTAGGCGCGTTTCCGAACCCTGAATCGGACGTATTATTGCTCTTCAATCATCGCTATTTAATAGAGCCGCATCATGAGCAGCCGAATAAAGGTCAACTGAAACGCATCAAGCCGCGGTTGTCACCGTTAGCGGAAAAATTAGCACAGTTGAGCGAAGCGGAGGTTGAAGCATGAACCCGTTACTCCAACATGGTCCGCTATTAGAGAAGCTATTGGCTGGCCAATTTATTTGCGCAGTAACCGAGCCCGAGCACTATCAGAGGCTGCAACAAGAAGCTTTGCGTGAGCAGCTCGATGAGTACTTGCAACCGCTGAATCGGCGGGTGGCACAAAATGACGATACGAGCGTGTTTTTTCTGGCTTACCGGCATATCGATCAAGATGCCCGCGAGCATATGAAACAGCAGTTACAGGTGGTGATGGCATCGTTGTTGCCGTTGCTTGAATGGCTGACCTATGTGCAAGAAGCACTTGGGCATGACAGCGTGTTGAGTCCCGGCGACATCGTCAAGCTACAAGAGTTGATCTTGAAAACCGAAGATCATCCGAGCTTGCAGCAACGTCTGCAAGCGCTAGCCAAAGACAAGTTTTTCAATTCTCAGGCTGATAGTGTCGATGCGCAGGCCAAGCAAATCGCCAAGCGTTTGGTCGAGCACGGCTACCTGCAGCAACCCCACAAAGAGCGACTGTTTTTTACCGTTACCGGCAAGATGGATTATCTGCTCGAGTTGGTGCGCTTCATCAAGGATGAGGAAAACATCCCGCTGGAAGAATCGCCGCAACAAGAGGACTTGCTCTAATGGCAGAACCGATAAGCGGTATGCTAAGCCTTGGTGCAGAGCGTCTTGCCTTGATCGGCAAGCACGCGCAGACGCTCATGAAAGGCTACCTGCAAGGCGAAATTGACCCCGATGCGTTCTCTGAGAGTACGCGGCGAAAGCTCATTGATGCGCGCGTGCTATATCACCCCGAAGACAGCTTTGGACTTAAGTTGCGTCAACCTGTGACACAACTTATTGCGGCGTTGGTCACGGATGAAGCGCGGCGACAGATTCATGCCGATGTGGCAGAAAAACTCGAGACCATTCGCGTGCGTGTCGAAAGTTACCGTGAGGCACGTCGCCGTGGCGACTATGTGAAAGCCGACCTGCAACTGCAAGTAATTCACGAAACGGTGTACGACTTAACGGGCCAGTTTGAAGAGGCGATTCATAGCCTTTGGCACCGCTTGAATAGTAACTTCGGTTTTGTCAGCAGTCTCAGTGACAAAATCCGCGAAAATAGTCGTGCACAGGAGCAAATTAAGCGCCTGCTTGATGGCATTAGTTTGCTTAACTTCAACGAAATGATTGAGCTTGCAGAAGGCAATCCGGTATTGCGCAAGGTGCTGGTCACCCGCCTACAGAATCATTTAGACCGGCATTTGGCCAGCTTACTTGAGGTGCAAAAGCGCTTAGTGGAACTGATGGGCCGCTTCCGCGAGCAACAAGCGCGAGGCCTGTTGGTCAGCCAGATGGCGAGTTTTTTGCGGCAGCATCCAAGTTTTGTGGTGGGGGATTATGCTTATCGCAGTCAGGTGCCGAAACTCGTTAATTGTGCGGCACCTACTTCGGTCACGGCTGCGGTGGCTCTCGATCGGCGTGCGGACAGCCCAGAGATCGTCGGCCTCGTACATCAGCTTTATAAAGAGCTTGCACTGAAAACGGCGAAATCAACAGCGAGTGCAAATGATGACGTGCTTACGACCACAGCCAGCGCCCCCGAAGTTGAAGCCCGTCAGCAACAACTCAAAGCCGACGCTGAACAGTATTTCCTGGCGGTACTTGAGAATAAAGCGGGTGATTCTGCTATCGATTACTTGGTGACACAAGAGCTCGAATGGTCACCGGAGGTGTGGCTCTTTCAGATCCTTGCCGAGTTCGCAGGTTTACCACAGCAACAACAGCGTATGTTTGTGCTCGAACGCAGCGAGTATGAGGAGCAATGGTTCAATCAGGTTCGGGTGATTGACGACGTGACCTTGCGTTTAGGTAGATTATGAGCGAACGCCTAAGCCCCCGTCAGCTTGAATACTTGCGCGGTTTGCAACAACAGCTGAAACTCCAAACGACGGTTAATTGTGAAGTAAAAGCGCGCGATGTCGCCATACTTAAATGGTGTGAAGAAGAATATTTGGTTAGCTTTGTGCCGCCGAAAGGCGACCGCTTTGACTATACGCAAGAGCTGTTAGCGTCAGTGGCTGAGCGCTTGGTTCAGTTGGGCTACGCACCACTTGATGAAACGCTTGCTCGAACTTCGCTCGAACAAGCACAGCAGGGCAAATATGAATTTAAGAGCAACCGCACAGGGCCACGCGCCAATCGGGTGTTACTAGCACAACGCACTGGCAGTGACGATACATGGCAAATTCTTGATGTCGCACAGAATGAGCTTGATTTGGCTGCTTATGAGCAG
Organism: Pseudidiomarina aquimaris; assembly: GCF_003987395.1. Classification (GTDB taxonomy): domain Bacteria; phylum Pseudomonadota; class Gammaproteobacteria; order Enterobacterales; family Alteromonadaceae; genus Pseudidiomarina; species Pseudidiomarina aquimaris. Next base: position 132,174 of record NZ_PIPT01000001.1, read on the forward strand.
TTGGTTCTGGTTGAAAATCTCGATTGTTTTTACCAGCTCGTTAGTTTTGCGTTACCGCTCGCTCCCAATGCGTTGGTGAGTTACCGTGGCGATCATGTCTATGCCCAAGGCGCACAAACATTACGTAAGCGTTGGTTAGAGACGGGTAAAACCATGGATTATTTTGGTGATCTCGATGCGGCCGGCATCGCAATTGCTTTTCAACTTGGTTGTCACCGTATTGCTGGACCATCTTTTAAACGCTTTTGTGAAAAAGCACACAGTTCTGCGCTTTCCGCGGAACAGTTTCAAACGTTACAGCAACTTACACGAAACCAAGAGCTTGCACCGCAGTTGCGGGAGTATCTTGAGTATATGGAGAGAAGTCAATCTGGCCTGCTGCAACAATGGTTGCAGCAGGAAGCACTGGAGTGGTTAACGATTCAGGCGTTAGGCAATTAGCATTCGCGATCGAAAATATCGCGCAGTTTTTTCAATTGCTCTTCGACGTTATCTTCAATTTCGTTGTAGCGCTGCTGCTCGGCTTCGCTGAAAAGATTATCGAAGTCTTCTTGATTACTAGGGTTCAGGTGATCGTACTTATCCATTGTGGCTTCAATTTCTGAAAAGCAAACTTCAGCCTGTTCAGCAAGTTGGCTGAGGTCATTTTCCAGCTTCTCAAATTCATCGAGATAAGTTTCACCAGATGATGGCGAACAAGCGCTTAGAGTAACTGCTGCAACGACAGTAAAAATAAACTTTTTCATGATCATTCCTTTTGCTTATTGTTATCTTTCCTGACTTTAGCGTTAAGCCGAATCCCGTGCAATAAGTTGCGGTTGGAAGACCGCTTTTAAATCCGGAACTGCTTGCTTATAAACATGTTTGAGTACCCACCGAGCCGCCATTTGGCCAATTTCTTCAATGGGATAATCGACGGTCGTGAGCTTCGGGTAAGTGTAGTGCGAGAAGTTGACGTTATCGAAGCCAACCACGGCAAGCTGTTCGGGTATTTCTAGGCCGACTTCATGGGCGACAGTGATGGCACCTGAGGCCATTTCATCGTTGGCGCAGACTAAAGCGGTAAAGTCGCACTTGCTATCAAGAAAGTGGTGCAGAGCGTTCACGCCGCCGGTCTCTTGGAAGTCACCTTCAAAGAACAAACTCTTATCTTCACCGATATCATATTCTTGTAGGGCACGCAGATGGCCTTTGTAGCGTTCGCTGGCGTCGTTCTTCCACATTGGGCCAGAAACGTAGGCAATACGGCGGTGTCCGCGTTCGAGTAGATGATGGGTTGCGAGATAGCCGCCGAGTTCGTTGTCGAGGGTGATACAGCGATCCGCCACGGCTTCGACGTGGCGGTTAATGACTACAAACGGCGTGCCACTATCGGCCATACCGCGCAGGTAATCGTCGCTGACTGATTCAACGTGTAAAATCAGCGCGTCACAGTTGCGGCTACGTAGAAACTCAATACTGTCGCGCTCCAGTTCAGCATCACTATGGCCTGCGGCGACAATTACGTGTTTCCCGATCGCACGGAATTCGCTTTCAATGCGATTGAGTAGTTCGCCATAAAACGGGCCGCCAAGTTCCGACACCAAGATGCCGATGCTGTTGGAGCGGTTGCTGGCCAGTGATTGCGCGACTGAGTTGGGGCGATAGCCTAGCTCTTGCATGGCTGCTTCGACTTTTTCTTTAGTCGCAGCGCGCACGGGCGCGGTATTGTTTATCACACGGGAAACAGTGGCTAAAGATACCCCGGCTAATTTTGATACTTCATAAATGGTGGCCATGCTTTTTGTTCTCGTTATGCACTTTGTTCGAGTTCTCGGGCAATCTGTTGCACCCGCGCACGATTCAAAGTGTACCCGCGCATGACCCAAGCAACAAGCAGTGATGCGATAGCTGGAAGCCAAGTGAAGGCGATTAAAATGCCTAGTTGTGTATGTTCGGTCTGCGCTTGGCCGGCTTGATAGTCATAGACCGCAAGCCACCAGCCGGCGATGGCACCGCCCAAAGCGATACCGATTTTGATGAAGAATACCACCGAGGCATAAACTAAGCCGTTGGCGCGTAAACCGGATTCACGTTGGCCAAAGTCCACCACGTCGGCAATTTTGGCCCAGAGCATTGGCGTTGCCATCTGCAAGAAGAAGCTCCAGAAAAAGTACAACACTATGGCCAGCACCAGTTGGTCGGCTGGCACGAAAAATGCTGCTGCAGAAAGCACCGCGGCGATTATTTGCAGTGCTTTGTAGGCCTGAACTTTATCCACTCGGCGGGTCAACGGATTGGCGAGTGCGCAGCCGAGAATATTCCCAACCATACCAATCGATACGAACGTGGTGATGAGATCTTCGCGCAAGAGGTAATACTTCACGTAGTAAATCGCGAGTGTATTTTTTATCGCAATACCAATCAGCAAGAGCACGGCCACGATCGCCAAGGTCCGCAAGGCGTCGTTTTGCCACAGTGTTTTCAGCCCCGAGCCGAAATTGAGCTGTTGGTCATGGGGTGGTTGAATGCGCTCTTTGGTACCCGCGAAGCAGAGGAGGAACAACACCACACCGAGCACGCTCATAGCAGCAATCGTCAATTGGTAGCCTAATGCTTTGTCGCCTTGGCCAAACCAATCTACCAGCGGTAAGGTCAGCAATGTGACAATCAGTCCACCAAACATACCGAACACGAAGCGATACGATTGTACTGACACCCGTTCGTCTGGGTCCTTAGTTAGCACGCCGCCCAGTGCCGAGTAGGGGATATTGATAGCGGTGTAGGCGAGCATAAGTAAGGTGTAGGTGGCATAGGCGTAGATGACTTTGCCGGTATCACCGAGATCGGGTGTGGTGAACGCCAGAATGCTGCAAACGGCAAAGGGGATCACCAACCACAATAGGTAAGGGCGGAATTGCCCCCAACGGGTATTGGTTTTGTCGGCAAGGAGCCCCATCAACGGATCGGTTACCGCATCGATAAGCCTTACGACCAAAAACATCGTGCCGACCGTGCCTGCTGAAATACCGAAGATATCGGTATAAAAGAAGGCTAAGAACAACATCACGGTTTGGAAAATTAAGTTACTGGCGGTGTCACCCAAGCCATAAGCTACTTTTTCGCGCCGTGAAATCATACTGCGGGTTCCGTTTGCAGTTGCGCAGCACGCTCGAGCCACAAGGCCTGCAATGCTTTGGCGCTATCTTTTAGCGTGCGCTTTTGCGTCGTGTAATCGACGTGCACAATGCCAAAGCGTTGGGTATAACCCTCCGCCCATTCAAAGTTATCGAGTAAGCTCCAAGCAAAATAGCCGCGCATATCGATTCCTGCGTCAATACAATCGTTCACTGCCAATAGATGTTGCTGATAGTAATCTATTCTGGCGTCATCGTGTACTGCATTGTCGATTAATTCATCAGGGAAGGCAGCACCGTTTTCACTAATATAAATAGGTGGCAGGTTGGCAAAGGTCTCTTTTAACTGCACCAAGATCTCGGTTAAGCCTTGCGGATAGATCTCCCAACCCATGGTCGTCAATGGTGGCTTGCTTGGCGGTACGTCGGAGAACCAGCCGTTCTTGTCGCGAAACACCGTACGGGTGTAGTAATTCACTCCAAGAAAATCAATCGGCTGGGAAATAAGCTCCAGGTCGCCGGCTGCAACTTTCGGCAATTCATCGGCTTGCAGAGCGTCGCCAAGGTCTGGATAAGTGCCGGTTAGCAACGGCTGTAAATACCATAAGTTATGATAGGCATGGGCCAAGTTAGCTGCGGCAACATCAGCGGCCGCGCTAGAGGCGGCAAAACACGGACTAAAATTCAGCACGATGCCATGCTCGGCTTGCGGTGCATGCTTTCGCAAAATCGGCAGTGCAAGGCCGTGGGCTAACAGCAAGTTATGAGCGGCTTGGCGACCATAACTACGATTCTTCATACCCGGCGCATGAATACCCGCTTCATAACTTAAATAAGCGCTGCAAAAAGGCTCGTTCAAGGTGGCGTAACTGGCCACTTTATTGCCCAAGGTGCGCACCATGACCTCAGCATACTCGGCAAAACGATAGGCGGTGTCACGATTCAGCCAGCCGCCTTGGTCTTGCAGGTACTGGGGCAGGTCCCAATGATACAGAGTCATGTGCGAAGCAATGCCCTTGGCATTCAACGCGTCAACGAGGTCCACATAAAACTGCAAGCCTGCTTGATTGATTTGGCCATTGGCGTTAATGACCCGACCCCAGGCGACAGAAAAGCGGTAAGCGTCTACACCAAGGCTCGCAATCAGCTCAACGTCTGCACGCCAATGCTGCACATGTTCGCAAGCGACTAAGCCATTTGAACCGTCTTTGATGCGTCCAGGTTCAGCACAGAAGGTATCCCAAATACTGAGTTCACGGTCAGCGGCACCGCCCTCGATCTGAAAGGAAGAGGTAGCGACACCAAAGACAAAGTCAGAGGTAAGCATTTTTGATTGCTGTGGTAGGCTTATTTTTTTCATAAGGATTGCGAAACCGTCCAAGTATGCTATAAATGAAAGCGCTTTCATCATAGGCCATAAATCGGCCTAAGGTCAAAAAATTATAACGATTGAGGCGATTATGACCCAACAGAACACTAATTACAGGTTTGCGTTGACTGCGCTGACCACTCTTTTCTTCATGTGGGGCTTTATTACCTGCATGAATGACATCCTGATTCCGTACCTACGATTGTTGTTTGACTTGAACTATGCGCAGTCGATGCTCATTCAGTTCTGTTTCTTTGGTGCTTACTTTATTGTCTCGGTCCCAGCGGGGTACTTGATTGGCAAAATAGGCTACAAGTCGGGAATTGTAACCGGCTTGATGATTGCCGGTGCCGGTTGTGTACTGTTCTATCCGGCCGCGCAAGCAGAAGTTTATGGGTTGTTCTTGTTAGCGCTATTTGTTTTGGCTTCGGGTATTACCATTTTGCAGGTTGCTGCTAACCCTTACGTAACCGTTTTAGGTGACGAGAAAACCGCTTCAAGCCGTCTTACCATGACGCAAGCTTTTAACTCTCTAGGCACCACTGTGGCACCGTTTTTTGGCGCCTGGTTGATTTTCGGTGGTGTGGCTGACCCAGAAGTAACCGGAGTATCGAAAGACACCGTAAGCCTGCCATACTTTATTTTGGCCGGTGCATTGGTGTTGATGGCGGTTATTTTCTTGCGTTTAAAATTACCTGATATGGGCAAGGTTGACCCAGCTTTGGCGCTACCAAAAGAAGGCTCGGCGTGGAAGCAGAAACATCTCGTGCTCGGTGCACTCGGTATTTTCGTCTACGTTGGCGCTGAAGTAGGTATCGGAAGCTTCTTGGCAATGTACATTGCGATGCCTGAGATTGGCGACATGAGTACATCAAAGGCCTCACACTATATTTCGTGGTACTTCGGTGGCGCGATGGTGGGTCGCTTCTTAGGTGCGGCAATCATGCAAAAACTCAGTGGTAACCGCGTGTTGGCCTTCAATGCCGTCGCTGCTGTATTGCTGCTGGCAACCACTATGACCAGCTCAGGTACTCTAGCTATGTGGTCATTGTTGTTCGTAGGCTTGTGCAACTCAATCATGTTCCCAACGATTTTCAGTCTAGCGCTGCAAGATCTGGGGCAAAGCCGTGGTCAAGGTTCGGGCATTCTCTGCCTGGCAATTGTCGGTGGTGCGATTGTGCCGCTTGCGCAAGGCTTCTTAGCTGACCAAGTGGGCGTCCAGATGTCGTTCATTATTCCGCTGATTTGTTACGTGTATATTGCCTACTACGGTATGCGTGGTTATCAGCCACGTACATTGAAAGTTGCACAGGAGGCAGCGTAATGGCACAAGGTCCGTTCCCAAAGAAGTTACTTGCCGCAGCCATCGTCCTCGCTTTAGGTGGCTGCGCTGAATCGACCCAACAAACAACCACGGCTGCTGATGCAGCCGCAGAGGTTGAGGCCATCTGGCCCAAAATAGATTCCCCAGTGGTGCTCGATCAAGCCACTGAACAGCGCATTACCGAAATGCTTGCGCAAATGACTCTTGAGCAGAAAATTGCGCAAATGATCCAGCCGGAAATTCGCGATATTACCGTCGAAGATATGCGCCGCTACGGTTTTGGTTCTTATCTTAACGGTGGTGGTGCTTTCCCGAACAACGACAAATACGCCACGCCGCAGGACTGGATTGACCTAGCTGAGGCCATGTACCAAGCGTCCGTTGACGATAGTTTGGATGGTTCAGCCATTCCGACCATGTGGGGTACCGATGCGGTTCACGGTCACAACAACGTGATTGGCGCGACGATTTTTCCGCACAACATTGGCTTAGGTGCAGCGAATAATCCTGAACTGATTGAACAAATTGCACATGTCACTGCCCGCGAAGTGATGGCGACCGGCATTGATTGGGTGTTTGCCCCAACTGTTGCGGCTGCGCAAGACCTACGTTGGGGCCGTACCTACGAAAGCTACTCTGAAGACCCCAGTATCGTACGCGATTATGCCGCAGCTATCGTGACGGGCTTGCAGGGTAAGGTTGGCGAGAACTTTCTTGATGATCAACACGTGATCAGCACGGTGAAGCACTTTGTCGGTGACGGCGGTACCACAGCCGGTATCGACCAAGGTAATACCGAAGTCGATGAGCAAACCTTATTTGATGTGCATGCACAGGGCTATGTCGGCGGCTTGAATGCCGGGGCGCAAACCGTGATGGCGAGTTTTAACAGCTGGAATGGCGATAAACTACACGGTCATGATTACCTGTTAACTGATGTATTAAAAGGCAAGATGGGCTTTGACGGCTTTGTGGTCGGCGACTGGAATGGCCATGGCCAAATTCCTGGCTGCAGCAACTATGACTGCCCACAAGCGGCGAACGCTGGACTTGATGTCTACATGGTGCCGACCGATGCCTGGAAACCGCTGTACGAGAATCTTATTCAGCAAGTGAAAGACGGCGTGATCGCGCAAAGTCGTGTCGACGATGCGGTGCGCCGTATTTTACGGGTGAAAATGCGTGCTGGCTTGTTTAACAAACCGAGCCCAGCAGAGCGCCCATTGGCTGGACGTTTGGACCTCATTGGTGCCGACGACCACCGCGCCGTTGCACGCGAAGCGGTGCGTCAATCATTGGTGCTTTTGAAAAACGAGGGGCAATTATTACCGCTTGATCCTAGCCAACGGATTCTGGTTGCTGGCTCGGGCGCTGACAATATTGGACAACAATCGGGTGGCTGGACCATCAGTTGGCAAGGGACCGGTAATACCAACGAGGACTTCCCTGGTGGTACGTCGATTTATCAAGGCATTGCTGAGCAAGTCGCTGCCGCTGGTGGCGAGGCGATACTAAGCGAAAATGGTGATTTTACCGAGCAGCCAGATGTTGCTGTAGTAGTGTTCGGTGAGCAGCCTTACGCCGAGGGAAATGGCGACCTCGACAACCTTGACTATCAACGCGGTAATGCAACCGATCTCGCGTTGCTGAAAAAACTGAAAGAGCAGGGCATTCCTGTGGTAACGCTGTTTATTTCTGGCCGCCCACTATGGACAAACCCTGAGTTTAACGCCTCTGATGCCTTTATGGCGGTCTGGTTGCCGGGTAGCGAAGGGCAAGGTGTTGCCGATGTTCTGTTGCGCAATGCCGACGGTAGCATTCAGTATGACGTGACCGGGCGTTTGCCATTTGCTTGGCCTGCGGATCCCGATGCTAGCGCGGCACTGCTCGAAGTCGGTGCTGGCTTAAGCTATGGTAGCAGCGAAGCGATCCTCGCTGACCAACTGAACGAAGAGCTTGGCGAAAGCGGCGATATTGACCCTCTTGTTGTGTTTGAACGCGCAGTGAAATCACCATGGTTGCTCGAGCTCCGCAGCGGCGAGCAGCGTGCTGCCGTCGAAAGCAGTATTCAGGAGCTTGGCGCAGTTCGCAGTGAAACCTTTGACGACGAAGTCCAAGAAGATGCGCGACAGTTTAACTTCAGCGGCGAGAGCTTAGCTGCGTTTAACCTCGTCACACCGTTCCCACGCGATTTACGCGCCTATGCAAGTGCTGACAGTGCGTTGTCTGTGACGCTTCGAGTCGATAGTGCCGTACCCAACGATGTCATGCTAAACCTGTATTGTGGTGAACAATGTGGCGCCTCAGCGGCAATGAGTGCACAACTGCAAGGCTTACCGCAAGGTGAGTGGCAAACCCTTGAGCTCAGCCTCACGTGCTTACAAGAGCGGGGCTTTGATTTAGCTAAAGCCAGCGGCATCTTCGGGTTAAGTACAGCCAGCGAATGGTCGGTAAGCTTTAACGATATTCGCCTTGTGCCAACCAGCGAAAACGAAGCGCTCTGTCTGTAGCGCTTCAACTTCTCTTTAGCTCATAATTAGCGCATAAAAAAAAGCCCGCAAGTGCGGGCTTTTTTCGTAGTTCCTTTTCCGTTTCGTTTCGTTTGCTCACCGTTAGGTTAGAAGCTGTAACGCGCTCCAAACACATAACGGGGACCGTACTGACGTGCGAAGAGGAACTGTTCTTCGTAGCGTCCGTACCCTTCTTCGGTTTCATTGGTCAGGTTGATCCCTTCCAAGAAAACCGTAAATTTGTCGGTAACGTCATAGTTTATGCTCATGTCCCACTGGCCGTAAGCCTTGGCAAACTGTGGTGGGTTGTCGGCTGAGCCTTGAGCTTGGCCAACACCAATGAGGTAACTATCACGCCATGCGTAAGTGAGCTTCACTGACCAACCATGGTCTTCATAGAAGGCCTGGAGGTTAGCTGAGTCACTCAAACCAGAAAGGGGTGCTTGTTGGCTCAAACTATCGACATCAAACTTCACGTCACCGTCAACGACGGTTGCGTTAACGCCGAGGCCAAAGCCTGACTCACCAAACAAGTGCTGCACCGCCACCTCGAAGCCGTCGACGCTTTTCGCGTCAGTATTCGAAGGCTGGCTCACTTGCCATACAATCAGTGGATCATCCGCATTGGGTTCAATCACACCTTCACCGTTACCGAAGCCAAGAGCCAGCATCTCTTCAAAGATGGCGGTACTGGTGGCTTGCTCACCACGGCCTTCAAGCGATGCAACGGCTTGCTGGTAACGTGGACCTTCGAAGATATCGCGTAAGCCTTCGACGGTGATCTCGTTGATGGTGTTTTGAATGAAGTTATCGACGTCTTTACGGAAGTAACCAATCGATGCGTAGCTTCCTGGCGCGTAGTAGTATTCCAACGCCAAATCGATATTCGTCGATTCAAACGGTAACAGGTTAGGGTTACCTGTCGAGCCAGAACGTGAACCAGGCTTAGGGCTACCACTTAATGAACGACCACCGGCAAGGGCACCTAATGGCGCACGAGCAATGGTTTTACCGGTTGAGAAGCGACCAATGAGTTCATCAGTAAACTCAACTTTTAAGTCGAGCATTGGAAGCAATACGTCGTGCTCGCCGGTCAGGGTGAGGAAGTTCACCTGGTCGGTCGGTTCGTACTGCATGATCCATTCTGACGCACTTACCCAGTTAACTTGACGCTCAACACGTTGGGCAACATTACTGGTAACGTCAGTTTGCTCGTAACGTAGACCGACATTTAACTCAGCTAGGTAGTCACCGAGCATGAATTCCCAATCTGACTGAATGAAAATCGCATCGGTTACTTCGCGCAGGCTGTTGTTACTGTCGATACCGTCGAAGAAAGGCGCTGGCATGTAAGCATCGCTACCCATTAACTCTTCGGTCAAATAAGCAGTCTGACGCGCGACAGCCTCATCGTAATCAAAGGTGTAATAGTAATTCGTCATTAAGTTACTACCGCCACCGGCAAACTGGTCAAGGAAGTCACCTGTCGAATTGTAGGTGAACATGCCATCTGGGAAGATTTGCGTGAACGATGGATTAAAGCCTGGGCCGCCACGTAAACCACTCCACGCAGTGTAGCCAGACAAATCTTGGTCAGTGCGCGATAAGCCAGCGGTAATTTTAACGAGCGGTGCGTCAAAAGTGTTGTAGTTGTACCAATCACCTTTCAATTGGTACTGCTTCACATTTGATTCACCTTCGCGACGGAAGAATTGGCTGAAGTTCGAGTCGATTTCGCTTGGTGCAAGCACGCTGGTTCCGTTGTTCCAGTTAACCAACATTTGCGGAATATCGCCTTGACGGAAATCGTAGATCTTCGAACGCAGCTGGTCTGAGCCCAAGATCACTTGACCAAACATGCCGCTGCCAGGGTCAGCACCGTCGTCGGTCGCGTTACTTGAATCATGGGCATCAAACCAGAGCCGCAAACTATCACTGACGTCATAGGTAATGTTCAGGCCAATGGACTTGGCTTTGACTTCAGTGGTGCCTTTCTCGGCGGTGAACGAGGCATCGTTACCGGCGATATCGGCATAAACCGCAGTACCATTTTCGTCGAGTTCGTAGGCATTAATGTTGCCGCCGAATTCGTTCCAGATACCCCAACCAAAGGCTTCACGGCCGGTGAGGGCGCGGCTGGTGGTGTAGTCTGTGGTAATAATGAGGTCGTCGACCGGAGCGAACTGCAAAGTAAATTGACCGTTGGTGCGTTCAGTCGCCAAATCAGCAAAGCCATAGTTCATGTCTTTCGGGAAGAAATGGTTACCAACGCGGTTACCTTCTTCATCGATAGGGCGTGGGTCGATCACTTTGCTTGGGTCAAGGTCAGTGGGGAGACCGACGTTCGCCTGCCAACCTTGGACGTTGGCCTGTTGCAAGCGAAAATCACGACGCGATTGCGAAACAGTAAAGGCCACACCTACACGGTCGTCAGCAAAAGTATTGCTGTAAATTGCAGCAACTTCTGGCGTGACATCATCACCTGTTTCAACCGAAGTATCATGAATTCCCTTGCCCATGATGGTGAAGTTCTGACCTGGGCTCGCCAGTGGACGGCGGGTCACAATATTTACTGTCGCACCCAAACCACCACTTGGTGTGGCGGCGCGTGCGGTCTTATAGACTTCAAGTGAACGTACACCTACTGAAGACAGGTTTTCTAGGTTATACGAGCGGGTATAACCAGTCCCTGGCATTTGGCGCCCGTTGAGGGTCACCAAGTTAAACTCAGGACCGAAACCACGTACGGTAATTTGGCTACCTTCACCGTTGACTCGGCTTACCGATACACCGGTGATACGTTGCAGTGATTCGGCTAAGTTGGTGTCTGGAAACTTACCAATCTCTTCAGCAGAGATGGCGTCAACGACGCCGTCACTGTTGCGTTTAAAGTCCGTTGAGCGCGCAAGACTGCCGCGAATACCGCGAACCTGAAGAACTTCGACGTTTTCTTCTTGTACTTGCTCTTGCTCAGCTTGATTATTTTCAACCTCTTGCGCATAGAGCGGTGTCATCAAACCGGCGGTGAGAACTACTGACACAGCTGCCGCGACAGGGCTTTTCATAAACGTTGTTTTTTTCATCTTATTCATCGTCCGTTTTTGCGCTGTACGCGTTAAAAGTTAGCAATCTGCACGTTATCGATTTGGTACACCACGCCTTGGCCGGTGCCCCAAGCAGGGAAAACCATGATGACATTGATGTCACTGATATCGAGGCCAGCGTCAAACAGCTCTTGTAACGGGAAGTTGTAACGCGCCCATTCGCCGGCGACTGGGGCTGTATCGTAGTTGCCAGCAGAGAGTGGCAACTCTACCGCAGTTGCAGCACCTGTTGATTCAACCTTAAAGAACCAATCCGTTGGACCTGCACTCGGCTGATTAACAATACGCATGTCAAAGCTGATAGCGCCGTTGGCGACAAGCGGAGAAGCATCGTAACTTACGCCTTCGTCAGCTAAGAAGCCGAGCACGGTTTCAGGCCAGCCTGGAATTTCGAACTGAGCGACTGAGCCGTAAGGGGCATCGGCAGAAACGATCGTAGGCGTCGTGCCTGCACAGCAATCCCACAATGACCAACCACTTGCGATATTGTTTTCAAAAATGGTCAAACCGTCGTTGCCTGCGCTTGGGTTATAGATGCGCGCTTCGTCTACGCGGTAGACCGCACCATCACCGGTTCCCCAAGCAGGGAAGATCATGATGACGTCAATCGCAGATACATCTAAGCCCAAATCGGAAAGCTCTTGTAAGCTAAACGTGTAGGTTTGCCATTCGCCAGTGATAGGTGCGTTACCGGCGTTGCCCGTGGCTAAGTCGACTTCAACAGCAGTTGAGGCGCCGTCGCTTTCGATCTTGAATTTCCATACGGCATCTGCGCTAGCTGGTGGGTTCACAACTTTCATGTCGAACTGCACCACACCCTCGATAAGAAGAGCACTGGCGTCGAATTGAATACCACTGCCATCGGCAGGTTTAAAGCCCATAACCGTTGGCGTTGCACCAATGGAGAACTCAGCAACTTGGCCACGTTCTTCGTCAGTGACAACTTCTGGGGTGGTACCGCCACAGCAATCCCACAATGGCCAATCTGGATTCGCTTCGTCGCCAAACAATACGAGTTCAGGAGAAGGACCTTCTGGCGCGGCAATTTCTACATTATTCAACAAGTATTCAGCACCTTCACCGGTTCCCCAAGCAGGGAAGACCATGATGACATCAATCGCAGAAACATCGAGACCAGCGTCAGATAAAACTTGCAGCGGGAAGGTGACGGTTTGCCATTCGCCGGCAACCGGTGCTACGCCTTCTTCGCTTGAACTGATCGGCAGCTCGGCAAAGGTAGAGCCTTCGTTACTTTCGACTTTGAACAACCAGGTAGTTGCCGCGGCAGGTTGCGATACGACTTTTAGGTCGAAGGAAACAGAACCGGTCTCCAGGATCGGCGAGGCATCGAAAGGTGAGGGCTGGCCATTCGGGTCGGTAATAAATGCTGAACGCGAGACAAAACCATTTACGGTTGGCGTCGCACCTACTGTAAAGCGGTACGATGGGCCTTTCTCAGCATCATCCACCAACTCAGGAGTTGAACCACCACAGCAATCCCATGCTGGCCAATTTGGATTCGGCGTACCATCAAAGATGGTCAGATTGCGCGCAACACCGTCAGATGGCGGTGACGGAATTGGCGCTTCACCTTCAACCAAGGTGTCTTCGTCAAGATAACCGGCACGAATGGTTTCACAGCCTTTACCGGTGATGGGGTCAGCTGCACATTCGTAAACGCGAACATAATCGATTTCAAACGTTTGACCATTCGCAAAAGCCTCGGCATCAATGCCAAGCTCATTCACATTTTCTGGCCAGGTGCCACCAACCGCTAGATTAAGAAGCAGGTGGAAGCGCTCGTCAAACGGCGCCGCATCGTAAACCGTCTCGAGTTCACCCGTGGCTTGGTTATAAAACTCAGCAAACCAACCGCGATGACGAAGGCCTACTGCTTCGCCTTTGCTGTTATAGCGCACACGTGATTGTTGTTGCGTTTGATAGAGGTAACCGTCGACATACCAACGCATTTCACCTTCTTGCCACTCGATGGTGTAAGTGTGGAAATCATCAGCAGGGTTGGCGCCGTCAGGAAGTTTATAGGCTTTACCCGAAGAGGAGTTTTGCGGCGCGTCACGACCGTAGTGGAGCGTACCGTAAACATGAGATTCAGGATTTCCCTCAGCGTCAGCAGCTTTGAGGTTGACCGCTTCGACAATATCGATTTCACCAGATTTTGGCCAGCCACCATAAACTTCATCGGTGGGCATCATCCACACCGCAGGCCAGGTACCTTGACCAAACGGCATTTTGGCGCGAACTTCGATACGGCCGTATTTGAAATCGCCTTTGTATTTGGTGTTTAGGCGAGCAGAAGTGTAGGGCTTTTCAGCGCCTTCTTCAGCGGGTAGGGCAACAATCTTTAACGATCCGTCGGAGACGAACGCATTGTCTGAGCTGTCGGTGTAACACTGTTGTTCCTGGTTACCACCACCGGCACAGTTGACCTCAAAGTTCCATTTATTTTCATCGATGCTGCTGCCGGAGAATTCATCACTCCAGACGAGTTGCCAATCATCTACCGGCGCGGTTGTGTCGACGGCATCAAAATCCGAATTGGTTTTGACATCACCACCGCCACAGCCGACGAGGCCGAGGGTCAGAAAGAGCGCCGCAATCGGGCTCTTGGTTAGAGTTCTGTTAGACATAACTGAGTTCCTGGTTGATTACTCATGTTGTACTGCTTTTGTAATTATTAGAATTCTTGCTTTTTAAAAGCTGCTCTATGAAAGCGCTTTCATAACATAGAACAAGAAATTTTTTGCGTCAATCACGTTCGCCGAAAAATCCTTATTTATTTGTTAACAGGTGCTGACAGAAGCTGTCGATGAAGTCGGTGCAGTCGTGGTATTCGTGGCATGCAGCCATGCTATTGTGGTGTCAAGCATACGTTGACTAAAGCCCCATTCGTTATCGTACCAAGCCATAACTTTCACCAAGCGACCACTGACTCGGGTCTGACTGGCATCGAAAACAGCAGAATGCGGATTATGGTTAAAATCGGTCGAAACCAGCGGCAGGGTATTGATACTTAACACTTGGCCGAGTTTCCCTTGGATGGCTTCACGAATAATTTGATTCACTTCTTCAACACTGGTGTCACGTTGGGCGATAAAAGACAGATCAACCAAGGAAACGTTGGGCGTCGGTACGCGTACCGCGAGACCGTCAACTTTACCTTGTAGCTCAGGAATCACTAAGCCCACAGCTGCCGCCGCTCCAGTTTTTGACGGGATCATCGAGAGCGCAGCAGCGCGAGCTCGTTGCGGATCGCTGTGGTAAGCGTCGTTGAGATTCTGATCATTGGTGTAGGCATGGACCGTTGTCATCAGGCCGTTCTCTATACCTAACGCATCATGCAGAGGCTTCGCGACAGGTGCTAGACAATTGGTGGTACAAGAGGCGTTGGAAACGATCTCATGACTATCATTCAATAACTGGTCGTTGACACCATACACAATGGTCGCATCCGCACCTTTCGCTGGAGCTGAGACCAGCACTTTGCGCGCCCCAGCTTGACGGTGGAGGTCGGCTTTCTCGCGTTGGGTAAATAAGCCTGTGCATTCGTAGACCACATCAATACCGAGCTGCTGCCAAGGCAGCTTGCTTGGGTCGCGCTCGCTGAGCAACTTGATAGAATGCTCGCCGATCTGCAGTGCGTCACCTTGCGTTGTAACCTCAGCCTTTAAAGGTCCGTGCACGGAATCAAACTTTAACAGATGGGCGTGAATGGCCGGATCGCCAAGGTCATTAATGGCAACGATTGTGATTGTGTCCTGCAATTCGCGCTCAAGCCAGGCACGAACGATGTTTTTCCCAATGCGGCCAAACCCATTGATAGCCACGCGAATAGTCATAATTACTCCTTGTTCTCTGTCGTTTTTTGGTAACGCGAATCACGTAAGCTGGCTTTGATAAGCCGTAATTTTTCACGGAACTCGGGCCCTTTATCTAAAGTAAAGCCGGTAACAAGCACATCGATGATGACCAGTTGTGCGATCCGTGATGCCATCGGCATGTAGACATCCGTGTCTTCTGGCACTTGCGTCGACAGCACAATATCGCACTCGGCAGCGAGCGGACTGTTTGCTGCGGTTAGGCCAATTACCGTTGCAGCGCTTGTTTTAGCTATGGCCGCGACTTCGCAGAGCGCCTTGGTACGACCGGTATGGCTGATAAACACCAAGACATCGCCGGCCTTGGCATTAATCGCCGCCATGCGTTGCATCAGTACGTCATCGGAAAACTGTACCGGTGTGTCGAAGCGAAGAAACTTGTTGTGTGCGTCATGGGCTACAGAGGCCGACGCGCCGAGTCCGAAGAAAGCAATTTTTGTCGCGGCATTTAGTTTGGTAATCGCATCGTGCAGCGCGTCATTGTCGACGTGATTGCGGGTGACGTTCAGAGCCGCCATGGTCGATTCAAAGATTTTCGCCGTATAGTCAGCAAGACTGTCGTTTTGCTCAACATGGCGATTGACGTAGGGCGTTCCTTTGACCAAGCTTTGCGCGAGCAATAACTTAAAGTCGGGGTAGCCCTTGGCGCCCATGGTGCGACAGAAACGGTTGACTGTTGGTTCGCTCACTTCTGCGCGCTCAGCCAGACTTGCTATGCTTTGATGGATAGCGGTTTGCGGATCGGCCAGAATAACTTGGGCGACCTTGCGCTCTGATTTACTGAGCTTAGGCAAGCTGTGCTGTAACTGTTCGATAAGGTTCATAGCTAAATCCTAGTCTATTTTGTAATTAAATTACATTTTAATGGATTTTATAGCAATAGGTTGCTAGCATCTTAGTCGATTTGTTGGAAAATTACATAATAAGAAGAAAATACAGACCCACAAAAGAGGAATGTCATGACCACGTCTGCAGCCTGTTGCGATTTGATTTTATTCGGGACTTTGGGCGATCTGGCACGGCGCAAGCTGCTACCAGCGCTGTATCAGTTAGAAAAGTCGGGCTTATTGCACGCCAACGCGCGCGTTGTTGGTGTGGCACGCGATGACATCGACACCAGCGCCTACCGCGAACAGGTACTGGCAAGCTTAAACAAATTCATGACCAAAGAAGCTGTTGACGACGAAGTCTGGTCACGCTTTGCTGAAAAACTTCATTACTGTAACGTCGATCTCAAAGATATCGCTGCTTATCAAACCATTGCCGATATCGTAAAGCCTGCAGAAGGGCGCACGCCGATTAGTTACCTCGCAACCCCGCCGCAGCTTTTTTCGACCATTTGTGACGGCCTCAGCAGTATTGGCTTAACCAAGCAGCCAGCGCGGGTAGTGTTGGAAAAACCGCTGGGCGAAGATTTGCCTTCGTCGTGCGCAATCAATAAACAAGTGGCTGAATATTTTGACGAATCTCAAGTGTACCGTATCGACCATTATCTTGGTAAAGAAACGGTGCTTAATCTACTTGCGCTGCGTTTTGCCAATTCTATTTTTTCTGATCAATGGAATCACAATACCATCGACCATATCCAAATCACCGCTGCTGAGCAGGTGGGTGTTGAAGGGCGTTGGAGCTATTACGATGACGCAGGTCAGCTGCGCGATATGGTTCAAAACCACCTTCTACAGGTGCTATCGCTGATTGCGATGGAGCCACCCACGCGCCTTGATACCGAGAATATCCGTGAAGAGAAACTCAAAGTTTTGCGTTCCCTGCGTCCAGTAACCGCTGACAATGTGCAAGATGACACGGTACGGGGTCAATACACTGCTGGGTTTGTTGCCGACAGTAAAGTGCCAGGCTACTTAGAGGAAGAGGGTGCTCGTAAAGAGAGCTCGACCGAGACTTTTGTGGCGCTTAAGGCTCATATCGATAACTGGCGTTGGTCAGGTGTGCCGTTTTACTTGCGCACCGGCAAGCGCATGCCAGAAAAGCGCACCGA
The DNA here is from genome assembly GCF_003987395.1 of Pseudidiomarina aquimaris. Taxonomy (GTDB): domain Bacteria; phylum Pseudomonadota; class Gammaproteobacteria; order Enterobacterales; family Alteromonadaceae; genus Pseudidiomarina; species Pseudidiomarina aquimaris. The sequence goes on from NZ_PIPT01000001.1 coordinate 149,492, forward strand.
GGTCGTCATTACCTTTAAGCGTCAACCGCACAATATCTTCCATGAAAGCTTAAGCCAACTGCCGCCAAACCGCTTGATTATTCGGTTGCAGCCTGACGAAGGCGTCGAAATTCAAATGATGAATAAAGTGCCAGGACTCGGTAAGCAGATGCAGCTAAAACCGACGACCTTAGATTTAAGCTTTTACGAAACCTTTGAAAACAAGCGCATTGCCGACGCTTATGAACGTTTATTGCTAGAAGCGATTCAAGGCAACCAATATTTGTTTGTGTCGCGCGAGGAAGTTGAGCACGCATGGCGCTGGATCGACGGTATTCGAGCTGCGTGGTCGCATTTGGGCGAACTGCCGAAGAGCTACCAAGCCGGTACTTGGGGGCCTGTAGCCTCCGTAACGCTGCTTGCCCAAGATGGCCGCGAGTGGGACGACGACGCGTAAGTTGGCTTTAAGCTAGTGAAGTAAAAGAGATACAGAATGACTGCTTTAGTAAAAGAATTTAATCACGATAGTGACTTAATCGACCAGTTTTCACGCCAACTGTGCCGCGAGTTGGAGCAGGCCGTTGCGGAACGCGGACATGCTTATTTGGTGGTGTCTGGTGGGCGCACCCCCGTGCCATTATTCGAGCGTCTAAGTAAGCAGATGCTGCCGTGGCCAAAGATTACGATTTTGCTCGCTGACGAACGTTGGTTGCCAGCGACCGATGCTCAGAGCAATGAGCGTTTAGTGCGAGCGCACTTACTGCAACATCAGGCTGCAGCCGCGAATTTTATTAGCTTACTAACAGCTGACGCTGACGCTGCCGATGCTGTTGCGCAGATCAACGAGCGCTTGGCGAAGGTGCCGCGTTTTGATGTGGTTATTTTGGGTATGGGCGAAGACGGGCATACCGCATCACTTTTCCCGTGTAGCGCCGAACTCGAGCATGCGCTCAGCACAGATGACGCTGTCGCAGCGATGACGCCAACAACGGCACCGCATCAGCGCATGACGTTAAGCTTGTCGCGGCTGTTAAACAGCCGCCAAATCTATTTTCATCTCTCGGGGGCGGGCAAAGCTAAAGTGCTTGCACAAGCCCTGCAGGAAAACGCCGACTTTCCCGTAAGTTGGGTATTGCAGCAGGACAGTGTTCCCGTTGAGGTCATGCTGGCAGTGCCAGAGGAGTAAATTATGCATCCCGTTATTGAACGTGTTACGCAACGTATTGAAGAGCGCAGCGCCGCCGATCGGCAACGTTATCTTGAGCAAATGGCAGCGGCACGACGCAAAGGTCCGCACCGCGGTGCTTTGTCGTGTGGCAATCTCGCCCATGGTTTTGCCGCCTGCGGTAAAGAAGACAAAGGCGAATTGCGCAGCCTAACCCGAGCGAATATTGGTATTGTGACGGCGTATAACGATATGCTGTCGGCGCACCAGCCTTATCACGACTATCCCGATAAGCTAAAAGCCGCTATCCGTGATGTAGGCAGTGTTGCCCAGGTCGCGGGTGGCGTACCGGCGATGTGTGATGGTGTCACGCAAGGCCAACCGGGCATGGAGCTCAGTCTGGTAAGCCGTGACGTGATTGCCATGGCTGCGGCAGTAAGTTTGTCGCACAACATGTTTGATGGCGGCTTGATGCTGGGTATTTGCGACAAAATTGTACCAGGATTGCTGCTTGCCGCGTTACGCTTTGGTCATTTACCCTTTGTTTTTGTGCCCGCAGGACCGATGCCTTCAGGTATCACCAATAAAGAAAAAGCGCGCGTACGTGAGCTGTATGCGGAGGGTAAAGTAAGCAAAGATGACTTACTTGAGGCCGAAGCGGCGTCTTACCACAGTCCTGGTACCTGTACTTTTTACGGTACTGCAAACTCCAATCAATTGGTCGTTGAGATCATGGGTTTACAACTGCCTGGCTCGTCTTTCGTCAATCCCGGCAGTGAATTACGTGAAGCACTGACTCGTGTAGCCGCGCAACAAGTCACCCGTATCACTGATCTTGGCACCGATTATACGCCGATCAGTGAGATTGTGACGGCGAAAAGTATCGTTAACGGACTCGTTGGCTTGCTGGCAACGGGCGGTTCAACCAACCACACCATGCACTTGATAGCTGTCGCGCGTGCGGCTGGCTACCGCATCGATTGGGACGATTTTGCTGAAATTTCCAGCGTAACACCGTTGGTGACACGGATTTATCCGAACGGCGATGCAGACATTAACCACTTTCAGCGTGCCGGTGGCATGGCGTTCTTAGTGCGCACTTTGCTAGATGCCGGATTGTTGCATGAAGACGTTAAAACCGTTGCCGGTCAAGGCTTACGTCGTTATACGCAAAAGCCGGAAATGGAAAATGGCAAAGTAGTATGGCGCGATGGTCCTGAAAAATCTCTCGACACGGACGTGTTGCGCGGCGCTGATGCACCATTCAGTGACCACGGTGGACTCGCAGTTTTATCCGGTAACTTAGGCCGCGCGGTTATGAAAACTTCAGCTATTCCAGAAGGAACTGAAATCATTACCGCACCTGCAGTGGTGATGTCGAGCCAACACGAACTTGAAGAACGTTTTAAAGCGGGTGAACTGGACCGCGATTGTGTCGTCGTGGTGCGCTTCCAAGGACCAAAAGCTATCGGCATGCCAGAGCTGCATAAGTTAACGCCACCTCTGGGCGTGCTGCAGAAACGCGGTTATAAAGTTGCCTTGGTGACCGATGGTCGTATGTCGGGTGCATCGGGTAAAGTTCCAGCGGCGATTCACGTGACGCCAGAAGCGGTGGACGGCGGAGTTATCGGTAAAATCCAGGACGGTGACTTAGTTCGCCTCGATGCCTTAAGTGGTACCTTGGATGTACTGGTAGAGAGTGATGCGTTGGAACAACGTGCTCAGGCCACGCTTGACCTTAGCGATAGCCATCAAGGCATGGGACGCGAACTCTTTGGTGTATTCCGTACCAATTACAGTGGCGCCGAAGAGGGTGCCTGTGTGTTATTTTCTGAACAGTAAATGAAACCAAAAATAAAGAAGAATAAAGATGGTAAATGAAACTGAAGCGTTGGCGCCGGACACCTGCGCTGTCGTGGCCGATATCGGTGGGACTAATGCGCGTTTTTGTCGTATTAACCTAACCACTTTCGAGTTAGACCGTGTGCAGGTGTTCGCCTGCGCCGATTATCCGACCCTAACGGACGTGATGACAGCGTACAGTCGTGAGCAAGATGTACCGCTTGAGCACGTCGCCATTGCCATTGCTTGTCCGGTCGACACTGACGAAATCAATATGACCAACCACCATTGGCAGTTTTCGATACGCGGTGTGCGTAAATCAATGGGCTTGAAGACCTTTAAAGTGTTGAATGACTTCGCGGCCGCGGCGATGAGTATTGTTACTTTGCAACCGCACGAATTAAAACAGATTGGCGGTGGCAAAATCACCCCGAAAGCTCCGAAAGCGGTACTCGGTGCCGGTACAGGATTAGGCGTAGGGCACCTTATTACCTTACCCGACGGTCAAGTGATGCCGCTGCCAGGTGAGGGAGGCCATGTCGACTGGGCGCCTACCAATGAAAAGGAATGGGCAATTCACCGCTTTATTCACAATCGCTTTGGCCGCGTCTCGGCCGAGCGCGTGCTTTCAGGGCCCGGTCTCGAGACGCTTTACTTGGCCCTGGCGGACTACCACGGCCGCAATGTGGTACCGCTAAGTGCAGCGAAGATAGGACAACGTGCGCTGAGCGGTATCGATACGCTTGCACTAGAAACGGTGAATCAGTTCTTTGCAAGCTTGGGCAGTTTTGCAGGTAACTTAGCGCTGAATTTGAATACCTACGGTGGTGTATACATTGCCGGAGGCGTGGTCCCGAAGTTGATGCAACTGATGGCAACCTCTAATTTTCGCGCACGATTTGAGCATAAGGGCCGTTTCTGCCAAGTGGCCGAGGCGATCCCTTGCTTTGTTATCACGGCAGAACACGCTGGTTTGCGAGGCGTGGGGCAATATTTGAAACAGTCATTACAACAATCTAAATAAGTAGAGGGCGATATGAGTTTTCCCCATTGGCAATTAGCGCCAAGTGATTTATTTAAGCTGAGCCCCGTAGTGCCTGTTATGGTGATTGAACGGCTTGAAGACGCAGTACCCATGGCCGAGGCGTTAATGGCAGCTGGAGTGCCTATCTTAGAGGTAACACTACGAACGCCAGTTGCTCTGGCAGCCATTGAAAAGATCCGCGAAAAACTACCGCGGGCAGTGGTCGGGGCTGGTACGGTTACTACTCCAGAAGAACTCGCGCAAGTGAAAGCGGCTGGTGCGCAATTTGCGATCAGTCCAGGCATTACCTATGAGCTCTTGCGCGCGGGTGCACACGGTGATGTTCCGTTGATACCGGGCGTTGCGACCATCTCGGAATTGATGACGGCAAAGGAACTGGGCTATACCCACCTCAAGTTTTTCCCCGCGGAGGCTGCTGGCGGTTGCGCAATGCTGAAATCGATCGCGGGACCTTTTCCTGACATTCGTTTTTGCCCAACAGGTGGAATCAACCAAGGTAATTACCGAGACTATTTAGCGCTGCCGAACGTGAAATGTGTCGGTGGTTCGTGGATTTTACCGAAAGATGCTATCGATGCGAAAAACTGGCTCGCGGTGGAAGACGCTGCTGCAACCGCTTTGACTAAACTACGAACGTAAGACGTCAGTCTGCATCCGAATAGGGAAATAAAGGAGGGGGCATGAGTAAGGTAACAGGAAAAGTGCAATTAAAGCACTTTGTTGGGCTTTTAGTTCTTATTGTAGTTGTGCTTTCGATCCCCTTTATCGCAGGACATTTCAGCGACGAAGTGAATTGGGGAGTTGTTGATTACGCTGTGATGGCAACGCTGTTGTTCGTAACAGGGAGCGTAATTCTCGTAGGCCGAACTCTTGTTCCCACACGTTACAAATCTTTGTTGACGGTGGGCGCGATTATTCTATTTCTTTTGACCTGGGCTGAACTTGCTGTAGGGATCCTTTAACTCAAGCAAAAAAGCCCTGGGGAAACCAGGGCTCAACTATATATTTTTGCTTGTAATCGCAACGATGGCTTAAATCGCTACGATGTTCTCAGCTTGTGGGCCTTTAGGACCTTGAGTAATTGAGAACGATACGGCTTGGCCTTCAGCTAGGGTTTTGAAACCGTTACCTTGGATAGCGCTAAAGTGAGCAAATACGTCTGCGCCACCTTGCTGCTCGATGAAACCAAAACCTTTTGCTTCGTTAAACCATTTAACAACGCCAGTTACTGTATTAGACATAATAGTCATCCTATAAATTAATTTGTTGTGCGCAAAGGTTCACGACCTTAACGCGGTCATGCGGGTAAAAATGGAGGTTTAAAGCTACAGGACGAAGACTTACTGCTAATGAGGCGTCGTAGAGGAGATTTAACTTTCAAATTCTTATCCAACGCCGCCCACAATACGCTTATTCCTACCGAAGTCAAACTATATCGTTTTTTATTTTTCTAGCGCCGCGCGCCCCAGATACCGCCGATAATGCGATAAAGGTTCTGCTGGTCAAATGGGGCATCGTGCTCAGTTGCAACCCGATGCACGAAAACGAAGTCAGCGGCGGGATAGACAGCTAGCATGTGGATGCCAACGCCCGTGTGATAAAACGATTTGCTTTCGCGCTCTTCATTAGGGTTGATAACATTCCAAAGCATGCCGTAGCCAAAGTCCATATAAGCGTTGGTTACCGAGTATGAGGTTGTGCTTTGCTCTATCCAGTCCTCACTTAACAAGCGTTTACCGTTCCACATACCGCCGTTTTCGTAGAGTTGACCGTAGAGTGCCATATCATAGGCTGACATGCGCATATGGTAGGCTGGGTACTTTGATTTTTCAGGTTCGTAGTAATAAAAACCGTCGACCTCAAGGCTTTTAAGGTCCGTCTCATCGTCGATAGTTGTGAATTGCCCTTTATAGTCGCGCATACCTAAAGGCTCGGCAATCTCACGTGCGAAGGCGGTATAGATACTTTCACCAGTGAGCTTTTCAAAAATGGCTCCGGCAGTATTAAAGTCCCAGTTGTTATAGACATACTGCGTGTCTGGTCCGACACTATGGCGCTCGGGCATGGCTGCTAACATGCCGGCGTTGGTCGCCGCTGACGGATGATAAACACCGCTACGGGATTTAAGAAGATGTCTGACCGTTGCTGATTTCTCAATGTCGGACAAGCCGTGAATATCATCAATACCCAGCTCTTTGAGCGTTGCATCTAAGTTAATAACGCCGCGTTCAACATAAATGCCGTATAAAGAATTGAGCATGGCCTTACGAATCGAATGAATCGTGTGTTTACGATGAATGTCACCGAATTCAAAGGAAATTTCGCCATTTTCCATGAGCACCATCGAGGAACTTCCGGCTTGGTCAACGAGCTCGCGCAGTTCAATGAGTTTTTCTGGGGCAAAGCTGTTTTCCTTGGGAGTGGTGCGGCAAACGGGTTCACTAAAGAGTTTTACCATCGCTTCAAGAGCCAGTCTTTGCGCTTGTTGATTGGCTTCGGTCGTACCGCCTAGAACTATTTTCGTGCCACTAGTTGCTGTGACTTCGTTTAGGTTGCTCGGTGCCCCAGGTGCAATGACATGACCCGCATCGGCGAAGTAGAGCGCCTGTACCTTGCTGGGTTGGAAATTATCAACGAATTGCTGTTCTATCGTTTGTGCCATCTGCGCAGAGGGCCAAAGTTGGTCGTCCGTGCCAGCCAGTAATAATACCTGGCCGCTAATGTCGGTGACCGGAATCAAGGCTTTGGAACCGTCGTCATGGCTAAGATCCTCGCTAAAATAGCCAACGCCGATGAAGCGCTCGACCGCATAATCTGGGTCCGAGTGACGCTCTACATAAGGCAGTGGCTCGCCTTTAAAAGTCCAGGCGGCGCTGCTATTACCCACGCCGCCCCACACATGCGAACTCGGTGAAAGTGCCGCAATTGGCGCAAAATCGGCATTGTGAGCACCGAGTAAAAGTGCCAACTCAGCACCACGAGAGCTACCCACGACACCTATCTGACCACACTGATTGCGGGTAAGCTGCGGATGTTGGTCAATAAATTCCACCGCATTGCTGAAATACTCGAGCGGTATCTCATTTAGGGTTGCCGGTACACCGTCCATGCCAAAATAAGCCACGGCTAGAGCTGCGATGCCATGTTCCGCAAGCTTCTCAGCTGTAGTTGCGGCACTTTGATAGCCACCATCTGAACCGCTGAGAACGATGACCGTTGCGCTCGGTTTACTGCTTTTGGGGGCAATAAGGATGGCTTGCAAATCAGCTGTTGAGACTTTTTCTACCAATAAGTTGCTCGGATAACCTTTTTCACCACAACCGCTGAGGGCGGTTACGGTAACGATAATCGTCATGGCTTTTAAGATACGGGACATAGTGTTGTGATTTTAGCTTGTTGTTTAAGCAGCCATTAAAGAGTGAATTTGTTGACCTTTCAAGTAACTGAATGAAAACAAATATTTCAATGACAAGGGAGCTTGCTAAAAAAAGCCGTTGGGCTATCATAGAGCTCTACACTGTTGAGGGGCTTATGTTTAAGTCGAGCTACACATTACTGAGTACCGATCTCACCTTTCCAATTTAAGCCGGGCGCAGCTGCTGTGTCCGGCATGCAATTCTTGTTGTTCGAAAACACCTAAATCTTAACCACATAAAACATTCGGAGAAGCATCGTGCTTAGGCGCATGTTGAACGTTTGTAGCAGGTCGGCCTGTACGCGTCAGCCTATTTTTCAAGACGCAAGTCAGCACATTTTGCTACAGCCACAAAGATTGCAGTCTTTGTTGAATAATTTGGATACGGCCTCGCATCGTCATTCGCGTTTGGACGCTTGTGTGAGGGTTGGCAGTCGAGTAACGCTTAAACAGCGGGCGAGCGGTGAACAAATCACCATCCAAGTGGTAACACCGCAGAGGGCGGTACCCCTAGATCATAAGATTTCGATACTTTCACCCATCGGTAGCGCTGTGCTCGGATGCCACCGCGGTGCAAGAATCAAGCTCGATTGGCACGGCCAAGAGAGTTGTTGGGAAGTAATGAAAATTAACAGTAAATGATTAAATCGAAGACTAATAAAGGGCTCTTCGGAGCCTTTTTTCTTGGCAGTAGTTAAGGAGAATTAGAATGACCAAGCCAGAAATTATTTTGACGCAACGTGACCTTGACGCCATTGAGATGGGGCTGGTCGACGCGACACTAACACCGGAATTTATTGATGCACTGGAAACCGAGTTGGCGCGCGCAAAAATCGTTAAGCCTGCTGACTTGCCAGACGACTGTGTGGCGCTTAATCAGCAAGTGACCTTTCGCGTGGTCGATACCGATAAAGTTTTCACTCGCACCTTGGTAGTACCAGGAAAAGCGCCTAACGCCGCTGATAACTTATCTATTTTTGCACCCCTAGGTGCAGCGCTAATTGGTTTAAGTGTCGGACAGCGTATCACTTGGCAAACCAATCGTGGTTTACAAACGGTAGAGGTTTTGGGGGTGGCTGCTAGTCGAAATCAGCAAATGGATAACGTGAGCTAAGAATAATTGGTACGACCGAGTGGATTCGAACCACCGACCTCTACCATGTCAAGGTAGCGCTCTAACCAACTGAGCTACGGTCGTACATTTTAATAACGCGTCCACGTTGCGTGAACGGCCGCTATATTATTCATTCTACGGTAGAGGTGCAAGCCATTTTTGCTAAAAATCGCGGGTTGGAGAACTGTTTGTCTAACATTTCAGCAGTTGCCGCTGTTACGGTGGTTAGCGTAACGCCAAGCCTAATTGATTCTGGGCAATTAGCCGCACCACATACGAAACTTTAAAAAGCCCAGCCAGAAGTATTTGTAAAAAATGTAAGACCGCGATCAACATAAGGGGAAGTTGCGCTTCCATACCCCATGCCAGATAAGCGACAATGCAGAAAAGCACCAAAAATACGACCATCGCAGTGTTGGCGCAACGCAATAAAGTTTGTGCTGTCATAACCTACATCTCCAATGCATGTTTTGTAATATGCATTATTCATGTATCTTTGACTGAAATCAAGTTTACGAGTGTAATTCTCTGCAAAGGGTAGGCTGAGCGAATGCAATTAAAAAAATACACTGATTATGGTTTACGGATCTTGATGTACCTGGGCGCTAAGGAGAGCGCGAATAAAGCAGCAGGTGAAGGTTCCACAGCACCTGAGCGCTTAACCACGATCAAAGACATTTGTGAAACCTTCAGTTTGTCGAGTAATCACGTCAACAAAGTGGTACATCATTTGGGCCGTTTGCAGTTGATTGAAACACGTCGCGGCAAAAATGGTGGCTTTTTCCTGGCTAAAGCGCCTAATGAAATTCGTTTGGATTATGTGATACGTCAGCTTGAGGGCGATGAGCCGTGGATTGAGTGCCACAACCCTTATTGTGTGGCACTACCAGCGTGCGAGCTTAATGGCATTGTGGCGCGTGGCAAAGAGCTATTTTACGACTACTTACGAGAGTTTACCCTCGCCGACTTGCTTAAGAAACGGGGGCAGTTGTTGCAGATTTTCTCAACAGCGTCGTAATGGCTTCGCTGATACCATCAAGCGTCATGGGGTACATGCGGCCCCCCATGAGTTCGTGCATCATGTCGATCGAATGATGCCACTTCCAGTGTTCCAACGGTTGCGGGTTGAGCCAAACCGCGTTATCGAAATGATTCAACAAGCGGCGCATCCACACTTGACCAGGCTCCTCGTTCCAATGTTCGACACTGCCGCCGGGGTAAGCTATTTCGTAGGGCCCCATGGTGGCGTCCCCAACGAAAATAAGCTTGTAATCACGGCCATATGTATTGATGAGTTCGCGGGTCGGCGTTTTCTCGCTAAAGCGCCTCTCGTTAGACTGCCACACCTCTTCATAAACACAGTTATGAAAGTAATAAAATTCTAGGTGTTTGAATTCACTGCGAGCGGCAGCAAAGAGTTGCTGGCACTCGTAAATAAAATCATCCATCGAGCCACCGACGTCAAATAAGAGCAGGACTTTCACCGCATTGTGGCGTTCCGGACGCCATTTCAAATCGAGTAAACCGGCTTTTTGTGAAGTAGCGCGAATGGTTTCATCTAAATCGAGCTCTTCTGCACTACCGGTGCGAGCGAATTTGCGTAACTTACGTAAAGCAAGTTGCATGGTACGGTTGTTGAGTTCGCCTTCGGTGTCGAGGTCACGAAACTCGCGCTTGTCCCAGACTTTGACCGCACGGCGGGCATTAGATCCATCTTGGCCAATGCGAATGCCTTCAGGGTTGTAACCATAGGCTCCAAATGGGGATGTGCCACCGGTACCAATCCATTTGTTACCGCCAGCGTGACGTTCTTGCTGCTCTTTCATGCGCTCTTGAAAGGCTTTCAATAGCTCATCTAAGCCACCCATGCTTTGCAGCTTGGCTTTGTCCTCTTCGGTAAGCTGGCGTTGCAGCGAGCGGCGCAGCCAGTCTTCTGGAATGGCGCTGGCAAGGTCGACTTGTTCGACGCCCTCGAAGTATTCCGCGAACGCACGGTCAAAGCGGTCAAACTGGCTTTCGTCTTTGACCAAAGTTAAGCGTGCAAGGTAATAAAACGCTTCAACGTCGGCAAACACCACTTGTTTTTCGAGTGCCGCGAGTAGGTCCATCAGCTCGGTAATGCTGGTTTTCAGGCCATGCTTACGCAGCGTAAAGAAAAAGTCGATAAGCATTAGCTGTCTCGACGACGTGCCATAAAGGCCAGTTTTTCAACTAACTGTACATCTTGCTCGTTTTTAAGAAGCGCACCAAACATCGGCATTAAGCCATTGCTTTCCTTGAGCTCGCTTATTCCAATATCTTCCACTAATAACAGCTTCAACCAGTCAATGAGCTCCGAAGTTGAAGGCTTCTTCTTTAAATTCGGTAGGTTGCGGACATCAAAAAAGACTTCCAATGCGGTTTGCAGCAAATCACGCTGAATATCGGGGTGATGCACACGGACTATCTGTGCCAAGGTATCGGCATCAGGGAAGTTGATGTAATGGAAGAAACAGCGACGCAAAAAGGCGTCGGGCAACTCTTTCTCATTATTCGAAGTGATCACCACAATAGGGCGGTGCTTGGCAGAGATTTGTTCGCCAGTTTCGTAGACATGGAATTCCATCTGATCTAGCTCGTGCAGCAAATCATTGGGAAACTCAATGTCGGCTTTATCGATCTCATCGATCAATAACACCGGGCGCTCTGGGGCGGTGAAGGCCTGCCAAAGCTTGCCCGGTTTAATATAGTTGGCAATATCATGCACTTTATCGCTACCGAGCTGACTATCGCGCAGACGTGACACCGCGTCGTACTCATAAAGTCCTTGTTGTGCCTTGGTGGTTGATTTGATCTGCCACCGCAGCAACGGTACGCCTAAACTCGCGGCCAGTTCTTCGGCCAAGCGTGTTTTGCCAGTACCTGGCTCACCTTTCAACAACAGCGGCTTTTCAAGCGTTACTGCGGCGTTCACCGCTAATGCCAATTCGTCCGCAACGATATAACTCGAGGTACTGCTAAAGTGCATACGATTCCTTATTTTTTCACGATTTTACCGGTCGATTCGAGGTAAACTTTACCTTGTTTCTTCACCGTTTCATAATCCATGCTTTCCGAAGCAAGATGCACTTCTTCCAGCACTTCTTGCATGGTGTCCACTTCTTCATCGAGGCGCTGTAGGGCGTTTTCAAGGGTGTAGCTCAATTGATGAATGGTGGCCATGTCATTCGCCGTTAACTCGTCTTTGGCCATGATCTCTTCTAACTTTGCGTTGAAATTAGCCAAGTTAAACAGTGCTTGATCGAGATTCTTTGCTGGTTGACCTTTAAAGTGTTCATAACGCTGGTCCTCATCGGCGTGTGCAACGCCAAGACCAAGGGTGGCAGATATTAATGCGGTGAATGTTAATGTAGCAAGCGTACGTTTCATAAATAAGTCCTCGTAGGATGAGTTAGATTCTTAATGAGAATTATTATCAATAATACCTGAACATTGTCGATACACCAAGAGAGGTAGTTAGCCTGGTGTAAACCCGCAGTCGGTAAAGAAATCTTGCCAAGGTTGTACATGTGCACGAGCGCGTTGATTCAAGCGTTGGGTCAATGTCTGTAATTGTTGTAAGTAATCCTGCAATGCCGCTTGTTCCGTAACTTTTGCGAGTTGCTGTAAGCGCTCGTTGACCTCATAGCCTTGCCGGGTAAAGCCAGCAAGTTGCGGCTGCACTTGTTGAATAAAGTACTTCAAGAACACCGTATGCAGCACCTCAGCACGCTCCGGTCGCCCAGCACTGGTGCAGCCGGCAACTGTAGAAAGGTTGTCTAGTAGAGGCTCTAGTTGAACTAGGTAGGCGTCCAACTCATGCAGCGTACGCCATAATCTGGGAAGGTAATCGGTCTGGTGTAGATGTTCGAGCGCTTGCTCAAGTTGCGGCTCATCTATCGCCGGGGCGTCGGTCGTGGACGCTGTTAACACCGCCAACAGTGGATCAAGCGCGGCGAGTGCCGCAGCGAACGCATCATCATCTGCCGTTTTGTGACTTGTTGCCGCAACACGCAGGGTATGGCGCAGGGCATCGTCCGTTGCTATCGCCAACTGTTTACTTGCGGGTAAGGTTGCTAATTTTTCGGTATAGGCTTTCTGTAACCGTGACGCTAACGCCGTTTCTCCGCTGAGCTCTAGGTCTTCAATACAGCTCGCAATAGCCTGAGTAAGCCTGCGGTCAAAAAAATAACGAGTGAGTCCGCCTTCGAGCTTACCGAGGGCGCTGTTGCGCTGGGCAATTAACTGACCCGCCGCACATTGGTCAAGGCGCCAAGAATCGAGCAGCGAAACACTGACGCGCGGCACCTCCACACGCAGGTCGCGCACATCGGGTAGCTGCGGTACAGGTACCGATTGATAATCAACCGCTTCGCGCTCTAATGTATTGGCGACTCGCGCTTGGTAATCGTGCAAGGGCGCTAGAGCGGTTGGCACATCACTACAGGCCAGCAGCAAGAAGGCTAATGAAGCATAGCCAAGCCCGCGCAGAGACCGTACAATAGTGTGCATTCTTTGTTGTTGGAGCCAGTCACGCATCATGTTTACCGGTATCGTTCAAACCCAAGCTGAAGTTATTGCGATTGATCAACGCGAACAATTTCGCCACTTGACCTTAAAAGTTGCACCGCAGTTCCTTACCCATCTCGAAATCGGTGCCAGTATAGCTATTAACGGTTGTTGCTTAACAGTGGTTCAATTTAGCACAGATAACGTGCATTTTGACGTGATCGACGAGACCCTCAAGCTTACTAATTTGGGGCAGTTAGCGGTCGGTAGCAAGGTAAACCTTGAGCGCTCATTGAAGGTCGGTGATGAAATTGGCGGCCACCATGTCTCGGGCCATATCCATACCACCGGCACTCTAGAAACGATGTCTGAAACGGCCGATAATGTGGCGATGTGGATAGCTTTCCCCGCTGAGTTTAAGCCCTATGTCTTTGCCAAAGGCTTTATCAGCGTTAATGGCGCAAGTCTTACGATTGGTCAGGTGCATGACAGTCAGTTCTCGCTACATTTGATCCCAGAAACGTTGCGTTTAACAAATCTAGCCGATATGAAGCCGGGCGATAAAGTGAATTTAGAGTTTGATCAACAAACCATCACCATTGTCGACACAGTAAATCGCTACCTAGAACAAACCCGGTAACTGCGATGTTCGCTATTCGCTGTTCGTTGTTTGTTTAAACAAAGAGCGAGCCTAAGCGAGCGTGCGAACAGCGAACATCAAACATCGCCTTTCACTCTTCTAGTACTTTGACGATAATTTTGTCTTGCGCGTCGTCGACGTGGACATCCAAATGCACATCACTGCCGCACGCCGGACACTCGTCTTGATAATCTTGATCGCCTTGTGACACGTCAATGCTGACGTGAATCTGATGACCGCAATGAGGACAGCGCACTGCGGCATCGTGAAGTTTTTCAACATTCATGGTATGCCTCTCGCTTACATGTCTACCTAAGCTGAGTATGGTGCAAAGAATGCATTCATGCCATTTAACGAGGTAAGTTCTAACGCAAAAAAAGTGCGGCGATACCGACGGCGGCGATGAGGGCGCCAAGCACGCTGCGCAAAGTGGGCGGCTCACCGCGCCACCATTGGATGGGAATAAGCCACAGCGGTGCGGTCGCAAGCAGCGTTTGGGCTAGGCCAGGGTGTAAATAAGCTATGGCAGTTTGTTGTAGCCAAATGGCCAAAAAGGTTCCCATAAAAATGGCAATCAGCAGCCATGGTAACGAGGTATGCCGTAGGGCTGCTTTGGTTTGTAAAAACATTTTCGGTTTTAACAGGAGCAGTGCAACAGTCAGCGCGGCGGTGCCGGCGGCAAGTCGCACAAAGGCCGCTTGCAGTGGGTTGACGCTGAAGCTGGCGAGCGCTTCAAAAGCCATAACGAGGCCAAGCGCTTGGCACAACGCGGCACCGGTGGCGGCGCTTATACCTGCTAAATTCAAGGTAGCCTGCGGGCGCTGTGGGTTACGCTCGGTAGTAATGATAATGATGCCGAGCAAAACTACTAATGCAGCGAACACTTCTCGCGTGCTCATCGCTTCTTGCAACCAAAGCCAAGCGATGATGGCAGCAAAGGGCGGAGCAAGGTACTCGAATAACATGGTGTACCACGGGCCAATGCGGCGTAAGGCGGTGAAATACAAAGTATCGCCGAGTGTGATGCCAATGACCCCACTGGCGAGCAAGAGCCAAGCGGCGGTGCTGCCATCAAAGTGAACCAATTGCTGGGTGACCAGGCCGACAATGAACAGCAGGGGCACAGCGACAAAGCCTTTGACCAAGTTCAATTGACTGGCAGACAAATAGCTACCGGCCTGACTGTAGAGCAGGTTGGCAAGGGCCCAAAAGAGCGCGGCAAAAAGGGCGGCCATTGGGCCAAGTAAAGATTCCATAGCGCGCTATCTTACCTGTTGCTTAAATCAAGGCCAAGCGTTGCATTGCGTGCGCTGCAGCCATGCGGTATAGTGGCTGCTTCTCGTTGAATCACAAGTGACACTTGGTAGGTGCCACCACTGTAAAAGGAACAAAAGAATGCCTGTAGTAACGCTGCCTGATGGAAGTCAACGCGCTTTCGATAAACCTGTCTCAATCCTCGAAGTAGCTCAAGATATCGGCCCTGGCCTCGCCAAAGCGACCGTGGCGGGTAAAATTAACGGTCAACTGGCGGATGCCTGTGACCTGATCACCGAAGATGCGACGGTTCATATTATTACCCCGAAAGACGAGGAAGGCGTTGAGATCATCCGCCACTCGTGCGCGCACCTTTTAGGTCATGCGTTAAAACAGTTATTTCCGCAAGTGAAAATGGCGATTGGCCCGGTTATCGATAACGGTTTTTATTATGACGTTGATCTTGATAAAGCCCTGACCCAAGACGACCTAGATGCGCTTGAAAAGCGCATGAAAGAGTTGGCGAAAACCGAATATGAAGTCGTCAAAAAGAAAGTGAGTTGGCAAGAAGCGCGTGAAGCTTTTGTCGGCCGTCACGAACCGTACAAAATTGAAATTCTTGATGAAAACATTAGCCAAGACGACCGTCCTGCGCTTTACCATCATGAAGAATACGTCGATATGTGCCGTGGTCCGCACGTGCCGAACATGAAGTTCTGCCAACATTTCAAAATTATGAAGGTGGCGGGTGCCTACTGGCGTGGTAATTCTGACAACAAGATGTTGCAGCGTATCTACGGCACCGCTTGGGCAGACAAGAAACAGTTAAAAGCCTATTTGCAGCGTCTTGAAGAAGCGGAAAAGCGTGATCACCGTAAAATCGGTAAGTCGCAAGACTTGTTCCACTGGCAAGAAGAAGCACCAGGTATGGTGTTCTGGCACCACAACGGTTGGACTATCTTCCAAGAGCTGGAAAGTTACGTACGCGAGAAGCTACGTGAGTATGACTATCAGGAAGTGAAAGGTCCGTTGATGATGGACCGCGTCTTGTGGGAAAAGTCAGGGCACTGGGAAAAATTCTCTGAACTGATGTTTACCACTGCATCAGAAAGCCGTGAATATGCAATCAAGCCAATGAACTGTCCAGGACACGTGCAAATCTTCAATCAAGGTTTGAAATCGTACCGTGATTTGCCGTTGCGCATGGCTGAGTTCGGCTGCTGTCACCGTAATGAACCTTCGGGTGCCTTGCACGGCTTGATGCGCGTACGTGGCTTTACGCAAGACGATGCGCATGTTTTCTGTACCCCAGAACAAGTTCAAGACGAAGTGAGTGGCTGTATTCAGATGGTCTACGAAACCTACAAAACATTTGGTTTCGAAGACATTGTGGTGAAGCTGTCGACGCGTCCGGAGAAACGTTTAGGTGATGATGCAACATGGGATCACGCCGAGCAAGCTCTTGCTGAAGCCTTGAAAAACAATGGCATTGCGTTTGAGTACTTGCCAGGAGAGGGCGCATTCTATGGTCCGAAAATTGAATTCACCTTGCATGACTGTTTAGGTCGTGCGTGGCAGTGCGGTACTGTACAGCTCGATTTCGCCTTACCGGGTCGCTTAGGCGCCACTTATGTAGGTGAAGATAACGAGCGCCACACGCCGGTAATGATTCACCGCGCAATTTTGGGCTCGCTGGAACGTTTCATGGGTATTCTGATTGAAGAATACGCAGGTTATTTCCCACTTTGGCTTGCGCCAACGCAGATTGTAGTGATGAATATCACCGATAATCAGGCGGATTACGTCAAAAATACCGTAAAAGAGTTGAATAAACTCGGATTTAGGGCGACAGCCGACTTGAGAAATGAGAAAATAGGCTTTAAAATTCGCGAGCACACATTAAAACGTGTTCCTTATATGTTGGTTGTTGGCGATAAAGAAGTCGAGAACCAAGCGGTTGCGGTACGTACCCGTCGCGGCGAAGACCAAGGCGTAAAAGGCTTGGAGCAATTTATTGCTGAGCTGCAAGACGAAGTACGTAGTCGCAAAATTAGTTAATTGATTGGAGGAATGACCCATTAAAGGCGGAAAAAGAACTCAGAAAGCTGCAGATAAAAATCGGATCAACGACGAAATTCGCGTAAACGAAGTACGTTTGATTGGCGTTGAAGGTGATCAGATTGGTGTCGTAGGTATTCAAGAAGCTCTTGAGAAGGCCGAAGAGGCCGGTGTTGATCTGGTGGAAATTAGCCCAAATGCGGAGCCACCAGTTTGTCGTCTGATGGATTATGGTAAGTTCCTCTACGAAAAAGCTAAGAACGCTAAAGAGCAAAAGAAAAATCAGAAGCAAATTCAGGTTAAGGAAGTCAAATTCCGTCCTGGTACTGATGAGGGCGATTATCAGGTAAAACTACGCAACCTGACTCGCTTCCTCGAGGGAGGTGACAAAACCAAAGTCACCGTTCGTTTCCGTGGCCGTGAAATGGCGCACCAAGAGCTTGGCATCGAATTGCTCAATCGTATCAAAGACGATTTGCAAGAGATTTCAACTGTTGAGTCGTTCCCAAGACGGGCTGAGGGTCGCCAGATGATTATGGTTCTGGCCCCTGCTAAGAAGTAACTGTGGTCCACAAGTAGGAAGGCGTTGGCCGACCTCACCCTGTTACACTTGTAATTAACAATGCGGAGTAGTTTTCATGCCGAAAATGAAATCGAAAAAGGGCGCGTCTAAGCGCTTCAAAAAAACCGCTTCAGGCGGCTTTAAATGTAAACAGTCTCATTTGCGTCACATCCTGACCAAAAAGAGCTCAAAGCGGAAGCGTCACCTGCGTGCTAAGAGCATGGTGCACGAAGCCGATGTTGGCTTAGTTCAGCGTATGTTACCATTCGCGTAAGGAAAGGAGATAGCAAATGGCACGAGTAAAACGTGGTGTGATCGCGCGTGCGCGTCACAAGAAAGTCCTGAAGCAGGCGAAAGGTTATTATGGTGCTCGTTCACGCGTTTATCGCGTAGCGAAGCAAGCAGTTATCAAAGCAGGTCAATATGCATACCGTGACCGCCGCAACAAGAAACGTCAATTCCGCCAATTGTGGATTGTGCGTATCAACGCTGCAGCACGTCAAAACGGTTTGTCATACAGCCGCTTTATCAACGGTTTGAAAAAAGCATCTGTTGAAATCGATCGTAAAATTCTGGCTGACATCGCAGTACATGACCAAAGTGGTTTTGCTGCGCTAGTAGAGAAAGCTAAAAGCTCTCTGTAAGCCATGAATAAAGTTGAAAAAGGGAGCTACGAGGAGTATATAGTAAAAACAGTGTCTATTCGCATGTGAGTGAGTGACAGGGCTTTACATATAAGGTCAGCGGCTTTTATTTCAAACGTACATACTGTGTATAATGGTATGTACGTTTTTTATTTGCGCCGAGTCCTTCGGCGGTAACCATTCATCCATGAATTTTTGTTCAGTGTTTAATTGCACCTTGTGAGTGCGACTTGTTCCAACAAGTCGGGAGAGATAGGAGTTTACGTCATTGGTTTAGCAGGACGGGGATAGTTGTTTGCGGCAAGTACAGAGTTGTCGCCGCATCCATGCGGCTTTGACAGTTCAGTTGTTCACTCATTGATTCACCTTCTTGATTAATTGCACTTAATTTACCACCACATTGCAACCGCTCCTTACCACGTGTTGCAAATTAATCGCACCACAACTTTCACGGAAAGTACCACTTCGTCGGATCTCGGCTTTGTGCCATTAGCAGACGTTAACGCCGCATTCAGCGGCTTGTCCGCTGCAATGCTTGGTTAGGCTTGCATACAAGGCTTTCAATTATTGCAACAGCTTTCTCCACGCCGTGTTCTTCTCGCAAACTCGCTCCCAGCGCTGCGGCATGTTCGATTATAGTTTGATTTGTGGTTATCTCTTTAATGCCTGCCGCAAGTCTTTCCACCGTCAGCTTTTTCAATGGGATAGGGGCGGCTCCGGCATTCAACGAGTGTAAGCGATTTCCCCAAAAGGGCTGATCGCCAAAGAACGGAATAACAATAGACGCTTTACCCGCCTGTAAGGCAGCAGCCGTAGTTCCTGCGCCTCCGTGATGCACAAGCCCGCACACACGAGGGAATAGCCACGAATGAGGTACTTGGTCAACTGCAATAATACTCTCCGGCAATGCCTTAATTTCCATACCGCCCCAGCCTGTTGCCAGAATCCCCCGCACGCCTGCTCTTTGAAGTGCTTCAATGACGATATCTGTTAGCCGTTCAGGGTCACGTCCTATCATTGAGCCGAAACCAACATACACCGGCGGTGGACCTGTGTTCAAAAAGGCTGAAAGCTCTGGTGAGGGTTCATAATGGTCGTCATCTTCAGTATGCCAGTAACCACAGATACTAGCAGTTTGGGGCCAATCATCAGGTCGTGGTACGACCAAACTGCTAAAGCCATGAATAACAGGAATGGGTGTGCCATCGGCGGTATGTAAGAGGCTAAAGCGCTTTGCTTTCGGCAGATGATGAGCCTTGCGCCAAGCTCGAGCGTACTTAGCCACTGACAACCCAATCAGCCGATTCACAAAGCTGTAGGAGAATTTGTTATACCATCCACCCAACCTCAGCCGCGGCAACATCATGTTTGGATATTCAGCAGTAGGCACTAACCCTGGCACGACAAGCGCCATCAGAACTGGAACACCGAGCTTTTCGGAAATGTCGGGGGCGGTAAAGGCCTTGGGGTGAAACACAATAATATCTGGTTTGGACTGCTGTGCTGCGAGCCAACTCTCGTCCACGAGGGCACGCTGTATTGGGCCTATTTTCTTGAGTAAGCCTAGCGTGCGCTTCACAACTTGAAATATGTTGTTTGTGTCTTCCAATGCGCCTTGGTCTTCTGGGGCATCCAATAAAGTTAGCATGCCGTCGTTCATGAATGCATAGTGCAGCCCAGCATGCTCGATAATCTTTCTAAATCGTGAGCTCGTGGCTAATGTGATACAGTGACCAGCTCGCTTTAAGCCTTGCCCCAATGCGATATATGGCTGCACATCGCCTCGGGTTCCGTAGGTCAGTATAAGTATGTTCATGTTTTAGCCTAACGCAAAGCACACGGGCGACGAGCCGCGCAGCGGGTTGGCGTCCCAGCGACCAACGGGAGCGAGTGATGCGCATTGTTAGCCGCCCAACTCCGTAATGTGTAGTAGTTCACCAACTGGCCCCCACAAATAAAATACCTTACCCCACGACTCACTCTGAACTGGAGTGATTTTTGTTTTGTGCTTTGATTGAGAGCAAAGGCTGTATGCTGTATCGATATCTGAAACGCAAACCTGAAGCATAAAATTATTAGCCAAGTCTTCGTTGAAAAAGTGCTGCAAGAAGAAAAGACAATCTCCGTTTTGAAAAAGGGTTAAGTCCTCAGAAACGAACTCTGATTCAAATCCGATCTCTGAATAGAAAGCTTTTGAAATTTCATAGTCTTTACTCGGAACAAAAACTTTTATATCGACAACATCCATTGTTTTCTCCTGAACATGGGTAACTCAAGCGGCTAACATTTGTATATTGTGCGTGCGCATATAGAAACTCGTCCAATTGATAGTTTTCGGTTCTTAACTTACTGATCAAGCAGGCATTCCTGACTTGAAAAGTCCCGAGTTAGCAAAGGCTATTTGAGAATGCTCAGTTACACTCTACCTAGCGCACAATATCCAACCTTCATTTTTTGTTATGTCACTGACAGTAAACGACTTAAATACACAACACAACAACAAAACGCGCAATATTGCCGACGTGAATGTGCCGTGCACCGCTAGCGACACCCACACTGACGAATAACGGAACGGCTAGTCACTAGTTGGAGTAGGCTGAAAGTCAGAAGGTCCGCTGTTCGCTCATAGCTGACGATCAATTAATTGTATGACTGCTGAAGCTGGTGGTTACATGAAAGTGCAACGGGTTGTAAGCCGCGATTGTTCGTGGTGATAAATTTGGGTGATGTTTTGCAGCTTTGCTAATTTTGGTGTAGTAGTTCACTCAAGTAGCTATTGCGTTTATGCGAGTTGCTCATCGTCTCTATAATTTTCTTGAAATCATCCTCTGTGCCAACAAGATGAATTTCAGCCTCGGCCCTTGTGATTGCTGTATATAACCAAGCCCTGTCAACAATGCGTCCCGCTTGAAGTGCAACGATTACTCTTGGAAATTGAGAACCTTGGGCTTTGTGAAGAGTTATTGCATAACCCAACTCCATGCAATCGAGCACGGATTGTGTGACCTTAACTTTATCGCCCGTATCCAGCGTTACTTCACCATAACTTTCACCTGATGAGTCAATACTGGTAAGCGTACCAAGAGAGCCGTTTTGAATGCCTTTATCATAGTGGTTTTGCGTAAATAGAATCGCATCATTCAATCTGAGGTTTTGAAAGAATCTCTCACCGTGCATTTCAAACTCAAGCCTTCTACCGCTTGGATTAACAGCCTCTTGGGTCAGTTTATTAATTTCAGCAACGAGTGCCTTGGTCGGTGCCATGACGCGACTATTTTCAGGTGATTGCTGATACAACTCACAACAGGCTTGAGCAATGTCGCTCTTTGCCGTTTCGTGGAAGTGAATAGCCCCCGTACTTAGTTTTTCAGGCACGATACCTTGATTAATGAGCTTGGAGTATTCAGGAATACCCGTTGAGCCTTTCTGACGCTTAACGATATCTAGCATAGTATTAGCAATGGCTTTAGATAGAACGATATCAGCCAAAACCTTGCCGCAACCTATAGGTGGTAACTGGTCAGGGTCGCCAGTAAAGATAATACGAACCGATGGGTGAATATGGTTGACCAGGCGATACATGGTTGGCAAGTCAATCATACTGGCTTCATCTATTACCAGTAAATGCTTTGGCTGGTCTGAACTTGGCTCAATAGGCTCTCTACGTAATAACTTAGCGATAGTTGAGGTGATAAAGCCAATTGACTCATGCAAGCGCATAGCAGCTCGGCCACTCAGCGCGACCGCATGTATTTCAAATCCCATTTGATGGTAGGCTCGAAGTGCGGTTCTAAGTACCGTCGTTTTACCTGTGCCAGCTCCGCCCGTAATACAGCTCACGGCGTTATCCAAACACGTTGTCACTGCTTCAATCTGTTTCTTGGTTAGCTCGTATGGTAATTCACCAACCGAAGAGCAATATGCAGAATTTGCAACTTCGTCATAAAGGTTGTTTTGATTAGCTAGTGCTTTAAGTCGTTTGGCAACGACATTTTCCATCAACAACTGGGCGGTTGGATGATAAGAGCCAGTGTCGGGGTTTAGGATGTATTGCGCTTTGTTGTGACCTGCTTTAAACGCTTCCGTCACCAGTTCCTTATCTTTGAGCAATTTGGTTAGGTATGGGCGTAAGCACGCTTGAGTTGTATAGGTGTGGCCTTTCTCAATCTCTTTGCGAATCGCGGTTTCAAGTGCGGCACTTAGTCTGCGGTGATCACAAGCTGTGATCTTAAACTGGTCAAAATTAACCAGTTTATCGACATCCGTAAACGACATCCCAAACCCAATAAGGACATACGGATTTTGTTTAATAGCCTCAATGGACTCTTCTCCATGATGCTTCAATAAGCGCTGCTGAATACTTGCTGGTATCTTGTGTTCGGTCATCCAGTTGCAGTAGGCCAGATTTTTATATTTGGCGTAACCTTCAAATAACGCATTGATAGAATCTTCACTCAGGACACTTCTAAGGCGCTCTCTTGATTCACGAGTGTCTTTTCCAACCGTTGGGTGAAAATCCTTTCCTAACAGTTCCCAGAGTGCTCTAGCTTTACTTTCACCGATACCTTTGAAATCACTTTCTCTGGCAATAAAGCGAATAAGCTGTTCACCCGTTTCTGGCAGGCTGCATTCGATGTGCTCTGGTGATTCATAGGTATGCTGCTGCATCACGTAATCACCCGTTTCCATTTCTTCTATTAAACGATGGCCTTTAACCGACCAGTGCTGGCCGAGGGCTGGTTTAACGGGGATGGTTTCTGGATCAGCTTTGATGGTGACGAAATACTTGCCACTGTTAGTTTTGTATGAGTTTTTTTTCAGTGGCACGCCACTGAATATCACCATTTTGGTAGAGCTGTAAGGAATACTCGTGACACGCATTTGGTCTTGATGGAGTGCAACATTCATCGTGGCATGAACCCCATTTCTGACAAGGTTTCATTCAGTTCGCCAAACCGCTCTAGTTTACCTTCCAGCTCTTTAACTTTGGCTTTTAGCTCAATGTTTTCAGCCTCTAAGGTCGATACTCGTTTTGAGTCGAGCAGCTTGCGATTAGCCGTGTTGTCGTATTGCTTTGGTTTGTCAGCATTGTTCCTTGCAGATTCGGTCAGTGGCGGGAGTATACCTTTATCACGCAGTTTGTCTTCTAATGCCTTGAGCGCTTTTCTAAGCGCTGGATTTTGGTTAAGGGCAGACTTGCCGCAACCGACCCCTTTTGCTACTTCGATACGGTTGAGCTTGCCTTTAAAGGCGATCTGCTTAAAGTCATCATCAGTTTGAGTGGCTTGCCATACTTCAAATGCTTCGAGGTTTTGCTGCGCTCTTTGCTGACCGTTCGCCATTAATCATCTACCTCACCTAACAACTTGCGTAGACCTGTCGCAAAGCCTCTAGGGAATATTTCTGTGTTGTATTCCATGTCTTTTACTTGGCCTGCTTGTGTGGTTTGCCAGTTATGTTTTTCCATACATTCGTCAGAGATAGCGTAGGCTAAGGCGTTCTTCTCAGATTCGGTCAAGATGCCAGATAGTGAAGGCAAGACTTCAACACTCGGCTCTGCGCTTGCATCAAACTGACGTACAGGACGCTTATCAATGGTAATATTCGCGTGCTGTTTTAGCAGATTAACCTCTTTGCGATAACGGTTGCGCTCGGCAATAATCTGACCAAACAAAGCCCGTACCGCAGGGTCTGGAATACGCTCAAGCAGTTTATTATCCTGTGGAACAGACTTAGAGCGTGAGGTTGACGATAACGGCTTTTTGGTGGTTGTTTTGCACTTTGCTGCCCATGCTTCAATCAAGGTGCGGTAGTGCTTGTTTTTGGTTGCTCGTAACGCTTCGTAACCTGGGCCACCCTCTGCTGCTGATACTCGCCCCATTTGTGTAATGGAGAAATCACGCTGCCCCGATTCTACATAGGCTCTCAGGATGTCGTTAAGCTTATCTAGGTTTTTTTGGGTTCTTGGCACTTTGTCGTCTTTTAAGTCAGCCAAGATGATATCAATATTAATGTCCATTAACCCTCCAAGAGCGCAGGTTGGGTGAGATTTTCTAGGTGCAATGCTTTACCAGTGAGCGCACTCATACCTGCACTAAATAGTTTGTTTTCTTCAAGGTATTCACCCGCTTCGATGTAATTAGCCACTTTACGGTAGCCTTCCATTTTATCGTCAGGGTCGGCTATCTTTGCCATTTGGCGTAGCATGGCATTACCAGCGATTAGCTGCTGTTTCTCATCCATTTCCATAAAGATAGGCTCAAAGCCTTTCTTTATCAGAGCACGACTAAGTTGGCGGGAGCGCTTTTCAATAGCGGGCGTTTTACGAAGTTCATCCTGCAAGTCAGGGAAGAATTCGGCATCGTCACATAGCAAGGAGAGGTGTAAAAGCTCTGAGTCGGTTTCGATAAACTTCAAGGCGTAGCTGATATCTTGCTTCGCACCCACGGCAATCAGCTTATCTTTGGTGTCATCCTCATTTCTGGCTTCCTCGACACGAATGATTTTGCTGATCAGCTCGAAGCACGCTATCCAGTCTTTTGCGTACTCATCCGCTTCGACTTGCTGCTTCTCATGGCGGCGTTGCAGCGTCTGTAGCTCACTGTGTTTGGTGAAGGGTTTACCTTGCTCTTCACAGAAGAACTGCTCGTCTTTGAGTGCTTCTAGCTCACCTTCGATTTCAACCGATAGGTTAGCCGCTTGGTGCGCCTTGTAACTGAGTTGATTAAACTGAGCATTAAGCGCTGGCAGGTATCGCGCCTCAGTAATAAACCAACGGCAACGAATGCAGTTTTCAGGGCCATGCGGCACGCTGCTATAGATACGCTTAGCGGCAGTACTTGCATCTTTAGTCAACTCACCACCGTTCCAGCACCCGCCCAGCGTACTGACTTCATCGGATTTTACGGTGTTGCCTCCGACCAAACATAAGCCAGCTGAACGCTCCTCCCAGCCGATGGGGTTACGGTTAACTAATGCCGCCTGAATGCTATCTTCTTTGTGGTAGACCATATTGCATTGAATTTGCGCTAGTGAGGCATCTTTGAGGAAGTTGCGCACTGACTGCTTGGCTTTACCCTCAAGCTCCCCCTCGGCTTCACTCATTTTTTCCGCCATCACGGACGGGGTGATTTTGTTGTAGTAGATGGTCATTAGGATACGTGAGTGCCCTGCCAGTAGTTTGGATATGACAGGTAGTGGCAATTGGGTATCCATCGTGTAGGCAGTTATCAGCGATACACGCAAGCTGTGCAGGGGGAAATTTGTGGCAACCTTAGCTTTTTCTGGAGTGTCTTCTGGGTAATCCACAACCAGTTTAAGTCGCTCTCCATTATCAAGCGTATTGCCTTGCTCAGCAAGCTGGTTTTCCAGTGTTTGCAAGAGTTGATACCAGAAAGTATCCATAGCCGTATATATAATTGGTTTAGAGCGGTCATCCCCTTTCGCTGACGCATCCCGAAACAGAAAGGCAATTTCCCCCATGCTCTCTAACTGGGTTTGTGAATACTGTTTGCCAATATGTTTCCTTAGCAGTGCGGTGCAATCTGTCGGTTTCGCTATAGGGTTATACTTTCCCTGCCAGTTACGCAGTTTTTCCAGCCAATATAGTACCTCTTCGTTTTGCCAAGGAATAATATAGCCCCGCTCAAGTTCATCTTTATTCTGGTCGGCGGTTTTGTTGGTGTTGATATACAAACCTGTGGAATACTGGCCTGTCATGGTGTCATGGATACGGCGAAAGATGCCTTTACCAAAAGGGCGTTTTTCGCTACCGAGCGCAAAGTCATGCTTGTCATTGAGCTTCCAATGACCGCTTTCATAACGCCACGTATCCGCTTCACCACTGTCTAACATACGCACTTGATAGGTGCGCAGTGGCAGATGCAGCTTCATAAATATAACCATCGCTTTGACAGGTGACCAGATTTGGTGGAGGGTGATTCTTTTTTTATCTCTAGTCACTTCTTTAGTGCGCCACACGCAATCGGGGTCGGATTTATCAATCAAGTCAGGCTCAACTTCAAACCAATCGCCACTCTTTTTGCCTTGCCCTGTCTGCTCTTGTGCCCATGTCCAATGCTTGAAATGGCGGTAGTGATAGCTAGGCAGTAACGACTCGCCTTGTGGTAGGTTTTGCTCAATCACCGTCAGTTCCGCTTTATCTGGCAATGGACACAGAATTTGGCGCAGGTCTTGGATGTAACGATACGGAAGTGGGTTGCGCACGGTTTCAGTGTGTGAGCCTTGGGTCTTAATTTTGCTCAGCGGATTGCGAACCAGTGGTGTTAAGTTGCCGCTATCATCTCCTTCAGATAGATGATGCTCAATGACGTAATTAATGAAGTCACAGGGGTAGTTGATAGATTTTGATACTCTGGCGGGGTCGTTAATAGTTTTTCTCACGCTAGCTTCTAGCTCTTCAGTGGAGCAGATATGGCCATTGTAGCCCTTGAAAAACAGACCAATATCAGTTGCATAGGGAGCGTACTCCAACAGGTAGGACTCAAAAAAATGGCTCAACGCTTTACGCCTGTCATCAACCCCCGCATGCTGTGTCGCCATCCACTCAGCGGCTAATTCCTGCCATTGCTCCCACTCAGGGCCAAGGGTGGTGAGCATCCATTTAAACGTTAAGTCCGATGAGCGCCCGTCATGTTTCTTGACTTTTTTTGCCATTATTTACCTCGTAATTTCGGATGCTTGCCTGTGAAATACCCATGCGGGTCAATATCGTCAAAACCGTGCTCGACCAACTCATTCCAATCTAGCGATTTTACTTTGGACTCAGGATTTGCCAGTTGTAGCGTGGCCTTGTTGAGTTCATTGGAGATTTCCTGCTGCCCTTTACCTGTGTAGGGAACTTGAGACTCCAGTGATTTATGGTGCATACATCGTCGTATCACCAACGGGTTAAGTCCTGAACGCTCTAAGCGTCTGCCATAGCTATGACGATGACCGTGCGGGTCTAACCCTTCCGATTTGTTTGGCTCTAAGCCAATGCGCCTTAATCCCGCCGCATAGCTTTGGTGAAACGCATTCAAAGTGTATGGGTTTCCAAGGGCGCTGTGATGGAATGAAATGAACGCATAGGGGTGATGGCAGTCAATACTGGCTCGATATTTTTGGTAATTCTTCCACAGTGACATAAAAACCTTGCCATAATCCGTTGGAAACCACTGAACTTGTATGTAGTTATCTCGATGGTCTACAACTCTTGTTTTCCAGCCAACGTATGCCGTGCCTTTCATTCGTTTGCGTGGTAAACGAGCGTATTTTTCTTGTAAATAGGCTTCTCTGGTTTTTGTCCCTGAGCGACTACGCCAACCTTCGGGTGCTTTACCATCGATTTCGTTGTAAATTCGAACTATCGCTTTTTCAGGGTCATACGGATCTTCAAATACATCAGTCACCCACAGCATAATAGCTTCGCTTTCACGTAAACCGCCACCGTGCATCAAGAGCAGCATAAGCTTATCTCTCAGCGCAACTCGTGGATCTTTTGCTCCGCCAATACCATCTTTATAGAATGATTCCCAATGCTTATCTGGGAATGCTAAAGCATCGTCTTCGGCTTTCGTCAATGGAGTGCGTCCTTTCATTGTGCGAGCTTTACGGATGGTTTTGTTAACGGTTTTATCTTCAATATGTCCAAGGAAGTCATGTTGGTTTTTTCGATACCAAGCAGCGTAATTAAGGCGTTGCTCATGAGGTGTGGCATCTCGCAAAGGGTTCATTGGCTCTGCGCCATGCTTGTTAGCCAGCCAATCAGTAAATGCCGTTAATCGATGAATATGTTTATTGACGTTATCAGTTGAGCTTGGCACCCAGTACAAGCCAGAGGGATCTAAACCATCTTCACCGATGGTGCCTGTGTAAAGACGCTTAGCAAAGGTTTGGAATAGCATTTTAGGATCTTCAAATAATCCTTTGTTGGCTTCCATGTAATCCAAGAGCAAAGAAGTGGCTTGTATAAAACCATTCATTAAAGCATTACTAGCACCCTCAGCTTCCATCTTTAGCAAGTAATCGGTAACTGAACCAACTTCACCTTGTTCGGTGATCAAGATGGGGAGCTGACTTTTAATGCCAGTATTATCTTCTACGATAGTTGCTTTGACTTTAACCGATGACAAGGTTCATTCCTTTATACACATTAAACATACAATACACTAAAATGCTAAAGTGTTTGTTGTCAAATAAAAAGGCAGATTTCTCTGCCTTAATACACAATATACATAGTTCAAGGTACTATATATAAATGATTGCTCCCTTTTTTTATGGTTTTTCGCTATTATAAGCGCTTTCTAAAGAACACATCACCGAGGAAGGTCATGGAGTTAAATGACATTGTTGCGAAGGCCGAAGCCGCCATCGCTGCCGCTACTAGCCCACAAGAGCTTGACGCCGTGCGGGTTGAGTATATGGGCAAAAAAGGATTGTTAACTGAACAATTAAAAAGCTTAGGTAAGTTGTCGGCGGAAGAGCGTCCGGCAGCGGGTCAAGCGATCAACCAAGCGAAACAAGAAGTTCAGCAAGCTATTAACGCGCGTAATGAAGAACTCAAGCAAGCACAGCTCGCAGAAAAGCTCGCAGCGGAACGTATTGATGTGACCCTGCCAGGCCGCCGTGCTGCGGTAGGTGGTTTTCATCCAGTGACACAAACGATTCAACGTATTGAACAATTCTTTGGTGATTTAGGCTTCCGCGTAGAAGAAGGTCCAGAAGTTGAAGATGACTTCCACAACTTTGACGCGTTAAATATTCCAGCGAATCATCCGGCGCGCGCCGACCATGATACCTTCTACTTCACACCGAAAACGATGCTGCGAACGCAAACCTCGGGCGTGCAGATTCGGACGATGGAAAAAGAACAGCCGCCGCTACGGATCATTTCACCGGGTCGCGTTTACCGCAACGATTACGATCAAACCCATACGCCAATGTTCCATCAGGTAGAAGGCTTGATGGTCGATACCGATGTAAGTTTCACGCAACTCAAAGGTATCTTGGAAGACTTTTTGGTTAACTTTTTCGAAGAGTCGCTCGAAGTGCGCTTCCGCCCATCTTACTTCCCGTTTACCGAACCTTCAGCTGAGGTGGATGTGCGTCGCAAAGATGGCCAGTGGCTCGAAGTACTGGGCTGCGGCATGGTGCACCCCAAAGTCTTGCAAGCGGTTGGCATTGATAGCGAAAAATACACCGGCTTTGCCTTCGGTATGGGCGTTGAGCGACTGACCATGTTGCGTTATGGCGTTAACGACCTACGTGCGTTCTTCGAAAATGACGTACGTTTCTTGAAACAGTTTAATTAAGTTCGGGTGCAGTGATGAAATTTAGTGAAAAGTGGTTACGTAGTTGGGTAAATCCGGCACTTGATCAAGTCGCGCTAGCCGAGCAATTGAGCATGGCGGGTCTTGAAGTTGATGATGTAACACCAGTCGCAGAAGCGTTCAGTAAAGTTGTGGTCGGCGAAGTTACAAAATGCTGGCAGCATCCCGATGCTGATAAGCTCCAGGTGACTGAAGTCAATATTGGTGAAGACGAGCCAGCAACGATTGTATGTGGTGCACCAAACTGTCGCCTTGGCTTAAAGGTTGCGGTCGCAACTATCGGCGCGGTACTACCTGGTGACTTCAAGATCAAGAAAGCGAAGTTACGTGGTCAGCCGTCTCACGGTATGTTGTGTTCGAGCTCAGAGCTAGGTTTGAACGATGATCACGACGGAATTATTGAGTTGCCACAGGACGCTCCTGTGGGGATGGATTATCGTGAGTATTTAGAACTCAACGATGTAACTTTCGATGTGGATTTAACGCCGAATCGCGCCGACTGTTTAGGTCTGCGTGGCATTGCGCGTGAAGTAGGGGTTCTCAATCGACTGGCGGTAACAGAACCTGAGATTGCGCCAGTCGCGGCTGCGCACTCGGATGAACGTGCGATAGTGCTAGACGCTCCTGAAGCATGTCCTCGTTACTTAGGACGTGTCCTTCACAACGTCAACGTTAAAGCGGTTTCACCGTTATGGTTAACTGAGCGCCTGCGTCGTAGTGGTATTCGTAGTATTGACCCAGTGGTTGATGTTACCAACTATGTGTTAATCGAACTCGGACACCCAATGCACGCGTTCGACAATGAGAAATTAAGCGGTGCGGTGCATGTTCGCATGGCCAATGCTGACGAGAAGCTAACCTTGTTAGACGGCAACGAAGTTACCCTGCAAGACGACGTATTAGTGATTGCTGATGAAGAAAAGCCGCTTGCTATGGCGGGGATCTTTGGCGGTGAAGGCAGCGGTGTAACCGAAGAGAGCACGTCAATCTTCCTTGAGAGTGCCTTCTTTGCGCCTGACGCTATCGCCGGTCGTGCGCGCCGCTTTGGTTTACACACCGATGCGTCACACCGGTACGAACGTGGCGTTGATCCTGAGCTACAGCGTACCGCGATGGAGCGCGCAACGCAGTTGATTCTTGACATCTGCGGCGGTGAAGCTGGCCCTATTGTCGAGGCGAAAGAAGATCGTTTTATCCCGCAAGCACAACAAGTGACCTTGCGCCAAGAGCGCCTAAACAAAGTTTTGGGGATTGCGCTCGATGCTAACGAAGTGACCGAAATCCTTGAACGGCTTGGTTTTGGCGTAAGCTTTACTGATGGCATCTGGCAGGTTACCGTACCGACGTTCCGCTTCGATATTAGTATCGAAGAAGACTTGATTGAAGAAGTTGCGCGTATTTACGGCTATCATCGCATTCAAGCGGCAGCACCTGCGGCGCAATTACGTATGGTGCCGCGCAAAGAAGCGCAGGTAAGCACGACAAAATTAAAGCGTCTGCTCATCGACCGTGGCTATCAGGAAGCAATTACCTATAGTTTTGTGGATCCTAAGCATCAAGCTTTGTTATTTAACGAAGCCGCAGCCCTTACGTTGCCTTTCCCAATCAGTGTGGAAATGTCGTCCATGCGCGTGAGCCTCTGGCCAGGCCTGTTAGGTGCGGTTGCGCACAACCAAAAGCGTCAGCAACAGAGCTTAGCATTCTGCGAAACAGGCTTACGTTTCGTACCCGATGAGAGCGCCGAAAACGGCGTTCGCCAAGAGCCTATGATTGGCGGTGTCCGTGCCGGGAAAGCCTTTGCTGAACACTGGCAAGAAGGTGAACGTGCGGTTGACTTCTATGATGTCAAAGGTGACGTTGAAGCCTTGTTGGCACTCACCGGCGAAGCTGAAAGTTACACTTTTGTCGCAGATTCACATCCAGCTTTACATCCAGGGCAATCGGCAGCGATCTTTAAAAACGGCAAATGTGTTGGCTATGTGGGAGCTGTTCATCCGCAGTTTGAGAAAAAGCTCGGCTTAAATGGCCGCACTTATGTATTCGAACTCGAATTAGCAGCAATTCAGCAACGAGCGTTGCCACAGGCGAGCCCAGTATCGAAGTACCCATCAATTCGACGTGACCTTGCAATTGTTGTCCCAACGCAATTAGCTGCCGGAGAAGTCCTAAAGGCTATTGAAAGTATTGGCGTAAATCATTTAGTTGGCCTAAACTTATTTGACGTTTACGAGGGTTCTGGAGTTGCTGACGGTTATCGTAGTTTAGCTTTGTCGTTAACCCTCCAGCATCCAGAGCGAACGTTAGAAGACCAAGAAATCAATACTGCCGTGAAAGCAGTGGTTGATATGCTGACCAACGAATTTGGGGCAACCCTTAGGGAGTAAGCAATGGCGCTGACCAAAGCAGATATGGCTGAACATTTGTTTGATAAATTTGGTATCAATAAGCGTGATGCTAAAGATCTGGTTGAGAACTTTTTTGAAGAAATTCGACGCACTTTAGAGCAGGGCGAAGAAGTTAAGCTCTCAGGTTTTGGTAATTTTGAGCTTCGGACCAAGAATGAACGACCTGGGCGTAATCCGAAAACTGGCGAGGACATTCCCATTTCGGCTCGCCGTGTCGTGACGTTTCGACCTGGTCAAAAGTTGAAACAACGGGTCAGCACAGCGAAACCTAAATAGTTTTTTGCACAATAACGTACGATTCAGGAAAAACTCCAGCGCCAAAAACGCTGGAGTTTTTTATGTCCGGGCAAAACTTACTGTGATTTTTGTACAAAAAAGCAACAATGTGTATACCTAATAGAGATATATAAAGCAAAGTTAGAACTAGTGTACTCTCTGTAGCTTAGTTTGTTTTTCGACATTAGAACTAAACAAAACAGGGAAGAATCATGAAAAACTTTTTTGCATGCTCCATTTTAGCTATAGGTGCACTTACCGCCAGTGCTGCAAGTAGCGCACAAGACACTGAGACCTTAACGTTCCGTGCTGATATCGATTACGTTTGGTGGACCGGTACAACATCTACAAACACAGATACGCTTGATGTCATCGATGTTGAGATTATTTACAGTGTTGACACGGTTCCGGACGCTACAACGCCAACTGGCGTGCGATACGTCAATAATATCCAATACATCGATTTTTTATTGACTGATTTAGATGCCGGGGCTTATCGGTTGACTGGGACTTGGTATTATTACAGCGATGATGAGACGAGTATGACTTTTGAAAGTTCAGAAGGTCAATCGATTACCTTTTTCGGAGACCGAGGTAATCCTGACCCTCTTACAATCGCTATTCGCGAATTGGAACAACAGATTTTCATTGAAAATCTAGGCTATCCAATGATCGTTGATGGTGATGTCGCCGCCGAATTGTTTATTACTTACTTTTTGGGCGGACCACAAACCTTCGAGCTTTTGGGGGTTACGCAATCGTTAAATATCGAATCTAACGATACCGACCGCGATGGCATCAATGATGCGCTTGACCAATGTGAAGCTTCTATCATGGACCCGACAGTTGTGTTCAAAGGCTGGTATGATTCTGGCGTAACCAACTATCGTGATAGCTCAGGCTGCACCGTGATGGATCATTACGCTTCATGCCCAGTTGAGGAAGAAGCTCCGAGACGTGGTATCCGTTCAGTGCGCTCTGGCCCATCAAGCTGCGAGAAAGCAGTATCTTACGATTTAGTGGGCGAGGGTATGATTGACTATAGTGAGGCACGCCGTTTGCGTGATGCTTTGTATCAGTCTTATCAGCAACAGGAATTTTAATTAAGGCATTAGTTGAAAAAAAAGCTGGTCAGATTCCGTCTGACCAGCTTTTCTATATGAGAGCTTGTGAAATAGCGTTGAGTATCGGACTACGTTCCAGTTTATTTAAAAAATAGACTGCTGAACGGATTCAGTAAGCGGCTCAAGCCCGAGGTAAACTGCATAGGGGCATCAAGAGCTGCCAGTGTTAAACAGTCTTCGTCACGGGTTTCCGGCGTATGTTTCACTGTGCCGTCAAGAAATACAAAGTCACCATCACGGTACTCTGAGTTTTCATCGTTAAATACACCATTCACTACGAGTGTAGCTTCGCTACCTTTGTGTGTATGCTCTGGTACTTTGGTACCTTTATCCATGTAAATAAAGGTCAACACATCCTCTCCACCAATTTGCACCGGTGCACGCCACATTTGCCCAATTAGCTTTTGCCATTCACCAATGCGGTGATGGCTACGTGTCAAAGTAGCTGGCAACTTAAACCGTTTGCCTTCCAACACCAACTCGTCGGCGAGCAGGGCGCTTGCGGCTTGTGGCTCGCGAGTAGGCGCTTGCGACATAATTTGTTGCAGCATCTCATCGCCATTAAAGTCATCGTTAGCGGCAACAAATTCTTGTGGTGCTTGCGCTTGGCCAAATAGTTTACTGGCAACCAGCTCCTCCATGTCGCGCACTTGCGCTTGGCAATGTGGACACATGTCGACGTGGGTGCCGACCATCATTAGCATCGCCGGGCTTAGGTCGCCGGTGACGTAATGAAACAAATGTTCTTCATTAGGGTGAAACTTAATCATCGCTATGTATCAACTCTCTCAGCTTTTGTAGTGCTAACCGCGTACGCGATTTTACGGTACCTAGCGGAATACCGAGCGCGTCAGCGACCTCCTGTTGTGACTTCCCTTCCACATAAATTAGCTCAATCACGATACGTTGGGCTTTTGGCAATAGCTCGCAATAACCCGCCAGCTGCTGCATCAACAAATCGTCATCGAGCGCGTAATCGTCATCCAAGCTATCATTTTGCTCAGCCAGCACCGGCCAAAGTTCATCGGCGCTCAAATCGTGTTGGCGATATTTGTTTTTACGCAAAAAGTCGAACCGAATATTACGCGCAATGGTGAATATCCAGGTAGAGGCTGAACCTCGATCAGGCTTGAATAAATGTGCTTTGTTCCAGACGTTAGTCATGGTTTCTTGGACGAGATCCATCGCCGTCTGTTCGTTGCCGAATTGGCGAGTAGCGTAGGCTTTTAAGCGCGGAGCGAAGTAACTAAACAATTCGCTAAATGCTTTGCGAGATTGCTCCGTTGCAACAAGGGCGAGTAAAGCCGCAGCATGGTCTGGATCATCAGGCTGCGCAGAGGACATAGATTTCCGTTTTTGTTGTGTATCAGTCGCTAACTGCATAGTAATACCTGTCCGAGATTTCCTCAAGTTACTTTCCTTTACGTCGGTTGTATAACTACGGATCACTTTTATGCTCACTCTCGTGAATTAATCCGGCGAGATAATCAAGCGTGCGGGAACAACATGGCTCGCGTAAAAGTTCTTGTTTTACTTTTGCGTCGACGGGTAACAGTTCTAACCAACGCTGGCAAACCCAATCAGCGCGAGCTAAGCGGTCATCACTAGGACATTCGCCGAGCTCGGGATACTCGCTGTAAACTTGGCACAAGCGCTCTGCTAAATGGGTATAGCTTGTAGGTAATGGAGTTTCTTGCCATGGTTCGCGAATGGTAACGTCACCGCGGCGGAGACCATCAGAATCAACTCGGATAGCGGTTATTTCGCACGGCTCAACGCCCTCGACCGTGATGCCCAGCAAGCCGTCATCGCGGTGTTCAAAATCGATCACGCGAGCCAGCGTTGCTACGGAATGGATATGGGTGTTGTGCTCGACTGAACCATTGTCATTGAACATACACATGCCTACGCGACCGTCGTCGCCTTGCGCGCAGACTTCACGAACCATGCGTAAATAGCGTGGTTCAAAGATCCGCAAGCGCATCACACCGCCAGGCAAAACATGGCCTGAAAGTGGAAACAATGGAATGTTTGTTAGTGCACGATTCATCTTAAACGCCTCATTGGAAACATCACTTGTTTCACTTGTTATTCTGTGGTTACGTTATCTCTGCTTATTGAGATCTTTTTTTTTGAACTTTTTTTTGTTTGCAGCGTAAACGTCTGCAAGGTTTTTCACCGGCTGTTTGAGAGTAGTTATGCAAACCATAAAAGTTGGGATCAGTGCGTGTTTATTAGGGGACGAAGTTCGCTTCGATGGCGGTCATAAGCGCTCGGCGTTTTGTACCGATGAGTTGGGTCGTCATGTGGAGTTTGTGAAGTTGTGTCCCGAGGTCGGTATTGGTATGCCGGTGCCGCGGCCTACTATTCGACTTGAGCAACGCGACAACGGTGTTCGCGCGATCGTACCGAAGACAGGTGAGGATGTTACCCAACGTTTAGAGGATTTCGCCGCGCGTGCACAGGGCCACTTGGCGCAGATAAGTGGTTACGTCTTGTGTGCAAAATCACCCAGCTGTGGCATGGAAAGAGTCAAGTTGTATAACCCGGAAAACGGCCATGCACGCAAAGAAGCGACTGGCATTTTCGCGGCGCAATTACAACAGCGTTATCCGGCTTTACCATTGGAAGAAGACGGGCGCCTAAACGATCCTATGTTGCGTGAAAACTTTGTCATGCGGGTGTTTGTTTACGCCGCGTGGCAGGGATTACCAGAGCCCATAAGTAAAGCCGATCTGTTGGCGTTTCATACCAGCCTAAAGCTGCTCTTACTGGCACATAATCAGCAAGTCTATCGCGATTTGGGGCGCCAG
The DNA here is from genome assembly GCF_003987395.1 of Pseudidiomarina aquimaris. GTDB lineage: Bacteria > Pseudomonadota > Gammaproteobacteria > Enterobacterales > Alteromonadaceae > Pseudidiomarina > Pseudidiomarina aquimaris. The sequence goes on from NZ_PIPT01000001.1 coordinate 185,685, forward strand.
GTTGCCCAACAGCAAGACATGACTGCGGCGTTTTTGAAAAGCTATATCGAAACCGTCATGGCGGCGCTGGCTCAACCGGCGACACGAGCGAATCACACCAACGTTTTGCAGCATATCCAAGGCTACTTTAAAGCGGCGCTGAGCGAGGACCAACGCGCGGAACTCACCGAGGCGATTCTTGCCTATCGACAGGGCATTGAACCGTTACTGGTGCCATTAACCCTGTTGCGCCACTATCTACGCGAGTTTCCGAACGAGTACCTTGCAGGACAGCGCTACCTTAACCCTTATCCCAAAGATCTTAAATTACGGTATGGACTCTAAATGGCGCAGCTAATATGGTTCCGAAATGATTTACGCTTGCGGGATAATCCCGCAGTGGCAAGCGCACTGCAACGGGCGGGCGAGAATGGCAACGTCTATGGCTTGTTTCTCTACAGCGAGGAGCAGTGGCGCCGTCACGACTGGGCACCGATCAAGGTTGATTTACTCTGGCGTCATTTGGAATTGTTGCAGCAAGAGGCAGCAGAGTGGGGCATAGAGCTGCATATCAAGAGTTGTCGCGATTGGCAGACCGTGCCGCGTGTTGTCCGCGATTTTTGTGGTGAGTATGGTATTACCGAAGTAAGCTTTAACCGTGAATACCCAGTTCATGAGCAACGCCGTGACCGCGCGACACAAAGCTGGCTCGCGGAACAGTCAATTGCTGTGAATAGCTTTCATGGCATGGTTATTGTACCGCCGGTATTGCGTACACAAGCGGGTGATTACTATAAAAAGTTCACACCGTATTACAAATCGTGGTTAGCACATATCCAGCGGAGCGGCTTGCCGCAACCTTATGAAAAGCCAGAACGCAAAGCTCTCAAGCCTCTTGGCATGCCGTCGGCGCCTGATTATCCCCGCTGCGATAGTGGGGCCTATGTCGTCGGCGAAGAAGCAGCCTATCAGCAACTCCAACAATTCGTTGATGAACGGGTTGCGGATTATGATACCGACCGCGATTTACCAGCAATTCATGGGACTTCTAGGCTTTCACCTTATTGGGAGTTGGGAATCCTCTCGCCGGTGACCGCCGCGCGGCTGCTGCAACAACAAGCGCCAGAATTTCCGCATGGTTTAGCTGAGGGGGCTGCAACTTGGTTAAGCGAACTGGCATGGCGTGAGTTCTACCAGCACCTGATGGACGCTGAACCACGACTTAGTTATGGCAAAGCCTTTCAAGCGCATACCGATGCTTTTGCTTGGAGCGATGACGACGCTCAGTTTCAAGCTTGGTGCGAGGGCCAAACGGGATATCCGATTGTTGATGCGGGGATGCGGCAACTTCAGCAAGAAGGTTGGATGCATAATCGTGTGCGCATGATTGTGGCTAACTTTTTAGTTAAAGATCTTCATATCGATTGGCGGCGCGGTGAAAAGTTCTTTATGCAAAACCTGATTGATGGCAGCTTTCCTGCTAACAATGGCGGTTGGCAGTGGAGCGCTTCGACGGGCACGGACGCGGTGCCGTATTTTCGGGTTTTTAATCCTACGTCCCAAAGCAAAAAAGTTGATCCTGACGGTAGCTATATCCGTAGATTTGTTAAGGAATTAGTCAACTGTCCGACACAGGAAATCCATGCTCCCGCAAAGTGGGCGCGAGCAGCACAAGTCGATTACCCTGAGCCAATCGTTGATCACGCGCAGGCGCGGGAAACTTTCTTAAGGAAATTCAAGGCGCTTTAGCTTTTACAACTATACTTGATGGTAGCTTAGACGAGTTCGGCAAGGGAAAAGGCGAAACGGAGGTGAATACTATGTCGAAACAAGATTCTAGTAACGATAATGAACAACAGCCCAAAGATCGTACGGAAGAGCTCGAGGCTCAGAAAGATCAACCTGCGGTGATCCAACGTTTGCTGAAATATTATGATGAGTTCAGCGACGTTAATATCGACAAGCTCGGCGAACTCTACCATGACGAAGTGACCTTCATTGATCCTATTCATCAGTTGCATGGTCTTGAGGACTTAAAGCATTACTTCAAACACACCATGGAAAACGTTGAAGAATGTCACTTTGCGTTTACCGATTATGCGCAAAACGATGACCATCTGTTTGTTAATTGGCAGATGCGTTTGCGTCATCCCAAACTTGCTGATGGGCAAGAAATCGTCGTCCCAGGCGTAAGCCATATTGAATTCAAAGAAGATAAGATCATCATGCAGCGGGATTACTATGATTTGGGGGCGATGATCTACGAACACGTGAGCCTGCTTGGCTATGTTATAGGTAAAGTCAAAGCGCGTATGGTGCCATCATGAATATATTAATCACAGGGGCGACTTCTGGCATCGGTAAGCAATTAGCCTTGGACTACGCAGCTGCTGGTCATCACGTCATTGCATGCGGTCGGAATGAGCAGGCGTTAGCCGAACTAGAACGTACTGACAGTGCTCACATCGCTGGGCAAAAACTCGATATCTCGGATGCCGAACATACGCTGCAAGCACTCCGCGCGTACACCGACATTGATGTTGTTATCCTTGCCGCAGGGGTATGTGAATACCTCGATATCGAGGCCTTCGAAGCTGACTTATTTGCGCGCGTATTTGAGGTAAATGTGGTCGGTACGATGCGTTGCGTTGAAGCTTTGTTACCTAACTTAAAATCAGGCTCGAAATTAGTCATTGTCGGCAGCACAGCGCGCTTACTCCCGTTCACGCGCGCTGAGGCTTATGGCGGCTCAAAAGCTGCGATTCATTACATTACCCGTAGCTTACAGGTGGATTTAGCGCGGCGCGGTATAAAAGTGTTGCACGTGTCACCGGGCTTCGTTGAAACGCCGATGACCGCGCAAAATGATTTTGAAATGCCGATGCAGGTAAGTGTTGAATTTGCCTCTGAAGCAATTCGCAAAGGTATCGACAAAAACAAAATCGATATCACCTTCCCACGCGTGTTTGGCTGGTTTCTTAAGTTTGCCTCACGCTTACCACAAAGTTGGCAAGTGGCGTTATCACGCCGCATGACTTAGTTATCCTCTACTAAGCTTGGTCGAAAGGACATTAAATGAAAATAGCAGTAATTGGCAGTGGTATTGCAGGGATGACGTGTGCGCATCTATTAAGCGAAGAGCATCAGGTCGAATTGTTTGAGAGCAACGATTATATCGGTGGCCATACTCACACCGTTAATGTTGAAGTTCAGGGGCAAGAGTATGCCGTTGACACCGGTTTTATTGTTTTCAATGACCGTACTTACCCGAATTTTCGAGCCTTGATGCGCAAGATAGGCGTTGAGTGGCGTGATACTGAAATGAGTTTCAGCGTACGCGACCCGCTGTCTGGACTCGAGTACAACGGTCATTCGGTAAATACCTTGTTCGCGCAGCGTAAGAACTTATTTAAACCGTCGTTCTATAAGCTGCTCACTGGAATTCTAAAGTTCAATAAACAAGCTAAGGCTGCCCATGCTGATCTTGCAGCGGCCAAGCAACAAACCTTGGGTGAGTTTTTAGCTGCACAAAACCTACCACAAGAAGTTGCCGATTATTACTTGTTACCCATGGTTGCCGCGATTTGGTCGGCAAGCATTGACGATGCAGCAGATTTCCCATTGGATTTCTTTTTACGCTTTTTTGAAAACCATGGACTGTTGAATGTTGCTGACCGACCGCAGTGGGCAACCATTAAGGGTGGTTCATCCGCTTACATTGAGCCCTTGGTGGGCCATTTGCGAGAGCATATCCATTTAGGCGTGGCGATCAAAGCTGTGCATCGTCAAATGCCGGAACGTGACGCCGCAGTGACCCTAGAATTCAGCGACGGCAGCTTGCAAGACTTTGATGAGGTGATCCTCGCTTGTCATAGTGACCAAGCTTTACAGCTATTGGCTGCACCCACCGCGGAAGAAACTGCGGTATTGGGGGCGATCCATTATCAAGACAATGATGTGGTATTGCATACAGATATCCGTTTACTGCCACGCGAGAAGCGTGCCTGGGCGAGTTGGAACTACCTGCTTCATCATGGCGAGGATGCACGCACCCGGCCGAGTTCGGTCACCTATAATATGAACATCTTGCAGGGCATTGAAGCACCAGAGACCTTCTGTGTGACGTTGAATAATACCGATGCGATTCAACCTGAACGTATTTTACGTCGCTTTACCTATGCTCACCCAGTTTACAGTCTCGAATCAATGCGGGCGCGGGAACGTCGTGCGGAAATTTGTGGCCATAACCATACCCACTTTTGCGGTGCTTATTGGTACAACGGTTTTCATGAGGATGGCGTGCGTAGTGCGCTTGACGTGACGCAACGCCTTGGAGTGGTTTGGCATGGCAGCTAGTGAGCTGAGAAGCGCGATTTTAAAAGGCCGCGTTTTTCATCGGCGCTATCGGCCTACGCAACATGCGTTTGATTATCCGACCGCGCAGTGGTGGATCGCGCTAGATGAATTGCCCCGGCTACAAAAACTGAGCCGCCTATTATCGACTGATAAGTTCGCACCGTTGTGGTTTCGTCGGCAAGATTATCTGCGTGGCAGCGAAGGTGACCTTGCTGCTGCGGTACGCACGAAAATGAGTGAGTTGGCGGGTGAACAGCTACACGGCCGGGTTTATTTTCTTGGGAATTTAAGAACCTTCGGGTTGTACTTCAGTCCGATCAACTGTTACTTCCTAGAACAGGATGACAGTGGTGCATACAGCTATATGTTGGCAGAAGTGAGCAATACACCGTGGAATGAACGACATTACTATTTACTTGATCTTGGTCAAGAACTTGCCCACGACAAAGCTTTTCACGTGTCGCCGTTTAACCCCATCGATATGCGTTATGAATGGCAGATTCGTGCGCCACGAAATGAAGCCGAGCATAGCAGCACCATTCACCTCGCTGCGGTAAAAGGCGAGCGCCATTTTTCTGCGACGATGCGCTTGCAGCGATACGAAGTGAACCGGAAAACGATCCGCAACGTATTTTTGAGGTATCCAATAAATACATTGACCACAGTGTTTGCAATTTATTGGCAAGCATTGCGGTTGTGGTTAAAGAAAACGCCCATCTATGATCATCCGTAGGGGCGATAATAACAACACAGCGCGTACCAATTTTGAAGAAAACTGGGGAAGCCATGAATACAGAATCTGCACTGATGACAATGCAGCAGGCAAGCACCACAGATAAGTGGGCCCGCCGTGCAGTGCTTCGTTTATTGCAAGAATTGCAAGACGGTTATGTGACGTTGCGCGAGCAAGGCGAAGTAATTGGCCATTTCGGTCGTGAACAAAGCGACTTAAAAGCCGAAATTAACGTGTTAAAACCGAGCTTTTACCGTCGTTTGTTATTCGGTGGCAGCATTGCCTCGGGTGAGACCTATATCGATCAGTCATGGGAAACCTCCGATCTAACCAAGGTAATCCAATTGTTCGCGCGTAACTTGCCTGCGCTTGACGCCTTTGAGGCGCGCTTTAGCTGGATCTTAATGCCTTGGCAAAAGTTTCAACACTGGCGTCGGCGCAATAGCAAGCAACAAGCGAAAGAGAATATTTCTGCGCACTACGATTTAGGCAATGACCTTTACGAAGCGTTTCTAGATCCTGCCATGCAATATTCAAGTGCGGTGTACCCGAGCGCCGAGGCAGACTTGGCTGCAGCGCAGCAACACAAGCTTAAACGACTGTGTGATAGCCTCGAGTTAAGTGCACAAGACCATTTGCTCGAAATTGGTACCGGCTGGGGCGGTTTGGCTCTGTTTGCGGCGCAAAATTATGGTTGTAAAGTTACCACTACGACAATCTCAAACGAGCAGTTCCGTCATGCCAAGGCACAAGTTGAGGCGGCAGGGTTAAGTGACCGTGTCACCGTGCTGAAGCAGGATTATCGTGACCTTGAAGGGCAATACGACAAATTGGTATCGGTTGAAATGATCGAGGCTGTTGGGCGGCAATTTATGGCGACCTACTTTAAAACCTGTAGTCGTTTGCTTAAACCTAACGGTAAGTTTGCGTTGCAAGCCATTACTATCGCCGACCAACGAATGAAGAGCTATGCCAATTCGGTGGATTTCATCCAACAACACGTATTCCCCGGTGGCTTCTTGCCTTCGTTAACGATGATCACGGAAATGTTTACTAAGCATACGGACATGGTCGTGCGCCACGTTGATGACATTGGCTTTGATTATGCCCGCACATTGCGTGACTGGCGCGAGAAGTTCAATGCGGCCCACCCGCAGTTGAAAGAACATGGCTACGACGAGCGCTTTGGTCGCCTTTGGAACTTTTATCTTAGTTATTGCGAGGGCGGCTTTCTAGAACGCAGCGTGTCGGCGCTGCAATTGGTCGCCACGAAGCCAGCATGTCGCTGAACATTAAAGCCTGGCTAGCCAAGGATAACCTGCGCCGCGTTGCAGGTTTATTGTGGTTTGATTTGGTTTGGTTTAGCACAGTCGCAGGGCGCAACGATTGGCTATGGTTAGCCGTACCCGTCGTTGCCGTGCAGATTTTTCTGAGTAGTACACGCCGCGGCTTTAACTGGTTGCTGTACGTGAAGCTACTGGCTTTAGGGTTATTGCTGGAAGCCAGTGTGGTGGGACTCGGGATTCTCGACTTTACCGGTGGCTGGTTGCCTTTGTGGCTTATCGCGCTGTGGTGTGGTTTTGCAGCAATGGTAACAACGACCCTTGACTGGCTTTCGGGCCGTTACCTTTTAGCTGCATTGATTGGCGTGGCCTCTGGGCCGCTCACCTATGCCATCGGCAGCCGGCTCGGTGCCGCAGAGTTGTTAGTTGAGGAGTGGATCATGTGGCTTGCCTACGGAGTTCTTTGGGGTGCTTACATGGCGGTGTTTGCGTGGTTAATGAAAGCGAGCGAGGTGAATTATGCCAAATCGTCATAATAGAAAAAGTTTGAAACGTTGGGTTACAGGGCTTGCCTTGTGCTGCGTTGCTGCCCCAACCATGGCGTTAGCTTGCGAGCCTGACTCAGCGCAAGATCTCCAGGCAGTAGGAAAAACGCGTTTAAGTGTGTGGTTTTGGGATGTCTACGACGCACAGCTGTTGACCGATAGTGGTAATTACGACGACTATGATCGTCGCGCTTTACGGTTGAGTTACTTACGCGATATCAAGGCTAAGGACTTGGTGGAAACCACCAAAGAGGAATGGCAGCGGATGGATATTGCGGTCACCAGTGAGCATGAGCAGTGGCTCGAAAAGCTCCAGGAAATGTGGCCGGACGTAAGCAATGGGGACTGTTTGATGCTAGTCGAGACCGAGCAGGGACATAGTTCCTTCTACAATGCCGAAGGGCGTTTGGGTGGTATTGACTCGGCACAGTTTACCGATGACTTTCTAGCCATTTGGCTGAGTCCTAATTCACGCTTCAAAGACGAACGCAATGAATTGATAGGAGCTAAGTAATGAAACGCCTACAACTTTTAGTGATAAGCGCGATGGCTTTTATCGTGCTGGGATGCTCAACATCCTTAGATGCGTACAAAAATGTCGAACCACACCTCAAGCTAGAAGAGTTCTTTAACGGTGAACTCGAAGCTTACGGGATGGTGCAAGACTACAGTGGAGAAGTGATTCAACGCTTTAAAGTAGACTTGGTAGGCACTTGGGAAGGCAATGAGGGCGTGCTTGATGAAACTTTTTACTATGCCGATGGCTCAACGCAAAAGCGTATTTGGTATCTGACAAAGATAGCCCCAGACCGTTATGAAGGTCGTGCCAGTGACGTTGAAGGCGTAGCTGAAGGCAAAGTCGCCGGAAATACACTTAATTGGACGTATGTACTGAATATTGAGCTTGATGGCGAACCTTTCTCGGTGAAACTCGACGATTGGCTTTATTTGGTGGATAAGGACAACATGATTAACCGCACTCAGATGTACAAGTTTGGTATCAACGTGGGTGAAATCACGCTCTATATTGGTAAGAAGTAGGACCAAGTAAAAAACAAAAAAAGCAGCTCAAATTGAGCTGCTTTTTTAATGTCAAAATCTAAAATCGTAAAACTTAGTAGCCGCGCGGCAGACGCGACAAGCTTGATCCTGCTTCTAGCTTCTGACGCCACAGTTCGCGAGCCGTAAGACCGTTCCCTGAGCTAGTTGTTTTACTTGCTGCCTTTTTCTTCGCCGCAGGTTTTTTAGCGGCTGCCTTAGCAGGTTTTTCTGCTTTCTTTGCTACTGGCTTCTCAGCCTTAGCTGCCGGCTTTTTACTAGCGCCAGACAAAGCCTCTGCTTCTTCGGCGAGTTGTGCCAAGCGCATATTTTTGCCACCATCTATACTGTACCAACCGCTTTTGGCCTCGATAGTAGGTTTTTTACCGTGAGCCTTTTCGTAGGCTGCGGTAAAATCGGCGATGACTTGGTCTTTATCAAGTTTGCTCATGGAAAAACCCTTTGCATATTGAGTAAAAGTTCTCCATTTTTATACCGTTTTTTGCGCAATATGTCTAATTTTGTCTTATTTTCGACGATAATGCGTAACAAAAGAGGAGCCAAGGACGTGAAACGAGCGGAATTACAGGCTTACCTAAACCAATTTTTAGCGGTCGACCGCGTGAAAGATTATTGTCCCAACGGGCTGCAAGTTGAAGGGCGTGACGAGGTTCATAAGATAATCACTGGAGTGACGGCCTGCCAAGCGCTCATTGAACATGCCGTTGCTGAAGATGCTGACGCAATCTTGGTACATCATGGTTATTTCTGGAAAGGTGAACCCGCAGAGATTCAGGGAATGAAGAAACGTCGGCTGCAGCTGCTATTGCGCAATGATATTAATTTGTTTGCCTACCATTTGCCGCTCGATGTGCACGCACGGCTTGGCAACAACGCACAATTGGCAAGACTCATGGGCTGGCCGGATCCCTCACCGTTAACCACAGTAGAACCTGAGGGCGTGGTGATGTGCACCGAGTTGTCGCATGATGAAGACGCCGGCGCACTCGCGCTCCAACTAGAAGAAAAGCTTGGGCGTCGACTTTTCTGTGCCGTCCACCAAGCACAACCGATTCGCCGCATCGCTTGGTGTACCGGAGGCGGTCAAGGATTTATTGACGCTGCGGCACAGACCGGTTGCGACGCTTTTGTCACGGGTGAAGTTTCGGAGCAAACGATTCACAGTGCGCGTGAACAAGGCATTGCCTTTTATGCCGCGGGGCATCACGCAACTGAGCGGTACGGTATTCGCGCTTTAGGTGAGCACCTCGAAGAACAATTCGGTCTGGCACACCGTTTTATCGACATCGACAGTCCAGCCTAAGTGGCCGGGTTTTACAATAAAGAGTAGTTTTGTGGCCAAGAGCAAAAAAGATCAAAGCTTTGCCGGACTTACGGAAAAATTCGCGAAGAATATTTATGCAACTGCAAAAGGGCAGATCCGTTTAGCGGTGTTGGCGCGCGACCTTGCACCATATTATGAACAGCAGCAGCCATTGAGGGTTTTAGATGTTGGCGGAGGTATTGGGCAATTTTCCGAATACTTTGCCCGCCATGGCCATCATGTGACCCATACTGATATTGCGGAAGACATGGTTGCCGCCGCGCGTCAGCGACATCAAGAGGCTGAGCTAAGCGAGAGCTATACCTATCATTGTGCCAGTCTCCAGCAATTACCAGAAGTACTGAAAGGGCAGACCTTCGACGTTGTCTTGTGCCACGCCGTACTTGAATGGCTGGCTACCCCAGCGGATGCTTTACCGCTACTTAAGCAGTTATTAAAGCCGCAAGGGCTGTTATCGCTGATGTTTTATAACCGCGATGCCAAGGTGATGGCCAATATGGTTTTTGGCAATTTTGATTATGTTGAGGCCGACCTGCAGGTAAAAAAACGCGTGCGCATGAGTCCTCAGCAGCCTATTGCTTCCGCAGCGATGGAAAATTGGCTAGCTGAGCACCAATTAGCGGTCACACAGCGTACGGGGGTGCGTTGTTTTCATGATTACCTGCGTCATCGCGAGGCAGCGAAAGAACACTTTGAACAGTTATTGCGCTTAGAACTTCGCTATAACCAGCAGCACCCGTTCGCTGCGCTTGGTCGATACCAACACTGGCAAATTACCCATGCAGACGACTAACGTACTGATTTATGTAAAGTCGTCTTCAGCAGCTAACTTTAATAAGGCCGCGGCTTATCAAGAGTTCTTTCAGTCACACCAAGGTGCGACTGAGGTGACAATACTGCCAAGCAGTGCTGATCGTAGCAACGATATTCGTCAGTTAAAGCAATGGGTCGGGCAACTTGATGCAGATACTACTGCAGAACTGCTCGTCGTCGGTGGCGATGGTAGCGTAAATATTGCTGCCCAGGCATGCGTTTCGAGCACAGTGCGCTTGACGGTTATACCTGCAGGCACCGGCAATGATTTTGCGACGGCACTTGGCATAGAAGATTGGCGCTGGCGGATGACGGGGACTCCACGTTTGCGGCAACGCTCGGTAGGTTGTATTGGCGAGCATATTTTTATTAACCACGCCGGTGCTGGCATCAGTGTCGCTTTACGCGACTTGCAAGGAGCATGGAGCAAGCGTTGGTTAAAGCGTTACTCTTATTTATGGGCGCTCGTACGTTATCTATTTGTGCCACCGCGACGGCGCTGCATGATCACCGATAGCAACGGTAACGATTGGGAATTTCAGGTGGCGGCAGTGAATCGCGCCATCGGCGGCGGCATTATCGTCTACCCAAGCGCACAACTCACAACCGAAGTGTTAGGAATTCTTCAAGTACCGAGGTTATCGCGCTGGCGTCAACTCAGCGCGTTGTATTGGATTTTGCGTAAGCAGCCGGAAAAAAGTCAGCTGTTAGATTGCCATGAAGCTGCTACCTTTACCATTGCGGATGCCAACAACATTATCGAATTAGATGGCGACGCGATTGAATTGCAGGGGCCGGCAACGGCATCCGTTAGGGTTAATGCGTTAAACGTATACACACAGGGGAACGAACAATGAAATGTGCATTTATCGGCTTAGGTGTTATGGGCTATCCCATGGCCGGACATCTACAACGCAACGGCTTTCACACGACCGTTTATAACCGTACCACTGCGAAAGCCCAACAATGGGTTAAGGACTATGGTGGTGATGCGGCGGAGACACCACGCGAAGCAGCAACAGGTGCAGATGTCGTGTTGGTGTGTGTCGGTAATGATGACGATGTGCGCAGTGTGTTCTACGGTGATGATGGCTTGCTCGCGAGCATCGCTGAAAATACCATTGTAATCGATCATACGACCGCTTCAGCGGAGCTTGCGCGGGAACTCTCTGATGAAGTCCACAACCGGGTCGCCTATTTTCTAGATGCACCCGTTTCGGGAGGCCAGCAGGGCGCCGAAAACGGTGCTTTAACGGCGATGATTGGCGGAGATCGTGATGCCTTTGATGATGCGCAAGCAGCGTTGAAATGCTATTGCAAAACGCGCGAGTACATGGGCCCAGCCGGTCACGGACAGTTGGCGAAAATGGTCAACCAAGTCTGCATTGCTGGCGTTGTTCAAGGTCTCGCAGAAGGTTTGCAGTTAGCCCGCAAGGTTGGACTGGATGCCGATACGTTGATTCGAGCAATAAGCCAAGGTGCAGCCGGCTCATGGCAAATGCAAAACCGTTACCAAACCATGTGGAAGGGGCAATACGAGCATGGTTTTGCCGTCGATTGGATGCGCAAAGACTTAAAGATTGCCTTAGAAGAAGCCGATCGCAATGGGCTCAGCATGCCATTAACAGCACTCGTTGATCAGTTTTATGCAGAGGTACAGCAGATGGGCGGCAGTCGTTGGGACACCTCCAGCCTGTTAGCCCGCCTAGAAAAACACACCTAACTAGCTCTTTTAAACACAAAAAAAAGCCCCAAAATTGGGGCTTTTTTGATTTTGTTGTAGGTTTTCCGAATAACGAATAACGAACAACGAATAACGGCTTTTAACGGATACCCATACGGCGCAGAGCAGAAGTACTAAAGTCACTACGCTCTGGCTCAATATCAAAGTCCATATACTCAGACTCTTCGTTGGCCAGACCTAGCACTACGAAACGACCCGAGTTAAGGTCATAAAGAGCTTCAGCAGCCATCCAAGGCGTATCGTGATAATAGAACTGTGTATTGTACGCTTCACCTACGCGCCACAATTCGCCACGGTTATCGTAATGGTCGATGACGCTTGCTGTCCAAGTATCTTCGTCAAAGTACATATGACGAGTTTGATAAATATGACGCTCACCATCCTTAAGGGTTGCTTTAACTTCCCAAACACGGTGTTTCTCGTAACGAACGAGGTCTTGGTCCATGTGGCCAGCGTTGATGATGTCATCATAGCTTAAGCTAGTATCCAACAACTTATAGTTGTTGTATGGAATGTACATTTCGCGCTTGCCAACCAATTCCCAGTTGTATTTGTTTGGCGCGCCGTTGAACATATCGAGGCCGTCTGAGGTACGTAAACCGTCAGAAGCGGTACCTGGACCGTCATAAGAAACGTTTGGTGCACGACGTACGCGGCGTTGACCGGCGTTATACAACCACGCGCGACGGCCTTCTTTCACCTGGTTAATCGTCTCATGAACCAACAACACCGTACCGGTCTGACGTGCAGGTGCTAAAACTTCTTGTAAGAAGTAGAACAAAATATTGTCATCAGCAGCTTCACGACCACTCTCTAAGTATTCAGGGAAAACAAGAGATTCGCGTAGAAGTACCGGCACAAAGTTACCGTCCTCTAATACCGGGAACTGGTTAACTAAACGTTCTACCGCGCCACCACGATAACGGGTGATGTGGTTCCAGATCACTTCGAGACCATTTTCCGGAATCGGGAAAGGAATGTGCATTTTGAAGTTTTCTAAACCGTTACCACCCGCAACCATTTCTGCGTTGGTCGCGTTTTCTTTGATAATGTCATAAACTTCTTGCGGGTACGCCGCGCTACGATGCGTAGGGTAGATATTCATTTTATAGTCAGGGTATTTTTCGAACATCGCTACCTGACCCGCTGACAGCATATCTTTATGCTCATCAAGGTTAGCGCTCGTGATGGTCAATAAGATTTCGTCGTCCGCATACGGATCTGCAGGGCGTGACGGAATTTCACCATCAGCCTCTACACTGTAGCCGCCGGTCCAAGCAGGAATAGAGCCGTCAGCGTTACCCGCCATTTCGGCACCAACTGGGGTTAAATCATTGCCTAAGCGCGCCGCTTCTTCAGGGGTGACTTTGGCCATAACGCTGGCTGAAATTACCGATAGAGCGAAAACTCCAGCCTTCAGCATCGTTTTATTCATGGTTTTTTCCTTGTTTGTTCTATGTACCTAGCTAAAGCTACATTAAAAAATAGAAAAATTAAATGCCCAGCTAATACTAGCGTTTGAACCCATCTCACGGTAAGGTATCAGCTGGTTTGACCTGTCTTAATTTATCCATAGCATGTACGGCTTACGAAAAATTTGCAACAGTAAACATAACAATTCTAAGACACAGAAAGAGCAAGAGGGTTCCATGATAAGAGCTAAGGTCTGTGCCGCTGCGATTTCACTGACTTTCAGTGCTGGCTTAAATGCCCCGATACACGCAGCAGCCGCACTGCAAGAAGCGCCGCAAGCGGCGGTCGAAACGACCGACGCGGTCACCGATTATGACGTGATTTATGCGCCGGCAATGCGTGCGCCAGAAGCAACACGAGCTGTGCTCACCGAGATCGCTGCGACCAGCGAACAACAAGTTGCGGTGGGCGACTATGGTGTCATTGTGACGCGCCAACTCGGTACTGATGAATGGCAACAGGCCGAAGTACCTAGCAGTATTTTCTTAACTAGCGTTGATTTTGCCGATGCAAAATTGGGTTGGGCTGTGGGTCATCATGGGGTCATTTTACAAACTCAAGATGGCGGTCGGACGTGGCAACCGCAATTAGATGGCTTTGAATATATTGATTTGCAAGTGGCGCATTACGAACAACGGGTGGCGCAGCTTGAGGAACAGCTTGCCAACGCGGAAGATATGGACCCTGTTGAACGTGAAGATCTTGAATTCGCGCTAGACGATGCATTGTTCAAATACGACAGTGCACAAATTGCCTTAGAAGAGGGGCCAACCAAACCGTTTCTCGATGTATTGGCGTTATCGCCGCAAGAAATCTTTGTTACCGGCGCCTATGGCGCATTTTTGCATTCGACGGACGGTGGCGAAAGTTGGTCAATCATTGACCACTTAGTCGACAATATTGATGGTTTCCATTTAAACGCAATCCAAGCTCACGGCGACTATGTCTACATGGTCGGCGAGTCGGGTTTACTGTTTCGCAGTTCAGATCGCGGCGTGAGTTGGGAAACGCTGGACTCACCTTATTATGGCTCGTTCTTTGGCGTGCACATCGACCAACAGGAACGGCTGTGGATTTATGGTCTGCGTGGCAACATCTTTGTCAGCGAAGACCAAGGCGACAGTTTCACGCAACTATCATTGGAAGACCCAGTGAATATTAACAATGCGATTGATGCGCCAAACGGTGGCCTGTATTTTGTCGGTAACGCTGGTGTCGTGGCTTATTTAAGTGACTCAGGCGAGCTAACCGAGAAAACCCACGACAGTGGTGCTGTCCTCACCGATTTAGTTATTAATGCCGATGGAAGTCTTACTTTGGTCGGCCAGCGCGGCATTTTAACCATGCCGAGCAGTGCGCTAGCTGAGAAGGAGTAAAACCGCAATGTCTGAACAACAATCACAAGCAAAAGACAAAAGCGTGTTTCTAGAGCGCGTTATTTTTAATTTTCGTCCGTTTTGGATGGTCTTGTTTGCGCTATTGACGCTCTTTTTAGGTTGGCACGCCAGTCAGGTTCGACCTGAAGCAAGCCTGACCAAAATGATTCCGACCAATCATCCGTTTATTCAAAATTATTTTGAATACCGTGATGATTTGGCTAGTTTGGGTAACGTGGTGCGAATCGTGGTTGAAACTACTGACGGTACGATTTTCACCCCAGAGTTTCAAAAAACCTTACAAGAAATCACCGACGAGGTATTCTTCATTCCTGGCGTTGACCGCGCGGGTCTTAAGAGTATTTGGACGCCGAACGTGCGCTGGAGCGAAGTAACGGAAGAAGGTTTCGTTGGCGGTCCGGTGATTCCGGATAATTGGGACGCTTCTGAGCGGTCGTTAGAGCAGTTACGCACTAATGTGTTGCGCTCGGGTGAGGTGGGCAACTTGGTTGCGAATAACTTCAAGTCAGCACTTATTTATGTGCCGTTAAACGAAGTCAATCCTGATACCGGCGAAGCATTGGATTACCAAGCGTTCTCTGAGCAATTAGAAGAAAAAATTCGCGACAAGTATCAAACCGAAACGGTCAAAATTCATATTACCGGCTTCGCCAAAATTATCGGTGACCTGATTGAAGGCGCAATGCAAGTTGGCTTGTTCTTCTTGCTTGCAATTGTGATCACGCTAGTCATGCTGTTTGCCTACAGTCGTTGCTGGCGTAGCTCATTTACCGTGCTCGGTTGTTCGATTATCGCGGTTATTTGGCAACTCGGTATTATTAAGCTGATTGGTAGTGGGATTAACCCATACTCCATGCTGGTACCGTTCCTAGTCTTTGCTATTGGGGTGAGCCACGGGGTGCAGATTATCAATGCCATGAGCGCCAACCGTGTTGACGGCCATGATCGGGAAATGTCTGCGCGACTTGCGTTCCGTGCACTCTATATTGCCGGCTTAACAGCGTTGATTTCCGATGCTATCGGTTTTACCACCCTGATGGTCATTGATATTGCCGTTATCCAAGAGTTGGCAATTGCAGCGAGTATCGGTGTTGCGGTTGTGGTTTTAACGAACCTTGGTTTACTACCGATTATCATGTCGTACGGTGGTATTTCGGAGCGAGGTCGCGCGTACAGCGAACGCGTACGCAACCAGGATCACCCCGTTTTAACCATGTTCGAGCGGTTTTCTGAGCCTAAGTGGGCGTACAGCGCACTTGTGGTGGCGTTAATTGGTCTCTCGTGGGGCTTGATTCAAGGCCAGAATATGAAGATCGGCGACCTCGATGCAGGTGCACCTGAATTGCGCCCTGACAGCCGTTATAACCTTGATAACCAATTCATTGTCGATAACTACAGCTCGAGTACTGATATCTTCGTGGTCATGGCAGCGACTGAGCCGTCGCAGTGTATTGCTTATGATAACCTTGAGGTGATGGATCGCTTTAGTTGGCATATGGAAAACACCCCCGGCGTGCAAGATGTCAAATCGGTGGTCTATGTGGCCAAAATGGGTGGTTATGCGCTCAACGAAGGTAATTTAAAGTGGTTCAGTCTCAACCGTAACCAGTATGTATTGAACGCCAACACTGGACGCACACCGCCAGGTTTGATCAACCCTGACTGCTCAATGGCGCCAATTATCATCTATTTGAACGACCATAAAGCAGAGACCCTCAAAACCGTGGTTGCGGCCGTTGATAACTTCAATGCTCAGTACCAGCAAGAAGGGCTAGAGCTATTAATGGCGGCGGGTAACTCAGGAATTGAGGCGGCGACCAACTCGGTTATTGAAACTGCGCAGTACAAGATGCTGTTGTGGGTTTACGGTGTTGTCATCGTGCTGGTATTTATTACCTTCCGTAGCCTACGTACCGTGGCCTGTATCGTCTTGCCATTGGCACTCACAACCATTATGAGTCAAGGTCTTATGGCAGTGCTGGGAATTGGCGTGAAAGTTGCTACCTTGCCGGTTATCGCACTCGGTGTGGGTATCGGTGTGGATTACGGTATCTATATCTACGCTAAGATCAAAGAAGGCCTTGAGCGCGGCATGCATTTGAACGAATGTTACAAGTATGCGCTCGACAATACCGGTAAAGCGGTTGGCTTTACGGGATTAACCCTAGCGATTGGTGTGGCGACGTGGATCTTCTCGCCCATTAAATTCCAAGCGGACATGGGGATCTTGCTGACCTTTATGTTCTTGTGGAATATGCTCGGTGCGTTGATTTTGATCCCAGCCTTAGCGCGTTTATTCGCGCGCTTCGGCAAACGGATCCATTAACGCGGAAAAGAAGTCGCTATGCGGTGCCGGCTGTGGCGTCAGCCAAAATAAAGTCGGCACCGATATCGGCAATAACCATGGTCGGTGCATTGGTGTTGCCACTGATGACCGTTGGCATAATCGAGGCATCGACCACACGTAAGCCCTGAACACCTCTCACACGCAACTGGGCATCTACCACCGCATCCTGATCATTACCCATGCGACAGGTTGAGGTTGGATGATAAATCAGTCCACAATGTCGGTAGATACGCTCGAGTAACTCTTCCTGACTCTCCGTTACGCCAGGTAAGATTTCGCCGCCATTATGCTCAGCCATAGCTGGTTGTGCCATGATTTCACGAATTTGTTCGACGCCTGAGAGCAGCGCCTGACGATCACTCTCATTCTTGAGAAAGTCATAGGTAAAACCGGGGGCTTTGCGAATATCACTGCTATGCAAATATAAGCGGCCACGCGCTTCGGGGCGCAGCACACACACATGGCAGGCGAAACCGTGTTGGAAGGCAGCGGTTAAGTCATAGCCGCTGTCATCAAACCGCGTGGGCACCACGTGTAATTGTAGGTCGGGTGTCGCAATCTTGGGATCGCTGCGCAAGAAGCCCCCGACCTCTGCGGGTGGATGGGCGAGTGCACCGTCACGCGAGCGCCAATATTTAAGTGTCTGTCCGGCGAGCTTACCTAAACCGATAGGACCCAGGCTCAAACTGTCCTTTTTAGCGTTGCGGTAGTGCACGAGTACGTCTACGTGCTCTTGCAAGTTAGCGCCTACAGCGGGTCGATCGACAATGTTAGTAATACCGTGGCGGCGCAGCTCTTCTGGGCAGCCGATGCCGGAGAGCATTAACAGCTGTGGTGAGTGAAAGGCGCCGGCGCTCAGAATAACCTCGCGTTTGGCGGTTAAATGCTCGAGCTGGGTGCCTTTACGCAGCAATACGCCATCTGCGCGTTGCTGTTTAAAGCTAACGCGCTCGACTTGAGCATTGGTGAAGACTGTCAAATTAGAACGCTCTTGCGCGGGCTCTAAAAATGCCCGCCGTGTGCCAAAGCGCTCGCCCTTGTGGATAGTAAACTGAAAAGCACCGACACCATAAAGCTCGGCGCCATTAAAATCACGATTATGCGGGATCCCAGCTTGCTCAGCAGCTTTGATAAACTGTTTTGAGACTTGGTAGTAGGGCTCAACGTCACTGACGTGGAGCGGGCCTTGGTCGCCATGAAAGTCATCAGCACCGCGGACATTGTTTTCGATACCTTTGAAACGTTCAAGCACTGCGGGCCATGCCCAATCATCGCTACTTACGCTCGCCCAATGGTCATAATCACTCGGCGCGCCGCGCGTATATATCATGGCATTAATCGCGCTACTGCCGCCTAAGCCCTTTCCCCGGGGGGTATACAGACCTTTGCCTTGGCGGAGGTGTTGATCTTCACTACGCAGCATCCAGTTCACGCGTTTGTTATGCATCATCGCCGCCACACCACCTGGCATGGTAATAAAAGCTGACTTACCACTCCCACCCGCTTCTAGCAGCGCCACTTTATACTCTCCACAGCGCGATAAGCGTTCAGCCAATACGCAACCGGCGCTACCGCCGCCGACAATGATGAAGTCAAAAGTGGTGCTGGGCATGGCTATAAGCTCTCCACGTAGCGATAGAGATCTTTCAGTAATGCCTGTTTGCGTGGGTCATTACTCACGTTTTCGGCACATTGCTCGAGTTCGAATAGAAATGCTTCTGCAGAGAGGGCTTTGGGCAATGGCTCGGTCAAGCGTTGCTGGCAAAACAAGCGCCAACGTTGGAGTTCTTGATCGGTCAAAGTAGCAGGGTAGTTACGCGCACGATAACGAAACAGCATCTCTGGTAGACGGTCATCGCTAAAATTAAGCTGCAGTGCGGCTAACTGTTGGGGCTCTGTATTACGAATGATCGCCATCGTAGAGCGATCTTGGTCGCTAAAAAACGTCCCGCTGTACAATTGTAGTTCCGGGTCTTTTGGCCCCTCTGCGCTGTTATCAAAGCGTAGGCTCTCGATCAGGCGTTCTCGTAACTCAGGTTGTCCGGCAAGCCATTGCGCGCGTTCGTGCATCTCCGCTAGCGGCAACTGCCAGCGTTCTTGTACCGCTGGGGTGAGTACTTTTTCGGGAGCGAGGAAAGGGCAGCGATTTAACATGAGTTGCTGCGCACCATAGATGCCCCAATGCTCGCTTTGGCGCTGTTCGCGTTTGGCAAAACGACGTTCTTGCAATTGGTCGACGCTCAGCCCAAGTAGCTCACGGGGATCCTCTCGCAGGTTCCAGTAAACCAAGGCATTTGGGTTATCCTCTTGGAACGCAAGCGGCATGATAAGTGACAAGCAACCGTTGTTGGTCCCGTAAAAGCCAGCAACATGCACCAGCGGCGTGAAGTTAACTAAGTCGACAAGAGGTTTCAGCGCCTGTTTGCGCCGGATGCCATAGGCATAATCAAATAGCTTAGGTTGCGCCTGCTTCAGTAGTTTGGCGATAGCGATGGTGGCATAAACATCCGCCATCGCGTCATGGGCTTGACCATGATCAATACCGTTGGCTTTCGTCAAATGTTCTAGGCGCATGCTGACCTGACCGGCTTCGTTGGTTGGCCACTCGATGCCGTCGGGGCGCAACGCATAGCAAGCGCGCACCACATCAATCAAATCCCAACGGGAGTTGTTTTGTTGCCACGTGTGCGCATAAGGGTCAATGAAGTTACGATAAAACAGATGACGGGTGACTTCGTCGTCAAAGTTCACCGAGTTATAGCCAACAATGGTGGTGTGCGGGACATTAAATTCGGCGGCAATTTTGCCAGCAAACGAGGTTTCATTCATGCCCTGTTTCAGCGCATGTTGCGGGGTAATGCCAGTGATCAACACAGCCTGCGGGTGGGGCAGGAAATCCGGCGTCGGTTGACTGTAAATTGTTAGGGGCCGTCCACTTGGCTCAAGTGCAAGGTTGGTGCGCAGTCCAGCGAACTGCGCGGGGCGGTCTACTTGTGGGTTTGCGCCCCACGTTTCATAGTCGTGCCAATAAAAAGTTTCTTCTGTCATATCAGGCGTTTCAAGGCTTACTGTGGTTTTTAAGCAGACTACCTGAATGCGGTCATTGCCGCAATTACTGCGCTTAATGTCCGTGTAAGCGCTGGCGGGGTAATCGCAAGCATGGCAGGATAGATGACCTATCGTTAGAAACTTTTGGGACTTTTAAAATGACAAAGTTATCAACGCTTTTACCTGCTATGTTACTGGCTGCGGGCTTAAACGCGCCAGCTTTTGCCGCCGAAGATGCACCTTTCTCAATTGCGATTCATGGTGGTGCCGGCACCATCACGAGAGCTGACCTTTCGGCTGAACAAGAAGCCGCATATCAAGCGAAATTAACCGAAGCGTTGAACGCCGGGCATGCGATTCTAGCGGCTGGCGGAACAAGTATGGATGCCGTGGTGGCGGCCATTCAGATCATGGAAGAATCGCCCTTATTTAATTCGGGGCGAGGCGCCGTCTATACCTTTGATGGTGAGCATGAACTAGATGCCTCGATCATGGATGGTGCAAGCCTCGAGGCGGGGGCTGTTGCCGGCGTGAAAACGGTGAAAAGTCCGATTGCATTGGCGCGTGCGGTGATGGAAAAGTCCGTACATGTGATGCTTTCTGGTGCTGGGGCGGAACAATTTGCCCAAGAGCAGGGCCTAGAATTGGTCGATAACAGCTATTTTAATACGGAACGCCGTTTCGAACAGCTCGAGCGGGCCCGCGAGAAACTCGGCGTTGCTGACAAGCAAGCGTACTTAGCGCTGGATGATAAATATAAAATGGGTACCGTTGGCGCGGTTGCGCTCGACCAGCATGGCAACCTAGCTGCAGCAACCTCGACCGGAGGCATGACCGCGAAACGTTATGGCCGTATCGGCGATTCACCGATTATTGGCGCCGGCACTTGGGCCGACAATGCGAGCTGCGCGGTTTCGGCGACCGGTCATGGCGAGTATTTTATTCGCTATCATGTGGCGGCCGATATTTGTAGCCGCGTGAAATATCTTGAGCAGTCTGTTGTTGAAGCAGGCGATGCAGTCATTCATGACGTACTGTTGCCCGCAGGCGGTACGGGCGGTGTCATTATTGTCGATGCCGAAGGCAATGTGCATATGCCTTTCAATACTGAAGGGATGTACCGTGCAAGTCGCGTCGGTAATGGCGAGATTAACGTTGCGATCTACAAAGATTGACTATACTTAACCTTAGGTTTCTCAAGATCTTGAGGTAAGTGTCATGCAGTCAATGAAAGTTGAAGATTTTATGCATCGTCGTCCTGTTGTGTTTACCGAGGATTTGCCTATTGAGGCAGCAGTAGAACGCTTACTGCAATCGCGGCAACGCGGTGGTCCTGTGGTGGACACTGAGCAAAAGGTCATCGGCTTTTTATCTGAGCAGGACTGCCTCGCGGCGATGCTGCGCGATACTTACCATAAAGAGCTTTCGGCGAATGTCAGTGATTGCATGTATCGCGGCGAAGTATTGAGTGTCTTCGCTGATGAGTCAATCACTGACGTTGCGCAGCGCATGGATGCGAAGAAGCCTAAAGTCTATCCAGTACTTGACGGTGATACCAAGCAACTTGTCGGTGTTATAACGCGTACCGATGTACTCGCTGCAATCGACCAATACTACCAAGATTCCTATCGGCGCCGTTAACAAGCGGCGCTCGCGCTGCTAAACTAGCGGTTTCCTAGAAGTAACTTCTGCCAAGAGTCGGGATTCCGCGTGCACACGAGCATTTCATTTCCAAGCGATTTACCGGTCGTTCAAGCAAAAACTGAGATTCAAAATGCGATTCGTGATCATCAGGTGGTGATTGTGGCGGGGGAGACAGGCTCCGGTAAAACGACCCAGCTGCCTAAAATGTTGCTAGAGCTTGGCTATGGGCGGGCTGCAGAGGGTACGGTGATTGGTCATACCCAGCCACGGCGTTTGGCTGCGCGAAGTGTAGCACAACGTATTGCGGATGAATTGCAAACGCCACTCGGCGATAAAGTCGGTTATAAGGTGCGCTTTCAAGACCAAACCGCGACGACCACGGCAATCAAGCTGGTGACCGACGGAATGTTGCTGGCCGAACTTCAAAACGATCGGTTACTGAAAAAGTATGATGCGTTAATAATCGATGAGGCCCATGAGCGAAGCCTGAATATTGATTTTCTTTTGGGTGTGGTGGCGAAAATATTGCCGCAGCGCCCCGATCTCAAGTTAATAATTACCTCGGCAACCATCGAAACCGAGCGTTTTGCCAAACATTTCGGTAATGCTCCGGTTATTTCAGTCAGCGGCCGCACCTATCCGGTCGAAGTGCGCTACCGGCCCCTCGAGGGCGAGGACGATAGCGGTGATGTGGTGCAAGGGGTGTGTGATGCAGCACAAGAGCTCTACCGTGAAGCCAGTGGTGATATTCTGGTTTTCGCGTCAGGCGAACGCGAAATTCGCGATTTTGCTGAGGCGCTGGCCGAGTTAGATTTACCGAACACTGAACTGTTGCCGCTGTTTGCACGGCTCTCATCTGCGGAGCAAAACCGCGTCTTTCAAAGTCACAGCACGCGGCGTATTGTCATTGCGACCAACGTTGCCGAGACATCACTTACCGTGCCAGGCATTCGCTATGTGATTGACCCCGGTACGGCGCGTATCAGCCGCTATAGCTACCGCACCAAGGTGCAACGCTTACCGATTGAGAAGATATCGCAAGCCAGTGCCAACCAGCGTATGGGGCGCTGTGGTCGGGTGGCTCCGGGTATCTGCATACGGCTTTACAGCGAAGATGATTTTCTGCAACGCGCTGAATATACCGAACCGGAGATCCTTCGCACGAATTTAGCGGCGGTTATCTTACAGATGACGGCAGCCAAATTGGGCGATATACGCAAGTTCCCCTTTATCGATCGTCCCGACGAGCGTTTCGTAAAAGATGGGATGAACCTGCTGCAAGAGCTGCATGCTTTGAAAGCAGGCGGAGCACGCGGCAAAAAGCGTGGCCGACGTCATAGCGGGCAAGGGCCCCAGTTGACGGCCTTAGGGCGCCAATTAGCGCTGCTCCCTATTGATCCACGTCTAGGTCGGATGGTACTGGCAGCGCGTGAATTGGGTTGTGTACGTGAAGTCATGGTCATTACCGCGGCGCTGAGTATTCAAGATCCGCGTGAGCGTCCGCAGCAGGCGCAACAAAAAGCGGATGAGTTTCATCAACGCTTCCATGACAAAGACTCGGATTTTATGAGTTACCTGAAGTTATGGGAGTATTTGCGCGAGAAGCAACGGGCGCTCTCTAAGTCACAGTTTCGTAAGCAACTCAAAAGTGAGTTTTTGCACTTCTTGCGGGTGCGTGAGTGGCAAGACGTCTACAGTCAAATTCGCCAGACAGTGCGCGGCTTAGGCTTTAGCATAAACGAAGAGCCGGCGAGCTATGAAGCGGTGCATCGGGCGTTGCTGAGTGGTTTGCTTTCGCATCTTGGTAATAAGCAAGAAGGCCACGAGTTTTTAGGGGCTCGGAACCGCAAATTTTATGTTTTCCCAGGTTCGGGGTTATTCAAGAAGCCGCCAAAATGGGTGATGGCGGCCGAACTGGTGGAGACCAGTCGGTTGTTCGCGCGGGTTAACGCGCGTGTCGAGCCTGAATGGATTGAGCCTGCCGCCCAACATCTAGTGAAACGAAATTATTTTGAACCGCACTTTGCCAAAAAGTCGGGTTCGGTGGTGGCCGATGAGCAAGTGACCTTATACGGCCTGATTATTGTGCCACGGCGCCGTGTTCAGTACGGTCCGGTAAACCCTGTTGAGGCGCGCGAGATATTCATCCGTGAGGCCTTGGTGAACGGAGAATTGCGACGCCAGTTGCCGTTTATCAAACATAATCAGCGTTTGATTACAGAAATTCGGGACCTAGAAGATAAGTCACGGCGCCGCGACATCTTGATAGACGACGAAGCTTTATTCCAAGCTTATGACCAGCATATTCCTTCAGGAATTTACAACGAGCAGCTGTTGGCGGGCTGGTGGCATAAAGCGGTGAAAGCGCAGGAAGGTCTACTGTACTTTCAGCGTGACGACCTGATGGCGCAAAGTGCCGAGCATATTACTGAGTTGGATTACCCTGATACTTGGCAGCAGGGCGATTTTACTTTGCCGCTGAGTTACCACTTTGAACCTAATGATCCACAAGATGGCGTAGCGGTGCATCTGCCGTTAACACTGGTTAATCAAATTCAAGATGAAGGTTTTGATTGGCAGGTACCGGCTTTACGTGAGCCGTTGGTTGTTGCTTGGATCAAGTCATTACCGAAAACGTTACGTCGCCACTTTGTGCCCGCGCCTAACTATGCCCAGGCATTTTTGCAAGATACTGGCGCAAAAGAGGCATTGCAGCGGCCTTTACTCGATTCTTTGAGCGACAAGTTACGGCGAATGTCAGGTGTGACCGTGCCGGAAGATGCCTGGGATGCGACGCAGATACCTGCGCACCTGCGCATGCGCTTTGTTATCGAAGACGAGCATGGCAAGACTGTGGCTGATGGGCGAGATCTGAACGCCTTACAACAGCAGCTACAAGGGCGCGTGCAACATGCGCTTCGTAAGGCCGTAGCGGAGCAACCGCAGGCAAAAGTTGCTTCAGACTGGGACTTTGGAACCCTACCAGAGATACGCGAGCGCCAGCAACGGGGCTATGCGGTAAAAGCTTATCCCGCGTTAGAGGTCAGCGAGGAGGGCGTGCGCGAAACCTTGTTCGACAAACCGGAGCAAGCTGCGCAAGCGCATCAACAAGCACTGCGTAAGTTACTGCAATTACAATTGCCATCACCGATGCGCTATTTACAACAGAATTTGTCGAATAAAGCCAAATTAGCGATGTATTACAATCCATGGGGCAAGGTCGATGCGTTGATTGGCGATTGTATTCAGGCTGCCTTGGATGAGCTTATCAATGCGCAAGAGATACGCGATGAAGCCAGTTTTCGACAGTTAGTCGAAACCGCGCGTGGTGAGTTGAATGAACGCGTCACCGCTATCGCTGAGCAGGTTGAGCCATGCCTACTGTTGACGCAAAAGATTCGTAAACAATTAAAAGGTTCAGTGCCACTTGATCAAATTCAAGCGCACGGCGACATTAAAGCTCAGCTTGAGCACTTGGTGTATCCAGGCTTTGTTAGCGCTGCTGGGGCAGAGCGGTTGGCGGATATCGAACGTTACTTGAAAGCAATCGAACGGCGACTTGAAAAGTTACCAGTGGATCCTAATCGCGATCGCTTGCATACCCTGACGCTTGAGAAGCTTGAGCGAAGTTACCAAGAACTGCTTGGAAAGTGGCCGAAGAACTTACCTCTGAGTGATGATTTGGTAGAGATACGCTGGATGTTAGAAGAGTTGCGGGTCAGCTTTTTTGCCCAGCAACTAGGAACCCGCTATCCGATCTCGGAAAAGCGGGTTCAGCAAGCTTTAAGCGGCGTAAAGCCCTAGGTTTTCACGCGCATAGGCTTCAAATTCGGTACAGCCACCAATGTGCTGCTCATCTACAAAGATTTGTGGCACGGTCTGTACCGGTGCGCCGACAGTCTTCTCTAAGTCGGCTTTGGTGATGCCTTCTTCGTGCATATCGATGTAGCGAAATTCGAAATCATCACGATCTTCAGTCAATTTCTCAGCGATTTGCACGGCACGGACGCAGAATGGGCAGCCAGGGCGGCCGAAAATTACTGTGAACATAGTTACTCCCACATTTGATAAATAGTTACAACGTATTGATGCTTATTTTGCCTGAAATCTAGCAAAGGTGCTAATGATCTGTATCTATTGAGCTAATCGGCCGTAACGATTAGTGGTCGATATCTAAATCGGATGCTGGGATGCAACAACAGGCTAGACACTCGCCGGGACGAACAATGGCCAGCGGTTCATTGATGTAGTCGATGTCACCACTGTTTACCTTGGTGCGACAGGCTCCGCAAAATCCGTCGCGGCAGTGAAAGCGTGTTTCGATGCCTGCAGCTTCCAAAGCTTCTAAAAGTGATCCTGCGGATGGATCAACGGTCAGCTCATGCTGACCGTTGACGCGTACTTTAAAAGTTTTGCTCATTGGCGTTACAGCTCGAAGTCTCCTAGATCAGAGGCACTCACAGAACTATCGATCTGGCCCACTAAATAGGAGGTGATTTCAGCTTCTTGTGGCGCAACTTGAACATTGTCAGAAACGAGATACTTGTTCATCCATGGCAAAGGATTACTACGCTGCTTGAAGGGAGCATCAAAGCCGATGGCTTCCATACGCATATTCGCTATATATTCAACGTATTGGCAGAGAATATCTTCATTCAAGCCAATCATTGAACCATGGCGGAATAAATAATGCGCCCACTCTTTTTCTTGCTCAACCGCTTTCATGAAAATCGCTAAGGCTTCTTCGCGTAGCTCTTCAGCGATCTCTTTCATTTCTGGGTCATCTTTACCGTATTGCCACAAGTTAAGGATGTTTTGTGTTGAGACGAGATGTAGGTTTTCATCACGGGCAATCAAACGAATGATTTTCGAGTTACCTTCCATCAAATCACGCTCAGCAAAAGCGAACGTACAGGCGAAGCTCACATAGAAGCGAATCGCTTCTAGCGCATTCACCGAGTTGATGCACAAGAAAAGTTTTTTCTTGAGATTACGCATAGTGACGTTATGAACTTCACCATCAACCTCGATTTCACCTTCACCATGGGTTTGCCATAGCTGCGTGTAGAAAATCAGGTCATCGTAATACTGTGAAATATCATTCGCACGCTTCTGAATTTCTTCGTTAATCACGATGTCTTCAAAAACCTGGCTCGGATCGGTGAAGAGGTTTCGAAGAATATGCGTATAAGAGCGCGAATGAATCGTCTCAAAAAACGACCAGGTTTCAATCCAGGTTTCGAGTTCTGGAATCGAAACGATCGGTAATAACGCGATATTCGGACTACGTCCTTGCACCGAGTCGAGCAGTGTTTGGTATTTAAGATTAGAAATAAAAATATGCTTTTCGCTGTCGGTTAGCCCTTGGAAGTCGACACGGTCACGACTTACATCGACTTCTTCAGGACGCCAGAAAAAGCTAATTTGTTTCTCGATGAGCTTTTCAAAAACATTGTGTTTTTGCTGATCATATCGCGCTACGTTCACCGAGTTACCAAAGAACATCGGCTCCTGTAGTGGGTTGATCTGATTTTTATTAAACGTTGAATAACTCATGCTGTTAGCGCCTTATTGTTAGATTTTACATGCGCCGCCGGCACAATCGTCATCTTCTTCAGTGACGGCCACGGTCGCTTGTTGATTCTCTTGTTCACGCTGTTTAGCGTCGACTTTATCGCGCAAGTCAACTTGGTTGTCCGATGCACCATCGCGGGTGTTGTGGTAGTACAGCGTTTTTACCCCGAGTTTGTATGCATAGAGCAAATCTTGTAGCAATTGCTTCATCGAAACTTTGCCACCTTCAAACTTACTTGGGTCGTAGTTGGTATTGGCCGAAATCGTTTGGTCAACGAACTTCTGCATGATACCTACGAGTTCTAAGTAACCCTTGTTATTTGGAATCGTCCATAACAACTCATAGGCATCTTTCAGGTGTTCGTAGTCAGGTACGACTTGTTTGGTTACACCATCCTTTGAAGCTTTAATACTGATATGACCGCGCGGCGGTTCAATACCGTTGGTGGCATTG
Source organism: Pseudidiomarina aquimaris (assembly GCF_003987395.1). Taxonomy (GTDB): domain Bacteria; phylum Pseudomonadota; class Gammaproteobacteria; order Enterobacterales; family Alteromonadaceae; genus Pseudidiomarina; species Pseudidiomarina aquimaris. Next base: position 213,458 of record NZ_PIPT01000001.1, read on the forward strand.
GAAATCTGCGAAGAAGTCTCCGACGGCATCAGTGCTGACAGCGTGGAGTTACGCATACCATACTTTTTGATGTCAGCACGTAACTGGTCCCAATCGAGTTGGTAAGGTTCGTTACATACTGCATCAAGATCTTTCTTGTAAGTATCGATCGGCATAATACCCTGAGCGTACGTCGTTTCGTTGAATTTAGGACATGCGCCCATTTCTTTCGCCAAATTCATCGAAGCTTTCATCAAGTAGTATTGAATCGCTTCAAAGGTGCGGTGAACGAGGCCGTTAGCTGAACCGTCTGAATAGCGCACACCGTTCTTCGCCAAGTAGTAAGCAAAGTTAATGACGCCAATACCGAGGGTACGACGACCCATGGTCGCATTACGCGCTGCTGGCACTGGGTATTCTTGATAATCGAGTAAGCTATCAAGGGCGCGCACTGCTAATTCGGCCATTTCCTCGAGGTCTTCAAGTGACTTGATAGCACCTAAGTTAAAGGCTGAAAGCGTACACAGAGCAATTTCACCTTCTTCGTCGTTAACGTGGGCCAATGGCTTCGTTGGCAAGGCGATTTCCAAGCACAGGTTACTTTGGCGAATTGGCGCGACCTTAGGATCAAATGGACTGTGGGTGTTGCAGTGGTCGACGTTTTGCAAGTAAATACGGCCCGTGCTCGCACGTTCTTGCATGAACAAGCTGAACAGTTCGATCGCTTTGATACGCTTCTTACGAATGGAGTCGTCGTTTTCGTACTGCACATAAAGACGCTCAAATTCGTTTTGGTCAGCGAAGAATGCATCGTAGAGCCCAGGACAATCGGATGGGCTAAACAAGGTGATGTAGTCATCTTTTACGAGGCGCTGATACATCAAACGGTTGAACTGCACGCCGTAGTCAAGATGACGTACACGGTTTTCTTCAACACCGCGGTTGTTCTTCAGAACCAGTAAGCTCTCAACTTCTAAGTGCCAAACTGGGTAGAAGAGGGTGGCAGCACCGCCACGGACACCGCCTTGCGAACAGCTCTTAACTGCTGTTTGGAAGTATTTATAGAACGGGATGCAACCGGTGTGGAAAGCCTCACCGCCGCGAATCGGACTGCCGAGTGCACGGATACGACCTGCATTAATACCGATACCGGCGCGCTGTGACACGTATTTAACGATGGCACTTGCGGTCGCGTTGATAGAATCGAGACTATCGCCCGCTTCAATTAATACGCACGAGCTAAACTGCCGTGTCGGGGTACGAACCCCCGACATGATCGGCGTTGGTAGCGAAATTTTGAACATTGAAGTCGCGTCGTAGAACCGCTTAACATAGTCCAAGCGCGTTTCACGCGGGTAGTTGGCAAATAAGCATGCCGCCACGAGAACATAGAGGAATTGAGCGCTCTCAAAGATTTCACCCGTCACGCGGTTTTGTACCAGGTACTTGCCCTCGAGCTGCTTCACTGCCGCGTAAGAGAAGTTAAGGTCACGTGAATGGTCAATGAAACCATTCATTTGCTCAAACTCTTCCGCGCTGTAGTCGTCTAAAAGATGTTTATCATAACGTCCGCTAGCGACCATTGATTTGACTTGGTCATACAGGTGCGGTGGTTCGAACTCACCGTAAGCAAGTTTCCGCAAATGGAAAATCGCTAAGCGTGCAGCGAGATATTGATAGTCTGGCGCATCTTCTGAAATAAGATCGGCCGCCGCTTTAATAATGGTTTCATGAATGTCTTCAGTTTTGATGCCGTCGTAAAACTGAATACGTGATTTGATTTCAACCTCTGAAACCGAGACATTGTCGAGGCCTTCAGCAGCCCAACTGATCACGCGATGGATTTTATCGAGGTCAAGAGGTTCACGTTCACCACTGCGTTTAGTAACAAAAAGCTTTTGATTCATGCGGCGCACCCACCAATTTATCGTTATGTTTCTTTGTTGGTACCACAAGATATGGGTATGGAATAGGCATTCCGTGTGAAAAATACACAATATCTTGGGTTGGATAGATGCTATGTATGCTAGCACTTATCGCATGGGGATCAAGCGTGATTTTGTTATTTTACTAGAGCAAAAGTCGGCGTGTAATCGTAAGTCTTTCGCAAGGTCTTGTGCTTCAAGACTTTCCGCAAAAGCAAGCACTAAAAATTTTTTATAAATAACTTTTTGCTCTTATAAATGCGTTGCTAATAGATCAACGCTCTAAGCTAGATGAATCAACGCCTACACAAGATATAGTGACGATGAAAGGTCCGCCGTCTAAATATGGTGTTTGTTTAGAAAATCGAGCAATTCGATAGGTTGCTGAATTTCCATATCAGCGCCCCACAATTCAGGTGTGTCACTAGCGATAAAATAGCCGTAGCGCGCTAATACGGTTTGCATGCCGGCCGCGCGTCCGGCAATGATGTCCCGCTCCGCATCACCGACGTACCAGCAGCGGGTCGGATCGACGTTAAGCATTGCGGCGGCATGTAAGATAGGGGCAGGGTCAGGTTTAGCGACCGGGAGCGTGTCACCGCCCACGCGCACCTTAATTGCTTCTAACTCAGGAAAGTAGGGCATCAATTGCTCGGTGAGCCCTGCTGGCTTATTGGTAACAATTGCGGTTTGCAGTCCATGCTTATGGAGCGACGCAAGAACCTCCTTTACGCCCTCATAAAGTTTAGTCTGGGCGACAATAGCGGCACTGTAGTGGCTTAAGAAGCGCTCGCGTAGATAGCTTTTGCGTGCTTGGAAGTCTGCGCCGTAAGCGAACTCCAGTAGACCTCTTGAACCATGCGATGCCAATGCTTGTGCTACCTCCGGACCGACCGGTTGACGGCCTTCCTCAAGCAGCACTGCATTAAGAGCCGCGCCCATGTCCGCTGCGGTATCGAGGAGCGTTCCGTCCAGGTCAAAGAGAACTGCTTCTACTTTATTACTCATGCGTCAGTGGTTTCACTCGTTGGCATACGCAGCGCGACAATGTAATTGACGTCGACATTGCTGGGGTCAAGATAAAAACCGCGCCAAGGTAAGTAGTGCATACCTGTCATCGCGAGTGGTTTGGCGCCAACAGCATCGGTCATACGCAATAGTTCTGCCGGTTGAATAAATTTAGCGTGTTCGTGCGTACCTTTCGGCACCCAACGCAGCACATACTCGGCGGCGACAATGCCTAGCAACCACGACTTCACATTGCGATTGAGTGTCGAGAAGACCAAGGTGCCACCTGGTTTTACGAGCTTAGCCGCGGCTTGCACGATACTTTCAGGATGAGGTACGTGCTCCAACATCTCGAGACAGGTAACGAGGTCAAAACTATCGGCGTGCTGTTCGGCAAAGGTCTCCGCCGCTACGCAATGATAGTCAATACTGAGTTGGCTCTCTAAGGCATGTAATCGAGCCACCTGCAGTGACTGCTCGGCCAAATCGATACCAGTGACTTGTGCGCCTTCTCGCGCTAAGGCTTCGGTCACTAATCCACCACCGCAGCCGATATCGAGCACGCGTTTGCCAAACACGCCGTCACACTGCTGCTGGATAAAATCGACACGCAACGGGTTAATAAGGTGGAGCGGTTTGAATTCGCCCTCAGGATCCCACCAACGGGAGGCAAGGGCACTGAATTTTTCAATTTCTTTCAGATCAACGTTGTCGGATTGCGCCATAGTACTTCTGCTTCGTGAAAAAACTCGGTACAGTGTACTCAAGCTAGCGACGCAAAAAAAGCACAACTCAAAATGCGTCGGAAAAAAGGATGCGAGGGCGCAGCGCTAAGGGTACAATGATGCGCCTAAGACAATTATAAGAAAGACAGATCGTTTAGGGATATAACTATGAGTGATCTCGCCAGAGAAGTCGTTCCGGTCAATATTGAAGATGAACTGAAAAGTTCCTACCTCGACTATGCCATGAGTGTCATTGTCGGCCGGGCCTTGCCAGATGTGCGTGATGGTTTGAAACCTGTGCACCGCCGCGTTTTGTTCGCCATGAACGAGTTACGCAATGACTACAACAAACCTTATAAAAAGTCGGCCCGTATTGTCGGTGACGTGATCGGTAAATATCACCCGCATGGTGATAGCGCGGTCTACGACACCATCGTGCGTATGGCGCAACCGTTTTCACTACGCTACATGCTCGTTGATGGCCAAGGTAACTTTGGCTCGGTAGACGGTGATTCGGCAGCAGCAATGCGTTACACCGAAATCCGTATGGCGAAAATCGCCGCCGAATTATTGTCAGATCTCGACAAAGAAACCGTGGATTTCGTGCCTAACTATGATGGCACCGAGCAAATTCCAGATGTACTACCGACGCGTGTACCGAATCTACTCGTCAATGGTTCGTCAGGTATTGCCGTTGGTATGGCGACCAATATTCCGCCGCATAACCTAAGCGAAGTCATTGATGGCTGTTTGGCCATGATTGATAACAATGACATCACCGTCGAAGAGCTGATGGAATATATTCCTGGTCCAGACTTTCCGACTGCAGCAACGATTTCAGGTCGTGCGGGTATTGTAGAAGCCTATAAAACGGGCCGTGGTCGTATCCACTTGCGCGCCAAAGCGGAAATCGAGACCGACGCAAACGGTCGCGAAGCGATTATCGTTAACGAGATCCCTTATCAAGTTAACAAAGCAAAACTTATCGAAAAAATTGCTGAGCTGGTCAAAGAAAAGCGCCTCGAAGGCATCAGTGGCCTGCGTGATGAATCAGACAAAGACGGTATGCGTATCGTCATCGAGCTGAAGCGTGGCGAAGTGGGCGAAGTTATTTTGAACCATCTTTATGCCAACACCCAAATGCAAGTGGTGTTTGGTATCAATATGGTTGCGCTTGATAAGAATCAGCCGCGCCTGTTCAATTTACGCGACATGCTGGACTGTTTTATCCTTCACCGCCGTGAAGTGGTCACCCGTCGCTCGGTGTATGAATTACGCAAAGCGCGTGAGCGTGCACACATCCTTGAAGGTCTTGCGATTGCGCTAGCGAATATCGACGAAGTCATCGAACTGATCCGTCGCTCGCAAACCGCTGCCGAAGCAAAAGCAGGACTGATCGGTCGTTCGTGGGTCCTTGGTGACGTAGCGAGCATGTTAGAGCGGGCCGGCGTTGATGCCGCGCGCCCAGACCATCTCGACCCGCAGTACGGTATTCGTGATGGCCAATACTTCCTCACCGAAGAGCAAGCGCAAGCTATTCTTGACTTACGCTTACATAAGCTCACCGGCCTCGAACACGAGAAGATCCTTGATGAATACAAAGGTCTGTTGCAACAAATCGAAGAGTTGCTGCATATCTTGAATAGTTCTGAGCGCTTGATGGAAGTAATTCGCGAAGAACTCGAGAAGGTTAAAGCGGAGTACGGCGATGCTCGCCGGACAGAAATCACTGCCGCAGCACATGACATCTCGATGGAAGATTTGATTAACGAAGAAGACGTGGTGGTGACCCTGTCGCACCACGGCTACGTGAAATATCAGCCGCTTACCGAATACGAAGCGCAGCGTCGTGGTGGTAAAGGTAAGGCGGCAACGAAGATGAAAGACGAAGACTTCATCGAGCGCTTATGGGTTGCTAACACCCACGATACGATTTTGTGCTTCTCGACCCGAGGTCGCATTTATTGGATGAAAGTCTATCAGTTGCCGCTGGCGACCCGCACCTCGCGTGGCCGTCCGATCGTCAACTTATTGCCGCTTGAAGCCGATGAGCGCATAACAGCTATCTTACCGACCCGTGACTATCCAGAAGATAAATTTATCTTGATGGCAACGCGTAACGGTACTGTGAAAAAGACCCCGATGATTGACTACTCGCGTCCTCGTAGTGGCGGTATTATTGCACTGAATCTGAACGAAGGAGATGAGTTGATCGGCGTCGATATGACCTCGGCAGGCGACGAAGTCATGTTGTTCTCGGATGCAGGCAAAGTGGTCCGCTTTAGCGAAGATCAAGTACGCTCAATGGGGCGCACTGCGACTGGTGTTCGGGGGATTCGACTTGAAGAAGGCCAGCGTGTGGTGTCGCTGATTGTTCCGCGCACCATTGAAGATGAAGTTCCGACTATTCTGACAGTGACTGAAAATGGCTACGGTAAGCGCACTCCGATTACCGATTATCCAGCGAAGAGTCGCGCCACTAAAGGTGTGGTCTCGATCAAGGTCAGTGAGCGCAACGGTGCTGTTGTAGGTGCGATGGAAGTCGTCGATACCAACCAAATCATGCTGATCAGCAACAAAGGTACCTTGGTCCGCACCCGCGTCAACGAGGTTTCAATTGTCGGTCGTAACACCCAAGGTGTGCGCTTGATTCGCACCGGTGGTGACGAGAAAGTGGTCGGCATGCAACGGATTGACGACATTGATGAAGATGAAGTCCTCGACGGTGAAATGCTGGATGGCGAGTTGCCCGAGGAAGGTGCTGAGGCGAACGTAACCGACGACGCCGAGGCAAGCGACGACAACACCAATTCTGAGGAGTCATAAAGGCCTTATGTCAGCCCCGTATAATTTTTCTGCTGGTCCGGCGATGTTGCCAGCTGCTGTATTGCAACGCGCGCAAGAAGAACTAAGAAGTTGGCGGGGCTCGGGGATTTCGGTGATGGAAATCAGTCACCGTGATCCAGCCTTTATGCAGATGGCCTTCAAGGCCGAACAAGATTTGCGTGATTTGATGGCTATTCCCGATAACTACCAAGTGTTGTTTATGCATGGTGGTGGGCGTGGCCAGTTTACCGCGGTACCGCAGAATATCGCGGGCCCGAATGATACTGTTGACTACCTAAATGGCGGCATTTGGTCCGATTTTGCGATCCGTGAGGCGCAAAAATTTGTCGCCAAAGTGAATGTTATTGGCGGCGTTATCGATACTGATTTAGGCCGTGCGCTTACTCCAGTAGCGCAATGGCAATTGAGTGAAGACGCCGCTTACGTTCACTACTGTCCGAATGAGACCGTTGATGGCCTCGCTTTGCACACCATCCCTGAAGTCGCTGCGCCGTTAGTGGTTGATATGTCTTCGAACATTCTTTCAGAGCCATTACCCGTTGATAAATTTGGCATTATTTATGCCGGCGCGCAAAAGAACATTGGTCCGTCTGGTTTTGCTATAGCCATTGTTCGCGATGATTTGTTGGGCCGCGCACAAGGCACCACGTCAACGATTATGGACTACACAGTGCAAGCCAAAGAACGCTCAATGTACAACACCCCGAATACTTGGGCGTGGTATCTCTCTGGCTTGGTCTTTGAGTGGTTAAAAGAGCAAGGCGGCGTTGCTGCGATGGGCGAATTGAATCAGCGGAAAGCCAACCTGCTGTATCAGTATATTGACAGTTCTGACTTCTATTCGAATCCGGTACACCCTGACTTTCGTTCCAAAATGAACGTACCCTTCTTACTTGCCGACGCACAGCTCGATAGTGAGTTCCTTGCGCAAGCGGAAAAGCAAGGGCTGTTGGGGCTGAAGGGTCACCGTTATGTGGGTGGCATGCGCGCCAGTATATATAATGCGATGCCGCTTGAGGGTGTCGAAACACTCGTTAGCTTCATGCGTGAATTTGAACAAAAGCACGCTTAACGATTACTTCTTACTCGTAGATTTAACTATAAAAGAACAACGCTATGACGACTTTTGATGCGAAACAACTTGCCAATGTAGGCGTACGAAATCTGCAGCCATATCAAGCGGGTAAACCGATCGAAGAGCTTGAGCGCGAGCTTGGGATCAGTGACATTGTGAAACTTGCTTCGAATGAAAATCCACTCGGTTTAAGTTCAAAAGTGCGAGCTGCACTGCAAGATACACTTTCTGGGTTAGCGCGCTATCCAGACGCGAATGGTTTCTACTTGAAAGCGAAACTGGCCAAAAAGTTCGGTATCGCGGCAAATCAAATCACCTTAGGCAATGGCTCCAACGATTGCCTTGAATTGGTTGCCCGTACTTTTGTTAACGACAGCCATGAGGTGATCTTCTCGCAACACGCTTTTGTTGTCTATCCGCTAGTCACCCAAGCTATTGGTGCAAAGGGTGTTGCTGTGCCGGCGAAAGATTATGGTCATGACCTTGAGGCAATGCTGGCGGCGATTACTGACAAGACTCGGATGATTTTTATCGCAAACCCAAATAATCCGACGGGAACGTTTCTGACGACTGACGAACTTTCAGCGTTTCTTGCCAAGGTACCAGCCAATGTCTTGGTAGTGCTGGATGAAGCGTATTACGAGTACGTTAGTGAAGCAGAACGTGCGCCGTCATTCGAGTGGCTTGCGCAATACCCTAATCTATTAGTCAGCCGCACCTTTTCTAAAGCCTATGGCCTTGCGGGCTTGCGTGCTGGCTACATGGTCTCGCACCCAGAAGTGGCAGACTTAATGAACCGCGCGCGGCAGCCTTTCAATATGAACAGCTTAAGCTTACGTGCCGCTGAAGTTGCAATTGACGATGATGACTACTTGCAACAATCGGTCGCGGTCAACGCAGCAGGTATGGAACAGCTGGTGGCCTTTTGTGACAAGCATGGTTTACCGTATATCCCTTCGCACGGCAACTTTCTAACCATAGAAGTGGGTGATAATGCTGGCGAAATATACCAGCAATTATTGCAGGCCGGTGTCATTGTGCGGCCTGTCGCTGGTTATGAATTGCCACGCCATTTACGCGTGAGTATCGGCTTGCCTGAAGAAAACGAAGCCTTTATACGTGCTATGGAGCAATTGTTGTAACGTGGAAACGCTTGTCTTAAAGGGGCTATCGCGCTGTACCGGCGAGGTGGATTTGCCTGGCTCAAAGAGTATTGCCAACCGTGCATTATTGATGGCGGCGTTATGTGCCCCAGGGCAAGTAACAGAACTGCGCCACATGCTGCGCAGTGATGATACCGAACGTATGCTAGAGGCCCTGCGCGCCTTAGGCGTAGTGATTGAAGAGGTGACCCCGACTACGTTACGCGTGCTTGGCAACGGTGGACGCTGGACAGCGGCACCACGGCAGCTTTACCTCGGTAACGCAGGCACGGCAATGCGACCGCTCACCGCGGTGCTCGCAGCAACCCTGACACAGCCAATCGAATTAACCGGTGACGCACGCATGCAAGAGCGTCCGATCTTGGACCTGACGAAGGCATTGCAGCAAGCGGGTGCAGGTGTTCGCTTCTTGCAGACTGACGGCTATCCACCTTTAGTCCTAACACAAGCCATGCATGGCGGTACCGTGCAAGTGAACGGGAGCGCATCAAGTCAATACATCTCAGCACTTTTAATGGCTTTGCCGTTGTTAGCTGAGGATAGCGTGCTGGAACTAACCGGTACCGTGGTTTCGTGGCCTTATATCAAGCTTACCTTGGCAATGTTAGAAAGCTTTGGCATTGTTATCGAGCAAACTTCAGCACAACAGTTCGTGATTCGTGGCGGACAAACTTATACGAGTCCAGAGCGTTACTGGATTGAAGGTGATGCGAGTGCTGCGAGTTACTGGCTCGCAGCGGGTGTGTTAGGTGGTGGGCCACTGACACTGTACGGGGTGGGGCGCAAAAGTATTCAGGGCGACATTGCTTTTGTCGACTATCTTCGCAAGATGGGCGGTAACGTCGAGCTGCACGAAGAGTATGCAGTAGTGACGGGCGGCAAGCTAAAGGGCCTTGATGCCGATCTCAATGCCATTCCTGACGCGGCGATGACCTTTGCCACGTTAGCTTTGTTCGCCGAAGGTGAAACCTGTATTCGCAACATTGCCAATTGGCGTATCAAAGAAACTGATCGTTTGCATGCGATGGCCACCGAGTTACGCAAATGCGGGGCAACTGTCGAAGAAGGCGCAGACTTTATTCGCATACAGCCACCTGCGGAAATTCAGCACGGGCAGATTGCGACCTACGACGATCACCGTATGGCGATGTGCTTCTCACTGTTAGGATTTAGTGGTGCGGGTGTGACCATTGAAGACCCGCAGTGTTGCGCTAAAACCTATCCAAATTACTTTGCCGAGTTTGCCCGTTTGTGTGGGTAAAATCATGCTTTTACGCAAACTGTCATTAACTATTCTGTAAAGCTTCATCTAATTGAGATGCAATTTTCTGGCAAATCCGTATAATTGCGGCGCTTTTAGTTGCTAGAGGATGCTATGACCGATTCGATTCCAGTCATTACGATTGATGGCCCAGGTGGGGCCGGAAAAGGCACAGTCAGCCGCATTTTAGCGGAAAACCTAGGCTGGCATTTGCTGGATAGTGGCGCGATCTATCGTGTTTTGGCGTTAGCTGCATTGCATCATGACTTTGCCCCTGAAGACGAAGAGAGTTTGGTTGCTTTAGCTAGCAATCTCGACGTCAAGTTCGAGGTGGAAAGCGATGAAGCGCTGACGCATATCATCCTTGAGGGTGAAGACGTCACCATGTCGATTCGCACTGAAGCCGTTGGTAATATGGCGTCGAAAATCGCTGCGTTACCTCGGGTTCGTGAAGCGCTATTGCGCCGCCAAAGGGCATTTAAAGAGCTGCCTGGATTGATTGCCGATGGACGTGATATGGGCACTGTGGTGTTTCCTTCGGCGGCAGCGAAAGTATTTCTTACCGCAAGTGCTGAAGAACGCGCCCAACGCCGCTACAAACAATTGCTAGAGAAAGGTTTTACTGCTAAAATCGACCAATTAATCGCCGAAATCGAAGAACGTGATGAACGCGATGCAAATCGAGCGGTAGCGCCAATGAAAGCCGCCGACGATGCGCTTTATATAGATTCGACAGATTTGAGCATCGATGAAGTGGTGGATCAAATCTTACGCTTTGCCCACGGCAAGCTAACAAATACTGAGAAGGCGAGCTCGTAACCTCGCCAACTTAGGGGTCTGTAGCACGGAAGCCAACAGATTGATTCTAACAACCCCATCTCACAGGACTGTTTGGTGGATGTACTTAACTGAAGTAAGTTAACTCATATGACCGAAAATTTTGCACAACTGTTTGAAGAAAGCCTCAAAGAGGTCGAAACCCGCCCAGGTTCAATCGTTAAAGGTACTGTCGTAGCTATCAACCGCGACGTTGTATTAGTAGACGCAGGCCTGAAATCTGAAAGTGCTATCCCTGTAGAGCAATTCCGTAACTCTGACGGCGAAGTTGAAATCAACATCGGCGATCAAGTTGACGTTGCTTTGGACGCTGTTGAAGATGGTTTTGGCGAGACAATCTTGTCACGCGAAAAAGCCAAGCGTCACGAAGCATGGTTGCAGTTGGAAAAAGCCTACGAAGACCAAGAAACTGTTACCGGTATTATTAGCGGTAAAGTTAAGGGTGGTTTCACAGTTGATTTAGGTGGCGTACGTGCGTTCTTGCCAGGTTCTTTGGTAGACGTTCGTCCAGTTCGCGAAACTGCGCACCTAGAAAACAAAGATTTAGAATTCAAAGTGATCAAGCTTGACCAGAAGCGCAACAACGTTGTTGTTTCACGTCGTGCTGTTATCGAAACTGAAAACAGTGCTGAGCGCGAAGAGCTGCTTGAAAGCTTGCAAGAAGGCCAAGAAGTTAAGGGTATCGTTAAGAACCTTACTGACTACGGTGCGTTCGTTGATTTGGGCGGCGTGGATGGCTTGTTGCACATCACTGATATGGCTTGGAAGCGCGTTAAGCACCCAAGTGAAGTGGTTAATGTTGGTGATGAAATCAACGTTAAAGTACTTAAGTTTGACCGTGAGCGCACGCGCGTATCACTTGGCCTTAAGCAATTGGGCGAAGATCCATGGTCAGATATCGCAGCACGTTACCCAGAAGGGCACCGTCTGCAAGGCCGCGTAACCAACTTAACTGACTACGGCTGCTTCGTTGAAATCGAAGAAGGCGTTGAAGGTTTGGTTCACGTTTCTGAAATGGATTGGACCAACAAGAACGTTCACCCATCTAAAGTTGTTAACTTGGATGACGTTGTTGAAGTTATGGTTCTTGAAATCGACGAAGAACGTCGTCGTATTTCACTTGGCCTGAAACAGTGCAAGCCTAACCCTTGGGAAGAGTTCGCGAAGAACTTCAACAAAGGTGAAAAAGTTAGCGGTAAGATCAAGTCAATCACTGACTTTGGTATCTTCATCGGCCTTGACGGCGGCATCGACGGTCTTGTTCACTTGTCAGACCTAAGCTGGAACACTGCAGCTGAAGAAGCTGTACGTGAATTCAAGAAAGGCGACGAAGTCACTGCAGTTGTCCTTCAAGTTGACGCAGAGCGTGAGCGTATCTCTCTAGGTATCAAGCAATTAGAAGAAGATCCGTTCAACAATTATCTGGCGGCCAACAAAAAAGGTGCTATTGTTACTGGTAAGGTCATCGAAGTTGATGCCAAGGGCGCTAAAGTTGAATTAGCCGAAAGCGTTGAAGGTTATATCCGCGTAGCAGATATCTCGCGTGATCGCGTGGAAGATGCAACAACTGAGTTGAAAGTTGGTGACGAAGTTGAAGCACGTTTCATGGGCGTTGATCGTAAGAACCGCACTCTGAGCTTGTCAATCAAAGCGAAAGACGAAGCGGAAGAGAAAGAAGCACTTGAGTCAGTGAACAAGCAGCAGGACGAAGGCGACTTCACTAACGCAATGGCGGAAGCTTTCAAAGCAGCGAAAAGCGACGACTAAGAACGTAAGTGTGCTCGGTATTGACGCATAACAGAGGAGCTTAAGATGACAAAATCGGAACTGATTCAACAGTTAACGGCATTGTATCCAGAGCTTTCTCCACGTCAGGTAGAAGATGCGGTGAAAGAGCTTATCGAACAAATGGCACAACAGCTTGCTGGTGGCGATCGAATTGAAATTCGAGGGTTTGGTAGTTTTTCACTGCATTATCGAGCACCGCGCGTTGGACGTAACCCGAAAACTGGTGAGAAAGTCGAGCTTGATGGTAAATACGTACCCCATTTTAAGCCCGGTAAAGAGCTACGTGAACGCGTAGATAACATCAGTTAGACGGACGTTAATTTCGCGTCGAGTTCAGCAAAACGGCATGCTATAGTTAGGCATGCCGTTTTTTTATGAGTTGCGCTCAAACTAAGCACTAGGACTTGTAATGCTGCGTTTTATATTCATTGGTCTTCCCTTACTTCTTATGTTTTTATTAGCTGTTGCCTTTGGCGCACTAAACAAACATGCGATTTCTTTTAATTTCATCATTGGTGAAATCACTTTACCTGTTGCCGTTCTCACCGGGCTTTTTATTGGGCTGGGTTTTCTACTTGGTCTTGCGGCCATGGCGGCGAAACAGGTAGCGCTGCGCAACGAAAACCGCAAGCTGCGCAAACAGGTCACCCAACGCGAGCAGCCGAATGCTTGAGTTGTTGTTCCTGCTCTTACCGGTCGCCGCCGCCTATGGTTGGTTTATGGGACGCAACAGCGTTCGCAATGAGGACCGACGTGAGCAAGAAGAGTTTTCCAAACAATATGTAACGGGCTTGAATCTATTGTTGTCGGATCAGCCTGACAAAGCAGTTGATCTCTTTATCCAATTACTTGATGTCGACACCGATACACTCGAGACCCATTGGACACTGGGCAAGCTTTTTCGGCGCCGTGGTGAAGTCGACCGCGCAATAAAGATTCACCAGAATCTGACCTCCCGGCCTACCATTAGTGAACGTCAACGCCGCCTCGCCATGTTTGAGCTCGGTTTAGATTATCTTGCCGCAGGCATCTTTGACCGCGCCGAAGAAATGCTCTTAGCGATGCAAAATGACAAGGAATTTGCCGAGCCCTGTCAGCGCTACTTGCTTGAGCTGTATGAATCCACCCATGAATGGGATAAAGCAATCAAAGTTGCACTGAAACTCGCACGTCGCGATGCCAGCGCTGAGCCCTTGGTGGCACAACTTTACTGTGAGCTTGCCAGCTTGCAAGATGACCCAGAGTTGAGCGAGAAATATTATCAGAAGGCCCGTAAGCATGAGCCGGAAAATGTGCGTGCCGCGTTGGCGCTGGGTCGTATGTGGTATGAGCAGGGGGCGCACAGCAAAGCGCAAAAGATTTTGATGGCGATTCTCGATGCCGATCCTGCGTTCATTTCAGAAGCACTGCCAATTCTGCGCGCTTGTTTTGAGAGCCAAGGCGACGAAGCTGGTTTTATTCAGTTTTTGCACAAGTGTGTGAGCGAGGCCAACTCAACTACTGCAGCGATGCTGCTTTCTGAGGCCATTGCGAAAAATAGTTCAATTGAAGAAGCAGAACAATTTATGCAAGCTGCGTTACTTCGTAATCCGACCATGAAGGGCTTTCACCAGTTGATGGACTTTCATATTCGCGCGGCGGATGTGGGGCGCGCACGTGACAGTTTGCAAATATTACAAAAGCTTGTACAGCAACAGCTCCAACAGCGGCCGAAATACCGTTGTCGCCATTGTGGCTTTGCTGGTAGTACCCTTTACTGGCACTGTCCGTCGTGCCGCGTTTGGGGTGAAATTAAACCTATTACTGGATTAGATGGAGATTAAATGACCACTCAGCCGTTTGTATTCGTGGCCCTTGATTATCCTAATGCCGATGCAGCTTGGCCGCTTGTGGAACAACTTGACGCAACACAATGCGGCGTAAAGGTCGGCAAAGAGCTGTTTACCGCCGCTGGCCCCGAGTTTGTGCGCAAATTAGTGGCGCAAGGCTTTAAAGTATTTCTTGATCTGAAGTTTCATGACATCCCGAACACCGTCGCAAAAGCGGTACGAGCGGCGGCCGAGCTGGGTGTTTACATGGTCAATGTGCATGCGTCGGGTGGCGAGCGCATGCTGCGGGCGGCGCACGAGGCATTGCAAGACCTTCCACAACGTCCACTGCTGATTGCGGTTACCGTCTTAACCAGTATGACTGAGGAAGATTTACACGGCGTAGGGCTTGATGTCAGTGTGGCAGAGCAGGTGGTACGGTTAGCCAAGCTGACTCAGGCGAGCGGACTTGACGGCGTTGTTTGTTCGGCGCAAGAAGCGGAAATACTGCAACAACAGTGTGGTCGCGACTTTGCTTTGGTGACGCCCGGCATTCGACCGGCTGGCAGTGAGCAGGGCGACCAGCGTCGTATCATGACTCCTGCTGATGCAGCGGCGCAAGGGATCCAGTATTTAGTCATTGGTCGGCCCATTACTCAAGCTGACGATCCTGCTTTGGCAGTCAAACAAATACTAAGTTCTCTCACAGCTTAATCCGTTATCACAGCTCGCTACTTTAGTGCGTCTTAACTAAGCTTCTTGTACTGCTTATGCAGTGTTTCTGTGCAGTTATCTACAAGGAGCTTAGTTTATGTTACGGAAAACTCTATGGACCGCAGTGCTCGTCGGTGCGGTCACCTCAACCACAGTCAACGCCGCGCCTTTGTTGACTACTGTAAAACCTACCCAACCGATGCAAGCGGTTCAGCAGCAACAGGTCAAAGTTAATATTAATACCGCTAGCGCTGCCGAGCTCGCCATGTCACTTACCGGAGTGGGGCAACGCCGGGCTGAGGCAATTATTGCCCTGCGCGAACAATTGGGTGGTTTTACCGATGCCAATCAGTTGATGCAAGTGAAGGGGATCGGTCCACGTTTGATTGAGCTCAACAAAGAACGCATTGAGCTCTAGTTTACTCGCTTTCCAGTTGGGCAAGTTTGGCAAGGCGGCGGTTGTGTAGCCACCAGGCAAGGATGCCGGAAAGGATTCCGAGACCATGCAGCAGCCAAATATGCTGAACTTGTCCGACTGCTAAAAAGCTTTGCCAGACACCGAAAAGCTCGGCAAGCCATTTAGCGGCGACTAAAACAAGAATGAAAAACATAAGCTTACGCTGCGTTGATGAGCTTGCAGCTTGTAGCTCGAGCAATACGCCCATCACCAGTAACCCGTGATTCACTATCGAAAGGCCAACAAAACGCTGTTCAAAACCGAGTAAACTCAAGGCGACCGAGCTGCCTAGAGTGATTAAGATCAGCGCATTTAGGTAAGTACGCACGGTGAAATAGCGCGCGAATAAAACCGTCAGTAAGAGCAGACCTAAACTGTTGAGCAACCAATGCATCGTCGTCAAATGCAGAAAGTGCGCAGTCAATAGCCGCCATGGCTCTTGCCAGACCAGCTCGCCAGCGAAGTCGAAATCCTCGAGCAGGTTAGCGTACTCAAATTGAAAGTAATAAGCCCATATCGTGATAGCGGCGAGCACCAAGCCACAAATAATAACTTGGATAGGATCTGATGGGCGCGCAGACATCGAGTCAGACATAGGTCGTAGATATACCTTTCAGCGTTGAGATAAGCAGTTAAGCCCTTTATGATAGAAGCGAGCTTACCCCCTGTAAACTGTTATCAACAGCAAAGGAAGGATTATGAAACCTAAGATGTTAGCGGTCTTGCTGTTTTCTTCGGCATTTGCGCTAAGTGCTTGCACGGATACAACGGAGCAACAAGCCCAGCGTGACAAACGCGAGCCAGAAGCTGCAACTGGAATTATCGCTAAAGATGCCGCCATCGGCAGTGATTACATGGTCGCTGCGGCAACGCCACAAGCCGCAGCCGCAGGACAAGAGATTCTTGCACAGGGGGGCAGTGCTATTGACGCAGCTGTTGCCGTGCAAGCGATGCTGACATTGACCGAGCCACAATCTTCTGGAATTGGCGGCGGCGCATTTATTTTGTATTGGGATAATCAAAGCAAACAGCTTTATACCATTGATGCGCGTGAGAAAGCCCCTGCAACAGCCGGACCAGACTTGTTTTTAGATGCCAATGGTCAACCCCCTGAAAACTTCTGGGACGCGGTCGTTGGCGGCCGCTCAGTAGGTACACCGGGTGTGCTTAAAGGGCTAGAACTGGCACACCAACGTTGGGGTAAAACCGCATGGTCAGAGCTATTTGCCAGCACTATTACTGCCGCAGAAGAAGGCTTCACGGTTTCCCCACGTCTCGAGCTTTTGTTGGAGATGGAATTAAATCCTGGCTTACCGAATATGAAAGCGGGCGCCGATTATTTTTATCCCGATGGACAAGCGTTACAAGCAGGTACAATTAAGCAAAACCCTGAGCTGGCTTGGGCGTTGAAGCTTGTTGCTGAGCAAGGTACTGATGCTTTCTACAAAGGCCCAATTGCCGAGAAAATAGTCACGGCGGTTAATTCCAGTGAACGTTCCCCTGGTTTGCTAACCCTTGAAGACTTAGCAAACTATGAAGCGATTGTGCGTGAACCGGTGTGTAATGGCTATCGCGTTTACACCGTCTGCGGTATGGGACCGCCAAGTTCAGGTGGACTCACGGTATTGCAAATTTTAGGTATTCTCGAGAATTTCCCCGTGGCAAATTGGCAACCGGACAGTGTTGAGTTCGCTCATCACTTTACCCAAGCTTCCCGCTTAGCCTTTGCCGACCGTAATCGTTACATTGCCGACGAAGACTTTGTCGATGTGCCCATGACGCACATGCTGCAAAAGAGCTATCTAGCAGAACGTTCGCGTCGTATTGGTAACCGTGATTTAAACAAAGCGGTACCCGGCGAGTTTAAATCGCTCGCGTTCGCCGACGATCAGTCGCCAGAATTTCCGAACACAAGCCATATTTCCATCGTTGACGCCCAAGGTAACGCAGTATCCATGACGACCAGTATTGAAATGGGCTTCGGCTCAGCAGTCATGGCCAGTGGCTTTTTGTTAAACAATCAACTTACTGACTTTTCCCTTGTGCCAAGTGTTGATGGCAAGCTGATTGCGAATCGAGTGCAGGGCAGTAAACGCCCGCGTAGTTCAATGTCACCGACGATGGTATTTGACGCCGAGGGTGATGATTTAATCCATGTGGTGGGTTCGCCAGGTGGCGCGCGGATTATTAATTATGTAGCGCAGACGCTGGTTGGTTTACTTGATTGGCAATTAAACATGCAGCAAGCGATTGATCTACCGCATATCACCAATCTCAACAATTACACTGCGTTAGAGAAAGGCACGGCCATGGCTGAGTTGCAGCGTAAACTTGAAAGGAAAGGCCACAAGGCCCGCGTTACGGACCTCAATAGTGGCCTGCATGGTATTACAATCTTGCCGGATGGGCGTTTGCTAGGCGGCGCTGACCCTCGCCGCGAAGGGGTTGCTTTAAGCGCGCAAGACTAATCCGTTTTGACTAACGGAATATAATCAGCGTAACCTTCAGCTGCCATGTTTTCTAACGGAATGAAGCGCATGGCGGCTGAATTCATGCAATAACGCAGACCTGTCGGTGCCGGACCATCTTCAAACACATGACCAAGGTGCGAGTCGCCATAGCGACTGCGTACCTCAATTCGCGTCATGAACCATGAACGATCTTTCTTGGTGACGACGAAGTCCTCGTCGATGGGCTTGGTAAAGCTTGGCCAGCCAGTACCCGATTCGAATTTGTCAGCCGATGAAAAGAGTGGCTCACCGCTAACAATATCGACATAGATCCCAGGCCGTTCTTCATCCCAATACTCATTCTGAAAAGCTCGCTCGGTTTTGTTTTGCTGCGAGACAGCATATTGCATTGGAGTCAGTTGCTCTTTAAGTTCTTCAGCACTGGGTTTGGTGAAGTTTTCAAAGTTCATGGCTGACCTCTCTTCATTGTCTGTTTCCTTGCCTTCAGGTTCATTTTTGAAGCTTGTGTAATCAACCTCATAATTACTGCCCCAAGCTTCTTCGGTAAACTGGAAACGACCTGAGTTGTTGGTATAGACCCAATAGCGAACGGGATTCTTTTTATAATAGTCTTGATGATAGGTTTCGGCTTCGTAAAAGGTGGTGAAAGGTTCGATTGGAATCACCACGGGCTCGTCGTACAGCCGCATCGCTTCGAGCTGGAGGCGCTCGCGTTGCGCAATACGTTGCTGCTGCTCATTGTGGTAAAAGATAACTGGACGGTATTGCTTACCGCGGTCGACAAACTGTCCAGCTAAATCGGTTGGGTCCATCATCCGCCAAAAAGCTTGAATAAGACCCGTATAGCTGACAACCGCAGGATCGTAGAATACTTGTACAGCTTCTGTGTGGCCGGTTAGGCCACGTGATACCTGTTCATAGGTAGGATTCTCTTCTTCGCCTCCAGCATAACCAGAAACGGCTTCACGCACGCCAGGGACCTCTTCGAAAGCTTTCTCAACACACCAAAAACAGCCGCCAGCGAACGTTGCAACACGTTCTTCTGCGGCATTAACAGGTAGGGCAGCCAGCAGCGCGAAGCCACTGCCTGCCAACCACATGATGTTAAGACCTCGCTTTGTCATACAACCTCCACAATAACCGTGTTACTGCGCAGCGAGTTGCTCCCGAAGTTGTTGCATGAATTGCATGATGCGATCGGCATTCTTACCAACGTCACTGCGTCCGACTCGTGATTTACTACGTACATCGACACGGACTTGATCAGCGCCATTATCAATTCGAATCACTACATCGTCTTTGAAGCCGAACCAAAACGTGGTGTCGGTCGCCTCGATGCGGCCCTCAGTTAAGTCGCTGGCGACCAACTGCCAGCCAAGGTCATTGACCACTGCTAAAGCGGCAGAGAAAACTCTCTCGTAGTCGCTCTCAAGCACCAGTGGTTGAACATCAGGATAGGCTTTACGCTGTTGATTAGCGGTTTCTTCGCCAGCATATTCAACGGGATTGGGCGCATTGGCGCGTTCCTTAGCAACCGCGACAAACACCGGTGGATTCTCAAGGTCGGTTGAGATATCGTGAATCGGTGGTACTGAGCGCGCGGTCTGCAACTGTTGGTAGGGTAGGTAAAAGCTGATAAACCCGATAACTGCAGCGAAGGTGAGCACGGCGAGTGGCATTCCGCGAGGGCGTTGCCAAATCAAGTAAATAATAATTAAAACGGTTGCTGCGACACCAATGTAGGCAGCCCAACGTAAGAGTAGAAAGGCGGTTCCTAAGTCCAACCACTGCCAACGGTACAATGGACCTGAAACAAGCAAGAGAAAGCCGGCGAGAATGCCAACAATAACCAGCAAGGTACCCAGTTTACGAATCATGACGCGCTCCAGTTAGTCTAATTTTTTAGCGTTTACGTTCATGACTATACTCTAGATCAGAAGCAAAGGAAGTCCCAACTAGGTGCAGCAACTAAAACCAATCTTACGATCATTGCTCGTACTGCTGGGGCTTAGCGTGCTATTGCAAGTAAACGTGCACGCAGAGACCCAGGGTCAACAACCGCAAACTGTGCGCTTTTATGCATGGGGCGGCTCAGCCGAGGTCAACGCTTATATTCAATGGGCCAAAAAGGAACTGGCTCAGACACATGCTATCGATTTGCAACATGTTAAAGTAGCCGACATCAGTGAGGCCGTGGCTCTATTGCTAGCGTCAGAGGAAAATCAGACCAGCGCAATCGACTTACTGTGGATCAACGGCGAAAACTTCGCGGCATTAAAGCATGCCAACAAACTGGTGGGAGATCTCCCAGCTAAAGTACCAAATGCGAACCAACTGCGTGAGGATTTACAGTGGCAAATTGATTTTGGTACGCCGGTAGAGGGGTATGAGTTACCTTGGGGCATTGCTCAACTGCAACTGATCCTCCGCAACGACTTGTTGGGCGAACAGCAAGCAGTGTTAAGTTCGCAGGAATTTTACCAGCTCGCCCGACTGCACCCAGGACGCTTTTCGTACCCAAAACCACCTTCATTTCACGGCACAAGCTGGTTGAAAGCACTGGCCTTTCAGCTTATCGATGACACTGAGCTGTTATTGGAACCCGCAGAGCCGGCCACGGCGACACGAATACTGCAACCATTATGGCAGTACCTTGATCAACTGCACCCCCATTTGTGGCGCACTGGAGAGGAATTTCCTATCAGCGCCGGACGGCAGCGCCAGCTATACAATCAAGGCGTTCTCGATAATAGTATTACCTTTAATCCGAACGAGGTGCGTGCCTTACAGTTGCAACAGAAGCTTGCCCCCGATGCCCGCAGTGTCAGTTTGGGCAACCGTGCCTTGACGAATTTTCATTATCTGGCCATCCCCACCGCAAGTCAGCGCCAAGCGGCGGCGCTACGTGTGATCAATTTTTTGCTTAGTCCAGACGCGCAGCGTGAGAAAGCACAACCTCAAGGCTGGGCAGACCCAAGTGTTGTGCGCCTTGCAGACACCACCAGCTTGTTAGTCGCAAGCCATCCAGAACCACATGTGTCATGGAATGAGATTTTAGAACAAGCGTGGCTTGCGAGGTATCAACGATGAAGTTTCGCAGCTATTTTGTGACTACGTTTTTAGCAGCTTTATTACTGCTACCCTGGTTGCTAAGTCTAACCGGATTAAGTGCTAAGCTACCGCTCGGAAGTGCAGCGCTTTGGGCTTATCCCGGGATCTTAAGTGCGACTTTGCAAACGCTCGCCGTAGGATTGTTCGCAACACTCCTGAGTACGGTTTTGGCGAGTCTTATACTGTTCGCTGAACAACATAAGCCAAGTAAATTGTGGGCGCTAACCTTTACGGCACCACACTTAGCTTTTGCAGTAGCATTTTTGTGGTTATTTACCCCGTTTGGCTGGTTCGACCGTCTTCTTCCAGGGCCATGGGCATGGCTCGAGCAACAGTCGCTAATTACGCTTACGCTCATCTTAATTATTAAAGAAACCCCTTTCTTGGTCGTGCTCGGACGCCAACAGTTATTGCAGTTACCTTACCAGCAGTGGTTAATGCAGGGCCGCAGCCTTGCTTCGTCGCATTGGCACAGCTGGTGGTTGTTAGTGTTTCCGCCATGGCTGCGGGCGATGCGTCTGCTCTTGATAGCGGTGGCGATTTATAGTGTCGGCGTGGTCGATATTGCCACGCTTGCCGGGCCGTTAAACCCGCCGTTATTGGGACCACTCTTAGTAAGTTGGCAGCAGCAATTTGACCCGCTAAGCCGCGAGCTCGCCGCGCAAGGTTTGTGGTTATTGTTGGCGCTTACGATGATCGCGGTTGGCTGGCTGTATGCTCAAGAAAAGTTAATCTGGCAAATCGCCAGATGGCGCTTGGCGCGCGTTCGGAAAAGCCGCACAAGCGGGCGCGAAATAGGGCTGATCACTTTTGTGAAAGGGCTACGTTGGCTGCTGTTTGCGGCCACGTTGGCGAGCGGTTTGGCCTTAGTGGCCTTGAGCGTGGGTAACGGGTGGTTTCATCCGGCGTTAGTGGCGCAACAGTGGTCATGGCAAGCAGCGGCAAACACACTCGAGCGCCTAGCCTCACCATTACTGACAACACTGGCTTTGGGGCTTGTAACCGCGGTATTGGTAAGCGTGGCTTTGATAGTCTGTCGGGAATGGCAACGGGCGCGGGGACGTGACTACCCCGATGTGGTCTTCATGGGGGCTTTGTTAGTACCGCAAACGGCATTAGTGCTTGCTTGGTTGCAAACTGACTGGCTTCCATTTTCGGCACTTTCAGCCGCTGGTTCATGGTGGCTTACGTTATATGCCCACGCTTGGTTTGCCTTTGCTTATGCTTATCTAAGTTATGCGCCAGCCGAGCGGGCGGTGACGCAAGCGCATTTAACCACGGGGCGAAGTTTAGGCTTCAGCTATTGGCAAAGTTGGTGGTACTTCAAACGTCCGGCGTTAACGGCAGCCATTGGTTATGCTTTTTTAGTGAGTTTTTTGGTGAGTATCGCCCAGTACGTGCCGACCTTGTTATTAGGGCAAGGCTATTTAAGCACCCTTACCACTGAGTTAGTCGTGCTCAGTTCTGGCGCGGAGCTGCAAGCGCCGGCGGTTGCGGCATTGTTATTGTGGTTACTGGCTCTTGCGGCGATTTTGCTGTGCGGAAATATATTCGTGGCTTTAGCTTCGCGGCGTGTTAAATAGAGACAACAAATATGAAGAATAAACCTGAGCAAAACCTGCATGTGCGCCTGAGCGAGTGCCAGTTGAAGTGGCGCGAGGGCCGCATTATTGACTTACCGACCATCACTTTGGCGCGCGGTGAGAGCTTAGGCGTTATGGGCCCCAGCGGTTGTGGTAAATCGACTTGGTTGCGCTGGCTCCTTGGGGTAACACAACCCTATGTGAAGGTCACAGGCGACATCATAATTGCCAACCACTCGTTGGTGCAGCGGCCGATAGAAGAGAGTGGCATTGGTCTTGTGATGCAGGAACAAGCGCTATTTCCGCATTACAATGTTGTAGAAAACCTCATGTTCGCATTGGCTCAACAAAAGTTATCACGCTCTAAACAGCGTGAGTTAATTGCCGAAAACTTAGCATCAATTGGTTTGCCTGACTATCAACAACGCATGCCTCATCAATTGAGCGGCGGTGAGCGCGCGCGCATCGCGCTCCTGCGAGCGGTACTGGCGAAACCTGAACTTATCTTGTTAGATGAACCGTTTAATGGCTTGGATCAAGCAAGGCGGCAGCAGGTATGCCAATGGACCTATCAATTTCTCCGTGAGCAAGGCGTTGCCGCAATTGTGGTAAGCCATGATGAAAATGACCTAACGTTAGCGCACCATCGATTGCAGTGGCCGCAAGCACAGCAAGAGCAAAGAAATGAGGCATTATCATGATTGACGCGTTACTTTACCGGCACCTGCAACCGAGCCTAAACAAAGTCGCTAAACCCTTAGTGAAACTTGGTATGACCGCCAATCAAATGACCATGTTGGGCTTCGCGATCGGGCTCTGTGCATTACCAGCACTCGCTTTCGCGCGCTATGATCTCGCTTTACTCTGCATCTTACTCAACCGTTTAAGTGATGGACTTGACGGTGCTATGGCGCGACAAACGCAGCGAACAGACGCCGGTGGTTATCTTGATAGCGTTTGTGACTTTATTTTTTATATGGTCATTCCGCTAGGCTTTTTGCTGGCCGACCCAGGTGGTCACAGTATCGCTGCTGGTTTTCTTATGCTCAGTTTCATGGGCACCGGAGCTACTTTTTTAGCGTTCGCTGTATTGGCTGGGAAACATGGTATTGAAAACCCTGACTATCCGAATAAATCGTTGCACTACATGGGAGGATTAACCGAGGGCTTTGAAACCATAGTGGCCTTTTGTGTGTTCTGCCTATGGCCACAGTGGTTTGTTTATACGGCTAGTATTTTTGCCGCACTATGTGGTTTTACCGCGCTTACGCGTCTTTATCTTGGCTATCAGACCTTGCGTCGTGTTGCCTCTGTGGTTGACGAAAAGGAATCGCCAACAAATAGCTAAGCTTGGTACTGTTAGCACTCGCTGGGTATTCTTGCAAACCAATGTCAATGCCATCGGAGCCTTTACGCGGTTCGGCTGTGTAGCTTCCAAACAGCCGATCCCAAAGCGACAAATTAAAGCTAAAGTTGCTGTCCGTTTCGGGGTGGAGCTGACTGTGGTGAATTCGATGCATTTCTTGCGTCACAATAAGTGCACGTATTGGCTTTTCTAACCGCCGCGGTAATGCCACATTACCGTGATTAAACAGTGACGTAGCGTTTAGAACGATTTCGAAAATAAGCACGGTCGTAGGCGCAATGCCAAACAGAGCCACAACGCCGATCTTGATGAGCATGCTAAGCACGATTTCAATGGGGTGAAAGCGCAACCCAGTGGTGGTGTCAAAGTCGGTGTCGGCGTGATGCATGCGGTGGATACGCCAGAGTAGGGGAATGCGGTGAAACAGACGGTGCTGCCAGTAAATCGCACAGTCTAGCAACAGAAATCCAATTATCGCGGTAAGCCACAAAGGCCATGTGACTTGCTGTAATACGCCAAAACTATTGCTTTGCGCCCATACAGCAGCGCCAATCGCGCCGGCTGGGATAAGCAAGCGTAAAGCGCCGGTGTTGATGACCACAATGCCAAGATTGGCTGGCCAACGCTTCCGCGCTGGCAGCAGGGCCTGGCGTTTAGGTTGAGCCCGCTCCCACAGCAGCATCAAGGCCAACACACCCACGAAGCATCCTAACCGCCACCAGATTTCCGCCGCCATGGCAGTTGACCTTAATCTACGCGCTTAGGTTCGTGATTCGCATACGGTGGCCAACCTAAGGTTTTGCCTGCCAACAAATGCAAGTGAATATGGTAGACGGACTGGCCGCCATCTTCATTACAATTCATCACCACTCGGTAACCGTCTTTGGCGAAACCGTGTTGAATAGCGATTTTGCGCGCTACCGTAAACAGGTGACCGACCAGTTCGCGATCATCTTCTTCAATGTCGTTGATAGTCGCGATCGGCTTTTTCGGAATGATCAGTAAGTGGACCGGAGCTTGCGGATTAATATCTTTAAACGCAAGGCTAAGGTCATCTTCGTAAACGATATCAGCATTGATCTCGCGGTTGATAATCTTGTCAAAAATCGTTGTGTTACTCATAACTTACCTCGTTTCGACACATCTAGCTGGGTCCATAGTAGACATCTCAGCCGCGGAGTACTAGCCCTTTTAAATACAGCGATTCGGGGAAATTGGTGCGTACCGGATGATCCGCGCCTTGGAATAAGCGTTCAATAATATGCAACGGCCGCTTAGCATCCAGTGCTGCGTCTGCCACCACCTTTTGGAACAGCTCGTTACTTAGCAAACCCGAACAGGAGAAGGTTAGCAGTGTACCGCCCGGGTTCAACAACTTACAGGCCATGCGATTGATGTCTTTGTAACCCCGACACGCACTGGTTAAATTCGCTTTACTGTCAACGAACTTGGGCGGGTCAAGTACGATAGTATCGAAGCGTTCACCACGGTGATGGAAGTCGCGTAGGGCTTGAAACACGTCCTGCTGTAAGTTCGTGAGCTGGTCACCTGGTAGCTGGTTTCGTTGATGGTTTTGCTCAGCTTGGGCAAGTGCTGGAGCAGAAACGTCAAGATTCACCACCTCGGTCGCGCCAGCATGAGCGGCGAACAGACCAAAGCCGCCGGTATAACTGAAGGCGTTTAATACGCGTTTACCGGCACTGTATTTTTGTATCGCCAGGCGACTGTCACGTTGATCGAGGTAATAACCTGTTTTGTGACCTTGCACAATATCGATGCCAAGCTCCAAGCCGTTTTCTGCAATCCAAATGAGCTCATTTGGGTTGGCGCCATCGTGTTGAAATAACACGCCGGTGCGCTGTTCTAAGCCTTCTTTGCTACGCACGTCGACGTCTGAACGCTCATAGATATTGCAGTCAGGGAAAATCGCGCGCAAGGTGGCAACGATGCTGTCGCGCCAAAGTTCTGCACCGGCACTCAGCAATTGGCAGACCAGCCAATTATCATATTTATCGATGGTGACGCCGGGTAGTTCATCGGCCTCAGCAGCAACCACCCGATAAGCATTGCTGTTTAGCGCAAGTCCCTCGCGCAGGTGTTGGGCTGCTTGAATGCGATGCTGGAAAAAAGCCGCGTCGATTGTATCTTGTTGCTGGAAACTCCAGATACGCACGCGAATTTGCGATTGTGGCGACCATGCACCGTAGCCCAGCCAATCGCCCTCAGCGCTGTGAACACTGACTGTCTCACCGAGTGCAGGCGCGCCTTTTACTTTCTCAATTGCACCGCTAAACACCCAAGGGTGTAAGCGGCGCAGTGATTTACACTTTTGTGGTTTTAAATGTACCGTTGCGACCATTAGAGGAATGACTCGACTTAACTTACGCGCATGCCAGGCAAAGCGCCGTCGTGCGGGTTAAGTATAAAGATATCTTTGCCACCTGGGCCTGCCGCTAAGACCATGCCTTCCGACATGCCAAAACGCATTTTCCGCGGCGCCAAGTTCGCCACCATCACCGTGTGCTGGCCAATAAGTGTCGCTGGATCATAAGCTGACTTAATTCCGGCAAACACTTGACGTGTCTCGCCACCAAGATCGAGAGTCAGTTTCAATAATTTGTCAGCGCCTTCGACATGCTCTGCGTTAGCGATGAGCGCTACACGAAGATCTACTTTGGCGAAATCATCAAAGTTAATTTCCGCAGCAATCGGCTCTTTCTTCAGCTCGTCGTTGGCAGTCGTTGGTGCAGCGGTCGTTTGTGCTGCAGCGTTGGCTTCTTTCGAGGCATCAATCATTTTGTTTACGTGTTCCATATCAATACGTTGGAGAAGGGCTTTAAACGGCTCAATCGCATGGTTTTTCAGTAACGTGCGATGGCTCTCCCAAGTGAATTCTTCCTGCAAGAAGGCTTGTACGCGTTGTGCTAAATCGGGCACCACCGGGGTGAGATAAATCATTAACAGACGGAAGAGATTGATACCGATAGAGCAAATCTCATGCACACGTTCGGCATTGGCTGGGTCTTTAATAAGCTGCCATGGCTCTTCTTCGGCGATGTAGAAATTGGCTTTATCGGCGAGCGCCATAATGTCCCGCATGGCGCGCGAGAATTCGCGCTTCTCGAAAGCTTCGGCAATGCTATCACCCGCTGCTTGGAACTCCTCTAACAGGGCTGTTTCGTTTAATTCGGCTTTTAATTTACCGTCAAATTTCTTCTGAATAAAACCAGCACATCGGCTCGCAATGTTCACGACTTTACCGACCAGATCACTATTCACGCGCTGGGCAAAATCGGTGAGATTGAGGTCAAGATCATCGATACGGCTGGTCAGCTTTGCGGCAAAATAATAGCGCAAATAGTCAGGGTCAAGATGGTCCAAATAGGTACGGGCCATAATAAAGGTCCCCTTGGACTTTGACATCTTGGTGCCATTCACCGTGATAAAACCGTGCGCCCATACGTTCGTTGGTTGGCGGAAGTCTGCACCTTGCAGCATTGCCGGCCAGAATAAGCTATGGAAATAGATAATGTCTTTACCGATAAAATGGTAGACCTCGGCGTCGCTATCGGGCTGCCAATAGCTCTCAAAGTCAGCATGACCGGTGGTTTCGCAGTAGTTTTTAAAGCTACTCATGTAACCGATTGGCGCGTCGAGCCATACATAAAAGTACTTACCAGGTGCGTCAGGGATTTCAAAGCCAAAGTAGGGCGCATCGCGGCTAATGTCCCAACGCTGCAGGCCAGCTTCAAACCATTCGTTTAGCTTGTTTGCCATTTCTTCTTGTAATGACCCTGAGCGTGTCCATGCTTTCAGCATGTCTTCGAAGGCCGGCAAATCAAAGAAGTAGTGTTCTGAATCACGCAATTCAGGAGTCGCACCAGAGACTGCTGACGTCGGGTTTTTCAATTCGGTAGGTGCGTAAGTTGCACCGCAGACATCACAGTTATCACCGTATTGGTCGGCTGCGCCGCATTTTGGGCATTCGCCTTTAACAAAACGATCCGGTAAGAACATTTCTTTGTCTGGGTCGTAAAGCTGCGAAATGGTTTTGGTTTTGATATGACCGGCATCACGTAGGCGAGTATAAATCAGCTCGGCTAGCTCACGGTTTTCCGGGCTATGCGTTGAGTAGTAATGATCGAACGCGACATTGAAATCGCTAAAGTCGGCCTGATGCGCACGATTCATGTCAGCGATCATTTGCTCAGGCTCGATGCCTAGCTGCTGTGCCTTCAACATGATCGGTGTGCCGTGTGCGTCGTCGGCACATACGTAATGGCACTCATGGCCGCGCATTTTTTGAAAGCGAACCCAAATATCCGCTTGAATATAGCCGAGCATGTGGCCGATATGGATTGGGCCATTGGCATAAGGAAGCGCATTAGTAACCAAAATCTTACGCGGTGTTCTTGTCATCGAAATTATCCGTCTAACTACCCATTTGAAAGTAGTAAAAGTGTACCTGAAACAGTGCTGGCATTCCACCAACAGTCACCGTATCATGCGGCCATAGGACGGCATAAATAGCGTGTTTGGAGAAGTTATGTTCTGGAAAAAATCAGGGTCGCGGAAGCCAGCGCCTGCTGATGGCCCCTTTACCGAGCAACAAGCCGCCGCTTTACAAGCGTTCCGATTGCCAAGCTGGCAACAGCCGGTACCGCAGGAGTGGTGGCAAAAAGATGACGATACCATCACCTTGAATTTGCCCTTCGCCGCGCATTCATCCTTGTTAAGCGAGCTAGGAAGCTTAGCTTGTTTCGCTGGCATGCGATTCAAAATCAACTGTCGTATTGAGAAGTTGTCGAACTCACAGCCAGAATTGCCTTTAATTTACGGCAATGTAATTGTCGTTTCGTCGGGCAAAGGCGGAGTAGGGAAATCCTCGGTGGCGGTGCAGTTGGCGTTAGCGCTCGCAGAAACGGGCGCGACCACAGGGCTATTAGATGCTGACGTCTACGGCCCTTCGTTACCGACAATGCTTGGGGGCGGGGACGAAAAACAAGACATGTCGCCCCAAAATAAGCTTATCCCTCATCTACGCCACGGCGTTCATGTCAGCTCGATGGGGTATTTAGCAGATGCCAAAGAAGCAGCAATATGGCGCGGCCCGATGGCGAGCGCAGCATTGCAGCAATTGTTTCGCGATAGCCAATGGCCACGGCTTGACTATTTAGTCATTGATATGCCACCAGGCACTGGCGATATCCAACTAACCTTGGCACAGAAGATGCCCGTCACCGGCGCTGTGGTGGTAACGACGCCACAAAACGTTGCCCTAGCTGATGCTGAAAAAGGCATTGCGATGTTTCGTAAGGTGGGGATTCCGCTGACCGGCTTAGTTGAAAATATGAGTTTCTACCATTGTCCAAACTGTGGTTTTGAAGAAGCTATTTTTGGTCGTGCAGGTGGCGAGCGTGTAGCGCACGATTACGACGTTCCGCTCTTAGCCCAATTACCACTTGCAAGCGCTGTGCGCGAAGCTTTGGATGCCGGGGCTCCGTTACTTGCTAGCGACCCAGATCATGAACTTAACCAGCCGCTTCGCGCGATGGCCGCAGCGATAGCAGGACAGCTTTATTTGCAGGAGAAAGCAAAATGCGCTTAACCGATCGACAGATTGTGAGCTATTTAGATGCGCAACGCATCGGCATTGAACCACGGCCGAAGGCGGAAGACATCAGTGGTGTGACCGTTGATATCCATTTGGGCAATGAATTTCGCGTGCTTGAAGATCATGCCGCCCCCTATATCGACATTAGTGGTCCGCGCGAAGCGATCGAAAGTGCCATAAACCAAATCATGAGCGAACCGATTGTCCTGCAGCCAGAGCAAGCGTTTTTTATTCATCCGGGCGAATTCGCCTTGGCAGTAACACATGAGAGCGTGACGTTACCTGCAGATATGGTGGGGTGGCTTGATGGGCGTTCGTCGCTGGCTCGTTTGGGTCTAATGGTGCACGTGACAGCGCACCGGATTGATCCGGGTTGGTCAGGACAGATTGTTTTAGAGTTTTTTAATAGCGGCAAATTACCGTTGGCACTGCGGCCAAATATGAAGATTGGTGCGTTGAGCTTTGAATTGCTCGACGAGCCTTGTGAGCATCCCTACAGCAAACGTAAGGATGCGAAGTATAAGGACCAACGCGGCGCTGTTGCTTCACGCATCAGCGCCGACGATAAAGACTAGCGCAGTGGGCGGGCGTGTGATGCGCCCGCAAAAATGGCATTGCTGAGAACGATATTTAAGCCGTCGAGATAAGCTCGATAAGTTGGCTCTTGAGCGAAGCTAATCACCATCCCACGGCCACGCGGCTGCCACATCAAGTAGGGCTTATGCGCTAACTGTTGCTTGTTCTCTGCCCATAAATAACCACTTGCTAAGACCTCATCAGCAGCTGCATAAGTCAGCAGATTACGGCCATTGGTGATGGTCAAAGGCCGGAAAATTTGATTGCCAACGGTGATGCTATTGACGTTCTCCGGCACGCCCGCCGTTAACCAGTGCTCTTGGTCAACGTTAAGCTTAGTGATAACCCCAGAGGTCCAGTAGGGGTCAGTCGTTGCGCCATTGACATAGTCATGCAAGTGAGCGGTCGACTCCAATAGTAAACCTTCGACTTTCGCCTCCTTGTGCACGTTCACTTGTGTGTCTTTCGCAGCACTCTCGAGGGCACTGGCTAGCAGTTCGTTTTGTACTGCCCACGCCGAACTGGTGCCCATCGTGATTAACACGCCACCGCGTTCAACCCAGTGCTTCAGGTTATTGGCCCCGTCTTCACCGAAAGCCCCAGCTAAATTGCCGTAGCTGGTGGGTAGGATAAGTACCTGGTAATGGCTTAAATCGGCACGGCGTAATTGGTCTGCGCGAATAGCGGTCACGGGGTAGCCTAATTGACGCTCAATAACAAAGCGCGTGTGACCAGCGTTTAAGCTACTAAAAGGTTCATCCCAAGCCATAGCGATATTTGGCGCAGGCATTTGCTGCACGTTGTTAGAGCCAAAATTCGGACCGTCAACGATCCAACTCGAGTCAATCCCATTGATGGTTGCGCCTGATTGTTGCGCAAGCTGAGTGAGGCGATCTACTAAGTCAGCATCATTGTCGGCGACGGTAAAGATCAGTGAACCGGCAGGGTAGCGCTGACCTGATTTAAGGGTAAAAGCGAGGTCGCTTTGTTTCACGCTCAGCCCTTCGCGTAAAGCTGCAGTGAGTAAACGTGCGCCATTCATATCGCCCCACGCCGATAAAAATGCAACTTTGGCATCTGCGTTTGTCACTTTGCCAGGCACAACGGTCGCTTTACTCGCCGTTTGCAGGTCGACCCGCGGGGCACGTTGGCAACGCTGCTGCTCAAGATTAAACATCAGCGGTAACGACCAAGCCGTGACATCGTAAATTTGGTCCGGCAAGTTATTCGCGCGCAAGCGTTCTTGCTCGTCGAGGAAGTCTTGCGCCATATCAACCTGATCATCAAGTAAGGTGCGGATCATGTAGTGCGCGGGTTGTGCGCTATCAATCACCAAACTACCCGCTGCAAAATCACTCCCACAAGCAGAGAAAGCTGCATTGCTCTGTTGCACAGCAACGCCATGTTGCGTGAGGAGGCCGGCAAGGCGCTGTGCACCCGCTTTGTCTTCTGCTGCATTGATATAAATATAGCGTTCGTCACTTTCGCGACCGTCGGCGATGGCTTGCTTCCGGTAGTTCCAGAAGTTCTTTAATAACCGCTCGCGTTCGCGACTCGCCGTTTCAATGGTCGCCAAAGAAGCAACGAAATGGCGCTGCACCCCGTCGGCATAGGTGAGGATGTCACCATCTTTCGTGCGGAAATTGTGTCCACGTGCTGACGCCATCTCATAGGTCATAGCTAAAGTACCGTGGTACAGCGGCCAGCTTGCGCCATAACCTGGGTAGAAGGCATCAAAGATTTCGCGGGTAAAATAATCATAACCCTGCGCGTCAAACCAGCGCCCATTGTTTTCGCCAATGAGCCAGAGTGACTCACGTTGGCTTTTGGCAATGAGTGGGTTGTAAGGCCGGGCTTCCGGCGTGAAATAGTAACTTTGATCACCGCCCATCTCATGTAAATCAACAAAAATCAGTGGGTAGGTATCGAGGAGGGCATCGACCTGTCCGGCAACTTCAGGTTGGGTAAGTGCGAGCCAGTCACGGTTAAGGTCAAATAGGTAATGGTTGCTGCGTCCGCTCGGCCAAGGTTCATTATGTTCCGCAGAAATACGATCACTGCTATGTTCAAGCCCGGCCGTCATGTAGTAGCGGCTGACAAAACGTGCGCGACCGTCAGGGTTTTGCACTGGGTCGATGAACACCATAGTGTTGTCGAGCCATTGTTGGGTGTCGGCATCGCCGGCAGCCAAAAGGTGCCACGCCGTCAGTAAGGCCGCCTCAGGTGATGAAATTTCGTTACCGTGGACACCATAAGACAACCAAATACTACTTGGAAGTTCAGCGATGAGTTCTTTTGCATCGCTTTCTTTAATGTTTTGAGGGTTAGCGAGAGCGGCCATCCCAGCACGGTAGTCGGCGAGTTCGCTGGTATTCTCGGCGCTGCTAATCACGACATAATAGAGCGGGCGACCTTCCCAAGTTTCCCCGTAATGGATAACTTCCACTTGCTGCGGGTAGGCTTGTTCAAGTTCTGAGAATGCTTGATAGATAGCCGCAGGGCTGGAAATTTTGCTGCCTACCGGATAGCCCAGAAGGGTGTTTAAGTCGACTTTGGCATTTTCATAATTGACGTCTAAGCCAAGCGTTTCATTTGCTGAATCAACATTCACGGGGGTTGCTGCAGCGAGCGGTGTGCTTAAGCACAGGAGTAGCGCAGCAGATAAATGTTTCAACTTCATGATTAAGAGCCTTTTATGCTGTTGTTAGTAGTGTAATGGCGCGATTCAATGCCTGGCGCAGACTTGCTTGGTCGTGTCGTTGCGGCGCAGTGCTATCCGCATGAACACTATTAATGTGTGGCAAGTCGAGATGCGTGTCAGCATGGTTGGTGATCACAAAATCAATCATTTGCCGCTCCAGCCGCTGCTCCAACCATCGCAGCCTTTCACTTAACGGCAAAATCCCTGCAGGACTGTGTTCGGGTAACAGATTATCAATAAAAATAACTGGCGCAGGACTGCTTTCGATAGCTTCCACGATCCCCTCGACGAGTAGCGGCGGCATGATCGAGGTTAGGAAGCTGCCTGGACCAATAATAATTAACTCACTACGGCGTAGGTGCTGTATGGCTTCTGGTGTTGCCGTAGCGGCTGTAGAAAGCCGCAGATCACTTGGCATATGATGCAATTGATCAACCAAAAGCTCACCAAAACATTCGAATCCTTCATGGGTATCGGCGACCAAATCAACCGGTGACTCGGACATCGGGAGCAAGCGCGTATTCACGTTCAATAGTCGACTCAACAACTGAATACCATCGAGCGGACGTGCACTAACTTGATTCAACGTATGGAGGAGGAGGTTACCAAAGTTATGCCCGGCAAGCTGCGGGTCATCGTTGAAACGGTAATTAAGTACATCGGCAGCCAGTGGTTGATCCACCAGCTGTGACAAGCAATTGCGGATATCACCCCAGGCAATGGTTTGATGCGAACGACGCAACAAGCCACTCGCACCGCCGTTATCCGTGGTGGCGACAATACCAACCAAACGTCGTTCGAGAAACCGCAAACTGGCAAGCACACGACCTAAGCCGTGACCGCCACCAATGGCAGTCACTCGTTTCATGCTATCTAATGGCGTTCCAGTGTGCTGATTTTTAGAAGTTGGCATTCGCGCTATTCCTAAGCGTTCACGGTTGAACATTGTAAATTCCTCACTACTTTATGCGCGCAAGCGCTATTTCGCAATTCTAAACACTACTTATCCGAGAGCGGAGCCTAGAATTTTGTAAGTTCTGTGCAAAAGCAAAGTCAGCGCATACATCAACCGACTAACCTTAAGGGTATATAGCCATTGTTTTGGTTAATAAATAAGCAAACGAACTTATTTGCACTGTAAATGCCGTGTAAAGGGGGTTACCCCCATTGCATTTACCTAGTAGGTTCATATAATATTCATCACATATTACATGAGGTATACAATCATGTTAACTAAATGTCTAGTTCGTAGTGTAATTGTTACGAGTGTTGCTGTCAGTTTAACTGCTTGTGGCGGTTCGTCTGACAGTAACGATGAAGCACAAATGGCACGTTTTACGCTAGGTGTAAGTGATGCACCGGTCGATAACGCGGATGCTGTAGTTGCATGCTTTAATGCTGTGGAACTAGTGGGCAATGGACAAGGTACACAAACGTTCACCGTTGGTGATACTGAAAATACCGTTGCTAGCAACGACATTTGTAAAGACGAGAACGGCGACACGATTCCCAACACCTTCGGGGTGGACTTGCTGAGCTACACCGGTTCGGATTCAGCAAATTTAATCGAGGGAATCGAAGTTGAGCCAGGTAGCTATGGTCAGTTACGTCTCGTTATGAGTGAAGGTTCTTACGTGCAGGTTGGCGACGAGCAACTGCCACTGCAGGTACCTTCCAATGAGCTTAAATTTGACAGCTTAACGCTTGATATCAACGGTAATGCTTCATATACCGTTGAATTTGATTTGCGTCAGGCGATGGTTGACCCAGTAGGTATCGCTGGTTATTTCCTTAAGCCACGTGGAGTGCGTTTGGTGAATAACCTTGAAATTGGCCATATCGAAGGGACGCTTGCTGAAGAGCTGTTAATTAATAATTCATGCACGGTCGCACCAAGCGACGTGTCTGAGCCAGTGGCTGTGGTGTATCTCTATGAAGGAACTGACTTAGAGCTCACCACCCTGGCAGATGTGGGTGGGGCAGAGACCCATCAACCGTATGCCGTTGCAGCGGTGTACTTTGATGGCGTTTCTGCCTACACCTTTTCTGTCGGTTACGTAGCGGCAGCTGATTACTCCGCTGCGTGGAGCTGCCAGACGGATGACGATCCTGAGGCAGACGATGACCTAACATTTAATGGAGTTGTAAATGTTAGCGTTGATGGGGATGGTGCAGTGACGGCTGTAGACATCTCTGGATAAACACGCTGACACTAAGTTAGTGCATGTTTATCACTTTGTTCTCCAATTAAAAGCCCCGCAAGGGGCTTTTTTGGTTTTCTGCGGCAATGGCTTTTTTTTCCCTGCTATTCAGGCCATACTTAGCCTCATTCTATTTTAATCAAGCGATGCAGTATGAAACTGAAATCAACTCTGTTAACCACAGTTGCGCTGGTTTTTTCAGGTTTAAGTACTCAAGTTTACGCGCAACATGCGCAAGATGAGTGCGGCACTGACGCCAAACAGACCTGCAGCTATGAAGTTACACAACTCTGTGTTGCCGAACACAAGCAACCGATGATGCAGGTCGAAATAGCCGACACTTTTGGCAAGCGCGCCCGCGGTCTAATGCATCGCGAGCAGCTTGCGCAAGATCAAGGAATGTGGTTTGTGTACCCAACCGAACGCCCCGGCTATTCTGGCTTTTGGATGCACAACACTCTTATCCCACTGGATATTGCTTATCTCGATAAAGACTTACGTGTTGTGAAAACCTTCACAATGCAACCCTGTACCAGTAAGAATCCACGCAATTGTCCCTCGTATCGACCTGATGCAAATTACTGGTCGGCGCTGGAAATGAGTGCTGGATATTTTGCTACCCATGACATTAAAGTCGGAACCCAACTACAACAATGCCAACAACAGGAGAGTAACCGATGAAGAAGCTTTCGGTACTGGCTGCGAGCATGCTCGTGATTGCGTGCAGTCCTGCCAGTGAACCTGAATCTACAACGTCACCGCAGGTGGATGTTGATCCTTATAGTTTCAATGAAAACTACCGTGACTATCTTGCCACGCTAAGTTCTGACGAATTTGAGGGCAGGGCACCGGCCAGTAAAGGCGAGCAATTGACCGTGGCTTTTGTTGAGGAGAAATTCCGCAGTTGGGGGCTCAAGCCATACAACCAAGAAGAAAACAATTATCAGCAGCAAGTCCCGTTAGTCAAAATGACGCCTTATAGCGTTTCTAACATGACCTTCTCAAATAATGACCTGGGTGAGTTCGCTTACAAACAAGACATGATGGCTTGGTCACCGCGCGTGCAAGAAAGCGTCGAGTTAGCGGATAGCGAGATGGTTTTTGCGGGCTACGGTATCGTCGCACCAGAATATGGCTGGAATGACTACGAAGGACTCGATGTCGAAGGCAAAACCGTGGTGGTACTGGTAAATGATCCAGGCTATGACTCAGGCGATCCTGAAGTCTTCAATGGTAAAGCAATGACCTACTATGGCCGCTGGACCTATAAATTTGAAGAAGCTTCGCGTCAGGGCGCAGCCGGTATCATCGTTGTTCATGAAACCGGACCAGCAGGGTATGGCTGGGGCGTGATTGCCGGTGGTTCTCCGGTACGCTTTGATTTGGCGCGCGAAAATAAAAATATGGATCGCACCGAAATTGAAGGTTGGATCACCACCGAAGCCGCGGACAAGCTCTTTGCGCGTGTTGGCTCATCTTACGCGGAAATGCGTGAGCGTGCGCAACAAGCAGACTTTGCACCTGTGCCGTTAGAAACAGCGATGTCGGTTAGCGTGCAAACAGACTTTGAATACCTTGATTCGCCAAATTTGATTGGTTATATCGAGGGTAAAACCAATCCAGAAGAGCATGTTATCTACATGGCACATTGGGATCATATGGGTATGAATCCGATTGCCAGCGATGACCAGATTTACAATGGAGCGCAAGATAACGCTTCTGGTACTGCAGGGGTTATGGCGATTGCGGAATTCTTTGCAAGCCAGCCACAGCCGAACCGTTCAGTGCTTTTCATCTTAGTTACGGCTGAAGAACGTGGTCTGTTAGGCTCTCAATGGTACGCGAACAACCCGATGTTGCCGCTTGGTAAAGCTGTAGCTGGAGTTAACATGGATGTTCTGAACGTTTATGGACCGATGCGTGACATGGTGGTCGTTGGCCATGGTAATTCAGAGCTTGAAGAGTACTTGGCTAAGTATGTTGAACAGCAGGATCGTTACGTAGCACCTGAACCAACACCTGAAGCAGGTTCAT
This sequence comes from Pseudidiomarina aquimaris, assembly GCF_003987395.1. Classification (GTDB taxonomy): domain Bacteria; phylum Pseudomonadota; class Gammaproteobacteria; order Enterobacterales; family Alteromonadaceae; genus Pseudidiomarina; species Pseudidiomarina aquimaris. Next base: position 250,702 of record NZ_PIPT01000001.1, read on the forward strand.
TCTACCGCTCAGATCATTTCAATCTAGCGAAGAAAGGCGTGCCGATGCTGTACGCAAAAGGTGGTAACGATCATGTTGAGCATGGTGAAGCTTACGGTAAAGAAAAACGTGCCGAATACGTGCAAATTGCTTACCACAAGCCGGCCGACGAGTATGATCCGGAGTGGGATCTGCGTGGTATTCAGCAAGACCTGTGGCTGTATTACTGGATTGGTGATGAGTTAGCTAACTCCGACGCTTGGCCGAATTGGTATGCTGGAAATGAGTTCCGCGCAATTCGGGATGAAACTGCGAGCGAACGCCAGTAAACTATTAGCTCTAGGTGAAGTACGGCGGCGACTTAAAGCAGTTGCCGCCGTTTTTTATGGTCACCAAGCAAGTTGGTGAAGGAAGACCTTAAGGAACCAATGTTTTGAGTTATACGGCAGAGATTTTTGGCGTCATTGCGTTAATCACGAATTTTATTGCTTATCGTCAGCCCACGGCAGACCGTTACCGCATCGTTTCGGCCGTGGCCCTTGGTGCCTTGTCGATACATTTCTTTATGCTCGACGCCATTGCCGGCGGGATTGTTACCGGTATTGCGGTATTACGTAACTTCATTGCCTTGCGCTGGCAGGGCGCCATCGTATTGTGGAGTTTCGTGGCGATCCATGTAGTTTTCCTCTTTATCGAATGGCAATTTCCGATCACGGCACTCCACTTCAGCGACGGCTTTCACATTGAGTTCTCAGATCAGCCCAGTCACTGGTCGATTTGGATTGCCTACGCATCGTCGATTATTTTTACCGTAGGCTCGATAAAACTGAATGACCCAAGCTTGATTCGCCGCTGGTTTATCTTAGCCGAATTACTCGGGCTTGCTTATGCGATCATCGTTGGAAGTGTTTCAGGCACGGTATTCAACATCGTGAATTTATCTAGCATTATTCTTAAATTGTTACAGGATAGACGCCCACAACGCTTGTAATTTGCACTATTCGCCACAATAGTAAGATTAAGTTCCGAAGTAGAAGATATGAGACCTATGCTTATTTACATTCGCCAATGGCAAGAAAAAATGAAACCACAACCCAGCGCGAATCCGCTTGTCGTGCTGTTCAGCTGGTTGGTTTTTGGTTTCTTCTTACTATTGGCTTTAGGGTTGGGCCTGTTGTTTTTACTGGTCGGCTGGATTCTTTTGCTACCCGTTATGTGGCGTAAACGCCGTGAGCTGAAGCAAATGTGGCAATTCAAGAAAGCCGCCCAACAAGCGCAACGCGATGCGCAACAGCGTTATCAGCAGCAGCGGCAACAAGCGCAAGACCGTAATGATAACTCCGTTATTGACGGCGAATATACCGTTAAGGACGACGACCGCTCACGTTAGTGAAGGTGCGGCGGCGAGTGAATAGACGTTTACTCGCTGCCCATAGCAAATCAATCAAAACAGCTACGGCCAGTGCAAACAAGGCACCGGTAGCCAACGCCCGTTGGTTAAGTGGCACATTAAAGCTGTACTCCGTAAGCGTACCTTGTAGTAATTCCTCATTATTTTGCCAGGCGAGCGCCCACAACTGTGCTGGATAGCTTTGTTGGTGCAGTTGGAGCTGCTGTTCAAATAAAGCCACGCGGGTAACGAGTTTTTCAATAATGGCAGCCTCTTCCTGAAATGCTGGTTCGTTACTCTGCCGATGTGCCTCGATGAGGCGTTGTAGATCGCCTTGGTAGTGGCGGTCAGCAAGTGCTTGATAATCTCGATAGTAGACCATGGCTTCAGCGTATTGTGCTGCAAGACGTTGCTGATATTGGGTCAGGAGATTTGGAGCTTGAATGCCGACAAGTAGGGCGGTAGTGGCAATCAGTAGTATAAAGTAGCGGTAAATCATGACTAAGGTTACCTCAATGGCTCGAGGTAACCTTAGCATGATGCTGTGGTACCAGCCTAATCTTCTTCGCGGACCTTTGGTGGGAAGGTGCGACGAACGATGTAGAACAGCAGCGGTACAAAGAAAATCGCTAAGATTGTGCCGCCGATCATACCGCCAATGACGCCGGTACCAATTGCCTGACGACTCACCGCACCGGCACCTGTAGAAAGCGCGAGCGGCAATACGCCAAAGGTAAAGGCGAGCGATGTCATCAAAATCGGACGCAAACGCAACCGTACCGCTTCCAAGGTCGCAGCCAGTAGCTCTTTTCCTTGTGCCTGAAGGTCTTTGGCGAACTCAACAATAAGAATTGCGTTTCGGGCCGAAACACCTACCGTGGTCAAGAGACCAACCTGGAAGTAAACGTCGTTCTCTAGGCCACGCATGGTTGCCGCAATGACGGCACCTAGCACCCCTAGCGGTACCACTAGCATAACCGCGAAGGGAATCGACCAGCTTTCATAAAGTGCTGAAAGACACAAGAAAACAATCAATAGCGACAGGGCATAGAGCAGCGGCGCTTGATTTCCGGAGACCTTTTCTTCCAATGAAATACCGCTCCATTCATAGCCGACGCCACTTGGTAACTGCTCGATCATCGCCTCCATGGCCATCATCGCGTCACCAGAGGATTTGCCTGGAGCTGCTTCACCTTGAATATTCATGGCAGGCACGCCGTTGTAACGCTCAAGACGCTGCGGACCAAAGGTCCAGCTGGAGGTTGCAAAAGCCGAAAATGGAACCATTTCGCCTTGGTCATTGCGTACGTACCATTGCTCTAGGTCTTCAGGCGTCATACGGCTCTCCGCAACCCCTTGTACATAGACTTTCTTTACCCGACCGCGGTCGATAAAGTCATTGACGTACGTCGAGCCGAAGCCGTTGGCTAAGGTCGCATTGATTTGCTCAATCGATAGTCCAAGTGCTTTGGCTTTCTGGAAGTCGACGTTAATTTTGAATTGTGAAGTGTCTTCCAAGCCATTCGGGCGCACACCGACTACGTCAGGGTTTTGCGCGGCCATACCGAGCAGTTGGTTGCGCGCTTGGAGTAAACCTTCATGACCTAAACCACCACGATCCTGCAAGTAGAGGTTGAAGCCACTCGCGTTACCCAATGACGGAATGGATGGCAAGTTGAAAGCAAAGATCATGGCTTCGCGAACTTGGCTGAAGTATCCCATCGCTTGGCCAATAATGGCCTCAATTTGCAGCTCAGGTGTGGTTCGTTCAGACCAATCGGTCATGCGCACGAAAGCGAGACCGGCATTTTGGCCTTGACCACTAAAGCTAAAACCTACCACCGAGAAAATTGAGCGAATCCCCGAAGCTTGATCGAGGTAGTAGTCCTCGATTTTCTTCATGGTTTGCATGGATTGGTCTTGCGTGGCACCTGCAGGCAACTGCATCTGCGTTAGGAATACACCGCGATCTTCGTTCGGGATGAACGAGCTTGGCATACGCATAAACATATAAACGAGCACTGCAACAAGGGCGAGGTAAATTGCCACGAAGCGCAAACTACGTTTAATAATACTGCCTACGCCGTTGGTATACTTTTCGGTGAGGCGATTGAGACCGCGATTGAAGCCACCAAGAAGACCTTTAGCTTTCTTCTCTTCGTCAATTGGCTTCAGCAACGTCGCACACAAGGCGGGGCTGAAGATAATCGCCACCATGACCGAGAGTCCCATGGCGGAGATGATCGTCACTGAGAATTGACGATAGACCGCACCGGTGGAGCCACCAAAGAAGGCCATCGGTACGAATACCGCAGCCATCACCAAACCAATAGCGATAAGGGCGCCAGTAATTTGCCCCATTGATTTAATGGTTGCCTTGCGTGGTGAGAGTCCCTCATCGTGCATCAAGCGCTCAACGTTCTCGACCACGACGATCGCGTCATCCACGAGCAAGCCGATGGCAAGCACTAAGCCAAACATGGTAAGCGTGTTAATACTGAAGCCGAACGCTGACATGATGCCAAAGGTACCCAACACGACCACTGGAATAGCGAGGGTAGGGATCAACGTGGCACGCAAATTCTGCAGGAATAGCAGCATCAGCAAGAACACCAAGACAAAGGCCTCGAAAAGGATCTTAACCACTTCAGTAATCGAGGTCTCAACAAATGGCGTGGTGTCATAAGGGATGACCAATTCAACTCCCGGAGGGAAGAATTGCTCGAGTTCGGCCACACGCTCTTTTACCGCAGCGGCAGTATCTAAGGCGTTCGCTCCGGTAGCTAGATTAATTGCTAAGCCAGTTGCAGCTTGGCGATTATAGCGTGCGATGGTGGTGTAGTTTTCGCCACCCAGCTCGACCTTAGCGACATCTTTGACCTTCACTGCCGAGCCATCATTGTTCACCCGCAAAAGAATGTTTTCGAATTCTTCAACGGTTTCTAAACGGGTTTGGGCAATGATAGATGAGGTTAAGCGTTGACCTTCAACCGCTGGTGTGCCCCCAAGTTGACCTGCGGCGACTTGGTTGTTTTGTTCCCGCAACGCAAGCACCACATCGGTGGTGGTTAGGTTATAACGGGTTAGTTTTTGCGGATCGAGCCAAATACGCATGGCATAGGGTGAACCGAAAAGTTGTACATTACCCACACCAGGGGTCCGCGCAATCGGGTCTTTAATGTTACTTGAAATATAATCGCCAAGGTCGATTTGATTGATTTCAGGATTGCTCGAAATCAAAGCAAGTACCATCAAGAACGAGTTATTCGACTTGGCGACCACCAAGCCTTGATCTTGCACCGCTTGTGGTAACAACGGTACCACCAACTGCAACTTGTTCTGTACCTGTACTTGCGCAATGTCGGGGTCGGTACCTGCGGCGAAGGTGAGGGTAATACTGGCATTGCCCGCAGAATCACTCGCCGACGAGAAATACATCAGGTTATCGATACCGTTTAAGTTCTGCTCGATAACCTGAGTCACACTTTCCTCAAGTGTTTCCGCAGTCGCACCTGGATAGGTTGCATTAATTTGCACCGACGGTGGGGCAATCTCAGGGTATTGCTCGACCGGCAGTTGCGTGACGGCGAGACCACCCGCAAGCATAATTACGATTGCAATCACCCATGCGAAAATTGGGCGATCGATAAAAAATTTAGCCATAGGTTACTTCACTTCTTCCGTTTGCACTGGCGCACCAGGTTGAATTTTCTGTAGACCTTCAACAATGACTTGGTCTCCCGCCTCAAGGCCACTGCGGACAATCCATGATTTTCCGCTGGTGCCGTCGAGTTCGAGGTAACGTTGTTCGACTTTACCTTCTTGGTTAACTACCATGGCCACGGCACGCCCACGAGGGTCACGCGAGACACCGGTTTGCGGGGCTAGCAGCGCGCCTTGCAGTGAGCCAGAGGCAACTTCGGCGGTGACGTACATGCCAGGTAAGATGCGTCGCTCAGGATTAGCGAATTGCGCACGCAAGGTAATTGAGCTGGTGGTTGGATCTACAGTCACTTCGTTGAAAAGCAGCTTGCCTTCGGCGAGCACTTCTTTGCTGCCATTGGCAAATAAACGCACTTGCGGCTGATTATCAGCCGTCATACTAATACGCCCAGCGGCAATCGCTTGTTGGAGTTGTAAATACGCTTCACTACCTTGTTGAATATCAACGTAGATGGGATCCAATTGATGAATCATGGTTAAGGCTTGCGCCTGACCCACACTTACTAAAGCACCTTCAGTCAGTAAAGAACGACCAATACGACCACTAATCGGGGCTTTTACTTTGGTGTATTCGAGATTGAGTTGCGCACGTTCAAGCTCCGCCTCAGCAACCTTAAGTGCTGCTTTGGCTTGTAAATAAGCGGCTTCGGCTTCGTCAAACTCTTGTTGGCTGACGGCTTTCTTTTCGAGCAGGCCCTGGAATCGCTCGAAGCGCGCACTACTTGCCGCCAACGTTGCTTGCGTTTGCGCCACTGCGGCTGCAGCTGCACTTACGTCCGCCTCATAGGTGGCCGCATCAATTTGATACAACGACTGGCCAGCTTTGACCTCGCTGCCTTCGGTGAAGAGTTGCTGCTCGAGGATACCACTTACTTGTGGACGCACTTCTGCGCTGCGATAAGCAGTCGCACGACCGGGTAACGTGACATTGATCGCAACATCTTGTGGTTGCAGTGTGACGACGCCCACAGTTTGCTGTGGTTGCGCTTGCTGTTGTTGTGCAGCACCTTCATTGTTGTCGCTACAGCCGCTAATAAAGAGCGCGCTAGCCAAGACAGCTGCGGCGATTGGTGATAGGTTACGTTGACGCATTAAAATCTACCTCATACATTTGGGGTGCGTTTTTTTTAGGTGCTCAATTATACATACATACATGAATGTTTGTAAGTGTGAATCGCATTTTTATTAGTGGTACGTCGACTTATTGGTAAAAGTTTATGTCATTAACCTTTCGCAAGAGTTTAATTGTTGGGGCTGTGGTTCTCATTGTCGGATTGATTGCTATTTGGTGGTGGCACAGCGCAATTGATAGCCAAGGCTCGCGCCAACGTAACGCCCAATACACTGAGTTGCTAGAGCTCTCTGGCCAGTTAAATCGCGACTTACCGCGTCTTTTGGATCGTCAGACGCGTTTTGAGCGCGCCGAAGTCGTCAATTATGGTATGCGTTTTTACTACAGCCTCGTGAGTGTGGACCGCTTTACCCATGACGAAGCGGCACTGGCAGAGCAAGTCGAGCCGCAATTACGTGAGGCCTATTGCAACGATGACAACCTCGCTTTTTATCGGGAGCGAGCGGACTTCATTGAGTTTCAGTACTTAGATCAGAATGAGCTAAAGATTTTTCATTTCCGTTTTAGTCCAGACGACTGTCGGACAGACTAAAGGTAGATAGTATGAAATTAACAACCTCTCTAGCGCTACTGAGCGTGCTCGTGACCTCTAGCGCAATGGCTGAGACGCCAAGTTACCAAGACCAAGAACAACTGCATGCTATTGCCGCAGCGGTTTCCGCAGATCGTATCGAACAAGACATCACCAAGTTGGTTAGCTTTGGTACGCGCCATACGCTGTCCCAAACAGATTCAGATACGCGTGGTATTGGTGCCGCGCGACGCTGGATAAAGGCAGAGTTCGAAAAGATATCTGCAGCTTGTGGAGGCTGCTTAGAGGTTTATTACCAAAGCGATGTGATTAGCGGTGAAACGCGTATTCCTGAAGCAACTGAAGTGGTGAGCGTAATCGCTGTACAACGTGGCTCAGTCGACCCGAGCCGGTATGTCATTATGTCGGGCGATATTGACTCACGCGTTTCCGATGTGATGGATGCCGTTTCAGATGCACCGGGTGCGAACGATAACGCCTCAGGTGTTGCGGGAACGCTTGAGGCCGCGCGCGTGCTGAGCCAATACGAGTTCGCTGGCAGCATTGTATACGCTGCGTTAGCAGGTGAAGAACAAGGCCTATTCGGCGGCAGAATCATGGCTGAACAAGCGCAAAAAGATGGCTGGCGGATCAAAGCGGTGTTAAACAACGACATGATCGGTAATATTGAAGGTATCAATGGCGTCATCAACAACACTACGGCGCGCATTTTCGCCGAAGGAACGCGTATGGATGAAACTGATGCTGACGAGCGCCGCCGTCGTTTCACCGGTGGCGAAGTTGACTCACCAAGCCGCAATTTAGCGCGTTACATTGATTGGATGGCTGATCGTTACATTCCGAACCTCGATACCATGGTTATATACCGCTTGGACCGTTTTGGTCGCGGCGGCCATCATCGGCCGTTCAACGATTTAGGTTATCCGGGTGTACGGATCATGGAAACTAACGAGAACTACCACCGCCAGCATCAAGATATTCGTGTTGAAGACGGTATCCGTTATGGCGATACCCTTGATGGCGTTGATTTTGACTACGCTGCCAAACTCACCGCATTAAACGCCGTGTCCTTGGCGAGTATGGCATGGGCACCCAGTCCACCTGCAAATGTTCAAATCAAAGGCGCGGTGAGTCCCGACACTTCGTTGTCATGGAACGCAGCGAGTGCTGCCGAAGAAGACCTTATTGCCGGCTATCGAATTTACTGGCGCCACACCGATGCTCCTAACTGGGAGTTTAGTCGTGACGTAGGTAAAGTGAACGAGTACACCCTCGAGAACATCGTTATCGACAATTACTTCTTTGGTGTTGCCAGCGTGAGTAAAGACGGCTTTGAAAGCCCGGTCGTCTTTCCTGGACCTGCCGGAGCCTTCGGTGAATGAACCCAAAGCCGCCTAAAAGTGACAACGCTCAAGCCAATAAATGGCTTGAGCGTATTTTAGATTCTAATCATATTCTCTGGATGATCTTCGTCCTGTCGATGCTGGAAGCGACGATTATTCCTGTCCCACTTGAGCTTGTACTTATTCCCTTATTGCTGCATGAGCGCGAACGTTGGTTTGCGATTGCCACGGCGACACTTGCGGGCTGTTTAGTTGGCGCCGCAATTGGCTACAGTATCGGTTACTTTTTATTTGATAGCGTGGGGCAGTGGGCACTCAGTCTCTTGGGTTACGAACAAGCTTTTGCGGAGTTCAGTAGTGAGTTCAAAAGCGACGGTTTTGTGACCTTGCTGTTGGTGGGGATCACGCCCATACCGTTTCAAGTGGGTATGTTGACCGCGGGCAGCACCGGCTATTCATTCATGTTGTTCATGTTTGCCGCATTCATAGCTCGTGGCATTCGCTACTACGGTCTCGCACTGCTCGTCAATTGGTTGGGGGAGCGGGTTCTATCGTGGTGGCAAGAACAACAAAAGCAACTGGGGTGGGGCGTGCTGGTCGTTGGCCTGCTGATTTATCTGTTAGTCATTTTTGTCTGAAGGCACAGGTTCATAGGCGCTCTAAGGGATGTTCCGCGAGTGCTTTAACCAAAAGCTCTAGGCCAGCCACCCCCTCTAAATCGCGTTCAAACAGCGGCAGAAACGCAGCGGGTAGCCCCACAAAGGTCGCATGAATTTGCTCACGGTACAGTTGTTCTTGCTGCCGTCGCTGCGCCATAAAATCGCCGTCAGCGTGCGCTGGAATATTGCGATTCACCCACAATGCCGCAAGGGGGAGTCGCTGTTCCTGTAATTGTCGTACCGCTCGCTCAGTCTCAAGTAACGGTAACTTTTCTGGCGTCAACACCAATGCAATCGCTGTTTGCTGCGGATCCTTGATGACATCGCGGGTCCGTTGAAAAAGTTGTTGGCGTCGCCGCAACCGATCAGCGATGCGTTGATTACGCTCCGACAAATCGGCAACATCGTGTTGCTTGGGTTCTGCAAGTGGGTGTTGCGGGGCCCGCTGGCGAGAACTTGATAAATGATCGACGACGCCTTGTAACTGATGTGCTTTTTGCGACGTCTGCAGCATACCTTGGGTCCACGCCGACATAGCTTCAGGCAGTGTCAATAGTCGTAGCGTATGACCGGTAGGCGCGGTATCAAAGATGATCAAGTCATAACCAAGCTGTTCCCGTTCATCGATGAGACGCGCAATACTCTCCAGTAGGGCGGCTTCTTGCGTGCCTGGTGACTGTGCGGTAAGCCTCAGTTGCTTCTCGATTTGCGGGTAGAGTGTTGGTTTCACCATGCTTTTCATACTGGCAAGCACTTCGGCGATATGCTCGTCGACCTGAGTGTCAGGGTCGATTTCTAAGCCATCTAACCGCGCGTTTAGCGCCGTTATTTTACCACCAATCGGCTGCGCATAGGCGTCGCTTAAACTGTGTGCCGGATCGGTCGAGACCACCAAGGTTTTTCGCCCAAGCGCAGCGTGGTGCAAGGCGAGGGCCGCGGCGATAGAAGTCTTGCCAACGCCACCTTTTCCACCAACGAAGATGACTTTGGGAGGATGAGTTAATAGATCTGGACTCATTAGCAACAACGAAACTCATCAAAGGGCGAATGTTCCATACCCATGCGCAAATGCCACTCATGAAATTGCTCCAGTAACAGCGGCTGCAATTCCAGCGTATAATAGCTTGCGGGATTGGGTATGCCCATCATCTCGGAATAAACATACAGCATAAACAAGTCTTCTTGTTCTCGCTTAGCCCGCGCTACCGCGGCGCGGTAGGGGGCATTGTAATATTCATTAGCGAATTGGCCAGCTTTCGCTAGCCAACCTTTAATCGCGCGAATTCGCATTTTCTTTCCGTAGTCGCGTCAGCGTTGAGGCCGCCTCTAAAGCGATCCAAATGGCGGCGATAAGCACCAGCAAGTCAAGACTGAAGAGGAACCAATCGGACGCATCATAGAAACCTTTCAACTGAATCAGCAGAGCGAAGATGGTCATTACCAAGAGGAATAGTAATGGTAACAAGGTCACATACATAGGCCGTTTGAGCTTCACCAACATGGTTGTGACGACCAGTAAAGTAAGCCCCGCCAACAGCTGATTGGTGGTACCAAACAATGGCCAGATAGCTAAGCCGCCTGAGCCATCGGCGCCGCCAGCACCAAAGGCGAGAAGCAAACAGGAACCCACAGCAAGCAAGGTGGCGGGGGCGGCTTTTTCCATCCATTTGATGTTATAGATTGAGCCCCACTCTTGAAAGATATAACGTTGCAGACGTAAGCCAGTATCCATAGTAGTACCGGCAAACAAGACTGCCATGACGGTTAGCAATGTCTCGGCAATACCGACATTAAAACCGAGGCCTTCTTGTAAGATCCGCGCGCCACCAGAGACGAATGCGGTAACGCCACCTTGGCCAAAGCTGTGATAAACCGCTTGCCAATCAGCCAGCGTCGCGAAACCCGCGGTGACGGCGATGATGGTCGCTAAGGACAACGAACCTTCGCCAATGGCACCAAAATAACCCACAAACCGAGCATCGGTTTCTTTATCGAGCTGTTTCGACGTCGTACCTGAAGCAACCAGACCATGAAAACCAGAAATGGCACCGCAGGCAATGGTCACGAACAGCAAAGGAACTAAAGAAGGGGTCCCCTCCGGTGTTGCCGTATTAAAGGCCGGGGCAACCAGTTCTGGACCGCTAATTAATACCGCGCCATAAATCAGAATCAGACCAATAAAGAGCTGCAAACCGTTGATGTAATCGCGGGGTTGCAGAAGCATCCAAACTGGCAGCAGTGAAGCAATCGCGGCATAAAGGAACAGAATGATAATCCATGTCGCATTGTCAGAAAGTCCCATGACCGTCTCAGGGAGGGCTAGGGGAGCTTCAGGTCCAACAACAATCAACGCATAAAGTGCGATGACACCGAGCACCGAGACGGTACCCAAGTTTAACCATTTACGGAAGATAAACTGACCAATGATAAGCGCAACGAAGATAGCACCCCAAACCGGCACAACAGAACTAGGGAAGTTGATTAACAACCCGGAAATGGCAGTGGCGAATACTGCATTCACCATCAACAGGACTAAAAAGATAACAATCATAAACAGCGATTGCGAGCGGCGCCCGACCACATCGCCCGTCAAGGCGCCGATAGAGCGCGCGCGATTACGGTTCGAGGCCCAGATAGCGCCCGCATCATGCACACCGGCAAAAAAGATAGTACCGAAAATCACCCATAAGAACGCCGGAACCCAGCCCCAAATGACCGCTATCGCCGGACCAATAATAGGCGCAGCGCCGGCAACCGAGGTAAAGTGGTGGCCCCAGAGGACGTATTTGTTAGTGGGGACAAAGTCGACGCCATCCTCAAATTCGTGCGCTGGTGTACGAAAATTAGGGTCGAGCTTATATATCTTCTCGGCAACGAATTTTGAGTAAAAAACATAGCCGAGAAACATTCCGCCTAAACCGAGTAGCATCAGTAAAATAGCGTTCATGTGGCACCTTTTTAGTTTATGATGAGTCGCAATCCATCTCATTAAAGTGCGCCAGATCATAAGCTCAAAGGCGCATGCAAAACATTCGACAAAGGTCTAGCTTTAGCCGGTACAGTAACAAATTAAAGGATAGTTATGTTTCGTTGGTTTGAAAACCGTTTAAATCCTTTTCCGCCCGCAACGGGAGAACAACCGCCAACAGGTTTGGTTGCTTTCTGTCGTTACTTCACTCGCGGTGCCTGGCCCTATATCTTCGCAACCGGCTGCTTAATGACGCTGATTGCACTCACCGAAGTCTGGTTGTTCAGTTTCATCGGTAATATCGTTGACTGGCTGAGCGTGCAGTCTCGTGAAACCTTCGTTGCGGAACAGAAATGGTGGCTCATCGGGATGGCGGCGATTGTGCTTCTTGGACTACCGCTACTGGTTGTATTGCACTCATTAGTGACCTATCAATCGTTGCTGGGGAATTACCCCATGCGCATTCGTTGGTTAGTGCACAACTATCTGCTTCGGCAATCGCTGACCTTTTATCAAGATGAATTCGCTGGACGTATCGCAACCAAGGTTATGCAGACCGCGTTGGCGGTCCGTGAGAGTGTGATCAAATTATTTGATGTACTGAACTACGTCAGTGTCTATTTTATCGGTACCGTGGTCATTGTCGCGAGCGCCGATTGGCGCCTGGCGATGCCGTTGCTTGCGTGGTTGCTGTGTTACCTAGTGTTATTGCGCTATTTTGTCCCGCGCTTGGGGCAAGTTGCAGCCAAACAGGCAGATGCGCGCTCGGTGATGACAGGGCGAGTGGTTGATAGTTACACCAATATCCAAACCGTAAAATTATTTTCCCACGCTCAACGCGAAAGTGCCTTTGCCCGTGAAGGAATGGAACAGTTTCTTGGCACCGTCCATCAGCAAATGCGCCTAGTCACCAAGCTCTATACTTGCCTGTATCTCTTGAATTCATTGTTGTTGTTTTCGGTCGCGGCGCTGGCGATTTGGCTGTGGCTCGGCAGTCTGATTACGGTCGGCGCAATAGCGGTGGCGCTGAGTTTGGTTCTGCGCTTGTGGGGGATGAGCCAATGGATCATGTGGGAGGTTTCAGCTTTATTCGAGAACCTCGGCACCGTCCAAGATGGCATCAAAACCATCGCTGTACCCCAACATATTCAGGATCACGCCGACGCTAAAGCGCTCTCGGTACCGCGCGGAGAAGTTGCGTTTCAGCAGGTGAATTTCGACTACACCGACGACAAAACCGTGTTGCGCGACCTAACTCTGCGCATTAAAGCCGGTGAGAAGATAGGTCTTGTCGGACGTTCGGGGGCCGGCAAATCGACATTAGTGAATTTGCTGTTGCGCTTCTATGAAGTCAATAACGGACAGATTCTGATTGACGGGCAGGATATCGCCTCGGTGACGCAAGACAGTCTGCGTGAGCACATTGGCATGGTCACGCAAGATACTTCGCTGTTACATCGCTCAGTACGCGGCAATATTGCCTATGGCCGGCCTAATGCCACGGATGCCGAAATCGAACAGGCTGCGGCTCGGGCAGAAGCGACGCAGTTCATCGCTGAATTAGAGGACTCGCAAGGACGACGTGGCTATGACGCTCATGTCGGTGAGCGCGGCGTAAAACTCTCTGGAGGTCAACGTCAGCGCATTGCTATCGCACGTGTCATGCTTAAGGACGCGCCGATTCTAATACTTGATGAAGCGACTTCGGCGCTGGACTCGGAAGTGGAAGCTGCAATTCAAGAAAACCTCTATCGGCTCATGGAAGGCAAGACGGTCATTGCTATTGCGCACCGTTTATCAACCATAGCAGCCATGGATCGCCTCGTCGTGATGGATGAAGGTCGCATTATTGAAGAGGGGACCCACCAAGAGTTGTTGGCTAAAAATGGCTTGTACGCGAGCCTATGGGCACGTCAGTCAGGTGGCTTTATCGCGGATTAGAGATGACCGATTAAAAATAAATTGGAATAAAACAAAAGCGCGCTTCGTCTAATCTATGAAAACCTAGCAACGGCTATTGAGCACACCTATGACGCAATTTGATTCCATGCCACAAAACAGTGCTGACGCACAGCAACGTTATCGGGTAATCGCTCCCTACGTTGCCGGTGCCCAGGTACTAGCGGTGCAATTTATGCGCTGCCCGCAACGTGGTAAGGACATGGTGCAAGATGCCTTGGAAAAAGCGTTACAAACGTCTCATTTTCCTGCAGCTCAAAAAGCCAAGCCATGGTTTTTACAGGTAGTACGCCATCGGTGCCTGGATGAGTTACGACTTTTACAGCGTCATAGTGATGACACTGCTTTAGCTGAATTCATTGCACCGCAACCAGATCCCTTGCAGGCGCACCGACAAAACTTGGTCCAGCAAGCGTTGGCGTTGCTGCCGCAAGAACAAAGTGATTTGTTGGTACTGCGAGAATTCAACGATTGTAGTTATGCAGATATTGCCATGATCGTAGGCATCCCAGAAGGTACCGTAATGTCGCGTCTACACCGAGCACGAATGGCAATGCGTTCAGCGTTGCAACAACTAGGAGAGCGTTGATGACACAGCGAGATCCAGCATGTCGAGCCATTGAACCGCTTATCAGTGGTGCGCTTGATAATGAATTGACCCAACAGCAAAGACAGCAACTGCATCTGCACCTCGGCAGTTGTGAGGCATGCGCCAACTTGTATCGCGAACTCGCGGAGCAACGAGGAGCAGTGAAACTCGGCATGCTCCCGCCTGAGAGTGATGCCGAGACGCCAAGCGTTCGACTTTGGAATCGCTTTGGCTTTGGTTTACTTGTATTAGGCCTGATTCCGCTAGTTCTGTATGCGATTTATCAGTTCAGCCAAGACGCTACTATCCCATGGTGGATAAAACTCACTACCGCAGCGACGATTCTTGGGCTGTTACTATTATTTATCAACGTTTTACGTCAGCGGCTAAAAGCAGCAAAAACCGACCCGTATAAAAAGGTAAAACTATGAAACATATTCCTGTAGTCACCACTGAAACTGTTGCCGGCGCAACAATCGCAGCGCACCTTGGTATCGTAAGAGGTAATACCATTCGTGCACGTCACGTTGGTCGCGATATTTTGGCCGCGTTTCGAAACCTAGTGGGTGGAGAAATCACCGATTATACGAAGCTCATGGCAGAAAGCCGCGAGCAAGCGTTGGATCGGCTCCAGGCAGAAGCTGAGAGCCTAGGTGCCGATGCTGTTGTAAGTGTGAGATTTACCACCTCTATGCTAGCGCACGGTGCTGCGGAGCTTCTCGTTTATGGCACTGCGGTAAAATTAAGCGCTGATAAGTCAGATAATTAGCATCTACAACGGGTATCTTTACCTTAACTTTACGGACAGATTTGCGCTTTTTGCTTACTCTGCTAATAATTGAACAGTTGTCGTTGTGTTACGAAGGGCGTGGCACAGCGGCAAAGTTAAAGAACGTGGAGTGAACTCATGATGCGTAAATTGCTGATTTTAGCTATTTTCGCGGCTGCTTTTTATCAGTATTACTACGGCTTCGGTGCACACATGATGCCAGATATCGATCTTGGTGAAGTTGCGGGTGACTTGAAGCGAAAAGCGGTAGAAAAACGCGATCCTACTTTGTTGAAGCTTGAATGTCCGGCAGGAACCTATGTTGCGGTAGATGAAACGCTACAATCTGCCAATTGTCAGCCGCGCACACGATTTTAAGCAGCCATTAACAACACTTTACCTTCATCAAGCTCTCCAGTAATCTAAGCCTTTCGATCTCTAAGCTGACCAGCGGATAGGCTACTCTTGAATTTAACTCGCTTTGAACAGTTTTGGCTTGCCGAGCACCAGCGCTTGCGTGACATCACTGATCCTCAATTACAGCAAGCGCAATTTAAGTTCAGTGAGGTTTCCGCCGCCACACCCCAAGCGCAGCTATTGCAGCGCGCAGTGCGACTGAGCGAACGCCAAGGCGTCTTGACCCAGTTGCGGCATTGGCAGCAACTCAGACGTCTGCTATCAGTTATTTTTGCCCTGCTTGCGCTGCTAGCGGGTATCGGGACCAGTCAGGCCGTATTAAGTCAGCCACAACCGATCTCGTTGTTGTTTGCAGTGAGTTTATTGCTACTGCCGAACCTCTTACTTTTCGTCTTTTGGGTTGTTTTTGCGCTGCGACGCCCGCGACCAACGGGCGTCACCGGCGTTGCTTATACGTTATTGACGCTCTTGCAACGCAAGCGAGGCGAGGGTGCACTTGAGCAAAGTTGGCTTAACCACGTGCAGCAACAACGCTTGTTACAACCCTTGATGGCACTTACCACCCATGGTTTCTGGCTGTTACTTTCCAGCGCTGCGTGGCTTACCTTAATCATTTACTTGAGCTTTAATGACTATAGCTTTCAATGGGCGACGACGATCTTAGTAACTGACCAAGTGCAAGGCATTGCCCAGCTGATCAATAGTGTTCCGAACCTACTCTTCGCTGCAACGCTGCCACCGGTGACGGATTCTGCCGCGACTCTAACCGATGCCAACGCCGCTGGGCGTTGGTTAACGTTGTGTGTATTGACCTATGGCGTGCTACCGCGGGCCTTGGCGGCATTCGGTGCATTACTGTTGTTGGTTTGGCGGAGCCAACAAATGCAATTACCAGTGCAGTTAGAAGGACACGCTGCGGTGGTGCAAGCTATCGCCCATGCACAACAGCGCGGAACCACAGTGGATGCCGATAGCGGTGATGGGAGGGCACGCCCACGCTTCCAATATGCGACACATGGCAGCGGTCACTATACCGTGAGTATGGATTACGAAGCCGATCCGCATGCCACAGTAAGTGACGATTATCTCGGTGTCGTTGCCAGCTATGCCGATAAACAAGCCTTAGTCACACGTTTTACAGCTGTGCCTAGCGCCCAGTTGCAGGTTCGCATTGCCGCACAACTCACGCCGGACCGGAGTAGTTTACGTTATTTAGCTCAACTCGCTGCGACCACGCAGCAGCTTACGGTGGTTTTGGTTCGCGGTCAGCAAGCGACCTACTTAACGCAGTGGCAACAACAACTCGATCAGTATGGAGTAGACTATGTCGTTGCTTAAAATCGCTGTCGTTGGCCATACCAATGCGGGTAAAACCTCGTTACTCCGCACACTCTTGCATGCGCGCGAATTTGGAGAAGTAGATCAACGGCCGAGCACCACGCGTAGCGTATTGGAACAGGGCGTTTGGCTTGAAGGACAACAGTTATTAGCGTTTTACGATACGCCTGGGTTGGAATCGGGTTCGGAACTGTTTGTTGAAGTCGAATCCTATGTTGCGCAGTATCGCCATGATGGGCCAGGGCAAATTAAGGCGTTCCTCGAAAGCTCAGCGAGCGAAGCGAATTTTGCTCAAGAAGCCAAAGTGTTACGGCAGCTATTACAGTCAGATGCTGCTTTCTATGTTATTGATTGCCGCGATCCGGTATTGCCAAAATATCAAGACGAATTGCACTTATTAACGCGCTGTGGCAAGCCACTCATCCCAGTTTTGAACTATACAGCAGCGCCGGAACAGCAAGAACAAGCTTGGCGTGATGCGCTAGCGAAATTGAGTTTGCATGCAGTGGTGGCCTTCGACACTGTGACGCCGCCAGAGGGCGGTGAAGCCTATTTGCTGGAAAGCTTAGCGACCGTGGTGCCTGCCGCAGCTCAACCGCTCAAACAACTCATTGCATGGCGTAAACAAGAACGGAAGCAACGCGTAACAGGTGCCTTAAGTGCAATCGCTGCACTACTGGTTGAGGTTGCAGGGTATCGCGAAGTGGTTGCGGATAGCGCGACTGACTCCGAGGTTGCTGTAGCTGTATCGCGCCTGCAGCAACGGATTCGTGAACGTGAACAAGAGACAGTACGCAGCCTCTTGGGGCGCTTTGCATTTTTGCCTGAAGATGCGGTCACTGAGCAACTTGATAGTGAAAGCGGTCAATGGCAGGACGATCTTTTTGCTCCAGAAGTCTTAAAGGCGTGGAGTAAGGATGCCGGCTTTGGTATTGGTGCCGGCGCTGCCGCCGGGGCAGGCATTGATCTTATGGTCGGCGGGCTAAGCTTGGGCGCCGCGACAGCTCTTGGCGCGGCAGCAGGAGGCCTTTATCAGAGTTGGCGACATTTAGGGGATAAACTTAAGCAACGTTGGCGTGGCCAGCGTGAACTCACTGTAGATCACGCGACCCTCGCGACTTTGGCGGGGCGACAGTTGTATTTATTGCAACAATTGGCACGGCGCGGTCATGCCGCAACCGAAACGCTTACGATAGCCAAGCATCACCGCTTAAGCCGCACGCAATTTAAAGATATTCAGAAAGCCTTGGCTCCCATCAGCAGTCATTCGCCTGATGTCGACCAACAGAAGGTTATTAGGGAAGTTATGGCAAAGCTAGAAGAGAATTGGTCGGCGTGACTGGATTTGAACCAGCGACCCCTGACACCCCATGACAGTGCGCTACCAAGCTGCGCTACACGCCGACCGAGCTCGTTATATTACTGCTTTTTTCTAATTTAACAAGCCATGAAGCACCGCTTAGGGTTTAACTGGCGATTTATTCGTCGCTTTGCTTACTAAAGCGCTGTAAGTGCTTTATGCCATCGACTAAGATTGGTGTTGCGGGAGCCACATTGGGCATTGTTTCGAGTGTCGTATTGGCAAAACTTCGTACACGACCATCAGTGCTTATCACCGTTGTCGCATCGACATCGTAGACCACAAGATCACGGCCAAAACTGGTCATTACCGGGAACTCACGTTCTTGCGTAAGGAAGATATTCCGGCCCGTCGCAAAACTCTCAACACCGCCAGCACAGGTCATATAACGCTGCGTAAGAGTTGGCGCAAGATCGGTTAACAACGCTAAGTCTTGTTGTGCGAACGGCAGGTTAGAGGTGTAGAGAAGCGGTACCTGCACGGCCGCCAAGCTATAGCTCTCGCTATTTGCTTGCGTTGTCGCGGCGTTGTTTAACGCTGTGACGACGACTTGGTGACCCGCGACAATCTCAGTTGCCAAACGCTCCAATACTGCATTCGATACTTCGGTATGTAATGCGAAGGTCAGGCTGTCGCGATAGCTTTCTGCGGGTGTCGCGCGCAAATAATCGCCCACAGTAAAGGCTTCGAGCTCGCCCGTTACTGTGACGCTGACTTGGTAGTCGTTGAGTTGCTGCCAGAACGCTGGTGGTTGCTGCTGCGCCGCGATCGGTTCACGATAGATATCCGCCAAACCATAAAGCAGCTCAAATAGACCTCCGGAGCGCGTGGTGTGCCCAACCAGTGGCGATTCAAAGCGCTCAAGTTGCGGCAAAATCCCCATTAAACGTTGTTGTTCTGCCGCTGTGAGAGCATCGAAAACCACTACGTAGGTATTGTTTGTGGTGCCTTGGCGTGCGCACATCAGGTTTTGTGGTGGATAATTGAGGTTAATTTGTTCAGTCCCTTTCAGTAACCGATCGGTGGCTTGTGAGCGCTCCTCCGCCAGCCAACCATGCTTGCTCATAAGCGTTTGCGCGGTAGTGGGATAAGACAATGGGAACAAGTCGTCTTGTTTGGTGATCGGCGTATAGAATACTGCGTCAGCCCAAATGTGAATGCTGTGACTGGCTAAAAAACACAGCACAAAGACGGCACTAAATGAGGCCCCCCAATGTTTCTCACGCAAACGGTCAAGACGCTTCCAGGCGATGTTGGCGAGGGCAAGCTCAAACACCAGTAGCACCACGAATACCAACAACATACCCAATAGAAGAACGAAGCTGGCACCGGCAAAGGCAGTTTCAGCATCGAGCGCCAACTGTGACAACGAGTAAGTATTTAGATGATAACCGTATTGACGGAAGAACAGCGCGTCAGCCACTAGGGCAATAAGCCCAAAGGCGGCAACGAGGGTCGCAACTCCTTTCAGAAAACGCGAGAACGGAATAATCAAACAAAACGGAAAAATCAGAATGATAAAGGTAATGAAAGGCAAAAACGCAAAATGGCCCAGCCAGCTGATAAGCATGTAGAAGCCACCTAGGAAAGTCGAGGGTGTTTCCGCAGCTTCAATGTAGAGCGTGCCAATGGCAAGCGCCAACAGAATATTGAAGAAGGTGAACCAGTGTCCCCAACTGATCAAGCGAGCAATTTTGTCTCGGCGCTGTTTGCGTTGTCTCATGCGTGGCCTAAAAAAATCTTATTTAGTCAACGATTGTAGCAGGACTTTACCAAATTGTTCAGCCACTTGCTGCGCTTGTTGTGGTGCGTAGTGCTGGGAAAGGATATGCGTCACCGCATTGCCAAGGGTCATAAGTGCAAGGTCCACCGGCACGTTTTCTTTGTGTAACGTGTCGAGCACGTCATTGAGAAGTTTTTCCTGCTGGGCAGCATCATATTTTGACACGATTGGCATCGATTTTTTTCCTTACATGTTAGAATGCCCGCAATCTTATCACAGGCGCAACCATTTGCAGTAAGAAAGGAATGCAGCACCATGCAAGCAGACGTACAGCACAGTATCATCCATCAGTTTTATACCAATGACGGCCAAGTAGGCCTGCGCGTAGCACCTGCGACCTTAGCCATTAATGATGAGGTGGGCCAGTTACTGGATGAGTTAACAGAAGTTTACCAAGCTAAACCAAGTAAAGGTTATGCACGTTTTTTGCGTCCTGAAGATGATCACGAACGCAGTGTTGAGAGCAACTTTCCTGAATTGCTAGAAAAGTGGCGACAGGGCAACGAGGAATTCGTTAATTTTTCGCAAGAGAGTGCCAAATTACTGCACCAGCAATTACAACACTATGGGATCTTAGAAGCCGGCTTCTTACTGGTGGCCAGCTATCGTGAACGTGGCCAAGATTTTCTTGTTGTGGCATTTCTGCCAAGCCAAGAGGGGGTCACTATTGCGCCGGACTTAAGCGTCGATAAATCTTCGCAATTAGCGATAAGCAAGGTCCAATTGGCGGCAACGATCAATTTAACCGAATGGCAAGACGAACCTGAATCGACGACTTATATTTCCTTTATTAAAGGTCGCGCAGGACGCAAAGTTTCCGACTTCTTTCTCGATTTTCTCGGCTGTGCCGAGGGCTTGAATGCTAAGAAGCAGTCGCAGCAGCTCATCGAGAGTGTCAGTCGTTATGCGCAAGAAGAGCAACTCGAAAACGAACAAGCTCGGCAATTGCGTAAATCCGTGTATGACATCTGTGACAATCAATGGCAGCAAGGCGAGCCAGTTCGCATTAAAGATTTGTCAGAGCAATTACGCGATGCTGTCCCGGTCGAGCGGAGTTTTGCTGACTTTAACCAAAGCCAAGAAGAACGTGCTCTCGTTGCGGAGTTTCCGACGGATCGTTCGACGCTAAAAAAGCTGGTGAAGTTTCAGGGGCAGGGCGGCGGTTTAAGCGTTGGCTTTGATCAGGACCTTTTAGGCGAACGTGTCGAATATGATCCTCACAGTGATAAATTGACGATTCATGGTACCCCACCGAACCTGCGTGATCAGTTGCGTCGTTATTTTGGCATTGATAGTTGATTTACCCGCAAAACAGGTAATAAAAAACGGGGTATACGGAATATCTGGTTGATAGCTTATGTGCGTAAAACCTTTATTTTCATTTTCTCTACGGAAAAAATGGTTGGTGGAGGTCTCCTGAGGTAGCTGTGCAGCAACTAACTTGCCATACGTAAGAAAATTCATAGTCAACTAAGAATCGTGCGGCTAGCCGAATTAAAGACAACAATGCCCACTGCATGAGCGAAAAATTGATTATTAGCAAATAACTTTCGATCTATATCTTTTTTGAAACAGACTGTCGTAAATGCTTAATGTCGCGCAGTGGTGGTGCGCCGAATACTTGGTTATATTCACGGCTGAATTGCGTGGCGCTGTTATAGAGGGCTGGCAGACAAACGCGAAAAATAGCGCAAAAACACTCTCAACCTATTGAACTACTGATTTTTTGGTCACCCAACCTCCCGAGTACATGCCATTCTGGCCGATAAGCGGAACTTGGCCTTGTTGTCGACCCCGCATACTCTACCCGACTGGGGACTGACCTTAGCGGATGCGGATTGCCTGGAAGACGTCGTGCCGAAGACCGGGCTGGTTTGAGTGAAGATGCTACAGCGTTGTGGAGCGCTCGGCGCCAGCTTTTTTAAGCCGGTTGCCGGTCACGGTGCAAGGGTGTCTACCAGGGCGACAATACGCTGAAGGCCTCCTGTCTCTGAAAAAGTGAGGAGTTACCTGTCTCACTGGAAGGAGAAGTTCCTTAGCTAGCCTCGGAATCCGCGTGATGTTGCATATTGATCTGGCGCAAGCCTGATCCCAGATCAATGTGTGACTTATGTTGGCCTCAATGATTAGCTTACGATTTACTGTTACTGAGTCAGCAATAGCAGGACAGCGATATGGACCCACAAATCCCTCGAGATCAGTTTCCTTTCACCAGTGCTCGGGTGGCAAGGCGCTGGCGCAAGTTTACTGGATGAGCGCTTGAAAGACCTTGGGGTTACCCAGGCTCGATGGTTCACCATGGTCTGCCTGCAGCGTGGTGGTGGAGGATTGACCCAGCGGGAGTTAAGTGGCTATTCAAAATTTATCGTGCGCTCAGACCCGTAGCCGCCGAGTAGGCGACAGACCTCCTTGCTGAGGTGGTCAAATGAGAGATAGGCACTCAACGGTAGCCATGCGTACTTCATCTGCCGCCACAGAATCTCTATCAGGTTAAGCTCCGGCGAGTAAGCCGATAGGTAGACCAGATGCACACGATGCGACATCCACTCCATAATCTTCCTTCTGAAGGCCTTGGAGCGATGCATGCTGGCATTGTCGAGCACCACGATGGCGAAGGTATCGGGGTCTTTCTGGGCCACAAATTGATCAAATGCTTCGATGACTGTCTCGGTAGTCACCGGCTCCGTGGAGGTATGGTAGACCAGCTTCCCGGCTCGGCTGAGGAACCCCAGTACGTTCAACCTTCGGCTATGGGAGTAGGCGGTCATCTCAAAGGGCTGCCCAATGGGACTCCACGCGTATGGAACCGGTGACGACTGCGAAAAGCCCGACTCATCGAAGTAATAGAGCTCGTGCTCACCCAGGTCTTCCCGCTCCTGAAGCACCTTGAGAAGGCCTTGAGTGTTGCGGAAATCCGTTTCGTCGCGCCGTGCCTTTAGTGAATGCCGAATACGCTTGAAGCTGAGCCTATTTTTTTTTCAGCGCCCTGCGGAGCGTCACCATGCTGATGTTTTTCCCGGTCTCTTCCTGAAAGCGGGCATGCAAGGAGCGGAAAGGATCAAGATCCACGGTGACTGGTTTCCTGTCAAAGCCAGATTGGAAGTGTTGAGTGGGCTTTCCGGGCACGGGGATTTCGCAGAGATTGAACAGTGGCTTGCTCAGAGTGACCTGGCCCCCGAAACGCCGATCAACCTGATCCACGGTGATCCGGAGGCGCTGGAGGCGCTGAGGGATCACTTGCGTCAGAACACCCGGTTTGAGGTGGATGTGGCAGGCTACCAATCCATTTTGCGTCTTTGACGATGCCCTGACGGCCATCTTCGAGGGCGACCTGAATGAGCCGCTTAAGATCCGGCAACGACCTTGACCGCGGCGGCTGCCGAGTGCTATAGTGGACAATCTCATTGGCTGGAGTGAGAGGCAGTGGCCCTGATCCCGGCTCCAACCTGAACAGTAATGTCATAAGGAGTGTTTGGTGAAATCCCAATCCTGGCTCTGGTCTCTGATAGCGGTGTTGGTGCTCGCCGGCGGTTCTTATGGGGTTTTTGTTCTGTTTGGGGAAGAGCCCTTGCCGCAGGGAATCGTCTATGGCAATGGCCATATCGAGGGGCGGGAAGTGCGGATCGCGGCCGAAGTGGCCGGTCGGGTCATCGAGCACCATCTCGCGGAAGGCAGCAAGGTTTCGGCTGGCGACACGGTAGCCGTGATCGACCCCGCCGATGCCAGAGACCGCCTGCGCTCGGCACAGGCCGAGCTGGCCTCGGCGCGGGAAGTCCGTGACGGCTTCGACAGCCAAATCACCACCTGGCGTCATCATCTCAAGAATGCCGAGAAACAACGGCAGCGGATCCGGGACTTGCGGTCCCGCAATCTGGCCAGCTCGAGTGATCTGGATCAGGAGGAAAATGCCGTCAGTGAGGCCCGGGGCCGACTTGAGTCTCTCCAGCGGCAGAAGGATGCCGCCGAAGAACAGGTGGCTGCAAGGGCGGCGCAGGTGGCACTGGCTGAATCGCAACTGGACAAAGCGGAGGTTGCCGCTCCGCTCTCCGGAACCATCCTGATCCGGGCGGTGGAGACGGGAGAGGTTGTCGATACCGGCCAGCCGCTGGCCACGATGGTGAATCTGCAGCAGCTCGAACTCAAGGTCTATGTCCCCGGTGATATCCTCAACCGGATCAGCTTGGGGGATCCCGCCAGAATCCGCGTGGACGGTTTGCCCGGGGACTTTTCCGCCAAAGTCGGCAGGATTGACGATTTCGCCCAGTTCACCCCCCGCGATGTCCACATGCCCGACGAGAGAGTTCGGATGGTCTATGGCGTTACCCTGGTGCTGGATAATCCGGCCGATGCTCTGAAACTGGGTATGCCGGCAGATGCCTGGATTCGCTGGGATCCGGACGCCGAGTGGCCAGCGACCCTCTCGGTTCCGGCGCGCTGAGCCGTCATGTCTTCCCCGGAACCCATCGTCGCCAAAGGCCTTGGCCGCCAATTCGGAGACAATGTTGTCATCGAGCCACTGGATGTTTCCGTTGATCGCGGCCAACGAGTGGGCATTGTCGGTGCTGATGGCGCTGGCAAGACGACGCTGTTACAGATGTTGGCTGGCATCCTGGACCCCACTGTGGGGGAATGCCGGGTCCTGGGCTTCGATACCCGTCGTGAGGCCAAGCAGGTTGCTGCCCAGATTGGCTATATGTCCCAGGGATTTACGCTTTACGATCGACTCAGCGTCAAGGAAAACCTGAGCTTTGCCGCTCGCATCCGGGATGTGCCCGACGAACTCTATCGGGAGCGTTCAGAAAGGTTGCTATCCATGTCGGGGCTTGGCCGCTTTACTGACAGGCCCGCCGCCAAACTGTCCGGTGGCATGCAGAAAAAGTTGTCGCTATGTACCAATCTGGTCCATGAACCGGAGCTGCTGATCCTTGACGAACCGGGGCTCGGCGTCGACCCCCTGTCCCGGCGCCATCTCTGGACCATGCTCGACCGCTTCCGGTCGCAGGGCCTGACCATGGTTGTGGCTACCTCCTACATGGACGAGGCGGAGCGCTGCGACAGGATACTGCTGCTGGAACAGGGCCGCGTTCTTGCGGATGGGTCGCTGGAAGAGCTGCTGAGGCCCGCCGCCGGAAGGGTGTTCACTGTAAATGCTGGAGATACCGGACGAGGCTTGCGGGAGTTGTCCGGCATCCTGGCTCAAATTGACAGCGTCCATTCAGTGCAGTGGTTGCCGGATCACCTGCGACTGGTGATGAACGCGGACATCGCTGAAAACCAGCTCGCCGAGTTATTGCCCGAGGGAACCCACCTGGCGGCGGCCGAGCCCCGGCTCGAGGATCTGTTTGTGCTGCGGACGGACAGGAGGGCCGGCGAGCAGCAGTTTCCGGAATTGGCCCGGCAAGACAGGGGAAAAGAGGAAGGGCTGGTGGCCACCGGCCTGAGCGTCCGCTTCGGACATTTCAAGGCCGTTGACCGGGTGAGTTTCGAGGCGCCATCTGGCGAACTGCTTGCGTTGCTGGGGCCCAACGGGGCGGGCAAGACAACCCTGATCAGGGCCTTGTGCGGGCTGGTGGCCATCGATGAGGGCAACGCCCGGGTGGCCGGGGTGAGCTCCGGCGGGGGTAGCACCGCATTGCGCCGGCAAATTGGTTATATGTCACAACGGTTTTCACTCTATCTGGAACTGACCCCCTGGGAGAATCTCCGCTTCTTTGCCAATGCCTACGGCCTGGCCGGAGGCGCGGCGCGGGCTGCGATCGACTGGGCCAGGGAAGTAACGGGGCTGACAGATATTCCCGACAAGCTCACCGGTGATCTTTCAAGTGCCTTGCGCCAGCGTCTGGCGCTGGCCTGCAGCCTGCTTCACCGGCCCCGGGTCTTGTTCCTTGATGAGCCCACCTCGGGTGTCGATCCCGTCGCCCGGTACCGTTTCTGGCGGGTTATCCGTGAGCTGGCCGCCAGCGGTATGACCGTGCTGGTCACTACCCACTACCTGGAGGAAGCGGCCTATTGTGATCGTTTGGCGTTAATGCTGGACGGGCGGCTGCTTGCACACGGTAGCCGATCATCGCTGAATCATTCGCTCGGCCTCGAAGCCGACGCCACGGTGGAGATGCTCTTCACGGCGGCCATAGAACAGGCGGGAACGGCCAATTCCCGGGCGTTGGGACCATGAAGGCTCATCGGCTTGGAGCCCTCATCGTCAAGGAAAGTCGCGAGCTGATTCGCGACCCGGTTACCATTGCGTTGGCCGTGATCATGCCGCTGATCATGCTTTTTCTGTTCGGCTATGCGGTCAATCTGGATGTGGAACAGGTTGCCGTGGGCATTTACGATCTGGACAACACGCCGGCAAGCCGCGACCTGTCAGCCCGTTTCGACAGCTCACGGTATTTTCAATTAGAGCAGAAAACGACCGATCTCCGCGATCTGGAGTCGGCACTGCAAAGCTCGACCATCAGCATGGGCGTGGTGATTCCAGCCGGCTTCGCCCGGCAACTGCTCAGAGGCGACGAGGCGCCTGTCCAGGTGATCGTGGACGGCGGCTATCCTGTTCTGGGTCGATTGGCATCGGCCTATGCCGAGGCGGTAATCGCAAATTTCCCCGCCCCGCGTCAGAGCGCCGTCCGGGTCCAGGCCAGGGTCTGGTTCAATCCCTCCCTGCGCAGCGTCAATTTCGTCATCCCCGGGTTATTTGCCGTGATCCTGATGGCGTTCCCACCCCTGCTGACCGCCCTGGCGATCGTGCGTGAGAAAGAGACCGGTACGATTGAGCAGATCTATGCATCGCCGGTCACCTCAACCGAGTTTGTTGTCGGCAAGCTGGTGCCCTACGGTCTGGTGGCTTTCCTGGAGATTCTTATGGTCATGGTGGTGGGGTTTGCCTGGTTTCAGGTCCCCATTGCCGGCAGCCCGATACTGCTGCTGACGTCCGCTTTCGTTTATGTGCTGACCACGGTGGGTATCGGCCTGTTGGTCTCATCCCTGGTCCGTACCCAGTTGGCGGCCATGTTGATAACGCTGATTGTCACCTTGATGCCGTCGTTTTTGTTTTCCGGTTTTCTGTTCCCTCTGTTCACCATGCCTCTTGCCCTGCAACTGTATAGCTGGCTTTTCCCTGCCGGTTATTTTATGGAAATCTCCCGGGGCATCGTACTGAAATCAGCCGGCCTTGAAGCCGTTCTGCCAAATCTGATGATGTTGATCGTCTATACGGTCCTGGTATTTGTCTTCGCGGCCTGGCGAATGAAGCAGAAGGTGGCCTGATGGGAATTGCCTTATTTGGTTTGTTGCGCAAGGAGCTCGTGCAGTTCTTTCGTGACCGGTTGATACTGACCCTGATACTTTGGCTTTACACCATTGAAGTCGTCATTTGTGCCGTTGCGCTCAGTTTTGATGTAAGCCACCTGCCCCTGGCGGTGGTGGACGAGGATCGCAGCGCCTTGAGTCGCTCGTTGATCCAGAAATTTGCGGTGAGCGAAACCTTCGACCTGAAATTTCAGGAAACCCGTGTGGCAACCGCCACTGACCTCCTGGAGAAAGGCGATGCCACCATGGTGTTGGTCGTTCCCGCCGGGTTCGAAGGTGCTCTTCTCGCTGGTAAGAGTGCTCAGCTCCAGTTGCTCCAGGACGGCACCAATTCCAACATTGCCGCCAATGCCGTCAATGATGCTCTGCAGATCGTCCAGCGCCAGGAGCGCGAAGCGCTCCCTGCTGCCGGGAAGAAGGGGGTCGCGGTACCCCTGATCCGTATCTGGTATAACCCCGATCTGACAACATCGGGTTTTATCGTGTTATCGATGATTGCTCTGGCCGGTATGATGGTGGGCGTTATTCACCCGGCCGCCTCTATTGTCCGGGAAAAGGAGCGAGGCACTATCGAGCAGCTGCTGGTGACGCCCATTTCCACCCTGGAACTGTTCCTGGCCAAGGTCACACCCACGCTGATCATGGGCGTACTGTCCATCTTTCCGAGTTTGGTGATTGTCAGAGTCTTTGATGTGCCCCTTCAGGGCAGTCTGCTTTTATTTCTGGTGCTGACCGCCATCTTTTTGCTCAGTGCGATTGCGCTGGGCGTACTGATTGCCGCCTACAGCCGGACCCTTCAGCAGGCGTTGCTGCTCTCCTTTTTCGGACTTTTCCCGCTGATGTTCCTGTCGGGCAGTTTGACGCCGGTAGAAGCCATGCCGCCTTTCCTGCAAAGCCTCTCCCTGCTGAGTCCACTGCGTTATTACATGGATATCATCGTCGGTATTTTCCTCAAAGGCGCCGGCCTGGCGGTTCTCTGGGATGAGGCTCTCGCCTTGCTGGTAATCGGTGTCACGCTGTTTATTTTCTCCCTTTGGGTCTTTCGACGCCGGGTACAATGAGATCGGTTGGGTGAGTGCCTGACGTTTGTCGCTACACGGCCAAGAGGATACGGCGCATAGGCATCAGGATTACCGTGATTATTCATTTTCATCAGTAACCTGAATCAATGGGATGGACTCCTCCTCACCTCACCGGCATCTACGTGCCAAAATGGTGAGTGATTTGGCGAGAGTCAGTGGGGCGATTTCATCCATGAACTCAACCATCATCCCTGTGTTGATTTTGCCGAGCGCAAACCGAACAACCAGCTGCATGTCGTCTACGATGGAACCCATTGGTCTCTTGACGAGTTAATGGAACTGATCAAAACCCACGGAGGCGGGTTGCAGGCCGGGTGGTGGACCCAGCGGAAACTGGCGTGGTGTCGGTTTACAGACGACAATGTTCGGGCCAACGCAAAACATGATCCGTTTTGCTGTTCCAAAATCCCACCTATGAAGCGTAAATAGAAACGACAATAACCGGAGGTTGAATGAGCAGGGAGCAAGACAGAACCACTCGCTATCAGGAAGGCAGTCTCACCCTGCCAGGAACCGTCATGCTGGGTACCGGCGTCATGATAGGCGCTGGTATTTTTGCGTTGACCGGACAGATGGCACAGATGACGGGCGTTCTGTTCCCCCTGGCGTTTCTGGCGGCCGCCGTGATCGTCAGCTTCAGTGCTTATTCCTACATCAAAATTTCCGATGCGTACCCGTCTGCGGGCGGTATCGGCATGTACTTACACAAGGCCTACGGAAACCGGCTGCCGACCGCATTTAACGCCTTGCTGATGTACTTTTCCATGGTGATCGCCCAGAGTTTTCTGGCCCGCACGTTCGGCTCCTACACCATGCAGCTCTTCGGTGGCGACGAAAGCGGGCGAATGGTGCCCATTCTCGGGGTGTCACTGATCCTGGCAGCGTTTCTCATAAATCTGCTGGGTAACCGGATGATTCAGGGTGTGGCTTCCTTTATCGGCGTCCTGAAAATCGGCGGCATACTGATTTTCGGGTTGGTGGGGGTATGGGTCGCCGACTCCATATCGGTTGACTTCTCGAATCCCGGAGAGGCCGGAACTGTGGGCAACTTCCTTGGAGCAACCGCGCTCGGAATTCTAGCTTTCAAGGGCTTCACCATACCATTACCAACAGCGGCTCCGAAGTAATAGACCCCAAGCGGAACGTAGGACGGGCGATCATTATTTCCATTGCAGCCTGCGTGGTGATCTATACGTTGGTGGGCTGCCGGACTTCGCAGAGGAACTCAACTACGGGGTCGATCTATCAACCATCTGACGGCGGTATCAGGTTGGTGGGGTGAGAGAGCTCAATCAACCATTAAATCCGTATACCCAAAAAACGCCAGCTCAGAACCCTGAACTGGCGTTTTAGCTTTAAAGTTTGCTATTTCTGCACGGGTTATTTCTGCACAGGAGTTATATTCGTGGCGTGAAGACCCTTTGGCCCTTCTTCGAGTTGAAACTCGACATCTTGGCCTGCTTTGAGAGTGCGATAACCTTCCATCTCAATCGTTGAATAGTGCGCGAAGATATCACCTTCACGGTCTTCTGCTTCAATGAATCCAAAACCTTTTGAGTTATTGAACCATTTCACTTTACCGGTTGCCATACTTCTACTTCCTTTAATTCTGCAGTTACTATTTAATTATTGTTAGAATGACGTCGAGGCCTTTAAAAAGCCATTTGTTAACGCCATGTTTTACTCTAGGTGAGTTCTGTGGAGTGTCAAGCCAAATTTGCTGATTTTATAATCGACGCGCACAAATAATGAGCACCTGCTGAGTAAAATTAATCGGAAAGTGAGCGAAATTCTCGTTTTCTAGCTATAAATAGGTTAAGCATAGTTATGAGTAGTATGGACCAACAGCAACATGGAGCGGTACATGATCGACAGAGCGAAAAAGAGAAGCTCGCACCACCGCCCATGTATAAGGTGATTTTGAACAACGATGACTACACGCCCATGGATTTTGTGGTTGAAGTACTCATTAAGTTCTTTCGGATGGATCAAGAACGGGCCACCGACACCATGTTGACCATTCATTATAAAGGCCGTGCGGTATGCGGGGTCTACTCGGCGGAAATCGCCGAAACCAAAGTAGTACAAGTGAACCAGTATGCGCGTGAACATGAACATCCTTTGTTATGTTCCATGGAAAAAGCCTAAATGGCTGTCTCACCTGCGTTGTCGTGGTCTGGTCCGAATGAGGAGTGCGTATGTTAAATAAAGCTCTAGAAATTACCCTGAACGATGCCTTTCGCATAGCTCGCGATCGTCGGCACGAACTGATGACGGTTGAGCATCTCTTGCTAGCACTCCTTGATAATCCTGAAGCCTCGAAAGCGCTACGCGCCTGCGGCCTCGAATTTACCAAGCTCAAACAAGAATTGCTCGCTTATATTGATCGCAGCACTCCCAGCTTCGATAGCGAAACAGCCGAAAGCGAAACCCAACCCACACTAGGTTTTCAGCGCGTTTTACAACGTGCGGTGTTTCATGTGCAGTCGTCGGGCAACAGCGAAGTAACCGGCGCCAACGTGTTGGTAGCGATATTCAGTGAGCAAGAATCCCATGCGGTTTATTTGTTGAACAAGCACGATATTACGCGCTTGGACGTCGTGCATTTTCTTTCGCACGGCTTATCAAAAGTTGATGACCCAATTATTCGTCAGGATGAAGAAGAAATTGAGCAGCAAGAGGGCGGTAAAGAAGAGCAGGAAAGCTACCTTAAACGCTTTTGTACCAACTTAAATGCACGTGCCAAAGAGGGCAAAATTGATCCACTTATTGGCCGTGATTTAGAGCTCGAGCGTTGCGTACAAGTGCTGTGTCGGCGCCGCAAGAACAATCCATTGTTGGTTGGTGAGGCTGGCGTCGGTAAAACCGCAATAGCTGAAGGTTTAGCTTACCGCATCGTCAACAATGACGTGCCCGAAGTGATGGCTGATGCAACCATTTATTCATTAGACATGGGCGGCTTGTTGGCCGGCACTAAGTACCGTGGTGACTTTGAAAAGCGTTTCAAGGCGCTGTTGAAAGAAGTGAAAGCGAAAACACACGCTATTTTGTTTATCGATGAGATCCACACCATTGTCGGTGCCGGAGCTGCAAGCGGCGGCGTGCTGGATGCTTCTAACCTACTCAAACCCTTGCTCAGTAGTGGTGAGCTGAAATGCATTGGTTCAACAACCTATAGTGAGTTCAAGAATATTTTTGAGAAAGACCGAGCTTTGGTACGTCGTTTTCAGAAAATCGACATCACTGAGCCGTCAGTGGATGATACGACCAAGATTCTAATGGGCCTCAAAGAGCGTTACGAAGCGCATCATGGTATTCGTTACACACAACCTGCGATTCGAGCTGCAGCGGAGCTTTCTGCGCGTTATATCAACGAGCGTCACTTGCCCGACAAAGCGATTGACGTTATTGATGAGGCGGGCGCGAGCCAACGCTTGGTAGCACCGTCAAAACGTAAAAAGACGATAAACGTCGGCGATATAGAGCAAATCATCGCGAAGATTGCACGGATTCCAGAGCAAAGCGTTTCGCGCTCTGATCAACAATTACTGAAGCAACTCGACCGCAACTTAAAATTAGTGGTGTTTGGTCAAGACCAAGCCATCGACCAGTTGAGTGCCGCCATCAGGCTTTCACGTTCCGGTTTGGGTGCTGAACATAAACCGATTGGCTCATTTTTGTTCGCCGGGCCAACGGGCGTTGGTAAAACTGAGATCACCCAACAATTAGCGAAAGCGCTGGGTATCGAGTTCTTGCGCTTTGATATGTCGGAGTATATGGAACGCCATGCGGTCAGCCGTTTAATTGGCGCACCTCCAGGTTATGTTGGCTTTGACCAAGGCGGTTTGCTCACCGAAGGGGTCATTAAACATCCCCATGCGGTGGTATTACTGGACGAAATCGAAAAGGCCCACAGCGATATCTACAATATACTGTTGCAAGTCATGGATCACGGTACGCTCACTGATAACAACGGTCGTAAGGCTGATTTCCGTAATGTGATTTTAGTCATGACCACCAATGCCGGGGTGCAAGAAACGGTGCGCCAGTCGATTGGCTTTAAACAGCAAGATCACGCGCCGGATGCTATGTTGGAAATCAACCGCACCTTTAGTCCTGAATTCCGTAACCGTCTCGATGGGGTCGTGTGGTTTAATCACTTGAGCCCTGAAGTTATCGCCCAAGTCGTTGATAAGTTTGTGACCGAACTGCAAGCGCAACTGGATCGCAAGCAAGTTACCTTAGAGCTAGACGAGGCGGCACGTAAATGGCTTGCGACGAAGGGGTACGACAAAGCAATGGGCGCTCGGCCGATGGCGCGAGTGATTCAAGAGCACCTGAAGAAGCCGCTCGCCAATGAAATTCTCTTTGGCAAACTAACCCATGGTGGTGATGTGTTGGTGAGCGTCGCGGGTGATGAATTGACGCTTAAAATTGAAGAGCGCGAAGCCCGTAGCTCAACTACGGGCTAACGGCAGGCGCGTGTTAGCGCGCGCGGAAGACAATGCGGCCTTTGGTCAAATCGTAAGGCGTCAGCTGCACGGTCACAGTGTCACCGGTCAGAATACGGATGTAGTGCTTACGCATCTTACCTGAGATGTGCGCAGTGACCACGTGGCCGTTCTCTAATTCAACGCGGAACATCGTGTTAGGTAGGGTTTCAAGAACCGTACCCTGCATTTCAATACTGTCTTCTTTTGCCATTCAAATCCTCGATTTTTTGCTAAGCTCGGAAAAAGTGGTCAGAATTCTAGCTGTTTTTAAGCTGAATTACCACTCGATTTATGGTTTAGCTCTCTCGGGAGCCAGAAATCGGGTGCTACGCTTTGCTTTTTGGCGGCGTAACGTCGTATTAGGTAAAGAAACTGGCTACGTGGTAGATCGATTTGTCCAAGCGATGCCAAATGCTCATTCGGTACTTGCGCATCCAGAAGTTGTCCGCCAGCGGCGAAAAACGCCTCGCTAAAGGTCAAAAATGCGAGTTTCGAGGCATTGGTCGCATGGTGAAACATACTTTCGCCACAGAATACACCTGCAATCGCGACGCCATACATACCTCCGACAAGCTGCTGCTGGTCCCACACTTCAATGGAATGGGCATGACCCAAATGGTGGAGCTCGTTATACGCTGCTTGCATTTCCGCAGTGATCCAGGTGCCTTCGCGGCTGGAGTGAGTTGCGGCACAGTGCGCGATAACCTCGGTAAAGGCGTGATTAAGGGTGACCCGAAGCGAGGTTCGGCGGCGAAAGCGGCGCATTGAACGACTTTCGTGAAGCGTCTCAGGCGTAATCACAGCCCGCGGATCAGGACTCCACCACAAAGGTGGGTCATCTTCAGTAAACCAAGGAAAAATACCGTTACGGTAAGCGTTGAGCAGGCGCTCAACGCTTAAGTCACCGCCAACGGCAAGGAGACCGTTCGGCTCTTGCAACGCAAGTTCGGGCCGCGGGAAGCTGACTCCTTGCGTTGCAAGTCGATAGACCATCAGGCCTTGGTCAACGCGTCAAGATAACGCTCGGCATCGAGCGCAGCCATACAGCCGGTACCGGCCGAGGTAATAGCTTGACGATAGGTGTGATCCATGACGTCGCCAGCGGCAAAAACACCAGGAACGCTGGTTGCCGTAGCATTTCCTTGTAGGCCCGACTGCACAATAATATAGCCATCTTGCATATCGAGCTCACCATCGAAAATGCCCGTGTTGGGTTGGTGACCGATAGCGATAAAGCAGCCCATTACTTCAAGTTCTGACAAGCTACCGTCGTTGGTATCTTTGATGCGTACAGCGTTAACGCCCATGTCGTCACCTAGCACCTCATCTAAGGTTTTATTTAAGTGCAAGGTCACGTTGCCGTTTTCAGCTTTATCCATTAAGCGGTCAACGAGGATCTTTTCTGCACGGAACTGCTCGCGGCGGTGAATCACGTGTACTTCACTGGCGATATTGGCGAGGTAGAGCGCTTCTTCAACCGCAGTGTTACCACCACCGACGACGCAAACCTTCTGGTTACGATAGAAGAAACCATCGCAGGTGGCACATGCTGAAACACCTTTACCCATGAAAGCTTCTTCTGAATCAAGACCAAGGTATTTCGCCGACGCACCCGTTGAGATAATGACCGCATCAGCGGTAAACTCTTGGCTATCACCGAACAGACGGAAAGGGCGTTGGCTGAAGTCAACTTTATTGATGTGATCGAAGACGATTTCGGTATCGAATTTTTCGGCGTGCTGCTGCATACGTACCATCAGATCAGGACCGGTGAGGCCTTCAGCGTCGCCAGGCCAGTTTTCAACATCGGTGGTGGTGGTCAATTGACCGCCTTGCTGCATACCGGTAACCAAAACTGGATTCAAATTTGCGCGTGCTGCGTAAACCGCTGCAGTGTAACCCGCAGGACCTGAACCTAAGATCAAAAGTCGGCAATGTTTGGCTTCAGCCATTGTTCCTGTACTCCATTCTTAACTATTAAATTCGTTGATTGATTCATTACATTGGGATTGATTGTATGGATTACAACGGCCACAAACAAGAGACCCGCAACAAATGTGCGGGTCTCAAAACGGGGGGTAACTGTAAACTTAGCTGCGAATCGCTTCGAGCGGATCTTGATAATCCAAGCCAAGTTTTTCACCTAAATCATCGTGTACTGCTTTATAGGTGATTTTACCTTTGTGCATGTTTAAGCCATTGCGCAAGTGCTCATTGGTTTCCATTGCTTTCAGACCGTGGTTGGCCAGCGCTAAGCCGAACGGCAAGGTAGCGTTGTTCAAAGCAATAGTTGACGTACGGGCTACGCCGCCTGGCATGTTGGCAACACAATAATGCACGATATCATCTACGACATAAGTCGGTTCTTGGTGGGTGGTCGCTTTTGAAGTTTCAAAACAACCGCCTTGGTCGATGGCAACGTCAACGACTACAGAACCAGGCTTCATGTTTTTCAGGTGTTCACGGGTTAATAGTTTCGGAGCTGCTGCGCCAGGGATAAGAACGGCACCTACAACAAGGTCAGCTTCACGCGAGAACTTATCAACCGCATCAACAGTTGAATAAATCGTTTTCACGCGACCACCAAAGATATCGTCAAGTTGACGTAAACGCGGTAATGAACGATCCAAAATAGTTACGTCAGCGCCCATGCCAACCGCCATTTTAGCTGCTTGGGTACCGACCACGCCGCCACCGATCACCAATACTTTGCCTGGCTCTACGCCTGGTACGCCACCGAGTAATACGCCGCTACCGCCGTTTGCTTTCTCAAGGTTATGCGCACCGGCTTGAATCGACATACGACCGGCAACTTCACTCATTGGAGCCAACAGTGGCAAACCACCGTTACGGTCCGTTACGGTTTCATAAGCAATGGCTGTAACGCCTGCTTTGCCCAACAGGTCTGTTTGCGTCGGGTCTGGGGCAAGGTGAAGGTAGGTATAAAGGATTTGACCTTCACGTAATTGCACACACTCATTTGGCTGCGGTTCTTTAACCTTGATGATCATTTCTGCTTTCGCAAAAATTTCAGCTGGATCATCAACGATGGTTGCACCGGCAAGCTCGTAATCTTCGTTGGTAAAACCGATGGCCGCACCACCGTTGTTTTCCACTAAAACATCGTGACCATGCGCAACGTATTCACGCACTGCAGCAGGGGTAAGACCGATACGATATTCGTGGTTTTTAATTTCTTTAGGTACACCAATTAGCATGCTTTCATTCCCGTTAAGGTTGGCGGTTTCACATAAGGATTTACGGCGAGCATTATAGGCGAAACCCTAGCCGTGTTTCGTACTTTTTTTATAGTTTATTACCGTATATACTACGGTGAAATACAGATAAAAACGTGAAATGTGATGTTTAACGCCGAAGAACCCGTACGAATCACTATTGACAGAATTGACCGTAAAATACTACGACTATTGCAGGACGACGGACGCTTGTCGAACGTCGCATTAGCGCAGCGAGTCGGGTTGAGTGCATCGGCGTGTAACGAGCGCGTGCGTAAGCTAGAGCAAGAAGGGGTTATCGAAAGCTATCATGCGCGCATCAACCCGAGTAAACTCGGTGCTAACTTGATGGTTTTCGTCGAGATCACGCTCACACGAACGTCTTCTGATTCGTTCGCGGAATTCAGTGATGCGGTGCGTAAAACGCCAGAAATACTCGAGTGTCACTTAGTCGCAGGGGACTTTGATTTTCTAATCAAAGCTCGGGTCCCCGATATGCCGTCCTATCGCAAGCTGTTGGGTGAAACCTTGTTGACCATGCCAGGGGTGAATGAATCACGGACCTACGTGGTCATGGAAGAAGTGAAGAACGACAATAAAGTTCTGATAAAAGGTTAGCAAAGGCAGGGTAAAACAGCTGAATATCATGCGCTGACACGCTACACTAGTAAGCATTAGAATAACGATACAAGAATAAGAACGACGCTAACAGGGAAATGACATGCACAAGACACGTGGTTACATCACGCAAGCGCAGGGTGACTTATGAGCGGTGCGCAACGCGTTTTAGAAGTCGGCCTCATCCTTTGTGGGGCGTTCGCCATTTTCTTGTTCTTGGCTTTAGTCAGTTTTAATCCTGCCGATCCAAGCTGGTCGCAAACGGGATATCAAGGCACCATCGAAAACGCCGCGGGTGCAATAGGGGCCTGGTTTGCCGACGCACTGTTATTCGCTTTTGGCTTTGTCGCCTACGTCATACCCTTTGGCCTAGCGGGGCTCGGTTATGTCATGTTCCGCCAGCCGCATCGCTTACTTGAACTCGATTACCTTGCGCTAGGTCTGCGCTTAATTGGCCTGATTCTGACGTTAGTTGGAGCCTCTGCATTAGCGTCGTTAAATTTTACAGCACTATATTCATTCTCGGCGGGCGGTGTCGTAGGTGATGTGATCAGCAGCTCCTTGCTACCGTATTTTAATCTCATTGGCACCACGCTTCTGTTGCTAACATTTTTGTGTACCGGTTTGACCTTGGTAACTGGCATTTCGTGGGTATGGTTGGCCGATAAACTAGGTGAATGGACCATTCAAGGAACCTCATGGCTGTATAGCAAGGTGCGGGAGCAAGTTGCTCAGTGGCGCGAGCGTGACCCTAGTGTTAGCACCTCGGATGAACCTGCGGCGGCCATCGAAAGTCGCAAAGAAAGCCGTAAAGAACGTCGTAAAGAGCGTAAGAAGCTCAAAGCATTTGCCGCGACCGAGAACTTTGAGCGTCAGGAGCCCGATTTAGATCTTGATTTGACGATCACTACCGACGAGGAGCCAGAGCCTGATTTAGGAATCTTTGCAGAGGTCGAAAATAAATCGCCGGCCCCTAAACCGTCAGCATCAGCAGCCAAGGAGCCCGCTCGGCCAGCGCCTGTCACGAACGATGACGACGACGAGGACGATGCCGAAGTAGTGAGAACGCCGATTGATCCGTTGCCATCAATTGCCTTACTCGATAAACCGGCGCAAACCGGCAATCCATTGACACCTGCCGAGCTCGACCAAATTAGCCAGACGGTAGAAGCCGTACTGCAAGACTTTGGCGTTGAAGTGAAAGTCGCCAACGTACAACCTGGCCCGGTAATCACGCGTTTTGAATTGGATTTAGCGCCGGGTGTCAAAGTATCTAAGATTTCTAATTTAGATAAGGATATCGCCCGTTCACTGTCCGCGATCTCGGTCCGCGTGGTTGAGGTGATTCCCGGCAAATCCTATGTTGGCCTAGAGTTGCCAAATAAGAGTCGCGAGACTGTGTTCTTCAGCGACGTTATCGCCTGTGATGCCTTCCAACAAAGCCAATCACCGCTGACGATGGTGCTTGGTAAAGGTATTTCCGGCCAACCCGTGATTGTCGATCTCGCCAAAATGCCACACTTGCTCGTCGCAGGTACAACGGGATCTGGTAAGTCGGTAGGGGTGAACGTCATGATTCTGAGTTTGCTCTATAAGAGCACGCCAGAAGAAGTACGCCTGATTATGATCGATCCGAAGATGCTCGAGCTCTCCGTTTACGAGGGCATTCCGCACCTTCTGACCGAGGTGGTTACCGACATGAAAGATGCAGCCAATGCCTTGCGTTGGTGCGTCGGCGAAATGGAACGTCGTTATAAATTGATGTCTGCGCTTGGCGTGCGGAATCTGAAAGGCTATAACGCCAAGGTTGCTGAGGCGCGTGACCGTGGTGAGCCGTTGCGCGATCCGCTTTGGAAGCCGGGTGATTCGATGGATGAATTACCGCCGTATTTAGATACCTTACCGAGCATCGTGGTGGTCATCGACGAATTTGCCGATATGATGATGATAGTCGGTAAGAAAGTCGAAGAATTAATCGCTCGTATCGCGCAAAAAGCCCGTGCGGCAGGAATTCACTTAGTTCTTGCCACACAGCGGCCATCGGTGGATGTTATCACCGGTCTTATCAAGGCCAACATTCCCACGCGGATTGCCTTCCAAGTGCAGTCCAAGATTGACTCACGCACCATCTTAGACCAACCCGGTGCGGACCAACTTTTGGGGCAGGGCGATATGCTCTACTTACCGCCTGGTAGTGGTGTACCAACCCGTGTGCATGGGGCTTTTGTTGACGACCATGAGGTCCACGCTGTAGTGGCAGACTGGAAGAAGCGCGGTAAGCCGAATTACCTCGAGGAAATTCTCAACGGTGACCCGTCCGAAGATGCGCTGTTACCTGGTGAAAGCCTCGATGACGACGATGGCGAGAGTGATCCGCTCTATGACGAAGCAGTCGCTTTTGTCACAGAAACCCAGCGTGTTTCCGTCTCAAGTGTACAGCGCAAATTCAGAATTGGTTACAATCGCGCGGCGCGTATTGTTGAACAAATGGAACACAGCGGTGTCGTTAGTAGTGCAGCTAGTAACGGCCAACGCGATGTCTTAGCACCGCGTCCGCCACGCGATTAATTAAGGAAGAAGGTTTACCTATGCAGTTACCACGTACAGCTATCGCCATTGCCTTATTTGCCGCTAGTGGCAGTGTATTCGCCCTCGATGCAAAAAGCGATTTGCAGGAGTTATTGGCGCCCATCAGCACATTAAAAGCGGAGTTTCAGCAACATGTGTTGGATGCTGACGGCGAACTGGTGCAGGAGCTGCAAGGAGAGCTCGCTCTCGCGCGGCCGAACAAATTTTATTGGCACAGCGATGCACCTGATGAATTAGTTCTTGTCGCCGATGGCCAAGCCGTTTACTACTTTGACCCATTCGTGGAGCAGGTGACCGTCAGTGCACAAAGTGAAGCGGCGAATCAAAGCCCGTTTTTACTATTGCTCGATGCTGAAGCCAGTGCGTGGGCTGACTATGAGGTCAGCAACGAGGGGCTTAGCTTCCAACTCGAACCGCTTGCCAGTGCACAGCAACAGCAAAGCCTGCAAGTTAATTTTGTCGCTCATGAAGACACGCCGGCGCAGCTCAATGAGTTGGTGTTAGACGACGGGCAAGGGCAAATCACCCGTATTCAACTACGTGATGTCAAAACCAACGTCGCCTTACCCTATACCACTTTTAGTTTTCAGATCCCGGAAAACGCAGTGGTCGATGATCAACGTCCAACACAGTAAGAGGGGCGTGTGGCCAACCAAAGTTTCGATTTCGCTCCCGACTTTCGCCCTTTAGCCGCACGCATGCGGCCGCTGACGCTCGACGACTACGTGGGGCAAGAGCAATTGCTAGGTCCCGGCAAACCGCTGCGCGACGCGATTGAGCGTGGCCAATTACACTCAATGATTCTTTGGGGCCCACCGGGCACCGGCAAAACCACTCTCGCCGAGATTATTGCCCAATCAGGGGCCGCTGCTATCGAACGCGTCAGCGCGGTTACCTCTGGTGTGAAAGAAATTCGAGCAGCTATCGCCAAAGCTAAGGAGAACCAGCAACAGGGCCGCCGTACTTTACTGTTTGTTGATGAGGTGCATCGTTTTAATAAAAGCCAACAAGATGCTTTTTTGCCGCATATTGAAGACGGGACCGTGGTTTTTATTGGCGCAACGACCGAAAATCCAGCGTTTGAGCTCAATGGCGCCTTGCTTTCTCGCGCCCGCGTCTATCGACTCAAAGCTCTCGATGACGCAGCGATTCGGCAATTATTAGAGTTGGCGCTAACGGATAGCGAACGAGGCCTCGGTGAACGTGCACTGCAGTTGACCGCTGAAGCATTGGATTATCTTGTTCATGCGGCCGGTGGCGACGCACGACGTGCACTCAATTACTTAGAAATTAGCGCTGATACTGTCGCCGACGGCGAACCCCTCGAACGCGCCATGGTTGTAGAAGCGATAGGCGGTCGCCAAACGGGCTTCGATAAACAGGGTGATGTTTACTACGATCTTCTTTCAGCCTTACATAAATCTGTGCGAGGCTCGTCGGCGGATGGCGCGCTTTATTGGTATGCCCGTATTTTGCAAGGTGGCGGCGACCCGTTAATTGTCGCACGAAGGTTGCTGGCGATTGCCTCTGAAGACATTGGCAATGCTGACCCGAGGGCCATACAGCTGGCGTTAAACGCTTGGGATACCTTTCATCGTGTAGGCCCTGCCGAAGGTGAGCGTGCCATCGCTCAAGCCTTGGTTTATTGTGCTCTAGCAGCAAAAAGCAATGCCGTTTATCGGGCTTTCAGTGCGGCGAAAAAACTCGCTGCTGACTACCCTGATGCGCCCGTACCACACCACCTTCGGAACGCACCTACCAAGGTTCATAAACAAGAGGGCTTTGGCGATGATTATCGCTACGCCCATGATTTCCCCAATGCCATTGTTGCTGGGGAGCGTTATTTACCCTCGGTGGTAGGCGAGGTGAATCTCTATCAACCGAGCGATCGGGGGCTT
This sequence comes from Pseudidiomarina aquimaris, assembly GCF_003987395.1. GTDB lineage: Bacteria > Pseudomonadota > Gammaproteobacteria > Enterobacterales > Alteromonadaceae > Pseudidiomarina > Pseudidiomarina aquimaris. The sequence goes on from NZ_PIPT01000001.1 coordinate 291,867, forward strand.
GAAAAGCAGCTCAAAGCAAAGTTGGATTGGCTACAGCAACATGACCAGCAAAGTAACTGGCAACGAGGCGATGACCATGATTAATTTGCTTTGGGTGGCACTAGGCGGGGCACTAGGCGCGTTGGCGCGTTATGGCACGGCACTTTTAGCGCTAGGAATATTTGGTAAATCATTCCCTTTCGGCACACTAATCGTTAACATAGTGGGCTCATTTTTACTGGCTATTTTGTTCCTTGGGCAACAACAGGGTGTGGTGCAGGAAAATACTTGGCTGTTTGTCGGCGTCGGTGTTCTTGGTGCATTTACGACCTTTTCAACATTTTCGCTCGAGACAGTGCTGCTGTTCCAAAATGGTGAAATGCTGAAAGCAGCTCTCTATGCCGGTTTAAACTTTATCTGTTGTATCGCTGCAGTGGCATTGGCACTGGGGCTTAAAACTTATTTTTTATCGATGTGGAATTAACATGTTAGACGCTAAGTTATTTCGTAATGAACTCACTGAAACAGCGGCCCGCCTGCTAGAAACGCGTGGTTATCAACTTGACGTGGCCAAGCTTGAGTCGCTTGAGCAACGCCGCAAAGAATTGCAAGTTCGTACTGAATCATTACAAGCTGAGCGAAACTCTAGTTCCAAAGCCATCGGTAAGGCCAAAGCCCAAGGTGAAGATATTCAGCCACTGCTGGCAGCCGTGGACAGCCTTGGTGAAGAGCTAGATAAAGCCAAACACGAACTACACGACATTCAGACAGAGCTACAAGACATCATCGCGGGAGTCCCGAATTTGCCGGCGGACGAAGTGCCGTTGGGTGCAGATGAAGATGATAACCAAGAGATCAGTCGTTGGGGTGAACCCCACAGCTTTGACTTTGAAGCGAAAGACCATGTCGATGTCGCCGCACAATTAGCGCAGGGAATGGACTTTGAAAAAGGCGCCAAGCTTGCCGGTGCACGTTTCGTTGTGTTGCAAGGTGCGATTGCGCAGTTACACCGCGCTTTGGCCCAGTTCATGTTGAACTTACACGTAAATGAACATGGCTATACCGAGGCTTATGTTCCTTATCTGGTTAACCACGATACGCTGTTTGGTACGGGGCAGTTGCCGAAATTTGGTGAAGACCTTTTCCACGTGCAAGGCGCTACCGAAAAGCAGGTACCATTGTCGTTAATTCCAACGGCTGAAGTACCGCTGACTAACCTGTGGCGGGACGAAATTGCCGACGAAGAACAACTACCGTTGCAGTACGCGGCACACACACCGTGCTTCCGTAGTGAAGCAGGTTCCCACGGACGTGACACGCGCGGCCTGATTCGTCAGCATCAGTTCGATAAAGTCGAGTTGGTTTGGTTGGTGAAACCTGAAGAATCAATGGCAACACTTGAGCGTCTAACTGAGCATGCTGAACGCGTGTTGCAACTACTCGAGTTACCGTACCGTAAAGTACTGCTATGTACTGGCGACATGGGCTTTGGTGCTTGCAAGACCTACGACTTGGAAGTCTGGTTGCCAACACAAGACACTTACCGCGAGATCAGCTCTTGTTCAAATATGGGGGATTTCCAAGCCCGTCGTATGCAAGCGCGTTTCCGTCGTAAAGGTGCCAAGAAACCAGAATTGATGCACACTCTCAACGGTTCAGGTTTAGCCGTGGGTCGAGCGTTAGTCGCAATTCTCGAGAACTATCAGCAAGCGGACGGTTCGGTGAAGATCCCAACCGTGCTGCAGCCGTACATGGGCGGAAAAACGGTTATTCAACCGTAAACAACCGTCTCAGCTTAGATACATTTCGCCGGTTTAGGCAAGCCTGCAATACGCGTGGCTTGCTTAGCCGGTCCTTTCGGAAACAAACGATACAAATAACGGCTATTGGCTTTATCTGGGCCGAGGCGTTGCCCAATGGCTTTGACTAGAACGCGCATTGCGGGGCTGGTGTCGAACTCCTGATAGAAATCGCGGACAAAATGAACCACTTCCCAGTGTGCATCCGTCAACTCAATTCCCTCCAACTCAGCTATGTAAGCGGCTAGCTCCGGGCTCCACTCCGCAAAGTTGGCGAGATATTCGTGTTTGTCAGTAGCGTAAGTACGGCCATTTAATTCAAACATAATTGCTTCAACCTAGAAAGGTGACCGGTTGTGCATCGAGTGTCATGGTTACCCAACTGGCATCGTTCAACTGTAATACAAAAGCTGGCAACTGTTCAGCTTGTTCACCATGCAAAGCAAGCTCCGTTTGCAAGACATAGGCAGGATAGGGGAAGTCATCGAGTAAACGAGGCTCTTCCAGCAGCTTAGCTAAAGCTTCTTCAGTAAAGATCGTTGTTAAGTCATGCGTCTGTGCTGAACTCACCAAGCAGGCCTGGTCACTGGCTTGCAGTGGCCAACTGCGCACATAGTACAGCGCTCGCGTGGCTGGGCTTGACTCTGTCAATAAGGTCTCAGTATCGCTCATAAGTTACTCTTAAAAACGCAGGACTTTGCCGGCACAAGCGAGGCGTGCGGCAAGCTCAGAATGATTTAACTGTGCAACGGGCTGTACCCAATCGCTGGGGGTAGTCTCATGAGCTTCAGTGACCACGAGCGGCGTTGGACACTCATACAAATCGAGCAGGGCATAGCGCTTTTGCAGTGATCGATCATTGTGCAGCGCATCATGACCTTGCTGTAAATGCGTCAGGCCGTCTCCCATGAGCACGAGCTGCGGGTTCAGCTCCATGGTCGCAAGAGCTAAATACATTGCTTGCCCATGCCAACTTGTGGGGCTGTCTGCGGCTTGCGTTTGGATTACATAGATAGTCATTAGAACTGCATTACTCGTTCTGCTTGCGCGGCCGCCATACTAAACTCAGTCAGACCGCCTAAGGCGAAGTCTTGGTGTAGTTCGCTTTCACTCAGCTGATAATCTTGCTCAACGACCGTCGCGCAGAGGACCAATGAAAGATCATGTTGCTTGGCGAGTTTCTGCCATTCCGCGGCAATCGGCGCAAGCTGTTGGCCGGCCAAGCGGCCGTGCAAAACGCCAGCCTCGTAAAAGAAAACTTGCTGTATACGATGCCCTAAAGCAAGCGCAGCCTGCGCGTAATGGAACGCTAACAGGCTGCGGGGTTCGTCAGGTGCACTGTGCACCGATAGAACTATATCAGTCACAGTATTATTCGTCGCCGCCGAATGCCATTAGGAGATTCAACAAGCTAACGAAAATGTTGTAGATCGAAACGTACAAGGTCACGGTTGCAAGTACATAGTTGCGTTCACCACCATGGATGATCGCACTGGTTTGCATCAAGATCGCGCCGGCCGAGAACAAGATGAACAGACCCGACAAGGCAAGGCCGATTGCAGGCATATTCAAGAACAAGTTGGCAATAAACAACGCGATTAGAACAAAGAAACCAGCTACCATCATACCACCCAAGAACGACATGTCTTTCTTAGTGGTTAGGACGTAGGCGGACAGGGCAAAGAAAATCAATGCGGTACCACCTAATGCGGTCATGATGATTTCGGCACCTTGCGGGCCAATCGCATTAATCATGCCGAGGATTGGACCCAAGGTGTAGCCCATGAAGCCGGTCAAGGCGAATACCGAAAGTAAGCCCATAGCACTATTGGCGGTTTTATGAACCAAGAATAGCAGGCCATAGAAACCAACCAAAGTAATGATCAAGCCAGGATGCGGCAGATTCATACTTGCGGCAATAAATGCGGTAAAGGCACTAAAGGCCAACGTTAAACCAAGCAACATATAAGTGTTGCGTAAAACTTTGTTGGTCTGTAGAACTGATTCGCCACGTTGAGTAGACGAAACGTGAACTTGATTGTTCATGGACTTCTCCGTTGATTAACAAACTGCAAGCAGTGTATCCCAAAAGTGGGGGTAACAAGCAATGCTTTCAAGCTAATTTTGTTGCTAATTGTATAAAATGACAGCAAACGAACCAAATGATTCAAATTTTTGCTTTACAAGCCGATTCAGGCTCTTTATCATTCGCTTCGTCTTGAGGCACATAGCCAAAGACAACGGAGAGATGGCAGAGTCCGGTTGAATGCACCTGACTTGAAATCAGGCGTGGGTTCACACCCACCGGGGGTTCGAATCCCTCTCTCTCCGCCAAATTCCGGAAAGCCCGCTAGTTCGCTAGCGGGCTTTTTTGTTTGCGCATTTCAAAAAATGCGGCTTTATCATCTGGTCGTACCTGTTTATACTAAGTTTTTGATTCATCTTGCTTGTACGTAAAAAACGCTAGGTAGGTTTAATTAACGAGGATGGTATGGAAGCTTTCGATCAGGTACTCCAACGTATTACCCCAGCAGCCGAACAACAACTTGAACTGCCTGAGGGCTGGGGGCAAGGGCGTGCTCTCTTTGGCGGGCTAACCGCCGCGATAGCCTGGCAACATGGCCAAGCTGGTGCCGCAGCAGGGCAGCAACTTCGCGCTATGACCGTTTCCTTTGTCGCGCCAGTGCTTGCCGGGCAAGCCACATTGCAGCGTCGCATACTACGACAAGGAAAAAACGTTACCCAGATCGCGGTCGACATTTTGCAAGAGAGCGAAGTGGTGCTTGCCGCATTACTCACCTATGGCTCGGCTCGCACCTCGCAAGTCAGCGTAACTGATACTCCAGAACCGCGTAGCGTTGCACCTGAAGCTGGCACACCTTTTCCACCGGTGAAGCTGCTACCTGAATTTGCCCGCGCGTTTGAATACAGCGTCACCGTCGGCGGCTTGCCTTTCAGCGGCAATAAGAGTCGTGAATTTGGTGGCTTTATGCGCTTTCGTGATTTAGCTCAACCAGTTTCTATCGGTACCTTTTTAGGCTTAGTTGATGCTTGGCCGCCAGCATTGCTTCCGCATCTGACCGAATTGGCGCCGGCAAGTTCGCTGACCTGGACCATTGAGTTTCCCTGTGAGTTACCGCAACAGCTCACCAATGAGTGGTGGCACTATGTCGCGACCATTGATTATGCCGCAGAAGGCTATGGCCACACACACGCGCACATTTGGGATAAGCATGGCCAACTTGTGGCGATAAGCCGACAGACCGTAACCGTGTTTGCTTAGTCTGAATGATGCCAAGTAGTTGATTATGAAACTAGAAAGGTCTTTTTTGAATACCCTAGCATAAGAAAATACTGACTTATGTCATTATTGTTGAATTTTTGCTTGCGCTCTTAACTTTACTGGTGCATATCTTGGAACACACCGACATGGGGTTGGTGTGCTTACACCGAAATTTTTCGGTATCTTCAAAAGGAAGCGAAGATGACGGAGTTCATCATAGCTGTACCCTCACAACTTGTGGGGCTAGGTATGGAAACACTCATAAACCAACAACCCAACTTTTCCGTAGTGGCTAGCGTGAATAACCAGCAGCAGTTACGCGACGCCATAGCCCGCTATCCATTCGCCACAGTAATCTTAGGTAGTCAATTTTGTAACGACGGCACCATAGAAATCTGGCGCAGGATTCAACGCCGTCAGCCAGATGTACATATGTTACTCTGGGCTGCAAAGTTTCAGGACGTTCTCGACTTTCAATGCAACTTAGAACGGGTTGAAGGCTACTTACTTGCGAATGCCCATAAGGAGGAACTGCTTAGTGCGTGCCATATGCTAAGCAAAGGGCGGATGTACGTGGCTGCGAGTGTCGCAGAATATTTAGCAAAGAATCCAGCGCGCCAACGACAAGGCGAGTTACTGGCTAAATTAAGTAAACGGGAAATCCAAGTGGCCCAGATGATCGCGCAAGGAAGGCGCTCAGCGGTGATCGCACGGCTACTTAATATCAGTAGTAAAACCGTAAATACCTTTCGCTATCGAATTTTTGATAAACTCGGAATTAGTGGCGATGTCGAACTGACGCATTTAGCGTTACAAATGAAACTAGTAGATCTTGAAGAAGAGGTAGTAGTACAAGACGATGACGAAAGCAGAGAAGGAGGCGTTCGACGCTAAGCAATTCCTAAAAAGTCTGACGCATCAACCCGGTGTGTATCGGATGTATGATGCGTCAGGCGACATTATTTACGTTGGTAAAGCGAAAGACTTGCGCAAGCGCGTCAGTAGCTACTTTCGCAGTCAGGTCGATAGCCCGAAAACCCAAACCCTCGTCAAACAGATCTGCAATATTGAAGTGACGGTCACCAATACCGAAGCAGAAGCTCTGATCCTCGAAAACAATTTCATCAAAAAGTATCGTCCACGCTACAACGTATTATTACGCGATGATAAGTCGTATCCGTATATCCTAGTGAGTGACCATCAGCACCCCCGTTTAGCCTTTCATCGCGGCACCCGTCGCGAAAAAGGCCGCTATTTTGGCCCGTTCCCGAATGGTGTTGCCGTACGCAATAGCTTGCGTCTATTACAAAAATTATTTCCGATTCGCCAATGCGAGGACTCGTATTATCGGGCGCGGAGCCGACCCTGCTTGCAATATCAATTGAAGCGCTGCCTTGCGCCCTGCGTAAAAGGTTATTGTAGCGACGACGAATACACTGAACAGGTCGACTTGGCGAAACGTTTCCTTGAGGGCAAGAATCAAGAAGTCATTGACCAACTCGTGAGCAAAATGGAAGCGGCCAGCGAAGCACTCGATTTCGAGCGTGCCGCGCGCTTTCGTGACCAAATTGCTGCTTTGCGCCAAGTCCAGGAACGCAATGCGGTGACTGGCAATCAGCAGTCGCTCGACGTGATCGGTTACGCTCGGCAAGGCGGAATTGCCGCGGTGCATTTGCTGTTTGTGCGCGACGGCGCAGTGCAGGGCAGTCGCAGTTATTTCCCTAAGGTCCCGGCGAACACCGAAGACGCTGAAGTGTTGTTAGCGTTTTTACTGCAATTTTATTTGAATGACCAAGTGGAACGGCGTTTACCTCGCGAGATTATTTTGCCGGAGCAAAATGCTGCCAATGTGCTGGATCCTGAGCAAGAATTGCAAACACTCGAGCAAGCCTTAGCACAAAAAATTCGTATGACGCACAACGTCCGCGGCGAGCGCAAGCAATACCAAGTACTTGCGCAGAAGAACGCGATGAATGCGCTCGATAGTAAGGCGAACCAAGCCAGCACCATGATGATGCGGGTGAGGGCACTCGAGCAGGAGCTTGATTTTGGCCGCCCGATCACCCGTATGGAATGCTTCGATATCAGCCATACGATGGGCCAAGAAACAGTCGCTTCGTGTGTGGTATTCGACCAACAGGGGCCGAAAAAAAGCGACTATCGCCGTTACAACATCAAAGGGATCACGCCAGGCGACGATTACGCGGCTATGGCGCAAGCCTTGCAACGTCGTTTCGACCCACTAAAATTCGGCAAAGACGACGCTGCGCCCATGCCTGATATTCTATTTATCGACGGTGGTAAAGGCCAACTGAGCCAAGCTGAGAGTTATTTTGCTTACTGGCCAACTGAGTCTGCAAAAGCCGCGCCGTTGCTCGTTGGCGTGGCGAAAGGCGAGTCACGTAAACCCGGGTTAGAGACGCTTATTCTAGCGGGTAGTCACGCGACGATTCCTCTCGCGGCTGATGCGCCGGCATTGCACCTGGTCCAGCATATTCGCGATGAATCACATCGCTTTGCCATTACCGGTCACCGTCAGCGTCGTGCCAAAGTACGACGCACGTCAAGATTAGAGGACATTCCGGGCATCGGTGCTAAGCGTCGGCAGCGTTTATTGCAAAATCTAGGTGGATTACAACAGGTAAAACAGGCTAGTATTGAGCAACTCGCAGCGGTACCTGGCGTCAGCCATGAATTAGCTGAAACCATCTATCACGCGTTTCGTGACGAATAACAAGGGACTCTTTGTCGCATGTGGAATATTCCCAACCTGCTGACCAGCTTTCGTATTCTGTTAATTCCCGTATTTCTAGGGATTTACTATGTTCCGGACAGTGATGCGCACTTCTGGGCTGCATTTGTGTTTGCCTTAGCCGCGATTACTGATGGTTTAGACGGTTATGTCGCACGACGTTTTAATCAATTTACCAAGTTCGGCGCGTTTTTAGACCCAGTGGCGGATAAAGTCATGGTTGCCGCGTCTTTGATTGTCGTCGTTGAGAACTATGCAGTATGGTGGATTAGCGTGCCAGCACTCGCTATCGTAAGCCGCGAACTGGTAGTATCAGCGTTACGCGAGTGGATGGCTCAAATTGGCTCACAAGCCAAGGTACAAGTTTCAAATCTTGGCAAAATCAAAACCACCGCACAAATGGTCGCGATAGGGGGCCTCATTTGGGAGGCGAATACCTTCGTTATCGTGACGGCCACCATTTTACTCTATGTCGCATTCGTGCTGACGCTGTGGTCGATGTGGGAATATTTGCGCGCCGCTTGGTCAGATTTAAGCCAAGTGGATTAAAAATAAGCAAACAAACAGGTTCACGGCAAAAAATCGTTGACCTTGCCGAAATAGACAGTAGAATGCGTCGGCACTGGATGCGGGAATAGCTCAGCTGGTAGAGCACAACCTTGCCAAGGTTGGGGTCGCGAGTTCGAATCTCGTTTCCCGCTCCAAATTCCGATGGCGGGATGGCAGAATGGCTATGCAGCGGATTGCAAATCCGTGGATCTCGGTTCGACTCCGGGTCCCGCCTCCATCGGAGTCTCAGGTACTACATCTATGATGTGCCCGGGTGGTGAAATTGGTAGACACAAGGGATTTAAAATCCCTCGCTGGTAACAGCGTGCCGGTTCAAGTCCGGCCCCGGGCACCATTCCTCAATGCAAGTCAGCTATTCTTCAAATACCAGCGAATCTGCTTCTATACCGAGCGCTTTAAGTGCATCAATGATGTCATCATTGAACGCCTCTGGTCCACAAACATAGAAAGCATCACCTTTACCACTGATATGGCTCGCCAGAAAGTTTTCATCAATATGGCCATCTAAAAAGAGGCTGTCTCCCGCAGGTTTCTCGCGCGTCACGACGTTAATAAATTTATCGCCAAGCAGCGTCACACCATCGTGCTCTGGGTATACTTTAATTGTGAACTCGAGCCACGGGTCGCTGTTGAGCGAAGTAAAGGTGAAAGGGCGCTTTTCATCACGCCAACCTTCCCGGTCGAGTGCAACTTCGGTGGCTTGCCCCGGCGTAAATTGATAGCCATCTGGTTTCGCTAAACGGATTCGTTTGACGTCATGGGTCACGTCTTCAATAGATTGAATCTCAAGTTTATAGCTCATACCTAACCTCCTTTTATTAGCTCTGTACTTTGTAGACGGGCTAGCTTAGAGAATAGATCACTCATGTACTTGCGCTAATAGAATCGCTACTATTAATCGACTTGGGTAAGTTAGGGCGCTGAATAATGGGAATAAGAGCATGGCTTGGCGAGAAAGTCGCAGGTTATTTACAAAAGCCTGGAAATGCCAGTCCCACCCCGCCGACGTCGTCATTTGCAGCACTAGAGCAAGCGATAGAAGTGGGGGACGTACTGCTGGTCGACGGTAATAGCCGTATCGCCACAGCGATTAAATATCTAACACAGTCGACTTGGTCGCACGCTGCGTTTTGTGTGGCAAAAGACGCCACAGAAGGGGTCATGTTGTTGGAGGCTGACGTCGTTGCAGGAGTGCGGTTGGTGCCGCTGTCCTTCTATCAGTCGTCGCACACGCGGATTTGTCGTCCCGTTGGGATTCGCCTCGAAGACATGAGCAAGGCCGTCGAATACGCCAAGAGTCGGCTCGGTCATCAGTACGATACAGGGCATATCTTAGATTTAGCTCGCTATCTTATCAGCACGCCACCGGTGCCAGTGGAATGGCGACGCAGCTTACTCACTTTCGGTAGCGGCGACCCTACCAAAGCCATTTGCTCATCGTTGATTGCGCAGGCCTTCCAATCGATTCATTACCCGATACTACCGCACGCGATGGAAGAAAAGCTTATCAGGCGTCATCACAGCCAATACGTGCCCGGTGATTTTGATATTTCGCCGTATTTCGCCATCATTAAACCGAACCTGCACGAAACGTTTGACCCGTATCAACTGCAATGGCATGAACCGAGCGCGGACCCAAAAGAGGGTGACCGCGCTCCATAACAGGGTTACTCCATCCGCAAGCTTTCAGGTAATAGTTCTTCGTTCACCTGGCCATCTTGCTTATACACCACACCTTTGCGCATGACAAAATCAACGTCTTGCAGCAAGTTGATGTATTTTAGTACGTCACCGTTTACCGCAATGATGTCAGCAACTTTACCTGGTGTGACCGAACCATATTGGTCTTGTACACCCATCATGACGGCTGGCCAATAAGTGGCGGCACGGATGGTTTCCATGGGTGAAAAGTCCATTTCGTAAACCCAGGTCGCCATTTCGCGCCATGTGGTTTGGCAATGGAATTTCATAGGAATACCAACGTCGGTGCCCACCAGCATGACGACGCCGGTCTCTTTCAATTGCGCAATTTTGTTTTTGAGGGTTGGTTTACGCAATGGCACGAGTTGCGAATAACTTAAATGGCCTGGCTTTTCGATAGACTGTTTAATGTCGGCAATGGTGTCTTCTTTCAAGCCACGATGCCAACAGCTGTTGTCGAAATGCTCATGATTCTGCACGGTGGTTTCGTAGTTATACAAACCTTCAACGGTCGGTGTCCAGAACACGAGTCCATCAAAAATCCCGGTGGCGGTGCGCTCTTTGAGTGCATCAAGTACGTCATCTGGATAGCCTGGCGCGGTGGTTAGGCCGGTGTGCTCAAAGTTATCAACGCCAACTTCAACGCCTAAGCGAATTTCATCAGGTTTGTGGGCATGGGCAACCACTTTCATACCGCGCTTGTGGGCTTGCTGTACGATGGTTTCCATCACCTCACGCGGCATGTCGTCTTGGTCAATAAGCTTCACGATTTCCATGCCTGCATCGGCGAGTTGATTGACTTTCTCAATGGCTTGCGCAGGTGTTTTGATGGGCCAACGGTAATGGCTTTGCCACTCGTCGGTTTCCCACTGCAAAAATGGGCCTGAAGTGTAGAGGTTAGGGCTTGGGATTTCGCCCGCAGCCACGGCTTCTTTGATTTCAACCGTATCACTTAACGGGGCACCGAGATCGCGGACCGAGGTAACACCGGACAGCAACAACTGAACGAGTGCCGCAGGCATCACCTCGTCAACGAAGCGGTCGGCATACTCTGCTTGCCAATGCGGATAGTCGGCATGGCCGGTCAATTGAATATGCGCATGGTTTTCCCACAGGCCTGGCAGTACGTCGTGGCCCTCAGTCGAAATAACTCGGTAGCCGTTTGGAACTTCAAGCGTACCGACACTGCCGACTTTTTCAATGACACCGTCTTTAATGAGGATCACACTATCGGCAATGGGCTGCTCGGCAGTGCCATCGATCAGTCGACCACCCACCAGTGCAATAGATTCAGCATAAACCGCCTGACTAACGCCCAAAGCGAGAGCACTTGAGACGAAAAGTTTTGTTATCGTTTTCATTGGCGCTTCCTTCTTGTTTTGTTTTACGTCGCTTTCAAGCTACGCCTCTGCATTTTTGCTTGCAAGGCAAGACGAGTGATTTCCGCCCAAGTTGCAAAAAATTACGGCTAATTACCTTGAGAACCTCGGTCCGGCACACCATAGTAATTGATATGCATCAAAACTAGGTTGTACTTACCGTGTCATTTCGTCTGTTATTAACATTGCTCGTGTTCGGTTTGGGTGGTACTGAGTGCCATTCAAACAGTGCTCCAGCGTGGGTTAAACAGACCGATACTGTGGTAAGCCAGGTATTGGCTGCAGAAGTATCCTGTAGCGAAAATACCGAACACGATGATTTTGACCATGATGCACTGCCAACGCAGCTAAAAGATCTGTCTTTGCGGCGGAGCAGCGCAGTCGCGGCGACAGCGCCACAAACTGCCCGCTATTCTGCACTCACTCCGCAGGCGCGCGCACCACCTTCTCTTGTTTAGAAAATAGTTCGTCGAATTCATTATTTTCCATACAAGAGAGAGGCCCTTATGGCTACTTTTCATGCATTAGATTGGCATCGTGCACAAGCCGGTGTGCGTTTGCCCGAAGACCCTTTAAAACCGTTACAGCGCTTAAGCTGGCATCATGCGGCAACAGCGGTAATGGAACATTTTCAGCAACAAACCTTAGTACTCAGTGAGTCGACCCGTTTGCCCGATGCCGAAGTTCGCATTGACCAGACCGGTAACCGCTATGTCTGTATTCTCGATGCACAGCGCAATCTTAGTGGCTTGTTGCTTGCGCGTGAACTTCACAGTCGCCATACCGGCGCCTTGAGCAGTGCCTTGCAGTTACCCTGGAGCCAGATTGAAGTTCGCCATGTGATGGTGCCCATCACGCAGTTGCCAGTTATCGAACGCCAACAACTCGAGCATGCACGGATCGGTGATATCGCTGCGACGATGCAGGCTGCAGGTAAAGACTTTGTGTTAGTTGAAGAAGAAGGGCGCTTGCTCGGCTTTATCGCAAGTCTACGAATACTCGAGTTAACCGGTGAGTCGGTGCGTCTGTATCCGCGTGCAACAACCTTTGCAGAAGTGTTTACCGCACTAAAACATCCAGAAATTACCGAGAGTTAGGCTTGTCGCTATGACCATGGCACGCTACATTAGAGTCAGCTTGAATTTCTAAGGGGCGTGCTATGGTCGAGAATGCGTGGATGAACAGTGAAACCCTATTAGTCGTTGCACAGTGGTTGCTCGGCCTGTTTGTGTTACTGCTGATCGTGGGATTGATCAGTATTATCGTCATGTACATTGTCGATAAGACACAAACCAAACACACCATCCGTCGAAATTTCCCAGTCATTGGTAGATTTCGCTACGTTTTTGAAAACCTAGGTGAGTTTTTCCGCCAGTATTTCTTTGCCATGGACCGCGAAGAAATGCCTTTCAATCGTGCGCAACGCAGTTGGGTCTACCGTGCAGCTAAAAACGCCGACCGTACGCTGGCCTTTGGTTCGACTCGCGACCTAACCAAAAACGGCACCATTATATTCGCCAACGCACCTTATCCGCGACAAACCGAAGAAAAAACCCAGCCAGAGGCGGTAGAAATCGGTCCTTATTGCGACAATCCTTACAAGCCCGTTTCCTATTTTCATATTTCCGGCATGAGTTATGGCGCCTTATCACCTGTCGCCGTGCGCGCTTTGTCAAAAGGCGCGAAATTGGCGGGTTGCTGGATGAATACCGGCGAGGGCGGTTTGAGTCCTTATCATCTCGAAGGTGAATGTGATGTGGTCTTCCAAATCGGTACCGCCAAGTATGGTGTGCGAAATAAAGACGGCAGCTTGAATGAACTGCGCTTAAAAGAACTTGGCGAGCACAAGCTGATTAAGATGTTTGAGCTCAAACTGAGTCAGGGGGCGAAGCCAGGCAAAGGCGGCATATTGCCAGGTATTAAAGTGAACAAAGAGATTGCTGAAATTCGCGGTATTCCGGAAGGCGAGGATTCGATTAGCCCAAACCGCCATCCAGAAATCAAAAACGATGACGAGCTGCTCGATTTTATTGGCAAAATTCGCACCATTACCAACAAGCCGGTGGGCATTAAGTTTGTGATGGGGGACCCTGGCTGGATCGATCAACTCATCGATACGATTTTACGGCGCGGAATTGAGTCCGCACCGGACTTTATCACCTTAGACAGTGCCGATGGCGGCACCGGTTCGGCCCCGCAACCGTTGATGGATTACGTGGGTCTAAAGCTTTCGGAAAGCCTGCCGATTTTGGTTGATAAACTAATTGCCGCTGGGCTGAAGGATCGCGTACGGGTGATTGCTTCAGGGAAAATGATTTCCCCAGCAGATGTGGCTTGGGCGCTGGCTATGGGCGCAGACTTTATCGTTTCGGCCCGCGGCTTCATGTTTTCGCTGGGCTGTATTCAAGCGATGCAATGTAACAAAAACACCTGCCCAACAGGGGTCACTACCCACGATAAAGACCTACAGAAAGGTCTTGATCCCGCAGATAAGTCGGTGCGTGTCGCGGACTATCACAAGTATCTTGAATATGGCGTTAATATCATCGCCCACTCTTGTGGCGTTTCCGATCCACGTCAATTGAACCGCCGGCACGCACGGGTGGTCACGCATACCGGCGATAGTGTCAGTCTTGCGGAGCGTTATCCACCGCAGGCGCCGCGACAGTCATAACGACTGCTGCACGCGATTTTGTAGCCACTTGCTGAAGGCGACCACCGCCACTGGGTGACGTGCCGCTTGCTTGGTAACGTAAAACACATCCTGCTTGCTGACAATGCTCGTTGCCTCATTGGCTTGCAGATTTTGTAAGCTGGCATGTTGCAAATAAAGCGTGTCGACCAGCGTCGCACCGGTACCATTACTCACCAGTTCGAGACCAATACTGGGTTTTGCGACCGCTTGAACCGGTAGGCGTTGCGCTTGGTCTGGGTAAGCACTCCGAAACGCTTGCCAAATCGCGCTCTGCGGTTGTACCCACCAGTTACCACTGGCGTTTTCGCTAGAACTTGCCTGCACGGGTGCGTAGCGTGGCGTATACAAACTTTGTTGTTTCAGGTTGCGATCTTTAATGCGTCCGTGCACTAGCGCTAAATCAAAAGCGCCTTGCTGCACACCTTGCGCAATCGCTGCTTGTTGCTGCTCCGCAAGTGCTTCATCATAAGTATCGAGTTGCAGGCGAATGTGCGGATAAATTGCGGTAAAATCCGCGAGTCGACTGGCTAACCACCAACGTAGAAAGCTATTCGGCACGTAAATTCGCAAGGTCGTTAGCGCTTCATCGCCACTGACCCGAGCCCGTTCAACGCTTTGCTCGAGTTGCTGAAATAGGGCCAGTAACTGGCCGCCCAAGAGTTCGCCAGCTGGGGTGAGGGCATGGACACGATTGTCGCGATGAAAAAGTTGCGTTCCCAGTTGCTCTTCGAGGGTCTGAATATGCCGAGTGACTGCAGACTGCGACAGGCCTAGTTGCTGTGCGGCGTGCTTGAATGAGTTGGTATTAGCTGCCACAGCGAACACACGTAAGGCATTGAGTGAGTAATTTTTTAATAACACAATAACAGACCTCAGCAATTTGGGGGTTGCGTAAACGTAAACTTGGTTTGCGCAAATAAGAATAGATTATCGACGAACGAGAACCAATAGCAATGTATTTACGTGAATTTATCGAAATCGCGATTTTGCACTTTTTAGCGGTTGCCTCGCCAGGCCCAGACTTTGCTGTGACCGCGCGCTATAGCCTTGCCTACGGGCGCCGTATAGGCCGTTACGTTGCCTTAGGTATTGGTACAGGCATCCTCATTCACGTGGCCTATTCGCTGCTCGGGGTTACCTTGATTATTCACCGTTATCAGTGGGTCTACGCGGCATTGTTATTGCTCGGCGCGCTCTACTTAGGCTGGGTTGGCTGGCAGGCCATTCAAGCGAAACCCGCACAGCAGGCGCCCGCAGCCGCGGCAGCTGCGGGTCAGCTGAGTCGCGGCAAAGCCTTTCGAGTCGGCTTTATCACCAACGGTCTCAACGTTAAAGCGACCTTATTTTTTATGGCGCTGTTCACCGCGGTTATCGATCCGTCCACACCGACTTGGGTTAAAAGCAGTTATGGGCTGTACATGGCCATCGCAACCGCGGCATGGTTTATGTTATTGGCCACTGCACTCACGGTGGGGCCGATATACGAACGCATTTGGCGCTTCGGCCACTGGCTCGATCGACTGATGGGCGCCATTTTGCTGTTACTCTGTGGCAAGCTTGTCATCGATTGGTGGCAGGTAATTCAAGTTCTCGTCAGCGGCGAATAATGCTATGATCCCGAAGGTGAATTTGGAGTGGGTAAAGAGACACTTATGCAGTTATTTGTAAACGATCTAACGGTCATTGATTTTTCGTATTTGTGCGCAGAACGCGGCATTGTCGGTGAAAGTTGGATCGTCGATATCATTCTAGACGGTAGCTTGAACGAGCAGTCGATGGTGCTCGATTTTGGTAAAGTCAAAAAGCAAATTAAGCGTATTATTGATGATGCCGTTGATCATAAGTTAGCAGTCCCAGCCGACCATGCCTATACGCGTGTTACCCACACCGACGATGACAGCAGCTACTGGGTAGACTTTTTACGTCCAGAAGGTCGCTCGATCCATCTTTTCTGTCCAGCCGATGCGTTTGCCTTTATCGATGCCGAAAGCGTTTCGATGGAAAGTGTCAATGCCTACCTGCGTGCAGTAATAAAACGCGAATTGCCCGGCAACGTAGCGGGGCTTGAAGTTATTCTGCGCGAAGAGGCGATCCCAGGCGCGTACTACCACTACACGCACGGTTTAAAAAAGCATGACGGTAATTGTCAGCGCATTGCGCATGGCCATCGCTCGCAGTTGCAAGTGTTTATTGATAGCGAGCGGGCAACGCAGGTTGAACAACGCTGGGCCAAACGCTGGCAAGACATCTACTTAGGCTCGCAGGAAGATACTTGCAGCGTCGAAGACTTGAGCCGTTCAGATGCTGCGCTAGCAATTAATGATGCGAGCCACCAAAGCTATCGTTACATTGCCGATCAGGGACTGTTTGAGTTGGCGGTACCGCACAGCGAAAATGATCTTATTGCGAGCGATTCGACGGTTGAATGCATCGCTGATTATCTAGCACAAACGATTGCCCGCGAAGAGCAGGCTGCAGGTCGTGTGAAAGTCATGGCTTACGAAGGTGTCGGTAAAGGGGCGATAGGTTATGCGTAAAGTCATTAAAACAGCACTGCTGTTGGGTTTCGCGCTTAATATGGCGAGCGCCACCGCCGTGACAGACACCATCATTGAGCTGCATGGAGCAAAAACCGCGGGTGGTTTGCTTATTGGTAAAACTGCACCGTCGAACCAAGTGAAACTTAACGAGCAAACCCTTAAGGTTTCGCCAGAAGGCGTTGTGGTTTTTGGCTTCGAACGTGACGCTCAAGGTGTGCAGAAGTTAACCATTCAACTGGCTGATGGGACGCAGCATGAGCAGTTGATAGAACTCGCACCGCGCGAATACAAAATCGATCGGGTTGAGGGCGTTCCGCAACGCACCGTCACGCCAGATCCTGAGCAGGTTGCGCGCGCACGGAAAGAGGCGGCTGCGGTTTGGCAAGCACGCCAGACACAAACCGACGATCTGCATTTTTTAACACCTGTGGTAGCTCCAGCGAAAGGCCGCATTAGTGGTGTTTATGGTAGCCAACGCATCTTTAATGGTGAGCCGCGCAATCCGCACTTTGGCTTGGATGTCGCAGCGCCAAAGGGGACTCCGGTGAAAGTTGTTTGGCCGGGAGAAGTTGTTTTTGCCGATCCTGATTTGTTCTATTCGGGCGGCACCATCATCGTCAATCACGGCTTGGGGGTGACAACCACATACATCCATTTAAGTGCGGTCGATGTCGAAGTCGGCCAGCAATTGAAACAAGGCGAGGTCATTGGTGCAATTGGCGCCACCGGTCGTGCGACAGGTCCACATCTCGACTGGCGAGTGAACTGGGGTAATGTTCGGCTCGATCCGGCGCTAGTATTAGAGCACTTCGACCAACCGATCTTCTAAATTTACGTTTAGAGCCGCAGCCACCGTTTTGCCTGCATTGGTTCAACAACCTTGAGAAGATAGTTATTGCGCTTAGGTTCCTGCCAGATAAGCTCCATCTGTAAAAGCTCATCGCGGCGAAACGCATGTACTTGCACCACATCTCCAGGTTGATAACGCTCAAAAATTTCGCGCATGTTGCTGTCAGTGACTTGCAATCGGTCAATTGCAATGACGCGGTCTTGGGCGCTCAACCCTGCCATCTGTGCGGCTTCATCGGCAAACACAACTTGCAACTCCAAGCCTTGGCTGGAGGCCTTAAATTTAGCTCCCAACGCTACCGGCAACGGCGCTGCCGCTGGGCGACCGCCAAAACCATTGTCATCCTGCGCCGCTTTGCGTTCTGCATTGACGCCAAATTGCTCCAGCAGCTCAATTACCGGTAACGGTTCAGTGGTATTTACCGCACGGTCGATGAATGCGTGGAGGTGAAGACCGAACTCTTCTTGCATAAACTCAGCGAAAGAATTATCCGACGTGCCAATTTGTTCGGCACCATAGCGCCGCCAAAACTTCGCCATACTTTGACCGAGGGTGAGATCACCGTGGCTTTCAGAGCGAATCAGCAAATCGAGACAGAGTGCTATTAAGGCGCCTTTGGCGTAATAGCTGACAATCGCATTCGGCGCATTCTCGTCTTGTTTATAAAAACGGTTCCACGCCTGCAAACTTGAATCACCAACCGTATGACGGTCAACGCCGACGCCACGATGCACGCGAGCTAGGGTATCGCCCAGCAAGCTCAAGTAGGTCGGGGCATCAATTAACCCAGCTTCGTGTAGGATGAAATCATCAAAATAGGAGGTGATGCCTTCATAAAACCACAACTGCCGCGTGTATTGCTCCGCGTCGAGCTCGTAAGGTATGAAATCCTTTGGCTTCAGGGTTTTAATGTTCCAACTGTGAAAATACTCGTGACTACACAGGCTTAAAAACGTGCGGTAGTCGCTATCAATGGCAGTGCGTGTACCTGGACTCACGAGATCTTTACGAGAACACATCAGTGCTGTTGAATTTCGATGTTCAAGGCCGCCAAAACCTTTACCCACCACCATAGTTAGAAACAAATACTCTTTAAATGGCACTTGCTTTTCAAACATGGAGATCTGTTGTTCACAGATACGCGCGAGGTCGCCACAGATACGCTCAACATCGGCAAAGTTTCGCCCAGCGGTGACAAAGGAGTGTTTGATACCGCCGGCGATGAACTCATGAATACCGAGATCGCCCAAGAGGAAAGGGTAGTCAATCAACTCTTCATAGCTCTGCGCTCGGAACCTACCGGCACCGAAGCTTTCACCTGACACGCGCGGCATGCCTGTTGCGACACGCCAATGCTGACAGCTGTCATGCAGTTCGAGTGTTAACTCGATGGCCTCGTTGGTTCGCCCCGCGACAGCGAGACACAAGCTGCTGTTATTGAAAAAGCCCCAGAGCTGGTCGAGATAGGCACTACGCACCGATAAATCGAACGCATAGACTTGATAGTGCACGGTTATTTCTTGTGCTTCAGGGCACTCAATTCGCCACGTCTGTTTATCGCGTGCCGTAATATCAAGTACCTTGCCGTTAGCTTCGGCACGCAAATCAAGAATATTACGCGCGAAATCACGGATCATATAGCTTCCAGGAATCCACGCGGGGAGTTTCAGGTCAATATGTGTAGCGTTGCTGACGTCAAGCTCTAAACGCACCGCAAATTGATGGCCATGTGGATCGAGGGGAGAAATATGAAAATGCATCGTTGCAACCTTGTCGTTGAAAATTCCAGCGAGTCAATGCCGTCATGTTAGCATGCGGCGATTTCGCTATGTAGTATTTTGCATGCGATAAATGGACCGACAGCAAGACCATGAAAGGGTATAATCGATGTCACTAAGTCGTTAAATCAGGTGAGAAATGCCGGTCATAGGACGTTGGAAAGCATTATTAGACGATCGCAACCGATTTTTCTGGGTGCTGCAAGCAGCTGGATGGTTGGGCTATGCGCTCGTGCAATACATCGGTTCATTGATGCACGAGATGCGTGATGTCTACATTCTTATTATCTTACTAGGCGCCTATGCTGGCTTTTTGTTGACGGTACCTTTGCGCTATCTGTATCGTCGGATTTGGGATAGCCCACCGTGGCTATTGGTCCTTATTGTGCTTGCCGCCGCCTATTTTTCAGCGAGTATTTGGGCAGTTATCGATAACGCGACCTATTGGGAAATATATAAATTTGGCTTTCGCCCCGAAAACAATTGGTTCTATTTCAAAAATACCCTAGCCAAGTTCTACATTATGTTGAGCTGGAGCGGTCTTTATTTCGGTATTAAATATTACCAAATGCTGCAAGACGAAAAGCAAAAGGCATTGATGGCTACTTCGATGGCTCACCAAGCACAGTTAAAAATGCTGCGTTATCAATTAAACCCTCACTTTTTGTTTAATACCTTGAATGCTATTTCAACGCTTATTCTGATTAAAGAGAATGACTTAGCTAACAAAATGATGAGTAAATTGAGCTCGTTCTTGCGCTTCTCACTTGATAACGAGCCGATTAAGAAAATACCTTTAGCACGCGAAATTGAAGCCTTGATGCTCTACCTTGATATCGAAAAGGTTCGTTTCGACGAACGCCTTAATGTCGACATCAACATTAGTGATGAAGCGCAACACGCATTAGTCCCAAGTTTGATCTTGCAGCCGTTAATTGAGAACTCAATAAAATATGCTATTGCCAAACTCGAAGAGGGCGGTGAAATTAGTATTCAGGCAGAGCGGCTGGCTGACGAGCTCGTCGTCGTGGTTGCGGACAATGGCCCAGGTATCGAAAAACCTTCACAAGACCTTATTCGCAGTGGCGGCGTCGGCCTTGCGAATACACGCGATCGTTTACAGGCCTTGTATGGAAAGAGCTACTCATTTACATTATCCTCTAATGGTCCTTCAGGCATGCGTGTCGAAATACGCATCCCCTTCGAACAGGTTGAGGTTTCATGACAAGCAAAATTCGCACTTTAGTTGTTGATGATGAGTCACTTGCTCGTCGCGGTCTTATCGTGCGTTTGCAAGATTTTCCGCAGGTTGAACTATTGGATGAATGCCAAAGTGCTCGACAAGCGCTGGAAAAGATTGTCGAACTGCAGCCTGATCTGATTTTCTTAGACATCCAAATGCCGGGCATGAATGGCTTTGAGTTGTTGCGCGAAGTGAAAGCGAAGGGCATTACGCTGCCCATCGTCGTTTTCGTGACCGCTTATGACCAATATGCGATTAAAGCTTTTGAAGTTCGCGCCATCGATTATTTGCTCAAGCCGGTTGATCACGAACGTCTAGCCCTCGCATTAGACCGAGTCAGTAAGAATCTTGTGCAACGTGAACGAAATGCGCAACAAGAGCGTATGTTAAATTTACTTGCGGATGCCACGGGTGAAGACTGTGAAGCCATACTGCGCAAGTTGGCTGAAAATGAAACGGTCGGCGCCTCGCGGTACCCTGAGCATATTGCGATAAAAGAAAGTGGTGAAATAACTCGGGTCGCCATTAACTCGATCGAATGGGTCGATGCGGCGGGTGATTACATGTGTATTCATGCGGCGAATGAAACGCATATTTTGCGCCGTACCATGAAAGAGTTGGAAGAAGAGTTGAACCCGAATCGGTTTCAGCGCATCCACCGCTCAGCAATTGTTAACTTAGACCAGATTGAAAAGTTATGTAGCCGCCAAAACGGTGAATATCATATCGTCTTAAAGAATGGTAAAGAACTTAAAGTCAGTCGCAGTTACAAAGAACGGATCAAAAAGCTTATTTTAAGTACCTAACCCCCAAAAGGAGCACAAAATAGTGACGACTCAACAACGCTTCATCATTATTGTGCTCACCCTAAGCGCTCTGTTAACGGGCTGCTCTACACAATTTGGTTACCGTTTTGCCGATACTTATCTCGAGTGGCAACTTGGCAAATATGTCGATATTTCCGGCCAACTCGAAACCGATGTCGATGCCTCGATCGATGAACTCCATATGTGGCACGCGCGCTCGGAACTCCCGCGCTACCGTGACCTTCTTGATCAGCTTTTAGACGATTTAGATCATGGTGCGATTGACGCACAACGGCTATTTGATTACACCGATAACCTATACGGCTTGTGGCAAGATATTCGTCTGCAGGTAACGCCTTATGCAAAAGAGTACTTGCCGCGGCTTTCCTTACAGCAACGCACTCAGCTTATCGCGAATTTGCGCGAACGGCTGGATGAAGAACGCGAAGAAGCGCGCGCAATGAGTGCCGAAGAGCGGTTTGAGCGAAGTTTCGATCGCGCAATTGAACGGGCGAATGATTGGCTTGGCAGGGTACATCAAGAACAGCGCCGCATGATTCGCCGCTGGCTGCAAGAACGAGATGATAGCGATGCGTTATGGCTGGAATATCAGGAGGTTTGGCTTGCGCGTTTCGCGGAAGTTTTAGCTGAGCCGGAAGCAGCCGATTTTGCCACGCAAATTGACGCTTTGTTCACTAATCCTGAGCAATTTCGCTCAGCGGAGTTGCAAGCGCAAAGCCAAGCAAATAGGGAACTCGCTGTCGCGGTGATGTTGGTTATTTACCAAAGTCTCAGCCCGCAACAAGAGCAACACCTGAAGAATACGCTGCGTGAGTACCGCGCGACGTTAACCGATCTGATTGACGCCTACGCGGTTCCTGCGGATTAACCTATTTCACTTCGATGATTTTACAAGTATTGGTGGAGCCAACGGTTTCCATTACATCACCGTAGGTCAAAACCACAATGTCTCCAGCCACCACGTGACCGAGTGCTTTAACTTCGGCGATGGCGTCTTGCACTAAATTTTCCGGCTTGCTTTGGGTGGAATCAAACGCAATCGGGTAGACACCTCGGTAGAGTGCACAACGATTACGGCTCGCGGTATGACGCGAAAGCGAGAAAATAGGCAGTATGGTGTGGATCCGCGACATCAATTTGGCGGTTGAGCCGGATTCCGTTAAGGCAATAATAGCTTTTACGCCAGCCAAGTGGGTGGCCGCATACATTGCCGTAATTGCGGTCGCTTCTTGGGTATTGGTAAAGGTTTCTTCCAAGTCTTTGCGGTCGAGTCGAGCCGAAGGATGCTCCTCAGCGCCTAGACAAATCTCTGCCATGGCTTTCACCGTCGCGATAGGGTGTTTGCCTGCAGCTGTCTCGGCCGAGAGCATCACTGCGTCGGTGCCATCAAGCACCGCATTGGCAACGTCCATAACCTCGGCGCGGGTAGGCATGGAGTTTTCAATCATCGACTCCATCATTTGCGTTGCCGTGATCACCACCTTATTGAGTTGGCGAGCGCGTTCGATAATACGTTTCTGTTTACCGACCAACTGCGCATCACCAATTTCCACACCCAAGTCACCACGCGCGACCATCACCGCCTCGGAGGCGCGAATAATATCGTCGAGCGCAGCATCGTTGGCGACCGCTTCAGCGCGTTCAATTTTGGCGCAAAGCATGCCGGTACCATTTGCTGCTCGCAATAGACGGCGGGCTTCGTTCATGTCAGCGCCTGATCGCGGGAATGATACTGCAAGGTAATCAACGCCAATCTCTGCGGCTAACTTAATATCCTCAAGATCTTTCTCGGTAAGCGCCGCAGCAGAAAGACCACCACCTAAGCGGTTGATGCCTTTATTGTTAGAAAGCTTGCCACCAACCAAAACCGTGGTGATGACTTTTGCACCCTCGACTTTATCCACTCGCAAACGTAAACGGCCATCATCTAACAATAGAATGTCGCCGGGCTCTACGTCTTGGGGTAACTCTTTATAATCAATACCGACCGCTTGGCCAGTGCCTGCGTCTCGCGCCAAGTCGCCATCAAGCACAAAGGTATCGCCTTCATCGAGCGTCACCGCATCGTGGACAAACTTAGCGATACGTATTTTAGGGCCTTGTAAGTCGCCAAGAATCGCAACGTGGGTACCAACCTCAGCACAAATGTCACGCACCATTTGCGCGCGCTGCTTGTGATCATCTGCAGTACCGTGGGAAAAATTCAGTCGAACCACGTTAGCACCGGCCTTGATAAGCGCTTCTAAGGTACTGCGGTTATCGGTTGCGGGCCCAAGTGTGGTCACAATTTTGGTACGGCGTAACATGTAAGACTCCTTGCTGCAGACATTTGCGTAATGGCGAAAGTTCTTGTTGTTCATTCGGCTCGGAATTATAGCATGGGCAGCAAACGGAAACAGACCTTCTGGCACTTAAGGGTGGTTTTAAGTACAATAGCGCGCACTTTTTTCTGTTTCGTTTCTTTTTCACCGTAACGCAAGGGTAATCGCATGAGTGACCAACAGCAGGATATGACCTTACAAAGCTGGCAGGAGCGCCAGGAATACGCCGAAATGATGCAACCACTAATTGGCCGTTTGTATCGTAACTACGGCGTGGAAATTTTGGTCTATGGCCGTTCTCTGTTAAATGTTGACACTATCAACATTATCAAAGCACACCGTTTGATCCGTCGTCATGAAGGTATCAAATTACGCCTACGTGAAAGCTTCCCATTTATCGAAGCCCTTAGCAAAATGCGTCTGGCGCCAGCGCGCGTCGACCTTGGCAAACTAGCTTTCAATTACTTGCATAAAGATGCGGGTAAGGGTGCTTCGGTTGAAGACTATTTGCATACTGAACTTGCCGATATCGTGGACAAAGCCGACGAGATCCCTGCACAAGACGTAGTTCTCTATGGTTTCGGTCGTATTGGTCGCTTGCTTGCACGCTTGTTGATTGAGCGTAACGGCAGCAACAACAAAATGCGTTTGCGCGCTATCGTAGTGCGTGGTGGACGTGACGGTGATCTTGAAAAACGTGCAAGTCTGTTGCGTCGTGACTCAGTGCATGGTCCATTTAACGGTTCTATCACCGTTGACCATGAAAACTGTGCGATTCGCGCCAACGGTACCAGCATCAAAGTGATTTATTCTGATGGCCCAGATCAAGTCGATTACACCCAATACGGTATCGACAATGCAATCGTTATCGATAACACCGGTATTTGGAAGGATGAAGCAGGCTTAGGACTGCACCTGAAGTCAAAAGGCGTCAAAAAAGTTCTTTTGACCGCACCTTCAAAAGGTGACATCAAAAACATCGTTTACGGTGTCAACCACGACATGGTGCAACCAGAAGACCTTATTGTCAGCGCAGCAAGCTGTACTACCAACGCGATTACGCCGGTACTCAAAGCTGTTCACGATCATTACACGATCCGTAATGGCCATGTTGAAACGGTGCATTCATACACCAATGACCAAAACTTGATCGATAACTACCACAAAGCTGAGCGTCGTGGTCGTTCTGCACCTTTGAACATGGTTCTAACCTCAACCGGAGCAGCCAAAGCTGTCGCTAAAGCACTCCCTGAGTTAGCTGGTAAATTGACCGGTAACGCCATTCGCGTACCTACGCCGAATGTTTCAATGGCGATCATGAACCTCAATCTTGGGCAAGAAACCAGCAAAGATGAGCTCAATGCCTTCTTGCGTGACCAAGCCTTGCACTCAGACCTGCAAGCGCAAATCGACTACACTGCCTCAACTGAAATCGTTTCAACCGATTTAGTTGGCTCGCGTTACGCCGGTGTTGTTGATTCGCAAGCCACCATCGTTGATGGTGATCGTGCCGTGCTGTACGTTTGGTATGACAACGAATTTGGCTATAGCTGCCAGGTCATTCGTGTCGCCGAACAAATGGCGGGTCAGCAACTTATGAATCTACCGAAGTAATCTAAGACAATAACAAAAGCGCCAACCGGCGCTTTTGTTTTGCCAACTCGAAAAAAATAGGGAAACACAATGTTCATTACAGCTAATTTTGATAGCGGCAACATTGACGTCATTCGTGCTGAAGACGCAACTGATATTGAATTGCAAATTCGCCGTGACAACCAATCTGATTTTTACCAATGGTTCCACTTTAAACTCTACGGCGAAGTGGGAACCGAACATGTGATGCGTATCACAAACGCAGGCGAATCAGCTTATCCTGACGGTTGGAAAGAGTATTCAGCGCTTGCCTCTTATGACCGTGAAACTTGGTTTCGTGTACCCACTCAGTTCGATGGCAAGACATTAACCATTGCCTATACACCAGAACAAGAAAGTGTTTACTTTGCTTACTTCGTTCCTTATTCGTATGAACGTCATCAGGATTTGATCCAGTGGGCGCAACAGTCAAGCTTAGTGGAACATGTCTTTCTAGGTCCAACACTTGACGGTCGCGACATGAACCTTTTGGTCATCGGTGAACCGGACGACAGCAAACGCAAGATTTGGGTAACTGCACGCCAACACCCTGGTGAAAGTATGGCTGAGTGGTTTATCGAGGGCATGTTGGGACGCTTACTCGATGACGAAGACGGGGCAGCGCGCAAGCTACTACAAAATAACGTGTTTTATGTTGTTCCGAACATGAACCCAGATGGCAGCGTACGCGGTCACCTGCGTACCAATGCGGTGGGCACCAACCTTAACCGCGAATGGGCTGAGCCGACCTTAGAGAAGAGTCCGGAAGTTTACTACGTACTTAAGGCGATGGATGAGACGGGTGTTGACCTTTACTTGGATATCCATGGCGACGAGAACTTACCGTATAACTTCCTCGCCGGTTGTGAAGGCGTGCCTTGCTATAACGAGCGCCATGACAAACTAGCACAGCAATTCAAAGATACCTTGTTAGCGATTACGCCAGAGTTCCAAACTGAATTTGGCTATGAAGTTGATAAGCCAGGCGAAGCCAACCTCACCGTAGCAAGCAACGCAGTTTCTGAGCGTTTCGACTGTTTGGCCTTTACCTTAGAAATGCCATTTAAAGATAATGCCAACTTGCCGGACGAAGATTTTGGCTGGTCGGCGAATCGCAGCGCTCAATTAGGAGCAGATGTTCTAAGTGCGGTTTATGCGGTAGCAAATAACTTGCGCGATTAATGCGCGCAAGTTAGTTTTAAATAACCATAATCACAATAAATAACGATAACAATTCGCAAGGGGGACACCTTGGAAGCGATTAACAACTTTCTCTTGCTGCTCGATAGCTATCTTGGCTCGGCAGCTTACTTTCCCTACATCCTTTTGGGTGTAGGTATTTTCTTTACTCTCTACCTCGGTTTTCCACAGATCCGCTTCTTTGGACACGCTTGGAAAGTTGTCACGGGTAAATTTGACAAAAAGGGCGCACAAGGCGACACCAGTCACTTCCAAGCCCTCTCTACGGCTCTTTCGGGAACCGTAGGTACTGGTAATATCGGTGGTGTAGCGTTAGCTATCTTTTTAGGGGGTCCTGCTGCACTGTTTTGGATGTGGGTGACTGCATTCTTGGGTATGACCACTAAGTTTGTTGAGGTCACACTTTCGCACAAGTACCGCGTAAAAACCGAAGACGGCACGATGGCTGGCGGCCCGATGTACTATATGGACCGACGCTTAAACATGAAATGGCTGGCAGTGATCTTTGCGATCGCAACCATTATCAGTTCCTTCGGTACCGGTAACATGCCGCAAATTAACAACATCGCGCAAAGTATGGAAATGAGCTTTGGCTTTGACCCAATGCTTACCGGTGGTGTTTTAGCTATTCTTCTTGCCATGGTCATTATCGGTGGCATCAAACGTATTGCTGCCGTTACTTCGAAAATCGTCCCGATTATGGGTGTGTTGTATGTCATCGGTGCATTGAGCGTTATTTTCTATAACGTTGACCAAATTGGCCCATCGTTCGCTGCCATCTTTACCGATGCCTTTACGGGCTCAGCAGCCACCGGCGGTTTCTTGGGTGCGACGTTTGCCTACGCCTTCAACCGCGGCGTTAACCGTGGTCTATTTTCGAATGAAGCAGGTCAAGGTTCGGCACCGATCGCGCACGCGTCTGCACGTGCTGACGAGCCAGTTTCTGAAGGTTTGGTTTCCATTCTTGAACCCTTCATTGACACCATCATCGTTTGTACACTTACCGGTTTGGTTATCTTGTCTTCAGGTGTATGGAATCAGAAGCATGAAAACACCTTCTCGCGTACCGACTTAGAGATCGTAGCGGGTAATTACAACGATAGCGTTGACGCTGACCGTACGGCCCTCTATCACTACCTCAACGGCACCGATGAGAATACCATCGAGAAGTTTACTGGTACGATTCAAGTCCGGGACGGCGCAGCAGTATCAAACGGTTACACGCTATTGCACGCACGTTCGGTTGCGGAAAATGTACGCTTTATCGTTGCTGGTGAGGATCCGTACACGGGTACGCTGCGGATCGATAATGGGCGCTTGATGAAAGAAGACATCGTGATTGTTGGCGAGAGTCTGGTACATTCCGCAGCGCTTACCTCAATTGCCTTTAGCAATGGTTTCCTTGGCAGTGCAGGGGAGTACATCGTACCGATAAGCTTAATGCTCTTCGCATTCTCGACCGCCATCGCTTGGTCGTATTATGGTGACCGAGCAGTCGTTTACTTGTTCGGCCAAAAAGGCGTGATGCCGTATCGCATCATCTATGTGGCCGGTTTCTTCGTAGCTTCGTTTGCTGACACCACGCTGGTGTGGACCTTGTCCTATGTGGCGATAGTCTTAATGACCTTACCCAACTTGCTGGGGATTATGTTATTACGCCGCGAGATGAAGGACACTGTGAAGGCATACTGGCAAGATTTTGATGCTGAACAAGCGAAAAAGAAAGAACAAGAATAAACGCTGAAGAGTCAAAATCAGCAACTTATCTAGGAGCCCGCAATTTGCGGGCTCTTTTTTTGCCATCCGCCGTCGGAACGCTTGAATTTGACGCTGAAACCCTTATATTGCTTAGTCTGATGTAAAAAGAGAGAGGACCTGATGGCGCTGATTCGTTGCCCCTCCTGTAACAAACGCACTTCCGATAAAGCCAAACAATGTTCGCATTGCGATTATGTTCTCGCTGGCCGCAGCAAAGAAGAACTGAGTCGCGAAAAAGAACGCGCACAGCAGCGGAAAAAGGAAAAGCTATTGAGCCAATCGATGCTGGCTTTGTTAATTGCTATTGCTGCGTTTGCCTATATCTTTCTCGAACAACCGCATGAAGATTCTTGGTACGCAAAAATCAGCTATAGCTTGCTGTTCCTCGGTTTGTTGTGGTTCTTAGTGAATCGTGTCCGCCTATTAATGAACAAGCGAGAGCGTTAATGCAGTTTGAAGATCTGCTGGCCAGTATTACACCAGAAACTTTTGCGCGTCTTGTCACCGCAGTGGAAACAGGACGTTGGCCTGACGGTGTAGCACTTACTGAAGCACAGAAAGAAAATACCATTCAATTGGTAATGGCCTATCAAGCCAAATATTGCCCATCGGACGAACCATTCCGTGTAGGTGCGGACGGCTTACTCGTGACACGCAGTAAGCGTGAAATGAAAGCGTCTTTAAAGCCAAACGAAGAAACCATTGCATCGTTTCCACTGCATAATGAAGAGTCTTAAATCATGAGTCGTACCGACTATTCTCTACTGCTTGCGCAAGCGCAGGCAATTACTGCTGGCGAAGAAGACCTTATCGCCAACCTAAGTAATCTATCAGCTTTGGTTTTCGACACGCTCGAAAACGTCAACTGGGTTGGGTTTTATCTTACCCGCGCCCCTGAAACACTTGTTTTGGGTCCCTTTCAAGGCAAAGTCGCATGTTTACGTATAGACTTTGGTAAAGGCGTTTGTGGCGCTGCGGCGAGTAGCCGTGAAACACAGCGTGTGCATGATGTTCACGCATTTCCCGGACATATCGCGTGCGATAGCGCATCAAACTCCGAGGTAGTGGTGCCACTTATCGTTAACGACAAGGTCGTTGGCGTGTTTGATCTCGATAGCCCGAACGTTGGCCGCTTCACCGAAGAGGACGCTGCGGGGTTAACCGAGCTGGGACGATTTATAGAAACCTTAAATTGGGCGTCGCTTTCTGATGTACAGTGATTTCGATATTTATGCTTATCTTGTAAGTCATAGCGATATGGCTTTTTTCGAAGACGACGCCGATGAAGCCGTCGATCAAATGAACGAGATGTTGCATTATATTCACGCATACAGCGAAGAAAGTGATACCCTCGACAAGTTAGAAGAAGTAGTACGCCGTACCCTATTTGATTGGATCGAAAACCCTGACCTCTTAGGCCTCGACAGCGATGAAATGCAAGCGTACATAACGGAGCAATTAGCTGACGCCCGTCAGCAGGAAAGCGATGATGATGACTGAAGTAAAGAAATTAACGAATAATAAAGAAGTTCTAGCGTATCTTGCAGCCAAATTCCCGGCCTGCTTTTCGCTTGAAGGCGACGCAAAACCGTTAAAAATTGGTATTTTCGAGGAACTTGCGCAACGCTTAGAAGATGATGAGAGTGTAAGTAAAACACGTCTACGCACTGCGTTACGACATTACACCAATTCATGGCGCTATCTACGTGCGATGAAAGCGGGTGGCGAACGCATTGATCTTGATGGTAAAGCTGTTGGGCCCGTTGAAGAAGAACACCAGACGCACGCAGCAGAAGCGCTTGCCGAATCACAGGCTGCGGCGGCTGAACGTAAGAAAAAAGCTCAAGCCGAGCAACGTGCGACAGCACCCAAGCGCAACAAAGCTCCGAAACAAAAGCTCACGTCTAAACCAAAAGTCACCAGCAAACGTAAACCTAAACAGGCACCACAGCCTAAGTTACAAGCAGCGCAAAGCGATGATCTCAAAGTGGGGCAAAAGGTTCAGGTGAAAGCTGGCAAACAACCTGTTGCAGGTGAGATTATCGAGCGCGACCGAAATGATGTGGTGGTGCAACTTCACAATGGTTTGACGGTCAAAGTTGCAACGGACGCCATCTTTGTTGCACAGCAGGAGTAGTCATATGGCACAATTAGCGCTCAAGAAGTTAGCCCTTTCAATCACCCTCGGTTTAAGCTTGACTGGGACTGCTATCGCGGTACCACCGGCGCACGAAATAGATGAACTGCCAGAGCTTAAACAGGAAGATCAGCACAGTGTCGTGAGTCAACGCGTAACAACTTACTTTACGCGCTACCATTTCAAAAATATGGAACTCGACAACGAACTGTCAGAGCGCATTCTTGATCGCTATTTGGAAATGCTTGACTACAACAAGATGATCTTGTTGCGTGAAGATGTTGAACAAGCAGCTGAGTACAAGCACTTGTTTGATGACATGATTCACTCGGGCAAGTTGAGCCCAGCTTATGCGCTTTTTGATAAGGCGCTTCAGCGTAACTATCAACGCTACGAATATGCATTAAGCCTACTCGATAAAGAGCAACCTTTTGATTTTACGGTTGCTGATGACCGTTATCATTATGACCGCGAAGACGCTGACTGGGCCAGTTCTAAAGCTGAACTTGATGAACTGTGGCGGCAGCGGGTGAAATACGATGCGCTAAACCTTACCATGACGGGTAAAGAGTGGCCTGATGTCGTTGAAACACTTGAAAAACGTTACAACAATGCGCTGAAACGCCTCACGCAAACCAATAGCGAGGACGTGTTCCAGACCGTCATGAATGCGTTTGCGCGTAGCGTTGAAGCGCACACCAGTTACCTTTCGCCGGCCAACTCTGAACGCTTCGAGCAGAATATGAACCTCTCGTTGGAGGGCATCGGCGCCGTCTTGCAGTCAGACTATGATTACACCGTAATCCGCAGCTTAGTCCCTGGCGGTCCAGCAGATAAAAACGGCAATATTGCTCCGGATGACCGCGTTGTCGGCGTCGCACAGGGTGACGAAGAAGATGCTGAATTCGTTGATATTATCGGCTGGCGACTCGACGAAGTGGTTGAGCTTATCAAGGGGCCCAAAGGCTCGACCGTGCAACTTCAGGTATTGAAAGCGGACCAATCTGCAAGCGCCACACCGAAAGTGGTTAAGATTGTTCGTGATGAAGTTAAACTCGAAGACCGTGCGGCGAAAGTCGACATCAAAACCATGGAAGAGGGGCCTTATAAAGGCCGCACCTTGGGGGTGATTACAGTCCCTAGCTTCTACCATAATGTCAGCGAGGACGTGAAACGACTGATCGCTGAATCCGAAGAGGCCGGCGCCGAAGGCGTTATTATGGATCTACGGACTAATGGTGGCGGTAGCCTGCAAGAAGCGATTCGCCTCACCGGATTGTTTATTGATTCTGGCCCGGTTGTCCAAGTAGCAGACGGCAGTGGCCGCCGTGAAGTTAACGGTGACCGTGACGACATGACCTACTATAACGGGCCGTTAGTGGTCATGATTGACCGCTACAGCGCATCGGCATCAGAGATTTTTGCTGCCGCGATGCAAGACTATGAGCGGGCGCTGATCGTGGGTGAAAACACCTATGGTAAAGGTACTGTACAGCAACATCGCGGCTTACAACGTCGTTTTGACTTCTTCGACGAACCTTTAGGTAGCGTCCAGTACACCATTGCCAAATTTTATCGCATCAATGGCGGTAGCACGCAGTTAAAAGGTGTTGCACCAGATATCACTTTCCCAACGGTAACTGATGTTGAAGAGTTTGGTGAGAGCAGTTTGGAAAATGCCTTGCCTTGGGACAAGTTAGACACGGCGACTTATGAAACGGTTAACCTTCTTGCCGAAGAGAAACTGCAACAGTTACGCCAGCTAAGTCAGCAAAATATTGCGGCTAATCCTGAGTTTAATTACGTTATGGAAGATGCTGCTGAATACCAGCGCGAAAAAGCGAAAACCTGGGTTAGCCTCGTGCTCGCAGAACGTGAAGCCGAGCAAAAAGCCGACGAAGCGAAGCGTTTAGCTCGCATGAATGAACGTTTATTGCGGGCAGGGTTTGAGCCGGTAGAAAAACTTGAGGATGTGCCAGAGGACTATGAGGCACCGGATCCGTACCTAAACGAAACCCTAGTGCTGAGTTTCGAGCTTATCGATTCCATGAAGATAGCCATGCAGTAAAATGCAGCGCTTAGCCCAAAAAGCCGCCCATGGCGGCTTTTTTGTGGCATCCTATATGACGTTAGAAAAACCCAAGCAACAATAATAATAATCTACGGAACACTTGGTTATGACAGTTCAAAAAGCTATTGCCAGCCGCTGGTCAAGCCGCATGGCGTTTATCTTGGCATCCACTGCAGCGGCAGTCGGTCTCGGCAATATTTGGAAGTTCCCTTATATCACGGGTGAGAATGGCGGTGGCGCCTTTGTCCTCGTCTATTTGCTCTGTATTGCAGCGATTGGCATCCCCATCATGATGGCGGAAATCATCATTGGCCGGCGAGGCCGCCATAGTCCAGGTATTGCCGCACGCGAGGTGGCGAAAGAGTCAGGTCGTAGTTCAGCATGGCAAATTACCGGTTGGGTCGGTATGGCAACTGGCTTCTTAGTCCTAAGTTTCTATGCTGTGATTGCCGGTTGGGCCGCTGCCTATGTTTACGAAGCCGCGAGTGGTCATTTTGTCGGGCAAGATGTCGCTGCCATTAAAGGCATGTTCGGGGAATTGGTCAGCTCACCGCAGCGGCTTACGTTCTGGCATGCTGCCGTGTTACTCGGGGTAGCTCTCGTCGTAGGCAAGGGCTTGAAGGACGGCCTTGAGCGCACCGTACGCTGGATGTTGCCAATTATGGTTGCCTTACTCATTGCAATTGCTGTTTATGCCGCAATGATTGGCGATTTTGCCGCCGCGCTAAGCTTCATGTTTGCACCTAATTTTGCCGACTTAACTTTAAACGGTGTGTTGTTAGCCTTGGGGCATGCGTTCTTCTCGCTCGGCTTGGCTTCCGGTGTTGTTATTATGTATGGCGCTTATCTGCCACGCGAAACTTCAGTGGTGCAGACGACGCTCTGGGTAGCGATGGCGGATACGGTTGTTGCCTTACTGGCTGGCTTTGCGATTTTTCCTATTGTGTTCGGCAGTCAACTCACCCCCGAAGCGGGGCCTGGACTTATTTTCCAAACCTTGCCAGTCGCCTTTAGCAGCATGCCGGGTGGCGTTTTTGTTGGGACGCTATTCTTTGTCATGTTGGTGATTGCCGCTTTTACCTCAGCTATCGCAATGATTGAGTCGGCGGTCGCATTTTTGCAGGAAAAGTTCGATTGGGGACGTTGGCGTGCTACTATCACCGCCGTTTTGACGCTTTGGTTGCTTGGCCAGCTCACGATTTACTCCTTTGCTGGAGCCAGTTGGACACAGTTGGACTGGAGTGTTCCGGGCAAGACGCTGGCGTCATGGTTTGACGTGATCGATTATGCAACAGGTTCACTACTGTTGCCATTGGGTGGCTTATTACTCGCCATTTTCAGTGGCTGGGTTATGACGCGTCCCGCCAGCCAAGACGAACTCGATACGCACCCAGTCGTCTTCAAGCTTTGGCGCTGGATGGTCCGCTGGTTTGCGCCAGTGGTTATCGTAATTATCTTTTTGCAACTTATCGGCGTGTTCTAAGACACTTCGACGCGAACTATTTCACGGAATTAATTTGCTGATTTAATTTGAGAAACTAACTATGCGAAACCAATCTTATTCAGCCTTCAAAGAACCGAGCCTGCTGCAGGCAGCGCTACCGTTGGTAGTGTTGATCATTGCACTAGCCAGCTCGGTCTACTTATTCGGCGAAGATTCGTCTTACGGCCCGAACCAAATTGCCTTATGGGTTGCGGGCGGCGTTGCCGTGATCATCGGTTTTGTAAATAACTATCGCTGGGAAGACATCGAAGAGGGTATCAAAGAAGGGATATCAGTTGCGTTAGGTGCGTTACTTATCATCCTCGCGGTCGGTTCACTGATCGGTACTTGGTTACTGTCAGGTACCGTACCAACGATGATTTATTTTGGCTTGGAACTTCTGAATCCGAGCTGGTTTTACGCCGCCAGCGCACTTATTTGCGGTATTATTGCCCTCGCTATAGGCAGTTCATGGACCACCGCTGCCACCATCGGTGTCGCGCTCATGGGCGTTGCTACGGGGATGGGCTTATCTCCGGCAATTACCGCGGGCGCAGTGGTTTCTGGCGCCTACTTTGGCGACAAAATGTCACCACTTTCTGACACGACTAACCTAGCACCTGCCGTGGCCGGTACTGAGTTGTTCGCGCATATCCGCTATATGTTTTACACAGCAGGTCCGGCTTATCTTATTGCCTTGCTTCTATTTGCTATTCTTGGTTTGAACACGGATGTGAATGCAAGTGTCGCGCAATTAGAGCGGATGCAACTCGAAATCTCAAATGCCTACAACATTGGCTGGGAAATGTTAGTGCCGCTAGTTGTCCTACTAGCGTTAGCAGCCACCCGCAAGCCTGCTTTGCCAACCGTGTTCTTCGGTGCCTTACTCGGTGGTCTTTGGGCAGTTTTATTCCAAGGCGATGTTATTACCCGTCTCGCCGGTGAAGATTCTGCTGTGGCGAGCTTAAAAATGGTTTGGATGGCGCTGACGGATGGTATCACCGTTGAGACTGGCAACACAGAACTGGACTCACTGCTCAGTGGCGGTGGTATGTCGAGCATGCTCAATACCGTTTGGCTCATCTTAAGCGCCATGGCGTTTGGTGCCGTTGTTGAAAAAATAGGCTTGCTGCAACGCCTTATCTCTGGCGTACTTGGCTTTGCAAAGTCAACCGGTAACCTGATTACTGCAACATTGTTCACCTGTTTCGGCGCGAACTTGCTGACCGCCGACCAATACATGGCCATTGTTATCCCTGGGCGTATGTTCCGCGAGGAATATGAACAACGTGGACTCGACGCTCGGGTGTTATCGCGTACCCTGGAGGATAGTGGTACGTTGACCTCTGCGCTCATTCCGTGGAACACCTGTGGTGCCTTTATGATGGGTACCTTAGCTATTAGTCCACTCGAATATGCGCCGTTCGCATTCTTCAACTGGCTCACTCCGCTCATTGCGATGTTCTACGGTTATACCGGCATTCGTATCTTGCGCCGCGAGCGCAGCACTGTTTCGGAACCCGCACACAGCAACTAAAGTCATCAAGAAGTAGGGGCTTTATGACCGCAGTAACAACTCAGAAAACCGCTAAATACCGGAGTGATTATCGCACTCCGGTATTTACTATCGATAGCATTCATCTCGATTTCCATTTGCACGACACTGCCACGCGTGTGGTTGCCGTGATGCAGGTACGACGCCTTAGTGCCGGTGCGCTTGAATTAGATGGGGAGCATTTGCAATTAAAGCGCGTCGCTATCGACGGACAACCCTTGGCAAGTACTGACTATGAAGTCAGTGCAACCCAGCTTCGTATTGCCCAAGTACCGGACAATTTCGAACTCACCATCGAAACCGAAGTAAACCCAAGCGAAAATAGTGCTCTGGAAGGTTTGTATAAATCCGGTGGTGCTTATTGTACCCAGTGCGAAGCAGAGGGCTTCCGCCGCATTACCTACTATCTTGACCGTCCGGATGTACTGGCTGTTTTCACGACCACCGTGCGAGCAGACGCAGACGCTTATCCGTACTTATTGAGTAACGGGAATTTACAGAGCAAAGGTAAAACCGAGAACGGTGAACATTATGCAACTTGGCATGATCCTCATCCCAAACCGGCTTATCTGTTTGCCTTGGTTGCGGGTGATTTCGACCGTTTGACTGATCATTACGTGACCATGGAAGGTCGCGAGGTCTTATTGGAGCTCTTTGTTGATAAAGGAAACCTGCACCGCGCCGATTACGCCATGCAGTCGCTCAAAAAAGCGATGAAGTGGGACGAAGAGCGCTTCGGTTTGGCATATGATCTCGAACGCTACATGATT
Organism: Pseudidiomarina aquimaris; assembly: GCF_003987395.1. Taxonomy (GTDB): domain Bacteria; phylum Pseudomonadota; class Gammaproteobacteria; order Enterobacterales; family Alteromonadaceae; genus Pseudidiomarina; species Pseudidiomarina aquimaris. The sequence continues at coordinate 328,190 of NZ_PIPT01000001.1, forward strand.
GTCGCCGTCGACTTTTTCAATATGGGGGCGATGGAAAATAAAGGCCTCAATATTTTTAACTCAAAATACGTCTTAGCCGACAACGCTACGGCAACCGACTGGGACTTTATTCATGTCGAATCCGTTATCGGCCATGAGTACTTTCACAATTGGACCGGCAATCGAATTACCTGCCGCGATTGGTTTCAATTGAGTTTGAAAGAGGGGCTCACCGTTTTCCGTGATCAAGAATTTAGTTCCGATCTTGGTTCACGGGCAGTTCATCGCATCGATGCGATTCGTGTCATGCGGAGTCATCAGTTTAATGAAGATGCCAGTCCAATGGCACACCCGATACGGCCCGATAAAGTTGTCGAAATGAATAACTTTTACACCGTCACGGTTTATAACAAAGGTGCTGAGGTCATTCGCATGCTGCATACTTTGTTAGGTGAAGGCGGATTCCAAGAGGGGATGCAACTTTATCGTCAACGCCATGACGGCCAAGCGGTAACCTGTGAAGATTTTGTCGCAGCAATGGAAGCGGCAAATGCGACCGACCTGACGCAGTTCCGCAGGTGGTATAGTCAAGCAGGTACTCCGCTCGTCAGTATTCGTGAAGATTACGATTCCGAACAACATGTGCTCAAGTTGACGGTTGAGCAGCAAACACCTGCCACAGCCGGCCAAAAAGATAAGCAGCCCGTTGTTATCCCACTGCTGCTAAGCCTTTACTCGCCGCAGGGGGAGCGTTTAACCGTCGAGCATGAACAATTGCAACGGCACGAGTCGGGCAGTGAACTGTGGGTTTGTACTGAAGCATCAGCAACACTCGAGCTTACCAATATCGAGCAAAAGCCGGTCATTGCCTGGTTGGAAAATTTCAGTGCTCCCGTGAAACTCGAACGCGATGTTGATTTAGAAGTCTATACGACCTTGTTAGCTCACGCCGAACAAGAAGTCACGCGCTGGGAAGCAGCACAACAGATGTATCTGCATGTGTTGCTGGGGGCTGTACGTGAGCAAACCCAACTTGTCTTGCCAACGCAGCTTGCTGATAGTTTAAGAAAAGTTCTGCATGCACCGTTAGATGATGCCTTGAAAGCGCTTATTTTCACGCCACCGAGCGCCGAAGAGCTCATCGAGTATTTTAGCGAAAATGTCCCGTTAGCAGCCATTGCTACTGCAGTTGAAGACCTACGAGGTCAAATTGCGCTAGCGTTAAGCGCTGACTTTGCTGAAATCTATAGCGGGCTGTCGGCCGATGAGCATGACTTAAGTGCTGCGGCGATGGCGGCACGGGCGATGCAAAATCGTTGCTTATATTATTTAGCCAAAGCCAAACCTGAAGATTACGCGGCTAAGGTCCTCACGCAAGCAGCTCAAGGACAAAGTATGACGCTGCAACAGGCGGCTTTGGAGTTTGCCGTGCACTTGCAGTTGCCAGATTATCAGCGGGCTTTGGCAGAGTTTGCCTCACAATGGCAAGCAACGCCGTTAGTTATGGATAAGTGGTTTGCAGCTCAGGCCAGCGCACCGCATGCAGAAACGGTTGAAAGAGTGACAGAACTGCTCGATCACCCTAAGTTCACCTTACGTAACCCTAATCGCGTTTACGCTTTGGTTGCGACCTTCTGTCGTAATAGCATTAGTTTTCACCGTGCCGACGGGCAGGGCTATCAATTCGTGCTTGGAATAATTAAGCAATTGAACACCCTGAATCCACAAGTAGCATCACGTCTTATCACGCCGTTTTTACAATGGCGACGTTTCGATAGCAAACGGCAACAAATGCTTAAAGACTGCCTTATCGAGCTACAGGGGATAGATAACTTAGCGAGCGATCTTGCCGAAAAAGTTGAGAGTGCGTTAGCTCAATAAGTCGACGAACCTCAATATTCATGCACAAAGCTGTCATATTCATGTTCAGGCCGCGTAAACCGTGGTCTGAACACTGATTTTTCCTGTTTATTATCATTGAATAGCGCGGCTAAATGTCCGACAATAAAGGCTATCGGAAAAATCTGTGACAGATCACAGTATTGTTCTAACTCATTCACAGTATTGTTCTACCTCAATAGGTTACAAGGATACTTAGCATGAACTCCGTTGGCGACAGCCAGACCCCCGTAATTCTGCAGAAAGTGGCCGCGCTCATTAAGCAACGCGCGACCGACCGCGCTGATATCATCCAAGATTTTGCCCTTCGAATGTTCCGCAACGTCGCATCTGACGAACTCGCGCAACGCAATGATAGTGATCTTTATGGTGCCATTATGGGGCTGTGGCACAGTTTCAATGACTACCGTCCAGGCGAAAAAGCGCTGATTAAAGTTTATAACCCAGAAGTCGCGCGCCATGGCTGGGAATCTGCTCATACGATTATTGAGATTATCCAAAGCGACATGCCTTTCATGGTGGACTCGATTCGCATGGCACTCTCACGCATGGGAATTAATTCGCATCTGCTGTTGCACCTACCACTGAGCCATGAGCGTGATAGCGAACAGCGCATCTCGAAATTACTCAAGCCAGGCACGCGTGGCGACAACGAGGTGGACACGGTCTTCTTGATCGAAATCGATCGGCAGACAAGTAAAGATGCGATTGCCCAGCTGAAACGCGAGCTCGCCTCGGTCATGGATGATGTTACTTATTCTGTAACCGATTGGCAGGCCATGCGCGAGCGCATGGAGCAAGTCGCTGAAGAACTGAGTTCAATTAACTATCCAGGCGACGCAAAAGAATTGAAAGAAGCGCAACGATTCTTGAAGTGGTTAGCGAAAGACAACTTTACCTTGATGGGCTACCGCCGCTACGATCTGAAAGCGGTGGAAGGCGATTATGTGATCCGCCAACAGGCCGATTCAAGTCTCGGCCTTATGCGTAAATCTGCAACCAATAAAGAACGCTTGGTATCTTCACTCCCAGAAGTTGCCCGTGAACTTACCTTTGACAACCGACTGTTGTTGGTTACCAAAACTAACTCGAAATCACGCGTACACCGTCCAGCCTATAGCGACTATATCGGGGTGAAACGCTTCGATAAAAACGGCAAAGTCATCGGTGAAGATCGCTTTATTGGTTTGTATTCAAGCAGCTTCTACAACAACAGTGCGCGTGACGTGCCGTTAGTCGGTGAGAAAATCAAGCGCGTGATGGATGCCTCTGGCTTTGCGGCAAACTCACACGCTGCCAAAGCGTTGCTGAATATTCTAGAAACCTATCCGCGTGATGAAGTCGTGCAAGCGAGCGAGAGCGACTTACTTGATGTCGGCGTGGGTGTCTTACAGATGCAAGAACGGGATATGACCCGCTTATTTGTGCGCCGCGATATTTTCGGTCGTTTTGCATCTTGCATGGTTTATGTGCCGAAAGAGCGTTACAACACTTTATTGCGCCAAAAAACACAAAGCATTTTAGCTACTACTCTTAACAGTAAGTACGATGTTGAATTTACCACTTACTTTTCGGAATCGTCACTCGCCCGCACGCACTACACCGTGCGCCTTGGCGAGAATGTACAGGACATCGACGTGAAAGAACTCGAACAGAATTTAGTTGAAGCGGCCCGCACTTGGGAAGATAATTTTGAGCGTATTTTGCGCAGCACCTTTGGCGAATCAAAAGCCAATGCGTTAAATAAAAAGTATGCCAATGCCTTCCCGCGTGCGTACAAAGAAGAAGTCTTGCCGTCAGTAGCCATTGCTGACATTCAACAGCTCGAGGCACTCGATAAAGACCATAAGTTGGGTATGCTCTTTTATCGCTCGCGTGAAGAGAATGAGCAGAGTAAACGTATTCGCTTGAAGCTCTTCCATAAAGACGAGCCGATCCATTTGTCCGATGTACTACCCATGTTAGAAAACTTTGGTTTGCGCATCATTGGTGAAAGCCCGTATCAAATCAAAGCGACCAACGGCGATATTTTCTGGGTACTCGACTTCCAGATGCTGCATAGCAACGCAACGCTCGACCTTGAAGCAAGTCGTGACTTGTTCCAAGACGCATTTGCGAAAGTATGGTCAGGACACTATGAAGATGACGGTTTCAACCGTCTTGTTCTAAGCGCTGGTTTAACCGGTCGCCAAGTGATCATCTTGCGTATGTTCGCTAAATACATGCGCCAAATTGGCACCACGTTCAGCCAGAGTTATATTGAAAGCACCTTTAGCAAGTATCCTGTTATCGCGACCCTTATTGTGAAGCTCTTCTTCAGTAAGTTCGAGCCAGGCACGAAGAGTCGCAATAAGAAAATCGAAGCGTTGGAAACACGTATTACCAGCGAGCTCGACAACGTTGCCAACCTGGATGACGATCGGATCATACGCCGTTATGTTGAATTAATCTTGGCGGCACTGCGCACGAACTTCTTCCAAAAAGATTCTGCCGGTGAAGACAAGCCGTACATTTCGGTGAAATTTATGCCGGAAAAAGTACCGGAAATGCCATTGCCATTACCGAAGTACGAAATTTTCGTTTACTCGCCGCGCGTCGAAGGCGTGCACTTACGTGGCGGTAAAGTAGCGCGTGGTGGTTTGCGTTGGTCAGACCGTCGCGAAGACTTCCGTACCGAAGTCTTGGGCTTGGTTAAAGCGCAACAAGTTAAAAACACCGTTATCGTGCCGGTCGGCGCCAAAGGTGGTTTTTTCTGTAAACAACTACCGGAAGAGCGCGAAGCGTTTTTCGAAGAGGGTAAAGAATGTTATCGCACCTTCATTCGTGCGTTGTTGGATATTACCGATAACATCATTGAAGGCGAAGTGGTGCCGCCGGTGGATGTTGTGCGTCACGACGAAGACGACACTTACCTTGTGGTTGCCGCCGATAAAGGCACTGCCACTTTCTCTGATATCGCCAATGGTATCTCACAAGATTACAATTTCTGGTTGGGTGACGCCTTTGCTTCGGGCGGTTCCGTGGGCTATGACCATAAGAAAATGGGTATTACCGCACGTGGTGCCTGGGAGTCGGTCAAGCGTCACTTCCGCGAAATTGGCATTGACTGCCAAAACACCGAATTCACCGCAGTAGGTATCGGCGACATGGCCGGCGACGTATTCGGCAATGGCATGTTGCTATCGAAGCACACACGCCTTGTTGCGGCGTTCAACCACATGCACATTTTCATTGACCCAGAACCCGATGCGAAGAAGAGCTATGCCGAGCGTGAGCGCCTGTTCAAACTACCGCGCTCCTCGTGGGAGGACTACGATAGCTCATTGATTTCGACTGGCGGTGGCATTTTCTCGCGTAGCTCGAAAGCTATCGAATTAACGCCAGAGATGAAGAAGCTGTTTGGTACTCAGAAGAAATCGATGACGCCAACCGATATGATCCGGGCCATTTTAATGCTGCCAGTGGATCTTCTTTGGAACGGTGGTATCGGTACTTATGTTAAGTCAGCCAAAGAAAGCGACAGTGATGTAGGTGACCGTGCTAACGATGCGCTCCGTGTTAACGGTAAAGAATTGCGTGCGAAAATTGTCGGCGAGGGCGGTAACTTGGGTCTGACCCAACTGGGCCGTATCGAATATGCGCGTAACGGTGGACGTATCAACACTGATGCGATTGATAACGTCGGCGGCGTTGACTGTTCGGACAACGAAGTCAATATTAAGATCCTGCTTAATGGCTTGGTAGCTCAGGGCGAGCTTACCCGTAAGCAACGCGACCAGTTGCTTTACGATATGACCGACGAAGTCGCACAAATCGTACTCAAAGACTGTCATCGTCAGTCACAATCTATTTCGGTGACGGCTTTGCGTGGTGCGGATCAGGTCAAAGAGCTGCAACGCTTTATTCATCATCTTGAGCGTGAAGGACAACTTAATCGCGCCTTGGAGTTCTTGCCGGACGATGACGAGCTAGCAGAGCGTCAAGCAAGCGGTAAGGGCTTTACGCGGCCGGAACTGGCGGTGATCACTGCCTACGGTAAGATGGTCTTGAAAGAAGATCTGCTGGACGACGCGGTCATGGCCGACCCGTTCCATGCACGTTCGCTTATCAACGCGTTTCCAAAACCATTACAAGAACCTTATGCCGATGCGATGCAAGCGCACCCGCTGCGGGCGCAAATCATTGCCACTCGCTTGGCAAATAACATCGTTAACGACATGGGGCCGAACTTCGTCTTCCGTAAGATGGACGCGACCGGTGCGACCGCCGCTGAAGTTGCTTCAGCCTACGTTGTGGCCCGTGAATGCTTTAATTTACGTGGTTTGATGGAGCAAATCGAAGCTGGCAACAACAAGATCCCTGCGGATGTGCAAAATCAAATGTTGTTCCAGCTGCGTCGGGTGGTCCGTCGTTCGACTCGTTGGTTCTTGCGTCATCGTCGCCCTGAGTTAGAGACAATTCAAGATCAATTGGATTTCTATCAAGGTGCCTTTAACGATCTGCGTAAGAACGTTCTGAGTTACTTGGTTGACGATGAGCGCGCGGGAATCGAAAAAGAAATCGAGCGTTTAACCAATACCGGTGTACCGGCTAAATTGGCGGAACAAATCGCGATTCTATCAACCTTGTTCTCGGCGCTAGATGTCGCGGATATTGTCCACGAAACCAAGCGCAAAGTTGGCAGTGTGGCGAATGCCTATTTCCACCTAGGGGCAGAAGTCTCCTTGCATTGGTTCCTTGAACAGATCAATTCGCAACCGGTGGATAACCATTGGCAGGCGTTGGCACGCGCGGCTTTCCGCGAAGAGCTTGACTGGCAACAACGTTCACTCACCTTGAGTATGCTGATGGGCGGCGATCCGAAGACCGATGGCTTGGAAGTACTGGCTGCTTGGTTGGAAGAGAACCGTGTCTATGTTGATCGCTGGTTGCACATGTTGTCGGATTTCCGCACGACCAAGACACATGAGTTTGCGAAGTTCTCAGTGGCACTGCGTGAGTTGATGTTGTTAAACCACAACTGTACGGCGGTAAGCGTGTGAGTCTGTACAGTGCAGCAAGATGGTGTTTGTTCCGTTTAGATGCGGAACAAGCACATGATCATTCAATGCGCATACTGCACAAGTATGCGCATACCCCTTTGGCGGCATTCTGGCGTCAAAAGGTTGCAACGAAGCCGGTAAAAGTCATGGGTATCGATTTTCCCAACCCAGTCGGCTTAGCTGCGGGTTTAGACAAAAATGCGGAATGTATCGACGCCTTTGCGCAAATGGGCTTCGGATTTATTGAAGTCGGTACGGTTACCCCGCGTCCTCAGCCGGGCAATTCCAAACCAAGACTGTTTCGCCTGCCGGAAAAAGAAGCCATCATTAACCGCATGGGCTTCAATAATCACGGTGTGGATTATCTCGTAGAGCAAGTCAAGAAAGCACGTTTTCGCGGTGTGCTGGGTATCAATATTGGCAAAAACAAGGACACGCCAGAAGAGCAGGCGGCGAACGATTATATTGCTTGCATGCGTAAAGTTTATCCGTATGCCAGCTATATCACCGTTAATATCTCATCGCCAAATACGCCGGGCTTACGCGCTTTTCAGCACGGTGAAGCATTAAACTCTTTATTGTCTGCGCTGAAAAAAGAGCAGGCAGCGTTGACCACGAAGCACGAAAAGTACGTGCCGCTCGCAGTAAAGATAGCGCCCGATGTTAGCTCGGAAGAGTTAGCTGCGATGGCACAGGCATTCCTCAAGCATGAGATTGACGCCGTTATTGCTACCAACACCACACTCAAACGTGAGGCTGTCGAAGGGCTACCAAACGCTGATGAAGCCGGCGGGTTGAGCGGGGCGGTACTATTTGAAGACAGTACGCGGGTGGTAAGAGAACTCTCTGGTTTATTGCAGAATAAATTGCCGATTATTGCCGTCGGTGGGATTGATTCCTATGCCGCAGCTCGGGCAAAACTGGCGGCCGGAGCGAGCTTAGTACAAGTTTATACTGGCTTTATTTACCATGGACCCAAACTGATCCGGAACATCGTGAATAACTTGTAATCCACGAAGTTTTTCGCTATGTTAATTCGCAGTTAAGCATTATAAAAATACCAATAAGCGTTAACAGAAGGGGCAATTTGTGCACGCATCGCAGCATTGGCGCTGGATCTTTGATCCTGAGACGCAACAGCTATCGGTAGAGCTCGATCACGGGCTGGTGCATAAATGTCCCTACAAAACCTCTCGTCTTATCCCAATGAACCCACTACATGCAGCTTTCACTATGGAAGATGCGGAGTGCTTCCAAGAATTTTATGACGTCCTAAGTGCCTACGAATTATGGGATCCAATGTTGCTGACGCAAGCTGCATTGAATCGTACCATTCTTGAACGTTTTGGCCGTCCACAAATGCCGCAAAGTTGGTATTTCCAAAGCTGCACTACAGCCCCTAACTATGACCTCGATGTCGGTGCGCTGGTAGAGTTGAATTCAGGGATTGAAAACGCATTATTCGCCATTATTGACATTGATGATGAATTCGCTGAATGCATGTGTTTAGCAAGTTCAATGACGCTCTCTGAGGTAAAAGAAATGCAGCAGTTTGATTCGGTTAAAGTGTTACGAAATCGACTGCAACCCAGTCACTATCTGCAACTTCACCTTGATGACGAGCACTTACGCCACGCCTGATTAGAGGCCGTTATGCCGCCACGTTTTTCTTATCGACTGCTTGCCAGTACATTTGTACTTTTTCTTTCTATCACTAACGTAGCTCACTCTATGTCCAAAGTTGAAAATTACCGCACCACATTGCGTGTCATGAGCACCAGCGATGTTCATGGACAAATGCTTAATTACGATTATTTTAGCGGTGAGGAAGTTGCGCAACAGGGCTTAGTTAAGACAGCTACGCTCATTGCCCAAGCTCGAGCAGAACAGCCGCTGGCTATTTTGGTAGAAAACGGAGATTTGATTCAAGGTTCAGCGCTCGCCGATTACGCAGTTGCGGAGTTTCCAGTAGCTACGAAAACACACCCAATCATCCAAGCATTGAACCACCTCAACTATGATGTCGCGAACCTTGGCAATCACGAGTTTAACTTTGGTCTCGACTATTTGGCAGCAACTTACCGCGATGCTGCTTTTCCGGTACTTGCCAGCAATCTTGAGTTATCTGCTGCAACAGCCGCTGCACTCAAGTCTGAGTGGCTGGATATCGCTTGGATCGAACGCCAGGTAAAGCTGCCACAGACAACGCAATCGATACCATTAAAGATTGCAGTGATAGGCGTTGCGCCGCCACAAATTATGCAATGGGACCAGCATCACTTGAAAGGTAAAGCGGACGTTTTACCGATGGTAAGCAGTACTCAAAAGCGCGTACAGAGAGCACGCGAGCAGGGCGCTGACGTTGTGATATTAGCGGCCCACACGGGAATGCCTAAGCAGACGAGCGACCCTGAGGATAGCGAACAAACGGGTTGGCTGTTAGCGGGTATTGCAGGTATTGATGCCATGTTGCTTGGCCATCAGCATGAGGTCTTCCCAGGCTCCAATGTTTATGACCAGTTACCTGACGTCGACAGCACTGCTGGGGTGGTGCGTGGTGTCGCCACGGTGCAGCCGGGCATTTATGGAAGTCATTTAGGCATTATTGACCTCGAACTCGCTTATTCCGCAACCAGCGGTTGGCAGGTCGTCGGCACTTCCAGTTCGACGCGTGCGGTCACGGCGGCAACGCCGGTGGATACCCAACTAGCAAAGCATTTACAGTCGGCCCATGCAGCGACGCTTCGTTTTATGCAGCAACCCATAGGCACAACCGAACAGCCGCTGAGTTATAAAACAGCCCGTTGGCAACCCAGTTCAGCAGTCCAGTTTGTGCAGCGCGCTCAGCTTTGGCAAGCGCGACAACTTATCGCTGCGAGTCAACTGGAGCAACTCCCCATCTTAAGCGCCGCAGCGCCATTCGATGCAGCTTTTAGCGCAGATGAAACAGCTACGGAGATAGCTGCCGGCCCGCTTACTCGCGGTGCCATTGGCGATCTTTATCGCTATCCGAACACGCTCGATATCGTCCAACTAAACGGTGCACAAATCAAAGACTGGCTAGAGATGAGCGCGACCGCCTTTAGTCAAGTTCAAGAGAATGCCGACCCGCAAGATTGCTGGCAGGCACTCAATCAAGAATTTCCGCACTATAATTTTGATATGTTGTTGGGCTTGGACTACACCATTGATAGTACTGCGGCGGTAGGTCACCGCATTAAGGATCTGCGCTTCGCCGGAAAACAAGTAGCTGCTAGCCAACTTTTTTATGTCGCAACCAATAATTATCGTGCCAATGGTGGTGGCGATTTCCCACACCTAGATGGTACGAATACAGTCATTCGTGGCGCAGATATGCTCGCGGATGTTTTGCTAAAATATATTGGGAATTTGCCGCAAGGGCAGTACACAGAAGAACTTGAAAATCACTGGCAAGTAATTGGTTGCGGGGGCAGGATTTGAACCTACGACCTTCGGGTTATGAGCCCGACGAGCTACCAGACTGCTCCACCCCGCGTCCGATGCTGCGCATGTTACCAAGCTTTTCGTAGAACGCAAGCACGCATTGCACCAACTGCTGTTTATTTCAGCACATTTCGTTTGATTGCTGCTTTTTCCTACAATTCCGACAATACAGCGCTTCTCGCATGCCGTATAATGACGCCACATTTAGCTAAGGACATGCCAAAGATATGACTGCAACCTCTCACTATTTTGCCACCTGTGCCAAAGGACTCGAGCCGTTGCTCTTTGATGAGCTGCAACAGCTTGGGCTCACTGAGGTTCAACAAACGGTCGCAGGGTGCCGCTTTGAAAGTGATATAGAAGGTGCCTATCGCGCATGTCTATGGAGCCGACTTGCCAGTCGCGTGTTATTGAAACTCGGTAATTGTGAGGTGGGGCGCGACCTCGATCGCGTCACACGGGCGATTAGTGAAACGTTGTGGCACGAACATTTTAACGTGGAGCAGAGTTTTGTTGTTAGCTTCACAGGTCAAAACCAACAAGTGCGCCACACCCAATTTGGCGCGCAAATGGTCAAAGATGGTATTGTTGATCATTTTCGCGAACAAGGGCTGGGCCGACCAAATGTCGATCGCGAGGCCCCTGATATCCGCGTTCATGCACATCTGCATAAAGATCAACTCACTTGGTATTTAGATCTCGTCGGCGAGCCGTTGCATCGCCGTGGCTACCGCTTAGAGCAGGGCGCAGCACCGGTACGTGAGACGCTAGCTGCTGCAATTGCGCTGCGAGCTGGAGTCACTACCAGCACTGAAGTTTTAGCCGACCCATTCTGTGGTTCAGGTACGTTACTCTTAGAAGCCGCAATGCTTGTGCTTGACCATGCTCCAGGGCTGCGCCGCACGGCATGGGGGCTGCAACGGTGGCGACAATTCCAACCACAGATCTGGCAACAACTGATTAATGAGGCTGAGCAACGTTTTGCACAGGCTCAAAGCCAATCGCAGTTGCGCATCTATGGCTCAGATAACGACCCTCGCATGCTTGGCATTGCCGATCAAAACGCAACACGCTTAGGTATCGCCTCGCGTTGTGAGTGGCAGGCCATAGATGCCACAAAAGTTCAGGCTCCCGCCAGCACTGAAGGGCAAAGCATCATGCTGTGTAACCCTCCGTATGGTGAGCGGCTGGGTGAGGAAGTAGAAACATTGCTGCTGTATCGCCGTCTTGGACAACAATTGCGGCAACAGTTTAGTGGCTGGCAAGTCGCTATTCTTGCCGGTGATGAAAGCTTATTAAAGCGCTTAAAATTGCGTAGCCATAAGAAATATAAGCTTTTTAACGGTGCTTTAGAGGTGATTCTAGCCCTCTATGATATGCAAAAAGAGCAAACTGAGTTTACTCAAGAGCAATCAAGCGACCTTGCAAATCGACTTAAGAAAAATTACCAGAAACTAGAAAAATGGGCGGCAAAAGAGGGCCTTAGTGCTTGGCGTCTGTATGATGCTGACCTGCCTGAATACAACGCTGCTGTCGACGTTTATAACGAGCATTTGGTCATCCAAGAGTATGCGGCGCCTAAAGACATTCCACCCGCTGTTGCCAAGGAGCGTTTATGGTATCTGCTCGATACATTAGCAGAAGTGCTGCCATTTGCAGCCGCCAACATGCACTTAAAGGTTCGTCAGAAACAAAGTGGTAAGCAGCAATACCAGCGCCAGCAACTGCGTCATATTGTCACTACGGTGCATGAATATGGTGCTCAATTCGAAGTCAACTTAAGTGATTACCTCGATACCGGACTCTTTCTTGATCATCGCTGGGCACGACGTGAATTGGGGCGTTTGAGTCAAGGTAAAAGCGTACTAAACTTGTTTGCCTATACCTGTACGGCGTCGGTGCAAGCCGCCTTGGGCGGTGCCCGTGAAGTGACCTCGGTCGATCTCTCGAAAACCTACTTAGCTTGGGGCGAAGATAACTTCCGTTTGAACGGGCTATCGGTGCGTCAACATAAGTTTTTCCAAGACGATTGCTTACAGTGGTTGCAGCGCCAACCGCCGCAGCAAAGGTTTGATGTGATCTTTTTAGATCCGCCCACCTTCTCGAACTCGAAACGCATGCAAGATGTGCTGGATGTGCAACGTGATCACGTCATGTTACTTAAGCTCGCGGCGCGTTTGTTAAAAGATGACGGCGTGATTCTCTTCTCCAATAACAAGCGCAAATTCAAACTTGATGAAGAAGGATTAAAAGAAGCCTTTTTAGCCGCCGAGGATTGGACGCAGCGTTCCATCAGTCAGGATTTTGCGCGTCACAAGGGAATTCATCACCTCTTTAAGGTTGTGCATCGTCATGAGTGAGTTCTACCTGCTTACCAAGCCGAATTGCCCACTTTGTGATAAAGCGCTTGCGCAATTGCATAGCTTAGAACTTGAGCAGCCGATTCGCTTGCATTGGGTCGATATCACGCAACAGGAAGAGCTCCAAGACGAATACGCGCTTCTGGTACCAGTACTTGTGCGTGGAAAAGATGACGCGGAACTGCGTTGGCCCTTTAACGGTGATTTGATGGAATTTATAACGGCATGACTGTATTACGTATTCAACAAGCGCAATTGGCTTTTGGTCGTGAGCCCATTCTCGACCATGTCGACTTGGTCATCGAAGAGGGCGAACGACTTTGTCTCGTCGGGCGCAATGGCGCCGGCAAATCTACCTTATTGAAAGCCATCGCGGGTGATATTCAACTCGATGACGGAGTGATTCAGAAAGTTGGCGATACCGTGGTTGCTCGTCTACCCCAAGATCCACCCGCCAACTCAGAGCAGAGTGTCTATGACTATGTCGCTGAAGCGCTTGCTGAAGTAGGTGCTGTGCTCAAACGCTATCACGAGGTATCACAACAACTGACCCAACAGCCTGAAGACGCAAGTCTCATGCGCACCTTGGCCCAGTTGCAAACCCAACTTGAAGCCGCCAATGGTTGGCAATTACAGACCCGTATCGAGCAAACACTCACGCGTCTGGGGCTCGATGAAAATATGTCGATGGCGGCGCTTTCAGGTGGTTGGCTTCGGCGGGTTGCGCTCGCACGGGCACTCGTCGTAGCGCCCGATCTACTCTTACTCGACGAACCGACCAACCATCTCGATATCGAAATGGTGCAGTGGCTTGAATCCGTGCTACTCGATTTCCGCGGCGCGGTGCTATTTATAAGTCACGACCGTATGTTTATCCGTCGCCTTGCCACGCGCATTATCGATCTTGACCGCGGCCAATTGAGCTCATTTGCAGGAAACTACGATTCTTATCTCGAGAAAAAACAAGAACTACTCGAAATTGAAGCTAACCAAAATGCCGAGTTTGACAAAAAATTGGCCCAAGAAGAAGTGTGGATCCGCCAAGGGATCAAAGCCCGTCGCACGCGTAACGAAGGCCGCGTGCGTGCTTTGCAAGCGCTTCGTAAAGAGCGACAACAACGGCGCGAGCAGCAGGGGTCCGCACGCTTAGCAGTGCAAGAGTCACAACGATCAGGCAAATTGGTCTTTGAGGGCGAGCACCTTGAGCTGGCATTCGGTGATAAACCTATTTTGCGAGACTTTAGTTTAACCCTGCAACGCGGCGATAAGATTGCGTTAGTGGGCCCGAATGGTTGCGGGAAAAGCACCCTGATTCGTTTAATTTTGGGCGAGCAGAGCGTCGATGCCGGCCGATTAAAGTTAGGCACCAATCTTGAAGTCGCTTATTTTGACCAACACCGCGCCAAACTGGATCCAGAAAAGTCAGTTGCGGAAAACGTGGGTGATGGCAAGCAAGATATAACCTTTAATGGTCGCACGCGTCATATTCTAAGTTACCTGCAGGACTTTTTGTTTGCTCCACAACAAGCTCGTACCCCGGTACATGCGTTGTCCGGAGGCGAGCGCAACCGCGCCTTACTGGCCAAGTTATTTCTCCAACCAAGTAACCTGCTAGTGCTCGATGAGCCAACCAACGATCTGGATATCGATACCCTTGAGCTCCTTGAGCAGATCATCGCCGATTATCAAGGCACGGTCATTTTAGTGAGTCACGACCGTGAATTTGTTAACAACACGGCGACCAGCATTTTACTCTTCGAAGGGGCCGGCAAAGTAACCGAGATTGTCGGTGATTTTCAGGACGTCGAGCACTATCTCAAGCAACAGGCTAACGCTGCACAAATTTCCGCAAAAGATACGGGAACTAAAGTGCCAGACAAGCAGTCAGAAAACGCGAAAGATAAGGGTTCAGCGCAGCCCAAGAAAAAGTTATCCTATAAGCTTCAGCGTGAACTTGATATGCTACCGGAACGCATTGAAGCAATAGAAAACGAACAACAGGAACTGCAGGCGCAGGCCAACGACCCAAGTTTCTATACCCGTCCGCATGTTGAAACCGGACCGGTGCTAGAGCGCCTTGCAGCACTAGAAGAAGAGCTTTTGCTAGCACTTGAGCGCTGGGATGAGCTTGAAAACTTACAAAAAGAGAGTAGTTAGATTACCTATGAAAAAGTTTACTTTAGGGGCCCTTAGCGTCGCCGTTGCCGCATCGCTCATGTCTGTAGCGCAGGCCGACACTTACACTATTCAGCAAGTTGAGACACCAGAAAAAGTTCGTGACCTTTTTCCTATTGCGATAAACGACAACCGTCATAGTGTTGTGTTAGGGCAACTCCCACAAGACATTGAATTTGACCTCACTGAGTTATCCGAAACTACTTTGGCCAGTATTGGTATCGATCCTGAAGTGGACGACCTTGAGACCTACGAATTATCTGTATTCCAATACGAAAGGCTCGTACGAAGCCTACGCGATAGCGCCAATACTGTTATCAGCAACCCACGTGTTTCTTTTTACGATGCTGGTTTCTTTAACGGCCAATCCGTCACTTTTAATGAGTTTTTTGAAGACACTGACGATGCGACTCCGGAACAAGAAAACTCAACGGACCACATTTACAACGGCTTGAACAATAATGATATCCGTGTAGGTTGGGGGAGTGCTCCATACCGCTTCAATGAGTTTACCTATACCACTGGCGAAGGGGATGATGAACAGGAAGTTACAGCTACCTACACTTCTCGTGCGTTTACTCGCCAAGCGATCTGGTCAAATGGATCGGTAACAAAAACCTATCCAGCGCCTGAGCAGGCTTATCTTGGCGGCGAGTCGGTGATGATGGATATCAACGACCACAACCTGGCAGTAGGTTACGCTAGTGTGGCCGTGTCACCTGCATCACAAGCATTTGCTGACGATTGCCAAGCACGTTTGGATGATGGCACAGCAACACGCTCGCTTTATACCTGTCTGTGGCAACGTTGGATTAACTTAAGCAATGCCACAGCAAGTAACTTGCAGAGTTTTTACAGCCGCGCGACGATCAACTCGAATCAGTCAATTTATGATATGAACGCTATGCTTTGGCAACTCGATGCCGATGGTAACGTCATCTCAACCGAGCAACTAGGTACCTTGCTGGATCGCGCTGAAGGCGATGAAGGTGATTTTTCGAGCTATGCTATCGCGGTGAACAACAATGGCATCGCTGTCGGTCAGAGTTGGACATACTTCGATGGTATCGAAGAGACCAATCGCCGCATCAAAATGCCGGCTATTTTTATCGACGGTGAAGTCAAACCGGTCACGGAAAACACCGATTACCTTTGGGGCTCAGCCACTGATATTAACGATGAAGATCAAGTGATTGGCTTCGTGATCCGCCGGGTACAGGGGATCAACCGCTATATCGGCTTTATTTATGATATTCAGTCGGAAACATTCACTGAATTGCCGTCTTTCTTCAATGGCTCAAGCACCATTCCTACTGCAATTAATAACGAAGGTTTGATCGTGGGTACTGCTGAAATAGACGCAGACTTGTCGGCCCAACGTCGCCGCGTTGCCTTTAGCTATGAAAGTAACCTTGAAGGCGCTCGTTTCATCAACCTCAATGACGCCGTAGCCTGTGATTCGGGTTATTATCTGGTAAGCGCCGATGGTATCAATAACAATGGTGAGATTGTTGCTACGGGCATCCTCCCGCAAGAAGTTGTGGACGGTGATGGCGAAACCGTTACTGAGCAATTTGCGAAGACACTGATTCTAGATCCGACATCAGGTGAATTAAACAATTGCTCACAAGAAGAAAATAGAATCGAACGCCAGGGCGCAAGCACCGGTCTTTTTGGCTTCATCTCTATGTTATTGATTGGTGGTCTTATTACAGTTCGCCGCAAGTTTAGTCGCTAACGGCAAAACTTGTTCTAAAAAAAATCTTCTTCAGATCTAGCGCCTTTTCAGTAGCTTATAGCTAAAACCGAAAAGGCGCTTTTTTTTGCTATTGAACTCCCTCACACAGTTGCTATCTATTATTACAAGAGTGAAATAAATTTCGCTCTTAGAAAAATTGTAAAAGAACAACTGGACGAGGAAGTGAATGATGAAAAGACAGAAACGCGATCGCCTAGAACGGGCACATGCACAAGGTTTCAAAGCTGGTGTAGCGGGTCGTTCAAAAGAACTATGTCCGTATCAGAATCAGGAAATTCGTTCCCAGTGGTTAGGCGGTTGGCGCGACGCGCAAGAGGCGCGGAGTGTAGGGTTATATCGTTAAAGTAATCTGTCCAGCACACTAAAAATTTAAAAATCTTCTCTTGAAAGTAAGTAAGCCCACCAAGTACATGACTCGGTGGGCTTTTTCTTTGTGCTCAATTAGCTACGGATAAGCTTAAAAGTTAGATGTGTCGGTAAACAATCCAACCTTAAGATCTTTCGCAGTGTAGATAGTCTTGCCATCAACTTCCACGCGTCCATCGGCCATTCCCATAAACAGTTTACGCTTAATGACACGTTTCATGTCAATGAAATAGCTCACCTTTTTGGCTGTAGGCAAAATCTGTCCAGTGAATTTAACTTCGCCAACACCGAGCGCGCGGCCACGACCTGGACCACCAGCCCACGCTAAAAAGAAACCAGTTAGCTGCCACATGGCATCCAAACCTAAACAACCTGGCATAACCGGATCGCCTTTAAAGTGGCAGTCAAAGAACCACAAATCAGGACGGATATCGAGCTCAGCGTGGATATAGCCTTTACCGTATTCGCCGCCTTCATCGCTGATGGTAACGATGCGATCCATCATTAACATATTAGGAGCGGGGAGTTGGCTATTACCAGGGCCAAACATTTCGCCTTCAGCGCAGGCGAGAAGATCTTCGCGTGTAAAACTAGATTGGGTCATAACTACCTTGCCTTTGATTCAAGTGCTCGCTAGCTTAGCGAACACTTGTACGCTTAACAAGTCCGATTAGTTATTTTACCAAAGACGCTTGTACCACGGTTGCTCAGGTTCGCAGTGTTGCAGTTCGTCTAACCGCTTTTCGATACGAGCGTACAGCTGTTTCTGATTTTCACCGGTCAAGAGGGCAAGGGCATCCGCAACATCCTCGATGGCATAAATGTGGTAGTTGTTGGCTTCAACGGCGGCGATGATATCCGGCTCAAGATTAAGCTGACTCATATTCGCTTGGGGAATGATCACGCCTTGCTTGCCATTTAAACCGCGCGCTTGGCAAACTGCGAAATGCCCAGTTATTTTCTCGTTGACCGAGCCAATGGCTTGCACTGCACCGAATTGATCTACAGCTCCGGTAATTGCAATACCTTGCGCAATAGGTGCTTCGGCAAGAGCTGATAACAGACAACACAATTCGGCGAGCGAAGCACTATCACCATCGACCTCATAGTAGGACTGTTCAAAAACGATGGTCGCTGAGAGCCGCATTTCTTCGCTTTTCGCAAAAACATTAGCGATATAAGCCGAAAGAATCATCACACCTTTCGTATGAATACTGCCGCTAAGTTCAGACTTGCGATCAATATCGATAATGTCACCATCACCATAATGCACGGTCGCCGTTATCCGTGATGGTTCGCCGAATTCACTACCGCCGATGGTCACTACGGTCAGGCCATTGACCTGGCCAACCACATCGCCCTCAGTGGCGATAAACACTTGGCCCTCGAGGATTTGGCGGCGGCTTAATTCAGCGATATAACCTTCGCGTTGTTGGCGTTGTCTTAGTACTTGCAACACAGCTTCGTGATCGATGGTGTCTTGTTGCTTTGCTTTGGCAACCGCTCCAGCTTCTCGCAGAAGTTGCATTAACGCGATGGTGTCTAAGGAAAGTTCAGTTTGATAATCACTCAACCTTGACGCTTCCTTAAGCACTAATGGCAGTGCTTCAGTGGCAATTGGAAAAGTGGCTGACTCGCGTTCAACATAAGCGAGATAATCAAAGTAGGGCACTAATTCGTCATGACTCAAGGAATAGTGCGCTGAAAAATCGGCTAAATAAGGAAATAAATTGTCGAAATCACGGTCTAGCTCGCGTAACTGGCCATAAATCGAACGGTCACCCAACAATAAAACCTTAAGGTGAATCGGTACGGGTTCTGGCTGATAGTAGGCGGCAATGTTAGCTTCACCCGGCTGCGGCCAATGAAATAAACTCGTCCGCAAAATATATTTTAGTTTGCGCCATAAGCCGGGTTGCGTAAGCAACTCTTCGGCATCGATGGCAAGCACACCGCCATTCGCTTTCAATAAAGCGCCTGGCTGAATGAGATGTAACTCTGAACTAATCGTACCCGCCACTGACTGCAAACGAATACTGCCAAACAGGCTGGTATCGGTCACACGGTCACAGAGCACGAAATCATCCGTGTGTTGGTCAGACTCAACAATGATGGTTGCCAGTTCATTCCCTGGCAAGTCATCGAATGTTTTGTCATTTACACGCTGTAGATAGGCGCTAAAACGCTCGCTAGGATAGCCTGTACGCAACTCGTCTAAAAGTTGCTCACGTTCGTTCACCGGCAGCTCAAAGAGCTTCATCAGGCCAGCTAATACTTCGCGTGCGGTACCGGCGGGTACATTGACACACAATGGTTCACTGGCAGAGTCTGGATTTGCCAAGTAAAGCCAGTCGTGGCGTTCGAAATGCATCCACTGGTAGCGCTGTTGCAGCTCTTTTAACACATCGACTACGCGTAAACCCGGCGTTGTTACCATAAAGCCATGGGCATATCTGCCACCAATGCGCATGGTTTGCTCAATCGCCGCTAAGGCGCGATTTTGCCCAATTAATGGATTCACTGAGGGAGAAGCAGGGCGCTGTTGCGCCCATGCGTAGATAGGAGGTTGTAATTGTTCTGCTGCAACGCGCATGGGGTTACCTTCAATACCTTAGTTCGAAACCGGCTCCACCGTGTAGCCACGTTCCCGTAAAAGGTTGATCATACCAGCTTTTCCGCCCAAATGACCTGCACCCACAGCAATAAATTCGCTGCCTTCAGCTTGCAGTTCTTTATCTAGGGACTCTTGCCATGCAAAGTTACGTTGGTCGAGAAGAACTTCTTTATATTCGGCGTATTCATCCATCTCGATAAACATGCCGTACATGCCGTCGATATCTTCAGCTTGGTAGAGGTCGATCATACGCTGTAATTCAGCTTTCGCTCCAGCTTCGTCTTCCAATGCATCGGCTAGCCATTGTACTTGCTCCGCATGCGGGATCTGTTCAAATACGCCAAATTGGAAGTCGACAGTTTCCAAACCTTCAACTGGTTTCTGTTGCATCATTGCTTGCTGCGTGAAATAGCCTTCAAAAGAAGCTGGCTGGCCACAATCAAGTTGCGCAGACATCAGCATGCCGCTGACAACAAAAGGGCGCATTCCATCAAAAGCCGATAAACCAACGCCCATATTTGCTTTAAAGAACGCATCTAATTTTTCTGCTTGTGCTTCAGATAAGCCACTCGAAATCTTTAAACCTTCAGGCTGAAAAATCTTCGCTTGCATACTTTGCATCATGTTGGGGTCATCCATGTCCAATTCCATGATGAGTTTATCTGCTTCGTCAAAGGCCTTCTGAGTTGCTTCAGCAACATTAAAGTCAGCCTCACAAATCAAATGAATGGTGCCGTACAAATACGACGGTTCGGCCATATCTTTGCCAGTGATTTTATAGAGCAGTGCTGCATTTGCAGAGCTCACCGACAAACCTAGTGCCAATGATGTTGCCATTGCTAAACCTGAAAATTTACTACGCATCGTTCCGTTTCCTTTTTTGAATAATGGTGTTCACCGAAAGCGTAGCGATAGTACTGACAAAATGCTACTAACAAAATGTCACAAATCATCAACCGGAGCGCAAAGCGAGCGGTACGAGCCCAGGCCGGAGACGGGCTGATTTAACCATTTCACTCATTGCGCATAATGTATATCTAGTACGTAACACGTGGTCAATTTGAGGTTACACAGCAACGATTTCTTTGTCTAGCAGGAGGGCGATTTACATCATCAAACTTGGACAAATCGAGAGGCCGTAAACAATCTGTTTACTATGCGAACACCGCATTATGTCTAGCAATAGGGGGCAAGCCCCCTATTTACCCCAAGCTAACTATTAGTGACTCCTAATATTCTAAAAATAGACGGCATCATAAGTACGATGAATGCTTTTACAAGCTTTAATAAGTATTAATAATGTTTAATAGATCGACAAAATGCCAGCATTTGGACATTTGGAACAACGATAAATTGGGAAGGAAGCGTAAGTATAGAAAGATAGGGTTAGCGCTCTTTGCACTTTGCCCCTCGCTGCGCTAATTGCAACGTGCGCTAACCCCTCACTGCAACACGGAATATAGATAAACACTTATATTGATGATTATCTATAATGAAGCAACACGGAAACGTGACAGAATGCCTAACCCGTACCGGTTATGTCGGCACCAAAACCCAACTCATCAAGCATTCGCTGCGCCTGTGACAAAGCGTTTCGCAACTTACATTCTGCATCATGTAATTGCCCTGGACGTTCACGAAGTAAGCGCTGATACTGGCGTGCTGCCCATTTGTACTGGTAAATAAACTCGATATCAGCGGCCAAAACGACACCGTAAGGGGTTCTAATCTTATCACCCTCAATACGCCAATGAGCAAAGCAGCCCTCGAGAGGGAGATAACCACGTTCCATGATAAGCAAATACTTAACGATCACGACAGGGGCTTTATTAGCGTCATACCAGCGGTGTATAGTGCGTTCACAGACTCCAAAGTATTCTGCCGCCTTTCGCCAGTTAAAACCGAATACAGAGGCAAACAGGGTGCAATAATCACTATTACGCAGCATTGGAATGTTCCCCCAAATCTAAAGACGCAATATAGTCCCTATGTTCATGACACCAACGCGAGCCCATTATTGAGCGAACGCCATCAAATGAAGCCTCCACGCCGTATTTGCTGGAAACTAGGGCAACGAACAACGAAACTTTTTTACGCCATTCTCTAGCCCCGTCAGACGCCCAAGAGAAGCGAGAATTAGCCACTCTAATACCTTTTGAGTAACCAACGAGACGAACACCTTTATCAAGCGGTGAACGTTGCCCCATATCTTTCCCGAGATACTTGCTTAAATATTTAGCCATAACCGAGCCCGAAGAACGCACAGGCTCTAGCTGATGACGGCCAAAAGAGTATTTGGGGAGATTTTCTCGAAGGTCTTTCCAGTAAGCACGAAGTGAAGGGGGAACACTGCTGTAGTTTCGAGACCTTACGGCCTCGAAATCGAATCCAGTGCGAATGTCACAATCAGTTATTACCAAAAGATGCAAATGAAGCCTACGATTTTTGTGGCGTTCATAGACTCGAACCCAATGCTTGAATTTACGCTTTAGGTAGTTTGACGCAAGTGAGTTAAAACGCTTGGAGGCTTCCTTGCCGTTAATCACTTGGTCAGGAAAGGTAAGGGTAAGAAAACCAACGTAATTAATGCCGTGAGTTTGTATTAAAAAATCGACGTTTTCACGCAGTACAAACATGGCTTTTCTCACTGCATTGGGAAGCGTTTCGATTGAATTGTTTATATTTAGACAAGGAAGAGGCGCACCGCTTTGCGGCGCACCTCCGTGCGGCAAAGTTGAGGTATTCATTTTCAGCTCCAAAAATTGGAGCAGGTCGGGTTTTGTAGTACATTAGAACCGTCACCTGCGTGTAGTGAATGCATTAGAACAATCTGTTCAAGGTGACCACGCCCCGAGACTTTCGCAGAGTCTGCGGGGTTTTTTTATGCCTGAAACTGGATTTCCAGAGGCCGTTACTCGCCGTGCATTGAATCGGTTAAGGGGTCAAACCGTACTCCTCCAATGCCCTCAAATATCCCCATTACGCATAATGTATATTATGTTAAATCACATATTAATAAGTCTTATAAGAATAAGTAGGCATTCACATTTATGCGTCCCTACGTGAAATTTTGGGGATAACACCCCTGCTTTTTAAAAAGTAAACGCGTAGCGCACGATTGTAAAAATCCTGCGCGCCTAGGTCAGATTTTGCAGATAAATCCAGAATTACTGGTTCATGTAGGTTTGGAAGGATGTCATTTGCTGCAGCAGAACATTCTCGACTGCTACAGCCCACGCTGACAAATCATTTGGCGAATACCCTGATACGCGATAACGAACAGTTAAAGTCGTGGTTTGCTCGTCGGCGCTATTCTTAAGACTCCAATCCATCACACCCGTCACACCTTCGCCTTGTAATGGTCCGAGGCCACCGGTAAATCGAATCAAGCTATAAGGTTCAACTTTAACGACGCGTAAGTGTTCGGTAAATCGCAATTCACTGTCAATTTCGCACAGGCAGCCACCCGGTCTAAGCTGTAACGTCATATTTTCACTTTTACCGTACCAAGTATGGTCAGCCAGCCACCATGCGCCGATATCTTCGGTAAGTCCTTCAAACACATGCTTTAAATGCCCGTCCACAGGAAGCGAAAAGGCAAAAGTGAAGCCTGTAGCGGAACTATCTAAAGTTTCTGCTTTACTGGTAGCTGTCGGTAATAGCAAACACGCTATTACCGTCGCTAAAGAAGAAATACGGGCTATTTTCATGCTCATTGTTGCTCCGCCTGCTCCATTTCACGCTCAAGACGTTGGGTTTCATCAGCACGAGGCTTGGTAAACCGCGCAAGCGCTAAATAAATCACTGGCGTTAAGTAAAGCGTAAAGAGTACCGCAAATGCAAGGCCGCCAAATACCACCCAGCCGATGGAGTTGCGTGCTTCAGCACCTGCCCCAACAGAAAGGATAAGCGGTAACGCCCCAAGCAAGGTTGAAACCAACGTCATCATGATCGGGCGCAGGCGAATACTTGCAGCATGTTCTACCGCATCCCTTACAGACTGGCCCTTGTCGCGAAGTTGGTCTGCAAATTCAACAAGTAAGATTGAGTTTTTAGCAATCAACCCAATCAGCATTACCAAGCCTATTTGAGAGAATACGTTGATAGAAGTGCCCGTTATAAACAACGCAAAGAAGGCTGCGGCGATGCCAAAGGGTACGGTAGCCATGACCACTACAGCACTATTGACACTCTCAAACTGCGCGGCAAGTACGAGCAATACGATGATAAATGCCAAGATATAGGTCATCATCACTTCTCGTTCGGTTTCTTCGTAGGCTTCAGCCTCACCTAGCAGCACCATACCAATGTTCTCAGGTAAGGTGTCATTAGCGATGCGACGGAGATTTTCGACTACTTGTTCGATCGGAATTGAGGTCGGCATTTGCATGTCAACTTCAATAGCACGGCGTTGTGCTCGTCGTTCTAATTCAGCAGCAACGCCCTCTTCGCTGATGCTGGCAACCGCTGATAAAGGCACGACTTGGCCATCTGCGGTGCCGACATAAAGGTTTGCCAGATCGGTCGGCGACTTAATCAAGTTACGGTTCGCTTGTAACATGATAGGTACGGCTTGGTCGCCAATATTGAGGTCGACTAAGTCATCGCCATTAATCGCAACACGCAAGGTGGTCGATATATCACTTAATGACACGCCTAAGTCCGCGGCACGACGGCGATCGATATTGACGCGCAGTTGCGGCTGAGTCGGCTGGTAACCCACTCGCGGGAAGCCAACCTCGGGCATTTCGGACTGTACCGCTTCACCAAACGCTAGCGCAGCATTGTAGATGTCGAGGTATTCATCGCCAGTTAGGGCAACTTCTAAGCCGCCACCCTGGCCCCGCAGGTTCAAACTATTCGAACCAAAGGCGCGTGCAGGAGCGCCAGGAATACGACTCAATGGCTCGCTGATCTCGTCGATGATTTCTTGTTGCGAGCGGTCGCGTTCTTCCCAGTCGGTTAATCGCACCGTAATAAATACTAGATTCGGGTCCCATTGCCCTACTCGCGTGTTTATACTTTGAACCGCACCACCATTCACATAGGGCAGCAGTATTTCTTCCATGCGTTGCGCTTGCCGATCCATAAAGTTCAAGCCAACACCATCTGGACCGCGAGCAAAGATTCGGATCTGACCGCGATCCTCTTGCGGCATCAACTCATTGTCGACCTGCAAATAAAACCACACCGCACTCCCGGCGACCAAAGTACAGCCAACAAAAACTAACAACGCGTGATCGAGTACCCAGTGCAGCGTTTTACTGTAGATATTAGAGAATCGCGTACCGATGCGTGAAAGCACCGTTTCCTTGTGTTCTTTTAACGGTAGGCGTGCGGTCAGCGCCGGAACTAACGACAACGCGACGAACGAAGAAATAATGACGGCTGCCGCGAGTACACCGCCAAATTCACGGAATAGACGCCCCGCTGTTGAAGGCAAAAACGCAATAGGAACGAACACCGCAACCAAAACCGCTGTGGTCGCAACCACCGCAAAGAAGACCTCGCGTGTACCAATAACAGCAGCTGCCCGCGCACCCAGCCCCATGGTGCGGCGGCGCTGAATGTTCTCAGACACCACGATTGCATCATCGACAATTAAGCCGGTCGCTAAGACCAAGGCCAATAAGGTCAGAATGTTAATCGAAAAGCCAAGCAGCCAAATGACCGCGACCGCACCAATAAGCGCGACAGGTATAGATGCTGCAGGAATGATGGTAGCGCGCCCTGAGCCGATAAACAGCCACAAAGTTGCGATCACCAATAAAATAGTCAAGCCAAGCGAGGTGATCACTTCTTCTACTGAGCTGCGAATGAATTCAGCGTCATCATCAGTGACTTGAATGGTTAGATCTGGATACTGCTTACGCAGGTCTTCGACAAGACGGAGAACTTCATCCGAGATCTCGATGGTATTTGAGCGCGCTTGACGAATAATGCCCAAGCCCAATACTTGTTTACCATCCAAGCGCGTGATGCTGCTGGCGTCGGCAGGCCCAAAATAAACGGTTGCTACGTCACCCACACGTGTCGTGCCCGAGATAACGATGTTCTCTACATCTTCCGGTGATACCGAGCTCGCGTCGGCACGCACGATCAGCTGTTGATCAGTCGACTTTAAGCTACCAGCAGGAACATCAAAGGGCGCTTGCCGCAATGCCGCAGCAACTTGTGTGACAGTAAGGTTGTAACTGGACAACCGCAATGGCTCAATGACAACGCGCATGACCCGGCGCCGATCACCCGTCAGGCGCACATCGGCCACACCAGGAATGTTCAAAAAGTTTGGCGCTAAATCGGTTTCAACGCGTTCAGTTAAGGCGGGTAAATCCAACGCATCGCTTGAAATAGCTAAGGCGACAACGGATTCAGCGTCATTATCGGCTTTAATAATAGAAACATTTTCAACTTGCTCGGGTAAGCCGCGTTGTACCCGACTCACCGACTCTCGGGTTTCGTTCGCCGCGTTATCTAAATCAATACCGGGACGAAATTCGATAACGATCCGTGAGCTACCCTCTTCACTTGAGGCGCGAATGGACTTCACACCACTCACGCGTGCCGCCGCCCCTTCGAGGCGACTGGTTACTTCGGTATCAACGGTTTCGGGCGCAGCTCCAGGATAACTTGCGGTCACCGAGATCACCGGCCGATCGACGTCCGGCAACTCCCGTACTTCGACGCCCTGAATCGCTGCAATACCGGCTATGATAATCAATAGATTTAGGACAACGATAAGTACCGGTCGACGAATCGACATCGATGGCAAATCATTTAATTGGGGGGCCCACTTCATTAGTTCAGGTCTCCGTTATCAGCCAATCGCTCGATCGCCTGACCGCGACGCAAGGTCTGCACGCCCTCGACGATCAGTTCGTCGCCCAACTGCAAATTGCCGTCAACCAAGACTCGCCCAGGTAAACGTTGCGCAATGGACACATCAACGCGTGTCGCTTTGCCATCTTTTACAACCCAAACATAAGCGCCCTCCGGCCCCCACATCAATCCTGCTTCGGGAACAGACGGATAGCTATCGCCCTGCAATGTAAGCGCGACACGAAAACTCATACCTGGGCGGTAACGGTCTTCTGAGTTGTCGAGAAGTGCGCGGATGCGCAAGGTACGATTGGTGGCGTCAATGCGCGAGCCAATTTCGGCAATTTCCGCTTCAATGCGGTTTTCGGCACGCAACCACGAATAAACTTCCAGCGTCGCCCCCTCGTTAAGCATGTCAGCAGCTTGTTCTGGTGCTTGGAAATCAAGGTACAATTGGCTGCGTTTATCTAACGTAGTTATTAATGTTTGCGCAGTGATGCGGTCGCCCACTTCAACATCGGTAATCCCAACCACACCAGCGAAAGGCGCCGTAACGCGGCGATCATCTACTTCCGTTTGAGCTTCAGCAACGGCAACTTCTAAGAGATCTCTAGCGATAATCGCTTCATCCAGCTGACTCTGCGGTATTGCACCGCTTGCGCGACTGGTGCGTAACCTTTCTACTGTTCGTTCCGCATCGGCTAATTGCAGTTTTGCGCGTTGTAAAGCAATCTGTTGGCGCCGATCATCAAGCTGCACCAACACATCGCCGGCGGCAACGTTATCACCTGGTTCAAAGTTGACCTCAGTCACTTCGTCACCCACCGCAGCATAAATGTCTACCGAACGTAATGCTTCCGCATAGGCAACGGCTTCAACTTGTTCTTGCTTACGCTCAAAGCCTAAAGGCTGCGTAACAACAAGTGCTGCTTGCTCGCGATTACCCCATTGTTGTGCAGCCGCTGACCCCATCAATAAATTAGCCAACAACAACACCGAAACTGTAGCGAATGCGCTCATGCCCTGAGACAACTTCATTAAGTAGAATCCTTTTAAAAAACTTTGATACCGCGTGTATATAGTCATATTTGAACAAATATGATCAAAAAAGGCCGTTCATCCTCGATGAACGGCCTTTTAGATACGCCAGTTTAAATTTACTGCTGCGGCTTTGCTTTCAACACTTCAGTAAGGCCTGCCACCGCACCACCGATATCAGCCAATTGCGCGGGTAAAATCAGGGTATTGGTTTCTTTCGCCAAGTTACCAAACTCTTTAACGTATTGCTCAGCGACTCGCAAACTCACAGCATCTTGGCCGCCTGGTTGCTGAATCGATGCCGCAATTTTGCGTAAGCCTTCTGCGGTTGCTTCGGCAATCAGCTCGATTTCACGCGCACGCCCTTCAGCTTCGTTAATTTGCTTTTGCTTTTCAGCTTCAGACAAATTGATAACTTCTTGTTTGTGACCTTCCGAAACGTTAATCATCGACTGGCGCTCGCCCTCAGACTTGGCAATCGCGGCACGACGTTCACGTTCAGCGCGCATTTGTTGTTCCAGGGCATCCTTAATGCTCATCGGCAGTTCAATATCTGAAATTTCATAGCGCAGTACTTTAATACCCCAAGGTGCTGCAGCTTCATCCAGCGCCTGCACCACAATCTCGTTGATTCGTGCACGTTCTTCGAAGGTTTTATCAAGGTCCGTTTGACCGATCACCGAACGCATGGTCGTTTGTGCCAATTGTGATGCTGCATAGCGATAATCGTTAATACCATAACTTGCCTTGTGCGCATCAACCACTTGGATATAGAGCACCCCATTAATGCCTACTTGGATGTTGTCACGCGTCACACAGGCCTGGCGTTCAACATCAATCACCTCTTCTTTTAAAGTGTGTTGATAAGCGACTTTATCGATAAAGGGGATCAATAAATGAAAGCCTGAATCCAGCGTGCGGTTATAACGCCCAAGGCGCTCTACTACATAGTTCGTTCGTTGCGGAACGATACGAGCTGTTTTTAAAATGACGATAATGACTGCAACGGCAAAGCCTATTGCGAGCACCGTGCCCACGTCTAATGGAAACATTGCAACTACTCCTCGTTGTTATTCTTTTTAAGCCTTTGTTGCCACACTTGGTTTTTGTTTGGCGACAGTCAGTTGAATACCTTCATTGGCGATAACCCAAGCGGTATCGCCTGCTTTTAACTCATCATCCGAAAATGCATCCCATTGCACACCATTTAAGACCACACGTCCGGCACCGTGGTTAAAATCGCGAATCACTTTTACACGCGCACCGATGTCTCGTTGAAAATTTGGCTTTGCCTCATCTTCATCTGCGGTGTAGCCCATAAACCAACGTTTAAAATGACCGCGAGCAACCACCAAAAGCACTAAGCTTACAGCTCCAAAAACCGCAAACTGACTTGCGCTTTGCTCAATTATGTTCCAGTGCAACAGTAGCCCGGTAACAATTGCGCCTATTCCTAAGAATACCGCAATGACGCTGGTTAACAGCAGTTCTGAAAGTATTAATACAATGCCAATGATGATCCAAATTAAAGCAACGGACATGGCAGCTCCTTAACAGCTAAAGCAACGCACCCAATGTGACGTTAAAAAATGGCGTTAAAAATATGTTTCGTGGACTATAGCATGAGGTAATCCGAAAGTGGCACGGCAATTTGTTTCAAGTTGCTTCGAATTTACCCGCTCTATCCTCTAGCGCTGACTGATAAAAGTAAAGGTAACGCTTTGCGGCAGTGCAACCTGTTGGTGTTCCAACGGGATCGTCATCCGCCACACCATTTGTTCCTCTGTACATGCACCGAGGTATAAAATCGCTTGCCACTCGTTGGCATCAAGCTGTTGCCATTGCAGAGGTATTTGCCCCATCGGCATCGACTCGCCCTCGACCCGTGAGAGCTGCGGCACGACTCCGTCAGGAAGCTGCAAACGCAGTTGCAAACCTTGTTCAACAGGTACCGGCTGGCGTGGCATTAATAAAATTATTTTTTCTTGATACAGATCAAGTTTTGTCGTCGGTAACTGTTGCGTTACATCAAAGCTACAAGAGATACTACTCAACGCCAACAAAAGTAGCACAAAGACCCTACTTTTAGTGCGGAAATAAGAGAAATAAGGTAAAGACTGATTAGTTATATTCATGACTTGCCCAAAATTTCCTCAAGTTGGCGTTGCGCTTGGATTTTTCATAGATTCTTCCTGTATTTTTATGGCTATCCGTCATAAAATGAGGAGGTGTTTGTCAAAGTATCCGACAAGCGATCATCATTGTCACGTTACTCTGTTCTGAAGTCAGAGAATCAACGCGGAAAATAAAAATGAGTCAAACAAGTCCACAACAGATCGAATACAACCTCAAGGTCGTGCGCCAATTCGCGATTATGACCGTTATTTGGGGAATCATCGGTATGGCTTTGGGTGTTTGGATTGCAGCCCAGCTAATTTGGCCGGAGCTCAATTTTGATACTCCATGGCTAACCTATTCTCGCTTGCGTCCGTTACATACCAATGCGGTTATCTTCGCTTTTGGTACCTCGGCGCTGATGGGAACCTCGTTCTATATTGTTCAAAAGACGTGCCGTACAGCGCTGTTTTCGAACAAATTAGCATCCTTTGTCTTTTGGTCCTGGCAGACCGTCATTGTACTTGCGGTCATTACCCTACCGCTTGGCTATACGACATCAAAAGAGTATGCCGAACTAGAGTGGCCGATTGACGTATTGATCGCCTTATCTTGGATTGCCTACGTTATCGTATTCTTCGGCACCTTGGTAAAACGTCGTACCTCGCACATCTATGTTGCAAACTGGTTCTACGGTGGCTTTATCGTAACCATCGCAGTTCTGCATATTGTTAACAGTATGGCGATGCCAGTGTCCTTTACCAAGTCATACAGTGTCTACGCAGGCGCTGTCGATGCCATGGTTCAGTGGTGGTACGGTCACAATGCGGTAGGCTTCCTGCTCACGGCCGGCTTCCTCGGTATGATGTATTACTTCGTACCCAAGCAAGCGGAGCGTCCAGTGTACTCGTATCGTCTTTCAGTTGTGCACTTTTGGGCGTTGATTGGCCTCTACATCTGGGCCGGCCCGCACCACTTGCACTACACCGCTTTGCCAGACTGGACTCAATCACTTGGTATGGTGATGTCAGTGATCCTATTCGTCCCATCATGGGGTGGTATGATCAACGGTATCATGACCCTATCAGGCGCATGGCATAAGCTAAAAACCGACCCAATTTTACGCTTCTTGATCGTTTCATTGTCGTTCTACGGCATGTCAACGTTCGAAGGCCCAATGATGTCTATCAAGTCAGTAAACGCGCTCTCGCACTACACTGACTGGACCATCGGCCACGTACACTCAGGTGCGCTAGGTTGGGTTGCGATGATTACCATCGGCTCACTTTATTACCTGATTCCGCGCCTTTGGGGCCAAACGCAAATGCATAGCGTCCGTTGGATCAACATCCACTTCTGGTTACACACCATTGGCGTTGTGCTTTACATCGTTGCACTGTGGATCTCAGGGGTTATGCAAGGTCTGATGTGGCGAGCTGTGAATGCCGAAGACGGTACCCTCACCTACAGCTTTGTAGAAAGTGTAGAGGCGTCTTATCCGTTCTGGTTCATCCGCTTTGTTGGTGGCTTGTTCATCGTCGCCGGTATGATCCTGATGGCAGTTAACTGTTACCGCACTATCAAAGCAGGTAAACCGACTGTCGAAACCATCGATGCTGCTCCTCGTGAAGCGGCCGCGCAATCAGCTTAAGGAGTCGTAGGAATGAAAAACATTAAGCACGATTTCGTCGAAAAACGCGTGGGCTGGTTGGCCATTTTTGCCACCCTCACCATTTCGATCGGTGGTTTAGTCGAAATCACACCGTTATTGTTCCAAAAGCAAACCAATGAACCTGTGGTTGGCTTAGAACCGTATACAGCGTTAGAGCTGGAAGGTCGTGATATCTATATTCGCGAAGGTTGTAATAACTGTCACAGCCAAATGATTCGCCCATTCCGCGCGGAAACTGAGCGTTATGGCCACTACTCACTTGCCGGTGAGCACGTCTGGGAGCGCCCGTTCTTATGGGGCTCCAAGCGTACCGGTCCTGACCTAGCGCGTGTGGGTGGACGTTATAGTGATGAGTGGCATTACGTCCACCTCATGGATCCACGTGACGTTGTGCCTGAATCCAACATGCCTGGTTTTCCATGGTTAGCCGAGAACAAACTCGACGGCGAGTACACTGCGAAGAAGATGGAAGTCTATCGTCAATATGGTGTCCCGTACACTGACGAAGACATCGCAGGTGCACAAGCCGCCGTTGTCGGTAAAACCGAAATGGAAGCGTTAATTGCTTACCTGCAAGCGTTAGGTACCGGGTTACAACAACAGGCCAATTAAGATGGAATACATCACCTGGCGTAGTATTTACACAGTTATCGTTTTCGTATTGTTTATTGGCATCGGGCTGTGGGCCTACAGCAAAGGCCGCAAAAAGGACTTTGATGAGGCAGCTAACTCCATTTTTGAAGAAGACGAGTTAGACAACAGCAAGCAAAACAATACTAAACAGGAGTCGAAGAACAATGAGTAGCTTCTGGAGTGCATGGATTATCGTCCTGACCCTAGCGTTTTTAGTCTTTATCATTTGGCTATTGCGCTGGAACATGACCAACTATACCGGAATTAAAGAAGGTGAACTCATGGATCATGAGTTCGACGGTATCGTTGAAATTAACAACCCCCTGCCGCGTTGGTGGATGATTCTATTTTGGGTCACTATCGTTTGGGGCTTCATTTACCTTGCTCTTTTCCCGGGCCTAGGTAACTTCAAAGGCCTGCTTGGTTGGAGTAGTTCAAACCAAGAAGTTCGTTCTCTCGAAGAGTCGCGAGCAGCCACTGAAGCTCATCGCGAAGCCGGCCTTATCGTTCAATATGACCGTGAAGTGCAAGCTGCTGAAGAAGAATTTGGCCCGATTTTTGCGGCTTTGTCTGAACGTCCAATTCCTGAGTTGGCGAAAGATGAAGACGCTGTGGAAATCGGTCAACGTCTCTTCTTACAGAACTGTGCGCAGTGCCATGGTTCAAATGCGATGGGTGGCAAAGGCTTCCCTAACTTGACTGATGACGATTGGCTTTACGGTGGTTCACCGGAAGCAATCAAGACTTCTTTGATTCAAGGTCGTCAAGGTCAAATGCCAGCATTCGACGGACAGTTCAATGATCAACAAATTACCGAGCTCGCGACTTATGTCTTGAGTTTGAGTGGTCGCAAGGTTGATCCTGAGCTTGCCAGCGCAGGTAAGCAAAACTTCGCAGTCTGCGCAGCCTGTCACGGTATGGATGGTAAAGGCAATCAGCAACTGGGTGCCCCTAACCTAACCGACAATACGTGGCTATACGGTGGTTCACAAGCTGCGATTGAAGAAACCCTACACAATGGCCGTAACGGTGTCATGCCAGCTTGGATTGATATTCTAGGCGAAGACAAGATACACGTTATCAGCGCCTACGTTTACGGGCTTTCAAACGACTAAAGTGAAAACCCCGCAAACGCGGGGTTTTTTCTAACAGCTATACAATTTGAGGTAATGCGTAATGGAAAAGCCGTGGTATAAGCAGTTTTGGCCTTGGTTTTTGATGTGTATTCCGTTTTCCGTGGTTATCGCAATGGTTATCACACTATCTGTCGCCTCAAGTTACGGCGATAATCCGATGGTGGTTGACGATTACTACAAGAAAGGCCGTGGTATCAATGCACAGGTTGAGAAAGTACAAGAAGCTCAACGCCGTGGTATTACCTTCAGCTTTCAACAAGATGGGCAAAAATTAGCACTCGCCTATCAAACCGGCGCACCTGCTGAACTCACTGCCTTGAATGTTCGTTTTTATCACACCACCCTTGCGGATAAAGACTTTTCGCTTGTACTTACCGCTGACGCACAAGGTGTTTTCCGTGGTGAGTTGCCAGCCGATGTGGTCGAGCACAAAGGCAAATGGACAGTAACCATCACCCCGTTCGACGGCAGTTGGCGTTTGAGCCAACAATTACAATTACCCGCCTATCGCGAGCTCACCTTAGAGCCTCTGACGTACGGCGTTTAATTCATGACTAAAGCGTTGCCCCAGCCTCCTGAGGGACACTGTTTCCATTGTTTACAGCCATTGCCTAAGGATGGCGGCTACAAGGTGACCGTTGCCGGTCAATCCCAAGCGGTGTGCTGTTACGGCTGCCAAGCGGTTGCGCAAACGATAGAAGAACAAGGCTTACTACACTTTTACCAATTTCGCGACACCAGCAATCCCCTGCAAGTACCACTCTTGCCTGAAGAATTACAGCAACTCGAGGCCTACGATCAAAAGGACCTGCAAGAGCAGTTTACCCAAGTTGATGATGCCGGCATGCGCTCCACCACCCTTTCAGTTGAGGGTATGACTTGTGCCGCATGTGCTTGGCTCATTGAACAGCAATTAATGCGGCTAAACGGCGTGCATAACGCGCAGGTGAATGCGACCACCGAACGGGTCAGCATTCGTTGGGACGAGCAGCAAGTCAAATTAAGCAGCTTATTGCAAGAAATCGCAGGTCTTGGCTATCGCGCCTTACCGTTTCAAGCAGCCACTCAGGAACAAGATTTTAAACGCCGTCGCCGTTACTTTGTGCGACGTATCGGCATCGCCGGTTTAGCCACGATGCAAGTTATGATGATTGCCGTGGCGCTCTACTTCGGCATGGTTGATGAACTTGACGACAATTTGCGTCAGTTCTTTTGGTGGATCAGTCTGCTTTTTGCCACGCCTGTACTGCTTTATAGCGCACAGCCTTTTTATCTTTCCGCACTGCGCAGTATTCAAGCCAGACAGCTCAATATGGACGTTCCTGTCAGCCTCGCGTTGCTAAGTGCTTATGGGGCGAGTGCCTACGCGACTGTCATCAATGCTGGCGAAGTTTATTTTGAGTCGGTCAGCATGTTTACCTTTCTGCTATTGGTCGGTCGTTACCTCGAGTTACTTGCCAAGCAACGCGCCATCGCGACTGCCGCAAACTTAGTCAAGCTACTGCCGGCAACAGCACAGCGCGAAGTTGCCCCAGGGCAATTTGAATCGGTGGCAGTAAGTAAGCTCAATGTGGGTGACGTAGTGCAGGTACTGGCCGGGCAAACCTTGCCCGCTGACGGTGAACTACTGAGTCACGAAACAGAAATTAACGAGAGCATGCTCACCGGTGAGAGTGTTCCTGTACTGCATCAACAAGGCAGCCAAGTGTTGGCAGGCACCTTAAACCAAACCCAGCCCATTCGAGTACGGGTATTCGCCACGCAACAAAGCACCGTGATGGCAAAAATTGCAGCACTGCAGGATCAGGCACTCGCCAATAAGCCACGACTTGCGGAACGTGCCGAACGTTTAGCGAACCAATTCGTTAAACAACTTTTAATACTTGCGGCATTAACCTTTTTGGTTTGGAGTTTTATTGATCCAGCTGAAGCGTTTTGGGTTACCCTTGCGGTGCTCGTTGCAACCTGCCCTTGCGCCTTAGCTTTGGCGGCACCGACGGCTGTCACCGGCGTCATCCATCGCCTCAATCGTTATGGCATTATCCTGCGCAATACCGATGTCATCGAAACCCTCCGCGAGGTAAAAACCGTCGTACTCGACAAGACGGGAACCTTAACCTCGGGGCAATTTGCGCTGTCTGAACGCCAGTACCCGAACGGAAACGCAGAACGCGCTGATAGCCTTGCTAAGGCACTTGAAAGCTATTCTGAGCACCCGCTAGCAGAGCCGTTTAAGGCACTCGACCTCGATTCCGCTAAGCTTCAACTGGATGATGTTGAGGTGCATTTAGGGGCCGGAATCAGCGCGACTTGGTATGCTTCGCCATCGGCAGATCCCGTTAAAGTGCGTATCGGAGCACCACGATTTATCGGCGAATGGCATCCAGAAGTGACTGAACAATCGGAAGCGAACGTGGTGTTGGCCACTGAGTCCGAAGTGTTCGCCTTTTACAAAGTCGAAGATCACATTCGTGATGATGCCCTTAGCACCCTCAACCAGCTGCGTGAACAAGGCTTTGAATTGATCATGCTAACCGGCGATAAATACGCTAACGCTAAACGCGTTGCCGACCAGTTAAACATTTCTACTTTCAAGGCAGAATGCCTGCCGGCAGACAAGCTGGCTTATGTTCAGGGCCAACAAAAAGACGGACCTGTGTTAATGATCGGCGACGGTATTAACGACGGTCCCGTCTTGGCCCAGGCTGATGTGTCCATGACCTTTGGCCAAGCTGCTGATCTTGCCCGCCAAGCCGCAGATGTCGTAGCGATGCGTAATGAGTTTGCCGCCGTTGCTCAACTCATCACACACACTGCGCAAAGTCGGCGTATTTTGCGACAAAATATCAGCTGGGCATTAGTGTATAATCTAGGCATTATCCCGATTGCGGTCTTGGGCTTGGTTACCCCCTATATCGCCGCTATCGGTATGTCGATCAGTTCGTTATTGGTTTTAGCTAACTCACTAAGACTGTATCGAGCGCCAAAAGACGCGAGGTAATTTTGGAAAGCCTTTATATCTTAATTCCTATCGCCATCCTCTTTGTCATTATTGCCGTGGTCATTTTCTTCTGGGCGGTACGCAGTGATCAATTTGAAGATCTTGAGCGTCAAGGCATGAATGTGTTGCTTGACGACGACGATCCAAAAGCTGACAAAAAACCACAAGCCGAGCAGCAGCAAAAAAATGACGCTTGATCTGCTAGCAGCATTACTTATGGGGCTTGCCGGTGCTGGGCATTGTTTGATGATGTGCGGCGGCCTCGCCGGTGCGCTCAATCGACCCGGCGACACGGCACCCAGTATTGCCGCATTAGTGAGTTACAACGCGGGCCGGATAAGTTCTTATGCCCTCGCCGGCACTTTAGTAGGCCTACTAAGCCAAGCAATACTCAGTGGTATTGGCCCGGGGCTTCTTATTCTGCGCTTTGTTGCAGCCTTTTTCCTTATTGCCCTGGGCTGCTATTTCGGAGGCTGGTGGTTTGGCTTGCAGAAACTTGAACGCCTCGGCCGGCCCCTATGGCAACGTCTTGCCCCAAGCGCAGCGAAATTACGCCAAGGCAACGGACTGCTTACCCGTTACTTGGCCGGTACGCTATGGGGTTGGTTGCCATGTGGTTTAGTTTACAGTGCGCTGAGCTGGGCTGCCCTCAGTGGCTCCCCTGCCACTGGCGCGCTCTATATGCTGGCGTTCGGCCTCGGCACGTTACCGGCAATGCTGGCGATGGGCTGGTTCAGTGGCGCCCTACAAAGTATTCTAAAAGCTCAAGGCTTTCGCCAAGCGATGGGCGTTCTAATGATTGTTTATGGCTTGTGGGTAGCGGTTATTGCGTTGCGTCAAACCTTAGTATTCAACTAGTTGGCTTACCCTCGATTTTCTGACTAAACTGACATTATCAGTGTGATTTAATTGAGGTGTGATATGTCTTGCGTCAAAAATATTCTCGTCGTGCTCGACCCCGACAAGCAGCAACAAAAAGCGCTCAACCGCGCCTTGCACTTGGCCCGTATCAGTCAGGCTCGCGTTACCTTGATGCTTTCGATCTATGACTTCTCGTATGAAATGACCACCATGCTGGCGGCCGAAGAGCGCAACACCATGCGCGACAGCCTCATCAATGATCGTAAAGTTTGGATCACCGATCTGCTGGAAGACTACAACACCCGTGACTTGCAAATTGATATCAAAGTGCTCTGGCACAATCGGCCTTACGAAGCCATTATCGAAACCGCAATAAAGGGTGAGCACGATATTATCGTCAAAGCGACGCATCCTCACGAGGGCTTGGCTCACATTATCTTTACCCCAACGGA
Organism: Pseudidiomarina aquimaris; assembly: GCF_003987395.1. Classification (GTDB taxonomy): domain Bacteria; phylum Pseudomonadota; class Gammaproteobacteria; order Enterobacterales; family Alteromonadaceae; genus Pseudidiomarina; species Pseudidiomarina aquimaris. The sequence goes on from NZ_PIPT01000001.1 coordinate 365,576, forward strand.
CTGGCACCTTTTACGTAAGGCCCCGAGTCTTGTGTTGCTGGTCAAAGAACATGAATGGCCCGAACATGGCAAGGTACTCGCTGCTATCCACACAACTGGGGAAAGTGAGCATCACGACAGCTTGAATGTGCGTATCACCGAAGCTGCCAAAGGCTTTGCGAAATGCTTGCATAGCGAAGTTCACCTCGTGAACGCCTACCCAGGCGCCCCCGTGACCATTGCCGCAGAAATTCCCGAGTTCGATACGGCAAATTACCGCGAAGTCATTGCTGAGAACCATCAACATGCGCTTGCCGAACACGCCAAGAAATTCGATATTGAAGCGACTCAACAACATGTGCGTGAGGGCCTGCCCGAACAAGTGATACCCGAACTTGCCGAAGAGCTTGACGCGGAACTAGTGGTGCTCGGCACCATTGGCCGGACTGGCTTCAGCGCGGCGCTGTTAGGCAACACCGCCGAACACGTCATTGAACAGATAAACTGTGATCTATTAGCAGTAAAACCTGCGGGATTTGAGACGCCAGTTAAGGTATAATCCGCCCACTTTTTAGCGCGCATCGCGCATTATTTGTTCGATTAAGTGGGAAGGTTTATGAGTTCTGCAGCTTTAAGCGACAGCGACAAAAAACAACGTTACAACTTCAACAAGCTTGAAAAACGCTTGCGCCGCCATGTCGGGCGGGCAATCGAAGACTTCAACATGATTGAAGATGGTGACAAAGTCATGGTGTGCTTATCTGGCGGCAAAGATAGCTATACCCTGCTCGCGATTTTGCGTTTCCTGCAGAAAATTGCCCCAATTCAATTTTCTATCGTGGCGGTGAATCTTGACCAGAAGCAGCCCGGCTTCCCAGAACATATTCTTCCAGCTTACCTCGAGCAAGAAGGTGTCGACTACCGCATCATTGAAGAAGACACCTATAGTATCGTCAAAGAAAAGATCCCTGCAGGTAAAACCACCTGCTCGCTCTGTTCGCGTTTGCGCCGCGGTATTCTTTATCGTGTGGCGAAAGAACTTGGTGCAACTAAAATCGCCTTAGGACATCATCGTGACGATATGGTTGAGACCTTGATGCTGAATATGTTCTACGGGGGCAAAATGAAATCGATGCCAGCCAAGCTGGTAAGCGATAATGGCGAGCACGTCGTCATTCGACCGCTCGCCTATGTGCGTGAGAAGGATATCGAGCGTTACGCAGAGTACCAACAATTCCCTATCATTCCGTGTAACCTTTGTGGTTCGCAAGAAAACTTACAACGTAAAGTCATTAAAGAGATGTTGCGTCAATGGGATCGACAATATCCGGGGCGCATTGAGAGCATGTTCACCGCAATGCAAAACGTTGTGCCCTCGCACCTTGCTGACAATCAATTGTTTGACTTCAAAACCATTGCCGCTGATGGCGTCACCAATGAACTCGGCGACACTGCTTTTGACCACAGTGTACCGAGTGATTTTCTAAATTACCGTGACGAAGAGGACGACGAAGCGGCACAGAACGACCGCCTCGGTGTTATTCAGGTGCGGAATTTGAACGCGTAGCTTGCTCTTCGCTGTCACCACTAAAGCCGGGCTCGGCAACGGGCCCCTCTTCATTCATCGGATCAGCAAGGGCGGTTAAGATCAACGGACGATTGACGCGAATCATCGCATTCAACTCTTCCACATAAGCCTCGCCGCGCTCCGAGTAGCTTAGCAAGCCAGGGGTGAGGTCAAGTGCGCGAATATCACGCCCCTGCCGCCGCTGCTCACTACGCAAACTACGTAACTCAAAATAAGCAGGATGGGTATTCAAGTTCCGCATGTAGCTTGCAATCGACTCATTCACCGAAGCGAATTTCCGTACTTCATGGGAGGCCTCAGCGCCCCGCGCTTCGGGTACTAGACCACAGCCTTCAGTGAAGCACCATTGGCCAAATAAATTTAAGGCATCCAGCGCAAACCGCGAGGTTCCCCATGCAGACTCATTAGCGGCCTGTACCAAAACGAGCGTTTCGGGCACCACATCGACGCGGCGCTTGAGTAACGCAAAGGTCTCTTGTGCTTCTTTTACGTTTGCTAAGCTGAAATCCACACGGTACTGCTTAGCAAGATATTCAAGCCAGCTGTGTTGCTCGCGGGTCAGTGAATTCGGATTAAAACGCCACTTTGTATGTAATGCTTGTAAACCTTTTCGTTGTTCTTCAATACGGGCATTTTCCGCTGTTACTAACGGCGCTAAAAAGCCAAAAAAAGCCTGCTTTTTGTCTGCGGTTTGTTGATACTGCGAAAAATCCGGCAATGCGGTGATACGCGGAGCTTCCACCGCAATATCTCGCGCCGGAACCACGTTGTCATACAGGCGATACGGATTGGCAAGGTGCAGTGCTGTCGGTGCCACAACTGCTGCGGCAACAGCTAATAATGCAAGCATAAATAATCCAAAGCGTAACATTTAGTCTCCTAAAGCTGAGCCTCGTCGGGCTGTTTCTCAATTTCGATGCTGCCATTAGGTACGCCGATAAGACGATTATAGATGACCCCTACCACGTTAAAGCTCATTGGAAAGGTAAAAATCAAACCTAAAAAGAGTGGCAGTGCACTGATAAAGATAATCACAAAAAGCACCACATAGATGCCTAGCACGGTGAACATTTTCTTATTCATGACCAAGAACGAGGCTAGGATTGCCCGCGTTACTTTTAGTCCACGCTCTAGGACCAATGGAATGGCCAGTAAGAAAGCAAACTGAAAATAAATCGCAGTAACCAAAACCAATGCCGAGGCTACAGCGCCCTCGCCAAAAATCAAAAAGAACAGTTCAGCCAACAACATGACCGCGAAGCTCATAATAAATGTGATGGCTAGTACTTGGGGTAAATGGCGCAGAGCTTCCGCAAAGCACTCCAGTCCGGGTTTGGTATCGCGCGCGTTCTTTAAACCCATCAGCGTTACGATCGCGGTAAAGGGTGCCACGAAGATGACACTCAAGAATTGCTGTAACATTAAGTTGCGCGGGTCAGGCTGCTCTGCATCCACCGGAAAAAAGGACTCGGCAATGCCGGAAACAACGCCACTTACGATGATCAACACCGCAACGCCAAGCAGCATCATGGGTAGCGCTCGTAAAGTTATATCCCAGCTACGCTGTATCACATCACCAACAGCCAAAGGAACTTCTCCGCGTAATGCGGCAGCAAAATTGTCGGTTTGCGTTGACTGTTTTTGCGGTTCGTTCGGTTTAGAGTCCTGCATGCGCACTTTTTCCTTTATACTTATCATTTGCGACCTAATTCGTATTCTACCATTATTCTAAGCGACACTGATAAGTCTATGCCAAAGAAAAGCACTCCCGGGGCACGCCCCTTTCGTCGAAAAAGCCGCCGTAGTACTGCCACAGTGCAGTCAGGACAGGCACGGCCAGCGAACCCTAAATTAGTTTTGTTCAACAAACCCTACGGGGTTTTGACGCAATTTTCGGGGTCGGACGATGAAGCCACATTAAAACCTTACATTCCATTTAACGATGTCTACCCAGCAGGAAGACTCGATAAAGACAGTGAGGGCCTGCTGTTGTTGACCAATGATGGTTCGTTGCAGCACAAAATTAGTCATCCAAAACATAAACTTCCGAAAACCTATTGGGTGCAAGTCGAAGGTATCCCCAGCGATGAAGTTCTGCAGCAACTCGCCGATGGTGTTGAGTTGAACGATGGTATGACCTTGCCGGCCGAAGTGATACGCATGGATGAGCCCGCTAACCTGTGGCCACGTAACCCGCCGATTCGGGAACGTAAATCCGTACCAGATCAATGGTTATGCCTCACCATTCGCGAAGGGCGTAACCGCCAAGTTCGGCGAATGACGGCAGCAATTGGTCATCCTACCTTGCGCTTAATTCGCGCGGCAATAGGCCCGTGGCGCTTGGCAGGTTTACGGCCTGGTCAGTGGCGCGAAGTACCGCCAGTGTGGTAGAATTCGCGCGAATTTTTTGGAGTAAAGGTAGTTATGGCGAACGCAGATAAAAAAGTTATTGTCGGTATGTCGGGTGGTGTTGATTCTTCGGTATCAGCCTACCTATTGCTACAGCAAGGTTACCAAGTTGAAGGCCTGTTCATGAAGAACTGGGAAGAAGACGATACTGACGAATACTGCGCCGCTGCGACTGACCTTGCCGATGCCGAGGCTGTGTGCGAGAAATTAGGTATCGAACTACATACCGTTAACTTTGCCGCCGAGTATTGGGACAATGTGTTCGAGTACTTCCTTGAGGAATATCGGGCGGGGCGAACGCCAAATCCCGATATCATGTGCAACAAAGAAATTAAATTTAAAGCCTTTCTTGAGTTCGCAGCCGAGGCCTTAGGTGCAGACTATATTGCCACCGGCCATTATGTGCGTCGCCGCGAACACAACGGCAAGTTCCAACTCTTGCGCGGTCTCGATAACAATAAAGACCAAAGCTACTTTCTTTATACTTTGTCTCATGAGCACGTGGCACAAACACTCTTCCCTGTGGGCGAACTAGAGAAGCCTGAAGTGCGCAGAATCGCTGAAGAGCAAGGCCTCGTCACCGCAGATAAAAAGGACTCTACAGGGATTTGTTTTATTGGCGAGCGCAAGTTTAAAGACTTTTTACAAACCTACTTACCCGCGCGCCCAGGTGCCATCGAGAACGTCGACGGCGACGTCTTAGGTGAGCATGAAGGCTTGATGTACCACACCCTTGGGCAACGCAAGGGCTTGCACATCGGTGGGCTGGCTAATGCTGGCGACGAGCCGTGGTATGTCGTAGATAAAGATGTTGAGCGCAACGTACTGGTGGTGGCGCAAGGTAAACATCATCCACGTCTGTTCTCGAAGGGGTTGATCGCCGGACAATTGCACTGGGTCGACCGTGTAGGCCCGCAAGATAAGCTTTCCTGCGTGGTGAAAACACGCTATCGCCAACAAGATATTCCATGTGAGTTGAAAGTGCTCGCTGACGGTAAGGTCCAAGTCGAATTTGCTGAGCCGGTTGCTGCAGTAACGCCCGGGCAATCCGCCGTTTTCTATCTTGACGAGGTTTGCCTTGGTGGCGGCATTATTGAGTCGCGTATTGCGGATCATGAGGTTTTACTGTGAACGATTGGCAACAGCGCGTGCTCGCTTTAGCCGCAATTGCGCAAGCCTGTGCGGCGGTAAAGCAGCTAGCGCGGCATGGTCAACTGACGGAAGAATTCGAGCGCGACGCACTGCTACAAAGTGTCCTAGAACAAGACCCCGAGAGCTTTGCGGCAATTTATGGTGATGCGGGCAATTTAAACTTTGGGCTCAAGGTATTGCTCGCGCAAATCGGCGCCACGCGAAATAAAGACGTCGAAATTACCCGTTATATGGTCGGTGTACTTGCCCTCGCCCGTCGTTTCGAACGCAGCACTAGAGCCGTTGCCGACCTTGGCCAACGCATTCAACAATTGCAGCGGCAACAACAGCAATTCCAATTTGAACAAGAAACGATCATTACTGGCATGGCGGGAGCCTACAGCGACTTTATTTCGCCTTTGGGGCGACCTCTGCAAATTCATGGCAAGCCTGCGTTACTGCAGCAGAAGAATGTACAAAACCAAATTCGTGCCTTGCTATTAGCAGCAATTCGCAGTGCCATTTTATGGCGCCAAGTGGGCGGTAAACGACGACATTTTATTTTTTCACGGCGGCGCATGGTGGCGACCGCACTTGACCTCATTCGTATTGATAATCCAAATCGACCTAACTCGGAGTCTTCGACATGACCCAATTATCTGCTTTGACAGCACTTTCTCCCGTTGATGGCCGTTATGGCACTAAAGCTGCCGCCCTGCGCCCGATGTTTAGTGAGTATGGCCTGATCCGCCAGCGTGTCATCGTCGAAGTACGTTGGTTGCAACAACTCGCAAAAGTAAATGAGATCAGCGAAGTTCCGGCTTTCTCAGCGCAAGCGAATGAATTTCTAGAAGCGCTGATTGCAAACTTCAACGAAGCGGACGCCGAACGCGTCAAAGCAATTGAAGCAACCACCAATCACGACGTCAAAGCAGTCGAATATTTCCTTAAAGAGCGTGTTGCTGAGGTACCAGAGTTGCACGCAGTGACCGAGTTTATTCACTTTGCCTGTACTTCTGAAGACATTAATAACCTCTCGCACGCGCTAATGCTGCGGGAAGCGTTAACAGACGTAATGTTGCCAACCATGCAACAGCTCAGCGCTGCGATTAAACAGCTCGCTATCGCCAACAAAGCAGTGCCAATGATGGCACGCACCCACGGTCAGCCGGCGACGCCAACCACACTTGGTAAAGAGATGGCCAACGTTTATGTGCGCCTTGAACGCCAGTTAGAGCAAATCAACGCCGTACCTTTGCTAGGTAAGATCAATGGCGCCGTAGGTAACTACAATGCACATTTGGCAGCCTACCCTAACGTGAACTGGCATCAAGTAGCGGAAGAATTTGTTACCTCTTTAGGTCTGACTTGGAATGCTTACACCACGCAGATTGAACCGCACGATTACATTGCCGAGCTTTATGATGCGGTCGCTCGTTTTAACACTATCGTGATCGACTTTAACCGTGATGTTTGGGGCTATATCGCTTTGAATCACTTCAAACAGCGCACCATCGAAGGTGAGGTAGGTTCATCGACCATGCCTCACAAAGTTAACCCGATCGACTTCGAAAACTCTGAAGGTAACCTCGGTATTGCTAATGCCATCATGCAACATTTGGCCAGTAAACTCCCGATTAGCCGTTGGCAGCGCGATCTGACCGATTCAACCGTGCTACGTAACCTTGGTGTTGGTTTTGCTTATGCCCTCATCGCTTATCAAGCGACTTTAAAAGGTATCAGCAAACTCGAAGTCAACGCCGATAACTTGATGCGCGAACTCGACCAAAACTGGGAGTTGCTCGCCGAGCCAATTCAAACGGTGATGCGCCGTTACGGTATTGAAAAACCATACGAGAAATTGAAAGAACTCACTCGCGGTAAGCGGGTTAATCAAGCGGCGATGGCTGACTTCATCGATAGCTTAGAACTACCAGAAACGGTTAAAGCTGAATTGAAGCTATTGACCCCAGCGTCGTACATTGGTCGCGCTGTACAATTTGTCGATGACCTAGCTTAAGCTGATGCAATTACAACTCAACTCTAGCGCTTTCCTCGCCGATCATTGGCAGAAAAAACCGTTACTTATTCGTAACGGTTTTGCTCAGTTTGCCGACTTGATCGAACCTGAGTTACTCGCAGGCTTAGCCATGGAAGAAGCGGTCGATGCCCGAATTATCCGGCAAGTTGGCGAACAATGGGATGTCGAACATGGTCCGTTTGAGGACTATGAGCGCTTTGGTGAGAGCGATTGGACCTTGTTAGTGCAAGCGGTGAATGAATGGTTTCCCGAAGTCCAAGAGCTGTTGAGTGCGTTTCGCTTTCTACCGGACTGGCGTGTCGATGACATTATGGTCAGTTTTGCCACTGAAAATGGTGGTGTAGGCGCTCATCTCGACCAATACGATGTGTTTATCATCCAAGGTGGTGGACGCCGTCACTGGCGCGTGGGTGAACGCAGTGCAAACCTTGCGGAGTATTGCCCACATCCTGATCTCAAACAACTTAAAGATAGCCAATTCGATGCGGTTATTGATGCGGTGCTGGAGCCTGGCGATGTGCTGTACATTCCAGCTGGATGCCCGCACCATGGCATAGCTCTCGAGCCGAGTATTAATTATTCAGTTGGCTTTCGGGCACCCAACAGCGCTGAATGGATGGCACAGATAGCCGATCAATTTCTCGCCTCAGAACTGCCTTTTCCACGCTACCAAGATCCGCAGTTAAACGCTCAGACTCCATCGTATCAACTGCAGGAAACCGAGCTTGAGCAAGTACGCAACCTACTGGTGCAACAATTGCAAACGCCAGAAGGTGCCGATGCTATCGCGCGCGTAATGTCGCAATCGAAGCGCCCACTAGCTGGAGCTGAAGACACCCTGAGCGTGACCGAACTGTTGAGTTACGCTGCTACGGATATGCTGATCGGCCGTACACCCGGCGCTCGAATTGTCCGCAGCCCTAACGGTGAACTTTATGCCAACGGTGAAGCTCTGCCCGCCTTATCAGCTGACGCAGCAAAACAATTGCTTGAACTGCGCGGTGAACAATTGCTAGCAACGCAATCGGATTTACTGGCTGATAGCCAAGCGTGTGAATGCCTCGTCGATTTAATTCAGCAAGGTGTGTTGTATTTAGTACGCGAGATTTCGGAAGAGAATGACAGCTAACTTTAATGGTTAGCTGTCGACCAGCTCGTTGCTAATAATAGTTATTGCTGCCACAAACTCTCGGTTTGCACGGCATCATGAATACCTTCGGCACGACTGATCAGATACTGTGCGTATTTGATCTGCTCGTCATCTTGTTGCGCTTTCGGATCATCAATAATTGACTGTGCTTTGAGTTGCCATTGCAAGGCGATATGACGCAGTGCTTCACGCGCGTCTTTCGCTGCTTTCGCCCCGACGACATCGGTCGGCACATCACCATTTACGAGCCATAGTTCTTTTTTGTCTTGCGTGGTGAATTTCCACACCGCTACGTAAGGAACCAAGTAACGTGACTCTTTGGTTAACACACGATCGGTGATAATACCGTTCTCGGCAAGATACTTATTGGCCGCTTGAAATTGCTCGCGCACCCACGTAGATGCTTCTTCATCGGTCATTTGAGGCTGTTGTTGTTCCGCCATTGGTGTACTACTTCCTTTCTTAATTACAGTGCCTCAATACTAACTCGAAAGTGCAGGCTGGCAAAGTGCGAATTACTGTAAACTTAGCTTGCAATGGTTTACGTTGACGTAAACGTATTATTTTCTCGGATTCACTAGCGCAGACAAATTGAAAATGCTAATGTGCGCGCAATTTTGGGATGAACGAGGAAACATCACTCATGTCTCTATTTGAGCATCAAGAGTTCGACCAACACGAGCAAGTCGTGTTTTGTCATGATAAGGAAACCGGTCTTAAGGCCATTATTGCCATTCACGACACGACCTTGGGTCCGTCATTAGGTGGTACCCGTTTATGGAACTACGCTAATTCAAGTGAAGCGCTGACGGATGTGTTACGTTTATCACGCGGTATGACCTATAAAAGCGCCCTCGCCGGCCTCCCTCTTGGTGGCGGTAAAGCAGTCATCATCGGCGATGCCAAGACCATCAAATCGCCAGAGTTATTCCGTGCCTATGGACGTTTCGTTGAATCATTAAGCGGCCGTTATATCACTGCTGAAGACGTTAATATTCGCACCAGTGATATCGCTATCGTTGCTGAAGAAACCTCTCACGTAGCGGGTACTGAAGGTAAAGCGGGTGATCCATCACCCCACACAGCCCTCGGCACCTATTTAGGCTTAAAAGCAGCGGCGAAGCATAAGTTTGGCTCTGACGACCTCAACGGGATCAAAATTGCCGTACAAGGTTTAGGGGCAGTCGGCTACGACTTTGCTGCGTATTGTGCCAAAGAAGGCGCGCAACTTTGGGTCACTGATATTAATGAAGAAGCCTGCCAGCGCGCGGAACAAGAACTTGGCGCAACGGTGGTCGGTCTTGATGATATCTATGGCCTTGACGTTGATGTTTACGCGCCATGTGCACTGGGTGCAACGGTCAACGATGCTACCTTACAACAAATCAAAGCGAAGATTATTGCGGGTAGTGCCAATAATCAGCTCGCGACACCTGCTCATGACAAGAAAGTCATGGACATGGGCATTCTTTACGCCCCTGACTATGTGATCAATGCCGGTGGCGTAATTCACGTTTGTAGTGAAGCAGCACAAATGAGCCGTGAAGAAACCGACAAGCGTGTGCGTGACATCTATAACACCTTGGATACCATCTTCACCCGTTCAACAGCTGAACAACGCCCTACTGGCGAAATTGCTGACGAGCTGGCGCGTGAAGTGATTGCTAAGGCAAAAGCAGCCAAACAAAGCGCTTAAATTTAATTTAAGCGCTCGGCCAAAAGCTGTAGTGGGTGTTGCACCTGCTGCAGCTTTTTCGTATCTGCACCCGCTTGTTGATTAAAGCGCCCCGCCTGACAACGGCACGAAAACCCTGTGAGTAGAGGTTGCTGACTTTCGGCAAGCGGTTGACGCCAACTCAACTCAAATAGTTTTCGACTCGACGTTTGCTGGTCAGCTTCGTGACCATAGGTCCCCGCCATACCACAGCAGCCAGTGGCAACGGCTTGAGCTTTTACACCAACGCGCTGCAACACCTGTTGCCATAGCTTTGCACTCTGCGGAACAGCCGTTTGCTCTGTACAGTGTAAAAACAACTCAGCTGACTCGCCATGCGCTTCAGACTCAGCTTTAGGCATCACCTTCGCCAACCACTCCTGTGGTAGTTCTACTTCGAAGTTGACAGGTACTTCTGCATAATCGTGGTATTCATCGCGCAGACAAAGGACAGTTGAGGCATCAACGCCAACCAATTGAAAATCGGCTTGTGCTAACTTATTTAGTTCGTGCGTTACCCGCGTTGCAGTGCGTTTGAACTGTTCTAAAAAGCCTTTCACATGCTGCGCCTTGCCGTTACCGATAAAGTCTAGCAAATAAGGTTGATAGCCAAGCTTTTCGATAACTTCAGCGAGCGCCTCAACGACTTCGGCTTGGTAAAAGCTCGTGAACGGATCTTGCACGATAACAATTGTCTTTTGGCGTGCCTCGCTCGGTAAACCCAGAAGCTTCTCGCTACCGCCCTTCAACCAATTTTTTTGGCTGCGCCAACGCTGCTGAAGACTAGGCACCGATAGCTTCGGTGTATCCACATAGCCAAGCGTCTTCGTCATGAGCCATTGACTCACGGAATTGTGCGTTAGGCTATTAAACAGTCGTGGAAGTTTGGCCATCAGCGGTGCGGTGCGTTCAATGCTTGCCACCAAATAGTCACGTTGTGGACGGCGATACAATTGATAATACCAGGCTAGGAATTTCGACCTAAACGACGGTACATCAACTTTCACTGGGCATTGGCTCGCACAAGCCTTACAAGCTAGGCAAGCGTCCATAGAAGCTTTCACCTGATGGTTAAAGTCGCGTGAGTAGCGTGGTTTCTTCTCTTTGAATAGTTCCCAGCGTGATGCTGGCTTTTGGCTGATATCAAGCCCCTGCTCACTGTTTAAGCGCAGCCACTCGCGGATCAGGGTTGCCCGGCCTTTCGGCGACATACGGCGATCACCGGTCGCTTTGAACGAAGGGCACATGGGAGATTCAGGCGCATAGTTGAAACACAAGCCATTGCCGTTACAGTTCATCGCCGCTGCATATTCATCGCGCACATTGAGCGGAATTTGCCGATCAAAAAAGCCACGCTTACGGGCATCGACGGAGACCAATGTTGCCGTTGGGTGACCATAAGGTGTCGCTAATTTACCCGGATTGAGACGATTGTCTGGGTCGAATGCGGCTTTGACCTTTTGAATTTCTGGGTAAAGCTCGTCACCGAAAAACTGCGGGGCGTATTCCGAACGGTAGCCTTTACCGTGCTCGCCCCACATCAAGCCCCCGTATTTAGCCGTCAGAGCGGCAACTTGGTCGCTGATTTTGCGTAATAAGGTTTCATCTTCCGGCTGTTTCATGTCGAGCGCTGGGCGTACGTGAAGAACGCCAGCGTCGACATGCCCAAACATTCCGTAATGGAGGTCGTGTGCATCCAGTAATTGCCTAAATTCGACAATAAAATCAGCGAGCGAGTCCGGTGGTACCGCGGTATCCTCGGCAAAGGCGATTGGCTTACGTTCACCTTTTACGGCGCCAAGTAAACCCACTGACTTCTTACGCATCGCATAGACTGTTTGAATGCTCGCGCTGTCGCGGCACACCTTATAACCCACAACCCCATGTGTTGCAGGACCACCGGCTAATTCGTTATCAAGTGTCTCCAACAGTGCGGCGAGTTTATCTTCTAATTCAGCAGCCTCAACAGCGGTATACTCGACCATGTTGATCCCAGCCATCGTTTCGCCGGCTTTACCTTCGGCAACGAATTCCGCAACTTGATGCCAAATAATATCGTTGCGTGCAAGATCCAATACCGTGCTATCGATGGTTTCCACCGAGGTCGCTTGGGCCTTGACCAATACCGGCGCATGCCGCAACGCTGCATCAAAATCGCGATAGGAGATATTCACGAGCACCTTGCAGCGCGGAATTGGCGTTAGATTGAGTTTGGCTTCAGTAATAAAAGCAAGCGTTCCTTCCGAACCAGCGAGCAAGCGCGATAAATCGATCGTTTGCTGCTCGGGATCGTAACAATGCTTGAGGTCATAGCCGGTCAGAAATCGATTCAACGGTGGGAATTTCGCTTCAATGGCTGCACGTTTACCAACACAGCTGGCTAACGCCTGGCGATAAAGTCCGGCCTCTAGACTTTCGCCTGCAGCAATACTTTCTGCTTCAGTTACCGTTACGGGCTGAGTTTTGATCACTTCGCCATTGATCAATACCGCTTCAAGCTCCAGTAAATGATCGCTGGTTTTACCGTAAACCAATGAGCCCTGACCCGAAGCGTCAGTGTTGATCATGCCACCGATCGTGGCACGGTTACTGGTCGAAAGATCGGGCGAGAAAAACCAACCATACTCGCGTACGGCGTCGTTCAATGCGTCCTTGACCACGCCCGTTTGGCAACGCACCCAGCCCTGCTCCGCACTGCTCTCATGGATATTGGTGAAGTAGCGACTTAAGTCGACAATAATGCCATTGCTAAGGCTCTGACCGTTGGTCCCTGTGCCACCGCCGCGAGGGCTAAAACTTAGGGATTGATAATCGGTTTCTTGGCCAAGTTGCAATGCCAGCTGCAAGTCGCTGCGGTTACGCGGATAGATAACAACCTGCGGCAGTTGCTGATAAACACTGTTATCGGTTGCCGCAATCAAACGTCCGGCGTAACTATCGTCGATGTCACCGGCAAATCCTGCTTGCTCTAAAGCAAATACGTAGCGACGGTACAGAGGCTCGGTGGCCGGATAACTATCAAGTGCCGTCAATTCGCCTACTTCAGGATTTGCCAAGTGAATCACCTCTTTCGTTGTTCGTTGTTTGCTGTTCGAGCCAAGCCTAGCCTTGTTTTGCGAGGTAGAGCCAAGTGTCAACGACGGTGTCTGGATTCAACGAGACGGAGTCGATACCTTGTTCTACGAGCCACTGGGCGAAGTCTGCGTGGTCCGATGGGCCTTGCCCACAGATACCGACATACTTGCCCTTCTTCTTGGCTGCTTGAATTGCCATGGCGAGCATCGCTTTGACAGCTTCATTACGTTCGTCAAACAGGTGTGCGATCACCCCAGAGTCACGATCAAGACCCAAGGTTAACTGGGTCAGATCGTTAGAGCCGATTGAGAAGCCATCGAAAATGTCCAAGAATTGATCTGCCAGCAGTGCATTCGATGGTAATTCACACATCATGATGACACGCAGACCATTTTCGCCCTGCACCAGCCCCTGCTCCGCCAGTAATTCAATGACTTTACGACCTTCTTCAAGGGTACGTACGAATGGAATCATGATCTCGACATTGGTCAAGCCCATATCGTTACGGACACGCTTGATGGCTTCACATTCCATTGCAAAACAGTCACGGAACTCTTCAGAGATGTAGCGTGACGCGCCGCGGAAGCCAAGCATCGGGTTCTCTTCGTGCGGCTCGTACTGACGGCCACCGAGCAAGTTGGCATATTCATTCGATTTGAAGTCGGACATCCGCACAATAACGCGCTCCGGAGAGAATGCCGCACCCAGCGTCGCGATACCTTCGGTAAGTTTTGTGACGTAGTACTCGCGCGGCGATTCATAACCGGCGATGAAGGCGTTAATTTGCTCCTTCAACTCATCGCTTTGTTGGTCGAAGTTCAACAAGGCTTTTGGATGCACACCGATCATGCGGTTGATAATGAACTCGAGTCGCGCTAAACCGACACCCGCGTGCGGCAGACCGGCAAAATCAAAGGCGCGGTCTGGGTTACCGACGTTCATCATAATTTTTAATGGCAAATTCGGCATATCGCCGATATCTGAACGGCTGACATCAAAGGCCAACTCGCCGTCATAGATATAACCGGTATCACCTTCAGCACAAGAAACTGTGACGGCTTGACCGTTTTTGATCAGGTCGGTGGCATCACCACAACCGACCACCGCAGGAATTCCCAATTCACGCGCAATGATTGCCGCGTGGCAGGTACGGCCACCGCGGTTGGTAACGATCGCGGCAGCACGTTTCATGATCGGTTCCCAATCAGGATCGGTCATGTCGGTAACCAGCACATCACCGGGCTGCACTTGGTCCATTTCGGAAATATCATTCAGAACGCGGGCAACACCAGCACCGATGCGCTGACCGATGGCGCGGCCGCTGGCGACCAGTTCACTCTTTTGCGAAAGGCTAAAACGCTCTACCGATTGGCTATTTTTGTTCGACTGCACGGTTTCAGGGCGGGCTTGCACGATATAGAGCTTACCGTCGATACCGTCTTTGGCCCATTCGATATCCATCGGACGACCATAATGTTGTTCAATAATCACCGCTTGGCGCGCCAATGCTTCGACCTCGGCGTCGGTGATGGAGAAGGTTGCACCTTGTGCTGCTGGAATATCGATAATTGAGGTTTGCTTGCCATGCTCAGGGCTATCTGAGTACACCATCTGGATTTTCTTGCTACCCAGATTACGACGCAACACTGCTGGCTTGTCAGCTTTCAACGTTGGTTTGTGGACGTAAAATTCATCTGGGTTCACTGCGCCCTGCACGACCATTTCGCCCAAACCAAAGCTCGAAGTGATAAATACCACGTCGTTGAAGCCTGATTCAGTGTCAATGGTGAACATCACGCCAGAGGCGGCAATGTCGCTGCGTACCATGCGTTGAATACCCGCCGATAACGCGACACCGCGATGGTCGTAACCTTGATGCACACGGTAAGAGATGGCGCGATCATTAAATAATGAAGCGAAGACATGTTTAATCGCTTCCATAATGGCATCGATTCCGCGCACGTTAAGAAACGTTTCTTGTTGGCCGGCAAACGAAGCGTCTGGCATGTCTTCAGCGGTTGCAGAGCTACGTACTGCAAAACTGATCTCGTCGTTACCACCGCTCAATTGCTCATAGGCATCACGGATAGCCTGATCGAGGGCCGGTTGAAAAGGCGTGTCGATGATCCATTGCCGGATTTGCTGTCCCGCTTGCGCCAAGGCTTTTACATCATCGGTATCTAAATCATCGAGCAGACTGTGGATGCGCTCGTTGACGCCCGATTGCTCGAGGAATTCGTTAAAGGCTTCAGCGGTGGTTGCAAAACCATTGGGAACATCAACTCCCACACCAGCGAGGTTACTTATCATTTCGCCAAGCGACGCGTTTTTTCCTCCCACGCGCCCTACATCATTCATCCCTAAGTGATCATACCAAAGTACGTAGTCGGTTACCGTTTGTTGCACGTCAAGTTCCTCGTCGTTGGGGGGGCTTAAGCATGGCTCACCATTTTACACACATGCGCCGAAAAGGTTAAGATTCATCAAGCATTTCTACCCTGAGAAACCATTCATGCGAACTATTTTCTATATTTCCGACGGTACCGCGCTGACTGCAGAGGCGTTCGGACGCGCGATGTTGTCGATGTTCCCGCTCAAAGTGGAACACAAAACGCTCGCTTTTATCGACTCCGAAGCAAAAGCCGAACAAGCTGTAGCCAAAATCAGTGCGGCCCATGAGGCCAGCGGCGAGCGCCCTATTATCTTTCATACTTTTGTAAGTTTGGATTTGAAACGCATCATTACTGGGTCAACGGGAAGTTGTTTTGATTTTCTTGATTACTTTGTCGAGCCACTGAGTCGCGAGTTAAATATCAGTGCCCAGCCGAAAACCAACCGAACCCACGGCATTCAAGACAATGGTTCCATTCGTGATAGCTATGACAGTAGGATTGAAGCGGTCAACTATTCGTTAGCCAACGATGATGGCAGTAACATCGCCGATTATGATCAAGCCGACATAATTCTGTTGGGTGTTTCGCGTACGGGTAAGACACCCACAAGTCTTTATTTGGCGCTCCATTACGGTATCAAAGCAGCAAATTACCCACTGACTGAAGATGACGATATGGAAAACTTGCAGTTGCCAAAAGCCTTAAAACTGCATCGCCACAAGATCTTTGGTCTAACGCTCGAACCTCAGCGTTTGCACGAAATTCGCAGTAAACGACGTGAGGGCTCGCGTTATGCATCGATGCAGCAGTGTCGTTTTGAATTACAAGAAGTGGAAAAGATGTACCGACGTGAAGCGATTCCATTTTTGGATTCTACACGCTTCTCGGTTGAGGAAATTGCCGCCAAGATCCTCGCTGAGACGAATCTTGAGCGGCATCACTACTAAAGTTACGAGTGGGTAACTTAGTTATCTTGTTCGGCACTGGCGCGTGCGTCAGTGCTTTCAAAGATTTTGTCTGCCGAAGCAGCAACAAAGCCAGTATAGAGTTTGTTTGGCGCTATTTCGTAGCGTTTGGCAAACTCATAGAAACAGCTAGGGATCACCTTCTCCATGTCGCTAAAGCGCACTGGAGCGTGGTCCGCCATCGTTGACGACTGCTCGAGGTACACCTCTGGTGAGCCTTTGATTTCGCCACCCGATGTATTTAAACGGAAGCCAGCTGTTTTCAGCGTTGCATTCACTTGCTCGAGTGACTCGAAGTCCGGCAAGTGATTTACATTCACGGTAAAGTGGTTGGCACGGAAACCAAAGGCCGCCATCCACGCCGCATACTCGCTTTCTTCGAGCAAACGCTCATAGTCGTTACTACTGATCTGCCAATACTTGCCTGAATACAAGAACTCTGGCTTCTCAACGGCTGCTGGGTCAATTTGGGCAACCAACTCTTTGACGATGCTCTGTAACTCTGGCGAAAACTCCTCAACCAGCAATTCACTGATGAAAATCTTCGGCAACGTCGGATCTTCATGCTCGTAATGCTTCGCGACGAGGCGCTTCGCTTCAAAATGATAATCACCGCAAGCTTTGTAACCCATCGCTTCAAAGTGCTTAGCGAGCGTCTCTAAGCGCACTGGCGCTTGGTTAAAGGTACGAAAGGCAACGTGATCGTTAATGATGTCACGTCCCTGCCCTAAGACCTCATGCACTTTTGCTGCTGACGGCGTAAGTTTGATGTAATCGTTCCAAAGGTTCTCGAAAAACTGCTCAACCTGTTGTGACATATACTACTAAAACCTCGAAAATGTCAGTTAACCGCGGCCTTGACGTGCCTCACGGAGAGAATCTGCCACCAAGAATGCTAGTTCTAAAACTTGGTCGGCATTCAAACGCGGATCGCACTGCGTACGATAGCGTTGCGTCAAATCTTGTTCACTAATCTGATATGCACCACCGGTACACTCAGTTACGTCTTCGCCCGTCATCTCTAAATGCACGCCACCTGGGTAAGTGCCTTCCGCTTGATGAACTGCGAAGAACTGGCGTAACTCCTGATGTATGGCGTCAAAATTACGGGTTTTCAAGCCATTTTCGGCTTTTACCGTGTTGCCATGCATCGGGTCGCTAGACCAGACCACGTGACGACCTTCGCTTTTTACTTTGCGCACAATTGCTGGCAAAGCAGCGGCTAGATTATCGGCGCCCATACGCGTAATAAAGGTCATACGACCTGGTTCGTTTTCTGGGTTCAACGCATCTAACAGCGCAATAACGTCATCAGGTTTAGTGGTCGGACCTATTTTAACACCAATTGGGTTATGAATGCCACGCATGAACTCAATATGCGCATGATCCAACTGGCGCGTCCGTTCGCCTATCCACACCATATGCGCCGAACAGTCGTACGGTAGCCCGGTTAGCGTGTCAGTGCGTGTTAGTGCTTCTTCGTAGGGTAGCAACAAAGCCTCGTGAGAGGTAAATAGCTGCGTTTCATGAATCGTCGCGTTAGTATCTGCAGTAATACCCACAACTTCCATGAACTTTAGCGCTGACTGAATCTGCTCAGCCACCTGTAAATACTTGTCTTTAAGCGGGTTTGCGGCGACAAAACTCATATTCCACTTGTGCACTTTATGCAAATCGGCCAGGCCACCTTGCGCGAACGCGCGCAGCAAGTTCAACGTTGCCGCCGAGTGGTGATAGGCTTGCAGCATCCGTTGCGCGTCTGGCACGCGCGCCGCTTCAGTAAATTCAGGACCGTTGATGATATCCCCACGATAACTAGGTAAGGACACACCATCGATGGTCTCAAGATCACTTGATCGTGGTTTTGCATACTGCCCTGCCATACGCGCCACTTTAGTGACCGGACACGAGCCAGCGAAAGTTAAAACAATCGCCATTTGCAGAATCACTTTAAAAGTGTCACGAATTTTCGGTGCATTAAAATCGGCGAAAGACTCGGCACAGTCGCCGCCTTGCAACAAAAATCCCTGCCCTTGACTCACTTGGCCTAACTGCCGTCTCAGCGCACGAATTTCTTCGGCAAAAACCAACGGCGGGAACATTTTTAATTGTTGTTCAACGTTGCTTAGCTGCGCGGGGTCTGGGTAATTCGGCTGTTGTTGGATCGGTCTATCGCGCCAACTACGCGCACTCCAGTTTGTCATGATGATCCTTTCTACTTCATTTAATAATTAACGTTGCGATAGTTGCTCAAGCGCAGCGATGCGTTTAGCTAACGGCGGGTGACTCATAAAGAGTTCACTCTTACTCCGCTTACTTTGGATACCAAAGGCAACCATGCTGCCATCAAGTTGTGACTCGTGGGCATTTTGCAGGCGCTTAAGTGCGGCAATCATTTTATGTTTGCCAACCAGCTGCGCTGAACCGAAGTCGGCTCTGTATTCACGCTGACGCGAGAACCACATAACGATAATACTTGCGAGAATTCCAAACACAACCTCTAAAACAATGACAATACCAAAATAAGCGAGCCCACCAAGACCGCGACCGTCTGAGGAGTTACTTCGAGTGGCATTATCGATGATCCCTGCAATGACCCGCGCAAAGAAAATTACAAAGGTATTTACCACGCCCTGAATCAGCGTCAAGGTCACCATATCGCCATTGGCAATGTGGCTCACTTCGTGCGCCAGCACCGCTTCAACTTCATCTTGATTCATGTTTTGCAGCAGTCCAGTGCTTACTGCCACCAAGGAGCTTTTCTTACTCGCACCGGTAGCAAAAGCATTGGGTTCTGGTGAGTTATAAATCGCCACCTCCGGCATAGGAATACCCGCCTGTTGCGCTTGCCGAGCAACGGTTTGTAACAACCATTGTTCACTGTTATTGCGCGGACGCGTGATCGTCTGGGCTCCGACGCTGCGCTTGGCGAGCCATTTGGACATTGCTAACGAAATGAACGCGCCACCGAAACCAAATATTGCGGCAAACACTAATAGACCTGCGTAGCTCGACGGATCAACACCAAACGCGGGCAGCACAATGCTCATGACCACGCTAAGTACCAATAAAATCGCTAAATTCGTAGCTAAGAACAAAACGATGCGTTTCATTTTTATATCCTCTAGGGGTTTCCCCTGACAGCAGTGATAACAACTTTTATATGGTGCTTATTGTAACTCAGTTCAATCGCACGGGCGGTGAATTTTTGCTATTCTTGCCGCCTCTTTGTTCCTGCTTAAAAGGTTTTAGAATGTCTCGACAATTACTGCTTTGTTCCAGTTCCAAAGCTGGCGATAGTGCTTATCTCGAACCGGTAATTCCACATTTGCAAGAACGCCTACCGAACCCCTGTACGCTTATGTTTGTGCCGTATGCGGGCGTGGGCATGAGTTACGACGATTACACTGCGAAAGTGGCTGAGGCACTGGTTCCACATGGTTATCAAGTAAAAGGTTTGCATAATGAAGCCGACCCACAAGCGGCTATCGCGAACGCAGCGGCGATCTTGGTCGGTGGTGGCAACACTTTCCACTTGCTGGCACAACTGCAACAACTCGATTTAATCGAGCCTATCCGCGCTGCTGTCGCTACAGGTGTGCCCTACATCGGTTGGAGTGCTGGCTCGAATATCGCCGGACTAACGATTCGAACCACCAATGATATGCCGATTGTACAACCGCCATCATTCGATGCACTCGCGCTCGTTCCGTTTCAGCTTAATCCGCATTACAGCGATTATCAGCCACCGGGTTTTCATGGCGAAACCCGTGACCAACGCTTAGCTGAATTTATGGCGATTGAGCCGAACACGCCGATTCTCGCTATTCGTGAAGGTACCGCATTGAAAGTCGATGGCGAGACCATGACTCTGCTCGGAGCAAGCGATGGCTGTGTTTTCAAAAAGGGTCAGAAGTCGGCGTTACCCTGTAATACGGACATCAGTGCATGGCTTTCAGCGAAATAGTCTGCCACACGCTTCGCATCCGCTTGCTGTTGAAATGGAATGCTGGCCAATAACGGAGCCTTGTGATGGGCGGAAAAATAGTGTTCCAACCACACTTGATTCTCTTCAGCCAGCGCCATCGTCTCGGCTTGCGCTTGATTAGCTACCCAGCCGACTAAGTTAAGGCCGCGGCGCTCAATATCCGCTGCGGTCAACAAGGCGTGGTTTAAGCAGCCCAGCTTCATGTTCACCACTAACACCACATGGGCTTGCAGTTCTGACGCCAAGTCAGCGAGGGTTTCCTGATCATTGAGCGGCACTAGCCAACCGCCCGCCCCCTCAACCAACATTAAGTCTTGGTCATGCTCACTCAGCTGTTGATAGGCCTTATGTAGCCCAGTAACCGTGAGCGATATACCTTCATCGACCGCAGCTAAATGGGGGGCCACTGGGGCTGCTAAACAAACTGGGTTGACCTGCTCATAGCTAACGCCTCGACAACTCATTGCCAACTCCAGCTGTAAGGCGTCATTGTTGCGCATGCCGAGTTCCGTCTTTACCGCGCCAGCGGCGACCGGTTTCATTGCAAGGGTACGGAAACCGCCCTCACCAAGCCGTTCCAGTAGTGCACTGCTTACCAACGTCTTACCTGCATCGGTATCAGTTCCAGTGACAAATACGCAAGTCATATTTCACTTTCCTCTATTGGCTTAACGCCATGAATGGTGCCGATCACCCAATTAAGTTCGAGCATCCCTTTGCTATTTCGGTGTTCTTCTAAGGCTTCCTGCAATTTTTTATAGCGCGTTCGACTGAGCAAGCCAACAGTGGCCCGTGCGGTATAGTTTGCCCCGACCCCTTTCAGTTCCCGCAGCATCGCCTCGACCGAAGGAAACTCCTGCACAATATGATGTTGCTCGCACTGAACCTGCCAAGGCAACGTTTGTACTTGCGCCGCGAAACGAGCAAAATCAGGCCATTGATTGGTATGAGGTCGGCCATCTAGCGCTGCAAAACAGTCGCCAAGCGGCTGCAATGAGCCTGCGAGTACGGTTGACGCAGCAATTTGCCCGGCAGGCGCCAGCACGCGGTCCCACTCAGCAAGCAACGCTGCTAAATCGTTGCCCCATTGCATCGCCAAATTGCTAAACAAGATGTCAACGCTGGCAGCGGCCAGCGGTAAATTCTCCATATCAGCAACAATAAGGCTTTTTGGCTGTACGTCTTCTGACTTTGCTTTTTGCAACATTGCGGGCGCTAGATCGATACCCACGTAGTAGTCAGCGAACTGCTTTAGGGCGCTGTGATGATGTGCGGGACCACAACCCACATCCAGCACGCATTGCGTTGCCCCACTCAGCGGCCGAAGGCGCCGTATTAAGTGTTCGGCAATTCCGCGTTGCAGCCGATCGTTGTTGACGTACGAGTCAGCCGCACGACCGAAATACTGGGCAACCCTTTGTTTATCGTAGAGCTGTTTTTCGTAATCAATCACAAGTTGACGTCCTCAAAGCCTGCTGCAAGCGCTGCGACCAATTGACGTATGTCGTCATCGTTATGCGCTGCCGTTAGTGTGATGCGCAAACGTGCGGTGTTTTCTGGTACTGTCGGAGGCCGAATAGCGCTGCACCAAATACCAGCATTACGCAAAGTTTCACTCAATTGCAGTGCCTTAGCGTCCGCACCCACCTGCAGGGTCTGAATCGCGTGTTCTGAAGTCGACACTGGGAGCTGTGCGGAGCGACAAAGTTCGTGGAAATAAGCGACATTTACGGCAAGTTTCTCGCGTAAATGCTGACCTTCAGCTGAAGTAATGATCTCAACTGCTGCCTGAATTGCTGCCGCCTGCGCGGGCGGCATCGCGGTTGAATAGATCAGCTCAGGGCAAAAGTTGATCAGGTAATCAGCGCTCCATTCATCAGTGGCGATGGCACCACCCGCCACGCCGCACGCCTTGCCAAAAGCCAAACTTAGCAAGCCCACCTCAGCAACCGAGAACTGTTCAGCAACCCCACGACCGTCACTGCCACAAACACCAAAACCGTGTGCATCATCGATCATAACGTCTGCATTTTTTACATGACTCAAGAGCCCAGCAAGCGCGTCCTGCGGCAGCACATCGCCATCCATACTAAAAATGGACTCACTTACCACCAAACAACTGTCGTTATGAGCCGCGGTCCACTTTTGCGCAGTACGCAGGTCGTTATGTTGAAAACGGCGCCAACGGTAGCCGGTTTGGCGCGCGCCTTGCAACGCTCCTTGCAATAGAGACGCATGCGCTAAACGATCAAGATAGAGTTCCGAATACAGCGGGCCGAGCGTTCCTAACGCGCCTACATTGGCGGCAAACGCCGAACTAAATAACAGTACGCTCGGGCGTTCAAGCACCTCAGCGAGTACTCCACAAAGGTTGGCGTGTGCATCGCTGTAGCCGGTAACCAAAGTTGACGCGCGCGCCCCTATTGACCGCGACGCGGCGTAACTCCCCAGCACCTTAGGATGCTGGCTTAGGCCTAAATAATCGTTACTTGAAAAGTTTAGATAGCGGTTGCCAGCTACGGCAATCTCTCGGCTCGTGAGCGGTACAACGACTTGTAAGTTGCGCTTACGCTGCTGCGCAGCCCGTTGCTCGAGCTGCTGTGCCATTGCCCTTCTCACAGACTCTAACGGCATCGACTTGCGCTGCTAATTTACTTCGTAATAACGCACTGGCTGCGCTTGTTCTTGCAGCGCATCTTCAATAACCGCTTCGTGTACATCGTCACTGTAGCCATCATGCTGTAACGGCTCGATACCTAAACGCTGAAACAGCAACTGATCCTTATCAGCCTCAGGATTAGGTGTGGTAAGCAGTCGTTCGCCATAAAAAATCGAATTTGCGCCAGCAAAGAAACACATGGCCTGCAACTCATCGCTCATTGTTTCGCGGCCCGCGCTTAGACGGACAAAAGAGGTTGGCATTAGGATCCGCGCGACGGCGATGGTGCGGACGAATTCAAAGGGATCGAGGTCATCGAGCTCGGCAAATGGCGTTCCCTTTACTTTTACCAGCATATTCACCGGTACACTTTCAGGGTGTTTTGGCAAGTTAGCTAGCTGCTGCAACAGTCCGGCGCGATCGGCGCGGCTTTCGCCCATACCGACAATACCACCAGCGCAAACTTTCATCCCAGCATCTCGCACATTGCTCAAGGTCTGCAGACGGTCATGGTAGGTTCGCGTACTAATAATCTCGCCGTAAAACTCTGGTGAGGTATCAAGATTATGGTTGTAATAGTCGAGGCCCGCTTGCTGCAACGCCTGTGCCTGCTCTGCTGATAACATGCCTAACGTCATGCAGGTTTCGAGGCCTAATTCTTTCACGCCTTTGATCATTTCGATGACGTAAGGCATATCGCGATCTTTCGGGTTACGCCAGGCCGCACCCATACAAAAACGACTGGCGCCCTGGGCTTTTGCTGCTTCCGCTTCACGCAATACCTTCTCGACGGCCATTAAGCGTTCACGATCGACGCCAGTGTGATAATGCGCACTTTGCGGACAGTATTTACAATCTTCGGGACAAGCACCGGTCTTGATAGACAACAAAGTACTGACTTGTACTTTGTTACTGTCAAAATGTTGTCGATGGACTTGTTGCGCTTTGAATAACAAATCATTCATTGGTAGCGCAAACAGCGCTTCAATTTCTTCCCGTTGCCAGTCATGGCGTAAATTAGCGGTTGTCATCGGTCTATCCCAATTGTTCAGTCGAGCTTTTACGGCAAATGAATTCTGCTCGAAGAGCATACCTTGATGAGGTAGACTGTCAACTTATTAAGCGATGATAAATTAACGACTGATTATTATTTATGCAATTATCCGATCTCGAATTTGACCGCAAGCATATCTGGCACCCGTACACGTCACTTCATGAGCCGCTCCCTGTCTATCCAGTTGCGAGCGCCTCCGGTTGTGAGATTCAACTAACTGATGGCAAACGCCTCGTCGATGGCATGTCTTCCTGGTGGGCGGCTATCCATGGTTATAATCATCCGCGCCTGAATGCCGCGCTGAACGAACAAGTCGCGCAAATGAGCCACGTGATGTTTGGCGGACTCACGCATCAACCTGCAGTGGAGCTCTGTCGACGCCTGTTACACCATGCGCCAGCCTCATTACAACACGTCTTTTTGGCGGACTCTGGCTCGGTCGCTGTTGAAGTCGCTATTAAAATGGCGGTGCAATACTGGGCTGCAAAAGGTCGCCCAGCAAAAAATCGTATGGCGACCGTGCGTGGTGGTTACCACGGCGATACCTTTGCCGCAATGTCGGTTTGCGATCCGGTCAACGGCATGCACACGCTCTTTCGTGGCAGTCTACGCGAGCAACTCTTTGCGCCGGTACCAACCATTACACCAGCGCAAACATGGCAACCTGAGGCGCTGCAACCACTACGGGAGTTGTTCGAGCGGCACCACCACGAGCTCGCCGGCTTTATTATTGAGCCAATTGTGCAAGGTGCTGGCGGCATGCGTTTCTATCACCCCGAATTCTTGCGCGGCGCCAAGGCCTTATGTGAAGAATACGAGCTTCTCCTCATTGCCGATGAAATTGCCACCGGATTCGGTCGCACCGGTCGTTGGTTTGCTTGTGAACACGCCGCGATAGAGCCCGACATTATGTGCCTCGGCAAAGCGCTTACCGGTGGTTATATGACGCAAGCCGCGGTGCTCGCCAGCGCCCAAGTTGGCAGCGCTATCAGTGCAGGACCAGCTGGCGGTACTTTTATGCATGGCCCGACGTTTATGGGCAATCCACTCGCTTGCGCAGTTGCTAACGCAAGCCTGTCATTGCTTGAAGAAGGGAACTGGCAACAGCAAGTCAATGCCATTCATACCCAACTTGAACGCGAACTCCGCCCCTTAGCTGACTTAACGAGCGTTGCTGATGTGAGATGTTTTGGTGCCATTGGCGTGGTAGAAATGCAGCAGCCAGTTGATGTGGCCGTTGTTCAACAAGCATTCGTCGAGGCTGGCGTATGGATTCGTCCCTTTGGCAAGCTCGTCTATTTAATGCCGCCATTCATTATCCAACCTGAGCAACTGACAAAATTAACCCAAGCCGTTAGTAATCTGGCTCAGCAGGCCGCGAAACGGTGATTTTCACTTGAGTCTTGGGCAAAGCAAGGTAACATAGACGCTCTTTTTTTAATTGGTGTCTACACGGAGTTTAAGACGTATGTCCTTCGCAACAGTTGTCGATGTATTAGCGGGTAAAATCGCTGTTGGTGAACAAACCACAGTCCGCGGTTGGGTACGCACCCGCCGTGACTCAAAAGCAGGTATTTCGTTCATCAATATTCATGACGGTTCATGCTTTGATCCTATTCAAGCCGTGGTGCCTAATGAACTCGACAATTATGACAGTGAAGTCTTAAAACTCACCACTGGTGCCAGCGTGGCGATTACCGGTACTGTGGCCGAATCCGCCGGTAAAGGCCAAGCTTTTGAACTGCAGGCAACCAAGGTAGAAGTCTACGGCTTCGTTGAAGACCCTGACACCTACCCGATGTCACCTAAACCACACTCAATGGAATATTTGCGCGAGTATGCTCACCTGCGTCCGCGTACCAATGTTACCGGCGCGGTGATGCGTGTGCGCAACTGTCTCTCGCAGGCGTTACATCGCTTCTTTCACGAGCGCGGCTATATGTGGGTTGCCACACCGATCCTTACCGCCTCAGACGCTGAAGGCGCGGGCGAGATGTTTCGCGTTTCGACCTTGGATATGATGAACTTGCCACGTGATGAGCAAGGCAGTATCGATTACAGTAAGGACTTCTTTGGCAAAGAATCTTTTCTTACCGTTTCCGGTCAGTTGAACGTCGAGACTTATGCGTGTGCACTTTCCAAAGTTTATACCTTCGGCCCTACTTTCCGCGCTGAGAACTCGAACACCAGTCGCCACTTGGCTGAGTTCTGGATGGTTGAACCGGAATTGGCCTTCGCTGACTTAAATGACATCGCCTATCTTGCCGAAGATATGCTCAAGTATTGCATCAATGCCGTGTTAACCGAACGCGCTGACGATATGGCGTTCTTCCAGCAGCGGATTGACAAAAACGTTCTGGAACGCCTCAACCACGTGGTTAGCAACAAGTTCGTCCATATGGACTACACGGATGCCGTGGAGATCCTGCAAAACTGCGGGAAGAAGTTTGAATACCCTGTCGAATGGGGTACGGACTTGCAATCAGAGCATGAGCGCTATCTTGCCGAAGAACACGTCGGTGCGCCGATTGTCCTGAAGAACTACCCGAAAGGCATCAAAGCTTTCTATATGCGGCAAAACGATGACGGTAAAACCGTCGCAGCGATGGATATTCTCGCCCCTGGCATCGGTGAAATCATCGGCGGCAGCGCGCGTGAAGAGCGCTTAGACAAACTTGATACGCGCATGGAAGAAATGGGCTTGCCGGTTGAACACTACGGTTGGTACCGCGACCTGCGTCGTTACGGTACCGTGCCGCATGCTGGATTTGGTTTGGGCTTCGAACGCTTAGTAACCTATGTGACCGGCATGACCAATATTCGCGATGTGATTCCGTTCCCACGGGCGCCGAAAAACCTCGAATTTTAACAGGCCATTAGCCATCGCTGAATTTGTCAGCGATGGCTTTCTCCGGCTTGATGGGAGTTGGTACAGCCGGTGTACCAACATATAAAAAGCCGACAATCGTATCTTCCGATTTGGCATCTAATGCCGCCTGCACCGATGCATCCTCAGCAAACCAACCCGTCCGCCATATTGCTCCCAACCCTTGGGCAAAAGCAGCTTGTTGCAGCAGTAATGTCGCACAAGCGGCACTTGCGAATTGTTCGTCGCGAGGCACCTTTTCATGCGCTTGGTAGTCGAGTAGACAGGCGATGACCATGGGTGCCCGCAAAGGCATCTGACTTGCTTGGATGCAAGCCTCCTCGCTCAGCCCCTTCGCTTGCGCGGCGGCTTGAAAGATGCTGCCTAAACGCTGGCGCTGCTCGCCTTGAAACACCACGAATCGATACGGCATCAACGCCATATGATCAGGTGCGCGCCCCGCGGCTTTTTGCATCACGGCAAATTGTTCCGCTGTCGGACCTGGCTCGATCAGACGCGGCATAGATGAGCGAGTCGTTAAGAGTTCTAAAGCTTGCATAAATAGGATTCACTTCCTCAAAGCATCAATCTGCCAGTAGCTTAGCAAAGGATCATGCTCTGTTACATTGTCAGGCTAGTTTATTTCATTAATGTTCAGTATTCTTCATCATTAACTAAATTAAGTGCAAGTAAAGGTGCTGAACACATGAGTGGTATCGCAAACGTCTTTAAGAAGCTTCTCGGACTGATCAATGGGATCCGTAAGGTTCTTTTAAATGTCATCTTTTTCCTTCTTCTGTTCTTCGTCGTAGCGATTCTCGTTGCTGATGATGAACCTATTATGGTGCCCGAAAACGGCGTTCTCGTAGTCAAATTGAACGGTACCTTGGTCGAAGAGGAAACCTGGGTTGACCCCATGGATCGTTTCTTCAACGATGCCTTAGGTTCACCAAGTACACCACCGGAAACGCTGCTTAGTTCAGTGGTCGAAAGTATCGACCGTGCCGCAAACGATCAGCGTATTAGCGGTATCTACCTGGACTTAAGTCGTTTCGCTGGTGGCGGTTTGAATAAGATGGAGCAAGTTGCCGAAGCCTTACTGCGCTTCCGTGAATCAGGTAAGCCTGTCTACAGCTACGCGGATTATTACACGCAATCACAGTATTACCTCGCTGCGCATGCCGATGGTATTTACCTTAATCCATTGGGAGCGATGATGTTTGAAGGCATGGGCGGCTACCGCTTGTACTTCAAAGATCTACTCGAGAAACTCAAAGTCAGCACTCATGTATTCAAAGTTGGCGCCTACAAATCAGCCGTCGAGCCCTACACCCGCAACGATATGTCTGAGCAAGCGCGTGAAGCGAACGCCGAGCTGTATGACGCATTGTGGCAGACCTTTGTTGGCCGTATAGAACAGCAACGCACGATTGATCCTCGTCTGCTCAGTGGCACCATTGATGACTTCCAAGCGATGCTAGCTGAGAATAACGAGGACATGGCACAAGTTGCACTCAACGGCGGTCTCGTCGATGAGTTGCTGACGCGCGAGGCCTTCCGTAGCCAGATGATCAATTTAACTGGGCTAGATGAAGACGAGAAAAGCTGGCGCCGTATCAATCATGAAAACTATCTCGAAGCCAAAGCGATGCAACTTGAACTGGCTACAGAGCAAGAAGCAAGTGCCAACGAAATCGCGGTGGTTGTTGCCCGTGGCGTCATTGTTGACGGATACCAAAAGCCTGGTGGTGTGGGTGGCGATTCGACCGCTGAGTTACTTCGCCGCGCCCGTTTAAATGACAATACGAAGGCAGTGGTGCTGCGCATCGATAGTCCTGGTGGTAGTGGTTTTGCCTCTGAAGTGATTCGCCAGGAAGTCCTCGAATTACAAGCTGCTGGTATTCCTGTCATCGCCTCGATGTCATCGGTTGCCGCCTCGGGTGGTTACTGGATCGCTGCAAGCGCCGACCAAATTTGGGCAACGCCAACCACCATCACTGGTTCTATCGGCGTTTTTGGTATGTTCTTTACCATTGAAGACTCGCTTGCTCACATTGGCGTCTATAACGATGGTTATCACACCACCGAAATGCCGGTGATGGATATTACCCGCCCACTACCTGAAGAGGCTAAAGTGGTCGTACAAAGCTCGATTGAGAAATTCTATCGTGACTTTGTCAGTATGGTAGCCGACAGTCGTGGCATGACGTATGAGCAAGTCCATGAGGTTGCTCAGGGTCGCGTTTGGACCGGAACGAAAGCCCAAGAGCTCGGTTTGGTTGATAACCTTGGTGACCTCGATGCCGCCATCGATGCCGCTGCGCAGGTCGCCAACCTTGACGACTATCAGGTGGTCAGCGTTGAACCTGAATTAAGCGCACGTGAGCGCTTCTTGCGCGACTTCTTTGGTCAGGCCGAAGTTTTCTTGCCTGTCACCACGACTCCACGTACCATCGACCCGATTAAACAACAGCTGCAAGGTGTGTGGAGTGAAGTGCAGATGGTCTCCAAGTTTAATGACCCGCAAGGCGTCTACTTGTTATGTGAGCTCTGCCCATTGCCTTAGACTTGCCATAATTGGGTTTGAATGAGACATGACACAACAACGTAAGCGCATTTATGTCGCCTACACTGGCGGTACCATAGGTATGCAAAAATCGGCGCAGGGCTATGTTCCTGCGCCGGGCTTTTTAACCGCCTGCGTAAACAAAATGCCAGAGTTCTTCCGTGCCGAAATGCCGCTATTTGATATCCATGAGTATCACCCGCTTATGGATTCGTCTGATATGTCGCCGGAGGACTGGCAGCGCATTGCTGATGATATTCAGGCAAACTACGCCGACTATGATGGCTTCGTGATTCTCCATGGTACCGACACCATGGCCTACACTGCATCAGCACTATCCTTTATGTTTGAGAACCTCGGCAAACCGGTGATTATTACCGGTTCACAAATCCCGCTGGCAGAACTTCGCTCCGATGGGCAAACCAATTTGTTGAATGCCCTCTATATCGCGGCAAATTATCCCATTCACGAAGTTGGATTGTTCTTTAACAACCGTTTGTATCGTGGCAATCGCGCCACGAAAGCCGATGCCAACGGCTTTAATGCCTTCGAGTCACCCAATTTCCGTCCGCTCCTCGAAGCCGGTATTCAAATCAGCGTCAAAGCTGGCACGGTCAAACCACTCGATACGACTCCATTGCGAGTAGCACCCGTGACACCGCAAGCCATCGGGGTACTCACACTTTATCCAGGAATATCACCGGTGCTATTTGACCACTTGCTGCAACAACCGGTGAAAGCCTTGATTATGCAAAGCTACGGCGTTGGCAATGCACCGCAAAACCGTGAACTGTTGGCCAGTTTGGAACGTGGTGTGAACGCTGGGGTTACCGTGCTCAACTGTACCCAATGCTTTAAAGGTAAGGTCAACATGGAAGGCTATGCAACGGGCAACGCCTTGGCTGAGATCGGCGTCATTAGCGGTTACGATATGACCATTGAAGCGGCGTTGACTAAGTTACATTATTTGCTGTCGCAAAATCTACCACAAGCAGAGCTTGAACGCTGCTTGCAGACTGATCTACGCGGTGAACTTTCCGCGTAAGTCAGTTATGCTATCTGCTTAACACTTAAAACAACAACGATAAGAATAAACTATGGCTGCAACCTCTCCAGCATTCTCTTCACGTATCGGCTTCATTCTTGCGGCGGCAGGTTCAGCCGTTGGCGTCGGCAATATTTGGGGCTTTCCTACGCAAGCTGCAAGCAATGGCGGTGGTGCCTTTTTACTCGTCTATTTAGTGATGATCCTCGCCCTAGCCTACCCCATGCTGGTGGCGGAACTTACTATTGGGCGTTTACGTCAGCAGAATCCGATTGAAGCCTTGCGGAATCTGAGCGAGCGCCGCGGTTGGCGCTTTTTTGGCGCCTTTACCGGTATCGTTGCATTGATCGTGCTGTCGCTGATTTTGAGCTTTTACGCTATCGTCTCAGGCTGGCTATTAGCCTTTATGTTTGCGCCTGCTGCTGAATTAGCCGGCTTTCCTGCTGCGGCTGAGTGGTTAACCGCCTTTAGTGTCGAGCGCAACCTCATCATGATGGCGCTGTTTTTATTACTCACCATTCATGTAGTACGCTCCGGTGTGACCGAGGGTATCGAGCGTTGGTCGAGCCGGCTTATGCCATTACTGTTCGTTCTATTGGTGGCAATGGTGATTTATATCCTGACCCTTCCAGGAGCGACCGACGGCTTAAAAATGTATCTTACACCGGACTTTTCGCGGGTGTTTGACCCTAATTTGATTATTCGTGCCATGGGCCAAGCTTTCTTCTCGCTTTCCATTGGTGCTGCTTGCATGATGACCTATGGCGCCTATCTGTCTAAACAAGAGAACCTGCCTCGTACCGCAGGCTGGGTAGCAGGTCTTGATACCTCGGTTGCCTTTTTGGCGGGCTTACTCATTCTACCGGCGATGTTCGCCGCACAAGAACTAGGTGTTGTCATTTATGATGACGCGGGCGCTTTACTATCATCCGATACGCTGGTCTTCGCAGTGCTTCCGGCAATGTTTGACTCGATGGGAAGTGCTGGCCTTTGGGTTGCCTTTGCCTTTTTCGCCTTAATGGTCATTGCGGCGATTACCTCATCGATTTCGATGCTTGAAGCCCCCGTCAACGCTTTACGCGAAGAAACCGGTCAACCACGTTCTCAAATGGCTTGGCTTGTTGGCCTCAGTATTGGTGCCATTTCGGCGCTGATTATTCTGAAGTTTAATACTTTGTTTGGTCTCGTAATTACAGTGACGACCGTCTACATGCAGCCGCTCTTGGGTCTTACCTTTGGTGTTATGCTGACTTGGGTCTTACGCCAAAACTATTTGCTAAAAGCCTTGCAAGAAGGCGCCCCAGACATCCAGAAGTCATGGTTCTGGAAAATCTGGCCATGGTACGTGAAGTTCGTTTGCCCAGTACTGATTTTACTGGTGATTTGGCGCGGCTAAATAACTAATAATTGCATTAGTTCGGTCACGGACGTTTTACAAAAGCGTTCGTGATCGCCGCATAACTCCTCTATTTGCGCCACTCGCGCTGCCGGAAAGCGCGTCGCTAAATTCGCACTGAACTTCTTCTCTAAAACTGGGATCCCCTCTTTGCGACGTTGACGATGTCCAATCGGATAGTGCACGGCAACTTGCTCGGTCTGTGTGCCGTCTTTAAAAAACACTTGCAGGGCATTGGCAATCGAACGCTTATCACGGTTTAGATAATCTTCACTGTAAGAGCTATCTTCGACCACCTCCATGCGTTCACGCAGCGCATCAATTTCCGGATGTGCCTGATGAAAACTATCCTCGTAATGGTCGGCAGTTAACTCACCAAACAACAATGGCACCGCAACCATGTATTGCAAACAATGGTCGCGATCTGCCGGATTCGCCAGCTTCCCTTGTTTCGAAATAATACGAATTGCCGACTCATGGGTAGTGATCACAATTTTATCGATCGCATCGATACGGTCTTGTACCTCAGGATGGAGCGTCATTGCAGCCTCACAGGCGGTTTGGGCATGAAATTCAGCAGGGAAAGAAAGCTTAAAGAGAATGTTCTCCATGACATAACTACTGTAGTCTTGCGGCACACTAAAGCGCCATTTTTCCTGGGGCTTTAATTGCTGGTCCTTATTGGTTTTATTGAAAGAAACCTCATAGAATCCCCATTGCTGAGCTGATAACGCACTAGGGATCCCCATTTCGTCACGCATGGCAATATCGGCGAGGCGCACCGCACGACTGGTCGCATCCCCTGCCGCCCACGATTTTCGCGAACCGGCATTCGGTGCATGGCGGTAGGTACGCAAAGCCTGCCCGTCCACCCACGCATGGGAAATGGCTGCTAACAGTTGTTCACGAGTGCCGCCCATAAGCCAGGTAGCCACGGCGGTCGAAGCCACTTTCACCAGAACCACATGGTCAAGGCCCACGCGATTAAAGCTATTCTCCAGGGCAAGTATTCCCTGTATTTCATGGGCCTTAATCATTGCTTCAAGGACCGTTTTCATCCGCAAGGCGGGCTTACCAACGGCCTCACGCTGCTGCGAGATAAAGTCGCAAAGGGCTAAAATAGCGCCTAAATTATCGGAAGGATGCCCCCATTCAGCCGCAAGCCAAGTGTCGTTGTAATCAAGCCAGCGCACGCAACAGCCAATATCCCAAGCCGCTTTGACTGGATCAAGCACATGCGAAGTGCCTGGCACACGGGCCCCATGTGGCACCTGAGTCCCTGTCACGAGCGGCCCCAGATGCTTCGTACATTCTGGATAACGGAGGGCTAGCAAGCCGCAGCCTAGGGTATCCATAAAGCAATGACGTGCGGTTTGCCAAGCGGTCTCGCTATCGATCTGAGCATATAATACATAGTCAGCGATAGCCTGAATTTCGGCATCATAATCAGGACGATCGGTTCGATCAAAAGTGGATCCCATAGCGTTCCTCCTGCTCTTTCCGTTACGAAATATCATGGTAGATAAAAAAACGCTCGGGACCAATTAAGAGTCCCGAGCCTAGGGGAATGGCTCAAGGGATTGAGCCGTGCGCTAACTCGATAAAATTCGAAGGTAAGATTCAGTGTAGACAACAAAAAAAACTTTGCTAAATTTTTTTGCGATCTTTGCACACTTTTTTGTAATTAAATCGACTGCGGCGTGACACGCTTGAAGAGTTCGAAGAAATTCTGCGTTGTTTGGGCCGCCACTTCTGCCAACGTGAGACCTTTGATATCGGCGACACATTTGGCTACATCTGCAACATAAGCGGGCTGGTTTTGTTTGCCACGATGCGGTACTGGCGCTAACCATGGACTATCTGTCTCAATCAACAACTTGTCCAACGGTAGTTTTTTAACCACGTCGCGTAACTCACTGGCATTGCGAAAACTGGCAATACCGGAAATTGAGATAAAGAAATCAAGATCATCAATGGCTTGGCGCGCCATTTCGTACGATTCAGTAAAGCAATGCAACACTCCACCACATCGCTCTGCATGGCCATCGCGCAGCAGTCCGAGGGTGTCGTCACGTGCATCGCGGGTATGAATAATAAGCGGTTTATCGACTGCGTTTGCGAGTTCAATGTGATAAGCAAAGCTCTCTTGCTGAACCTGTTTACTATCGGGATCGTAAAAATAATCAAGTCCGGTCTCACCGACCGCAACCACCTCTTCTTCGCGGACATACGCAGCTAACTGATCTTTGATCAAAGCATGTTTGGCGATATATAGAGGATGCACACCACAGGAAATGGCGACTTGAGGAAAGCGCGCGACGAGCTCACGCATGCTTGGAAAATCTTCGAGCGTCACACCGATACAGAGCATTTGCTGCACGCCAGCCTGTTTCGCGTTGCTTAAAACCTGCTCTATGGAACCGTCGAACTCATCGAGTTTTAATTTATCGAGATGACAGTGTGAATCTATAAACACAGCGACTCCTTAACGGTGTGTTGGATTTACATGGTCGCCGTTGGTGCGCTCGACTCCCCTAAATGCCCAAGCAGGGTTTCAATACGGTTACGCAAGTGCGATTTATCTTCAGTAAATTGCACGCCGACCCCGCGTTGGTCTGCGCGACCCGGGCGTAACGGCGCTAACCAAACGACTTTGCCTTTGACCAGAGTTTCCTCTGAATCACCTGGCAATTGTACCAACAACGCCATCTCGTCACCAATAGCATAGGGTTCATCGGTAGCCACAAAAATGGCCCCACCTTTGATGAAGGGCATATACAAGCGACGCAGTTGTTCTTCTGATTTTAAATGAATTCGCTTTGCAGCCATGGCTAGAGCCACCTCATCCAGAGTTCTTGTAATAATAGTGGGCCATTTAGACCGCTCTGTTCATTGGTTTGCTGTCGGATACCATAACATAATTGTAACCAAGAACTTAAATCTGTCACGTTATAATTCTTATTACGTAAAAATTGTTGCTGCGCTGGGCGTTGCTCTGGCATCAGTAAATCTTGATCGGCGAGGCCTTGCTGCACCCGAATTAGCTCTTGTAGCCATTGTTCAGTCGCTAGTAACCACTCCTGAAAGTCGGTTTTGCTGACACTTGGCAAAGGCGCATCAGTAAGCACTGCCGTACTCAACTCTGCGACATAATCGCGCGGGTAGTCACCACTTTTGGCCCACTCTAATAGCGCTAAAGGCCGTTGTCGATAGCGTTGACAGGCACGTAACTCAGCTTCACTGAGAACACGGCCAAGCTTTTGTGCAAGCCATTGCTCGATTTCTGCAACCGCCGGGATATTCATCCGTAATAGCTGCATACGACTGCGCAAGGTTGGTAGCAGCCGTTCAATGCGCTCTGGTGTGACAATAAAATAGGTATCGCGGGTCGGCTCTTCGAGTGTTTTTAATAACGCATTGGCCGCCGTTACGCTGAGCTTTTCGGCATCTTGCAGCCATACTACTTTGGCCCCGGCCTGATTGGGAGTGTGTTGCAATTTAGCTAGCAGCTCACGAACTTGATCAACACTAATCGCCCGTCCTTCATTGCTGCCGACCGCATAAAAGTCTGGGTGATTGCCCGCTTTATGCAACAAGCAACTCTTGCACTGACCACACGCACGCTTCTGTGGCTGGGTGCAGAGTAATAACTTGATCCACTCCTCGACAAAGGCTGCGCTGCCCAGGTCGAGCTGCCACGGCACACAATAGGCATGCGCTAGTTTGCCTTGTTGTTGCTCGCGCACAACTTGTTGCCAATTCTCCCTTAACCACGGCAGACTCACGCTCTATCCCCTTCCATAGGCAAATAATTCGGCTTCTAACGCATTGATCAGCGCTTGATGCACATCAGCCATCGGCTGGTCGGCGGCAATGACTTTAATGCCGCGTTCTTGTTCAGCGATTTCGAGATAGCGCGCCCGCGTGCGTTGGAAAAATGCCATTGCTTCTTGTTCAATACGGTCCAACTCGCCTCGCGCTCGCGCGCGTTCGAGGCCAATTTCCGGGTCAAGATCAAGTAACAAAGTAAGATCCGGTGAAAAATCACCCAAGACAAGCTGCTTCAACGCTTGCAGTTTGGCGTCACCAAGCTGCCGGCCTCCCCCTTGGTAAGCCCGTGAAGATAAATCATGACGATCAGCAATCACCCATTTGCCGGCAGCTAACGCTGGGCGAATCACGTTGTGTACCAGTTGCGCGCGGCTTGCATACATCAACAATAGCTCTGTTTCTGCAGTGACCTCTTCTTGCCATTGCTTTTTAACTAAGTCACGCAAGGCTTCTGCCAACGGAGTACCACCTGGCTCTCGTACCGTTAGGGTCGGTATACTTTTTGCCTGTAAATGGCTTACCAGGCTCGCAATCGCGGAACTTTTACCAGCGCCTTCTAAGCCTTCCACTACAATAAACTTGCCCTGCATGGGTTAATTCATCCCTCGTTGATAGCGATTTACGGCTCTATTATGTTCTTCGAGCGTACGCGAGAAAACGTGTCCACCCGACCCGTCGGCAACAAAGTAAAAATACTCTGTTGTTGCCGGATGTGCTGCTGCTCGAAGACTTGCCAAGCTTGGCATAGCAATGGGTGTCGGCGGCAAGCCATCGATACGATAGGTGTTAAACGGTGTACTTTCGCGCAAATGTGCACGGGTCAAATTACCGTCGAAATCTTTAATCCCGTAAATGGTGGTTGGGTCTGACTGTAGCCGCATACCAGTACGCAAACGATTAACAAAGACCGAGCTTACCACGTCGCGCTCACCACTCAGCCCCGTCTCTTTTTCGATAATAGACGCCATGATAAGCAACTCATAGGGCTCTGTATAGGGCAAGTCCAGTGCACGATCCTGCCAAACGCTTTGTAAACGCTCTTGCTGCGTGGCGTAGGCCTTACGTAGAATTTCAAGTGCGGGCGTAGCGGCAAAGAAATGATAGGTATCAGGTGCTAGCAGCCCCTCTAAACTCTTAACCGCGGAAGCGCCTGCAATGGCTTCGCCTAAGTTTTCAGGCGCTAAATCGATAGGCTTAAGGTAATCATGGGACTGTAGCAAGCTCAGCCATTGCGATAAGGTCTGTCCCTCAACTAGGGTTACCGCAAATTGATGTTGCCGCCCTGCCGCTAACTGCTGCCAAAACTGCGTTAACGTTTGTCCAGGCTGTAATTGGTATACTCCAGCTTGCAGATGTTGTGGATTAGCCCACACGCGGCTGGCAAGATAACTCACATCACTGGAATGATGCCAAAGGCCCTGTTGCTGAAGTTTTTGC
Source organism: Pseudidiomarina aquimaris (assembly GCF_003987395.1). Taxonomy (GTDB): domain Bacteria; phylum Pseudomonadota; class Gammaproteobacteria; order Enterobacterales; family Alteromonadaceae; genus Pseudidiomarina; species Pseudidiomarina aquimaris. Next base: position 402,863 of record NZ_PIPT01000001.1, read on the forward strand.
AGTACGCTCTTCGCATGCATCCCACTCATCACTTCGAACAGCACCGGTTGCTCGGTCACCTGCAAAGGTGTGTCAACGAGCCGCTGACTCCAATAGGCGCCGATAAGCACCAATAATGTGGCCAGGATAACCATGGTTACACTGCCGATGAGTAAGAATCGTTTTAGCTTTCCCACCAAGATGTTAGCGCCTTAGGAAGTTGTTGCTCGGGTAACCTATGGTCGCCGATTTGCGCTAGTGGACGCAAGCCCAAAACACTATTAGTTACGAAGGCTTGGTCAATATTGGTAAGACATGATAACGGCAGATGAGAGACCTGCGTACTGCCAAGCGCCTGACTCGCCAATAATTGCTGACGCACAACACCTGCGACCCCTGCGTGTTCAAGTCCAGGCGTGTGCCACGCGCCGTCAATGCGCAAAAATAGATTACTTGAAGTTGCCTCGATGAGGTTTCCTGCACTATCGCAGACCACCAACTCATCTACTGCACGCTGTTGGCGCTCGCGACTTAACATCACCTGCTCTAAACGGTTCAAGGTTTTCAAGCCAGCAAAGAAAGGAGAACGCGCCAGGGTAAACTCAGCAACAGCGCAGGTAAGTGGCTCTTGCTTACGTTCCGGAAGTTCGGCAGCGGTCACATACCAATTCGCTTTGATAGCATCGGAAAAACCGTAACCACGCGCACTATCGCCACGGGTGATAATTATTTTTATAACCGCATTGGGTGCTTCTATTTGTTCGAGACATGCGAGGACTTCACTTTCGTTTGGCAACTGCATTGCCAACCGGTAGCTCGCTTCTTGGAGTCGCTGCCAGTGGGCTGACCACCAGCGTAATTGGCCCTGTTCACGTGTTAACGTGGTGAAGTGACCATCGCCAAATTGCAAACCGCGATCAAGTTGCGTCGAGGTAAGTTTATTTCCGTTGCACCACATGGGAGGAGTGTTTTATCGCAGCCAGATACAAAAAAGGCGGAATTTTCATTCCGCCCTTTGCAACCTGTTAGCTTAGTCGTTTGCGTGATTGGTCACGTAATCGATAGCCGCTTGAACGGTTTTAATTTTCTCGGCTTCTTCGTCTGGAATTTCAGTTTCGAATTCTTCTTCCAGCGCCATCACCAATTCAACAGTATCAAGTGAATCTGCACCAAGGTCGTTTTCAAAAGAAGCTTCAGGTTTTACTTCTTCTTCTTTTACGCCCAACTGTTCAATGATGATTTTCTTTACGCGTTCTTCAATAGTACTCATTGTTACAATGTCCCTTCATTTAGGTATCGAGTTCAAATTTGCGCTTAGTGTAGTGAATGCGGCGGCATTAATAAAGGAAAAAATGCCCAAATGCCTAGAGGTCATACCCCTTGCCGCGCTCTTCACTTACACCATGGCGAGACCACCGTTCACATGGATAGTTTCGCCAGTGATATAGGCTGCTCCAGCTGATGCCAGGAAAACCACGGTTGCCGCAATTTCTTCTGGCTGCCCCAGTCGGGCTGCTGGAATATTAGCAAAGATTGCCTGTTTTTGGTCTTCGGTCAAGGCTTTGGTCATATCCGTATCGATAAAACCAGGTGCGACACAATTCACGGTGATGCCGCGCCCCGCAACTTCCTGTGCGAGAGCTTTACTAAAACCAACTAAACCAGCCTTTGCTGCACAGTAGTTAGTCTGCCCAGGGTTACCGGTAGTTCCCACCACCGAAGAAATATTAATAATACGGCCAAAACGACGCTTCATCATACCGCGTAAGACGGCCTTACTCAGACGATAGACCGACTTAAGATTGGTGTCCAATACAGCATCCCAGTCGTCGTCTTTCAAACGCATTAAGAGATTATCTTTGGTGATACCGGCGTTGTTTACCAAGATATCAAGTTGACCGTATTTTTCATCGATGGCTTTCAGTGTTTCGGCAACGCTATCAGCGTCGGTCACGTCGAGCTGCCGACCTTCGCCATGTTCGCCTAAATAGGCAGAAATTGCAGCTGCACCTGAATCACTCGTGGCGGTGCCGATTACTTTGACTCCTTGAGCCGCGAGTTGTTCGGCGATAGCTTTACCAATGCCACGGCTGGCACCCGTGACAAGTGCGACTTGTCCTTGCATTGTCGTTGTCATTCTTGCACCTTTTGAATACTTTCAACTGTATTGACCGCATCGCTCTGCAAAGCTTTATCGATGCGCTTCGTGAGGCCACTGAGCACTTTGCCTGGACCAATTTCATAAAGTTCTGTTACGCCCTGCTCGGCGAGCTGCTGTACTGTTTCAGTCCAACGTACGGGCGAGTATAGCTGGCGCACCAGTGCATCGCGAATGGCATCCGCTTCACGCTCGACCTTCACATCGACGTTGTTCACCACGGGCACATTTGGCGTACGCAGGGTAATTTTACCCAGTTCAACCGCTAATTTTTCCGCTGCCGGTTGCATCAGTGCACAATGCGACGGCACACTCACCGGCAACGGCAACGCGCGCTTAGCGCCTGCTTCTTTACAAGCTTCACCGGCACGCTCCACCGCTTCAGCGTGGCCAGCAATCACCACCTGCCCCGGTGAATTGAAGTTTACAGCGCTTACCACTTGGTCACCGGCGGCGGCTGCACATGCCTCTTCCACCCGCGCATCATCTAAACCAATAATCGCGGCCATGGCGCCTACACCGGCAGGCACTGCTTCTTGCATCAACTCACCACGCTTGGCAACCAGCTGAATTGCATCCGCAAAATCCATTGCACCACTGCACACCAGTGCCGAATACTCACCTAAACTGTGTCCCGCCATCCATTCGGGCGCGGCTACGCCTTGCGCTTCAAGCACTCGATAAATCGCAACACTGGCAGCGAGCAAGGCTGGCTGGGTGCGCTGCGTCTCATTTAACTTTTCTGCTGGCCCCTCTTGCACGAGTTGCCATAAGTCATAACCTAGGGCGTCGCTCGCTTGCGCAAACGTCTCTTCAATTAACGGATATTCAGCTGCTAAATCAGCCAACATTCCCACGCTTTGAGAGCCTTGCCCTGGGAAAATAAATGCGCGCATAATTCGATCCTTGCTAATAATTAATAAGTGCAGACCCCCAGGCAAATCCTCCGCCGAAGGCCTCCAATAATAAGTTTTGTCCGCGTTTAATACGCCCGTCGCGAATCGCCACATCAAGTGCAATGGGGACCGATGCCGCCGACGTATTGCCAGTGTCCTCGAGCGTTGTAATGACCTGCGACATTGGCATTTTCAATTTTTTCGCCGTAGCCTTGATGATGCGTAAATTCGCCTGGTGAGGCACCAACCAATCAAGGTCTTCAGCCGACATAGCATTGGCCGCCAAGGTCTCGCTCACCAATTCGCTCAACTTACTCACGGCAACTTTAAACACTTCGTTGCCCTTCATGTACATCCACGCTTCACTTAGCGCTTCGGCGCTTTCATCGCTATGGCGCTGGACATGGTTCACACCCAATAGATCAGCAAATTCACCTGCACTGTAAAGGTGTGTCGATAAGATACCTGGTTGCGGACTGGCTTGCAGCACCGCGGCTCCAGCTCCATCCCCAAACAGAATAATGGTATTGCGATCATCCGGTCGACACAAGCGCGAGAGCACATCGGTACCAATAACCAAGACGTTTTTGTAGGTACCGCTACGGATGTACTGATCAGCCACACTCATGGCGAATAGAAAGCCTGAGCATGCTGCAGCAACATCAAATGCGGGAATATTTTGTTCGGTAAGTGCGGCTTGTATTTCACAGGCAACACTTGGGAAAGCGCGATCATTCGACGTGGTCGCCACCACAATGAGGTCAATTGCGTCAATCGCTAGATTCGCGGCTTCGAGTGCCCGACGGGCAGCAACCACGCCCATGGTGACAGCATTTTCACTGGCACTCGCAATGTGACGTTGATGAATACCCGTGCGTTCGACAATCCATTCATGACTGGTTTCGACACGTTGCTCAAGCATAGCATTGGTCAGACACTGCGCCGGTAAGTAATGGCCAGTCCCTGCAATTCTTGCAAACATAAGAACCTTATTCTTGCTCTAAGAGAACTTTTTCCACCTGATCACGAATACGTGTCGGGAGGTCCTGCTGCGTCTCTTCCACGGCTTGCGTTATGGCACTTAAAAATGCCTTAGCATTGGCGTCACCGTGACTTTTAATGACAACGCCTCGCAATCCTATCAAACTTGCACCATTGTAGTGGTCGGGCTTCAACCAGTCCCACGAACGTTGCAGACGATGATAGAATAATTTTACAAACCAACGAGTAAGCCAATGTGCGTTGATATTGGCACGAATATTGTTGAGCAGGAGTTCAGCAAGTCCTTCACAGCTTTTCAGTGCAATGTTACCGACAAAACCGTCACAAACGATCACATCTGCTTTGTCAGCGAACAGGTCATCCCCTTCAATAAAACCGATATAATTGATCGAACTCGACTGCTGAAACAGTTGTGCGGTGGATTTCACCACATCATTGCCTTTAATGTCTTCTTCACCCATGTTCAAAAGTGCAACGCGCGGGTTTTCAATACCTAAAACCTCGCGAGCGGCAACGGCACCCATGATGCCGAATTGAAACAAGGTATCTGAATCGCAAACCGGGTTAGCGCCTAGGTCGAGTAAGAATGCACTCTTCCCCGAGGCTTGCGGGATCGCGGACATTAATGCTGGGCGCAATACGCCAGGCAGAGTTTTTAAGGAAAAATACGCTTTGGTCATCAACGCACCGGTGTTCCCGGCACTGATGCAGGCGGCAGCTTGTTCGTCGGCAATCAGTTCTAGCGCAACGCGCATCGAAGAGTCAGGTTTTGCACGCAGCGAATAACCCGGCTTATCCGACATCGTGACCGTTTGACTGGCATGTTGCAGCCTGACGCGTTGGTGTTCAAGAAGGTTTTTTGCTTGTAAGAGAGGTTTGAGCTCGGCTTCGTCGCCGACCACAATAAAATGGTGTTGGGGGAATAGTTTTAACGCATCGTGCAATGCGTCAATAACAATAGAGGGGCCATGATCGCCCCCCATTGCATCAAGTACCAGTGTCAGTGCGGCCATGCCTCACTACCGTTGCTGGCTTACTTGTTTACGACTTTACGGCCTTTATAGAAACCGTCAGCTGTTACGTGGTGACGACGATGCGTTTCACCAGAGGTAGAGTCAACCGACAGTGTAGGGCCGCTCAGTGCATCGTGAGAACGACGCATGTCGCGCTTCGAACGACTTTTCCGATTCTGTTGTACAGCCATTTACGCTATCTCCTAAGTTTATTTACGCTTTAATTCTTGCAATACAGCGAAAGGATTTTCCTTGTCACTCGGAGCGTCATCAATTTCGCCCCATTGCATTGCATTACTATCTACCCGACATTCGCGCTCGTCGTGTTTGACCACTACAGGCATCGCCAATATCAGCTCATCTTCAATAATTCGATGCAGTTGGATCTCACCAAGCTCATCTAATTCAATGGCTTCGTAATCACTCGGCATATCGGTGGCCGTTTGGCGCTTGGTCACCGGCGCATAAACAAAGTTACTTACCAGTGTCACGTCCATCGGCTCCCCACAGCGCTCGCAAGCGACCGTGACTGAGACCGTAGCGTGCCCTTTCATATGCTTGATGTTTTGCGCATCTTGATCGAACTCTAGTTCCGCATCAACATCTGCACAGGGCTCTACCAAAAGCTCTTGTAAACGTGTCATCGACTTACCTGGGACTAAGCCCACGTAACTCAATTGTTTACCGGCACTTTTGACCGGATCGACCGAAATAGGAATACGAACCTTCTGCATAGGGCGCGAATGTTAAAGGATTCAGCGTCCGAAAACAAGTGGTTTTCAGCTTTTTATCAAGGGATTCACGCCCCATTTTCGCAGCATTTCTAGCAGTCGTATCAGTGGTAAGCCAATAAGCGTATTCGGATCATCTCCCGACAGGCGTTCAAACAAACTAATGCCGAGCCCCTCACTTTTAAAACTTCCCGCACAGTTGAGCGGCTGCTCTAGCGCCACATAACCTTGGATCTCTTCATCGGTTAAGTCGCGAAAGTGTACGTCAAAGGGCTCCACGCAGCTCTGTACGCGTTGTTGCTCACTATCGAATACGGCGAGGCCGGTATAGAAGGTTACCACTTTACCGCGCGCTGCCTGCAGTTGCTTAACGGCATTCTCCGTCGTGCCCGGCTTACCCAGAATCACCCCGTCAACCACTGCAACTTGATCCGAGCCAATCAGGAAATGTTCCGGATAGGCTGCTGCCAACGCCTTTGCTTTGGCGATGGCTAACCGCTCAACCAGTGCCGGAGCAGCTTCGTTCGCTTGTGCCGTCTCGTCGGTGTGCGGTGCCGCACAAATGAAATCTGGAATTACTTTTTCAAGCAGCATGCGTCGATAAGGCGACGTCGACGCCAATACGAGTTTACTCAAACCCTGCTCCTTTGCTCGTCTTACTCTTAATACCTTGCTGTAAAAATGAGTCCAACTGTGACCAATCACTGAGCACAGCCCGTGGCTCACAAGTTAATAATAGCTCAGCAGAATGTGCACCAAAGTCAACTCCGAGTGCGTCAACACCCGCAGCTTGCGCCATTCTTAAATCGTGCATCGAATCACCAATCATCAGCGTTGCGCTTTGTGCTACGCCCGTATGGGTCATAATTTCATGCAACATATGCGGATCAGGCTTAGAACGACTCTCATCGGCACAACGAGTAATGGTGAAGAGGTCGGTTAACTCACTCTCTTGCAATACGCGGTCGAGCCCTCGGCGCGCTTTACCGGTAGCAACAGCGAGTTGGTAACCCTGGGCAGACAGTTTATTGAGCATTTCGCGCACCCCTGCAAACAACGGTGTCGGCGTCGTATCGAGCTCTACATATTGCGCACGATAGGTCTCGAGAAAGAGCTCATACTGGGGCGCTGGTAGCTTGCCAAACAGACGACCGATCGCCGGCTCTAAACTAAGACCAATGATATCGCGCACCGCAGCGGCCTGCGGCACAGGTAGATGTAACGCTGTTGCCGTCGCTTGCATCGATGAAACGATGCGCCCGATGGAATCCATCAGGGTGCCGTCCCAATCGAAGATCAGCAATTCATAGGGTTTTGTCACCGTTAGGCTCCGAGTTTACTTAGGGCTTTTTCTGCGCCACCAAGTGCGTGCAACGTCTTTTGCAATACCGCGTCTATCGGTGCATTAACCGTGATGGTCTTGCCGGTCTGCGGATGTTGAAAACGCAACTGGTGAGCATGCAGGAACAAACGGTTCAAACCAAGCTCTTGCATAACACTGTCAAACACCCGGTCACCGTATTTATCATCGCAGGCAATAGGATGCCCAGCGTGCAGCGCATGGACACGGATTTGGTGCGTGCGTCCGGTTATCGGTGACGCCTCGACCAAACTACACTGCGCAAATGACTGCAGCACGCGAAAACGTGTCTCGGACGCCTTCCCCGCGGCATCCACGCGCACCACCCGCTCACCCGACTTTAAGGTGTTCTTCTGTAGTGGTGCTGCGATGAGTTTTACATGCGGCTGCCATTGTCCACGTACCAATGCCAAGTAGCGTTTATCCATGGTCTTCAAGCGCAGTTGTTCATGCAAAGAGCGCAGCGCCGAACGGCGTTTTGACACTAAAATACAACCACTGGTTTCACGGTCAAGCCGATGCACTAACTCAAGGTGTTTGGCGTCGGGACGTAGCGCCCGCAAACTTTCAATGAGGCCAAACTGCAAACCTGAACCACCATGCACGGCAAGACCAGCGGGCTTGTTTAGCACCATCAGTAAATCGTCTTCGTACAGAACTTGTTGATTCAAGGCTTGCACTTGTTCGAGGTTCGCGGAAGGCAGCGGATTGCGCTCGGCGACACGCACGGGTGGGATTCGCACCTCATCACCGGCACGCAAACGATAGTCAGGCTTCGCCCGCTTTTTATTTACGCGTACCTCGCCTTTGCGCAAAATCCGATACACCAATGACTTAGGCACACCTTTTAACTGCGCAAGCAAAAAGTTATCAATGCGCTGCTCGGCATAATCGGCTTCGATCGTCACCAAACGCACTTTGTGTTGAATTGTATTATCGGAGGTCTCTTTCATAGGCGCTATATTAACATTTTGATTTTCGCCTGACTGCTCTTTTTGCTTACTTTAATTTAGCTTGTACTGTAGTTGGGTTTCGTGGGATAATGACGCTTCCGGCAAAAGCCGCACCGGAGTCTAGCGTAAATTGTAAGCGGTTCGCGAGCTGATAACAGCCTAGTACGCGAGAGAACAAACAAAAATTAGTTGTGGCTTGGCGCCAAGCTATTCATAGCGACACAACCTCCACTTCACGATACAAAGAGTGCAAGACACTGCTTTGAGATCCTGATGGCATGGAACTAAACGAGACCAAGCCACGTCATGTTAACGCATATTTGCGACAACACGGTACGAACACAAGCGTATTTCGGCTTGGTGACCAATTGCGTACCTCACGTGAGAGCTAAAGAGCACCACGGGAGGTGTCATTCTACGCTGCGATAGCGCGATGGCAGTCTACAAAACAATCTCGAAATAGCGATGGCGAAGGCGCCCTCGTACCCTGTTGTGGCACGAAAATAAGAGTCACAACCATGAAAAGAATGTTGATCAACGCAACACAGCAAGAAGAGCTACGTGTTGCTTTGGTGGACGGGCAACGACTGTATGATTTAGACATCGAAAGCCCTGGCCACGAACAGAAAAAAGCAAATATCTACAAGGGTAAAATCACCCGCATCGAACCAAGTCTTGAAGCTGCATTTGTTGATTATGGCGCTGAGCGTCACGGCTTCTTACCTCTCAAAGAAATTGCCAAAACCTACTTCCCGAAAGGCTACACGTTTTCAGGTCGGCCAAACATCAAGGACGTGGTCTCTGAAGGCCAAGAAGTTATCGTGCAAATCGATAAAGAAGAACGTGGCCAAAAAGGCGCAGCACTGACCACTTTCATTTCTTTGGCGGGCAGCTACTTGGTATTAATGCCAAACAACCCGCGTGCGGGTGGTATCTCGCGCCGCATTGAAGGCGACGAGCGGACCGAGCTCAAAGAAGCGATGAAAAACCTGCAGTTGCCGGATGGTATGGGGTTAATCGTACGCACCGCAGGCGTAGGCAAATCAGCTGAAGAGCTTGAATGGGACCTTAACGTCTTAGTGCATCATTGGAGCGCTATCGAAAAAGCCGCAGGCGAACGCCCTGCTCCATTTTTGATTCACCAAGAAAGTAACGTGGTGTTCCGGGCAATCCGTGATTACTTGCGTCGCGATATCGGTGAAGTGCTCATCGACAATCCGAAAGTATTCGCCCAAGTGCGTGACCACGTTACCTTGATCCGCCCAGACTTCGTTAACCGTGTCAAAACCTATCAAGGTGATGTGCCACTGTTTAACCACTATCAAGTGGAAAGCCAGATTGAGTCAGCCTTCCAACGCGAAGTACGCTTACCTTCAGGTGGGTCAATTGTCATTGACCCAACCGAAGCATTAACTTCAATCGATATTAACTCTGCACGGGCGACCAAAGGTGGCGACATCGAAGAAACCGCCTTCCAAACCAATTTGGAAGCGGCTGAAGAGATAGCCCGTCAACTGCGCTTGCGTGATGTGGGTGGCCTCGTTGTCATCGACTTCATCGATATGACCCCAGTGAAGCATCAACGCGAAGTTGAAAACCGCCTACGGGATAGCTTGAAGCAAGACCGTGCTCGTATCCAAGTGGCACGTATCTCACGCTTTGGTTTGTTAGAAATGTCACGTCAACGCTTGCGCCCGTCGTTAGGTGAGTCGTCGAATCACGTGTGCCCGCGTTGTAATGGCCACGGCACCATTCGCTCGGCGGAGTCTCTGGCACTGTCGATTCTACGTTTGATCGAAGAAGAAGCGCTGAAAGACAACACCATTCAAGTGCAAGCACAAGTGCCAGTGACTGTGGCAACCTACTTGCTCAACGAAAAACGTAGTGCAATTAACGAAGTCGAAAAACGCCACTCGGTGTCGGTTTTGGTGATCCCGAACCCGCATTTGGAAACGCCGCATTTCGACGTGAAGCGTTTACGCAACGATGAAGTTGACGAAGCGAATAGCTTTACCTTGATCGAGAAGCCGGAAGACACTGCAACTGAAGTTGTGTTGAATAAAGATAAGCCAAGCTTTGAAGAGCCGGCTTTGAAAGGCCTACAAGCACCTGCTGCACCTGCGCCAACGCCTGCTGCAGCGGCAACCGAAAAAGCTTCAGGTCCTTCGCTGTTGCAACGATTGGGCAAATGGCTCAGTTCACTGTTTAGCAGTGAAGATGACGGACAAGAAAAGAAAAAGCAGCAAGGTTCTTCGCGTCAACGCCCGAATAACCGTCGTGGCGGCCGTAATAACCAGCGCGGAAACAATCGTCGTCGGGGTAATAATCGTCAACGCAATCGTGACGACGACAAGAAAACCGCTGACAAAGCAGAAAACGCAAAATCATCAGGCAAAGACGCTGCGACTGAGCAAAAGCAAGAGCGCGGCGGTCAACGCCGTGGTGGACGAGGTCGTGGCCGTGGCCGCCAGAATGCCAATGCGAATAAACAGGAGCAAGCGGCAACAGCGAACACGCAAGATACCAAGAGCGACAGCAGTAATGCTGCTCCAGAGAAAGAAGCGGCACCTAAACCGCGTCGCCAGCGTCGTAAGCTTGAGAAGTCTGTGCGCATGAGCAAGGATGCGCAAACGTCGAAGTCGAATGCCAATACGTCGGAGCAAGCCGAAGTAAAAGCTGAAGCGAAGACAGAGGCCAAGACTGAAGCTAATACGGAAGCGAAAGCAAGTACCCAAGCCAAAGCTAAAGCTGAACCAAAGGCTGCAGCGCAAGCTGAACAAGCAGTAAAAGCTGAGGTGCAAGTCAAGGAACAAACGGAAGAGCAAGTTCCAGATATTAGCTTAGACGAGTCATCAAGTGCTGATGCTACCGACGCAAATGCGAGTAAAGCTGCTGACTCAGAAAAACGTGAAAGCCGTAACCGCTCGCGTCGCAGCCCACGTCATCAGCGTGCTGCAGGTCAACGCCGCAAGGAAGAGAAAGCAGCAGAAGCAGAAAACGCTGATGCGGTACAAACTGAACTTTCACTCTCTGAGCCAAGCTCAGCGGAAACGTCAAAAGCCGACGCTGTGAGCGACGAAAAAGTCGAAGTCACCGAAGCTGAAGCTAAAGAAGTTGAAACTAAAGAAGCTGAAACTAAAGAAGTTGAGACTAAAGAAGTTGAGACTAAAGAAGCTGAGACTAAAGAAGTCGAAGCCGAGGAAGTCGTAGCTGACAAGGTTGAGAGCCCTGAAGCGGACGCTCCTGTTGCTGAGACTGAGAGTTCTGCGTCTGAACAGGAGCAAAAGCCTAGTGAAACGAAAGCCACTAAAGCTGATGTTGATACGACAGCTGAGACTGCAGACCCAGTCGTAGAAGCTGAGAGCAAACCGCGTGCGAAAGCCAAAGGCAAAGTAGTTACAGCGCCAATGGCGAAAGCATCGCCAGTCGCGCGAACCGACGCTTATGCGCCGCTCGCTATCGCTGACGACAGTGCGCGTGCAACCTTCCATAAAGCCTCATGGGTTGCAAGCTTTAGCCAAGCACGGGCAACTGCACAGTCAGAGGTGACCAAATGCTCGCCAAACGCGTAAGCATTTAACCCAGGGAACAGAAAAGCCGGACAGTGTCACCACTGCCCGGCTTTTTTATTTCTTGCTGCTTGCTTACTTCAAGTTTTCGTCAAACAACTTAAAGATCCGACGGTATTCGTCTAACCAACTTGATGGCTGACGGAAACCATGTGGCTCGACTGGGAAGATTGCCGTTTCAAAATCTTCTTTTTCGTGCTCAATCAAACGCTGTACCAAACGCACACTGTCTTGGAAGAATACGTTGTCATCGACCATAGGTGAGTTGATAAGCAACGCGTCCTCTAAGCCCTCGGTAAAGTAGATCGGCGAACTACGACGATAGGCAATAGGGTCATCGCTCGGTAAGTTAAGAATATTCGAGGTATAACCCGTGTTGTAATGTGCCCAATCAGACACTGGACGTAACGCCGCGCCGGCCTTAAATAAGCCAGGTTCTTTGAACAATGCCATAAAGGTCAAGAAACCGCCGTAGGACCCGCCATAAGTCCCCATACGATCCGTGTCCACATTGGTGTTCTCACCCGCCCACTTCACAACATCAACCAAGTCTTCGACTTCAGGCGTACCCATTTGGCGATACACAGCGGTTCGCCAGTCACGGCCATAACCTTTAGAGCCACGATAATCCAAATCGAATACCACATACCCCTGTTGATTCAAGAAGGTATGGAACATGAATTCGCGCTGATAACCTGACCAGCCAGCATGCGCGTTCTGCAGATAACCAGCGCCGTGAATGAAGACGACCGCTGGGTACTGTTCCGCACGCTCGGCATCGTATCCCTCAGGATAGTAAACGCGGGTATAAATAGGCTCGTCAACATGGCTTGAAGGTACCGGGACGATCTCTGGTACGGTCCAAGCATAACTCTGGAAAGTATCAGTGACCGTTTCTGTTAGGCGCTCGGCAGTAGCATTTTCGCCTAAAGTAACGCTATACAGCTCGCTTGGCTGTAATGCACTCGAATAATTGAAGAGTACGCGCTCACGGTTGGGGCTCAGCTCGAACGACTCAACCATGCCATTTAGGTCGGTCAGTGTTTCCATCTCACCGCCAGCGAAGCCTACGCGGTAGAGTTCATAAATTCCTGGGTGCTCTTGGTTCGCTGTAAAATACAGACTGTTCGTGACCGGATCGGCAATTGGATTCTCGGTGACAAATTTGCCCGCGGTCAATTGCTTTTGTGCACCGCCAAGCTTTTTCGTGTAAAGGTGCGCATAACCATCTTCTTCACTCTGGAACCAAATGGTATCGGCGCTGCCCGGTACGAAGCCAAATTCGTTATGGGTATAGTTGATCCACGCATCATCGTGCAAGCGATGCTGACTCACCAGTTGCTTACCAGCAAAGTCCACCGAAGCAATCCAGCGATCTTTGTTATCCCACGCTTCGAGCATCACAACAGCATTTTCGCCTTGTGCCGACCAACGGATAGCGCCACTACTCCAGCCCCAGTCTTGCATCATGGTAATCGCGCGCGGAGCTTGCTTACTTTCGTAAGTCTTTCCTTCAGCTGCGTAGTTTTCCGCTTTTACCTCGGCTAACACATCTTCGTTCCAACCGGGCAACGTATTGTACGTAACCTGTGTCTGCTCACCGCTTGTCAGATCAAGCAACAACACTTGATGCTCGACTGGCTTCGCATCCGCGACCCGACGACGCACTGACTCTGCTTTCACGCGACCGTCTTCTGCCACATAGTTAGGCATAATGTCGCCGTCATCACGCCAGCTTTGTGGGGTGGTAATCGCCACAATCATTTTATCGCCAGCCGGTGACAAGCTCGCTGCCACGATTTGTTTGTTATCGCCTAAATAGAACGGTTGCGGTGCTAAAGAATCATTCGCTGCGGCTAATTCAGCATCATGGTCAGCGCGATCTTGACGATCACGACGTTCCTTTTGCACGAACTGAATCAGTTCAACTTGTTCCTGAGCAATAAAATCCTTCGGTTCACTGACCGCTTCCGGCTTGCTGCGGGTCGCCAATGTAGCGAGCTGAACGGTTAAACCAGTGCCAACATCCACAGCAAAGAAATCATTTCCTTCACGGTAGGCCAAACGACCGTCGGTTAAAAAGACTAATTGCGATTGTCGCGCATCATCACGGGTCAATTGGCGCGTCTCGCCAGCGGCCAAATCGCGGACAAAAACATTGCCCTCAAAGGTATACGCTAAAAGGCTGCGGTCGGCATTGTACACGCCATCGTTGTAGGCGTAATTGTGCAGTTTCTCGAGTGGTACTTTATGCGCTTCCTCACCACCTAAGGGTAAGTGATACCAATCGCTTACCACGCTGCCTGCGCGTTTTTGCTGATAGAGCACACCGCTACTGTCAGCCATCCAGTAGGCAGAACTTGGCGAACGTGCAACCCAGTCCTGATCCGCCATGATTTGCTTAATTGTCAGCTCGCCTGAAGCAGCTTCTGCTTGCGTCGCTGGCGCCTGCAATTCAAGTGTCGTTGGCGCTGGTTGTGCGGCAGCGCTGGTCGCGGTCGGCTGAGTAGCTGCGCAGGACGCTGTAACAAACGCTGCTAGCAGTGAAACGGCAAATTTTGTTTTCATTCGATGATTCCCTGTAGTTAATTCTGACTCATTAAAGCAAAATGCCCAGCAACTTACGAGCTGGGCATTGTCGGCATGCGATGAAGTTCTAATTTCTTGCGATCAGGCTTCTGCATCAGGCTGCTTACTGGGGTGCGCAGCAGCCACAAAGGGTAACTCTACTAAACGTTCATAAACCCCCATCAAGATGGGGTAGTCATCAAGCTTAATACCGAAACGTTGTGCGCTGAAGACCTGTGGGACCAAACACACATCAGCCAAACTAAACGTATCGCCAACGCAATAGGTATCAGCAACTTCTTCCAGGTTTTTCTCGAAAGCGCTAAAACTCTCGGCAAACCAATGATCCAGCCAAGCTTGCTTCTGGGCGTCTGTTACCTCGAGCTCTTGTTTTAAGTATTGCTGCACACGCAAATTAATAAGTGGCTGTAACTCACTTGCTAAATCGAGCGCGAGCGCTCGAATAGCGCCCCGTTGACGGGGTGAACCGGGTAATAGGCTAGGTTCCGGATGCTTGTCTTCAAGATACTCAATGATCGCCAACGACTGATGCAAAATCACCTGCCCATCAACTAACGTTGGAACCAGGCCATTTGGGTTCAATTGCCGATAAGCACGTTGGTGCTGCTGTCCGCCATCTTTAAGCAAATGAACTGGCAAATAGTTGTAGTCGAGCTCTTTAAAGTTTAGTGCAATACGTGTGCGATAACTGGCGCTTGAGCGCCAGTAACCATAGAGTTCCATAGTGCAGACTCCAATTAAAAAACGTTATTCAGGCTTATACTGTACGACCTTTTGGTCAATACTGCCAAAAATACTCTTTCCATCGGCGTCTTTCATTTCCATTTTAATGGTATCGCCAAACTGCATAAATCCTGTTGCTGGCTTACCATCACGGATCGTCTCGATCATCCGCACTTCGGCAATACAGCTATAGCCAACGCCGCCTTCGCTTATTGCACTGCCGTGATCGGTGCCCTGCTTGTTGGATACCGTTCCTGAGCCGATAATAGCGCCGGCACTTAAGTGACGGGTTTTCGCCGCATGAGCGACCAATTGTGCGAAATCAAACGTCATGTCTTCGCCGGCATTAGGTTTTCCGAAGTCGTTGCCGTTATAAACACTCAGCAGCGGTAAATGCACTTTGTTATCACGCCACGCATCGCCTAGCTCGTCTGGCGTCACTGCAACTGGCGAGAACGCTGAGGATGGCTTCGATTGGAAAAAGCCAAACCCTTTGCCCAATTCATTCGGAATCAAGCCACGCAATGACACATCGTTCACCAACATTAAGAGCCGTATGTATTGCCCTGCATCGTCGGCGCTAACGCCCATGGGTACGTCATCAGTGATGACCGCAACTTCGCCTTCGAAGTCGATACCCCATGACGTGTCGGCCATTTCGATATCATCCTTCGGCCCAAGAAAATCGTCCGAGCCACCTTGATACATAAGTGGATCGGTCCAGAAGCTCGGTGGCATTTCAGCATTCCGCGCACGGCGCACGAGCTCAACGTGGTTCACGTAAGCACTACCATCAGCCCATTGATACGCACGCGGTAAAGGTGATTCACACAGACTCTCATCAAATGTGACAGCATCGCTAAGCTCGCCGCTGTTGAGTGCGGCGTAAGCCTTTTCTAATTCTGGCGCGAGGCCTTCCCAGTCATCAAGAACTTCCTGTAAGGTCGCAGCCAACGCTGGAACCGCAACAGCTTTCGTAAGATCACGACTGACCAACATGAGTTGACCATCGCGTGTACCATTTCGATAGGTTGCAAATTTCATAAATTATTTAGCCTTTTCGTCTTTTGCTTGCCAACTGTATACATAGTCCGGATTTTCTACTCCGGCACAAACCTCACCCATTTCAAGTGGGTTGCGGGTATCGAGCATCACCGCAACTTCATCGGTGAACTTTTTGCGATACTCTAGGCCAGCTTGGAATGCTTTTGGATGCGGGCCATGGGTAAAGCCTGCCGGGTGGAAGGTTACCATGCCTTTATCAATGTTATCACGGCTGAAAAAGTCGCCTTCGTGATAGAACAGCACTTCATCGTAATCGTCGTTGTTATGATAGAACGGCACTTTCAAAGCACCCGGGTCAGATTCGATCGGGCGCGGTACAAAAGTGCAGACCACAAAGCCATCGGCTACAAAAGTTGTATGGGCCGAAGGCGGAAGATGATAACGATGGCTCATTAATGGACGGATGTCGCGCCAATTGATACGTACCGGCGCTAAGTCACCATGCCAGCCCACCGCGTCTAACGGATTAAACGGATAGGTGATCCGCGAAACCTTACCATGACGCTTTACTTCAACCTGCCATTCTTCTTCGCTGTATTGTGCTTTAAAGGCTTCATCAATGTCAGGCGTATCGAGGCACGCCGGATCAAAGATCGCATGGTTACCAACGAGGCCTTTTTCGGGCAGTTGGTAGGCGCCATTAGTCGCCTCAATCATCACAACTTGTAACGGTTCAATAGGCTCTAAGCGCCATGAAGTTGAGCGCGGAATACTAAAATAATCACCTTTTTCAAGTGTGATATGCCCGTAATCACAGAACAGCTCAGTACGACCTTCATGAATGAACAACAGCTCGTCACCATCGGCATTACGGACGAGAAAATCCATTTTTTCGCTGCAGTGCCAAATACGGAATTTACACTGCGTATTATGCAGCAGCATAGGCACTTGCCACGGTGACGCCGTGGCTACATTATCAAGTTTGTTAAAGTCGAAGTTCCGCGGGCGTAGATCCCCTTCCCACTCGCTCCAACCCGTTGGGGCATGGCGATGATGAAAGTGCGTAGCTGGGCCAAAAAAACCACTACGCCCAACTTCACGTTCATAGATCGCCTGCTCCGGGAAGTCCGCATGCGCCTGTTTCGACGTCACACCGACTTGCTTCGGAAAGCTGATCCATTTACGCATCGCTTAGCACTCCTCGACGGATTTGATCTTCTTCAATTGATTCAAACAAGGCCTTGAAATTACCTTCACCAAAGCCTTCGTTGCCTTTACGCTGAATAATCTCAAAGAATACTGGACCAATCACCGTTTGGGTGAAGATCTGTAATAAAATACCGTCTTTCATCGGTGCACCATCGATGAGGATCTGCAGCTCGCGAAGTTCATCAACGTTCTCTTCGTGGCCTTCCACGCGCTCATCGATCTTCTCGTAGTAAGTATCAGGCGTTGGCATGAAATCCATACCGATTTTGCGTAAGTCACGAACTGTCTGATAGATGTTGTCTGAAGTCAGGGCAATATGCTGGATCCCTTCACCTTTGTACTCGCGCAGGTACTCTTCGATTTGTGACTTGTCATCATGAGATTCGTTGATTGGAATACGAATCTTGCCACAAGGCGCGGTCATTGCGCGGCTCAACAAGCCTGTCAACTTACCTTCAATGTCGAAGTAACGAATTTCACGGAAATTACCGATACGCTCGTAGAAGCCTGCCCAGGTATCCATATTGCCGCGGAAAACGTTGTGCGTTAAGTGATCAACTTCATATAAACCGGCAGCGTGCTCACGCATTTTTTCTTCCCAGTTATCGTAGAAGTCGAAGTCATCGGCGTAAACGCCTTGGCCTTCATAGTTATCGATGAAGTAAAGCACGCTTTCACCGATACCATAAACGGCTGGAAAATCAGCTTCGTTGGCGCCTAGCTGACGTTGAAATGGCTTTGCGCCATTTTCGACCGCATGTGCAAAAGCATGTTTTGCGTCTTTTACGCGCCACGCCATACCACACACGCTCGGGCCATGGTCTTTGGCAAACGCTTCGGCCTGACCGCCGGTTTCAGCATTGACGATGAAATTAATGTCATTTTGCTTGTATAACCAAGCTTCTTTTGTTTTGTGCTTGGCTACTTCGGTGAAGCCCAACTTGTCGAACAGATCTTTGAGCGCCGCGATACCTTCAGCATTAGGCGCTGTATATTCAACAAACTCAAAGCCATCGGTTTGTAGTGGGTTATAGTTAATGTCAGTCATTCTGTAGTCCTCGTTCTTGCTACGCCAGTATTCGCCATGGCGGTAGCGAATGGGTTTGTAATACCCTAAGTTCTACTATGGGACTGTGAGAAGTGCCAGTGACACGATGGAGATAGTCCTGCACCCCTATGATGAGTTATTTGTAAAGGTTTTGATACAGATCAATCAATTTGCAGAATGCTTGAGCAGATCGACGAATACACTGTAGCTAAACAGTTACATTCGCCGACCCTTGTCGTCAAGATATCTTTACTTATTGGCAGTTTTGGTGGTTTTCCGACGCTGCTTGCCGATACCATAATCACGCAATTTATTTGCCACAGCGGTGTGCGATAGCCCTAGTTTTTTCGCTAATTGACGGGTACTTGGGTAGCTCGGGTACAAACGTCGCAAAATCGTTGCTTCAAACTTTTTCACCGCTTCGTCCAAACTACCTTCTTCGAGATCGACCGCAACATTTTCCTGCAGCGCCCCCGCCTCAGGTAGGTGCAAGTCATCCGCGCTCAGGCGTTCACCCTCAAGCATCGATACCGAGCGGAACAGCACGTTTTCTAATTGACGCACATTACCCGGCCACTGATAGCGTTGTAGTAGCTCGCGGCAATCGGCCGTCAACAACACCAAGCTACGGCCTAAGCGCTGACACGCCTGCAAGGTGAAATGGTCTGCTAACAAGGGAATATCGCTCTTGCGTTCGCGTAATGGCGGCAATAGTAACGTCAGCACATTCAAGCGATAATAAAGGTCTTCGCGGAAGTTGCCCGCTTCGACGCGCTCCAAAAGGTCATCCCGCGCAGAACAAATAATCCGCACATCAACGGTAACCTCAGCCTCTTCACCGATGCGGCGAAACTTGCCATCTTGAATAAAACGTAACAGCTTTGCCTGCAAACCATTGGACATCTCACCGACTGCATCAAGCAGCACGGTACCGCCATTAGCTTGCTCAAAAATGCCCTTTTTGGCTTCGGTATGCGGGCCTAAACTGCCTTTGCCGTGACCGAACAATTCACTTTCGGCGACGTTATCCGGCAAGGCTGCGCAATTCACTGCAAGAAACGGCTGCTCAGCGCGCGGACTCGCTTGGTGACAGGCGCGGGCTAAGAGTTCCTTACCGACACCTGTTTCGCCTTGAATTAGCAACGGCACGTTCAATTCAGCCATGCGACGCGCTTCTTTGATCAGCTTGCGCATACTGGCATGCTCACCCAACAGTTGATGGAACGCATCGTGCTGACCGGTGCGCTGCCACTGCTGACTCAAAGGTTGCGGTTTACAGGTCAAAACGGCTCCAGCAAAGCTGGTGGCCTCATGCTCATCTTTGACCCAAATTGGCATCAGCTCAGCGAAATATTTCGCACCATTAACGGTGACTTGCGTGGTATGCGGTTCGGTCGGCTCACGCTCTAACCAGCGTTGCACATTAAAGCCACTTAACCATTGGGCTATGGCTGTGCCTGGCAAATGTTGACGGGTATCAGACAGCAACAGCACAGCAGCATCATTGGCAATATCTATGGTGCCTTTGGCATCGACTGACAAGACAGGATCAGGAAGCTTATTAAGCAGCAGGCTGAACTCGAAATGCTCGCGTTCGGACGGCATAAAAGCGACAGTTTTGACGTCTTTTACATTCGGAATACGACGTATTTCCGGCATTAAATGCTGAAAGTCTTTGAATTCTAACTCAGGGAAATTGAGGAAGATTTTCCCTTTCGGATCCACTTCGATACCGCGAAGATCAATTTCACGGTCGCGTAAAATCTGCAAAACATCTTGGCATAAGCCCAAACGGTCATCACAAGTAATCTCGAGACGCATCGCTACTTCTTCATGAAACGGAAAATGTAAACAATAGTATACACAAAAAAGCCTCTACCCGTCACTAGGTAGAGGCTCTTTAATTCGCGTTTTGCGGCTAATGCACTTTATTCTGCGTCTAGTACTGCGTCGGTGCGCGCTGCCATAATGAAATCGTTTTTGTGCAGGCCATTGATAGCATGCGTCCACCACGTAACCGTCACTTTGCCCCACTCGGTAACTAGAGTCGGGTGATGAAATTCATCTTCTGCTATTTCACCTACACGATTAGTGAACGCCAATGCCTTTTTGAAATTCTTGAACTTGAACTCACGTTCAAGCTGCATCACGCCATCGCGCGATACCGGCGTCCAATCAGGTATCTCGCGCATCAACTCCGCAAGCTCTTCGTCGCTCACTTTTGGGGCTTCTGCATTACATGCTTCACATTTTTGCTGTTTTAAATCAGACATTTCTGACTCCAAATTGTCTTTACTGAAAAGAGTTTACTCAAGCGGCGTCTTTGGGTGGGAACTTCGGCTCAAACAAACCGAGCTCCATCGCTTCGTGAACCAGCGCCATAATGTCGAGGTCAGCAATATCAAACAATTGCTCTGTAGACTCGAGAGTGTAGTAGATAGGTTGCATGATATCGATGCGGTACGGTGTACGCAGCGCATCAAGTGGCACTAAAGGTTTGCGCTCCGGCTTGTCGCTGTGAATTGCGTATTCTGTTTCACCTGGCGAGGAGAGAATACCGCCACCGTAGATGCGCAGCCCATCCGCAGTGTTCAGCAAGCCGAACTCGACGGTAAACCAATACAAACGGGCCAAATAGACACGCTCTTTCGGTGTTGCATTAAGACCGAGCTTGCCATATTGATGGGTGAAGTGGGCAAACGCTGGGTTCGTCAGCAACGGGCAGTGACCAAAGATTTCGTGGAAGATATCTGGCTCTTGTAAGTAATCAAATTCTTCACGGGTACGAATAAAAGTTGCTACCGGAAACTGCTTGTTCGCCAAGAGTCGAAAGAACTCGTCGAATGGAATGAGTGCCGGAACTTGGGCCACTTGCCACCCCGTACTCGCTTCCAGAACTTCATTTATTTCATGAAGTTGCGGAATACGATCTTGCGGCAAATCGAGTAACTCAAGGCCATGCATATACTCATCACAGGCCTTACCTGGAATATGTTTTAACTGGCGAGCAACCAAATCGCGCCATACCGCGTTCTCTTCGTCACTCCAGTCGATAATACCCGTGTCGTCTGGCTGGCGCGAAACGTATTGGCTTTGTTTACCCATAAGTCAAAGGTTCCCCTTGTTGTTCTGTTTGTTCTGTTTGTTCTATCGTTTTTAGTTGTTGTGCTTTAGTAAATGCTTGTTCCAAATCTGCGATAATATCTTCGACCGCCTCTAAACCTACTGAGATACGCACCAAGGTGTCGCTAATACCCGCTTTGGCACGGGCTTCTGGGGTATAAGGCGAATGCGTCATTGAAGCCGGATGCTGAATTAAAGTCTCGGCATCACCAAGACTCACCGCTATGGTGATAAGTTCTAAACTATCGAGTACCTGTCGCGCAGTTGCGATATCACCATCCAATTCAAACGCTATAACGGCGCCGGGGCCATGCATTTGCGTGCCCATAAGACGCTGTGCTGGATGCTCCGCCAACCCTGGATAGTAGATACTGCGCACCATTTGATGCTGCTGTAAATAAGCGGCCACACGCATGGCATTGTTGCAATGTCGTTCCATACGCACATCAAGCGTTTTTAGACCACGCAAGATCAACCACGCATCATGCGGGCTCATCGTCGCCCCCATATCTTTCAGCGTTGTCATCTTAATCAATTCGATGTCTTCAGCGCTGCCACAAATGAGCCCTGCGACAACATCACCATGCCCATTCAAATATTTTGTCGCACTGTGAATCACGATATCGGCACCCTGCTCGCGTGGACGCTGCAATAGGGGTGTCATAAAGGTATTGTCGACAATCACCCGTGCTTGCTGACGGTGCGCGATTTCACTTACCGCAGCAATATCAATAATTTTCAGATGTGGATTCGCTGGCGTTTCAATAAATACCATTTTGGTATTACTACGCATCGCAGCAGCTACATTGTCAGCATTAGTCATGTCAACAAAGTCGACGCTAATGCCAAACTTGGCAAACAAATGTGAGAATAAGGCAAAGCTACAGCCATAGATGGCATCCGCCACCACTACATGATCACCTTGTTCTAGAAATGCCAACATCGCTGCTGATACTGCACCCATGCCCGTTGCACAAGCGGCACCCGCTGGATAGCCCTCGAGCTGCGCTATACGCGCTTCTAACTCGTCGGTGGTTGGATTACCTAAGCGTGAATAGATGTAGCCAGCTTCCTCGCCAGCAAAACGTGCAGAGCCCTGCGCCGTGTTTGAAAAAGCAAACGTCGCAGTCTGATAGAGCGGTGCAACCAAGGCGCCATGTTCATCACGCTGTTTACCACCGTGAATCGTCATCGTCGCTGGCTGCCATTGCGGTTTGTCGTTATGGTTATTGCGCATTGGCAGTTTTTCCTCCTTGCGTCGAGCACTTTGTCGACATTACAAAGAGTGCATGCTGGCCATGCGCAACGCAACTTGTCAGACTGACGAAGTTGCGCTGCGGGTGTAACGCAAATTTTCCACTTGCGTATTGCGCCGGATCAACTTAGAGGTTTTTAAGCTCGCGATCGACCTTGTAGGCGTTTGAGGTGATATAGCGTTCCATCGCTTGTAGGCGACCTTCAAGTTCACGATACTCTTCATCGATATCGTGAAACGCTGCGCGCGGTGGTTCGCCCGCTTGGTAAACTTTGGTTTTCACCCCTACCGGCTTATGTCCATTGTTGGCTTGCGGGGCTTGCACTTCATCTAAAATCATCCACGCTGCAATATAAAGTATGACGACAAAACCGTGACCAAAAATCACCGCTGTTACGACAATTATCCGCACTAACCATGCTTCAATATTGAAGTAGTTCGCGATACCGGCACAGACGCCGGCAACTTTGGCATTTGCTTTGTCGCGCAATAATTGCTTGCGCGGTTTCTTGTCGTTGTCATAACTCATTTGCGTTCTCTCCAAGTTGGAGCGTCGGCATCAAGAATAGCTTCAAGGGTCTTGATGCGCTCACGCATCTGTTCTGCTTTTTGGGCTAATTGCTGCAAATCATGAATTTCTTCTTGCGATAGCCCCTGGCTAATTTTCTTCTTACTGCGGTAGTGCATGATGACCCAGATCGGTGCCACGAAAATCATGAACAAAATCAGGGGCACTGCAATCATCGGTACAAGTACATCGGCCATAATAAGGGTTCCCTATACTCACTTCTGGTCACTTCGCTGCTGGCGTACACCCGCTGAATGCGGGTGATGCCATGCCTGCGAATCAATTACTCAGCTTTTTTATCTTTTTTCACACGAGCTTTCATTGCTTCCAACTCGTCAGAAATTTGGTCTTCGCCTTCAAGCTCTGCGAACTCGTCGCGTAAGCTCTTTTTACCCATATCATAGGCTTCAACCTGCGACTCTAAGTCATCAATTTTAGACTCGTAGCGTTCGAAACGTAGCATTGCATCATCAATTTTTCCGCTATCGATGCGTTTTTTCACTTCCAAACGGCTGCTGGCAGCGCGCTGACGCATGATAATGGTTTTTTGACGTGCTTTAGCATCGGCGAGCTTCTCTTGTAACTGGCCAACTTCTTCGTTGAGCTTGTTCAAGTGCTCGTTGATACGCTCGATATCACTTTCTAAGCTCGTGACAGCGTCGTTTGCTTTACGCTTTTCTACCAGAGCCAAGCGCGCTAGGTCGTCACGGTCTTTGCTTAACGCAAGTTCCGCTTTCTTTTCCCACTCGCTTTGCTCAGTTTGGAAGCGCGCCATTTGGCGTTCAGTGTCTTTCTTTTCAGCGATTAAGCGCGCTGAAGTAGAACGTACTTCCACCAAGGTGTCTTCCATTTCTTGAATAATCAAACGTACCATTTTTTCTGGATCTTCTGCTTTGTCCAAAATGGCGTTGATGTTCGAATTTACGATATCAGTAAAACGTGAAAAGATACCCATGTTCGTGTCCTCATCTTGTGATTCGAAACTGTTACTTTACGGTCGCTAATAACAATGCAGATAGCGTGCCAACTTTTTCAAATCGCATTAATTGACTGATTTTTAGCTATTTATCAGCACAAAGCAAATTTTTGTTTGACCCACCAGCGTTATCAAATACACTAATAATTAGTCAATTTAACCACCATACGCAGTTGCCAGCACACAACAACTATAAAGGGGCTCTTCATGCGTCGCTCAAGAGAAGCGGATAACCTTATCGGCGAGGCGAATAGCTTTCTCGCGGTCTTAGAACAAGTATCGCAAATTGCACCGCTCACCAAGCCGGTTTTAATTATCGGTGAACGTGGTACGGGTAAAGAGCTCATCGCTGCGCGTCTGCACTTTCTTTCCGAGCGTTGGGAACAAAGCTATGTGAAGCTCAATTGTGCGGCACTCAGTGAAAGCTTGCTAGAAAGCGAACTCTTCGGCCATGAAGCCGGGGCCTTTACCGGCGCACAAAAACGACATGAAGGACGTTTCGAGCGCGCCGACCAAGGCACACTTTTTCTCGATGAATTGGCTAATACCTCAGCGCTGGTGCAAGAAAAGATACTTCGCGTCATCGAATACGGTGAATTTGAGCGCGTCGGCGGTAGTAAAACCGTCTGTACTGACGTGCGTTTAATTGCCGCAACCAATGAGGATTTGCCAAGCCTTGCTGAGCGCGGTGAGTTTCGTGCCGATTTACTTGACCGTCTCGCCTTCGACGTCATTACCCTACCACCGCTACGTGAGCGTCGTGAAGATATCATGGTGCTCGCCGAGCATTTCGCCATTCAAATGGCGCGCGAGTTACAATTCGAGCTCTTCAGTGGTTTCACCGAACGCGCGAAAAAAGCGCTTCTAGATTACCATTGGCCGGGGAATATCCGTGAGTTAAAGAACGTAGTTGAACGTTCGGTGTATCGTCTCGGAAGCGGTGCCGTACCGCTCGACCACATCATCATTGATCCTTTCGCTAGCCCATGGCGCCCAAAAGCTGCGACGCACCGCAGTAAAACAACTGCCAATACAGGACGAGATTCAATAAGCGAAGTGTCCCATAATGCGGCGGAGAATGCGGCGGAGAATGCGACGGATAGCGCCGCAACAACTGTTGATTTCAGCAAAGGACCAATTGAGTTTAAAGACGCAGTGGCCAACTTTGAAACTGAAGTTTTACAACAGGCGCTAAGCCATGCACAATTCAATCAAAAGAAAACTGCGGAAATGCTGGGGCTCACCTATCATCAATTACGTGGTTACTTAAAAAAATACTCATTATTGGACGGGTCAACGAGCTAAATGCGCTTCGCTAAACTTGGAATTGTGCTCCCCCTGGCAACAGTATCTGCTTTACTCAGTGGCTGCAGCCCCGCTGCGCATGAGGTGGCGCCCCTGCAGGAGGGGATTGTGTACTGTTCAGAAGGGAATCCGGAGAGCTTCAACCCACAGCTAGGCACCTCAGGTACCACCATTGATGCAAGTTCGGCGCAACTTTACGATCGCCTTATCGACTACGACGACGAACAACAAACTTTTGTTCCGGCGCTGGCGACCGCTTGGCAAGCCCTTGATAACGGCAGGCGCTACCGCTTCACCTTACGCAAAGACGTTGCCTTTCACGATACGCCCTGGTTTACACCAAGCCGCACCCTCAACGCCGAAGATGTTGTCTTCAGCTTTCGCCGTTGGCTAAATGAAGAACACCCTTATCACGAAGTCAACGGCGGTAACTATCCATTTTTCACCGCAAGCGGACTCAATAAACTTATTACCGATATTCGCGCGGTGGACACTCACACGGTCGAATTTTCGCTAGCGCGCAGCGATAGCTCGTTTCTAGCCAATCTCGCTACTGACTTTGCGATTGTTCTTTCCGCAGAATATGGTGCTGAACTTTTAGCACGTGGAACCCCAGAACAGCTCGACAAACGCCCTATCGGTACCGGGCCTTTCGTCTTTGAAGATTTTCGCAAAGACTTGATCATTCGTTACACGCGACATGATGACTACTGGCGTGAACCCGCAGCGATCAAGCAATTGGTGTACTCAATTACGCAAAGTGCAAATAAACGCATGCTGAAACTTCTCACCGGAGAATGCGATGTGATCCCCTACCCACTCGTCGAAGAACTTGCACTTCTTGATACCGGTGACGAAATTAAAATCACTAGCACGGTGAACCCGAATATCGCTTTCTGGGCTTTCAATACTGAACGTCCGCCATTCGATAATGAAAAGGTCCGGCGTGCCCTCGCTCATGCCATCAACCGCCAAGCGATTATTCAAACCATCTATAACGGTAACGCGCGCCTTGCCACCGGTGTTTTGCCAGAAACGTCCTGGGCATATAGCCCCGTCGACTTGACTTATGGCTACAATCCCGAGCGCGCACGTGAGTTACTCATCGAAGCGGGTTATAGCGACGGTTTTAGCTTTGATATCTGGGCGATGCCAGTGCAACGCGCCTACAACCCCAATGCACAAAAAATGGCGGAGCTCATCCAAGCCGACCTTGCCCAGGTCGGTGTGCAAGCGAATATCGTTTCCTACGAGTGGAATGCCTTTCGACGGCGCCTTGCCCGCGACGAACATGAGAGTGTTTTAATTGGTTGGATTGCCGATAATGCCGACCCGGATAACTTTTTCCGCCCATTACTCAGTTGCGCAGCGCTCAATGTTGGCACTAATCGTGCCAATTGGTGCGACCCCAAATTTGATGACCTCTTACTGCGGGCAATTACCGTCGACAGCCTTGAAGAACGGAAAAGCCTTTATCACGAGGCAGAAAATTGGGTTTATCGCGAAGTTCCCCTGGTACCGATTGCTAATTCGATGCGCTTTCAAGCCTTTCGAAGTGACATCCACGGTGTTGAAGTTCCTGCCTATGGCGGTCTGAATTTCCGCCATGCCTATCGGCAAAGCCAACAACACGAGACCGCTACCGGGGGGCAACGATGATTCGTTATACCCTGCGGCGTTTGGTCCTGCTTTTTGTCACTTTGTGGCTGCTAACACTCTTTTTATTCGCACTTAATTATTTTTTTCCGGGCGACGCCTTAACCAACATGACCGGCGTTCGTGCGAGCGACACCCTGATGTACCAGCGATTGCTGAGCGAACGTGGTTTCGACGCATCACTTTTTTCGCAGTATATCGCCTTTCTCGGCCATTTTATTAGTGGTGATTGGGGGCAATCACTATCCACGCAACGCGATGTGTTCCAAGAGCTTTTACCGCTGCTAGGCGCAACACTAGAATTAAGTATATTGGCAATGATAATCGCCATGCTTATAGGTGCACCACTGGGTTTGTATGCTGCCGGGCAACAACGCGGTAGCATGGATCGCGTGGTTATGGGAGTTTCGCTCAGTGCTTACTCGATACCGGTGTTTTGGCTAGCGCAGCTATTCATTCTCTTTTTTGCCGTCAAACTTGGCTGGACACCCATTTCGGGCCAAGTGAATCCACTTTTTAATATCGAAGTGCAAAGCGGTGCAATTCTACTCGATATTTTAGTCAGTGATTCGCCTTATAAAGGTGCTGCGCTGGCCGACGCTATTCAACATTTGTGGCTGCCGGTCATTGTGCTAGCTATTATGCCAGCCACGATGCTGATGCGTATTACGCGCAATAGCATGCTTGAAGTATTACAACAAAACTTCATCCGCGCAGCACGCGCGCGTGGCCTTACTGAGACACGCATCTTGTTACGCCACGCACTTCCGAATGCGATGCAACCGGTAGTGCGACAGTTGGGCCTCATGTTTAGTATTCTGATGAGTAACATCATCGTGACTGAAGTGATATTTAATTGGCCAGGTGTCGGTAGTTGGCTGGTGAAAAGTATTTACGAGCGAGATTACCCAGTCATGCAAGGCGGTTTGTTCACCATTGCAGCGCTAATTTTGCTAGTCAATGTGGCCGTCGAGCTCTTTCATGCTTGGCGCTACCCGCAAGTGCGTAAGGAACTTTATGCCGAACGCTAATATTTACTTCCAACAGCGGGAACCTTCACCATTACGCCAACTTTGGTTGCACGTAAACAGCAACCCTTTTGCCGTTGCCGCGTTTTATATTCTCGCCATCGCCTTATTGGTGATGCTGTTCTCACCGTGGCTAACGCCCTACAGCCCCGATGCGCAGTTTGCCGATGCGATTTTGCAACCACCAAGTTGGGATGACGCCGGCGAAATCCGCTATCTATTTGGCACCGATGATCTCGGCCGTGATATCCTCTCACGCATCATTGCCGGGTCTGTTTACAGCCTAGGTTACCCGCTTATCGCGGTACTTGTTGCGGCAGTGATTGGCATCAGCATTGGTGCTTGGGCGGGGATGTCACGCGGGGTGCAGTCATCGACCTTGAATCACCTACTTGACGTGATTCTTTCGATTCCATCTTTGCTATTAGCCTTGGTGATTATTGCCATGCTCGGGCCTTCGTTAGTCAATGTCATGTTTGCCATCACTTTGGTCCTAATTCCGCAATTTATTCACGTCGTCCATAACGCCATTTACGATGAGCGCTATAAAGAATATGTTACGGCCTCGCGGCTGAATGGCGTGACGCGCTGGTATATGCTGACACGTGTTATTTTTCCGAATATTACCAGTGTTTTGGTAATGCAAACCTCCTTTGCCCTGTCGACCGCCATTTTGGACATCGCCGCCTTGGGCTTTCTCGGGCTTGGGGTACAAGCGCCGGCGCCTGAGTGGGGAACCATGCTGGCGCGCAGCCTCGACCAGGTCTACGTTTCGCCGTGGATGATGGTACTACCTGGGCTTGCGCTATTCTTGACCATACTATCCATTAACGTGCTCGGCGATAGCATCCGTGCAGCCATCGCTGAGCGAGTGAGAAACTCATGAGTGCTATCTTAGACGTGCGCAATTTATCGATTGAAATCGAAACGGATAACGGTCCGGTGCGCGTCCTCGATCGCTTTAATTTGCAGCTGGCTGAAGGCGAAATTCATACCCTCGTCGGTGAGTCTGGCTCAGGGAAAAGCCTCCTCGCAAAGGCTATTTTGGGCTTTATTAATCCACGTTGGAAAATCACCGCCGATCGCCTGTGGTGGCGCC
The DNA here is from genome assembly GCF_003987395.1 of Pseudidiomarina aquimaris. Classification (GTDB taxonomy): domain Bacteria; phylum Pseudomonadota; class Gammaproteobacteria; order Enterobacterales; family Alteromonadaceae; genus Pseudidiomarina; species Pseudidiomarina aquimaris. The sequence goes on from NZ_PIPT01000001.1 coordinate 432,108, forward strand.
ACTACGATTTACTCGCGCTGAATGCTGCGCAACGGCGGATTGTCACCGGGCGCGACATGGCGATGATTTTTCAGGATCCGAGTAGTTATCTCGACCCTAATGATAAAGTCGGTGCTCAGTTGCGCGAGAGTATCCCAAGCGGTGAACTTAGTGGCGTTTATTTGAAACGCCGAGCCGACCGTCAAACCCGCGCCGAACGCTTGCTTCATCGAGTGGGAATCAAAGATACCGCCGATGTGATGGAACGTTACCCGCACGAGCTGTCCGAGGGCTTAGCACAGAAAGTTAGCATTGCTATGGCAATTGCCCACAATCCTAAGCTGTTAATTGCTGATGAGCCGACCACCGCTATGGAGCCGAGTACCCGAGGGCAAATCTACCGACTGCTGGCCAAGTTAAGCGCCGGTCAAGGTATGTCGATTCTGATGATCACCCAAGATCTCACCGCGGTGATTCCCGAAAGTCAGCGTATTAGTCTCATCTATTGTGGCCAATTAATGGAAACAGGCCCTACCGAAGAAGTTATGCAAGCGCCCTATCATCCGTATACCGACGCCATGTTGAGCATGAGTCTCTCGGGCCAAAACATTGCACCCAGAACGCGTTTACCGACCCTCTCGGGCGCGATTCCAACGTTACAACATATGCCTATAGGGTGCCGCCTTGGACCACGCTGTCCCTATGCAAGACGCGCATGTATCCAACAACCGCCCTTAAGCAAACAACAACAGGTGCAATTCGCGTGTCACTATCCGCTGCATAATGGTGATGACAATGAGTAAACTTCTCGAAGTCAAAGACATCTGTAAGTATTACGTCCATAAAGATGGTTGGATGCCAGGGAAACGTGTCGTTGCACTTGAGCCTTTGAGCTTCAGCCTAAACCGTGGCGAAACACTGGCAATCATGGGCGAGACAGGGTCTGGGAAATCAACCATCGCAAAACTTATCGCGGGTGCTGAACGTCCCTCAGGCGGCGATATTTTTCTCAATGGCCAAGCCATGTCGAGTATGAGCGACCAACAACGCTGCCGACATGTGCGGATGATTTTTCAAGACAGTTTGCGCTCATTAAACCCGCAGATCACCGTCGGTAAACAACTGTGCGAGCCGCTGATTTTTAATAGCCAACTCAACCATGAAGAGCAAAAGCAACGGGTCCACGAAGTGCTACGAAAAGTCGGTTTGTTACCTGACCATTTTCACTTTTATCCGCACATGCTCGCAAGTGGTCAGCAACAACGTGTTTGCATTGCCCGCGCGATTGTTCTGGAGCCACAAATTGTTGTTGCCGACGAAGCCTTTGTGGCACTTGACCCATCGATTAGAGCTCAAATCATTAACCTTATTCTAGATCTTCAGGAAGATATGGGAATTTCGTTCATTTTCGTCTCACATTCGGCGGAGATCGTGAAACATGTTTCAGACAAGATCTTAATAATGCATCGTGGTAAAATGATCGAGTTTGGAACCACTAAGGCACTGATAAATCATCCGGAAGAGCAGTTAACGAAGACGCTGCTACATTCGGAACATAAGTATAAAGTGCCATTACATTCAACAACGAAGGAGTAAAGCTTTGGAAACAGGTACGCTTATATCATTAGCGCTCTATTTCATAGCAATGCTGGGGATTGGTCTGTACGCGTATAAAAAATCGACCGATGATGTTTCAGGTTACATGCTCGGTGGCCGACGCTTAGGCCCAGGTGTAACAGCCCTATCTGCGGGCGCATCAGACATGAGCGGTTGGATGCTTATGGGCTTACCCGGTGCGATTTATGTTTCTGGTGTATCCCAGCTTTGGATCGCAGTGGGTTTGGTCGTAGGTGCCTACCTCAACTATATCATCGTAGCGCCACGCCTACGGATGTATACAGAGGTCGCAAACGACTCGATTACCATCCCTGATTATTTTGCCAACCGTTTTGACGACAAAGCGCGTCTTCTGCGTGTGTTTTCGTCGGTGGTTATCATTATCTTCTTTACCCTCTATACATCAGCCAGCTTGGTCGCAGGTGGCAAGCTCTTCGCCAGCTCGGCATTTGGTCTAGATTACAGCTTAGGGCTCTGGGTCACCGCTGGTGTCGTCTGTGCGTACACCCTCTTCGGTGGGTTCTTGGCAGTCAGTATGACCGACTTCGTGCAAGGTTGTATTATGTTTGTCGCACTGGTGTTAGTCCCCATTGTGGCGATTTTTGACCTTGGCGGTATGGCTTCTGTGACCGACCAGGTTCGCTCCATTAACCCAGACTTCCTCGATTATTTCCGCGACGGCTCTATTGCTGATTCAACCATGAATCAATTATCGTTCTTGGGAATTATCTCGCTACTAGCATGGGGTCTAGGCTATTTCGGGCAGCCGCATATTATCGTGCGTTTTATGGCGATTCGCTCGGTGAAAGATATCAAAGCGGCGCGTCGTATCGGCATCTCATGGATGACAGTTTCGATTATCGGCGCAATGGTGACTGGTTTTGTCGGTATTGCCTATGTTGCCGAAACCAAGATGACCCTGAACGATGCAGAGACAATTTTCATTATCTTCTCGCAGTTCTTGTTCCATCCGCTTATTGCTGGCTTCCTTCTTGCGGCAATCTTGGCAGCGATCATGAGTACCATTTCATCGCAGCTGTTAGTGACCTCTAGTTCACTGACTGAAGACTTTTATAAAGCTTTCTTGCGCCGTGACGCAAGCGATAAAGAATTGGTGCTCGTGGGACGAATTTCAGTGTTAATCGTCTCACTAGTGGCAATCGCGCTCGCTTGGAACCCTGAGAACACTATCCTAGGTCTCGTTGCAAATGCATGGGCAGGCTTTGGTGCCGCATTTGGTCCAGTGATTATTCTAAGCTTGTTCTGGAAACGTATGAACCGTCACGGTGCCCTTGCGGGCATGGTCGTCGGCGCGGCAACCGTCCTCTTCTGGATTTACGCGCCTGTGGTCGACGGTGAAGCACTCAGTACCTATGTTTATGAAATCATTCCAGGCTTTATTCTTTGCACACTTGCCATCATCGTGGTGAGTTTGGCAACGGCTAAGCCTGCAAAAGAACTCGAAGACACCTTTGATGAAATGGAACGTCAACTTGAGCAAAACTAATGCTCTGATTTGACCTCCTGAGAAACTAAAAAGCCGCATTCGATTAATGCGGCTTTTTTTATCTCAGCAAAACTTACTTAGCTATCAACCACGGCGCTCAGCATAGAGTTCTAACTCACTCAGAATATAATCCTTCATCCGCATGGTCGTCTCGTAGCCAATATCAATTGCTTCATTACCCCGCTCAAACTCTAACAGGCCAATGTGACCCAACTTAGGTTGAACTAGGATATCTGGCGGATCGCCTGCAATACGCGCCTTAGTAATCCGTTCTTGCATGATATCGATAGCGCCCGCCATCACACCAAACATACCAGGCGCCTTATGGGAAGGACCACTGAACTTATCGACGACATTGTCCCAGTATTGCCCGCTGGCGGTCAGGAAGTTTTTGAAGAAGCCTTCTTCATCCTGATTTTCCTGTTGTTTAGCTAAATCTGACTTTTCGCTGGCTTGGCCGGTATCCACCGCTGTCGTATGCGCTTTGGTGGAAACGCCGTGAATATCGGCTTGTGGTTCAGGACGCGGAGGCTTGTGTTTACCTCGCGCTTCAATTGCAGCAGCATTGAGTTGTGAGTTCAGATGGACTGCAATGACAAAGTCGGCACCGAGTGCCCGGCAAAGCGACACGGGAACCGGGTTCACTAAGCCACCATCAACCAACCAGCGACCATTTTGGGCCGTCGGAGCTAGTAAGCCCGGCATCGCGCACGAAGAGCGAGCAGCGTGATAAATATCGCCTTCACGTAACCAGACTTCACGCCCCGTGTAAAGGTCCGTTGCTACGGCTCCATAGACAATGTCGAGGTCTTCAATGTTGACTGAACCAAAACGCTCTCGTGCATGACTGAAAACTTTTTCGCCCTGAATAATACCGCCGTGACTAAAGCCAAAATCCAGTAGATTAAAGACCTGCCAACGGCCCATATCCCGCACCCACTCTTCGAGTTCATCGATACGTCCAGAAGCAAAACCGGCCCCCACAAGGGAGCCGATTGATGTTCCTGCAACCATATTGACCTCGATGCCCATTTCTTGCAGCGCTTTGATAACGCCTATATGGGACCAGCCACGTGCTGCACCAGAGCCTAGTGCGAGAGCAACTTTCACATAACTCATCGCAAAAACATTCCTTTTAATTAAACTAAATCATCGTCCGCTAATTCAGCATCTTTACTATCGCCTTTCGCTGCTTCACCGCCTTTAACAGGCTTCGCTAGCAGCTGTTCACGTAAGCGTTTCTCGATGTCTTCAGCGATAGCCTTATGTTCCATTAAGAACTTCATCGCATTAGCCTTACCTTGGCCAATCTTATCACCGTTGTAGCTGTACCAGGCGCCTGCTTTATCAACAATCTTCTGCTTCACGCCGAGGTCGATAAGCTCGCCTTCTTTGGAGATACCAGCACCGTACATGATTTGGAACTCAGCTTGCTTAAATGGTGGAGCAACTTTGTTCTTCACTACTTTAACACGGGTTTCATTACCAACCACTTCATCACCCTCTTTCACCGCGCCGGTGCGACGGATATCCAAGCGCACAGACGAGTAAAATTTCAGCGCATTACCACCTGTGGTCGTTTCTGGGTTACCGAACATTACGCCAATTTTCATTCGGATTTGGTTGATGAAGATACACAAGCTGTTCGATTTCTTGATGTTTGCAGTTAGCTTACGCAAAGCTTGTGACATCAAACGCGCTTGGAGTCCAACGTGGCTATCACCCATCTCACCTTCAATTTCAGCTTTCGGTGTAAGCGCCGCAACGGAGTCGACAATCACCACATCTACCGCCGCCGAGCGTACCAACATGTCACAGATCTCGAGTGCTTGTTCACCTGTATCTGGCTGTGACACGAGGAGTTCATCGACGTTCACACCAAGCTTCTCAGCATAGACAGGATCAAGTGCGTGTTCAGCATCAACGAACGCACAGGTTTTACCCATCTTTTGTGCTTCAGCAATAACTTGCAGTGTCAGCGTTGTTTTACCACTCGATTCAGGTCCGTAAATCTCAACCACGCGACCGAAAGGCAAACCGCCGATACCTAAAGCGATATCGAGACTTAACGAGCCGGTTGGAACTGACTCAATATCCATCGCTTGGTTGTCGCCCAAGCGCATAATTGAGCCTTTACCGAATTGACGTTCGATTTGGCTAAGTGCCGCGTCAAGTGCTTTCTGTTTATCATTGCTCATGGTAATGTCCGTTCTATTGAATGCGTTAAAATTGAGTATACTGTATTTTTATACAGTATCAAGAAATTTTTTCATAGCACCGCAATGCTTCACTGATTGTAGCCTCTCTCACCGCCGCTCGATCGCCAGGGAAGTGACACTTCCAGCTAAGCTGACCATGCGGCCAAGCAAGCCCAAACCAGACCAGCCCGACCGGTTTTTCCGCTGTGCCACCGCTAGGTCCCGCGACCCCGGTAACTGCGATGGCTAATTCAGTACCCGCTTGTTTGCGGGCGCCAACCGCCATCGCCTCTGCGGTCGCCGCCGAGACAGCACCGTGTTCTCGAAGCACCTCACTTGGCACGCCTAACACCTGTTCCTTTAACGCGTTACTGTAGGTAATAAAGCCTCCCTCAAGCCACGCTGAACTTCCGGCCACGGCACTTAAAGCATAACCGATTCCGCCGGCGGTGCAGGATTCTGCTGTGGCAATACGCCAGTTGCGCTGTTGTAACCAAGCACCGATTTCTACTGCCAGATCATAATGTAATTGTGTTACCATTTTGCCATTGGCACCTTCATAAAATAACGCTACTACGGATAATAACAGGCATGCCGAAAGCGACAACTCCTAGCACTGATTTTTCTGCGCATACACCCATGATGCAACAATACTTGCGGATCAAAGCGGAACACGCTGACACGCTTTTATTCTATCGCATGGGCGATTTTTACGAATTGTTCTACCAAGATGCGCAAAAAGCGGCCGAGCTGCTCGATATCTCGCTCACGCAACGTGGTGCCAGTAACGGCAAGCCCATCCCAATGGCGGGTGTGCCCTATCATGCTGCGGAAAATTATCTAGCACGTTTACTACAATTAGGTGAGTCGGTCGCCATTTGCGAACAAGTGGGTGATCCAGCAACCAGTAAAGGACCCGTCGAACGCAAAGTTGTGCGGGTATTGACCCCAGGTACCGTCACCGATGAAGCACTGCTCAATGAAAGTAGCGAAAATTTACTGGTGGCGGTCTATCCGCAACAAGCAACTGAACAAAGCCTTTTTGGCATCGCCAGTCTTGATCTCGCCAGTGGTCGATTTAGTGTCAGCGAAGTCAGCCATGAAGCCAGTCTGCAGGCGGAATTGCAGCGCCTAAACCCAGCCGAATTGCTTTATCCTGATACTGTTTCGTGGCAAACCGCATGGCATCCTTGTGAAGCGCGTCGCGCCCGACCAGATTGGGAGTTTGCCAGTGATAGCGCAAACGCACTCCTGTGCCGCCAGTTCAACGTACAACACTTAGATGGTTTCGGTGTCAGCCATTTAAAGGCAGCTTTAGGCGCAGCTGGGGCGCTCCTTAATTATGTGAAGCTAACACAGCGAGCCGCGCTACCGCATATCCAAGCCATTCACGCTGAACAAAGCTCTGATGCCGTACAGATGGATGCCGCAACCCAACGCAACTTAGAACTTGTCGGGGCGCTCAGCGGCGGTACAGTCTCACTTTTCAGTACCATTAATTGCACTGCTACGGCAATGGGTGCGCGGCTGTTACGGCGCTGGTTACAACGCCCTATCCGCAACACGCAAACCCTAGAATGTCGCTATGATGCCGTCGCCGCCTTGCAGGAACACGATTTAGACGCAATTCGGAAACACCTACGCGAAATTGGCGATCTGGAGCGTATTTTGTCCCGCATCGCGTTACGTAGCGCGCGGCCGCGAGATCTGACACGGTTACGTAGCGCACTGCAGGCCATTCCTGATTTAAAACGAGAACTAAGCAGCCTCGCAGCGTTAACACTATGGCGCGAGCAGCTTGCTGAACTCCCGGAACTCCGACAGACCCTCGAGGCAGCACTCGTCGAAGCGCCTCCGCAACTTATTCGCGATGGTGGCGTCCTCGCCGACGGATTTGATGAAGAGTTAGATGAACAAAGGGCCCTCGCAGCGGGTGCAACAGATTTCTTAAAACAAATTGAGACCCGTGAACGTGAGCGCACTGGCATTCAGACGCTGAAAGTTGGTTACAACAAGGTTCATGGCTATTACCTTGAAGCGAGCCGCGCGGCGGCTGCACAAATCCCAGCGGATTACCAGCGCCGGCAAACATTGAAGAACGCCGAACGCTATATTATTCCTGAGCTTAAAACCTACGAAGACAAGGTACTGCAAGCTCAATCGCGTGCTTTGGCGCGCGAGAAGTGGCTCTACGATGCCTTACTTAACGAGGCCGCAGAGCATTTACAGGCGTTGCAAGTCAACGCCCGCGCCGTGGCCGAAATAGATGTCTTGCACAGCTTCGCCAAGCAAGCCTTACGGCAAAATTATTGCCGCCCAAGCCTCACGACCACACGCGGTCTCCATTTACAAGCAGCGCGTCATCCAGTGATTGAAGCGCAACTCGAAGCGCCCTTCATTGCTAATGATGTTGCGCTGGACGAACAACATTTCATGTTGCTCATCACTGGACCTAATATGGGCGGTAAATCGACCTATATGCGACAAACAGCTTTGATTGCTGTCTTAGCTTATTGCGGCAGTTTTGTCCCTGCCGCTGCGGCCGAGTTGGGCCCCATCGACCGCATTTTCACTCGCATCGGTGCCTCTGATGACCTCGCTTCAGGGCGTTCAACCTTTATGGTTGAGATGACCGAAGCAGCGACCATTCTGCACAATGCCAGCCCGCAAAGTTTGGTGTTGATGGATGAAATTGGCCGCGGCACGTCAACCTATGACGGCTTAGCATTGGCATGGGCATGTGCCGAAGCGTTATTGCAGCAAAATCGCGCATTAACGCTCTTTGCAACGCACTATTTTGAACTCACTCAGAGTATTGCCCAATTACCGGGATGCAAAAATGTCCATGTTGAAGCCAGCGAGCATGATGACACCATTGTTTTCGAGCATCGCGTAAGTGAGGGGGCAGCAAATCGTAGTTTCGGCGTGCAAGTTGCGCAGCTTGCGGGGCTTCCACTTCCGGTATTGCAACGCGCCAAACAAGTTTTGTATGAACTCGAACAAGCACCTGAACAAGCTCAGTCAAAGCAACAGGTTTTGTCGTTAGAGACGCAAACAGCACCACCGGCGCCGGTGGAGCATCCGATGGTAAAAGAATTGGAAACCTTAGAGGTAAACGGTATGACGCCGCTTGAAGCGTTGCAATGGCTCGCGCGTTGGCAGCAACAACTTAGTCGTACTGGAACAAAGCGTCGAGACTAAGCCCCTGTTGGCGTAGCATATCGCGCAAGCGACGTAAGGCCTCAACTTGGATTTGTCTCACGCGTTCGCGGGTGAGACCAATCTCACGCCCGACATCTTCCAAAGTTGCAGGTTCATAGCCCATTAAACCGAAACGCCGCGCCAAAACTTCGCGTTGTTTGGTGTTTAAACTCGCCAACCATTCAACAATATGCTCTTTCAGATCATCGTCTTGCATAACTCCTTCAGGACCATGATCATTTTCGTCGGTGAGCAAATCCACTAAGGCTTTATCGTTATCACCCCCCAGTGGCGTGTCGACGGAAGCGATACGTTCATTCAGGCGTAGCATACGACTTACATCAGCCACTGAAACATCGAGTTGTTCGGCGATATCTTCAGCGGTGGGTTCATGATCAAGCTTGTGAGCGAGCTCACGTGAAGCACGCAAATAGCTGTTCAGCTCTTTCACCACATGGATGGGTAGGCGTATGGTTCGGGTTTGATTCATGATGGCGCGTTCGATGGTTTGCCGAATCCACCAAGTTGCATAAGTCGAAAAGCGAAAACCGCGTTCAGGGTCAAACTTTTCCACCGCGCGAATGAGACCAAGGTTACCTTCTTCGACGAGGTCTAACAGGGGTAAGCCACGGTTCGTGTAACGTCGCGCAATTTTTACTACTAAGCGCAAGTTACTCTCAATCATGCGACAACGAGCGGCCTTGTCGCCTTTGCGGGCGAGACGGGAAAAATGAACTTCTTCCTCAGCAGTCAGCAATGGCGAAAAGCCAATTTCGCCAAGGTAAAGTTGCGTAGCATCCATTTTCTTCTGATAGGTTGCACGATTGGCAATGATTTCTTCAAATTCACTGTCATCGTCATTACTATCAGTGGCCGCAGACTTTTCCATTTCCGACATCACTTCTTGTTCTTCGATGTCTTCCACCTCATTGCGTCGACTCATTGTGACCCCCGTGGTAAATAATGCCGTGGATTGACTGACTTACCTCGGTAGCGAACTTCAAAATGCAGCTTCACCCGTTCGGCGTCAGAATTACCCATTTCGGCAATGGCATCCCCTGCGCTGACCCACTGTTGTTCTTTTATTAAAAGCTTATCATTGTGGGCGTACGCAGTTATATAATCATCGTTATGTTTCAGGATAATTAAATTTCCATATCCTTTTAGCGCATTACCAGCATAAACCACTTTTCCGGCTGCAGCGGCCCTTACGATGTCACCTTTTTTACCGGCAAAGTCGATCCCCTTAGGGCCTGTTACTGCTGCGGTGAACTCTCTAATTACCGAGTTCCCTGTCGGCCAACGCCACGCGATGTCATTACTACTTGGAAAGACTTCACGCTTTATTGTTGGCCTTGGTTGAGCTGGCGAATTCGTAACCTTTTCTTTACTTTTGTCTTCAACATACTCTTTCTTTTGAGTCTTATCAACGCTTTGTGGCGAATCTATTCGCTTTGACGTAGTGGTAGGTTGTGTTTTTTGCGTCGGTCGTGCGGCTGCACGCAAGGTGAGTCGCTGACCAGGGTAAATTGTGTAGGGTTCACCTAAGTCATTCAGCCGTGCCAACGCGCGCACATCGATGTTCGCACGGAAGGCAATTGAATAAAGGGTATCCCCTTTTTGAACCTGATAGGTACTGCCGGCTAGGCTATTGGCTTCGTAATCATAAATGCTGCGCCCCTGGTAGACTTTTTCCACCGGCGCAGGCTGTTGCCGCTGCGCACAACCGGCAATCAGCAACACACAAAACAGACTGAGAACTAAGCTAGCGCGTCCATACATAGGCAATTCCGGCAATAATCACCATCGCCCAGCCAATCCTATCCACGTAGGTTCTCAGCTTCAGGGCCATGGTTGGGCCTCCTGTTTTTAAAAGCCACGCCACTAAATAAAAGCGCAGACCACGACTTATCAACGAGCCTAACACAAATGGAATAAACATCACCTGCAACATGCCGCCACTCACGGTAAAAAGTTTGTAAGGCAAGGGTGAAAAGCCAGCGATGAAAATAATCCAAAAACCGTATTCTTGGAACCAGTTGGTAACCGTGGCTAACTTATCTTGATAGCCAGCCCACTCGATCAACGGTAGCACCCATGGTTCGAATGCGAAGTAGCCTAACCAATAGCCGGCAATACCACCTAGCACTGAAGCCAGCGTCGTTAAAAACGCAAAAAACCACGCCCGTTGCGGTTGCGTCATGGCCATCGGTGCTAGCATCACATCCGGTGGGATTGGGAAAATGACCGACTCAGAAAAACTCAAACCGGCAAGGATAGCCGGGGCGCGGCGATGCTGCGACCATTGCAGCACGCGGTCATAAAGACTGCTAAATAACTTCATGCAAGACTTCCTGGTACGAGCGGTACAAACTTCACGTCACCCAATTGCTTATGTTCATAATCATCGCCAAATCGACGAATCACGACTAACCGTTGTTTAATACCACCGACAGGGATAATCATGACCCCACCGTCAGCTAATTGCTCCATTAGCGCATGCGGAATATCACTCGCGGCGGCAGTCACGATAATGCCATCAAAAGGCGCTTTACTTTGCCAACCCTGCCAGCCATCACCATGGCGCATACTGACATTATGCAAATCGAGCTTTTTCAACCGGCGTTTTGCTTGATATTGCAATTCAGCAATGCGTTCAACGGAGAAGACTTTATCGACCAGCTGCGCCAAGATCGCCGTTTGATAGCCACTACCGGTTCCGATCTCTAACACGTTATGACAATGGTGCTGCATCAAAAGTTGTGTCATTGACGCGACCATCAGCGGCTGGGAAATGGTCTGCCCTTTACCGATTGGCAATGCCGTGTTCTCGTAGGCCTTATGCGCAAGGGATTCGGGCATAAAGAGATGACGCGGGGTGTCGGCAATGACCTGCAATACCTGCTCGTTACTGATGCCCTGCTCGCGCAGCAAAGCCACGAGACGCTTTGCCATTCCCTGAAAATTTTGAATCATCGTTGTGAGTTCTTGTTGTTATAATGAGTCTTTCGTTTCTTCCAGCCAACTTGCAAGGGTATCTTGATGAACTCTTGCAGTCATATCAAGGCTTATCGGCGTGATCGATACATAACCTTCACGTACCGCATAAAAATCAGTATCTTCGCCGTCATCTTGATGTCCGCCGATTGGACCATACCAATAAATTTTACGACCAAAGGGATCGCTCGACTCCACCATAGTTTCCGCTCGATGGCGACGACCGAGGCGCGTTATTTTAATGCCTTTTAGTTCTTCGTAGGGCACCGCTGGTACATTAATATTAAGAATAGTGTCCAAGCGCAGCGGCTTATCAGCCATTTTACTAACGATATCTGCAACCACGCGGGCTGCCGTTTCGTAATAGTCATGCGTGCGGTCACCCATCGATACAGCAATCGAAGGCAAGCCCATGTAGCGCCCTTCCATTGCCGCCGCTACAGTCCCTGAATAAAGTACATCATCGCCCATATTGGGGCCATCATTGATACCGGAAACCACCAAATCGACATCGTCTGCTAGTGGCGAGTTAGTACCTAAATGAACACAGTCTGTCGGCGTACCATTAAGTGAGAAAAAGCCATTATCTAGCTTCTGGACGCGCAGCGGATTGTGCAGGGTTAACGAGTTACTTGCCCCGCTGCAGTTACGATCCGGTGCGATCACGCGAACTTGCGCAATTTCATTCAAAGCATCATAGAGCGCGGCAATACCCGGTGCGTGTACACCATCGTCATTGCTCACTAATAATTTCATCATTCGGCTGGTTCCTCTGTTACATCTTGCATTAATTCGCGCAACACACTGGTAGCAAAGCTACCTTTCGGCAGACTAAAGGTGACATCAACGGTCGCTGCGTCGACACGTTCCAACTGCGGGTTTTCAAGCTCGAGCAGCAGCGCACGGCGTGCAAGGTCAACACGCTTTTGTCGCAACCCATCAAGCAATGACGCATAGTCCTGCAGTACCTCATGTTCAAACGGGCTCAAATGTTCCTGCCAAGGCTCGCGATAGCCGCCAGCTAAGGGTCCGGACAACTTGATATCACCGCTCTGCCAACGCTCCAGCAGTGTAGCATCGAGCGCCTCAACTTGGAAAAACGAGCGACTACCACTTAGCAACATAAAATCACCTAATTCAGGCTGCAAGCGTTGCTCACGAATCCGTCGACTGAGTAATTCATTAAATAGGTAGGAGCGTACGCTCGATAACAACATACCTTGTTGCTGGCGGCTCCACTTTTTGGCTTTTTTATTACTTATTTCGCCGCTTAACCAAGCACTGGCTTTCGTTAGATTCTGTCCTTCACGACCAAAGCGCTGCTCACCAAAGTAATTTGGCACGCCGCCTTCAACCAGCTGCTGCCAGCGTTCCACCAGAGCCTCGACATCATCGACGTTGCGTATGCGCAAACGAAAAGCATTACCGCTATGGAGGCCCATTTTCAGTTTTTTCGCCCGCCGAATCGCGCGCTCGATTCGAAACTCGGGATGCTCCAGCTGTTGCCACGCCAGCATCTCTTTTCCCGGCAGTTGCACGGAGAACCACTGCCAGGTTTCTGCGTGCCGATCTTTAAGCCCGGAATAACTCACGTCGCGTTCGCTCACGCCCGCAAAGTCAGCCAACTGCCGTGCCACAAAGGTGGTATTCGCACCTTTTTTATACACCCACAGCCACTGATGTTCACCCTGCTCGTCGGCTTCTACCTCGAGTAATTCTGTGACTTGAAAGTCACTCGGCTGCTGCTTGTAACTACCTGATACCTGTGGGCTACCGTGGAGGTAACTCAAGGCATCCAAATCCGGCTTAATCAAGAGGCATCTCCTGCATCAGCACCACCGCATGACAAGCAATCCCCTCTTTGCGGCCAACGAAACCTAACTTTTCTGTGGTCGTGGCTTTGACATTGACACGATTCACATTGGCTCGTAGCACCGTTGCTATACGCTCTCGCATACTACTTATGTACGGTGCGAGTTTAGGTGCTTGCGCAATGACCGTGACATCAAGATTGCCAAGACGGTACCCTTCTTGCGCGGCCATCTGCACAACGTGCGCCAACAGCTCGGCGCTATCGGCACCCGCGTAGCGCTCGTCGGTATCAGGGAAGTGATGACCAATATCACCTTTTCCTAGGGCACCGAGCACTGCGTCGGTAATAGCATGTAGCACCACATCGCCATCTGAGTGGGCAAGCAGTCCCTGCTCATACGGCACTTCGACAGCGCCAAGCAATAACGGTTTTGTACTACCAAATTTATGTACATCGTAGCCATGCCCAATTCGCATTCTTACTCCTTTCTATGATTTTCGGTCAGCCACAACTGCGCAAGTTGTTCATCACCAGGTAAGGTGATTTTGATATTACTGCGTCTACCCTGCACCAGTTTTGGCTGTTGCCCGAGAGCTTCAAGCACTGAAGCTTCATCGGTAAGCTGTGGATTGTCCACGCCAAGTTGAGCGAAGCCCTTTAACAGCGCTTCACTGCGGAACACTTGCGGTGTTAGCGCTTGCCATAAATGATCACGTGCGACCGAAGTCTGAACTCTTGAATTCGCCCCCTCGCGCTTTAGCGTATCTGCCACCGGCAGTGCAAGTAAGGCGCCGACTTCATCCAATAAGGCTTCATCAAGCACCGTCGTTAGCTCTTGTGCCGTTAAACAGGGTCGTGCCGCATCATGCACAGCGACCCATTCAAAGCCGGCAGCATGCGCAGCAGCAACGCCGCTTTGCACCGATGCTGCTCGCGTAGCGCCGCCATCGACCCGGGTGATCGGGCGCTCGCTGCTAAAACTGAGTTGTGGAAAATAGGGATCAGTCGCACTGGTCGCAATAAAAATGTGCGCGATGCGTGGGTCTTGGAGTAAAGCTTTCACGGTCTGTTCGAGCACTGTGGTACCCGCTAACCTTAAATACTGCTTCGGTTGCGCACTTTGCATGCGTTGCCCTACTCCGGCAGCAGGAACAACCGCTGCAACGCTATTATTCTGGCTCATAAGTTGTGGATTGTTTATTCGGAATCAATCGGAAAAAGGTTTCGTCTTGCTTAATCAGCCCCAATTCATTGCGGGCGCGTTCTTCCAACGCGACTTCGCCCTCACGCAAGTCCTCGATATCAGCGATAAGAACTTGATTACGCTGGCGTAGCTTCTGATTGGTCTGCTCTTGTCGCGCCACATCTTCTTGCAAATGCCAGTACTCCGGTAGGCTATTTTTGCCAAACCAGAGTCGGTATTGCAGTGCGACCAGTAGCACTAACAGAAAGACTTTTAACAGACGCATCGCCACCCTCACATGGTATGATTGTGCTAAGTATACCTTTCTTTAGCGTCGAACCAAGTATTTACAGGCTATCATGGACTACTACCTTATCGCATTGATTATGTTTGCGGGAGCCTTTTTACAAGGAATTACCGGTTTTGGCTCAGGCTTGATTGCCGTACCACTGCTAAGTTTACTGCTGCCTATTACGATGTTAACCCCAATGCTGTCACTTATTAATGTCGCTTTGGCAGTGTATTTAGCATGGTTGCTACGCCACTATTTAGCCGTCAAACGCTGGAGTGTCCTCTTTGCTGCAGGTGTAATAGGCACATTAATGGGCAACTACGCCCTCGCTCATTTGCCACTGACCACGCTGCAACTCGGCATGGCGGTCTTTGTCATCAGTGCCGGACTGTTGTTTTGGTTTGGCGTACAACTCAAGCTAGCCGCACGAGCCCCCCAACAAACTGGAGTAGGTCTGCTTTCCGGCTTTGCGAACGGAGCTTTGACGCTCGGTGGACCGCCGGTCGTGCTGTTTTTGACCGCTAACCGTTTGGGGCGGAGCGAATTTCGCGCAACCTTGGCGGTGTTTTTTCTGGCGCTTGGCCTTACCAATGTGATTTCTTTCGGTCTGCAAGGCCGCTATGCAACTATCGATACCATAGCTTTAGCGGTATTGACGCTAGGAGCTTTACTCGGTGCCTATGGCGGACATCGACTCAGTGGTAAGCTTTCAGAACGAGCATTTCGCCGTTTAACGTTGATTCTCGTTATTGGCGCAGGAGTGATGGTTATCGCAAACGTTGCCAGTCAATAGCCGTCGCTAACAGCAACTCACGCAGTGATAAGGTGCGCGGATCCGTACGGCCTTTATGCGACCACTGATGTCCACACACAGCAGGTTTAAGCCAAGCAAGCTCCGGCTTTGCCAGGAGTAAATGGTCGCCTTCGCTCTCACAACTCTCGCCGGTAAATAAGAACCAACCGAACTCGTTGCAATGCACTCGACCTTGCTCGCGATCGATACGGTCGATTGAATCAAGTCGGACTTGTTGCAGATGAGGATTCAAATTAAGGATCGGTACCGTTGTACCTAAGGGGAGGTTTTTATCCTGCAACCATTTCTCGAGTTTCGTGCCGCGCGTTGCAGTACTTTTTAACTTAGCTTTTTGCGGTGATTGCCAACTGGCATTTTGCACATCTAAATCGCATGGACAACCACAGCTGAGCATCGCCCGGCCGGCAGTACGGACGTAATAGCTTAAACTTCGTAACCGCCGTTGCAAACCGTTTGCGGAATGCACCTGAATTTGTGCCAAAACGGCTAGTTCACGTTCATAGAGTGCCGTGCAGAGCTCAGGGAACGCGACCGGATCATAGCCCGGTCGCTGTTCAACAACCTCGAATATATCGCGTTGTTCGCTCACAGTGTCAGCACCAATCGCTTACTCAGCCGCCCGCACTTCTGCACGACCACGATACGGTGCGTTGCCATCTAGCTCTTGCTCAATGCGCAACAGCTGATTGTACTTGGCAACACGGTCTGAGCGACAGAGCGACCCGGTCTTAATTTGACCAGCAGCTGTACCCACAGCCAAGTCAGCAATGGTCGCATCTTCAGTTTCACCTGAACGGTGTGAGATGACAGCGGTAAAACCGGCTTCATTGGCCATACGAATCGCCGCCAAGGTCTCACTCAGGCTGCCGATTTGATTGAACTTGATCAAAATCGAATTGCCGATGCCTTCGTCAATACCACGCTTCAAAATCTTGGTATTGGTTACGAACAAATCATCACCGACCAGCTGCACCTTATCACCTAAGCGATCGGTCAAGACTTTCCAACCTTCCCAGTCGCTTTCATCAAGGCCATCTTCGATCGAGATGATAGGATAGCGCTCACACAAACCTGCGAGGTATTCAGCAAACTCAGCGGCGGTGAATGACTTGCCCTCACCTGCCAAGTGGTATTTGCCGTCGCGGTAGAACTCAGACGCCGCACAATCGAGTGCAAGCGTAATGTCATCGCCCATCCGGTAACCCGCTTTCTCTACCGCTTCAACGATCACTGCTAAAGCTTCTTCGTTTGAGCTCAAGTTGGGCGCAAAACCACCCTCATCACCCACGGCGGTGCTCAGGCCACGATCCTGCAGCACTTTCTTCAACGCGTGGAATACTTCCGCACCCATGCGCAAGCCTTCACGGAAATTAGGCGCACCGACTGGCTGAATCATAAACTCTTGAATATCCACGTTATTATCGGCGTGCTCACCACCGTTCAAGATGTTCATCATCGGCAGTGGCATGCTAAATTGACCAGCAGTACCATTCAACTGTGCAATGTGTGCGTACAATGGTACGCCAGCACTCGCTGCGGCCGCTTTGGCGTTCGCCAGTGAAACCGCCAAAATCGCATTCGCACCCAAACTCGCTTTATTCTCAGTCGCATCCAGCTCGAGCATGATGTTATCGACTTTGCTTTGGTCTGCAGCTGCAACGCCTTGGAGTTGCGGCGCAATACGCTCATTCACATTTGCTACCGCTTGTAATACGCCCTTACCTAAGTAGCGACTTTTGTCACCATCGCGTAATTCAAGCGCTTCGCGTGAACCGGTTGAAGCACCGCTAGGTGCTGCGGCGCGGCCCCAATGGCCATCGCTCAAGTGAACGTCAACTTCGATGGTTGGATTACCGCGCGAATCCATGATTTCGCGAGCGACAATAGATTGAATCGTTGCCATGCTAAAACTTCTCTCCTGTTTCGGCGACCATTAGCCGCGACGTTGCTTTTGATACTTGCCAGCAGCTTCAATGAAGCCACGGAACAGCGGATGTCCATCACGCGGAGTCGAAGTGAACTCTGGGTGGAACTGCGCTGCAACAAACCAAGGATGTTCTGGAATTTCGATAATCTCGACCAAGCGATTGTCATGCGACCAACCGGAAATTTTTAAGCCCGCAGCTTCAAGTTTCTCGATATAGGTACCGTTGACTTCGTAACGATGACGATGGCGCTCTTG
The DNA here is from genome assembly GCF_003987395.1 of Pseudidiomarina aquimaris. Lineage (GTDB taxonomy): Bacteria > Pseudomonadota > Gammaproteobacteria > Enterobacterales > Alteromonadaceae > Pseudidiomarina > Pseudidiomarina aquimaris. Next base: position 449,891 of record NZ_PIPT01000001.1, read on the forward strand.
AATAACGTCTTCGCCATAGAGGTCACGTGCTTTCGTTCCCGCGACTAAGTTACAAGGTTGTGCACCTAGACGCATGGTACCGCCAAGGTCAGAATGCTGGTCGCGTAATTCTTTTTGCCCTTGTGCGTCCATCCATTCGGTAATCAAACCTACCACTGGGTGTTTGGCATCTGCGTCAAATTCAGTGCTGTTTGCGCCTTCCATGCCGGCCACATGACGGGCATATTCAATCAACGCAATCTGCATACCTAAGCAAATACCCAAATAAGGAATTTTTTGCTCACGGGCATACTGTGCAGCCATGATTTTGCCTTGTATTCCGCGTTCACCAAAACCACCTGGGACGATAATCGCATCGACGTCAGCTAACTTCGCAACACCTTTGGTTTCAACATCTTGCGCATCGATGTAGCGAATGTTGACGGTCAAACGATTTTTCAAGCCTGCATGTGCCAAGGCTTCGTTGACCGATTTATAGGCATCAGGAAGCTCAATGTACTTGCCAACAAAACCGACGGTCACTTCACCGCTTGGATTCGACTCCTGATACAGAACTTGTTCCCATTCTGACAGGTCTGCTTCTGGACGATCTAAGCGGAAACGATTCACTACCAGTTCATCAAGACCTTGTGATTTCAGGATCGCTGGGATCTTATAGATGCTATCGACGTCTTTCAGGCCAATAACAGCTCGCTCTTCGACATTAGTGAAGAGCGCGATCTTGCCACGTTCATTCGCCGGCAAGGCTCGATCAGAGCGACAAACTAAGATATCAGGTTGGATACCAATCGAGCGAAGTTCTTTCACCGAGTGCTGGGTTGGTTTGGTTTTCACTTCGCCCGCAGCGCCAAGGAAAGGCACCAAAGTCAGGTGCATGAACATGGTATGGTCACGCCCTACTTCCGTCGCTAACTGGCGTATCGCCTCAAGGAACGGTTGAGACTCAATATCACCCACGGTACCGCCAATTTCGATGATGGCAATATCGTAGCCTTCGCCACCTTCAACGATGCGGCGTTTAATTTCATTGGTAATGTGCGGAATGACTTGAATCGTTGCACCGAGGAACTCACCACGTCGTTCACGACGAATAATATCTTCGTAGACGCGTCCGGCAGTGAAGTTGTTCTTTTTAGTCATACGCGTGCGAATAAAACGCTCGTAATGACCTAAATCGAGATCGGTTTCAGCCCCGTCTTCAGTGACAAATACTTCACCGTGTTGAATCGGACTCATAGTGCCTGGATCGACGTTAATGTACGGATCCAGTTTAAGGATAGTGACCTGTAAGCCACGTGCTTCAAGAATTGCCGCCAAAGAAGCTGCAGCAATACCTTTACCCAGCGAAGATACAACACCGCCGGTGACGAAAATATAATTAGTTGTCATGCGAAACCTAAGTCGTCAGGTTAAATGGGAATTGCTTCAAGACGGGAAAACAGTATACCTTAACGACTTAATTCCGACAATTTAAAATTACGCTAAGCTGTCCCGTTTTACTTCTTGCCAATAGGCTTCAAGTTCTTCTAAACCCAATTCTTCTGCGCTTTTGCCCGCTTCAGCGAGACGCTTTTCAATGGCTTGAAAACGCTGTTTAAATTTTAAATTGGTACGCCGTAAGGCGTGTTCAGGGTTTACTTGCGCATGTCGCGCTAAATTGACCACCGCAAACAACACATCGCCAATTTCACTTTCAAGCGCCTCTTGGTCTATTGTTTGCGCAGCAAGTTCGGCTTTCACCTCAGTGATTTCTTCTTGAATTTTATCCAGTACCGGACCGATCGTAGCCCAATCAAACCCCACATTTGCAGCACGTTTTTGCAGTTTCTGTGCCTGTAAAATGGCCGGCAAATTGCCTGGAATACCTTGAAAAACCGAATGTGTCTCACCTTTCTCTGCGCGCTCTTGCTGCTTAATCAGTTCCCATTGCGCTTTTATTTCAGCATCGCTTTGCGCGGTATTATCACCAAAAACATGGGGGTGCCGACGAATGAGTTTATCGGCAGTCTGCGCAGCCACTTCGTCAAAACTGAACAGCCCCTCTTCATTGGTGAGCTGGGTGTAAAACACCACCTGAAAGAGTAAATCGCCCAGTTCATCTTTGATTGCGCGCATATCGCCTTCAGTCAGCGCGGCGGCAACTTCATAGGCTTCTTCGATGGTGTACGGAATCAAACTGGTCAAGGTTTGCTTTAAATCCCACGGACAACCCGTTTCAGGGTCACGTAGGCGACGCATAACTTCCAGCAAAGCTGCAACGCCAGGAAAATCCGTCGAGTTAATCTTGAGTTCATTCGCTTTAGTGACTGCCACTACGTTCTACCTTGTGTATGCCCTTTACCTGTAATAATCGATCAATAATGCGCTGTAAACTTGCCTGACCTTCGATGAAAACACCCAAGGAAATACGCGCATGCTGGGTTTGCGTATCAAGTTGTGAATCCAACTGCGCAACACTGGTTTTTTCATTTGCCAAAATCGCAGTAATGTCATGCAACAAGCCGTTGCGGTCATCGGCATCAATGCGCAAATCGGCGCGATACCGCCCCTGCTCTTGGCGGCTCCAATGGACCTGAAGCCCGCGTTCCGGGTGCACTTCTAACAAATGCTTAAGCTGTTCGCAGTCGCGGTGATGCACACTCACGCCACGACCTTGCGTGACAAACCCCATAATCGGCTCCCCCGGGAGCGGCTGACAACATTTGGCAAACTGCACCATCAAGTTACCAATGCCCTGCACACTGACATCACTATGCTTACCCGGCTTACGTTGGTTTTTGCGTTGCAAACGCTCCAATCGTTCGGTTGTGGCATCAGGCGTAGGCTTGAGCTGATTCACAACTTGGTTCAAGCGCACGTCACCTGCACCAATCGCCGCCAGCAAGTCATCCAACTGATTGAAGTTGAAGCGCTCGAGAATGGTGTTCGCTTGGCTTAGGGGAATCTCAAGCTTTTGCAATTCGGTTTCTAAAAGCTCCCGCCCAGCTTTCAAATTCTTGTCGCGATCAAGTTTCTTAAAATAGGTGACAACTTTGCTCCGCGCGCGCGACGTGCGCAAATAGCCCAGAGCGGGATTCAGCCAGTCACGCCGCGGCTTGGTATTTTTTTGCGTGAGAATTTCAACGCGTTCACCGTTTTTAAGGGTGTAGGTGAACGGCACAATGTGACCATCGACTTTCGCCCCGACACAGCGGTGCCCTACTTGGGAGTGGATGTAGTAGGCAAAATCGAGCGGCGTTGCGCCTTGCGGTAAGTCGATAACTTCGCCTTTCGGGGTAAACACGTAGACGCGATCTTCGAAAACTTGCGAGCGAATTTCCGCAACCAAGTCATCGTTTTCTGCCATGTCCTCATGCCACGCCAGTAGCTTACGCAACCAAGCAATCTTTTCTTCGAAACCACCCTGTTTGCTGGCCACACCTTCTTTGTAGAGCCAATGTGCTGCGACGCCAAGCTCAGCATCGTCATGCATATCGGCAGTGCGAATTTGAATTTCGACGTGCTTTTCTTCTGGGCCTACCACCACGGTGTGGATGGACTGATAGCCGTTGGCTTTTGGCGTCGCAATGTAATCATCGAACTCCGACTGTATATGGCGCCATTGACTGTGCACCACACCTAAGGCCGCATAACAGTCTTTTAATGAGTGCGTGATAATGCGTACCGCACGAATATCGTAGAGCTGCTCAAAGCTGAGATGCTTTTTCTGCATCTTGCGCCAAATCGAATAAATATGTTTCGGGCGTCCGTAGACGTCGGCTTGTACACCTTCGGCAAGCAAGCCTTGCTGAAGCTTATCGACAAAGTCGGTGATGTAATTTTCACGATCGACGCGACGCTCAAGCAACTGCTTCGCAATCGCTTTGTAGGTGGTTGGATGAAGATAGCGAAAGGCCAAGTCTTCAAGCTCCCACTTGAGTTGACCAATGCCAAGTCGGTTGGCTAAAGGAGCATAAATGTCTTGGCACTCTTTCGCGACCAATACCCGAGTTTCTTCATCGGCACTTTTAATTTCGCGTAAGGCGCAAATCCGCTCGGCTAACTTGATCAATACCGCACGGACGTCTGCCACCATTGAAAGCAACATGCGTCGGACATTATCAATCTGTTCGGCATTAGGCTTGCCATGCTGAAAGTGCTGCAAGTCACTGATCATCTGCATTTGCTGCACAGCATCTAGCAGCGCTGCGAGAGCTTCGCCATGTTCAGCGACGATGGTTTCGCGAGAAATCGCCTGAGCTTGATACGCTGGACTGTAGAGCGCGGCGATTAGAGAATCAGGATCGAGGTTAAGAGCAGCCAAGATTTCGACCATCTCTTGCCCTTTGAGCACCCACTCTGGATGCTTTTTCGCTTGCAAGTGAGCCTGCAACTGCTGGAAGTGTTGTTGCAGCTGCTTTTTCGTTGCCTCAGCTGTCACATGCTGTAACCAGTCACCGTGTTGTTCCGGTTTATCAACATGGGTACTGCGCACATACACCACGACTATGCCTCCCGTTCAAACCACATCAAACACTCAATGTGATGGGTTTGCGGGAACATGTCAATGATTTGTGCTTGGCGTAACTGATAATCCGCCGCCGCTAGGACCTTTGCGTCGCGCGCTAACGTGTCGGGCGCGCACGAAATATAAATGACGCGTTGTGGTTGGCGCCGCGCGACTTCATGAATTGCATGCGGCGCACCTGCACGCGCCGGGTCAAGTAATACTTTGTTAAACCCTTGATGCGCCCAAGCATAGGCCTGCCAGTCTTGCTCCAAGTCCGCATGCGCTGCATCGAGTGTTACCCCATAACGTGCCGCATTTTGTTGCAGCCTTTGTACCATTGAAGGAACGCCCTCAATAGCCGTTACCTGCGCGCCTTGTAAAGCCATCGGAATGGTAAAGTTGCCACTCCCTGCATAGAGTTCCAAAATCTTCTCGTCGGGCGCTGGAGCAAGCCAAGACAATGCTTGTGCGACCATCAGTTGATTCAATTCAGCGTGGGCTTGTAAAAAGTCACCGGGTTGGAAATCGAGTTCGGCACCGACGCTTTCGTAGCGCGGCGGTAAATTGTTGACGAGGGCTTCAGGCGTTGCTGCCATATCTCCGCAATGCAACCACACCGCGACCTTTTGCTCCTGCGCAAATTGTTTCAGTGCGGCCTTATCAGCCTGGGAAGGTTGGCTTTTCAGACGCAAAATAACCATGACTTGATTGGTTTGCAGTAGCTCAACGTGGCCTAGCATATTGACCAATGCCAATGTTGGTAAAAACGCACGCAAGGCCGGCAAGAGTTGGTTCAGTTCAGCTTGCGCAATGGCACATGTGTCCATTTCCACAATCTCTTTACTTGCTCTAGCCCTTAAGCCAAGCCGCAAGCGGCGCCGCTTTGCATCCCAATGGGTCGCTAAACGTAAGCGACGACGATACGCCCACGCCTCGGCCACCAAGGGTTCCAACCAGTGTTGCGCGGTAATCCCCGCAAACTTCATTAGCAGTTCACTGACCACTTGTTGTTTGTGACGACGTTGTGCGGGTAAGGCTAAATGTTGCAGATCGCAGCCGCCACACTTGTCGTAATAGGGACACGGCGGGCTCACACGATCTTCAGCGGCTTGATGCAAGGTGAGTAAGTTGGCTTCGTATTTACCCTGTGGCTGAAGGTCAATCACCTCACCCGGCAACGCTCCATGCACGAAACGCACGCCGCTCTTACCACGAACCACGCCCCGACCTTGATGGTCTAAGCCGACGACTGTCTGCTGTGTTAGTGGTGACGCTGGGCGCGAGGCTTTGCGTTGCTGAGGCTTACGTGTTGAATAGAATTGCGCCATGTGGCTAGTTCGGTCCCGCCGTACGTGCTTGCATCATGATCTTCTTCATATCACGCACAGCTTGATCGAGACCAACAAGCACAGCACGCGCAATAATCGCGTGGCCAATGTTCAATTCAACCAATTCTGGCAGCGCTGCAACGGCGGCTGTATTGTGGTAATGCAAACCATGGCCAGCATTGACCTGTAACCCCTTTGCTTGCGCGTATTTGGCCGCATCATGCAATAACAACAAGCTACGCTGTTGTTCACTGACTTCGGTCTGCTCCGCATAATGCCCCGTGTGTAACTCAATGATGCAAGCGCCAGTCGCGGCTGCGGCATCGATTTGTTTCTCATCAGCATCAATAAATAAAGAAGTCTGAATACCCTGTTCACCGAGACGTTCGACCGCAGCTTTGATTTTATCTTGCTGGCCGGCAACATCGAGGCCGCCTTCTGTAGTGAGTTCTTCACGCTTTTCTGGCACCAAACACACGTACGCAGGTTTTATCCGGCAAGCGATACTGAGCATTTCTTCGGTCACCGCCATTTCTAGATTCATGCGGGTTTGTAAGGTCTGAGCCAAAAGCTCAACATCGCGATCGGTGATATGCCGACGGTCTTCCCGCAAATGAATCGTGATACCGTCCGCGCCGGCCTGCTCGGCAATCGCTGCGGCAGCAACCGGATCGGGATAACTGACACCGCGCGCATTGCGAACGGTCGCGACATGATCAATGTTGACCCCCAATAAGATGGAGTTTCCTAAAGGCGCATGATGCATCAGTCTTTCCTTTTTAATTGTGCGAAGAGTTCGCGGCTACGCAGTGGTTTGTCGCCCAAATAAGGCGCGAGAGCGTGCCGCATGATCTGTTTCATAGAGTTTAGCAGCTGCGGATCATTCAGCTCAAACTGACCGAGAGCTTTTAATGTCTTGCCTGAATAACAACCCGGTAATGCGTCACCTATTGGCATAAAGCCTTGTTCAGCTATAAAGCGATAGTGTTGGTCAGCCGCGATCGGATCACCTTCGCTGTCAGCAAGCCAATCAAAGGCGTGCCCCAAATGACACAACAGTCGCCATTCAAATTCTCGTAATACCGGCTCAATCGGTCGACGCGCCGCGAGCTCTGTCAAGGCACTTTGATAATCGTCGAACAGTCCTTCGACCGGTTGGTAGTTAGAGGTTAAGCGTTGAATGAGTTCATTCACATAAAAACCGCTGTAGAGCGCGTTGCCCTGCAGCGGGTAGGCACTTTCTCTGCCCTCTGCATGTTTTAAGGTTTGCAATTCGTGGCGGCCCTGTGTGACCACATAAAGCGGTGTAAATGGCTGTAGAATTGCCCGCCATTGGCTTTTCGGTCGCCGCGCACCTTTCGCAACGACACGGTAGCGGCCGTGCTCTTTGGTCAATAACTCAACCAATAAACTCGAATCTTGGAAAGGCCAACGATGCAGGACAAAGGCCGCTTCCACGCTGCTTAATCCTCGTTATATCCGAGGCTTCGCAGGGCGCGCTCGTCATCCGCCCAACCGCTTTTCACTTTCACCCACAATTCAAGATGCACCTTGCCATCGATTAGGCGTTCGATATCACGACGCGCTTCGCTACCAACTGTTTTTAACTTACTTCCGCCGGCACCAATGACCATGCGCTTCTGCCCTTCACGCTCAACTAAGATGAGGGCATTAATGTGCGTGGTACCGGTCGGTGCGGTTTGGAAACGCTCGATTTCAACGGTGGTGCTATACGGCAGCTCATCACCGGTGAAGCGCATCAGTTTTTCGCGAATGATCTCTGCAGTCATGAAACGCAGGGAACGATCGGTAACAAAGTCTTCAGGATAATGATGCACACCTGGTTTTGCGTAGGCATGTACCAGTGCACGCAGGGCATCAACCTGCGCCCCTGTTTTCGCCGATAGCGGGATGATTTCGGCAAAATCGTGGCGCGCTGAGAAGTCTTGTAACAGTGGCAACAATGCTGCCTTATCTTTGATTTGATCGACTTTGTTGACCACTAAAATGACCGGACGTTGCGACTTTTTCAGTTTCGCTAACACCATCTCGTCTTCCTGCGTCCAACGCTCAGCCTCGACCACAAATAACACCACTTCAACGCCGCTCATTGAGCTTGTTGCTGCCCGATTCATCATGCGGTTAATGGCTTTCTTTTCGTCTTTGTGTAGCCCAGGCGTGTCCACATAAACGATTTGCCGCTCGCCCTCTGTTTCAATTCCCAGAATGCGGTGCCGAGTGGTTTGTGGCTTACTCGAAGTGATACTGATTTTCTGTCCGAGAATTCGGTTCATTAACGTCGATTTACCAACGTTCGGTCGGCCGACAATGGCGACAAACGCCGACGCCGAGGTCATGTCTTCATTCTGCTCTGGCAACCTGTCAGACATTCTTCGTCTCCTGTTGCGCTTGCAACATTGCTAAAGTTTGCGTTGCCGCTTGCTGTTCCGCTTTACGCCGACTCGTACCCGACCCTAACACGGCTTCAGGCAACGGCTCGACGGTACAGCTCACGGTGAAGCGTTGATTGTGTGCTTGGCCTTGGATGGTCACCACATCATAAACGGGTAACTGTAATTGCTGTGCTTGCAGATATTCCTGCAAACGGGTCTTGGGATCTTTATGTCCGGCGCCGGGCTGTATGGTTTTGAGTTGTTCTGCGAACCAATTCAGTACCACCTTGCGGCAAGTATCGAGGTCACTTTCTAAATACATTGCACCGAGCAGGGCTTCCATCGCATCAGCAAGAATAGACTCGCGGCGGTGGCCGCCACTTTTCATCTCACCGGGCCCCAAGACCAGAAATTTTCCAACTTCAAAACGCTGCGCTATCTTCGCCAAATTACGCCCACACACGAGTGTTGCACGCATTCGACTCAGATCGCCCTCATCGATTTGCGGAAATTTTTCAAATAACGCTTCGCTGACGATAATGCCGAGTACCGAATCGCCTAAGAACTCCAGACGCTCATTATGCTGCGCGGCGGCACTACGATGCGTGAGCGCTTGTTCTGCGCGCTCACTATCGCGAAAGGTATAACCAAATACTTTTTCTAGTTCACGTAAGGGTGGCTTTGGTAAGCTCACGATTACTCCACTCCTCCAAGACGTTGCCAACGGATGCCAGTCGGAATCCACTGTGGCAAGGCGCTTGATGCTTGACGATCCATTTCGAAACTCATCCAAATAAAGACTGCACGGCCAACCAAGTTTTCTTCAGGAACAAAGCCCCAGTAACGGCTATCTTCCGAATTATCACGGTTATCACCCATGGCGAAATACGCCCCTTCTGGGACAATCCACTCATCGCGCGCAGTTCCAGCTTGCTGGAAGTAATACTTCGAACGATTGCCAACGCTCGGGTCAACCAAGGTCGCATGGGACACAGCGCCCAACTGCTCACGAAATTGCTGCAGTGGTGTCGCCCCATTGAAGAAAATACCATCGGTACGCTCTAAATTGCGCTCAATGACCTCTAGCTCAGGGCACTGCGTCATGCTTTCGGCACACGCTGGCTGAATGTAAAGGGTCTTGTTGCGATAGATAATCCGATCGCCGGGCAAGCCGACAATGCGTTTAATAAAGTCGAGACTGGGTTCTGGTGGAAACTTAAATACAGCAACATCGCCGCGCTCTGGCGTGTCGATTTCGACGAGCTTCTTGCGCCAAATAGGATCACGTAGGCTGTAACTAAACTTCTCAACCAAAATGAAGTCACCTTCCAATAGGGTTGGCATCATCGATGCTGAAGGTATCCGAAAAGGCTCGTAAACAAAGGAGCGCAGTATCAGGATAACGAACAAGATCGGAAAGACAGACTGAGCAAACTCAGCAATGCTGCCTTGCGGTGCGAGACGTTCTTTCGCTTCATCGGAAAGCGTTTGTTGTAAGCGTTTTTCCTCCGCTTCGACCCGGGCACGACGTTTAGGTTTTTGTACCTTTGCGTCGTACAACCAAATCAATCCCGCCACAATGGTAATTGCGGTTAGCAGCACTGAGTAAAAGTTTGCCATGGTTTACCTTGTTGTTATTTCCCTACTTTGAGCACCGCGAGGAAAGCCTCTTGCGGTACCTCAACATTACCCAACTGCTTCATCCGCTTCTTACCTTCTTTCTGCTTCTGTAACAGTTTCTTCTTCCGGCTTACGTCACCACCATAACACTTGGCGGTTACGTTTTTACGTAATTGCTTCACCGTCGAACGCGCAATAACATGGTTGCCAATGGTGGCTTGTATTGCAATATCAAACATTTGCCGTGGGATCAGCTCACGCATCTTGTCAACCAATTCACGACCTCGACCCTGCGCGTGATCGCGGTGGGTAATCATCGCTAACGCGTCGACGCGATCGCCGTTGATCAGGACATCAACACGCACCATGTCAGCTTCTTGGAAACGCTTGAATGAATAATCAAGTGAGGCATAGCCACGTGACGTCGATTTCAAACGGTCAAAGAAGTCCATCACCACTTCGGCCATCGGCAGTTCGTAAGTAACCGCAACTTGTTTACCATGATACGCCATCTTGGTTTGCACGCCACGCTTGTCGACACATAACGTAATGACGTTGCCTAGATAGTCCTGCGGCACCAAAATATTAGCCTCAACGATCGGTTCATAGATTTCCTCGATATCGTTGATAGGCGGCAAGTTAGATGGGTTATCGACACTTACTTCGGTGCCGTCGGTCTTCACGACTTTATAAACGACCGTCGGCGCTGTAGTAATTAGGTCGATATCATATTCGCGCTCGAGTCGCTCCTGAATGATTTCCATGTGCAGCATGCCCAAGAAACCACAACGGAACCCGAATCCCAGCGCTGCTGAGTTTTCAGGCTCATAGAATAACGAAGCATCGTTTAACGATAACTTGCCCAGCGCATCACGGAAATTTTCATAATCGTCTGAGGAAATCGGGAACATACCGGCATAAACCTGCGGCTTCACCTTCTTGAAGCCTGGTAAAGGCTTCTCCGCCGGTGTTTTCGCTAAGGTCAGCGTATCGCCCACTGGGGCCCCAAGAATATCTTTGATACCGGCAATGACAAAGCCTACTTCGCCACAGCGCAAAATTCCTGTCTCAGTTGGTTTTGGAGAAAAGAAGCCAACTTTATCGATTTGATGGGTCTGCCCAGTCGACATAACCTTCATCTTGTCGCCAGCACGCAAGGTACCGTTTTTGACTCGCACCAACGACACCACACCTTGGTAGTTATCGAACCACGAGTCGATAATGAGTGCCTGCAAAGGTTCCTCTGGGTCACCTTGTGGCGCTGGAATTTGTTTAACGATGCGCTCTAACACTTCACCAATACCAATGCCGGTTTTCGCCGAACATTGCACGGCATCGATAGCTTCAATGCCGACAATATCTTCGATTTCTTCGGCAACACGCATTGGATCTGCTTGTGGCAAATCAATTTTGTTAAGCACTGGTACCACTTCGAGGTCCATTTCGATGGCGGTGTAACAGTTTGCCAGCGTTTGCGCTTCAACACCTTGTGCTGCGTCAACCACCAGCAATGCCCCCTCGCAACCTGCCAAGCTGCGCGATACCTCATAAGAGAAATCGACGTGACCTGGTGTATCGATGAAGTTTAATTGGTAGGTTTCACCGTCTTCTGCGGTGTAATGCAGTGTGACGCTCTGTGCCTTGATGGTGATGCCACGCTCACGCTCGAGATCCATTGAATCAAGAACTTGCTCAGCCATCTCACGATCGGTCAAGCCGCCGCAATGCTGAATGAGTCGGTCTGAAAGTGTCGATTTACCGTGATCTATGTGCGCGATAATCGAGAAGTTTCGAATATTCGCTTGCTTAAACGCCTTATCTGGCATTCATGCCCCCGCAACTGCTAAAAGAAATACGTGAATAACCGCTGATCATACTGATAATACGACTCAGAACAAAGGATTTTCGGAGGATTTCAGTGCAATTGACGGACTTCAAGTAACTGTGTCACCTGTAAGTCACGCATCTGGTACCAACGCTTAAGTGCCACGAAGCTCGCCGCAAAGCCAATCAGCGCCGCCACAATGCTTACCCCTTCACTCAAACCAAACAGCGTTTGGGCGATAATCGCCACACTCAATAGCGCGATTAAAGGGATGCCATAAATCAGCAGTGAGGCTTGAGTTAACGCCTGTTCCGGCATCAATAGCTCGACTGTTTCACCCACGGCAAAGGAACCCTTGGGTCGTGCGACACGAAATGTCGCACGGCGATCAGAAAACGCCTTAGAGATAATTCCTGCACCGCAAGTTGATTGTTGCGCACAGCCGCCACAACCGGTTTTCAAGTCGGTCGAGACTTCTAAATGGTCCGCTTCGATAGCTTGGATTACTGCGACTTCCCGAATCATCTTCGCTCCTACGACTCAGCGCTGTTATTCAGTGCTCAACACAACACTATCAGCAATACGCTGGAGGGTGCTTAACGGCAACTTACCCACTGCAGTGATAGCTAACCCCTGCAATTGCACATTATAAATCGACTCAGGCCCTTGCACACCGAGGTTAGGCAACGATTGTACGTCGCCTTCTGCCACGTATAAGGAAAACTCAGTCAAACCGTCACTGTAGAGAAAGTGATCGGTGGCGAGCCGTGTTTGCGCCAACAAGCGATGGTTGGAGCGTTGCAAAGTAAAGCCATCGGGTAACCACTGCGGCTGAGCACCAAATTGCGGCGCTTGGCGATTGCGACTGTCGAGGAGTCGTGGCGGTCGTTGTACACCACGCACGTCACTTAAGCTAATAGGTACGGTTTCGGTTTCGTAAAAATGCGTCACTTGCAGTTGCTCAAGGATTTCGCCTTGCGGCGTGGTCATCTGCATTTTCAGCAGCATGCCCGAGTCGTTATCGATCCAAAGGCCATAGTGATAGCGATCGTTGTCGCGACTTAGCACTCGTACAAACTTGGTTTCACGCCCCACTACGCGCACACCGCGATCGGCCGCACTGACTTGGTAGTGCGGCTTAAGAGCCGCAAAGTCTTGATAAAATGCTGCAGGCAACAAGCCGTAAGTCACATCCGTGGTAAGCGAGTAAGACTGCTCAACTAACTGCGAATAATAAGAGGTTTCCTGTCCCAACCGCACAATACGGCGGTCAGGCCCATTCAACATGACGATGAGTTCTGCTTCCAAACCATCGGCGAAGGTACCGTGTAACCATTGCATCGGCTCTAAACGATCACCCGAAACACGTACTAACGTCGCTTCAAAATTCAGCTCACGCAGAGCTTGTGACATTTCATTAAAACGCTGTTCTGCAGCCGAGACGCTTGTCGGTGCTGCGGGAAGATTAGCAGGGCTTTGTTGTTGGGCGTAAAGTGGGGCTGCGAAAGTAAGCAGCAGTCCAACCAGACTGCTGCTCCAAAAATTAGTTGTCATTCGACAGACGCTGTTCCTGTGTTGCTTCAGTTTCGGAATCTGTTGCTTGTTGTTGCGCTTGTTCATTCAGTTGCTGGGCCTGCAAAGAAAGCTGACGTTGGCTATTGTGGTCGAGCAGATAAAACTGTAACAAGCGACGCTGTTGCGCAATTTCTGCTTGGGTCGGTTCATTGCTCTGTAAAACTGTATTGTAGCTAACTGGGCTACGACCGCCAAGCGGGTTGGTGACAAACGCTGGCTCAACACTTTCTTCTGGCATCACCGGTTGCGTTTGTTGCACGGTTAGCACAGCCACTAGCGCTACACTCGCGGCAATCGCCACGCTACCAGCAGGACGTAACCAACGTTGAACCATTTCGCGGCCTTTACCGAAGCGACCTTGAACCACATTGCTCGGCTGCGGCTCCTGCGCAATTTGCGCTGCGACCGAGGCACTAATGTCGATAGGCGTCGACGTCGTCGCATCATTTTTCATAATACGTCCCATCAACGCATAGCGCCCCCAAGCTTGCTGTGCTTCAGTGTCGCTCAACAGACTATCAAGGTGCTGTTCACGCTCACGAGCGTCTAACACTGCATCGTCAAGCAATGCTGATAGTTGTTCATAGCTACGGTCTGTCATGTGCTTTCCTCAAAAACTTAGTTAGCGCTCTAATAAGGGTCTTAGCTGCGCATCGATTGCTTCTCGAGCTCGGAAAATTCGTGACCTTACGGTTCCGATAGGACAGTCCATCTCAATTGCAATTTCTTCGTACCCTAACCCTTCAATTTCTCGCAATGTGATTGCCCGGCGAAGGTCCTCCGGTAAACTTTCTATGGTTGTCATCACCACGTTGCGGATCTCGTCCGTCAACAACAAGCTCTCTGGTGATGCACCATCGCGCAGAGCCCCTGCGCTTTCTAAATAGTCGGCTTCTTCGGCATCAACATCCGTTGCCGGTGGCTTACGCCCTTGTGATACCAAGTAATTCTTTGCCGTATTCACTGCTATGCGATAAAGCCAAGTATAAAAGGCGCTATCGCCGCGAAAACTTCCTATGGCACGGTAGGCTTTAACAAAAGCCTCTTGTGCGACATCAGGCACATCGGCTGCCTGTTTTACATAACGCGAAATCAGGCTCATTACCTTGTGCTGATATTTTTGCACCAACAAATTAAACGCTTGTTGGTCGCCCTGCTGCACTCTTAGCACCAGCGCCTTATCAGTTTCTTGTTCGCTCATTTGAGCCTGTTCTCCTTAACCCACATCTTTGTACTGCGAACCAGGCCCAACTACCTCTATATATGCGTGCTGGTGGTTCTGACAGGGCTATTCCCAAAAAGTTCGCAAAAATTTTCTAAACGAGTAAAATCGCTGCTATTCCGTTGGCAATAAAGCGCATTGCGCTCTACAAAATCCCTACTCTATGGAACAAGTCATCGATTATCAATGCGACGTGCTGATTATCGGCAGCGGCGCTGCGGGTTTAACCCTTGCTTTACACCTTGCTGACCACGCCAAGGTGCTCGTGCTCTCGAAAGGACCGCTAACCGAAGGTTCAACCTATTACGCCCAAGGCGGTATCGCCGCAGTGTTTGACGAGAATGATAGCATCGAAAGCCACATTCAGGATACGTTAATTGCCGGCGCTGGCCTTTGTGACCCTGATGCGGTGGCTTTCACCACGCAAAACGCCAAGAAAAGTTTGCAGTGGCTTATTGAACTGGGCGTGGGTTTTGATCGCGTTGACAGCGCTGACGGTGAAAGCAAGTTTCACCTCAATCAAGAAGGTGGGCACAGTCATCGACGCATCTTGCATGCCGCCGATGCCACCGGGCGCGCGGTGCAAACCACGCTCGTGCAGCAAGTCAAAGAGCACCCTAACATTCAGGTTCTCGAACGCTACAATGCAGTTGATCTCATCACCGCTAAGCACGCAACCAAGGCTCAAGCGCAAACAAAACAGCGCGTGTACGGTGCCTATATCTGGAACCGCGCCGCAGAACGCGTAGAGACAGTGGCTGCGCGATTCGTTGCTCTTGCGACCGGTGGAGCAAGTAAAGTCTACCAATACACCTCGAACCCAGATGTCGCCAGTGGCGATGGGATCGCCATGGCGTGGCGTGCGGGCTGCCGTGTCGCCAATATGGAATTTAATCAATTCCACCCAACGTGCTTGTTCCATCCCAACGCCCATTCCTTTTTGCTCACTGAAGCATTGCGCGGCGAAGGTGCCGTTTTGAAGCGCCCTGATGGTACACGCTTTATGCCTGATTTTCACGATGATGCTGAATTGGCGCCGCGTGATGTTGTGGCGCGTGCCATCGATTACGAAATGAAACGTCTCGGCGCTGACTGCATGTACTTAGATATTTCGCATCAACCTGCGGAATTCATAAAGGAACACTTTCCAACGATTTATGAAAAATGCCTCACTTTAGGCATCGATATTACCAAGCAGGCGATGCCAGTGGTGCCCGCTGCTCACTATACTTGTGGCGGTGTGATGACCAATCTGCAAGCGCAAACCGACATCCCCCACCTGTATGCCATTGGCGAAGTCGCCTATACCGGGCTGCATGGTGCAAATCGCATGGCCAGTAACTCGTTACTTGAATGTCTGGTGTTTGCCCAAGCCGCTGCCGCCGATATTTTGCAGCATCTCGATGCGGTCGAGTTACAAACTGAATTACCGCGTTGGGACGAGAGCAAAGTTACGAACTCAGACGAAGAAGTGATTATCCAGCATAACTGGCATGAACTAAGGCTATTTATGTGGGACTACGTTGGCATTGTGCGTACCACCAAGCGCCTCGAACGAGCGCTGCGACGTATCGAGTTACTGCAGCAAGAAATTCATGAGTACTACAGTAATTTCCGCGTCAGTAATAACTTGCTGGAACTACGTAACTTGGTACAAGTTGCTGAGTTGATTGTACATTGTGCGATGCAGCGTAAAGAAAGTCGTGGCCTCCATTACACCCTCGACTATCCCGATTTGCTCAGCGAACCGTCACCAACGGTGCTCTCGCCAAAACAAAGCTAAACGCCGACACCGGGCAAACGCGGCAGCATCCGTCCAGCTGCCGCAGCACAACCACCAACGCGAGGCTAAACGTTGCTCCCCTAACTGCACACGCGTGAAATAAAAAGCGACCAGCCAAGGTGTGACAAAGACCCAGCGCGGCTCAGATAACGTTAGCAACCGATGCCGGCCAAGTGAATTTACAGTTTTAGTGCGCTCATCTACTGCCCATACCTGCGCGGGCATTCGCAACCAGCGCCACGGCTGTTGACAGCAGAGCCACACTCAGACTTTTACCCGACTCAAGATGTAGTCGACCATACCTTTGAGCTCAGCATCTTCGCATTGCTGATGCCCCATAAACCAAGCAAAAAGATCTGGGTCATCACATGTCAATAGCCGCCGAAACGCCTCTTGCTGCTCAGCATTCAAGTCGTCATAAGCTTCTTCAACGAACGGCATAAACAGCACATCAAGCTCAAGCATCCCCCGACGGCATGCCCAACGCAGACGGTTTTTGTCACGTAATGAATCAGCGTTCTGTTGTAATTTTTCCATAGGTTCCGACTTCGCCCCTTGTATAATAAAAAACTGTCCCCACCTATCTGTCATAGACGTTTTGACATCAACGAAAGATAACGAGGTTGATTGTGCTAACAACAGAGTTTACCAAAGCTCCACCGGAATACGTAACAGTTTCCCTGACTGATCATGGCGTATTACAAGTTTCCGGCTCAGATACTGAGAGTTTCCTGCAAGGCCAGTTTACCTGTGACCTCAAGCAACTCGACAGCGAACGCTGGATCTATGGAGCCCATTGCGACAATAAAGGTAAAACCCTGAGTAATTTCTTCCTTGTGCGCGAAGGCGATGGCGTACTGTTAATTACGTCAAAACCTGCCATGGAAGCAACCATGGCGCAATTACAGAAGTTTGGCGTCTTTAATAAGGTTGAAATCCGCGATGCTAGCGACGACTTTCAGTTGTATGGTGTGTTTGGCACGGCCGCTCCAGCGCGTTTAGCAGAGTTGCTCGATGCTTCGCTGGCAAGCGCTGACATGCCGGCGGTCAGTCGTACCGAGCATGCCTTGGTCCTAAGCCTTGGCACGCAACCCGATCAATACTTGTGCTTGCAACGCGGTGAGGCCCTCCCCACCAACTCTGAGCCAGCCTACTGGCAAGCGTTGGAAATCGAGCGTGGCCGACCGACCCTATTTTCAGGTACAATACAAGAGTTCGTACCCCAAATGCTGAACCTACAAGCCTTAGATGGCATCAGCTTTAGTAAGGGGTGTTATATCGGCCAAGAGACGGTCGCCCGAATGAAATATTTGGGTAAACAAAAGCGTGCACTTTTCCGCTTAAGTGGTCACGGAAAGCCAGTCTCAGCAGGTGCAACTGTTGAGCAGCAGCTTGGTGAAAATTGGCGGCGTGCAGGTACGGTAATTAATGCAGTGAGCCGTGCCGACCAGCATCTTGACGTGTTAGCGGTGTTACCGAGTGATCTCGATAGTGACACCAAACTGCGCATCAAAGATGATGACGCGAGTCTCTTGGAAATTTACCCACTGCCCTATAAATTGGATGAATCATGACTCAAACCATTAGCCAAGACAAAGTTGTCGGTATTCACTACACTGTGAAAACCGCCGAAGGCCAAGTGCTCGACCAATCAAAAGAAGGTCAGCCTTTGCAGTTTATCTTTGGTCGCGGCATGTTAATCAAAGGCCTTGAAGACGCGTTATCTGGTAAAGCAGAAGGCGACAAGTTTACTGCCGACATCGACCCAGAAAATGCCTATGGCGAACGCCACGACGGTCTTATTCAGAGCGTGCCACGCAACTTGTTTGGTGACAACCCAGTTGAGCCAGGCATGCAATTTCGTGCCAGCACTGACCACGGTGAACAGTCAGTGGTTATCGTTGAAGTCAACGATGACCAAGTAACAGTTGATGGCAACCACCCACTTGCGGGTGTTGCACTTAACTTTGACGTTGAAGTTGTTGAAGTTCGTGACGCGGATCCAAGCGAATTGGACCACGGCCACGTGCACGCTGATGGCAATCACAACCACGAATAAGTCGTGCTTGTGAACTTGCTTTGAAGTAGCAAAAGCGCACCTTCGGGTGCGTTTTTTTATGCTTTGCAAATAGCCGCGAAAGCTTTACTCTAGGCCGATAAAATTGCCGCGAGAGAACCAGCTGGTTATGTCCAAACCGAACAATCCTTACCCCTACTCATCTGCCACCGCACTGGCGCAATCGCTCGGTGCCATTGATCAGGAAACCCAAGCGGTCGTGCCGCCTATTCACGTCGCCACCACTTACTTGCGTGGCAAGGACAATAGTTACCCAACCGGCAATGTTTATTCGCGCGCCGATAATCCTACCTATAAGCCAGTAGAAGCGCTGTTATGTCAGTTAGAAGCTGGTCATGAAGCCCTTCTTTTTGGCTCTGGAATGGCCGCTGCGACTGCGGTGTTTCAAGGCCTACGCCCTGGCGATCACGTACTCGCGCCACGCGTCATGTATTGGGCCCTGCGCAATTGGCTGCTCAATTTTGCCACAGACTGGGGGCTGGTGATCGAGTTTATCGATATGACAGACGTCGAGCAGGTGGCAAAACAGCTGCAGCCGGGTAAGACCAAACTGGTGTGGCTAGAGACGCCAGGGAATCCCTTATGGAATATCTCTGACATCGCTGCCATTACTCGACACGCGCACGCGGCGGGTGCGCAAGTGGCAGTAGATTCTACCTGCGCTACTCCGCTTTTGACCCAGCCTTTGCAATTGGGCGCCGACATTGTGATGCACTCAGCAACCAAATACCTTAATGGTCACTCCGATGTCATTGCCGGCGCTTTGATTGGCGCCCGTGACGATACCTATTGGCAACGCATTCGTGCTGTGCGGGCGCAGAATGGCGCAGTGCCAAGTCCACACGACGCTGCGCAGCTGTTACGTGGCATGCGCACCATGCATTTGCGCGTGCGCGAAGCATGCCGTAACGCGCAGTTTATTGCTGAGCAGCTTGAACAACATCCGGCAGTCGCCGAAGTGCTCTACCCTGGCCTGCCAAGTTTTGCTGGTCATGAAATCGCTAAGCGACAAATGACGGGTGGTTTTGGCGGTATGCTTTCGGTACGCCTCAAGGGCGGCGCAGCAGCAGCGATCCATGTTGCTGCTCATACCAAACTGTGGAAACGCGCGACTTCGCTCGGGGGCGTCGAAAGCTTAATTGAACATCGAGCGAGCATTGAAGGTGAAGGCACGCCTTGCCCTGACGATTTATTACGGATGTCGTGCGGAATTGAAGACCAGCAAGAGTTACTCGACGACTTTTTACGAGCATTGCCGTAATCGCGAGCTAGCTCATAAAAAAGCCCCGCAACCGTATAGTTGCAGGGCTTTTTTTAATGCGCGATTTAGTCCTTCCGAGGACGCATGTGCGGGAACAGCAGTACATCACGAATCGATGGCGAGTCGGTCAGTAACATTACCAGACGGTCGATACCTATACCTTCACCAGCTGTTGGTGGCAAGCCATGCTCGAGTGCGGTGATGTAATCTTCGTCAAAGAACATTGCTTCGTCATCGCCAGCTTCTTTTTGCTGTACTTGATGTTGGAAACGTTCCGCTTGGTCTTCGGCATCATTTAACTCAGAGAAGCCATTGGCGAGTTCACGGCCGCCGACGAAAAATTCAAAGCGATCGGTAACGTGCGGATCTTCGTCGTTGCGACGCGCCAACGGTGATACTTCTGCCGGATAAGCAGTAATAAAGGTTGGCTGAATAAGTTTATGCTCAGCAACTTCTTCAAAAATTTCGATTTGTACCTTGCCTAAACCCCAATTTGGTTTGACTTGAATGCCAATACTTTCTGCCAATTTGGTTGCTGCTTCAAGGGTACTCAACTGTTCTTCAGTAGCGTCAGGAAGGTGCTGCAAAATCGCTTCATTTACGGTCATACGCGCAAACGGCTGGCTAAAGTCGTAATCAACGCCTTCGCTTACGAAAGTGCTAGAGCCCAGAATTTCTTCAGTCATACCGCGCAACATGTCTTCGGTCAAATCCATCAAGTCACGGTAATCCGCATAGGCCCAATAGAACTCAAGCATAGTGAACTCTGGATTGTGCCGGGTGGAAAGACCTTCGTTACGGAAGTTACGGTTAATCTCGAATACTTTCTCAAAGCCGCCGACAACAAGACGCTTGAGGTAAAGCTCTGGAGCGATTCGTAGGTACAATTCCATATCCAGTGCATTGTGATGGGTGACAAACGGACGCGCCGCAGCACCGCCTGGAATGGTTTGCATCATCGGCGTCTCGACTTCAAGGAATTGCTTCGCGGCAAGGTAGCGACGAATATAGTCGACGACTTTAGAGCGAACGATAAAGGTACGACGTGAGTCATCGTTGGTAATCAGGTCGAGATAACGCTGACGGTAGCGAGTCTCCTGATCAGCCAAACCATGAAATTTATCCGGTAACGGACGCAATGCTTTGGTCAACAAGCGCACATCGTCCACCTGGACGCTCAATTCGCCTGTGCCGGTAATAAACAACGTACCGGTAGCACCAACGATGTCACCTAGATCCCATTTCTTGAACTCTTGGTTGTAGAAACCTTCTGGCAAATTATCCCGGGCGACATAAAGCTGGATGCTTCCGCTCATGTCTTTAATCGTCGCAAAGCTTGCTTTACCCATAATGCGGCGCGTCATCATACGCCCCGCTACTGAGACACGAATGCCCTTTTCAGCCAATGCTTCTTTTTCAACGTCGTCATACTCAGCATGCAAGTCAGCCGCTAAATCTTCCCGACGAAAGTCATTTGGGAACGCCACACCGCGCTCACGCAAGGCCTTTAATTTCGCCTTTCGTTGTGCAATTTGTTCATTTACATCAACGACTTCGGTGTTTTGCGTGTTTTCTGCCATGGTTGGTTCCTATTTACAGTCCAGATTTCAAACTTGCTTCAATAAACGGGTCTAACGCGCCGTCCAGCACCGCTTGGGTATTACGGTTCTCGACGCCGGTGCGTAAATCTTTAATGCGGGCATCATCAAGCACATAAGAACGAATTTGGCTGCCCCAACCAATATCCGACTTGCTGTCTTCCAGTGCTTGTTTTTCTGCTAATTGCTTCTGCAATTCCATTTCGTAGAGCTTGGCGCGTAACTGTTTCATCGCTGCGTCACGGTTTTTATGCTGCGAACGGTCACTTTGACACTGCACCACGATACCGCTTGGCTCGTGGGTGATACGAATCGCTGAGTCAGTACGGTTAACGTGCTGACCACCGGCACCTGAGGCACGGTAGGTATCAACGCGAAGATCCGCCGGATTGATCTCAATTTCAATTGAATCATCAATTTCTGGGTAGACAAACACCGACGCAAACGATGTATGTCGACGATTTCCAGAGTCAAACGGCGACTTTCGTACTAAACGGTGCACCCCGGTCTCGGTGCGTAACCAACCGTAAGCATACTCGCCTTGAATGCGCACCGTCGCCGACTTAATGCCCGCGACTTCACCCTCAGACAATTCAGTAATTTCAGCCTTAAAGTCGTGGCTTTCCGCCCAACGCAAATACATGCGCAATAACATATTCGACCAATCTTGCGCCTCAGTGCCACCAGAGCCAGCTTGAATATCCAAGTAGCAATCAGAACCATCTTGTGGTCCTGAGAACATCCGACGGAATTCTAATGTTGCGAGCTGCTGTTCTAGCTCATCGAGCTCAGCAACGGCTTCGTTGTAGGTGTCTTCGTCTTCTGCTTCGACAGCTAAGTCGACCAAACCTTCAACGTCTTCAAGGCCTTGTGCTAGCGTTTGCAGCGTTTCCACTACTTGTTCGAGACTCGCTCGCTCTTTTCCCAATGCTTGTGCGCGCTCTTGATCATCCCATACAGTTGGATCTTCAAGTTCGCGTGTAACTTCTTCTAAACGCTCAACTTTTTGAGCATAGTCAAAGATACCCCCGAAGCGCTTCGCTGCGCTCGCGCATTTCTTTTATAGCTACGTAGGTGGCATTGGTCTCGAACATAAAACGTGCTTTCATCCAAGGTTGATTTCAAAAGGGACGGCATTTTACCGTAAAGGCAGCAAATGCTCCACCAGCAGTTGCACATTCGTTCGTCCACGAAAATGATTCAACTGCAATTTGTAAACCAGCTGTGCTTCGCGCAGCGCTAGATCAGGCCACACATTGGTATCGACATTAAATGCAATAGCATCAAGAATGATGCCATCGCTGCTGCGTACCACCATTTTTAAGTGGTTTTTGCCGACGATTCTTTGCTGTACCAGCTCAAAGGTGTCATCAAAAAGTGGCTCCGGAAACCCCTGTCCCCATGGGCCAAGCCGTTGCAATTGTTCGACAAAACCTTGGGTAAAACAGGAGGCATCCAGGCTGCCATCAGTGACAATCGTACGCTCGAGGGCCTCTGCTTCAAGCCACTCTTCAGCCACCGCCACTGCCGCTTGCTTGAAAGCTTCTAGGTTTTCTGGAGCAAGCGATAAACCGGCCGCCATAGCGTGCCCACCAAAACGCTCAATGAGGTTTGGCTGCAAGGTATGCACACGTTCAAGTAAATCACGCATGTGCAGTCCTGGAATCGATCGTGCGGAGCCTTTAAGCAGACCGTCATCACCTGCCGCAAAAGTGATGGTCGGGCGGTGAAACTGTTCTTTTACCCGCCCTGCGACGATTCCGACAACGCCTTGATGCCATCCCGCTTCATGGAGCACTAACAAAGGCGGTAACTGAGCTTCGGTAAGTTGCAGATCGGCCACATAACTCGCCGCACTTTCGCGCATTTCACTTTCAATCGAGCGTCGCTCGGCGTTAAGGTCATTGAGCTGCGCTGCGAGTTCAGTTGCAGTGTTAATATCTTCGCTTAGCAGGCATTCAATGCCAATCGCCATATCATCTAAACGCCCTGCCGCGTTAATGCGTGGCGCTAGAGCAAAACCTAGATCAGTCGCCTGTAAACGCTCGGGTTCACGCTGCGTTACTTGCAATAAAGCCTGAATCCCCGGTCGACAATGGCCGGCACGAATACGCTGCAGGCCCTGTTGTACCAGTACCCGATTGGTCCCATCTAACTTCACCACATCGGCAACGGTCCCAAGCGCAACGAGGTCAAGCCATTCAGCAAGGTTTAATTGCGCCGCATGGTGTTGCCTTTCGCGAGCTTGGGCGCGCAAGGCAAGCAACACATAGAAAGCGACGCCGACCCCAGCGATCGACTTACTCGGAAAGCCACAAGCCGGTTGATTGGGGTTAACGATGGCATAAGCCTTGGGTAATTCTGCTCCAGCGAGGTGATGGTCAGTAATGATCACATCGAGGCCCGCGGCGTTTGCGGCATCGACTCCTGCATGACAGGAAATACCGCTATCAACAGTCAGCAGCAATTGCGCGCCCTGCTGTTGCGCGTAGCTCACAACATTGGGTGACAAACCGTAACCATCGGTAAAGCGATTGGGCACGCAATAGCTTACCTGCTGCGCTCCCATGGCGCGCAGTACAGAAACCATCAACGCCGTAGAGGTTGCACCGTCGGCATCAAAGTCACCACAAATACAAATATGTTCCTGACGTTCAATGGCTAACCATAGGCGTTTTGCGGCACGCTCAGCGTCATGTAATTGCGCGAAGTGCGGTAAACGTTGTAGACGCAGATCAAGTTGTTCAGCTGTGGTTATCCCGCGACGCGCCAGGAGTTGACGCAAGATCCACGGCATTTCTGCCGGTAGATCACTTACATCAACTTCGGGCCGGCGCTGCAGCGTCAGCGCATCCGTCATCGCTTAATCCTGTTCGAGTTGAGCGGCTAAGCGTCGTGCGTCAACTAAACCAGGGATCATCTCACCCGATGGCAGGATCATTGACGGCGTACCACGCACGCCAAATTTATTACCTAAAGCGAAGTGCTCATCGATGGGATCATCACAACTTGCGGCAGGTAGGCGCTTATCATTTTTCGCCGCATCCAGCGCCGCTTTTTGATCCGCAGAACACCAAATTGTTTTCAGTTGCTGGTAGGCACTGCCTTGCAAACCACTACGTGGCCATGCGAGATAGCGAATAGTGATGCCTCGCTCAAGGTAGCTTTCAAGGTTGTTATGTAACTGGCGGCAATAGCCACAAGTTGGGTCTGTAAAAACTGTTACGACGTATTTCTCATTGTCAGCTTTATAAGTAATGGTTTCGTCGGCAACCGCGGCAATGTCATCTTGACGCATCTTGCGGATCACGTTTTCACTCAGATTCACCGGTTCTCCACCCGTGATGTCGTAAATACGGCCACCAATCAGCTTCTTGCCGTCGTCTGCAACATAGATCAAACCTTGATCGGTGATCACTTCAAACACCCCAGGGATACTTGATTCTTGGGCTGATTCAACGGTGAAGCCCATTTGTTGCAAGTAGCTTTGATTAAAGCTTGCACCACTTTCGGGAGTCGTATTAGCGTTTGCCTGCGCTTCTTGCTGTGGCGAACATGCTAAAAGGCCCAGAATACTCGCGGCCAAAAGTAACTGTTTCATAGAATTCTCTTATACTTCGTTGTTGTTAATAATGTTTAGCGCGTAATGTTGTCCAGTGTACCCTTAATCGCCCGTTAACGCAGCCATTTTACTAGGCTCGAGGATGATGCGTTGCGTGCAGCTGTTGCAAGCGTTCACGCGCCACATGGGTATAGATTTGCGTGGTCGAGAGGTCGCTATGGCCAAGCAACATTTGTAGGACACGTAAGTCGGCACCATGGTTCAACAAATGCGTAGCGAACGCATGGCGTAAGGTATGTGGCGATAAATGCGAGCGGATATCCGCTTGCTGTGCATAGAACTTGATCCGGTGCCAAAAAGCTTGGCGGGTAAGAGGTCCGCCGCGGCGGGTAATGAAAACATAATCACTTGGCACTTTGCTGAGCTGCGGCCGTGCCTCTTTACTATAACGCTGTAAATATTCTAGTGCCGTTTCACCAAGCGGTACCAATCGTTCCTTGTTACCCTTACCTACCACACGCACCAACTCTTGTTGCAGTGACACTTGGCTATAGGTAAGTTGTGTCAACTCGGTGACGCGTAATCCCGTGGCATAGAGGACCTCGAGCATGGCGCGATCACGTAATTGGACTGGGTCGTCTTCTTGCGGCGCATTTAACAGAGCTTCGACCTCGCTCTCCGCTAGGCTGTGCGGTAATGCTTGCGGTTGTTTCGGCTGCCGTAAGCGCGCGGTCGGATCGTCCATGCATAGACGTTCTTGCACCGCATAAGTATAAAACTTTTTCAGGGCACTCAATGCTCGTGCTGTACTGCGCGGCGATAGTCCTTGCTGCCGGCGCCATAGCATGTAGTCCTCGATATCAGTGCTGCGCGCAGCCAATAATTCAGCCCCCTCACCGCGATGTGCGAGCAAAAACTGCAGGAACTTTTTCAAATCCGTGGCGTAAGCAGCACTGGTATGCGGGCTTACACCTTGCTTTAGCCACAAGCGATCGAGGAATGTGGCGATAATTTCAGCATGCTTTGTCGACAAAATAGACAACCTGTTCAAAAGGGTCGGAAATAACTACAGCTTTTATCATAGCGGGGTTTACAGGCTGCCTCAATCTGCTACTATGCCTGCCTTCGTGGAGGGGTTCCCGAGTGGCCAAAGGGATCAGACTGTAAATCTGACGGCTCAGCCTTCGCAGGTTCGAATCCTGCCCCCTCCACCATTTTTCTTCTGCAAATTACCACTCCAACACCAGTTTTCCACGTGTCTCATTACGACGCATTTGCGCCAATGCTTGGTCCATTTCAGCGATCGGATAAACCTTTTCGACCATCACCTGACAACTGCCACTGCTCAATAATGGCCACAGATGTTGTTCAAGCGCACGCATGATCCGTGCTTTCACTGGCAACGGCTGGTTGCGTAAGGTACTTCCTTGGATGCGCTGACGCTTCATGAGCAGGCGCCCAGCGTCAATGGTTGCCTCTCTTCCGCCCATTAAGCCTAACACTACAATGCGCCCATCGAGGTTCAAGACCTGTTGATCTTGGGGCAGATAATCACCGGCGACAGGGTCGATAATAACGTCCGCACCGCCCCACTCTTTGACCGCGTTGACAAAACTACCGTGCTGTCGATTCCACCCGCGTTCAGCACCGAGTCTCTGACAAAAGACGATTTTGTCATCACTACCGGCGGTTACAAAAACCGGATTTTGATTGTGCTTGGCCAACTGCAAGGCTG
The DNA here is from genome assembly GCF_003987395.1 of Pseudidiomarina aquimaris. Taxonomy (GTDB): domain Bacteria; phylum Pseudomonadota; class Gammaproteobacteria; order Enterobacterales; family Alteromonadaceae; genus Pseudidiomarina; species Pseudidiomarina aquimaris. Next base: position 476,359 of record NZ_PIPT01000001.1, read on the forward strand.
CCAAGGCAACGCTACTGGCCCCAGCATGCAGTAATAAACGCTCGTGCGGCTGTAGGGCGGCGACTTCATAGAGGTTAAACCAAGCCGTGGCAAAGGCTTCGCAAATGGCCGCCCCTTGCGCGAGTGACAGACCTCTCGGGAGCTTGGCCACTTGCTGCTCACTGACCACCACATGATCCGCATAACCGCCAGCGGCAAGTAACGCGCACACCTCGTCACCGGGTTGCAAACGACTCACTGCGGGTCCTGTCGCGATCACCGTCCCGCTCGCTTCCAAACCTAGGATCTCAGATGCGCCCGGAGGTGGCGGGTAATGACCTGCTAATTGCATAAGATCCGCACGATTCAAACCACTGTGCGAAATTGCAATCACCACCTCATCAGCCTCAGGTACTGCATATTCAAAGCTCACTTGCTGTGGCTGTCCATCTGCGGCACGGAAACCTATTGCGGTGCGTTTACTCATACTTGGTCTTTTACCTCACTTAAGTTGTCGTCGTCAGGCGTCCACGTTGATAATCGTTAATCGCCTGTTCAATCTCGGCCTGAGTATTCATCACGAAGGGCCCATATTGGGCAATGGGTTCGCCAATCGGTTCGGCCGCCAAGAGCAGCATGCCAGCCTCACCCTTCGAGCGCAACGTCAGTTCTGCAGCGGGCGCCAGACGCACCAGTTCACCGCGCTGTAATAAGCTATCATTGAGCTCAACTTCACCTTGATAAACATAGGCCAAGCGCGTTTGTTGCGAAACTTTACCTTGTTGCCATGCCGCGGCTTCGCTAAAACGCAGATCGTACATTTCGAACTGTTGCTCTTGCTGTTGAATCGGCCCTTGTTGGCCTTGATAGCTCCCCGCAACCACCCGTAGCGTGAGGCCGTCCAGTGCAACTTCAGGGATCTTATCAGCAGGATAATCGGCCCATTCTGCCGGGCTCATCTTATCTTTTGCGGGCAGATTCAACCACAATTGGAAGCCCCACATGAGGCCTTCTTCTTGTTTGGGCATTTCCGCGTGAATAATGCCACGTGCAGCCTTCATCCATTGCGCGCCGCCACTTTCCACCACGCCGGTGTTGCCCACTGAATCCTTGTGTTCCATACGTCCCGCGAGCATATAAGTTAACGTCACAAAGCCACGATGCGGATGCGGCGGAAAACCCGCGATATAGTCATTCGGATCGTCAGAACGAAACTCATCCAACATTAAAAACGGATCTTGGTAACGTAAGCTCGGTTGATTAATAATCCGCGTTAGTTTTACCCCAGCGCCGTCTTGCGCCGGCATGCCACGATGTCGCGTTAAAATAGCTTTCATAACACTTCTCCTCGCTGATGGGGCGCAGTGAAGTCAAGCGCCGGTCCTTTTGGCACAATCTGGGTCGGATTAATCATGGTGTGGCTGCCATAATAGTGCTTTTTAATATGATCCATTACCACGGTATCTGCGACGCCAGGCACTTGATATAAAGCCCGTACGTAGTCCCACAAAGCTGGGTAATCAACGATACGGCGCTGATTCGTTTTAAAGTGGCTATGGTAGACCGCATCAAATCGCACCAAGGTGGTGAACAAACGCCAGTCCGCCTCTGTTACTCGGTCGCCGGCAAGAAAACGTTGCTGTTGCAGCCGCTCCTCAAGCTTATCGAGCGTCCCAAACAACGCAGTAAAGGCTTCTTCATAAGCGTCTTGTTGCGTTGCAAAACCGCACTTATAAACGCCATTGTTGACGTTGTCATAGACTTCGTCATTCACGCTATCAATAACTTCATGAAGGTCGCTCGGATAAAAATCCAAGTGATTTCCCGTGAGATCATTGAAAGCGCTATTGAGCATCCGAATGATATCGGCTGACTCATTGCTGACAATCGTCTGTTTTTGTTTGTCCCAAAGCACCGGCACTGTCACGCGGCCACTGTAGTTTGGATCTGCTTTTAAATAAAGCTGATACAGAAAGTCAAAGCCGTAAAGCGGGTCATGCAACGCATGCTGTTTATCCGCCGCAAATTCCCAGCCGTTCTCCAACATCAACGGCTCAACCGCAGAGACGCTAATATGCTCCTCAAGCCCTTTCAGTTTACGAAAAATAAGCGTCCGATGCGCCCACGGGCAAGCATAGGACACATACAAGTGATAGCGCCCACTCTCGGCGGGAAATTCGGCGTCTGCCGCGTTGCTTAACCAATTGCGGAACTGCGCAGCACTGCGCTCAAAGCGCCCGCCATGTTTCTCGGTGTCGTACCATTTGTCCTGCCACTTGCCATCAACTAATAAACCCATGTTCACCTCTAAATTGTGAATGATGAGTGAAGTATAGGAGTTATCAAATCGGATGATTAGTGCTTTTTTACGGAGTTATTTTTCGATATTTTAGAATGGTTAGCGCGTCGCCAACTCAAGCGCGACCTTCGCGCTTACGGCATCGGCATCCCGCTGAAGGCGATGATGTAAGCTACGAAAACGTTCAATTAAGTGGCCATCATCGGCGGCAGCAAGTTGCTTTTCCAAGGCATTTGCTAAAGCCTCTGGCGTCACTTCATGCTGCACCAGTTCCGGCACCAGTTCGGTATCAGCGAGTAAATTCGGTAGACTGAAAAACTTCGCCTTAAACATGCGCTTAATCAGTTGGTAACTTAACCAGTTAAAGCGATAGGCGACCACCATCGGCCGTTTGATTAACATCGCTTCAAGTGTCACAGTCCCCGAAGTTAATAATAATGCATCTGCCGCAGCCATTGCGCTACGCGACTTGCCGTCTATCAAGGTTAAGGGGAGTTCTGGTGCAAGCTCACGCTGTAACGCACGAAATTGCTCGGCCCGTGCCGTGGAAATCATCGGGCTGATAAACTTTGCCTGCGGATGACGTTGATGAAATTCTTGCGCCGCAGCCAGGAACACCGGGCCAAGCCTTGCTATTTCGCCACTGCGACTCCCCGGCAGTAGGGCCACCGTAAAGTCGTCCGCTAGCCCAAGCTCAGCGCGCGCGTCGGCTTTAGGCCATTGCATCGGGATGGTGTCGGCAAGTGGATGACCGACAAACGTTGCAGGCAAACCGTGCTGGTCATAAAAACTTTTCTCAAAAGGCAGCAAACAGAGCACGTGATCGACACTGGCTTTGATGCCCTTAATTCGTCCTTGACGCCACGCCCACACACTAGGACTGACATAGTGCATGGTCGGAATACCCTGAGCCTTGAGACGCTTAGCAATCGGCAAATTGAAATCCGGTGCGTCAATCCCGATAAATACCGCCGGACGCTTGGCAAGAAGGGTTGTAATGATATGCTTTCGATGACGCAGTAAGGTTGGTAAGCGCCCTACTACTTCTGCAATACCCATGACCGCAAGATCTTCCATCGGCACTAGACTGGTTAGCCCCTCAGCAGCCATCAGCGGTCCGCCCACGCCAATAAACTCGACCTCGCCGTGTTGCTCACGCAAGGCACGCATCAAACCAGAGCCTAGCAGATCACCGGAGTGTTCACCTGCCAATAAAGCAACAGTCAAAGGCTTTGATGCATGCATAGTCGGTGCGTCGTTATTTAGTCAGGAGTTAGCGAATGATGCCGCGCGAGCTGTTCTGCACAAAGTGGATCAGTTCGTTAAGCTCAGGCGCCTGCCAGCTTTCCATCTCCGCCACAGCTTCATCTATGGTCAAACCTTTACGGTACAGAGTTTTGAAAGCGCGTTTGATATGCATGATGGCTTCTTTACTGAATCCGCGACGCTTCAAACCTTCACTATTAATCGTACGTGGCACCGCGTTATGCCCTTGCGCCATAATATAGGGAGGAATGTCTTGCACCACCACAGAATTCACTGCGGTGAACGCGTGGGCACCAATATGACAAAATTGATGCACGCCGGTAAAGCCACCAAGAATGGCCCAGTCGCCAACATACACATGGCCAGCCAAAGTGGTATTGTTCGCCAGAATGATGTTATCGCCGACCATGCAGTCATGCGCCACGTGCACGTAGGCCATCAACAGGTTATTGCTGCCAAGCTTGGTCAGCCCCTGATCTTGCACAGTGCCTCGATGAATCGTCACGCATTCACGGATGATATTGTTATCACCAATCTCCAGCCGCGTGGGCTCGCCATTGTATTTCTTATCTTGGCAATCCTCACCCACCGAAGCGAATTGGTAAATTTTATTGCCTTTGCCTAAGACCGTTGGGCCTTTAAGTACCACATGTGGGCCAATCCAACAGTCATCGCCAATCACTACATCAGGCCCTACAATACTGTAGGGGCCAATCTCGACGTTGTTACCGATAACTGCTTTATCATCAATGATCGCTGTAGGATGAATCACTTAAGTTTCTCTTCTTGCGCAAATGATATCGGCACTGCAGGCGAGTTCACCCGCGACTTCAGCACGCCCTTTAAACACCCAAATACCGCGGCGTTCTTTTTCAAAGCTAACATGCAAGTCAAGTTGATCGCCTGGTATAACTTGCCGCTTAAAGCGCGCATTATCAATGCCTGCGAACAAGTATAGGTCATTGCTGCCTGGCTTGCTTTCAGTGATTTTAAAACCTAGCAAACCCGCAGCCTGAGCGAGCGCTTCAAGAATTAAAACACCTGGAAAAATTGGGTTGCCTGGAAAGTGCCCATTGAATAGGTCTTCGTTCACACTGATGTTCTTAACAGCATGAATGTGTTTTTCAGCGTCACAACTCACCACTTTGTCGACCAATAAGAACGGGTAACGATGGGGCAATAAACGCATAATTTCATGAATGTTAAAGGCGGAGTCAGATGCTGACAAAATTTCATCTCCGTAGCTGATGCGGTCGCCAAATACGACCGCTGAGAAGCTTAATCGCTAAGTTTTTTCTCGATTTTCTTCACTCGTTGGAAGAGATCGTCAAGCTGGCGGTAACGGGCTCCATTACGTCGCCACTCTCGATGCGGTGCCGCTGGAATCCCTGACGCATAAACGCCCGGCTCACTGATCGCTTTAATCACCATCGAGAAACCACTGATCTGCACATCATCGCAGATTTCAATGTGACCGTTAATGGCCGTTGCGCCGCCGATGAGGCAGCGTTTACCGATACGGCAACTGCCCGCAAGTACAGTACAACCGGCAATGGCAGTATCTTCATCAATGAAAACATTATGTGCGATTTGACACTGATTATCGATGATACAACCACTGGAAATGACGGTGTCATCTAAGGCACCTCGATCAACGGTCGTATTGGCGCCGATCTCGACCCGGTCATGTATGACCACACGACCTAATTGTGGAATTTTAATCCACTTGCCTTGTTCATTGGCCCAACCAAAGCCATCAGCGCCAATGACCGCACCGCTGTGCAGCAAGCAATCCGCGCCAATAACGCAGTCATGATAGATCACGACCTGCTGCCATACCTTCGTATTTGCACCAATGCGGACGCCAGGTCCAATGTAACAACCTGCACCAATTTGCACGTTATCACCTAGCTCGACATTTTCGCTTATTACGGCCAAAGGACCAATTGCGACATTCTCGCCGAGCTGTGCCGACGATGCTACTTTCGCTGATGCATCAATTTCAGTTGCCGCTGCGGGTGTGGTGTCGAGTTGCTGCGCAACTTTAGCGAAACCGGCATACGGGTTCGGCGTAACCAACGCCGCCAAGCCTTCTGGTAATTCCACATTGGGCGCGACAATCACTGCACTCGCTTGGGTGCTATCCAACTGGGCGCGATATTTTTCGTTGGCTAAAAACGCAATTTGCCCCGACTGAGCCGAGGCAAGCGTTGCAACGCCAGTAATAGGTTGTTGCCCATCACCGACAACTTCGGCGTCAATGACTGACGCCAGTTGTTGCAATGTCATGGTTTGCATTCGACTTAGTTTCCACCTGTCATTTTTGCAACCACTTCGTCAGTCAAGTTCAGGCTTTCACCTGCATACAATACTGACTGGCTGTTAAGTACGAGATCAAAGCCTTCAGCTTGCGCAACTTGTTGTGCGATTTGGAAAACTTCACGCATTAGTTTGTTGCGTTCTTCATTACCACGACGCTCGTTGTCTTCTTGGAAGGCACGCGCTTTCATCTGGTATTGGGTTTCCAACATTTCCATTTCACGTTGTAAATCACGACGCTCTGATGGAGACATGATTTGCGCATCACGCTCAGCTTTCTCGCTTAACGCTTGCATATCGCTACGCATTTTCTCTAATTCGCTGATGCGGCCAGAAAACTCTTCTTGCAAACGGTTAGAAAGTTCCTGTACCTGTGGCAACTGTTGCAAGACAGTTTGCATGTCCACAAAACCAACTTTCTGTTGAGCTTCAGCTGCATTCGCAAACATTGAGGTAGCAAGCACTGCCGCTGCTACTGTGGTTTTCATTAATGCTTTCACGTAACTACTCCTGTTATTCATAAATTCGGGCACGACTATTGATTTTAGAATGTCGTACCAAAGTTGAAACTAAAGGTTTTCGCTCTATCACCCTCATAATCCTTGATCGGACGACCAAAGGCAAATGTCAGAGGTCCCATAGGCGATAGCCACTGCACTGCGATACCCGCCGAGGCGCGGTAAAGGTCAGGTGAACTGAAGTCTTCCAAACGATAGTTTAGGTTGCCCACCTGCTGCAGTTGACGGTATTCGTCATACTGGAACTCAGTATCCCATACACTACCTATATCTAAGTAAATGCTGGTACGAACTGTGTTTTTGTTTTCTTCTTTGATTAGTGGCGTCGGTACGATCAACTCGATACCAGCGGCATACATGGCGTTACCACCGACGGAGTACTGGCTTACAGCAACCGTATCAGCACCTGGCCCAACCGGTAAGTCCGTTGGTACGCCACCAAAGCCCGGAGGACCGAGGATGCTATCAGGATAGCGATACACCGCACGTGGACCAATGGTATTCGGTTCAAAACCACGCAGGTCATCATTCCCGCCGATACGGAAGTTCTCGTAGAACGGGAAGATATAGTCGTTGCCGTTGTCGTCGTTACCATAACCGTTACCATAACCTACATTTAAGCGGGTCAAGAGCACGAAGCTATGGTCGTCGGTAATTGGCCAGTAATGTTTAAAGTCATAGTTGACCCGGAAGTAACGAACATCACTTCCCGGAACCGTGATTTCTGCATTGACACGATTCATGGTACCCGCTGTAGGGAAGGTACCACGGTTAAGGGTTACCCGTGTCCAACCGGCTTCCAGAGATAGCATATCGAAGGCGACCCCTGAGTTCGGATCTTGGCTGTCAATGTAAGGCTGATAAAAGCGTTTCACCTGCTCATAGCCTTCAACATTGGTCACCTCTTCGCGTCGTAACATTGCACCGAAGTTAAAGCTACTCACTTCACTAATCGGGAAGCTGATGCTCGAGCCCACGCCAACACGCTTAGTGTTGTAGCGGATTAAGTTTTCTTGCTGACCAGCATCGAACTCGCTGAGGAATACTTGTCCGGAAAGGTTTACGCCATCCGTAGTAAAGTAGCGATCCATGTAAGACAAGCTCAAAGTACGATTGAAACGGTTGGTATTGATATTAATCGCCGCACGGTTACCCGTACCGAGGAAGTTGTCTTGCGATACCCCCACCCCGATCTGAAGCTTAGAGTAGTCGCCGTAACCCAACATAAAGTTGAATGAGCCAGACGGTTGTTCTTTGACCAAATACTCAATATCGACCAAATCGTTGCGACCGTTGACCCGTGTTGTCGAGTTCTCAACGGTTTCAAAGAAGCCAAGTCGTTCCAAACGAATTTTACCTTGCTCAACCGATTCATCGTTAAGCGGCGCGCCTTCAAATTGGCGCATTTCACGGCGTAAAACTTCGTCTTCAGTGACCGTGTTACCACGGAATTTAATGCGGTTCACATAAACACGCTTGCCCGGATTGATAGAGAACACCAAATCAACTTGGTTGTTTTCTTCATCAATTTCTGGAATCGCGCGGACTTCTGGATATGCGTAGCCGTAGCGTCCGTATAGCTTCGCAACGAGCTCTTCAATATAGGTAACCTGTGCAGCGCTGTACTGTCTGCCAGCATCAATACGGGTCAAACGCTCTACCACCTCACGTTGACCACGCAGGTCACCGATGACGCGAGTCTCGTTTACGGTAAAGATTTCACCTTCATTGATGTGAATCGAAATGTAAACGCCAGAGCGGTCAGGTGTCATACTCACCTGCACTGACTCAATTGCGAAAGTTAAATAACCACGATCTTTATAGAATGACTCTAAGGTCTCTAAGTCACCGCTTAATTGCTGCTTCTGATACGTGCGCGCACCAAGGAAGTTCCACCACGGCAACTTGTCTTTCAGTTCGAAGTTAGCTAGTAGTTCAGCGTCGCTGAATACCGAGTTGCCTACAATATTAATTTGCTGGATTTCGGCTGAATCACCCTCTTCGAAATCGATTTCGAGACGCACACGATTACGTGGCAAGCGGATAATATTGACCGCTACTTCGGCGTTATATTTACCGATAGAGTGATAGAAGTCTTCAAGCCCAGTTTCGATACTTGAGATGGTCGTTAAATCGAGTGGTTCGCCCTCGATAATTCCTTGATCGGTCAGGCTTTGCGTCAACTGTTCATCTTTGATGTCGTTGTTGCCTTCAAACTCGATCTCACTAATGGTAGGCCGTTCAGTGACTTCGAATATAAGTGTGTCGCCAACGCGGCGCACGACAATATTATTGAAGTGCGTAGAGGAGTACAGCGAGCGAATTGAAGTTTGAATATTTTCGCTATCGACCGAGTCGCCTACGCGGATCGGGATGTAGGTTAATGCGGCACCCAGTGCAACCCTTTGTAGGCCACGTACGCGAATATCTTCAACGACAAACTCTTCGGCACCATCGGCACCTGTCTCAGCGCTGTAGGCTGGTAGTGCTGCACTCGCCATGAGGGCACTTAAAAATAGCTTTTTCAACGTCATTCTGTGCTACTTATTTGTTTATTGTAAATTTAATCTCACTTGAACAGCCGCAATAGATCGTTGCTAATTGCGATTGCCATCAGTGCGAATATCAGTGCTCCACCTATCCGGTAGCTAATCTCCTGTACACGCTCTGATACCGCTTTTTTGCGCACTCCCTCGATACTGAGAAAGAGCAAATGCCCACCATCTAACATGGGCAATGGTAACAGATTAATGATGCCGAGATTAACACTGATGAGCGCGAGAAACCCTAAAAAGTAAACCAATCCATAGCTTGCTGAAACCCCAGCGCCCTCAGCTATTGCTACAGGCCCACTAAGGTTGGTCACCGAAACCGTGCCGGTGAGCAGCTTACCTATCATTTGTACGCTCAAAACCATTAGGTTCCACGTACGTTCTGTACCTTTAACGAGGCTATCGACTATACCGTATTGCTGGACGAATCGATAGGCCTCTGGGTAGCTATCTCGTGCCGGTTCTACGCCGAGATACCCATAAGTCTTACCCTCAAACTCTCGCTCTCCCATGGTCACCGGTAACTCGAGCTCTGCGCCATTGCGCAAAATGGTTAAAGAAACCTGCTCGGCCGGCGCGGCCATGATAGCGTCTCGTATTTGAGACCATTCTTCATAGAGAGTTCCATCGAGCGCCAAAATTTTGTCGCCGACTTGTAAACCTGCCTGCGCTGCGGGTGAATCTTCCTGCACATACGCCAATTCGGTATAAATTGCTGGCTGAAAAGGTTGGAAGCCGAGCGCACTAAAAGTTGGGATTTGTTCATCGCCCAGACGCCAGTTGCTGATATCGAGTTCGAAGGTACGCTCGCGTTGGCGCTCATCTCGGACCGTAAGCGTTGCCGTGTCATCACCTAATGCGGCGGCAAAACCCAGGTTAACCTGTTGCCAGTCCTCAGTACGGCGACCGTTGACGCTGATAATTTCACTGGGCGTGGGCAGTTCAACCTGAGCTGCAACTGAATTAGGCGTGACCGCCCCTACCACCGGTTTTACCGACGGCACACCAATAAGGAACATTCCCCACAGCACCACAATCGCTAACAGAAAGTTTGCCACTGGCCCAGCTGCGACAATAGCCGAGCGCTGCCAGACTGACTTACTATTGAAACTCAAGTGGCGTTCGTTTGGCGCTACCTCGTCGACCCGTTCATCGAGCATGCGTACGTAGCCACCTAGCGGGATTCGGCTGACCTGATAGCACGTGCCATCTTTACCTTGGCGTTGCCAAATCGCCTTACCGAAGCCGACAGAGAAAGTTAAGACCTTTACCCCACATTTACGAGCGACCCAGAAATGGCCAAACTCGTGAAAGGTAACCAGCACTCCCAAAGTGACGATAAAAGCGCCTAAGGACCATAAAATGTCTAGCATGAATAATTCTTCTCAATAAATTCTGATGCACTTGCGCGCGCTTGCTCATCAACAGACAAAACGGCAGCTAGAGAGTTCACATCTTGCGTTGCATAAGTTGTTTCGAGCTGTTTCAGCACTGCTGCACACACCTCCGCAATCGCTGTGAATGCAATGCGTCCATCGAGAAAATGCGCAACCGCAACTTCATTCGCCGCATTCAGCGCAGTGGTTGCCCACTGGCCTTGCCAACACGCTTTGATGGCAAGTTCAAGGCATGGGTAGCGCTCAGCTTCAGCAGCAGCAAAAGTGAGGTTTTGCAAGGCCATAAAATCGAGCGGCGCTACACCACTATCGATGCGCTCAGGAAAGCTCAAACAATGGGCAATCGGTGTACGCATATCCGGCCGCCCCATTTGCGCGAGGACGGAACCGTCAGCATAACTCACCATCGAATGAATCACGCTCTGCGGGTGCAAGACCACTTCAATTTGCTCGGCACTACAGTTAAATAACCAACGCGCCTCGATATACTCGAGGCCTTTATTCATCATCGTTGCCGAGTCGACAGAAATCTTTTGTCCCATGTCCCAGTTCGGATGGGCACAAGCCGCCGCTGGCGTTTGCGCTGCCAATTCAGCAAGCGGTAGCTCGCGAAACGGCCCGCCCGATCCGGTCAAAATAATTTTATTGATTCCGGCGGCAGCTAAGTCACAACGACCAAGCTGCTGAGCTTCATGGGGCAAGCATTGAAAAATGGCGTTATGTTCACTGTCGACCGGTAAAATCTGCGCCCCACTTGCCTGCGCGGCATCCATAAACAGTTGCCCAGACATGACCAGTGCTTCTTTATTAGCTAACAGCACGCGTTTGCCCGCCTCGACCGCTGCGAGTGTTGGTGCCAGGCCTGCACCGCCGACAATCGCAGCCATTACGGTGGTGTTGTTGGCGCTACCGGCGGCATCACTGAGCGCTGCCATGCCACTTCGTACTTCAATCGCAGCGCCGGCCTTATGCTTGCTAAGCTGCTGCTGTAGCGCCTGCGCTGCAGCAGCGTCAACCATGATCGCTTGTCGCGGTTGAAACTCAGTACAAAGCGCCAACATCTGCTCGACGTTGGTAGACGCAGTTAGGACGTCAATACAAAAGCGTTGTGGATGTTCTCTCACCACCGCCAGAGTGTTTAATCCAATCGAACCGGTGGCACCGAGAATACAAAGGCGCTGCTGAGTCATAGCAACAACCACACATAGGCTAAGGTGAAGACTGGGAGTGCCGCGGTTAAGCTATCAATGCGATCGAGTAAACCGCCATGCCCGGGCAACAATGCACCACTATCTTTCACGCCAGCACAGCGTTTAAACATACTCTCGGTGAGGTCGCCAAATACCGACACCACAACCGTCAATAAACCGGTAAAATAAAAGCCGCTGTATTGCGCGGCAGGCACTTGTACCCATTGCGCAACGACCATCATCACCACAAACGCCAAGGCGATTCCGCCCATCAGGCCTTCCATGGTCTTACCTGGACTCACGGCCGGCATTAGCTTATTGCGGCCATAACGTACGCCGGCAAAATATGCGCCAACGTCAGCAGCCCAAACTAAAAGCAGGATAAAGAGCAAAACAAAACCACCAAATAGCGGGTCTGTTGCATAATTGAGTGACCGTACCGCAAACATTCCCGCTGCTGCTGGCACCAAGGTTAGATAGCCAAAGACGCCAACAATTGAGCGCGTTCGTGACCATAGCCGCCGACTATTCGGGTAGTTCAGGACTAAAAGTGTGGCCAGTACCCACCAGACGGCCCCCGCGAGTAGTAGCCAAAAGTAGACAGGATGAAGCTCTTTCTGCTGCCAGATGTCGCTCACCGGAATGTACCACTGCAAGCCAATAAGAAGCACACCTACAGAGGCGGTGTACAGTGCCCGGCTAATACCGCGACGTAAGCCCATTATAGGCGACCATTCCCAGGCCGCACCCAACATGACCACAGTGATCACGGCGGCGAACCACTCCAGCGCCAAAGCAAAGACGCAATAAAGCGCCAAGGGCAGTAAAATAAGTGCTGTTATTAGACGTTGTTTTAACACGTTACTCCCCAGAAGTTACGTCAGTATCGAGGATCGCTTGTTGCACTTGTTCACTGGTGAGCCCATAGCGGCGCTCACGGCAACTAAAATCAGCAATCGCTTGAGCAAAAGCTTGATCATCAAAGTCTGGCCACAGAACATCGGCAAAATAAAACTCTGCGTAAGCCAGTTGCCACAACAAAAAGTTGCTAATTCGATGCTCGCCACCGGTTCGGATCAATAGGTCAGGTACCGGCTGATCAGCTAAGTTTAAGTGCGCAGCAAGCTTTTCCTCGTTAATATCAGAAGGGTTAAGCTTACCTTCTTGAACGCTTTTCGCCAACTGTTGCGCCGCTTGGGCAATATCCCAGCGTCCGCCATAATTTGCCGCGATATTGAGTGTCAATGAAGTGTTGTTCACGGTCAATGCTTCAGCTTCTTTAATGCGCTGCTGCAGCTTTGCCGAGAAGCCTTCAGTGTCACCGATAATTTTTAATTTCACATTATGTTTATGGAGCTTTTTTACTTCACGCTTCAGTACCGTGAAGAAAAGTTCCATAAGTACCGAAACCTCCTCTTCAGGACGTTTCCAATTTTCACTACTGAAGGCAAACAAGGTGAGCGATTGAATTCCTTTTTTGCGCGCGAAAGCCACGGCACGACGCACCGATTCGGCCCCAGCTTTGTGACCGAAGGTGCGATGCTTGCCACGTAGCTGTGCCCAACGCCCATTACCATCCATAATAATGGCGACATGTTTGGGTAATTTTAATTGTTCAACCGAAATACTATCCATGAACGCTGCCGTAAAATGAAAAACGCCGTGCGAGTGTAACCGAACACGGCGCTTAGAACCAATGACCTCAAGCGTAACCGCTTAAACTTCCATCAAGTCTTTTTCTTTTTCAGCCAAGGCTTCGTCAATCTTAGCAACGTAAGTATCCGTCAGCTTTTGGATTTCTTCAGCTGCGCGACGTTCTTCGTCTTCAGTGATTTCTTTTTCTTTCAATAGCTCTTTCAGATCGCTATTCGCGTCACGACGAATATTCCGCACCGCTACACGCCCCTGCTCGGCTTCCGCACGTACAATCTTGACCAGATCGCGACGACGTTCTTCCGTCAGTGGTGGCAATGGAATACGAATGACGGTACCTGCTGCGGCTGGATTCAAGCCCAAATCAGAAGTCATAATCGCTTTTTCGACCGCTTGGCTTGCAGATTTATCAAACACCGTTAACGCTAAGGTGCGTGAGTCTTCAGTGGTAATATTGGCAAGTTGTTTTAGCGGCGTGTCGACACCGTAATAATTGACCATGACACTGTCGAGCAGACTTGGGTGCGCACGACCTGTGCGTACTTTAGAAATTTGTGAGCGCAACGCGTCGACTGACTTTTCCATACGTTGCTTGGCATCTTGTTTGATTTCGTTGATCACAGTGCTTTCCCTTTATCAAATTCTTTAATTAAAGCTTCTCAAGCATTTCTTCGCTAGCAATTAAGGTACCTTCTTCAGTGCCCATAATCACCGAACGCAAAGCGCCTGGCTTGTTCATATTAAACACACGAATTGGTAATTTGTGGTCGCGTGCCAGCGTGAATGCGGCTAAGTCCATCACTTTGAGTTGCTGTTGCAGAACGTCATTATAACTTATTTGCGAGTAGAGTTGTGCATTTGGATCTTTGTTTGGATCTGCTGAATAGACGCCATCAACTTTGGTGCCCTTGAGTACGAGCTCTGCTTCAATCTCGATACCACGCAAGCAAGCGGCTGAATCTGTGGTAAAGAATGGATTACCTGTACCGGCACAGAAAATGACAACACGTCCCGATTTCAGCAAGCTGATCGCATCGGCCCAATTATAGCTGTCACACACGCCGTTGAGCTCAATCGCCGACATCAAACGTGCATTGACGAAGGCACGATGTAACGCATCGCGCATGGCGAGACCATTCATCACGGTGGCCAGCATGCCCATATGATCGCCAACGACACGATTCATACCCGCTTTAGCAAGGCCTTCACCACGAAATAGGTTGCCACCACCAATCACGAGGCCAACTTGCACGCCCAATTCGACCAATTCTTTAATTTCATGAGCCATGCGATCGAGCACTTTGGCATCAATACCAAACGGCTCATCGCCCATTAATGCTTCACCACTTAATTTCAATAAAATGCGCCGATAGGCTGGCTTGGTCATTGCGGTCATTGTGGGTGCTCCTTTGTTAGCATCATGTGCAGCATGAAGGGTAAAATTAACTTGTTTCACTTTACGCGAAAAAAAACCGCATCCCAACCGAGTGGGATGCGGTTTTTTAATTCTGACTGTACGTCGTCGTTCGCGACATTGGCATTAAGCCTTTTTCGCAGCAGCCATTTGTGCTTGTACTTCAGCAGCGAAATCTTCAGATTTCTTCTCGATACCTTCACCAACTTCGAAACGTACGAAAGTCAGTACATCAGCACTTTTCTGCTTCAGCAAATCACCAACTGTGATTGAAGGGTCTTTCACGAACGCTTGACCAGTTAAGCTGATCTCGCCAGTGAATTTACGCATACGACCTTCAACCATCTTCTCAGCGATTTCTTGTGGCTTACCACTTTGCATCGCGATATCAAGCTGGATTTGACGCTCACGGTCAACAACTTCCGCGTCAACGTCTTCAGGCTTAACGAACTGAGGAGCGCTTGCCGCAACATGCATTGCCAAGTCTTTCGCCAATTCTTCGTCACCACCAGTGATGGCAACCAAAACGCCGATACGACCGCCGTGCACGTATGCTTCAACCAAGTCGCCGCCTTCAACAGTGATCACACGACGCACGTTCATGTTTTCACCGATTTTAGCAACCAAAGTTTCACGTACTTCTTCAACAGTTCCACCGTCGATAGCAGTTGCTTTCAACTTCTCAACGTCGGTTTCTTTGTTGGCGAACGCTGCGTTGATAACTTTGTCGCCGAATGACAAGAAGTTCTCGTCACGTGCAACGAAGTCAGTTTCACAGTTCAACTCAACCAAAGTACCTACGTTGCCTTCAGTTTTCGTCAAAATCACGCCTTCGGCAGCTACACGACCAGCTTTCTTAGCTGCTTTCGCTTGACCGCTCTTACGCATGTTCTCGATTGCCGCTTCGATATCACCGTTGGTTTCTTCCAAAGCTTTTTTGCAATCCATCATGCCAGCGCCAGTGCGCTCGCGCAGTTCTTTTACCAGAGCTGCTGTAATAGCCATGTGTCAGTATCCTCTATTTGAGTATCTTATTCAGTTTCGTCTGCTGCAACGAAGTCGTCAGCGTTACCTTCAGCAGGTACTGCGCCACGTGCGTCGTTCACTGCTGCTGCAGCGGCATTCAAATACAACTGTACCGCACGGATTGCGTCGTCGTTACCAGGGATAACATAGTCAACGCCATCAGGGTTCGAGTTAGTATCAACGACTGAAATCACAGGGATGCCAAGGTTGTTTGCTTCTTTAATCGCGATGTGCTCGTGGTCAGCATCGATAACAAACAGAACGTCTGGCAAGCCAGCCATATCTTTGATACCGCCAAGGCTCTTCTCGAGCTTTTCCATTTCGCGAGTGTTTACCAGAGCTTCTTTCTTGGTCAACTTCTCGAAAGTACCGTCTTGGCTCATCGTCTCAAGCTCTTTCAAACGCTTGATTGACTGACGAACGGTCTTCCAGTTAGTCAACATACCACCCAACCAACGATGGTTTACATAAAACTGGTTACAGCTTACTGCAGCTTCTTTTACTGATTCTGCAGCGGCACGCTTGGTACCAACAAACAAGATTTTACCTTTGTTCGAAGCAACGTGCTGTAAGTAGTTCAACGCGTCGTTGAACATTGGCACGGTTTTTTCCAAGTTGATGATGTGGATTTTGTTACGAGCGCCGAAAATAAAAGGCTTCATTTTCGGGTTCCAGAAGCGGGTTTGGTGGCCGAAGTGCACACCAGCTTTCAGCATATCACGCATTGATACGTTTGCCATGATTCTCTTTCCTTTTTAAGGGGTTATGCCTCCATACATCCCATAGTTCGACCCTTAGCCTTTGGCTTCGAGCACCCCGACCTATGTGTCGATGTATGTGTGTGGTTTAGTTAATTAAAACGTTCTAGGAACGAATACAATCGAAATTGCGGGCGCTTTATACCACGAAAAGCGCCGCGCACGCAAGTTTTTACGGTGGTTTTTGACTTCCCCGCAGCGCGCCTAAATGCTATCCTTTGCGCCATTCAATGACCACGAACCTTGGGTTCTCAGAGTTCAAACCAAAGTCAAAATAGGAAGAGGCATGAGTATCAGCATTAAAACGCCTGATGAAATCGAAAAAATGCGTGCGGCCGGCAAATTAGCTGCCAGCGTATTAGAAATGATCGAGCCGCATATCAAGGCCGGTGTCACGACCGAAGAAATTGATAAAATTTGCCACGATTACATCATTGCGCACAATGCTTATCCAGCGCCGCTTAACTATCATGGCTTTCCGAAGTCTGTGTGTACTTCGCTCAACCACGTGGTTTGCCACGGAATTCCAAATGAGAAGCCGCTTAAAGATGGCGATATTCTTAACCTTGATGTCACGGTCAAATTAGATGGCTATCACGGTGATACCTCAAAGATGTTCGTGGTCGGTAAACCAAGCATCCTTGCCGAGCGTCTGATTCGGGTCACGCAAGAGTCGCTCTACAAAGCGATTAAAATGGTGCGCCCTGGTTTGCGTACCGGTGACTTTGCTGCGGTCATCCAACAACACGCCGAACAGCATGGCTACTCCATCGTCCGTGAATATTGTGGGCATGGCATTGGTGCGGTTTTCCACGAAGAGCCGCAAATATTGCATTATGGTACGCCTGGTACCGGTGATGTGCTTGAAGCAGGCATGTGTTTTACCATTGAGCCCATGGTGAACGCAGGCAAACGTCACACCAAACTATTGCGTGACGGCTGGACTGTTTTGACCAAAGATCGCAGCCTCAGCGCGCAATGGGAGCACACCCTTCTGGTGACCGAGACCGGCGTCGAAGTGCTGACTCTGCGCAGCGACGAAGACTTGCCGCGTGTCATTGAACACGCCCCAGGCGCTTAATGACCGGCTCAGTCGCTGAGATTACATGGCCCAGCCCGATTACCATCGCCGCTGGGCGCGACTGCCTCGCGCGTTATCAAGAATGGTCGGCGGAAGCTTTTGTCACTGCTGATATTGAAAGCTTACTGACCGACCGCGCAGCCTTTATCGATGACCTACTGCGACAACTTTGGCAACAGCTTGAGTTACCGCAACATGGGATGGCGCTAATAGCTGTGGGTGGCTATGGTCGCGGTACCTTGCATCCGCACTCCGATATTGACCTACTGTTTCTTTTTGCCGACACCCTGAAGCCAGACACTGAAGACCGCATTCGCCAATATATCCAGCTCCTCTGGGATCTCCGCCTAGATGTGGGGCACAGTGTACGCACCATCAGTGACTGCGCGCGTGAAGCGAAAGCAGATGCCAGCGTTGCCACAAGCCTCTTAGAACAGCGTTTTATTGTCGGTGACGCCGACCAAGAGCAGTTATTACGACAGTTCTTACATACTGAATTCCCGTGGAGCAGTGATCAGTTTTATCAAGCCAAATTAGCCGAGCAAAACGAACGTCATCAACACTATCATGGCACCGGCTACAACCTTGAGCCCAACATTAAAAGCAGCCCAGGTGGCCTGCGTGACATTCAAACCATTGGCTGGATCGCCAAGCGCCACTTCCATACGCAAAGCGATGAAAGCTTAGTCCAGTACAATTTCATCAGTGCCGCAGAACTGCTCGAATTACGTGAGCACCAAGAATTTCTGTGGCGTATTCGCTTTGCTTTGCATCTCGAAGCCGACAAGAAAGAAGATCGCTTGCTATTTGATTACCAGCCGGCTGTGGCTGCGCGGTTAGGTTATCGTGAAGTCGGTAAAGCCGCCGTCGAAGCCATGATGAAGGATTTCTTCAACGCCATGGTCGGTGTCAGCGAGCTAAACGATATGCTGCTGCAATTTTTTGCGCAGACGATTTTGAGTGATGCCAAAGACTTAAAGCGTTACCCGATTAACGATCAGTTCAAAGTCCTTGGCGAGAGCATCGCTGCCCAGCACGATGAAGTGTTTCACGAGCCACGCGCCCTACTCGACTTTTTCTTGGCGATCGCCGAGCACCCAGAAATCCGCTACGTTCGCGCACACACCATTCGGCTGCTGCGGAATGCTCGCCGCGATTTGACGCATCCGTTAAACGATATTCCTGAATGTCGTGAGTTGTTTATGCAGTTACTGCGTCATCCGCGCGGATGTGGACTCGCTTTCAAACTCATGCACAAGCATAAAATACTGGCGCACTATCTCCCCCAATGGGCCCAAATTGTCGGGCAAATGCAGTTTGACTTATTCCATGCCTACACGGTCGACGAGCATACCTATCGCTTGGTCCGTAACTTGTATCGCTATAACAGCCCGGAAGCAGAAGAAGAGTTCCCGCTCTGCGCCAAAATTATCGGCGACATGGACAAACCTGAACTGTTGTATCTCGCGGGTATCTTCCATGACATCGCCAAAGGCCGCGGCGGAGATCATTCCGAACTGGGTGAACATGATGCGCGTAACTTTGGTTTGCAACATGGTTTGGACGACGACGATACCGACCTCGTTGCTTGGCTCGTGCGCAAGCACCTTTACATGTCGGTCACCGCCCAAAAACGCGATATTCACGACCCCGAGGTGATTGAAGAATTTGCCACGCAAATGGGGACGCAACAACGTCTAGACTACCTTTACTGTTTGACCGTTGCTGACATTCGCGCCACCAATAGCAGTTTATGGAACAACTGGAAGGCGACGCTGCTAGAGAACCTGTATTTAGCCACACAACGCTACTTAGAACAGCAACAACCCTCACCTCAACGTGAGATGCGCCAACGCATTCATCAGCATCAACAGCACGCAATGGCGTTATTATTAAGCGCGGGCTTCGAAGTACAAGCAATCCAAGAGCTATGGTCGCGTTTTACCGCCGATTATTTTTTGCGCCACCAACCCGAACAAATCGCTTGGCATTCGCAATATATTATTAATGTCACCGACGATGATCTGTTACCGCTTATCTTGGTTGGCGATGAAAACCGCCAAGGGACCACTGAGCTGTTTATCTACCACCTTGAGCACGAGCACTTATTTGCCGAAGTGGCAGCGGTGCTGGATCATCAGAATTTAAGTATTCACGATGCGCAAATCTTGGCGACTCGCGATGGTTTCGTTATGGATACCTTTGTGGTTTTGCAAGAAGACGGCGAGCCATTGACCGATGCGCGGCGTATCGAGGCGTTGAAGCAAGAACTGCATGACGTGCTACGGGGTCGTACACCGGCACCTAATACGCAACGGCGCTTACCTCGTCGTTTGCGCAGTTTCCACGTGCAAACGAAAGTGGATTTTGTGCCTGCTAAAAACTCCCGGCGTACCGCCTTCGAGCTCACCGCATTGGATCGTCCCGGCTTGGTTGCACAAGTCGCAAAGGTTCTGCAAGCGCTCGACCTCAACATTTTGGCGGCGAAAATAACCACAGTTGGTGAACAAGCTGAGGATTTATTCATTGTCGCTACCGAGAGCAACACAGCGCTGGATGAGCAGCAACGCGCAGAGCTGCGTGAACAAATTATTGCCACCCTAGATCAATATTGAGGAATTCGCATGAATGAAGTAAAGGCCCGTATCGAAAGCGCCTTTGAGAATCGCAATGAACTTTCACCGAAGCAAGTACCGGCTCAACTACGCAAAGACTTAGAGTTGGTGATTGAGGGGATTGACCGCGGTGAACTGCGTGTCGCTGAACCCAAAGACGGCCAGTGGGTGGTCAATGAATGGGTCAAGAAAGCAGTACTCTTATCATTTCGCATCAACGATAACCACCTAATGAACGGTGGCGAGACGCGCTTTTTTGACAAGGTCGACAGTAAATTCATTGGTTATGACGACGCACGTTTCCGCGCCGAAGGCATGCGCGTTGTGCCCCCGGCGATGGTACGTAAAGGTGCGTTCATCGGCCGCAATGTCGTGCTCATGCCGTCGTATGTCAATATCGGCGCTTTCGTCGACGAGGGGACCATGGTGGATACGTGGGCAACGGTAGGCTCCTGCGCACAGATTGGTAAGAACGTGCATTTGTCGGGTGGTGTTGGGATTGGTGGCGTACTCGAGCCTCTGCAGGCAAACCCAACGATTATCGAAGATAACTGCTTTATCGGCGCCCGCTCAGAAATCGTCGAAGGCGTTATCGTTGAACGCGGTGCCGTTATTTCAATGGGTGTTTATATCGGACAAAGCACTCGTATCTATGATCGTGAAACCGGCGAGATTCATTATGGCCGCGTGCCTGCGGGTGCGGTTGTCGTGCCTGGCTCACTACCAAGTGAAGATGGTAAATACAGCCTTTATGCGGCAATCATCGTGAAAAAAGTGGATGAAAAAACGCGCGCAAAAGTCGGTATTAATGCCTTGTTACGCGCCGCTGACTAAACGTCTCTCTAAGGCTTCCGCGCTATTAAACGCTGCAAGGAATATCTCAGGCACAGGCAGTTGCAAGGCGACTGCCTGTTTTGTATGCGGATGCTGAAAACGCAATCCAGTTGCTGCTAACAATAAACGGTGACAGTCAAATTGCGCGCGAAAGAAAGCGTTGTGGCGCCCATCGCCGTGGTGCGTATCACCGACAATAGGATGGCGTAGATGCGCCATGTGGCGACGCAATTGATGTTTGCGCCCGGTCTGTGGTGACAGTTCCAACAAGGTATAGCGCGTCGTGGCGTGCTTCTTACTCACCGCATAAGGCAGCTCGACTTGCTGCAAACAGCGGTAGCCGGTCACCGCCGGCTGTGGCGCTTTGTCTTGATCGGCAAATTTGTCAGCGATTTTGTCGAGTTCTTCGCGTAACGGATAATCCAACACACCATCACCGAGATAACCACGCACCACCGCATGATAACGTTTAGCCACACGACGTTCAGTAAATTCTGTGGTTAGCGCGCGAGCAGTGTCGGCGTCTTTGGCGAACAGCAGTAAGCCTGAGGTAGGACGATCGAGTCGATGTGCAGGGAACACATGCTGACCAATTTGATCGCGCAATTTCTGCAGGGCAAATTCATGCGCATCTTTGGCCAACCAACTGCGATGTACCAATAAGCCACTCGGCTTATCTATGGCTATTAGACAATCGTCTTCATAGACGATAGTGAGATCAGACATCTTCCGCGAGAGGGTCCGCACCACTCAACAAGACATCAAATTCACGTAAAATACTGATCAGTCCTTCATGATTTTCCAGCTCATGGCGGTACACATGGGCCGCCATTGGGCTCACTGCAATATTTTGTGGCAGTGGATGTTCGCCATCAATCATATCCCACATACGCGGCAACATAATAAACTGTAACCACTGATGAAAGTCGAGTTTATCTACCGCAAACGGCTCGCTACTTTGTAATTCGTGCGCAGCTGGGCAATCTGCCTGCCATAAGCCTAAACAATTCAACTCTGCTTCAAGGCGCTCAAGTAAACGCGCGGCACGTTGTCGTTGGTCCATCACTACCTCCACGACCATTTAATCGTTATAATGGCGCACATCTTTCAGCAAAATGTCCTGTGATGCAAGTCTAATGAGCATTTCTATCCTCTCGCAATTGTTGCGCGAAAGCCAAAGCGACTACCTATGTTATGACCTTGGCCGCCGTGTGCAAGCTATCAATACCACAGAATTCAACGCCATAGAGCAACAACAAGCACCCTACCCCTATCCGGTTCAAGGGCATGCCTGTTTTGCTATGGTATTTTGGCCACAACTGAGTCGCAGCGAACGGGAACCCTTTTTGTGGTTTCTTAAGTTCCCGTTAGATGAACGGGGCTTATTGGAACAAGCGGCCGTGCAAGAATTCCTAACCTCAGTGATCACCCTGCTCGGTCAACAGGTAACGCATGCGTTAAGCGAAGAGCAGGAGCAACAACTGCAACAGAGCCCGTACCTGTTTACCCCCGCCGAGGAAAAGCGTGCTGCATTGCATGCGCAATTGGGCCTTCTTTGGCAACGGCAGCCGTCAGTTCATTTTGAATTTGCGCAAACCGCCCTCGCCAAACCTGAGCATTGGCAACATGTGGGTGTCCAAGGTTTACACGATGTTGCGGCGCGTTTGGATGACTTGCCGGAGACCCAACAGGTGTTAGCAGAGCAACTTGCCGACTACCCTGCCCCCCTGCGTCAAGCGACCGCCATCGCACTCGAGCATCAGTCATTGCCCACCCAGCTCAGTGATGCCCTAGCGGCCCAGATCCTCCAGCTAAATGCCGGTGAAGTAAGGGCCGATCTGCTGCGTAGCCTTGCCGGTAGCGTTACGAGCGAAGCGGTCGCCACAGCGGTGCGATATGTGCTGAAAGAGCCAAGCGTAGATGAGTGTGTGATTTGTTGCGCCCGTCTTTGGCAAGTATTCGATCCTCTGTGTACACCCCACGTGCAACTTGAGCAGCTCTTGCTCGCAATTGCTCAGCAAGATCCCAAGATTTTTGCGGCGTTAATCACCGACGTGTTGCGAATGCCGATGTTACGGCCGCATATTTTGGTCACCTTGCAACGCGACGATCTCCCTCAGCCGATCCGCCAAGCTTGGCAAACGTTCGTCAGTGGAGCCGCGCATGCTAAGTGATGCCCTTTTACTTATCGCCGTCGCTTTCATTGGCCTGCTCTTTTGGCAAGGGCGGCGGCAAGCTGAATTGGCGCGCGTGCATGCACAGCGCTACTGTCAGCAGTATCAGTTGCAGTTTCTCGATATTGCTTGGCAAGGCGGAAAGTTAAGTAAAGCAGGACGCCATTTTGGTTGGTTAAGTCGCTATCAATTCGCTTTTAGCAGTGATCGTGAGCATCGTTACGAGGGCGAAATAACGATGCTCAATTTGCGTTTGCAAAAGGTTGATACGCCGGTTTATCGTTTGCCGGAGGATTGAGATTTACCGGCGCCAACGACACGCGCCCAAAATTCACCGTACATGACCCAATCACCGAGTAATGAATACCAAGGATGCTTAAAGGTCGCAGGTTTATTATGCTCAAAGAAAAAGTGACCGATCCAAGCAAAACCATAACCCGCAACCGGAACCCATAAGAGCCAGAGCCATTGCTGGAAAACCACTGCAGCCGCAATGATCAGCAGCACTAGAGTGCTGCCGACATAGTGTGTGGCACGACAGCGCGGATCGCTGTGCTCGGCCAAATAGTACGGATAAAATTCGCGGAACGAATTGAAACGCTTAGCCATTGACCACCTCCGCCGCGGATGCCGGCGCAAAAAACAACTCGCCGCCGATGTCACCGATTTGTAAGTGTGTCACCGAGCGAAAACCGTGGGTGGCAAAAAGGCTCTTATGCTGCGGCTGCGTGATCAGTACTGCAATTCCCTCCGACTGCGGGGCATCTTCCAACGCTTGTTGCGCAGCACGGACTAACATATCGCCCCAGCCTTGCTGTTGATAACGCGGATTCACGGCAATAAAGGCCAGCATATGGTAATTGCCCAGACCTAACTCTTTACTGATAGCCGCTTGAATGATTTCTTCCTTTTCGACCAACTGTTTGGTGCTTACATAGCCTGCGGTCAGCAACATTTTTAACCGCCAGTGCCAATAACGCCCCGGACCAAAACTCTTGCCTGGCTCGGTTAAGCAAACCACACCGAGCAGACTGTCACCATCGAACAGGCCGATCATCGGTTGTTCAGCCTCCCAAAAGGCATGTAATTCTTCCCTAATCGCCGCCCGCAAACGCTTCTCATAGTCGGTTTTGTCCGCCTGAAACAGCGACATCAGCAATGCGTCATCGTGATAAGCTTGAAACAATAGCGATGCGGCATATTTGAGGTCTTCTGCAACGAGGTAGCGCAGTTCACCTTGGAGTTTTACGTCGGTAGCCGTTGTTGTTGTCATTGTTTGCACCCTAAATCCAAGTCGTATTCAATATAGTGTGCTTACAAATTAGCCTATTGCTGCTGGGTTTTCTACCACTCTTGGCGTAGATTCTGCTAAAAACTCTGCCAAACTTGCTGCCAAGGTTTCGTGTTGCGGCTTGCCCACAAATTCCAAGCCCACCGCACCGGTTGCGTTATCAAGGGTAATAAGTAGGTCTTCCGACTCTTCAGCTAAGCCCAAGAACAGTGTAATCGGCTGTTTCAGACGGCGCTTCATGAGCACATGACCGGCCTGATTGGCCAGCATACGCTCGGCATCTTCATGGCAATGCATGTGCAATAACCACAGCGGATGTTGCTGCCATAACACCGCGAGATCGGCGCTATACCAGCGCGAAAAATAAGCTTTAAAGTCCTCATGAAACGGCTCTTCGAGGGCATTCATCAAGTCAGTGAAGTCCACTGCTTCTGCTTGGCGCACCGGTTGCCAACGTACGGTGTCGTCGCTGCGTACAGCACCCAAGTATATCGGCGCCTGCCATTCGTCATTGGCTTCGGTAATAAGGGCGGTGTTGGCATCTTGATAAGCTTGTTGATAGCGCTGGATGAGGTCATCTAAAGCTGCGGTGATCGTCATGAATAGCTCTCACGTAAAGAGTCAGCACACAAACTAGCATCTGTTGTGTGCTGGCGGTACAATGGCCGACTGGCTTAAGTTTAAGTCGGAA
This sequence comes from Pseudidiomarina aquimaris, assembly GCF_003987395.1. GTDB lineage: Bacteria > Pseudomonadota > Gammaproteobacteria > Enterobacterales > Alteromonadaceae > Pseudidiomarina > Pseudidiomarina aquimaris. Next base: position 501,416 of record NZ_PIPT01000001.1, read on the forward strand.
ACGAAACACGCAGTTTAACAAGGTATACGATAGCAATGAAGCACAGTTCTGCTGAACACCCTCTTGCCCATCTTAATTTGGGTCAAGCCACCACTTATCCAGAGCAGTACAACGCCGGTCTTTTACAGCCAGTACCGCGGCAACTTAATCGCACTCCGATCGGTATCGATGAGGGCCAGGAACTGCCGTTTCACGGCACGGATTATTGGACTGGATACGAGCTCTCGTGGTTACAAGAGAATGGCCTACCACAAGTTGCGATTGGCTATTTTGAGGTGCCAGCAGACAGTCCGCATTTGATTGAGTCGAAATCTTTCAAGCTCTATCTGAATAGCTTCAATGCCAGTCATTGGCCGAGCTGGACAGACGTCGAGCAAGCTATCGCGCGCGATTTATCACGCTGTGCCGGCGCACCGGTACAAGTGAAATTGATGCCGCTGCGAGCACCGCAGCATCAAATTGCAGACTGGCAAGCCACCTCAATAGACGACGCTTCAGTCGCTATCGACAGTTATGATTACAACCCAGAGCTTCTCCAAGCAGCAGGTCATGAAACCGTCACAGAGACACTTTACACTGACCTCCTGAAATCAAACTGTTTGATCACCAATCAACCGGATTGGGGATCGCTTTTTGTCCATTATCAGGGACAAGCCATCGACCACGCCAGTTTGCTGCGCTATATTGTTTCGTTTCGCAACCATAATGAGTTCCATGAACAGTGCGTTGAACGTATTTTCATGGATCTAAGCCAACGCTTCGCTTTGGAAAAGCTTAGCGTCTACGCGCGCTATACGCGCCGGGGCGGATTGGACATTAATCCTTTCCGCTCAAACTTTGAGGCGGCTCCGAACATGAATAGATTGAGTCGTCAGTAAGCAAGATAAGAAAAAGAAGGAACGATAAACGAATGAGAATTACTATTTCTCCACGGGGCAGCATGAGTCTGCTGTCACAATTAGAAATTGACCGACTCCAACAATCAAGCGACGAACAACTGTATCGACTTTTCCGCAATTGCTGCTTAGCGGTATTAAACGCCGGCAGTAACACTGACAGTAGTGAAGAGATATTTAATAAATACGAAGATTTCGACGTTAACGTCATTAAGTGCGAACGAGGGGTACAACTCGAGCTTGTCAATCCTCCAGAGGAAGCCTTTGTCGACGGCAAACTGATTGCCGGTATGCAAGAGCTGGTTGAAGCTGTACTACGTGACATTTTGTTCACCGGCGAACGCTACAACGCACAAACGCTTGATAGTGCGGATACGCACACCCTCACCCACGTGGTCTTCGATATTTTGCGTAACGCGCAGGTGGTGCAGCCGAATTTAGAGCCGAACATGATTGTCTGTTGGGGCGGCCACTCGATTAACGAAATTGAGTATAAATACACCAAAGAAGTCGGCTATCACCTAGGTTTACGTGCTTTAAATATTTGTACCGGTTGCGGTCCTGGTGCCATGAAAGGTCCCATGAAAGGCGCTACCATCGGCCACGCAAAGCAACGTATTGCCGACGGTCGTTATTTAGGCTTTACCGAGCCGGGTATCATCGCTGCCGAGCCGCCGAACCCTATCGTTAACGAACTGGTCATCATGCCGGATATCGAGAAACGTCTCGAGGCCTTCGTACGTTGTGCGCACGGTATTGTGATTTTCCCAGGTGGTGCAGGTACTGCCGAAGAGTTGCTTTATATTCTCGGCATCCTGATGCACCCAGCCAATGAAAAACAAGTGTACCCGTTGGTACTAACTGGCCCAGCGAGCAGTAAAGGCTATTTTGAAGCGATTGACGACTTCATCGTAGCGACCTTAGGTGAAGAAGCCCGTGAGCTCTACACCATCATTATTGATGATCCGGTAGCGGTCGCTCGCCACATGTGTAAAGGCACCCATGAAGTGAAGGAATATCGCCGTGAAACCGGTGACTCCTACTGCTTCAACTGGACCTTGCACATCGATGAGCCGTTCCAACGTCCGTTTGCGCCGACCCATGACAATGTTGCAGCGTTGAATTTACATCGCGAACAAGAACCGCAGTTGCTTGCCGCCGACCTACGTCGTGCGTTCTCAGCGATTGTTGCGGGTAACGTAAAAGACGAAGGTATCCGCGCCATTCGCGCCAAAGGTGTATTTGAAATTCATGGTGAAAAAGAGATGATGCGGAAGCTCGACGTATTGTTGCAGGCATTCGTCGAACAAGGGCGGATGAAACTGCCTGGTTCGGTCTATCATCCTTGTTATCGAGTGATTACCGACTAAAAGTAAGCGAGGCGCAGTTATGTCAAAAATGATGAAAATCATTTTAATCGGGTTTGTTATTTACCTTGGAATAACTGCGCTTATTCTCGCTGTTTACCAAGCGGATCCTGACAACATGAGTTGGCAGGAACGTGAGACTTTCAATTTAAAACAGATTGGCCGCCTTGACCTTGGTATTCCAAAAGAAGAAGTCATTCGCTTACTCGGCTCACCCGACATCAGCGAAGCCAAAGCCATCAACAGTGGTGAAGAACTGCTGATCTTGTTCTATCGCACGCACCACGTTAAGTCTGACGGCATCACCACCCGCGACGAATGTACACCGCTGTTATTCAAAAACGGCTCACTCATCGCTTGGGGTGCGGATGCGTACGAGGACTATCAAGACTTTTAATAGCTTAGGCTCTAGAGTTAAAGCCAGCGAATATGCACGGTGATTTCTTCACGATCGTGATAAAGCTGTTTGGCCTGTAACTCAAACTTACCGCGGCCATGCTCTTGCAAGGTTTCTTTGATGTGCTGTAAATACTCTGCCACGGCAGCGTAGCGACGTTTCATTGGCAACTTCAGATTAAAAATCGCTTCTTTACAGTCTTCTTGTAACAGCCAGTCAGTCATTAGCTCGCCGACACGCGCAGGCTTTTCGACCATGTCACAGACCAACCACGTCACATTTTTCTTCTTCGGCCGATATTTAAAACCGTCCTCTTTTATGTGCTTCACCTGACCGGTGTCCATTAAAGCTTCCGCCATTGGGCCATTATCGACGGCCTGTACCATCATGCCACGGCGGACAAGTTGGTAGGTCCAACCGCCGGGCGCAGCACCGAGATCAACTGCGTTCATGCCGGATGAGATCCGTTCTTCGCGCTCATGCGCTGGCACAAACACTTGGAAGGCTTCATCCAGTTTTAGGGTCGAGCGACTTGGCGCATCACTTGGCATACGCAAACGCGGAATCCCCATCAGCCACGGCGACTGGTTAAAACTGTAAGAAAAGCCAATCACCACTTCACTATTGCTTATAAAAAAGGCGTGCAAGGTGGGACGGCGATCGCTTTCTTTTGCGGTCATCCAGCCAATTTGTCGCAAGCCTTGACGCAACGGTACCGTGAACTTACGACAGAATTTGGAAAGTTCCTTACCGACATTCGTATCTGGGGTTTCGACGCGTAAGGAGCCGGCCGGTTTAATGCCAGCAAAGTTTTCTTCTATCGCTAAATCCAACAACCCAAGTTGCAACGCGGACACGCGATCTTGACTTGGCAAGTCTTTAACTTCCGCTAGAATGGCAATAAATTGGCGGGTAAAAATCAGCTCCTGCAGGAGTAATTTTTTGGCTAAATGCTCTGCTTCTTCGGCCGCACAGCGGTAGACCACATAACCTTGCTGCTGCTTGGTCTGACAATAACCATAGCTTCCTAGGTGGGCGGCTTTATCTTGGATTTCCGCCGCACAGTCACTTTCAAAGCCAGGACGGCAATAAGCAATAATTCCAGTCATCAAGTTGTTCGTCCTTTGCTTGCTATTTAGCTGCTCTACGCACGCGTTTTTGCATTCACTTTTTCGATAAAAGTACAGACCCGGTCAATCGCTGTTTGCCAAACTTCACGGCGTTCCAAGCCGCTGCGCTTGGTCGGCTCAAAGCTGTGATCACCATGAGCCAACCACTGTACTTCAACATTTTTCGGCAAACTGTACGTCGCGACTTCAGCAGGCTTACCGAAGCCATCACGCTCGCCTTGTAAAATAAGATTATGCGTACATTGGTTTGCTAAGTCATCCACGCGCAATTTGTCGGGCTTACCTAACGGGTGAAACGGGTAGCCTAAACCAATGGCAGCCTGCGCTTGCACCTGATCAGCGATCCGGAAGGCCACCCGCGCGCCCATGGACTTCCCCATGACAAACAGCGGCTTACTATCATCAAATTGGGCTGCTACCGTCTGCATGCAGTGTTCTAACTGCGCCATTGGATTCGGCGGACGCCTTACGCCAGTGTCCATAAACTTTTGCCAATAAGGAAAATTAAAGCGTACAACGTCAATGTCATGCAAAGCCAAGCCCAAGGCAAAATATTGCATGAAGTCACTCTGTAAGCCCGCGCCCGCGCCATGGGCAAACAAGATCCGCACGTGTCCATCGGGGTTATCGCGATGAACCGCCACCCGTTGTGCATCACTCATAGGCGTCCTCTTCCTCTTCGACGACTTGCAACAGCCAGTTGCGAAAGGTGGCGATTTTACCGATTTCTGACTGAGAGTCACGACAAACCAGATAAAAAGATTTTTCTCGAGGCAACACTTCAGGGAAAAGTTGAATCAAATGCCCGGCATCGATTTCGGGTTTCACCAGTACGTTATTAGCCAAGGCAATGCCCTGCCCGTGCACTGCGGCTTTGAGTGCCAAGTTAGAATGACTGAAAACCGGACCGTTATCGCCTTTATTTTTATCAATTCCCACGAGTTTGAACCAGTCCTTCCACGCGTTACGCGTTTCATCGTGCAACAACGTGTGGTTCAGCAGATCTTTGGGCTCCCGCAATGGCTTTGTACCATTGAGTAGCAAGGGCGAGCAAACCGGTAATAGATATTCATTATGCAGTTTGTAAGCCTTGAGCCCGGGCCATTTGCCTGCGCCATAGTAGATTGCAACATCCACGTCGTCCGTTAATGAACCATCAACTTCATCTACTGCGCGGATGCGCACATCGATTTCCGGATAGGCTTCGCGGAAACGGCTGAGCCTTGGTACGAACCATAAAATGGCAAAGCTTGGGGGTAAACTGATAGTAAGAGAGCCGCGCTCTGAGGCGCTTTTCAGACGCTCGGTCGCTTGTACCAAGTGGTCAAAAATCTCTTTCAATTCGAGGTAGTAGGTCTGACCTTCGGGGGTCAGCAGTAGCGAACGATTCCGCCGGATAAAAAGTTTTACCCCCAAAAACTCCTCAAGCGCCTTCACCTGATGGCTCACTGCTGCTTGCGTGACAAAAAGTTCATCTGCAGCGCGGGTAAAACTCAGATGCCGCGCCGCAGCTTCAAAGGCCTTAAGTGCATTCAGTGGGGGTAATTTTCTCATTATTTTCCGGTTAGAGTCGGACGCCTCCGTCTATTTCTATCACACGACCACTGAAAAAGTCATTTTCAATGATGTAACGCGCACTGTGAGCAATCTCATCAGGTTGCCCCCAACGACGCAACGGCACCATACTCAAGGCACGCTCGATCGCTTCAGGTTTCATAGCTGCAGTCATCGGCGTTTCGATAAAGCCAGGCGCAATCGCGCCGCAACGAATACCAAAACGACCCAGCTCGCGGGCCCACGTCACCGTCATCGCAACCACGCCAGCTTTGGTCGCTGCGTAGTTAGTTTGACCAATGTTACCTGCGCGCGCCACGCTCGAAATATTAATAATAACGCCGCCGTTACCGGCTTTGGCCATATGTGCCGACGCTTCGCGACCACACAAGAAGCTGCCGGTCAGGTTCACATCCAATACTGATTGGAACTGCTGCAACGGCATTTTATGTGTGATTTCGCCATCTTTGCATTTGATCAACATACCATCGCGCAAGATACCGGCATTGTTGATCAACACGTTGATGGCACCGAAATCGTCGGCAATGCTATTAAAAACTGCTTCAACAGCAGCTTCATCGGTGACATTGGCAACATAGCCTTTCACTTGCTTGGCACCTTTCGCCTGACAAACTTGCTCGGCTTCGCTCAAAGTTTCTTGATTCATATCGATCAAGGCCAACGCTGCGCCCGCAGCGGCAAAGTGTTCAGCCATTGCGCGGCCTAAGCCTTGCGCGCCACCCGTAATGACGATTGTGCTATTTGCTACTTCCATTGCCTGCTCCTACTTCTTGGTTTGTGGCGTAACATACTTGAAAATGCTCGAGAAGTCTTCTCGACCATGACCCAGTTGCGACCAACTGCGATACAAGTTCAGTGTCAGCGACCCCATCGGCGTGCTTGCGCCACAACGCAGCGCTGCCTGTTGGGCCAAACCTAAGTCTTTCGCCATCAGGTCGACTAAGAAACCGCCTTGATAATTATTGCTCGATGGCACACCTTCCATAACGTCCGGACACGGATTATAGACTTCTAAGGTCCAGTTGCGGCCTGAACTTTGCAGCATAATTTCTGACAGGACTTTTGGATCAAGGCCATGGGCAATACCCAATTGAAGTGCTTCTGAAGTGCCAGCCATCAACACAGACAGCAGCATATTGTTGCATATCTTGGCTACTTGCCCAGCGCCTGCATCGCCGGCACGGAAGACATTTTTACCCATGGCGTTCAAGACGTCACGAGCTTTATCAACCGCACTTTCGTCGCCGCCACAGATGAAAGTTAAGGTACCGGCTTTCGCACCACCAACACCGCCGGAAACCGGCGCATCAATGAAACGAATACCGTGGCCAGCAAGCTCAGCGCTTAGCTTCCGCGCTGTTTCGGCACTAATGGTACTGCAGTCAATCACTAAGGTGTCTTTGCTTAGCTTGTGCTGCAACCCTTGCTCACCTAAGTACACACCTTCGACATGATGATCTGCTGGCAACATCGAGACGACAAAGTCTGCGCCTTCGGTAACTTCAACCAACGCGCTGGCGGTTGCACAACCTGCTTCACGTGCTTGCGCTAATGCCGCGTCAGATAAGTCAAAAACCGTGACATCATGACCTGCCTTGACCAAATTAGCGGCCATCGGACCGCCCATATTGCCAAGACCAATAAAACCTACTTTTGCCATTATGATTCCCCTTTTGCTTTAGCTACCAAGGTCAGCTAATGGGTGTTCTTGTTGTTCCCAAGGCGATGTGAAGAAAGCATCCACCTCTTCTGCGCCAACCTCGCCGACATTGGCATGTTGCCATTGCGGCTGCTTGTCTTTGTCGATTAACAATGCCCGAATTCCCTCGGCAAAGTCACCACGCGTGGCACACTTCACTGATAAGGTCAGTTCGAGACGGAAGCAATCGGCCAATTGCAGGTCTTTGCCAAAATGCAACTGGTTCCAAACAATGTGTGCTGTCATCGGGCAGCCATGAGCAAGGGTTTTCGCCGCACGGCTCAACCATTTGTCATCGTTTTCAATAGTGGTAATCGCATCGACGACCGCTTCAATATCAGCACCAGAGGTCAACTTCTTGATTAAATCGTGATGCGGTTCAACCTGTGCTGCCGGACGTAATTTACTGTCCTGTTCACCCACTTGGCTAAGTACATCAGTGACCTTTTGCTGATTCAAACTTTGCGTTTCGCCCCACTGAATCGCCGCAAGAGCATCTAACACTTGGTCTTTATGCTCCCGACCAACAAAATGATCGGCTAACTTCAAAAACAAAGCATCGCTGGCATTCATATGCGCGCCGGTTAAGCCAAGGAACAAACCACAGCCTTCGGGCATGGTATTCAGAAAGTGCGTCGCGCCAACATCAGGATACAAACCGATCGTAATTTCTGGCATCGCCAGCAATGAGGTTTCCGTCACAACCCGGTGGCTCGCACCGTTCATGAGCCCCATGCCACCGCCCATTACAATACCGTCTGCCCATACGATGAAAGGCTTTGGGAAACTATGAATAGTGTAATCGAGACGGTATTCCTGACCGAAAAAGTCAGCGACTTCGTCAACCAACTCACCTGGCTGTTCCTTCATTGCTTTGTACATGGCAACGATATCGCCACCGGCACAAAAAGCTTTTTCGCCAGCACCTTCGAGCCAAACGCAAGCGATATCGTCATCCCCCGCCCAAGCGTCCAACTGCGGTTGCAGCAGTTGGATCATATCGAGACTCAAGGCGTTCAGTGACTTCTCTGAGTTCAGTCGGGCGATACCGATGCGTTTTCCGCAATCGGTTGCACGTTCTTCAAATTGCACTACGCTCATGCGTACTCCTTCGCTAGTTGACTTGCTTATAAAATGGCGCGGTCGATGTCAGCTAATAAGCGACGACCAATGATAACCCGCATAATTTCGTTGGTGCCTTCCAAAATCTGATGCACACGTACATCACGCACATGACGCTCGAGCGGGTACTCTTTGATATAACCGTAACCGCCATGAATTTGCAGTGCTTCGTTACACACTTGGAAACCAACGTCGGTGGCAAAACGCTTCGCCATCGCACAGTAGGTGGTTTTATCCGCGTCGTTGTTATCGACTTTAAAGGCTGCTAAACGAACCATTTGGCGCGCCGCAACGAGTTCGGTGGCCATATCGGCAAGCTTAAACTCCAACGCTTGGAATTGACCGATGGCCTTGCCAAATTGAGTACGCTCTAACATGTAGTTACGCGCAGTCTCCAGTGCCGCCTGCGCGGTACCGACTGAACAGACAGCAATATTAATACGTCCGCCGTCGAGGCCCATCATGGCGAATTTAAAGCCTTCGCCTTCTTCACCAAGTAGGTTTGCCGCTGGAATACGAACATCTTCAAAGGTAACCAAGCGCGTCGGTTGTGCGTTCCAACCCATCTTCGCTTCTTTCTTACCGTAGCTAATGCCCGCTGCGTCAGCTGGGACAACAAAGGCAGAAATACCTTTCGGTCCAGCTTCGCCGGTGCGTGCCATAACCACTAAGACATCAGTGCTACCGGCACCTGAAATAAACATTTTTGAGCCGTTCAAAACGTACTCATCACCGTCTTTTTTCGCCGTGGTGCGCAAACTGGCCGCATCTGAACCTGAACCAGGCTCAGTTAAGCAGTACGAACCAAGTTTTTCGCCAGTGACCAGTTCCGGAACCCACTGTTCAATGACTTCTGGCTTAGCAAACGAGCCGATCATCCAGCTCACCATGTTGTGAATGGTCATCATTGCCGTGGTGGCGGTACAGCCCATCGCTAACTGTTCAAAAATAAGCGCGGAATCAAGACGGCTCATACCAAAACCGCCCGCTTCTTCTGGGGTATACATGCCCATAAAGCCCATTTCACCCGCTTTTTTGAACACTTCTAGCGGGAAATGTGAGGTTTCATCCCACTCAGCTGCGAAAGGAGCTAATTCTTTTTCCGCAAATGCCTTGGCGGTATCGACAAACGCTTGTTGGTCGTCAGTTAAATTAAAATCCATGCCTCACCTCTTACTTCAAGTGGATGGTCATATTAGGGCCGCTGGCATCGGCGATATCGCTCTCGAACCAACGTGCTGTAATGGTTTTAGTTTCGCTGTAGAAGCGCACTGCTTGTTTACCATAGGCATGCAGGTCGCCGAAGAACGAGCCTTTCCAACCAGTGAATGAGAAGAATGGTAGTGGCACCGGAATTGGAATGTTGATACCAACTTGGCCCACTTCGACTTCGTGCTGATATTTACGTCCAGCTGCGCCACTAGCAGTAAAAATTGAGGTACCGTTGCCGTATGGGTTGGCATTGACCAACTCAATAGCCTCTTCAAGCGTATCTGTGCTGGTCGCGCACAACACCGGCCCAAAGATCTCATTTTTATAGATTTCCATGTCGGTGGTGACGTCACTGAACATGGTTGGGCCGACCCAGTTGCCGTTCGGGAAACCATCAACCTGACAATCACGACCATCAACGAGCAGGCTCGCGCCTTCAGCTTGACCTTGCTTGATATAGTTTTCGACGCGCTGCTTCGCTTGTGGGCTGATCAACGGACCGTATGCGGCCTCTTTATCATTCCACGCGCCTGGGCGCACTTTCTTGAGTTCTTCCGCTACTTCAGGGATCCAGTCTTTTGCAGCACCAACGAATACGGCAACTGAAATCGCCATACAACGCTGACCGGCTGCACCGACAGAAGCGCCGACCAAATTGCTAATCACTTGGCTCTTGTTGGCATCAGGCATGATGACACAGTGGTTTTTCGCGCCAGCAAAGGCTTGTACGCGCTTCATGTTTTCCGTACCACGGCGATAGATATACTGACCTACTGGCACTGATCCAACAAATGAAATCGCCCGAATCGCTGGCTCATCAAGAATAAAATCAACCTGATCTTTAGCGCCATGAATCACCTGCAAGACGCCTTTTGGTGCGCCTGCTTGTTCGAACAACTCAACCAAACGGGTCGGCGTCAGCGGATCTTGCTCAGATGGCTTCAAGATGAAGGTGTTACCGCAAGCAATCGCAAGTGGGAACATCCATAGTGGAATCATCGCTGGGAAGTTAAACGGGGTGATACCTGCACACACACCAAGCGGCTGCGTGTAGCTGTAGGTATCGATACCGCGAGCAACGTTTTCAACGGTTTCGCCCATCACCAACGACGGAATGTTCGCCGCGTGCTCAACCACCTCGATACCACGCCAAACATCGCCCTTGGCGTCGTCAAAAGTCTTGCCGGTTTCACTGGCGAGGATTTCAGCGATCTCGTCGTGATGCTCTTTCAGCAAAGCTTGATAGCGCATCATCACGCGCGCACGCTCGGACACCGGCGTCTCTTTCCAAGTCAGGAAAGCCTTCTTCGCACTCGCAACCGCAGCCGCCATTTCTTCGGTCGTTGCACAAGGTGCTTTAGCAATAACTTCTTGGGTTGCTGGATTAGTGACATCAATCCATTTGTCAGTTTTCGATTGCACGAATTCGCCATCGATATAAAGGGGGACCTGTTGCGTCATGGAAATAACCTCATGTTCTGTTTTTAATGACCCGTATTTAAGCACTGAACGGGTCGCTTTAACATTGACGATTTTGCCCCTATAATGGACAAAATTGTTATTTGTCGTGTTTTTAACCTAATCGTGGGCCTAAAGCTTATGAGCCAACCTTCAGCGTGGCCTTTACCCTCGGGAAGTTCGCGGGTGGTCATGCCCCTTGAACTCATCGAGTTGCTAGCGCAACACCCGCTTACTCGGCATCTTTACCCGCTCGCTTATGGCCATTATCTTGCTGCCCAGGGGCATCAAGTCGAGCGCCAGCACCATACCGATCATTTGCTGATTTTTTGCCATCAAGGGCGCGGACATTACCGCATTTTGACGCCTCAAGGTCCTGTTACAGGCACGCTTGAAGCGGGTCAATTATTACTCTTACCCGCCGGTTTTCCGCATAGTTATCAGGCCAGTGCTACCGATCCTTGGAGCATTTATTGGGCGCACTACAGCGGCAGTTCAGCGGCAAGCAGCATGGACTTCCTTGGTCTTTCGGCGAGCACCGAAGCCCCCCGTTTTGTACTTACGTTGCAGGCCTGGCAAAGTCTTTTGCCAATTGTCACCACGCTGCTTAATTTACAGCATCAACGCTGGCAACGACATAATGCCGTGATAGCCGCTACCCTTCTGCAACAACTCCTCGCGCAGTTACCGCAACTCGCGGAACAAGCGCAGCAGCATCATGGTTTTGACCTACTTGCGCTCGAACGGTTCATGCAAGACAATAGCCACCGCGACCTTGATTTGCAGGACCTTGCTGCCGTCGCCGGCTTATCGCGCTACCATTTCGCAAAAAAATTTAAAACTGTTACAGGCACTTCGCCGATGCGCTACTTCAATGAACTTAAAATCAAACTCGCCTGTCGGCAGTTAGACACCAGTACCGCAACCGTGCGAGCTATTGCGCAAAACCTTGGCTTCGATGACCCGTATTACTTTTCGCGCCTATTCAAAAAAGTCATGGGCGTCGCCCCGAGTGACTATCGCGATAGTCATCAACCACATTCCCCTCATTCGCAACTTCATCAGTCGCAACCTTAGGAGCAGCTAGCCATGTGGATACTTTGGGCCGTCACTTTACTCTGGGCCGCCAGTTTTTCTCTCATCGGCGAGTTTTTAGCCGGCAATGTTGACGGTTATATCGCTGTATTTATCCGAATGGCCTTAGCACTATTGCTGTTTCTACCCTTGTGGCGCCCACGCCGTTTGCCAGTCACCAAACAAGCGTCGCTTGCCGCTATTGGTGCCGTACAAATTGGCGTCATGTATTTATTGCTGTACCACGCGTTCTTGTATCTGAGCGTCGCCGAAGTGTTGCTATTCACGATTTTCACACCGCTGTACGTAACCCTTATCGACGATGTCCTGTTTCAACGTAAACACTTACCCTTACGTTGGTGGCTCGCCGCCGGATTAGCCGTACTCGGTGCTGCGGTGATCCGCTTCAACACACTAAGCGACGACTATCTTATTGGCTTTCTCCTTATTCAAGGAGCGAACCTGTGCTTTGCCGCTGGGCAGGTCTGCTACAAGCGCTTACCGCTTGGCAACGCACGCAATCAGATGCATGTTTTCGCCCTATTTTTCATCGGCGCCACCATCGTTACCGGCGCCGCAATGCTCAGCTTCGCCAACTTCGATTTGCAACCCAGCACGCCACTGCAATGGACAATTCTGCTCTGGCTCGGCCTGGTCGCGTCAGGTGTTGGCTACCTTGCTTGGAACCTTGGTGCCAAACGAGTTAATACCGCACAACTCGCGACCATGAACAACATGCTGATCCCCGCCGGGCTACTGGTCAACTTCGCTTTCTGGGGGCAAGACGTCAATTGGCTGCGCCTTGTACTCGGAGCCGCTATCCTAGCCGGCTCCGTCTATCTCGCCTCGCGTCGGCCAGCGACTTAAAGCATCTCCACTGCAACGGCGACGGCTTCACCACCACCGATACACAATGACGTGACACCACGCTGTTTGCCTTGACGTTTCAGGGCATGCAGCAAAGTTACCAACAAACGCGCACCACTAGCACCAATCGGATGCCCTAAAGCGCAAGCGCCGCCGTGTACATTCACCTTAGCGTGATCAAGTTGCATCTCTTGGATGGCTAGCATGGTCACCATGGCAAAGGCTTCATTGATTTCCCACAAGTCGACATCGTCTTTCTGCCAACCGACACGCTCCAACAACTTGGTCATCGCGCCGATAGGCGCCACAGTAAACTCGGCCGGCGCTTGCGAATGGGTCGCATGGCCAAGTACTCGTGCTAACGGCTGAAGGCCACGCGCTTTAGCATCACTTTCACGCATCAACACAAGTGCCGCCGCACCATCTGAAATTGAACTAGAGTTGGCTGCAGTAATGGTGCCGTCTTTGGCAAAAGCCGGACGTAAACCAGGAATTTTCTCTGGCATCGCTTTACCAGGTTGCTCATCGATACTGACCGTCACCTCGCCTTTGCGGGTGCTATAGGTCACGTTGACGATTTCATTGGCAAACGCACCTTCGGCAATCGCCTTTTGCGCACGATTTAACGATTCAATCGCAAACGCATCCATCGCTTCGCGATCAAGTTTGTAATCGTCTGCTGTGCCTTGCGCATAACAGCCCATCGCCTTACCTTCGTAGGCATCTTCCAAGCCATCCAGCATCATATGGTCGTAGATGGCATCATGCCCCATGCGGTAGCCCGCACGCGCTTTTTTCAGCAAATAAGGTGCGTTCGACATGCTTTCCATACCACCCGCAACCACCACGTCAGCCGAACCGACGTGCAGTAAATCATGCGCAAACATCACCGCCTTCAAGCCCGAGCCACACACCTTGTTAATCGTGGTCGCACCGGCACTTTGCGGCAACTCAGCATACAAGCTGGCTTGGCGAGCAGGCGCTTGACCAAGCCCCGCCGGCAGCACGTTACCCATAATGACTTCACTGACATCACTGGCCTGTAGACCACTCTCTGCCAATGCTGCTTTGATTGCTGTAGCACCTAGATTTGGCGCATCTACAGCACTCAAGCTTCCTTGAAAACCACCCATTGGCGTGCGTTTCGCCGCCACAATCACCACAGAATCAGACATAAAAACTCCTAAACATAAAAGCGTTGCTTGATGTTCGCTATTTGCATGCTCACTGCGTTCGCTTTTCGTTGAAACAAAAATCAAAAACGCTCTAGGTTTAAATGGTTTAAACGAAGAACGAACAGCGAGGAACGAACAACGCTCTGCGCTTTTAACCTTTACGTTAACGTCAACTTGATTTAAGCTTAACGCTCTACCACTACCGAATGCAAGCAAAAATGAACGATACCACCACCTACAGCATCGGCGAATTGGCACGGGAATTTGACATTACCACCCGTAGCATTCGCTTCTACGAAGATCAGGGCCTACTGACACCGAGTCGGCAGGGACAAACGCGCCTGTACACCAATAAAGACCGCGTGCGCTTGAAGCTCATCTTGCGTGGCAAGCGCCTGGGTTTTTCACTTGCCGAAACCAAGCGCTTGTTTGATCTGTATGACATGGAAAACAGTAGTGCTCGACAGTTACAAACCATCTTTGAGCTGATTGATGAGAAGCGTGCTTCGCTACATCAACAGCTGGAAGACATCAAAGTTATTTTAGTGGAGCTGGGCAACCTCGAAGAGCGTTGTCGTGATGAGTTAAACGAGTTGCAAAACGCCGCAGCCCAACCAGCCAAAGTTAGCCAGGAGTAGTTATGATTAGCCAATTCAGTAGTTTAAATTTCGGTCTCGGTGAAACCGCAGATATGATTCGCGAGTCGGTGAACGCCTTTGCGCGTGATGAAATCGCCCCGCGCGCCACAGAAATTGATGAGAAAAATGAATTCCCTGCGGACTTATGGCAGAAATTTGGCGAGTTAGGCCTCTTGGGTATGACGGTACCGGAAGAATATGGTGGTTCTGGTCTGGGCTATCTTGAGCATGTCATCGCAATGGAAGAAATTAGCCGTGCCTCTGCCTCAGTCGGCTTGAGCTACGGTGCCCATTCGAATCTTTGCGTTAACCAGATCGCCCGTAACGGTAATGAAGAACAAAAACAAAAATACCTACCGAAGCTATGTTCTGGCGAGCATGTGGGTGCGTTGGCGATGAGTGAACCCAACGCCGGCTCAGATGTTGTGAGCATGAAATTGCGTGCGGAGCTGAAAGGCGACCATTACGTGCTCAACGGCAATAAAATGTGGATCACCAATGGCCCTGACGCTGACGTGTTAGTTGTCTATGCGAAGACCAACCCTGAGAAAAACTCGCGCGGCATTACCGCCTTTATTATCGAAAAAGACTTCCCAGGATTCCGCACTGCGCAAAAACTCGACAAATTAGGTATGCGCGGCTCAAACACTTGTGAGCTGGTATTTGAGGACTGCAAAGTTCCGGCAGAAAATATTCTTGGTGAACTCGACCGCGGCGTCGAAGTGTTAATGAGCGGCCTTGACTACGAGCGGGCCGTGCTAGCTGCAGGTCCACTTGGCATTATGCAGGCCTGTTTGGACGTGGTTGTGCCTTATATCCACGACCGTAAGCAATTTGGCCAAAGCATCGGTCAGTTCCAATTAATTCAAGGTAAAGTTGCCGACATGTACACGCGCACCAACGCGGCGCGTGCTTATGTGTATGCCGTAGCGCAAAGCTGTGACCGTGGCGAGACCACGCGAAAAGACGCGGCGGGTGCTATTTTGTACGCGGCGGAATTGGCGACCCAGTTGGCGCTTGACGCCATTCAGTTGCTTGGCGGAAACGGCTACATTAATGAATATCCAACCGGGCGCCTGCTACGTGATGCTAAACTCTACGAGATCGGCGCAGGTACTTCAGAAATCCGTCGTATGTTGATTGGTCGCGAACTTTTTAGCGAATCCGCTTAAGCAGGAGCTTTATTGTGACGGTATTATCCAGTTCAATTAATCCAAAAGACGAAACCTTTCTTGCCAATGCCAAAGCCATGCAAGAAGTCGTCGATGATCTTTATCAGAAGGTCGACCTGATCAAGCAAGGCGGCGGACCGAAATATCAAGAACGCCACCTTGCCCGCGGCAAGCTGCTCGCACGCCAGCGCATCGAAAAGCTGCTCGATAGCGGTTCTCCGTTTCTCGAAGTCGGTCAGTTTGCGGCCTGGGAATGTTATGACGATAGCGTCCCTGCCGCAGGCGTTGTGGCCGGTATCGGTACAGTGGAAGGCGTGCAGTGCATGATCGTCGCCAATGATGCGACGGTCAAAGGCGGCACCTACTACCCGCTTACCGTGAAGAAACATTTGCGCGCGCAAGAGATTGCCGAGCGTTGCCACCTACCGTGTATCTATTTAGTAGATTCCGGTGGTGCGTTTTTACCGCGCCAAGACGAAGTTTTCCCAGACCGTGATCACTTTGGTCGGATCTTCTTTAACCAGGCCAACATGTCAGCCAAAGGTATTCCACAGATTGCCGTCGTTATGGGACTCTGTACCGCTGGTGGTGCCTATGTGCCAGCCATGGCGGATGAGAGTATCATCGTTAAAGAGCAAGGTACGATTTTCCTCGCTGGCCCGCCGTTAGTTAAAGCGGCGACCGGTGAAGAAGTCAGTGCTGAAGAACTCGGTGGTGCCGACGTTCACACCCGTGTTTCTGGCGTTGCCGATCATTATGCAATGAACGATGAGCATGCGTTAGCGCTGGCCCGCCGTTCAGTTGCCCGCTTGAACTATCAAGGCGCTAAGCCGCTCACCCCTGCAGAGGTCAAGCCACCGCGCTACGACGCGCAGGAGCTCTACGGCATCGTCGGCACCGATCTGCGTAAGCCTTACGATGTGCACGAAGTCATTGCCCGTATTGTCGATGACTCCGATTTTGACGAGTTCAAACAGAATTACGGCAACACCTTGGTTACTGGTTTCGCGCGTATTCATGGCTATCCGGTTGGGATTGTTGCTAATAACGGCATTCTCTTTTCGGAATCGGCCCAAAAAGGCGCGCACTTCATTGAGCTGTGCGCACAACGTAATATTCCGTTGGTATTCTTGCAAAACATCACTGGCTTCATGGTCGGCAAGAAGTATGAAGCGGAAGGTATCGCCAAGCACGGGGCGAAAATGGTGACCGCGGTAAGTTGCGCCCAAGTGCCGAAGTTTACTGTCCTGATTGGCGGTAGCTACGGTGCTGGTAACTACGGCATGTGCGGTCGTGCCTACGACCCTACTCTTATGTTCATGTGGCCTAATGCCCGTATCTCGGTGATGGGCGGCGAACAGGCAGCCGGCGTTATGGCACAAGTGACCAAAGACAACATGGCGCGCAAAGGCGAGAAAATGTCCGCCGCAGCCGAGAAAAAACTTAAGCAGCCGATTGTCGAGCAGTACGAAAAGCAAGGCCATCCCTACTACGCTTCAGCACGCCTCTGGGACGATGGCATTATTGACCCTGCACAAACTCGTACGGTACTGGGCTTGAGCCTCGCTGCCGCGAATAATGCACCGATCACCGAAACGAAATTCGGTGTGTTCCGCATGTAATAGGAGGGCTTATGAATTATCAGTACATTACGCTTGCTATTACCCACGGCGTCGCCACCCTAACGTTAAATCGGCCTGAGGTGCATAACGCCTTTGACGATGTCATGATTGCCGAGCTTATCGATGCTCTGCAACAGGTTGAACAAGATGAGCAGGCGCGACTCTTGGTGTTGCGCTCCAACGGGCGCAATTTCTCCGCCGGTGCCGATTTAGCTTGGATGCGCTCGATGGCCGACAAAAACTATGACGAAAATATCGCCGACGCCAACGAGCTCGCACGTCTAATGGCCAACCTCGACGCGCTCAGCAAACCCACTATCGCGGTCGTACAAGGTGCAGCCTTTGGTGGTGCTGTAGGTCTCGCTGCGTGTAGCGATATCGTGCTCGCCGAAGAGCGCAGTAGTTTTTGCCTAAGCGAAGTCAAAATTGGGCTAATCCCAGCAGTCATTAGTCCCTATGTCATGCGCGCCATTGGCACGCGCCAATCGCGCCGTTATATGCTTACTGCCGAACGTTTCAGTGCCGCGCAAGCCCAACAAATGGGGTTGGTTCATAGCATTGTCGAAGATTTCGATACCGCGCTGGCGGAACTCACTGAAACTTTTCTAGCCAACAGCCCAGCCGCTGTCAGCGCCTGCAAAAAGCTGATTGCTGACATCGATCAACAGCCAATTGCCGCCGAAAGCCAGCGCTTAACGATTGAGCGCATTGCTGAGATCCGTGTCTCAGCAGAGGGCCAAGAAGGCTTAACCGCCTTCCTTGAGAAACGCAGTCCGAACTGGAAAAAGGATCCGCAATGATCAACAAATTGCTAATCGCCAACCGTGGTGAAATTGCTTGTCGTATCATCCGCACAGCGCGCGCAATGGGCATCACGACCGTTGCTGTTTATTCAGCAGCGGACCGCCATGCACAACATGTGCAACAGGCCGACGAGAGTATTTTTATAGGCCCGGCAGCTAGCGCCGAAAGCTATTTGGTGATTGATAAGATCATCAACGCGGCAAAACAAACTGGTGCCGATGCCATTCACCCTGGCTATGGCTTTTTGTCAGAAAATGAAACCTTCGCAGATGCTTGTGCCGCCAACAACATTATCTTTGTTGGCCCGCCGACCAGTGCGATTGCTGCCATGGGCTCAAAGAGTGCCGCCAAATCCATCATGAGCGAAGCCGATGTACCTTTGGTCCCTGGTTATCATGGCAATGAGCAAAGCGTTAAAAAGCTGAAAGACGAAGCCGATGCTATTGGTTATCCGGTGCTACTCAAAGCAGCTTACGGTGGTGGCGGTAAAGGGATGCGTGTCGTCGAAAAAGCGCAAGATTTCGATGAAGCATTGCAGTCGGCCAAACGTGAAGCAAAAGCCTCATTTGGCAACGATAAAATGTTGGTGGAAAAGTTTATCACCCGCCCGCGTCACGTTGAGATCCAAGTGTTCTGTGACGAGCACGGTAACGCCGTCTATCTTGCCGAACGTGATTGCTCGGTGCAGCGTCGTCACCAAAAAGTGATTGAAGAAGCGCCGGCCCCTGCCCTCAGTGAACGCACTCGGAAAGCCATGGGTGAAGCCGCCGTGCGTGCTGCCCAGGCGATTGATTATGTGGGTGCGGGCACAGTGGAGTTCTTGCTCGACACCGACAACAGTTTCTACTTTATGGAAATGAACACGCGGCTTCAAGTTGAGCACCCCGTCACCGAGATGGTGACCGGTCAGGACCTGGTTGAATGGCAGTTACGGGTCGCCAGCGGCGAAACCTTGCCACTTGCGCAAGACCAGATCACCCTGCACGGACATGCCTTTGAAGCACGTATTTATGCCGAAGACCCGGCCAATGACTTTCTTCCGAGTACCGGCGTTTTGCATCATTTACGCACACCAGCAGACTCTGCCTTTGTCCGCATCGACAGTGGCGTAGTTGAAGGTGACGAAGTCAGTGCCTTCTATGACCCGATGATTGCGAAGCTGGTGGTCTGGGGCGAAGACCGCACGATTGCGTTACGCCGTTTGTTGCAAGCTTTGGACGATTACCGTATTGCCGGGGTTCGCACGAATATTGATTTTCTGCGTGCTATTGCTCGCCACAAAGATTTCCAACGGGCTGAATTAACCACGCGCTTTATCGAAAAGCACCACGATGCCCTCTTCCAGCAGCCTGCAGCACAGGTGATTGAGGATTATGCAGTGTTGGCTACACTGGCAGAAAACTTGATTGAGCAAAGCTCAGCAGCAGATGTGTGGCGTCATGCACGAAATTTCCGCCTGAATCAGCCGGCACAATTTGGCCTCCAGCTCCAGCATAATGACGAAGATTATGCGGTTACGCTCACCGCTACGGCGAGCGGTTGGCAAAGCAACTACAATGACAGTTGTTGGCAAGCGGAGTTGCACGGCGATGAACTGCAAGTTAGTAAAGACGGCCATCGCTACAGTGTTTATGTAATGCACACTGAACACGACATCACGGTCTTCTCGAGTGAGCTTAGCGTGCGCTTTGCCCGCCACTTAGTCGCAGATACCTTGGTACAAGATAGCGCTGCCGGTTCCATGAATGCGCCGATGAACGGCACCATTGTCGAGGTCTTGGTGCAGCCAGGGGATACCGTGGCAGCCGAGCAAGCGGTGGTGATTATGGAAGCAATGAAAATGGAATACACCATTCGTGCCAGCCATGCCGGCGAAGTCGAACAAGTGTTCTACGCAGCCGGTGACTTGGTTAGCGATGGTGCCGAGTTAGTCAGTATCAAAGCAGACGAGTCCGACGCATGAG
Organism: Pseudidiomarina aquimaris; assembly: GCF_003987395.1. Classification (GTDB taxonomy): domain Bacteria; phylum Pseudomonadota; class Gammaproteobacteria; order Enterobacterales; family Alteromonadaceae; genus Pseudidiomarina; species Pseudidiomarina aquimaris. The sequence goes on from NZ_PIPT01000001.1 coordinate 521,588, forward strand.
CCAAGATCTAACAGCTCCAGACATTAAAATCGTTGAGGTGGGTCCACGCGATGGCTTGCAGAATGAGCAGGCCGTCACCACTGCCGCCAAAATCCAGTTAGTCGATAACCTCGCACGAGCAGGCGTTGGCTACATCGAAACGGGATCTTTCGTCAGTCCGAAGTGGGTCCCGCAAATGGCAGATAGCAGCGAAGTGTTTGCTGGAATCGAGCGCCATGCCGGGGTAACCTATGCGGCTCTGACACCCAATTTGAAAGGCTTTGAAGCTGCGCTAGCCGCGGGTGCTGACGAAGTCGCCATCTTTGGTGCTGCCTCCGAAGGCTTCAGCCAAAAGAACATCAATTGCAGTATTGCCGAGAGCCTCGAGCGCTTCGCCCCAGTACTCGAAGCGGCAAGCCAAGCAAACCTCAAGGTCCGTGGCTATGTCAGCTGCGTCTTAGGCTGTCCGTATGACGGCGAGATCGCGCCCGAACAGGTTGCTTGGGTGGCCGAGAAGCTCTATCAAATGGGCTGCTATGAAGTGTCCTTGGGCGACACTATCGGTGTCGGTACGCCAAGTAAAGCGCAGCGCATGCTCGAGGCGGTCGCCAGCAAAGTTCCGATGGAAAAGCTCGCCCTGCACTTCCACAACACCTATGGCCAAGCACTCGCAAATATCGCCAGCTGCTTACCATTGGGCGTGCGCACTATCGATAGCGCGGTGGCCGGTTTAGGCGGCTGTCCTTACGCAAAAGGTGCGAGTGGTAACGTCGCCAGTGAAGATGTCATTTATATGCTGCATGGTATGGGCTTTAATACCGGTATCGACTTAGCAAAACTCATCGCCGCTGGGCAAGACATTTGCGACGCTTTAGGGCAACAACCCCGTTCTAATGTCGCCTTAGCGGAAATCGCAAAACACACAAATTAATTATTGGGGGCCAGATAATGACAACGAAAATGCTGTGGCAACCTTCAGCGGATACCATTGCCAATGCCCGCATGACACATTTTATGCAGTGCTTGAATCAAGACAAAGATTTAGCGCTTGCTAACTATCACGACCTCCATTCGTGGTCTGTGCAACACAGTGCTGACTTTTGGCGTTATGCTTGGGACTACCTCGGTGTTATCGGCAAACCAGGTTCGCAGGTAGTCGCCGACCAAGACAAGTTACCGGGTGCTCAGTGGTTCCCTGAAGCCACGCTGAATTTCGCGGAAAACCTCATGCGTTATAACGACGAGCGCATTGCTTTAGTGTTCCGCGGAGAAAATGGCACGCGCCAAGCATTGAGTTACCAAGAGTTACATCGCCAAGTCGCGCTCGTTGCGGCGCATCTGCGCAAATTAGGTGTAACGAAAGGTGATCGCGTTGCGGCAATGATGCCGAATTGCTGCGAAACCATTATTGCCATGCTTGCCACCACCAGCTTGGGTGCCATCTGGTCGTCTTGTTCGCCTGACTTCGGGGTGCAAGGTGTCCTCGACCGCTTCGGTCAAATTGAACCGAAAGTTTTGCTGACCGTTGACGGTTACTTCTACAACGGCAAAACGCTCGATATTAGTGAGAAAACCAAAGCTATCAGAGCACAGTTGCCCACGCTAGAACACACGATTTTCGTTGCATTTGCGGAACTGGAACAGTCACTTCCTGAGGCAAGTGCCGATTGGCATTCGATTGTGGCTGCGCATCATGAAGTGCCCGAATTAACTTTTGTGCAGACCGATTTTAATCATCCGCTGTATATCATGTTCAGCTCAGGCACCACAGGTGTCCCCAAATGTATCGTCCATGGTGCGGGTGGAACGCTACTCCAACATCTAAAAGAACATGCCTTACACACCGATTTGAAACGCGACGATGTGTTCTTTTATTTCACTACTTGCGGCTGGATGATGTGGAACTGGCTGGTTTCTGGCCTCGCACAAGGTGCAACCCTCGTGCTGTTTGATGGCTCCCCGTTTTATCCAGCACCGAGTGTACTTTGGGATATTGCTGATCAAGAAGCGATCAGTGTATTTGGTACCAGCGCGAAATACCTCTCAGCGCTTGAAAAAGCGGAGTGTAAGCCGGGTAAGAGTCATCAACTCGACGATCTTCGCGCCATTTTGACCACTGGCTCAGTGCTGGCACCGGAAAGCTTCGACTATGTCTACCGTGACATTAAGACAGATATTTGTTTGTCATCGATCTCCGGCGGTACCGACATTGTTTCTTGTTTTGCCTTAGGCTGCCCTATCCTGCCCGTTTATCGCGGTGAGCTGCAATGCAGAGGGCTTGGGCTCGATGTACAAATCTTCAATGAAGCCGGTGAGGCCGTACGCAACCAAAAAGGCGAACTCGTCTGCCGCAATAGCTTTCCCTGCATGCCTATTGGGTTTTGGCATGACGAAAGTGGTGAACGTTACTTTAACGCCTATTTCGCGCGCTTTGATAACACTTGGGCGCACGGTGATTATGCCGAACTCACCGACCATGACGGGGTGATCATCTACGGACGTTCAGACGCAGTGCTCAATCCTGGCGGAGTGCGTATCGGTACGGCCGAGATCTATCGTCAGGTTGAGAAAATTGATGAGGTACTCGAGAGTATCGCTGTTGGCCAGCGCTGGCAGGATGACGAACGCGTTGTACTTTTCGTACGCTTGCGTGAAGGACTTGAGCTAGACCAAGAGTTACAACAGCAAATTCGAACTATTATTCGCGCCAATGCAACGCCACGACATGTGCCTGCTGTCATCGCCCAAGTGCACGATATTCCGCGCACGATTAGTGGCAAGATCGTTGAGCTCGCCGTCCGTCAGGTGATTCACGGTGAACAGGTAAAAAACACCGATGCTCTAGCAAACCCAGAAGCGCTGCAAGAATTCGCAGAGCGCCCTGAGCTGCAGGAGTAGCGAAGATAATGCAAACGCGTTGGCGATTGATACGTCGATTATTGTTGATCCTTTTGCTCGGCTGTGTGCTGACGCTGGTGTCAACGCGTTTCATTCTGCTGGCCGAAGAGCAGACCATCCGCCAACGCTTGCATGACGACAGCCGTCAAATTCAATATCAGCTGCGTCATGTTATGCTCAATTACACTTTTGCGACCGAGTGGACGGCTCGACGGTTAGATACGGACGACCTTAGCTTCAGTGAGCAGCTTGATAGCGAAGCTTCATCACTCTTCCTCTTTTACCCTTCGTTACAGCGTATTCTGGTCTTGGATAGTGAATTCAATAAGCGTTTTGAACGATTCCGCAGTGAAGAACAACCGCTTGCCAAGCAAAATTTTGCCAACAGTGCGCTTGCTCAAGCCGCCACCGACATGTCTCAAATTCCACATGCACAAAGTTTGCTAGACGAAGAATTTGCCAGTAGCGCAAGCGACATTCTCGTCGCTATGCCGTTCGAAAGCGCAAGCGCCACGCACTATTTGGTTATTGTCGTCAACATTCACAAACTCATCGATCAGTTAATTCGACAGCAAATTACGGAAGGCTATCAAGTCGCAGTTAAACTGAATGAACAAAGCATCTACCGATTTGCTGGCAACGACGACTTACGTGATGAATGGTTGGTGGAACGTCCACTTTCGTTCACCACAAACCGCTGGACACTTGAACTGTGGCCGACGCCAGAAAAACTCAGCGAAATGTATTCGGCCAGTGCGCAATTAGTCTTCTTCGGTGGCTTGCTTTTAACCGCTGGCGGTCTTGTGCTCGGTTGGCGCTCTCTGCGCTTACATAAAACCGTGAGCGAACAGCAAAAAGAAGTTAAGCAATTACGCAAGCGCTTAAAAAATATGCATGCAACTGAAGCCAAGCTGGTATTTCTGTCTGACCATGATGCACAAACAGAGTTACCTAATAAGAATGGCTTGAAGAATTACTTACTGCAGCAACTTGAAAGTACAGCTAACGAGCAGCACGATTTACATTTATTGGTTATCAGTATTGATTCACTGCGCGAACTAAACCATGCACTCGGTCATCCGGTGGGCGACGAAATAATCCAGCGGATCGCCTTGCGAATCAACAAAGCTTTACCCGATGCTGTCTATTTAGCACGCACTACGATTGATACTTTCGTTGCCGTACAAAGTGCTCAGGAGCCTGGTAACTCAGTCGATGCCCTCGCCCGCTCGATACGCGAAGCAATCAGTCCTCAGTTATTTATCGATGACCACGAAATCTACTGTTCGGCATCCATAGGGATCGCCTCCGCTAAAGATGCTAATTACCAGCTCGAAACATTATTCCATAACGCCGATGCGGCACTCTACAACGCCAAACTGCAAGGCTATTTTGGTATTGAGCATTACCAGCCGGAAGAACGCTTTGAGTTAAGCGAGCGCCGTGAACGCCTGCATGCCTTGCGTGTCGCATTAGAGAAGCACGAGTTAGAGCTAAATTATCAGCCAATCATTCAGTTGCGCAGTCATCGCGCTGAGAGTGTTGAGGGCTTATTACGCTGGCGTACCGCACAGGGAGACGTTATTGAGCCCCGTCAATTCCTCAATCTGATGGAACAAACAGGGCTGATCTTTTCGCTGACCGAGTTTGTCATCCGCAGCGCCTGTCAACAACTCAAGCGCTGGCATCAAGCAGGTATTGAACCGCTAAGCATGGGGCTTAATTTTTCATTACGTCAGTTGACCATGCCCGAACTACCAAAATTGTTAGAGCAACACATCAAGCGCGCGCAATTGGCACCCGATGATATTCAACTCGATATTGATGCGGCAGCTTTTCTGCAGCTTTGTGACCATCACCACGAAACCCTTATGCAGTTTAAAAAGCTCGGCGTACGCCTTTGTGTTAATCTTCTGGGCGTGAGTCATCAATTACTGCAAGCCATGCGCTTTTGTAGTCCGCATGCGATAAAAATTGCACCTGAACTCGTTGCCGACATTCCCAACGAGCCGGTACAGACAGAGCTGGTTGAAAGCATCATTCGTCTCGCACAAAATTCACATTGTCAGGTCATTGCTGTGGCCGTTGAAAACCATCAGCAAATCGACTTTTTGAAACAACGAAACTGTTATTTAGCGCAAGGCAATTTACTTGCTACAGTGCTTACAGCAGAACAACTAGGCCCGTTATTGCAGAGCCCTTTCTCAGGCTCGCAACCGCCACTAGCGTCTTTATAGGAGTCCATTATGCAACGCGAAAGTATGGAATTTGATGTCGTTATCGTCGGAGCTGGTCCTGCCGGACTCGCGACCGCTATCCGGCTCGCTCAACTGGCACAAGAGCAAGAGCAGGAACGTATGATTTGCGTCGTAGAAAAAGGCTCTGAGGTCGGTGCTCACATCTTATCAGGAGCGGTTTTCGAGACGCGTGCATTGGACGAACTCTTGCCGAATTGGAAAGAATTAGGCGCGCCGTTATCAACACCTGTTACTGAAGACCATATTTTTTATTTCAATAACGCTGAATCGGCACGTCGTTTACCTAATTTCATGGTTCCGAAAACCTTTCATAATGAAGGTAACTTCATTACCAGCATGGGAAATGTCTGCCGCTGGCTAGCGGAGCAGGCCGAAGCATTAGGCGTGGAAATCTTTCCTGGCTTTCCGGCTGCCGACGTCATTATCGAAGACGGCAAAGTTGCTGGTGTGATTACCGGCGATATGGGCCTATCTGCAACAGGCGAAGAAAAAGATAGTTTTGAGCCTGGTATGGAATTACGCGCCAAGTACACTGTTTTTGCTGAAGGCTGCCGCGGGCATTTAGGCAAGCGTCTACAGGACGAATTCAAACTTAACCAAGACGCTTCCCCCCAACACTACGCGATAGGCTTTAAAGAAATCTGGGATGTGCCAGCAGAACAGCACCAGCCGGGTTTAGTGGTACACAGCACTGGCTGGCCGCTGAATAATGACGCAACCGGTGGCGGTTACTTGTATCACGCCGAAGATGGGCAAGTTTATGTGGGGCTGATTGTTGATCTAAACTATGCCAACCCTTACCTGAATCCATTCCAGGAGTTCCAGCGCTTCAAAACGCATCCCGAAATTGCCAAAGTATTGAAAGATGCGAAACGTGTCACCTATGGTGCGCGTGCCATTGCCAAAGGTGGTTTTTATTCGTTACCGAAAATGACGATGCCAGGCGGTATGCTCGTTGGTTGTAATGCAGGCACATTAAACTTTGCCAAAATTAAAGGCAATCATACCGCAATGAAGTCAGGTATGTTGGCAGCAGAATCCATCCACGAAGCCCTAAGTGCTGAACAAGCTCAAACGGAACTCAATAGCTTTACTGATAAATTTAAAGATTCATGGCTGTATGATGAACTTTATCGTTCACGCAACTTTGGCCCTGCGATCCATAAATTCGGTACATGGATGGGCGGCGCATATAACACTCTCGATCAAAACTTCTTCGGCGGTAAATTACCTTTTACCATTAAAGATGAAACTGCGGATTATGCGAGCCTCGGTAAAGCAAGTTCTTATTCACCGATTGATTATCCGAAGCCTGATAATAAATTAACTTTCGATCGTCTTTCTTCGGTGTATTTGTCAAATACCAACCATGAAGAAGATCAGCCATGTCACTTAAAACTTAAAGACGCAGATATTCCTCTTACGGTTAATTTACCTGACTATGCGGAACCAGCGCAGCGTTATTGCCCTGCAGGCGTTTATGAAGTTGTTGAAGAGGACGGCAAAGCTGTCTTTAAAATCAATGCGCAAAACTGTATTCATTGCAAAACTTGTGACATTAAAGATCCAAGCCAAAATATTACTTGGGTAACACCTGAGGGCACTGGCGGACCGAATTATCCAAATATGTAAATACGGTGAATCTCCCGTCTCAATAATTGTAAGATATCGCCGACGACAAAATAAGATTGTCGTCGGCGTTTATTTTTTATTTAATAGAAATCCTTTTAATAACTTTGGACTAAAAAACAATGAGTGACTTTTTAGATATCCTGACGCACGGACGTCGTCTTAAAGCTGCGGTAAAGGAACTATCTATTCAAGAATTAGAAGAAGTCGAACAAAAGTTAGCGAAGGTTATTGCTGACCGCCGCGAAGAAGAAGCTGAATTACAAAAGCTTGAAGCAGAGAAGCAACGTAAAATAAAAGAGCTTCGTGAAGCGATGGCAGCCGCTGGTATTGATGCTGCAGAACTTTTGGAAGGTGAAGTTAAGACTACTTCAAAACCCAAACGTAAGCGCGCACCCAAGCCGGCTAAATATGCCATAGTTGATGCCAATGGCGAACGTAAAACGTGGACTGGACAAGGCCGTATGCCGAATGCCTTAAAAGAGGCATTAGCCCAAGGCAAAAGCTTAGATGACTACCTCATCTAGATAAAAAAAAGCCCCTTAATTGAAGGGGCTTTTGCTTTCTCTCTTCGTCAATTCATTCTTAATTAATCATGCAGAGTAATTTTTACTTCACCAATACCTGCATCAATATTGATACGTGCTTCGCCTTTTCCTGAGGCACGACCTGAGGCGCTAATAAAGTGGCGTTCGTTATTACTATTATCACCGCCACGAATATCTACCTCACCAATACCAACATCCGTTTTAACATCCGCGATGTCACCGTAAATGGCTAAATCCACCGCGCCAACACCCAAATCAACTTGAAAATCTGCAGCGTACATTTCGCCACTTATCTCACCGACTCCTAAATCGAGATCAACTTCAGCAACTTGTGGTAAATAGAGAACCCAGTTCAATTCAATATCGTCTTGCTCTGGAACACGAAGACGAAGCGTATCGCCATTTTGTTCTGCCGTTAGTTCCACCGCATCTAAATTACCGCCGCTAAAGAATCCCGAGTCACCCTCTTCCGCAACCAGTTTTACTTCAAGCTCGTTGCCTTCGGCACGTTCAAAACGCACGGTACCAACACCTGTTTCTAGATCGACTCGCGTGTCTGAGGTCACTTGATACGTTGCATGAAACGTTCGCTCATTGGCATTCGCGGTGCTCGCAAACGGCAGACTTAAAGCAGTTACCGACGCAATTAAAAATAAAGCGGAAAACCAAACTGTTTGTTGGCGTGTCATTGTTATTCTCCCACATTTAGCAATTTGTATTGCTCGCTACGAAACTTTAGACGCTGGCGATGTTGTAATAGTTGACAGCATCAAGAAAATTAAACTTCGTAGATTACAATGCAGATACCATGCCAACTTATTTTTATATTTATTTTTCAGTTAGTTAGTTATTTCAACGTCATTCTTTTGGCGCTACTGACAGCTAAGCAATTCGCCAAACTCACAAAAATATGATGAAATTCACCAACGTTTTCATCGACCCTAATAGCCCTACGATCATGAGCCACAGCATTGAAGCCATCGGGACCATTCACTCGCCCTACGCGCAAAAGTTTGCGATACCGCGACAACCGGGTTTAGTGACCGCTGCACAGGCTCACATCGAATTGCATGCAGGCTATGACGCCAACACGGTTCGTGGCCTGAGTGGGTTTAGTCATATTTGGGTGTTGTTCCTATTTCATGAAAATCTCTCCCAGGGTTGGCAGCCGTTGGTGCGTCCTCCCCGTTTAGGTGGCAACAGCAAGGTTGGTGTCTTTGCCAGCCGTTCGACCTTCAGACCCAATGGGATAGGTATGTCCGTGGTCGAGCTCGTTGAGGTCATAGAGCAAGGAAACAAAACAACACTGGTGGTGCGTGGTGGCGACTGGGTCAATGGTACCCCCGTCATCGATATCAAACCCTACCTGCCTTATGCAGATGCGATTCCCGAGGCCCAAGGCGGTTACGCGGCAACAGCCCCAGATAAGGCGCTAAATGTAAGTTTCGACGCACAAGCTGAACAGCAACTACAGCAATTAACGCCAAACTATCCTCAATTAGAGCTATTGATTTGCCAGGTACTCGCGCAAGATCCGCGTCCAGCTTACAAACGTGGCAAGCCATCTGAGCAAATCTACGGCATGCAACTTTATGATCTCAATATTCAATGGCGAGTCGAAGATCAACAAAACATCGTTTTAAACATCACGAAAGACTTTTGACCAAGCCCCGCTGCTGGTAGAATCCTCAGCAATTAAACGAATCGAAAAGGGATATCATGCGCACCAGTCATTATCTTCTTGGCACGCTCAAAGAAACGCCTGCCGACGCCGAAGTTATCAGTCATCAGCTTATGTTGCGCGCGGGCATGATCCGCAAAGTCGCAGCAGGTCTTTACACTTGGACGCCCACCGGCTTGCGCGTTTTGCGTAAGGTCGAAGCTGTCGTACGTGAAGAAATGGAGCGTGCTGGGGCGCTTGAAGTGCTGATGCCGATGGTGCAGCCCGCAGATCTTTGGGAAGAGTCTGGACGTTGGGAAGATTACGGCCCTGAACTGCTGCGCCTCAAAGATCGCAACCAACGAGACTTCGTCTTAGGCCCAACCCACGAAGAAGTTATCTCAGAGCTGGTTCGCAAAGAAGTGAACAGCTATAAGCAACTGCCGTTGAACCTATTCCAAATTCAAACCAAATTCCGTGATGAGATCCGCCCACGCTTTGGCGCCATGCGCGCCCGCGAATTCATCATGAAGGATGCATATTCGTTTCATCTCGATCAAGCCAGCCTGCAAGAGACTTATGACGCCATGCATGCGGCGTACTGCCGCGTTTTCGAGCGCTTAGGTTTGGATTACCGCCCAGTCATTGCTGACACAGGATCGATTGGCGGTAGCTCATCACATGAATTCCATGTACTAGCCGATTCAGGCGAAGACGATATCGCTTTCTCAGATAGCTCTGATTATGCTGCGAACGTTGAATTGGCAGAAGCGTTAGCCCCTGCCACTGACCGTCCAGCGCCAAGCGCAGCGATGGAAAAAGTCGCGACGCCCAATGCTAAAACCATCGAAGCTTTAGTAGAGCAGTTCAAGCTACCGATCACGCAAACGGTCAAAACGCTGATCGTGCACGGCGCTGATGAAGGTAAACTGGTTGCGCTTATGGTTCGAGGCGACCACAGCTTAAACGAAATCAAAGCAGCGAAACTTGAACAGGTGGCAAGTCCACTCGAATTCGCCAGTGAAGAGGAAATCCGTGCAGCCATCGGCGCAGGTCCAGGCTCTCTCGGTCCGGTCGACTTACCGCTCGAACTGGTTATCGATCGCAGTGTGGCGGTCATGGCGGACTTCGGTGCAGGCGCTAACGAAGATGGCTTCCACTTCTTCAATATTAATTGGGAACGCGATGTTCCAATGCCAACCGTTGCTGATTTACGTAACGTGGTCGAAGGCGATGCCAGTCCTTGCGGTCAAGGTACGTTGCAAATCAAACGTGGTATCGAAGTCGGACATATTTTCCAGCTCGGCAAGAAGTATTCAGACGCCATGAAAGTCGGTGTCCTCACCGAAAGCGGCAAACACGAGAACTTAATGATGGGCTGCTACGGCATCGGCGTTTCACGTATTGTCGCCGCAGCAATTGAGCAAAATCACGACAAGTTCGGCATTACCTGGCCGGCAGCCTTAGCGCCGTTCCAAGTTGCTATCGTACCAATGAACATGCACAAGTCAGTGCGCGTGCAAGAAACAGCTGAGCAGCTCTATAGCGAGCTAAAAGCTGCCGGTGTAGATGTCTTGTTCGATGACCGCAAAGAGCGCCCTGGCGTTATGTTTGCAGATATGGAATTGATCGGTGTCCCCCATCAAATCGTTATCGGTGAACGCAACCTTGACGAGCAAGCGGTCGAATACAAAAACCGTCGTTCAGGCGAAAAAACTAAAGTCGCCATCAGCGAAGCTGTCGCCACAGTCCAAAAGGCCCTCAAAGACTAAATGCGCTATTCGCTATTCGCTGTTTGATGTTTGTTTCAACAAAGAACAAACAGCGAACATCAAACAACGAAAAAGCCTCGCCGAAGCGAGGCTTTTTTTTAGCTTTCTTGACCGGCGAGCGGCTCAACGTAGTGCAAATGCATATCCCACGGAAAGTGAATCCACGTTTCCTGTTCGAGATCTGCCACATAATCGTCAACCAAGTCCATACCCGCAGGCTTCGCATAGACCGTAATGAACTTCGCTTTCGGTAAGCGCTCGCGCAGAAACTTCAGCGTGTTACCGGTATCGACTAAGTCATCGATCACCAAAAAGCCTTCGCCGTCGTCGGTACAACTGACATCTTTTAATAAGGTCACACTGTCACGCTGACTGTCGTGGTCATATGAACTTACACAGACGCTCTCTACTAAGCGGACATTCAGTTCTCGTGCGACGATAGCAGCCGGCACTAAGCCACCACGGCTCACTGCGATAATACCTTGCCATTGCTCAGCTGGTAGTTGGCGGCGTGCCAACTCTTTAGTAGCTCGATGTAACTCTTCCCAAGATACGAAAAATTCGCGATTTGTATGCCATCCCATGATGTCTTACCCCAACCAAATGAATTTTGCGACAAACAATGCTGCTAATACAGCAACACTCCAATTTAATTCTTTATAACGCCCACCTAGCGCTTTTACGACAACGTAACTGATGAAGCCAAGCGCGATACCATCGGCGATTGAATAGGTTAGCGGCGTCATAAGCAACACCACTGCGACCGGAGCCGCTTCGGTAACGTCGTCCCAGTCGACTGAGCGTAAGGTAAAGAGCATCAGCACTGAAACGTAAATAATCGCTCCTGCGGTCGCGTATGCCGGCACCATGCCGGCTAGCGGTGCAAAGAAGATAGCCAAAACAAACAGCACACCCACCACAACTGCGGTGAGTCCGGTCTTACCGCCTGAAGCGACCCCTGATGCTGACTCGATATAACTAGTGGTGGTCGAAGTACCCAGCATTGAGCCGGCCACGGATGCGGTTGAATCGGCCATAAGAGCTTTTTCTAAACCTGGTAACTTACCATTCTTGTCCGTCATTCCGGCGCGTTGCGCAACCGCCATAAGCGTGCCCGAGGTATCAAACAAATCAACAAACAAGAACGCAAAGATGACACTCAACATGGCGACATCAAATGCACCCGCGATATCGAGTTGCATAAAGGTCGGCGCTAAGCTAGGAGGTGTCGCGACAATTCCAGTATAGGTGACGTCACCGAGTAACCAACCGATAAAGGTGATTAGCAAAATACTTATGAGCGCGGCGCCTTGTATTTGACGTGCCACCAAGCCAATGATCAGGAAGAAGCCCAGCCCGGCAAGCAACACCGACAGCTGCGACATATCGCCCAGCGTCACCAACGTTGCCTCATGCGCAACGATTATATTGGCGTTTTGTAGACCGATAAGCGCCAAGAAAGCACCGATGCCAGCAGCAATCGCAAGGCGTAAGGTCGCTGGAATCGAGTTGATGATCCACGAGCGGATACGCAGCGCTGACAATAAAAAGAATAAAATGCCAGAAAAGAACACGGCGCCAAGGGCCGCCTGCCAGGTGTAACCCATACCAAGCACGACGCTGTAAGTGAAAAAAGCATTGAGCCCCATGCCGGGCGCTAGAGCTACCGGATAATTGGCCCAGAGGCCCATGATCAAGCAACCAATCGCAGCGGCAAGACAGGTTGCGACAAAGACCGCACCTTGATCCATACCCGCTTGGCTTAAAATAGAAGGGTTTACGAAAATGATGTAAGCCATGGTCAGAAAGGTGGTGACACCACCGATCACCTCGGCTTTCACTGAACTCCCTTGAGCCCTAATCTTGAAAAGCTTTTCCAATACAGATTGGAATCCACTCACAGGTCATTCCCCCACTCTTTTTGCAGTATTTAAGCACGTTAAAAAATTGCGCTAGTGTACCTGAAAGTGCGCAAAATTGCTCGGTCAATATGCTCTAGAATTATGGTAGAATCGCCGCAAAATGATCGGCAGCAAGGAGTTTTCATGCCAAAAGTAATCTATATCGATGCCAATGGTGGCGAATTTGAAGCAGAAGTTCCGGTAGGCCAAAACCTCATGGAAGGTGCGGTGGACAATATGATTGATGGCATCCTTGGCGAGTGTGGTGGCGTCATGTCATGTGCGACGTGCCATGTTTACGTTCCGAAAGAGTGGGAAGACAAACTTCCGCCCGCTTCTGAGCGCGAAGAAGATATGCTCGACATGGCGGTCGACCCGCAAGATAACAGTCGCTTAAGCTGTCAAATTGAGATGACCGAAGAACTTGACGGCATCGTTGTGCATATGCCGCGCTCGCAGTTCTAAGTTTAGGGTGCGTCTACCTGCATAAAAACTTCGTCGTGATAACCGGTGGTGACACGAATCAGGCCACATAGCTGGTCATCGACTTCGGCATCACCGGTATCGACTAACAAAGGTTTTCCGTCGAGCTGTTGTAGTTTGGCTTTGGTTGCCACGACCCAAATCGCCTCTTTTCCTTCTGTCTCGAGCAAGTGTGCCAGCAAGGCCGCACTGAGTTGTTGATTGCCGCGCCCGAAAATATGGCCCTGACCACCAATCACGGTGACGATTAAACGCGCTGGCTGACCTGCGCTGATCACCATCTGCTCCAATTGCCGCGCGGTTACATCACGGGCCAGGAGCTCACCATTTTTAACCACGTCAACGCCAAGTAAGGTGTTTTCCAGCCCGAGCTCTTCCATTACCGCGGCGACGGTCGAGCCCGAACCCATAATATAAAGCTGATCATCTTCCATACGCTCGACAATATCCGCAGCGATATCAGCAAGTACCAGCTCGTTACTCTCTTTACCGCCCATTTTTACTGCTTGCACATAACGTAGCTCGGCGGGTACGAGCATTTCACCATAGCGCTTAGCGCGCACGGTGCCGGCACGAAAAGCCGTTTCGTCAATGTCCATGACATCGGCATGAGTTACCGTAGTTAACTGACCTTGCAGCATTTGCACGACCACTTTTCCGGCCGCACGCGGGCTCACCGCGTACACGCCGGAGTGGATTTTCACCCCTGCGGGAATACCCAATACCGGCTGTTCTTCAGGCACCACAGCGAAAACATCGCGTGCGGTACCATCACCGCCAGCAAATAATAGTAAATCCACTCCAGCAGCGATCAGTGCCGCTACCGTGGCTTTGGTATCTTCTGCTGTGCTGGGCGTATTGCCCGTGTAGACCACTTCACAAGGCAGTCCCGCTTGGGCACAGCTTTCTTCACCTAAGCCATCTGCGCCGGTGAGGATCTTGCAAGCAAGCTGATGCTTACTGAGTTCAGTCAATGCTTGTGCGGCGCGTTTGGGCGCTTTCGGTTCAGCGCCAAGTTCGCGCGCCTTTTGGGCCGTCTCAGCACCATCGCTGCCTTTAAGCGCTACACTTCCACCTAAACCTGCTGCTGGATTCACCACTAAGCCTAAACGAAACTCTGTCATGCAACCCCCTGCAATTGGCGTGTTTGTAGACGCTCTGCGCGCACGAGATCGAGCTGTGGCCACGGTTGTTGATAATGCGCTGCAAGCGCCCGCGCGAAACGTTCAGCGCGGGGCGGAACACCCTTCGCCAAGTACGTACACAGCTGCTGGTGCACAGCATCAGTAAAGGCAGCACGGTCGACGTCAATACCACCGAGGTTATCGATACTTACTTGAAAGGGTATGCCTGCACAACGCGCGAATAGCCACTCTAGCGCTTGAGGCTTACGCTCGACCTGCTCAAATTGGGCCTGTTGTGCGGCATTTCGACCATCGGGTTCATACCAATAGCCATAATCTTCTAACTGCCGACGTTGTTCACCGGCAATGCACCAGTGTGCAATTTCATGCAGCGCCGAGGCGAAGAAACCGTGAGCGAAGATAATTTGATGCGTACCCGTCGCGTCAGAGGCGGGTCGGTAAAGCGGTTCATCGTCGCCAGCAACCAACTCAGTGCGAAACTCGTGATAAAAACATTGGTGAAAGAGCTCAATGAGCGTCGAATAATGGTGACTGCACATACTCTTATAACTTGTTATGAACCATTCTGTGCGCGCTGTCGCAGCCAGTGATCGACTATCACTAAGGCTGCCATCGCTTCCACAATCGGTACGCCACGAATGCCCACACATGGGTCATGGCGGCCCCGCGTGACCACGGTTTGCGGTTGATTAAAACGGTCGACGGTCTGACCCGGCTTGGTGATGCTCGAGGTTGGCTTAAATGCCACTTCAGCAATCACCGTCTGACCACTGCTAATACCGCCTAACACACCACCTGCGTTATTACTTAGAAAGCCTTCCGGGCTTATTTCGTCGCGATGTTCACTACCTAATTGCCCTGCGGCGGCAAAGCCATCGCCAATGCTTACCGCCTTCACCGCATTGATGCTCATTAGCGCTTTCGCGAGATCGGCGTCAAAACGGTCAAATACTGGCTCACCTAGCCCGGCTGGCACACCGGTGACTTCGAGGCGCACGCGCGCACCCACCGAGTCCCCTTGCTTTAAAAGCGCTTTTAGGTACTCACCTGTGGTCTCCGCCACACTTGCACTCGGCATAAACAGTGGATTCTGGTGAACTTGCTCCCAAGCGAAATCAGCGCTGTCTCGCGCAATGCTGTGCGGACCGATTTGCGTCACACCCGCATAAAACTCGATGCCCAATTCTTGCTTTAACAGCTTACGTGCAACCGCACCCGCAGCAACTCGCATTGCCGTCTCGCGTGCCGATGAACGACCACCGCCACGATAGTCACGAAAGCCGTATTTTTTATCGTAGGTGTAATCTGCGTGTCCCGGACGGTAGAGATCTTTGATAGCAGAATAATCTTTGCTGCGCTGATCGGTATTCTCAATCAGTAAGCCAATGGGCGTGCCTGTGGTACGCCCTTCAAATACCCCAGACAATATTCTCACTTCATCTGCTTCACGGCGTGCTGTGGTATAGCGGCTTTGCCCCGGTTTGCGGCGATCCAGCTCGTGTTGTAAGTCAGCTTCAGTGAGTTCTAAGCCCGGCGGGCAACCATCAATGATAGCGCCAATGGCAGCACCATGGCTCTCACCAAAAGTTGTGACACGAAAAAGTTCGCCAAAACTGTTACCGGGCATAGTAAGTCCTAAAATCTAAAGGTTAAAAGCTAGCTTGATGTTCCAGTAATTCCTGTCGGGTCAGCAGGAAAACACCGTCCCCGCCGCGCTCAAACGACAGCCAAGTAAATGGTACCTCGGGATACAGCTCCATCATGTGCACCATGGAATTACCGACTTCGCAAATTAAGATACCATGTTCGGTGAGATGTTGTGGTGCTTCACGCAAAATCGTTCGCACTAAATCAAGGCCATCTTCGCCAGCCGCGAGTCCTAATTCAGGCTCATGGTGGAACTCGGCAGGTAAATCAGCCATATCTTCTGCATCCACGTACGGCGGATTGGTAACAATCAAATCATAGCGCTGCTCGGGCACGGCACTGTAGAGATCTGACACCATCGGAAACACGCGATGTTCAAGCTGATGCGCGGCAATATTTTCTTCCGCCACCGCAAGGGCGTCCGGCGAAATATCAAGCGCATCTACTTCTGCATCAGGAAACGCATACGCACAAGCAATCGCAATACACGCACTGCCCGTGCAGAGGTCCAGAATATGCTGCGGCGGTTCAGTCAGCCAAGGCTGAAATTCGCTTTCTATAAGCTCGGCAATCGGTGAGCGCGGGATCAGAACACGCTCGTCGACTTTAAAGGGTAAGCCTGCAAACCAAGCTTCCCCGGTCAAATAAGCGGCCGGTTTACGCGCTTCGATACGCTCCTGCAAGAGTCGCAAAAATAGTTCGCGCTCCGCATCGGTCATAACAGCCTTACGGAAACGATCTAATTGCATCAAATCAAGATGCAGCACATGCGCCAATAAAACTTGCGTCTCAGAATCGGCGTTATCGGTACCATGGCCAAAGAACACCTCCGCACCATGCATGCAGCTGATGCCCCAGCGCCAATGATCTTCAATGGTTGTTAGCTGTTGAGCCACGCTTTCAGAATTGTGCGTCAACGTTGTTCTCCGCTCGTCAAAATAAATTAATTACGCCAGTTCAGCCACGGCCATGCGCTCAAAACGCCCTTTGAGGCCGTCCACATCGAGCGTGATTTCAGCGATACCCGCCGTAGGGAATAAAATCGGCTCCATGCGCGCATCCAACTCTGCCACCAAATAACTCACGAATGGCATATGCGATACGATTGCCACATGTTGCACACCGCGACCGCGCTGTTGCAGTTGCGCAAACAACCAGTCGGCAAAATGTTGGGCATCGCCCTCGGGGGTAATGTCATCGCAATCAGATTGCTCGGACACCTTGACCTGCTGCGCAAGAATGGCGGCAGTTTGCCGCGCGCGAACGTAGGGGCTGACCAAAAGCCAATCGAGCTGCTCGGCCCCTTGCTCGGCAAGATAGTGCCGCAACCATTGCGCGTTCATGATAACTTCTTGCTCGCCATAGGCGCTTAACGGACGAATCGCATCGCCTTGTAAGGCCTGCGCTGGCATTGCTTCACCATGACGCATAATGTAAAACTTCACTTTTTTCGTGCTGTGATGCTTCACTCGTCTTCACCATCGGCATTCGTGGCGCGACGACGTCGCCCTCCGGTTACCGGATCGGCGCGACCATCATCTTTCGCTTGTTCGGCGCGCTTGCGCCGAATCGCCTTCGGATCGGCTATCAAAGGCCGATAAATCTCGATACGATCGCCGTCGCGCGGTTCATGATCTAGTTTCACCGCTTTACTCCAAATACCGACTTTTTGCTCGTTTAGATCGATTTCGGGAAAGTACCGAGCAATTTGTGATTGCGCGATGCAATCGGCAACCGAGGTACCCTTGCGCACCCGCAAAGGTACAATCTGCTGACGCTCAGGGGTTGCATAGGCAACTTCGATTTGGATTTGCTCTTGGCTCATTTAGGAAGTTCCGTACACCTGTTCCGCACGCTTCACGAAAGCATCTACCATGCGACTTTGCAATTCATTGAAGATATTACCAAAAGCCAAGCCGAGCAAGCGATTCGCAAACTCAAACTCGAGCTCAAGGATAATCTTACAAGCGTTCTCATCTAAACGCTGGAAGCGCCAGCCACCGCGCAAGTAGCGAAACGGACCATCCACGAGTTCCATACCTATGCGGCTCGACGGTTCCAAGGTATTGCGGGTCGTGAACGATTTACCGACGCCCGCTTTACTGATATCGAGGCGCGCCACTTTGGTCTGCTCTGTTTGCTCAAGCACCTGTGCTGAGCGGCAACCAGGGACAAATTGCGGATAACTTTCGATGTCATTGACCAACGCATACATCTGCGCATCGCTGTACGGCACTAGTGCGCTTCGTTCAATGCTGGGCATACCGATTCCTTGCCTTGCGTTAAAATGCCCGCATGATACCGTAAATTCAGGGCGTGATCACCCATTCTCAATTGACCGCGAAGTTTCTCTGCAGAAACGAATTTTCTTTTAATATTGGATGCGTATAATAGCCGCCATGAGCAAAGCAAAATCCCCCGCAAATTCAGGTACTATCGCGCTTAATAAAAAAGCGCGCCATGAGTATTTCCTGGAAGACAAATTCGAAGCTGGTATTGCCCTGCAAGGTTGGGAAGTGAAAAGCATCCGCGCCGGAAAGGTCAATATTGCGGACACCTATGTCATCGTCAAAGACGGCGAGGCTTACCTATTAGGCGCGCAAATTCAGCCGCTATTGTCAGCGTCCTCGCACGTCGTATGCGATCCAGAGCGCACGCGCAAATTGCTGCTGAAAAAGCGCGAGTTAGACAAGTTGATCGGAGCAAGTGAACGCGAAGGTTACGCGATCGTCGCGACTGCGATGTATTGGAAACGCCACTTGGTCAAGCTTGAAATCTATCTAGCGAAAGGTAAAAAGTCTCACGACAAACGTGACACAATTAAAGAGCGTGATTGGCAACGACAGAAGTCGCGTATTTTGAAACATAGTATTCGCTAATTTTTTTGAATTCCCGGGTTGACACTGAAACAGTCGCACCGTAAATTAATCCTCAAATAGAGTTAGACAAGTTAATTGAGAATCGTGATGAACACACTAAACCTCGCGCAAGCGATGAAATCAGCACAGTGGTGGTGGCATTTCCCGAACTAGCGGGCGATGCATCTGTGCGTGTTTACACGTCGATTCATGAGAAACCCGCTGCATCAGCGGGTTTTTTATTGCCCGCACACTAGCTAGCAGAATAACGAGTTAAAAAAGGGCAACAACGTGCATTTTGAAAATCAATTAGGCTATTACCAGACGTTGCACATGCAACTTCCCTACAGCGCCACTACACAGCAACTGTTTGCGACGCTATGTGGTAACAAGCCACATACACTGCTGCTTGATTCAGCTGAAATCCAGTCGCGACAGCACCTGAAGAGTCTGTTAATGACACAAGCGTCGTTGCAAGTCACCTGCAACGGATACGAAGTACAGGTACGGGCGTTAACCGATAATGGTGCGCAATTACTGCCGTTTTTGGAACAACAACTCGAACCCTACGCACAATGCCAGCGCGACGCAGCGACACTAAATTGTCAATTCCAACCCGCTGATGCGCATGAACTCGATGAAGTTGAGCGCTTACGCCAAGCCAGTACCGAACAAGTTTTACGCATCTTACAGCAGCAACTCAAGCCGCTGGTCGCCAGCCATGCCCATGATTTTGCTTTGTTTGTCGGCGGCGTGTTCGGCTACGACTACATCGCTAGCATGGAAGAGTTACCGGACGTGCCAACGGCAGCGAATAGTTGCCCTGATTACCAATTCTATCTTGCTGAAAGTTTGGTGATCATCGACCATCAAGCGCAAACTACAGAGTTACTCGCAACTTTGCTCAGCGGCCCTGCATCTGCAGATTATTACCCGCGAATTGCCGCACAATTGGGTGAAATCGCTGCGCACTGCCAACTGCCAGCGATGCCTTCTGCACAGACACCCGCGGCGCCGACAGACAAAAGTGTGACTGCGAGCCCAAGTCGCGAGACTTATGCCCGTTGGGTTGCTGAATTACAGGAACATATTGCAGATGGCGATATTTTTCAGGTGGTGCCATCACGTCAGTTTAGCCTCGCCTGCCCAGACAGCTTGGCGGCCTACCAACAACTGAAGGCGAATAATCCTTCGCCCTATATGTTTTACCTGCGCAGCGATGACTTTGTTTTGTTCGGTGCTTCGCCTGAGTCAGCGCTAAAGTACACTGCACGCACCAACCAAGTTGAGCTGTACCCCATTGCCGGCACGCGTCCACGTGGCAAAAATAGCGATGGCAGCATTAACCCAGATCTCGATAGCCGCCTGGAACTTGAGTTGCGCTGCGACCAGAAAGAATTGGCCGAACACCTGATGCTCGTCGATCTCGCGCGCAACGATTTAGCGCGTATTGCGCAGCCAGGCACACGCTATGTCGCCGATTTGCTACAAGTGGATCGCTACTCCCATGTGATGCATTTGGTCTCTCGCGTGGTTGCTCAACTCGACGAAAACTTTGATGCCTTACATGCCTATCGCGCCTGCATGAATATGGGAACCCTCGTTGGCGCGCCAAAAGTGAGCGCGGCCCGTTTGATCCGCGCGTATGAACAGCAGCGCCGCGGCAGTTATGGTGGCGCCGTCGGTTACTTGAATGGTTGCGGCGACATGGACACCTGTATCGTTATCCGCTCAGCGTTCGTAAAAGAAGGTATCGCTTATGTACAAGCTGGCGCAGGCGTTGTCGCCGACTCTGTGGCGGACGCGGAAATTGCGGAAACCGAAAATAAAGCGCGCGCTGTGATCGCCGCTATCCAAGCAACGTACTCAAGTGAAACGGAGACGCAGGCATGAGCATGGCACGCATTATACTGATCGATAATATCGACTCGTTTAGCTACAACCTCGTCGATGAACTGCGTCAATTGGGCTACCCATTAAAGATTTATCGCAATACGGTTTCCCTGCAAACCATCCAAACTGAACTCGAGAACTATCGCGGCCCACAGTTAATTTGCTTATCACCTGGGCCCGGTCATCCGCGGCAAGCGGGCAATTTGATGGAGGTTATTGCGTATGCCAAAGGGCGTTACCCTCTGCTTGGTATTTGCTTAGGCTTTCAGGCGCTACTCGAAACTTATGGCGCTCGTGTTCAACGCTGCGGTGAAACCTTACATGGTAAAAGCTCGGCAATTCGCTGTTTACCACATGCGATCTTTGCAGATTTGCCTAATCCATTGGTGGTCGCCCGCTATCACAGTTTAGCGGGCTACGACTTGCCGACTGAAGTCCAAGTATTAGCCGACACTGATGCAGCGGGTCAAGCCATTCCGATGGCGGCCTACTTTCCAGACCACCATGCCATGGGCTTTCAATTTCACCCAGAATCGATTTTAACCGGGCGCGGCACGCAGTTGCTGACGCAAACCGTAAACTTTTTACTTTCCTCGGAGCCGCAGTAATGGAAGTTATCAAACGACTACTCGCTGGTGAAAGCCTATCACTTGAGGCCACAGAACAGCTATTTGACCGCTTAGTCAAAGGCGAGCTGAATGAGATCCAAATTACCGCCCTACTGACCGCAATGAAAATGCGTGGCGAACAGCCTGAAGAAATGGCCGGAGCGGCGCTCGCCTTGCGTCGCGCCGCCAAGCCTTTTCAGCGTCCAAACCGCCTGATCGTTGACAGTTGCGGTACCGGTGGTGATGGAAGCAATACGATCAATATTTCCACCACCGCCGCACTGGTTGCGGCGAGCATGGGCCTAACTGTTGCCAAGCATGGTAATCGCAGTGTGTCATCACGCTCAGGTTCCGCCGATGTACTCGAGAGTCTTGGCTTATCGGTTACGCAAGATCCGGAAGTCGCAGCAGCGCAACTTGAACAATTCAACTTTTGTTTCTTATTTGCCCCGCATTATCACCCTGGTATACGGTACGCCATGCCAGTGCGACAAACCTTGAAAACCCGTACACTGTTCAATCTACTGGGGCCACTCGTTAACCCTGCCAGTCCTGACGTACAACAGCTCGGTGTATATGACCCTGCTTGGTTACGCCCATTGGCGGAAACGCTGCGCCTGTTGGGTTGTAAGCGCGCCATGGTGGTACATGGTTCGGGTCTAGATGAAATCGCATTACATGGCACCACACAGGTAGTTGAGCTACGCGACAACGAACTCTTTGAGTATGAGTTGAGTCCGACTGACTTTGGCGTGGAGCAAGCCCCGGTGAGAGACTTACGTGGAGGTGATGCCGAGTTCAACGCCGCTGCGCTAATCAAGATTTTGATGGGCCAAGCACCAGCTGCGCAACGTGACGCTGTAGCAATTAGCACCGCTGGGTTGCTTTACCTAGCCGGACACCATGACACTTTAAAAGACGCCACAAATGCCGTGCTCGAGCATCTCGGCAGTGGCAAAGCCATGCAACACTTGCAGCAGTTACAGGAGTTTAACCGTGGCTAATAGTATTCTTGATACCATCGTCGCTAAGCGGCGCGAACGCTTAGCTGAACTGGCACAACAGTACAGTGAAGCGACCTTGCGCTCACGGCTGACGCCAAGCACACGCAGCCTTGCCGACGCGCTCGCGAAACCGCGCAGTAGCTTTATTCTGGAATGTAAAAAAGCGTCGCCATCCAAAGGTCTAATACGAGAAGATTTTCATCCAGTACAAATCGCGCAAACCTACGCGCGATACGCCGATGCGATTTCGGTATTAACCGAGCCTGACTTTTTTCAAGGTGACTTTGCCTATTTGAGCGCGGTCAGTGCGAGCGTGGATGTGCCGGTCCTGTGTAAAGACTTCATTGTCGAGCCCTTGCAAGTGTTGCTGGCAAGGCACTTTGGTGCGGACGCGATTTTGCTCATGCTATCCATTTTGGATGACGAGCAATACCAAGTGCTGGCCGCAGTTGCTGACGAACTGCAACTCGATATCTTGACTGAAGTCAGTACCGAGGAAGAAATGGCTCGGGCCAAACAGTTGGGTGCTAAAATTATCGGCATCAACAATCGTAACTTACATGATCTGAGTGTTGATCCGCAGCGTAGCAAAACACTCAGCAAGCTCGCACCGGACGATGCATTGCTAGTAGCTGAGTCGGGCTATAGCAGCAACGAACAGGTACGCGACAGTGCACCATTCGTTGATGGTTTTTTGGTTGGCAGTGCGCTTACCGCGCAAAGCAACATCGACCAAGCATGCCGTGAATTGATTTACGGCAAACATAAAGTCTGTGGTCTCAATAAAGTGCAGGACGCCATGGTCGCTCGAGCCGCAGGCGCTGCCTATGGTGGGTTGATTTTCGTACCTTCATCGCCACGCGCCGTGACCACGGCAACGGCGGCGCAATTAGTAGCGGCTGAACCTAAGTTGGCGTGGGTTGGTGTTTTTGCCGATCAGCCCCTCGCAAACATTGTGGCTAGCGCCACCGAACTTGGCTTACACGCAGTTCAACTGCATGGCCATGAAGACGCTGATTACCTTGCACAGTTGCGCAAAGAACTGCCAGCGAACGTTGAAATATGGCGCGCACTGGGAGTAGAACGGCCGTTTCAACTGCCGGCGCTCGGCGCTGATTACTACTTACTCGACAACGTGCGTGGCGGTAGTGGCCAAGAATTTGCTTGGGAACTCCTCAGTGAGCTGACGCCAGAACAACGCCAGCGCTGTATTCTTGCCGGTGGCTTAGGGCTGAATAATTTTGCCGCAGCGCAAGCCACAGGGCTCACACGTTTTGACTTTAATTCACGCCTTGAACGCAGCAAAGGCGACAAAGACGCAGGCTTGATCCTGCAGCTCTTTCAACACATTCGACAGTATGGGAAAACGAACCATGAGTGATAACCCAGCTTATTTTGGTGAATTTGGTGGCCAATTTGTGCCTGAGATTCTTTTGCCCGCGCTTGATCAGCTCGAACAAGCTTTTAATGACGCCCAGAAAGATCCTGAGTTTCAAAAGGAATTCAGTGATTTATTAAAAAATTACTTGGGTCGCCCGACGCCGGTCTCATTATGCCGTAATCTGCCGGTCGACAGTCCAAATGGCACGAAGATCTATCTCAAACGCGAAGATCTATTACATGGTGGCGCACATAAAACGAACCAGGTACTCGGCCAAGCACTGCTTGCCAAGCGTATGGGTAAGCAGCGCATCATTGCCGAAACGGGGGCCGGCCAGCACGGTACAGCTACCGCTCTCGCCTGTGCACTCCTCGACCTGGATTGCACCATTTACATGGGCAAGAAAGACGTCGAACGCCAACAGCCAAACGTATTCCGGATGGAGCTCATGGGCGCTAAGGTGGTGCCTGTCGATACCGGTAGCGGCACCTTAAAGGATGCGGTTAACGAGGCATTGCGTGATTGGACTGCAAGCTACCATGACACGCATTACCTGCTCGGTACGGCTGCCGGTCCGCACCCTTTCCCGACTATCGTGCGAGAGTTCCACCGCATGATTGGCGCCGAAGCCAAACGTCAAATTCTGGAACAAGCCGGCCGTCTACCCGATGAAGTTATCGCTTGTGTTGGGGGGGGGTCCAATGCCATCGGCATGTTCGCAGACTTTATTGACGAAAAAGACGTAGCACTGGTAGGCGTTGAACCCGCTGGTAAAGGTGTTAAAACCGCACACCACGGTGCGACTTTGAGCGCGGGTAAACCTGGGATCCTTCATGGCTGCAAATCATTTCTGATGCAAACCGATGAAGGGCAAATTGAAGAAAGCTACTCTGTGTCCGCCGGTCTCGACTACCCAGGCGTCGGTCCGCAGCACGCTTATTTACTTAGTATTGGCCGTGCACGCTATGAATCTGTGACCGACGATGAGGCCTTGGATGCCTTTAAACTGTTGGCCGAAAAAGAAGGTATTATTCCGGCGCTTGAGTCGGCACATGCCCTCGCCTACGCCATCCGTCGTGCGCAGGAACCCGATGCACCCGAAATTCTACTACTGAATCTCTCCGGCCGTGGTGATAAAGATATTGACCACGTACGCCGCATATTTGCTGCTCAAGCTGAAGCTGAAAAAGCCACGGAGGACCGCTCATGAGCCGCTATCAAGCCATGTTCAAGAAACTTGAAGCCGCCGACCAAGGCGCTTTCGTGCCCTTCGTCACCTTAGGCGACCCAAACGCAGAGCAAAGTCTCGCCATTATCGATGCTCTAGTTGCAGGCGGTGCCGATGCCCTCGAGTTAGGCTTTCCGTTTTCCGATCCTGTTGCTGATGGCCCGACTATCCAAAAAGCCGCCATCCGTTCGCTTAGTTCGGGAACAAAGATTGCCGACTGCTTCACCATGCTCAGCGAAATACGCAGCCGTCATCCAGATATCCCTGTTGGCTTGCTGGTCTACGCCAATTTGGTAGCCAGTTCAGGTATCGAACGATTCTACCAACGCTGCGCTGAGGCGGGTGTTGATTCGGTCTTAATTGCGGACGTTCCAGCCCGTGAAAGTCGTAACTTTATTGCAGCGGCAAAAGCCAACGGCATTGAACCCATTTTCATTGCTCCACCAGATGCTAACGCCGAACGCTTGCAGCGTATCGCGGAACTGAGTGAAGGCTATGTCTACTTGCTAAGTCGCGCCGGCGTCACTGGCGCAGAAACTGGAATGCAACGACCTGCTACCGCAGTCATAGACGCCTTGAAAGCCGCCAATAGCGCCCCACCATTGCTTGGCTTCGGTATTGCCAAACCGGAGCACGTTAAAGCTGCGCTCGCAGCCGGTGCAGCAGGCGCAATTAGTGGCTCCGCAGT
Source organism: Pseudidiomarina aquimaris (assembly GCF_003987395.1). Classification (GTDB taxonomy): domain Bacteria; phylum Pseudomonadota; class Gammaproteobacteria; order Enterobacterales; family Alteromonadaceae; genus Pseudidiomarina; species Pseudidiomarina aquimaris. The sequence continues at coordinate 547,168 of NZ_PIPT01000001.1, forward strand.
GGTGAATATTATTGCGGAGCACCTTGATAACCCCAGCCAGATGACTGCGGAGCTTACTCGCTTTGTTGCTTCGATGAAGGCGGCAACAAGCAATCGCGCAGCGCTGTTACAGGGCTCGGATAGTTAAACTCAAACCCTTCCTGTTGCAACCTGGCCGGCACCACCCGCTGGCCAGTCAGCAACATTTGCGACATTTCACCCAGCATCAATTTCATTACCCATGCTGGCACCCGCATAAAGTGCGACTTGCGTAGCACTTTCGCGATAGTCGCACTGAATTCCTCTTGGCGAACCGGTTCCGGCGCCGTCGCATTGTAGACGCCTTGGCAACTGTCTTGTTCAAGTAGAAACTCGAGCAAGCGCGCCATATCTTCTAGGTGAACCCACGAAAAATACTGCTGGCCCGAGCCCAACGGCCCACCGAGTCCAAGTAGGTACGGCGGAAGCATTTTTTGCAAAGCACTGCCTTCGCGCGCCAAAACAACGCCGGTGCGCACAACACAAACACGCGTCTGCTCGGATTGCGCCGCAAGGGCTAGGCGTTCCCATTCGGCGCATAACTGGTGAGCAAAATCCTCGGGCCGCTCAACCTTCGCCTCTTCGGTCATGACCTTATCGCCTTGATCACCGTAATAGCCAATGGCCGAACCACTAATAAATACCTGCGGCGGCGTCTCACTTTGCTGGATACGTTCGGTTAGCTCACGGGTAATACCCCAGCGACTTTGCTGAATACGAAGTTTTTGCTTGTCACTCCAACGTTTGTCAGCAATACCTTCGCCTTGTAGATTAATGACAGCGTAGAAATCACCGATATTTTCCACTTCATTAAGGCTTGAGAGCGCATGCACACCTTTACCAAACCGTTCAATCGCGCGCTTCGGCTGACGGCTTAACACCGTAATACTGTATCGCTCGCGAAGGCGTTGAATTAGCTCGGTACCAATTAAGCCCGTACCACCGGTGATTAAAAGTTTCATGCAATCTTTCCTCGTTCAGCTACCTTTGCTTAAGGTAAGTGTAGACATTGCTGGTAGTCGTCAACAAACTTTTCTGGCAAACTCGACACATAAAATGTGAACGGAAACCACCATGCTGTTTGTACTTGAATATTTACCTATTGCGCTGTTTTTTGTCTTTTACTTGTTGGGCGATATCTTCCTCGCCACCGGCGTACTGATGCTCGGCACGGTTTTGCAAATCGTTGCCCTTAAGTTTATGCGTGAAGTGATTACCCCACGCCACTGGATCATCCTATGGATGGTGCTGATTTTCGGCTCCATCACCTTATTCTTACACGATGAATGGTTTATTAAGATCAAAGTGAGCGTTATTTACGTCGCGATCGCGCTCTTTTTACTTGTAGGCCTGTGGTGGAAAAAGCGCAGTCCGCTGCAGCAGTTTCTCGGCGAAGAAATCAACCTCCCCGATTTTGCCTGGCGACGCCTGACGTACGCATGGGTTATTTTTACGCTCGCTCTGGCTGCGGTAAACCTCTATATCGCTGAGCGCATGAGTCTGGACGTCTGGGTTAACTTCAAAGTGTTCGGTACGCTGGGTGCGACGCTCGTCTTTACCATCTTTACCGGCGCTTATATGTTTAAGCATCACACCGATCGCGACAAGGACAGCGAAGAAATTGAGTAACTCCTTTACCCTCGAAAGCGCCCCAGGAAGGTCCATCCGAGTTCATCAATTTGCCACGGATAACGCGGAAAAAGTGGTGATCATGGCGCCGGCGATGGCCGTCCCGCAACGCTACTACCATGAATTTTGCCAATGGTTAGCCCAGCAAGGCTACCATGTGCTCAGTTTTGACTACTTTGGTATTGGCGACAGTCACGGTGGTAATTTACGCCAAGTGGACAGCAGCATCAGTGATTGGGCGCGTTATGACGCGCAAACGGTACTTAATTACGCCTTAGATAACTTTAAGGTGCCCGTAGTGTGGTTCGCCCACAGCATTGGCGGGCAATTATTCGGTATGCTTGAGCGTCATGACGAGGTGGAACGCATGGTTACCGTCGCCACTGGCACTGGATTCTGGCGTGACACCAAGCCTAGCCTCAAGTACAAATCATGGGTATTGTGGCGCGGCATTGTGCCCTGGCTATTGCCTCTAGTTGGCTACTTCCCTGGTGAGCGTCTAGGTATTGTTGGTAATGTGCCACGTAGTGCGATGGCACAGTGGCGTAAATGGTGCCTGCACCCTGACTATCTGGTGGGAGCGGAAGACCTCTACAAGCGCTATGCGCGCGTGTCGACACCAATCATTAGCTTGGCGTTTAGTGATGACGAGCTGCTCACGCCGCGAAATATTACCGCGATGCACGATTTTTATGCATCGGCACCACAACGCCGCCATTTCGTTACGCCCGAAGATCTTGATGTCGACGCGATTCGACACTTTTCCTTATTTCGCCCTCGTAGCCAGCAGGTTTGGGAGAAGTTGCTAGCGCCGCAACTTTCTGCGGCGCTACCTGAATAAATCCCAGCCGCCTAAGCTAAACGACGAATCAATTGAGCCGTATTGCGACGAATCAGTCGAGCACACGCGATACGGCCCATTAAACCGACAATTACTGCGCCGGCAAGCGGACCCACTAACCAGAAGCGCCAATGGAATGTCGCCCCTAATTCGAACACTTGCGTTTGCAAAATATACAGGGATAGCTCCATCGCTAGAGTTGCAATTAAGCCACTGATTGCGCCCAAAATGACAAACTCATAGGTCACTGCGCGACTCAAAAGCTTCGCCGGCGCACCTAATGTACGTAGAATCACTAACTCCTTCTCGCGTTCCTCTAAGGAAGCTTGTACTTGGGCCAGCAGCACCAAAATGCCGGCGACGATCACCAAGATCAACACAAAGAGAATCGCCACACTCACTTGTTCAATGACTTCTCGCAACTGGTCCATAATAGCATCGAGATCAATCAAAGAGACCTGAGGGAAGGGTTTGAACAACTCATAGAGCTCTGACTTACGCTCCTGCGGTAAGTTAAAGCTTGAGATATAGGTTGCCGGGAACTCTTCGAGGGTCGAAGTGTTGAAGATCATGAAGAAGTTCGGCTGTAACGAGCCCCAGTTCACTTCGCGGATACTGGTAATTGGCACTGTGAAGACCTCACCGCCAATATTGAACTCCAGCTCATCGCCAAGACCAACACGCATACGCTCGGCAACTTCACTTTCGATAGAAACTTGTGGTTCTGCGTTCTCGCCCCACCACTCACCTGCGGTGATTTCATTATTTGGAGGCAAGGTATCGCGCCAGGTTAGAGATAACTCACGACCAAAGCCCTCACGCTGCTCACCTTGAACTTCGGCATCGCTTTCACGCTCTTCTTTGGAGACCTCATCCACTACTGGCACACCATTCACTGCGGTCATGCGCCCCGGTACTATCGGATACATGTCTTCAGCGGCAATATCACGCTCAGCAAAGCGCTGTTGCAGTTGCTCGACATCGTCCTCAGCAACATTGATCAGAAAGTAATTCGGCGCATCGTCAGGGAGCTGACGCTGCCAATCCGCCAACAGCTCGTGGCGCAAGGCAAGCACCAGTAACAACAGCATAATGGCGGTCGAAAAGCTCAGCATCTGCACACTATTTGCCTGCGCACGACGCTGCAAACCTGCCATGGCAAGACGCCACGCACTTCCCGCCTGCATGCCAGCCTGGCGACTGGCGCGAATGAACAAACGCCCTACGACCAGCAGCAACACCGCTGCCAAAGCACCGCCAACGAACAATGCGGTGGAGAGTAGCCACTGCTGGCTGTACAACCATAGCAACAGATAAATCGTCCCACCGGATGCCACCCAGTGTAGCCAACGTAGACGGTCAGTACCGGTAAGCTGACGATTTAACACCCGCAAAGGCGGAATCCCGACCAAGCGCAGGAGCGGATACAAGGTAAACATCACCGCACTGACCAAGCCGGTACCGATGGCTAGCAAATAGCCACGGCCACTACCAGGCGGGAGATTCACGTCAAAATATTGAGCTACTAAATCAACGACTTGGCTTTGAATCAACCAACCCAACGCGACGCCAATACCAATACTAAAAGTGGTCAACAACAGCAAATGCAAAATAAAGATTTTCTGGATCTGGCTGCGTTGCGCGCCCATAGTTTTGAAGATAGCTACCACATCATAGTTTCGCTGGCAGTAACGCTGCGCCGCGACTGCGACGGCCGTTGCCGCTAACACTACACCAAGCAAACTTGCCAATAGCATAAAGCGCTCAGCACGGCGTAAACTGCGCGCTAACGGTGAATCACCGTCCTCGACACTCCGCCAATTGTGGGTGTCGTCGTTCAACTGTGGCCGTAACCACGCTTCGTAGGCATCGAGCGCCGCTGGCTCGCCCGCATAGAGCACGTTAAAACGCACGCGACTGCCCGGCTGTATCAAACCGGTTGCCGCAAGCTCAGAATAATTAATCAAGACATTTGGGCTATCGGTAAAGACCGAAAAGCCAACATCCGGCTCATAGGTCAACACTTTCGTTACGATAAAACCGCTATCGCCTATTTCAATGGTATCGCCAATCTCTAGCTGGAGCTCCTGAAACAAGGCGGCGGCCACCCACGCTTCATCCGCAGCAGGCAACCCTTCAGCTAATGCATCTTGCGCATAGGGTTGTTCGGCGACCCGCAACTCGCCCCGCAATGGATAACCATCGCTCACGGCTTTAACGTCGACCAACGCCAGTTGCTCACCGGCGAACGCCATCGAGTTAAACACCACTCGCTGCGCGGTCTGTAGACCTTCCGCTTGCGCGCGAGCAATCCAGTCTTCGCTCACGTCACGACGCGAACTGAGCACGCGATCGGCGGCAAGAAACTCAGCGCTACGCTCGGTAAGTCCCGCTTGTAACCGATCGGTAAATAGTGCCAACGACAAAACAGCGGTCACCGATAACACGATAGCCGCGGCCATAATGGTCAGTTCACCGCGGCGCAACTCATGCTTTAACAAACGCCACGAGATTTTATGCCACATCGCGCACCACCTCTGATAACTGCCCTGCGTCCATCCGCAATACGCGCTGGCAGCGCTTCGCGAGCTCACTGTCGTGCGTCACCATCACCAAGGTCGTGCCTGACTCTTCGTTCATTTGGAACAATAGATCTTCGACTTTTTGCCCGGTGGCAGCATCAAGGTTGCCGGTAGGTTCATCGGCAAATAAAATTTTGGGCGTGCCGACGAAGGCCCGCGCAATCGCCACACGCTGCTGTTCACCACCTGATAGCTGATTCGGGTAATGGGTCAAGCGATCTTGCAGACCTACCTTACTTAGCAGCTCACGCGCCTGCTTCTCCGCATCTCGATTGCCAGCGAGTTCAGCAGGAAGCATCACGTTCTCGAGCGCCGTAAGACTTGGAATCAACAAAAACGACTGAAAGATAAAACCGATCTTGTCAGCACGGACTTTTGCACGCTGCTCTTCATCCAAATCGCCCAAATTTACGTTATCTATAGAAACATTTCCGGCACTAGCGAGGTCCAAGCCTGCAAGTAAACTGAGTAGTGTGGATTTACCCGAACCCGACGCGCCAACAATGGCAACGGTTTCGCCCGCAGCAATTTGCAGGTCAGTGGGTTGTAAAATGTGTAAAATACCCTCACTAGTTTCAACATCTTTCTTTAATTGAGTGGTTTGAATAAGCATCTATGAAAAACTTCCTAGTTAAATTGGGTTTAATTTTGTTCGTCGTTGTCCTTATACGTCCAGTTTCGGCAAATGTCTCACTGGTCGTGCTCGGCGATAGCCTGAGTGCCGGTTACGGCATGTCACAAAAAGAGTCATGGGTAGGCATCCTACAGCAACGTTGGCAGCAGACCTACCCCTCTATCACGCTCGTCAACGCTAGCATTAGCGGTGACACCACCCAAGGTGCGCTTAATCGCCTCAATGGCGTAATCAAAACCCACCAACCCGATGCGGTTTTCGTTGAATTAGGCGGTAATGATGGCTTACGTGGCTTCACCCCGATGGCGATTAAATCTAATTTGTTACAAATCATTGAGCGCTTGCAAGAGGAAGGCATTAAAGTTGCGGTGAGTCAGGTGCGAATTCCGCCGAACTACGGCCGTCGCTACAGCGATATGTTCGCGGATATTTTTCCAGACGTGACGGAAAGCACCGATACACTGTTGATCCCATTCTTTATGGAACAGATTGCGGTCAAGCCTGAATTGATGCAAAACGACGGAATTCACCCGAATCGTGAGGCGCAAGACGATATTGCGGACATTATGGAGCCGCATCTTCTAGAATTACTAGGAAAAGGCTAAAAACTAAGAGCGATGTTTGCTATTTGCTGTTTGATGTTGGTTTAAACAAACCACGAAGAGCGAACGCAGTGAGCGTGCGAATAGCGAGTAGCGTTTTTGGAAATATGGCGTCCCCTAGGGGATTCGAACCCCTGTTACCGCCGTGAAAGGGCGGTGTCCTAGGCCTCTAGACGAAGGGGACCCTGGACTACTGGAAAGCGATGTTTGCTATTTGCTGTTTGCTGTTGGTTTAAACCAAGAGCGAAGAGCAAACGCAGTGAGCGTGCGAATAGCGAACAACGTTTTTAAATTGTTGGCGTCCCCTAGGGGATTCGAACCCCTGTTACCGCCGTGAAAGGGCGGTGTCCTAGGCCTCTAGACGAAGGGGACCCCGGACAAAAAAACTAACTGCGATGTTTGCTCTTTGCTGTTCGCTGTTGGTTTAATCAAACGGCGAACATCGAATAGCGAACAACGGTTTTGAAAGTGGCGTCCCCTAGGGGATTCGAACCCCTGTTACCGCCGTGAAAGGGCGGTGTCCTAGGCCTCTAGACGAAGGGGACGCAGTCTTCCAAACCTGCCAGTGTATGTGGTGGAGCTAAGCGGGATCGAACCGCTGACCTCTTGCATGCCATGCAAGCGCTCTCCCAGCTGAGCTATAGCCCCAGTACCCTGACAGCGGGGCGAATTCTATGGTAAATCGTTGCTAACCGTCAACCCTTTTTTTCGGCAATTTGAATCGTTTGCTAAAAAATTAGGCAGTTCGCACAAATGCTCGCCAATGATTGCCTAATAAGTATGACAAAAGCACCCTACTCGGCAAAATGATAGATACGCTCGAGTGATTCGCGATCTTGTACCGTCACTTCCATATCTCGTACCAAGCCATCTTCCAAGCTATACACCCACCCGTGAATGGCGAGCTCTTGGCCTCGCTCCCATGCATTCTGAATAATCGTGGTTTTGGCTAAGTTACGAACCTGTTCGATAACGTTCAACTCGCACAAACGGTCAATTCGCGCGTGTTCATCAAGAGCCTCAAGCTCTAAATGGTGATCACGATAAATATCTTTAATAGGATAGAGCCAGTGATCAACGAGGCCGTGTGTGCAATTTTCCGTTGCTGCACGAACGCCGCCACAACCGTAATGTCCGACCACGAGAATATGCTTTACTTTTAGCGCATCGACCGCATATTGCACCACCGATAGGCAGTTGAAGTCCGTCTGGATAACCTGATTCGCAACATTACGATGGACGAAGAGCTCACCCGGCGCCATGCCAACCACCTGATTCGCAGGCACCCGACTGTCCGAACACCCTATCCACAAGTACTCAGGACTTTGTTGCGCCACAAGATCCGCAAAGAACTGCGGATCTTCTTCAATCATTAATTTGGCCCACTCTTTATTGTTGGCAATGAGCTGCCGAACTTTTGGCATTGCGTCTTTTCCTATTATTGCGCTTGTTCGCGCTCCATAATAAACGAAATCGCCCGCGCAATGCGTCCGACCACTTGCTCTTGATCAAGAAGTTCTAAAGTAACGTCAAGTGATGGTGAGTTCCCAGAGCCGGTAGCGGCAACACGTAATGGCATCCCTACTTTGCCCATACCTACACCGAGGTCATCGGCAGTCGCTTGAATCGCCGCTTGGATGTTTGCGGCATTCCACTCGCTTACACTCGCGAGGCGGTCTTGCACCGCTTCGAGCGCTTCACGGGCAACTGGACGCAAATGCTTCTTCGCCGCAGCCTCATCAAAGTTTTCATATTCTTCATAGAAATAGCGTGCTGAACTCGCCATCTCTTTCAAGGTCTTCACGCGGTCTGCCAGCAACGGAATGATTTTTTCTAAAGCAGGACCTTTACTCACGTCGATGGCCTGATCGGTAAAGTGCCACTGTAGATATTCGGCAACCTCGCTCACTGGCAACGCTTTCATGTAATGTTGATTAAGCCAGTTAAGCTTCTCAGTGTTAAACGCAGATGCCGCTTTGTTGACGTCGTCAAGCTTGAACAAGCGAATCATTTCATCAACGCTAAAGATTTCTTGATCGCCGTGTGACCAACCGAGGCGTACCAGATAATTTAGCACGGCCTGCGGCAAGTAACCGTCATCACGGTATTGCATGACGCTCACCGCACCGTGACGCTTGGAGAGTTTCTTACCATCGTCACCCAAAATCATTGAAACATGCGCGTACTCGGGTACCGGTGCACCCAAGGCTTGGAGAATATTGATTTGCCGAGGTGTATTGTTGATATGGTCTTCGCCACGCACCACATGGGTGATGTTCATTTCCCAATCGTCAATCACCACACAGAAATTGTAGGTCGGCGTACCATCGCTACGGGCAATGATTAAGTCATCGAGTTCGGTGTTGGCAAATTCAATTGGGCCACGGATGTGATCATTGAACTTCACAGAGCCCGTTTGCGGGTTACGAAAACGGATGACATAACGGTCGCCACCGACATTCGGATTGTCACGGCAGTGGCCGTCATAGCGAGGCTTCTCGCCACGCGCCATCTGCTCGTCACGCATTTTCTCGAGACGCTCAGTCGAACAATAACATTTATAGGCTTTGTCTTCGTCGAGCAACTTATCGATGTAGTGCTGATAGCGGTCAAAGCGTTTAGTTTGATAGAACGGGCCCTCGTCCCAGTTCAAGCCCAACCATTCCATACCTTCTAAAATGGCATCGATCGCAGGCTGTGTTGAGCGTTCGCGATCCGTATCTTCAATTCGTAGAACAAATTTTCCGCCAGCAGCCTTGGCTACCAACCATGAATAAAGCGCTGTACGCGCGCCACCAACGTGAAGATAACCAGTTGGGCTTGGGGCAAATCGAGTTACGACCGTCATATTAGTTGCATTCTCCGCATCATTCGGGTTATTTTGCTGCGTAGTTTAGCAATAACTAGGGGTGGTCGCATCACTGGTTTTGCTAAAAAGCAGCGGGGTTTTGCGAAAAGCGAAGGACTTTTCGCCCGAATTGCTCGAAACTCGCGCGAATCGGTGAAAAAGACAGCAAACAGTACTTTTGGCTATTATTTTTTGTTGACAGGCTTGCGCAGCGCCCTATAATACCGCCCCGCAACGCAGAGAAAACGGATGGTTAGCTCAGTTGGGAGAGCACCGCCCTTACAAGGCGGGGGTCACTGGTTCGAGCCCAGTACCATCCACCACTCTTTAATTTTTCTGCAGACCGAATCCCAGGATGGTTAGCTCAGCTGGGAGAGCACCGCCCTTACAAGGCGGGGGTCACTGGTTCGAGCCCAGTACCATCCACCACTTCCCTTGAAATTCAAAAGCGATGTTTGCTATTCGCTGTTCGTTGTTTGTTTAAAACCAAAACAAAACACACGTAGCCCGTAGTTCTACTACGGGGCAGACCATCCCTTATCGCTATGTTTGTCGCTTGCTAATAGCTGAAAAAACCTTTTCAGATGCCGCGAATAAAGCAGCAGCCAGAAAGCCACTAACCAAGCAAAAATAATAAATGCCTTTGCGAAGGCAAAGTGTGGCCAATTACTGGCAACCAAGCTTGCTAACAAAACACCATCGGCGATCCAGCTCGCCCACAATAACCATGGCGCGATTCGCGCAAACCTAGGAACCCACTTAGGCAATTTGGCTTTCATTTGGGTAAGCATGACCAACACTGCCAATGCCGGCAAACCAACACTCAGCGTCAGCACGAACTGTTCAGTGTTGCTATAGAAAAACTGCAATAAGCGGCTGCGATCTTCCCTGAACGTAAGCGAAATTATCCAAGCGATATAACCGCGCAGAAATAGTGCAAGTACGAACACCAAAGCAAGCGGTGTCCGTAACTGTCCATCGTTGGTTAAGTAGCGCTCATCGCCGAACTGAAGTTGCATCCCTACCCCAACAACTTGATGCGTTCACGTAATTTAGACACATCGTCACGAAGCTGTGCAGCTTTCTCGAACTCCAAGTCTTTAGCTGCTTGGTACATTTCTTTTTCTTTTTTCTCTAAGACCTTCATGATGGCAATTGGATCATTGAGGTCGACGTCGTACTTCGCTTCAGCTTCCGCAATCGCTTTACGTTCATCGTAGTTGCGGCGACGTTGCCGGGCACCACCTAAGTCCATCACATCGGTGATACGTTTATTCAGTCCCTGCGGAGTGATGCCATGCTCTTCGTTATAGGCAATCTGTTTGGCCCGACGACGCTCCGTCTCATCCATCGCGCGTTGCATCGAACCCGTTATTTTGTCGGCGTACAGAATAGCTTTACCATTCACATTCCGGGCGGCACGCCCCATGGTCTGAATCAACGAACGATCAGAACGCAGGAAGCCTTCTTTGTCGGCATCTAAAATCGCGACCAAGCTGACCTCTGGCATATCGAGCCCCTCACGCAGCAGGTTGATCCCCACCAAGACATCAAACTCGCCTAAACGCAAATCACGAATGATTTCCATGCGCTCGACGGTGTCGATATCGGAGTGCAAGTAGCGCACTTTAATCCCATGCTCATCAAGATAGTCGCTGAGATCTTCCGCCATCTTCTTGGTTAGTGTTGTCGCGAGTACGCGCTCATTACGTTCGACACGCTCGCGCACCTCCGACATTAAATCATCGACCTGAGTTGCGACCGGCCGCACTTCAATCGTTGGATCCACCAAGCCTGTTGGCCGCACCACTTGTTCAATGACCTCGCCCGCTGACTTTTCTAGCTCATAAGGTCCCGGAGTTGCAGTCACATAGACGCGCTGTGGCGCAATGGCTTCAAACTCTTCAAACTTTAACGGGCGGTTATCGAGTGCCGATGGCAAACGAAAGCCATAGTTCACCAAATTTTCCTTGCGCGAACGGTCGCCTTTATACATGGCACCTATCTGTGACACCGTCACGTGCGACTCGTCGATGATCATCAAAGCATCGTCCGGCAAATAATCTAACAACGTTGGCGGTGGCTCGCCCGGTGCGCGGCCAGAGAGGTAACGTGAGTAGTTTTCGATACCGGAGCAATAGCCGAGTTCAAGCATCATTTCGATATCGTATTGGGTACGCTGCGTGATGCGTTGCTCTTCAATGAGTTTGTTGGCATCCAGCAACTGCTGACGACGCTCTTTCAATTCTTCTTTGATCTGGTCAATGGCCTTTAATAGCGTCTCGCGTGGCGTCACATAGTGCGTTTTCGGATAAATCGTTGCTCGCGCAACGTCCGCCTGCATCACTTGCCCTGTCAACGGCTCGAAAAAGCTAATCCGATCGATTTCGTCGTCGAACAACTCTACCCGCACCGCCATCTCATCCGACTCGGCTGGGAAGATATCAATCACTTCACCACGCACTCGGTAGGTACCACGTTCAAACGCAGCATCGTTGCGCTTGTACTGCAGTTGCGCTAAGCGGCGTAAAATATCGCGCTGATCGATGATGTCACCACGGCGTAAGTGCAACATCATTTTCATGTACGACTCAGGATCACCCAAACCATAAATACACGAAACAGACGCAACCAAGACGACATCACGGCGTTCCATCAAAGCCTTAGTCGCTGACAAACGCATTTGCTCAATGTGGTCGTTAATTGAGGCGTCTTTCTCGATAAAGGTATCAGTGGTCGGCACGTAGGCTTCGGGCTGATAGTAATCGTAATAAGAGACAAAATACTCAACGGCATTATTGGGAAAGAACTCTTTCATTTCGCCATACAACTGCGCCGCGAGCGTTTTGTTATGCGCAAGGATCAACGTCGGCCGTTGGATTTTTTGAATCACATTAGCCATGGTAAACGTCTTACCCGAGCCGGTAACTCCCAGCAAGGTTTGGTGTGCTAAACCAGCGTCAAGGTTATCGACGAGTTTTTCAATAGCTTGGGGCTGATCCCCCGCCGGTTGATAATCGGAAACGAGCTCAAAAGCACGTGCCATTAAACAGCCTCCTTTTGCTGTTCTTGCGCCCATTCTTTCTGCAAGAAACGTTTAAACCATTGCCAAGCGATCAACGCGGTAATGAAATTCGCGATAACACCACCCATAAACAGGCCTGTCATATCGGCAATGAGTGAGCCAATGTAACTCAGCGGGACGAACATCACGAACAAACGCACGATACTCAACCACAGCGCCGACATCGGTGCGTGCATGGCATTAAAACTGGAGTTGGTGAGAATAATCACGCCTTGCATGCCATAGCCTAGGGGCATGATGTAAATAAACAGGCGTATCAGTCGAGCCACTTCAGGATCATCTGTAAACACCATCGCAATGTAAGGTGCCGTTACCAGTAACAGCAAGTAAATAGCAAACTGCAAGACAATAACCGCCCGCAAGGCCGTTAGGTATGCATCTTTTACCCGCTGAAACTGCATAGCGCCGAAGTTTTGACTAATTAACGGCGGTAAACTCATCGACAGCGCCAAAATAATGACACTGGCGAGCGACTCAAGCCGCGTACCAACCCCAAATGCAGCAACCGCTGGTGCGCCGTAACCGGCAATGATTGCGGTTAACACGGCCATAGCAGCTGGTGTGAGCATATTTGCGCCCGCAGCGGGTAAACCTATCGACAATATTTGTCGCGCCGAACGAATGGGATGGGCATCTTGCGGAACTTTGAGGCTAATAAGATCTTTGTATTTGAGGTACCAAAGCACCAATACGGTACCAATGGTCCAGCTGATGAGGCTCGCTAAGGCTGCGCCCTGAACGCCTAAAGCTGGGATGGGACCAAGACCAAAAATCAAAATCGGATCAAAAATAGCGTTCAATAACCCGCCAGATGCCATGATCAGTGAAGGCGTTCGCGTGTCACCCGAAGAACGCAACACCGCATTGCCGACCATCGGGATCACCAGCAAGGTCGCACCGGCAAACCAAATGTACATATACTCATGGATCAGCGGTAGCAGGCGTTCTTGCGCCTGCAACGCAGTAAAAATCGGATTCATCAGAAACAAACCGACCACTGAAAGCGCCGCGACTAAAAGTGCAGAAGCCACAAGCGCGATCGTGCCGTCAAAGCGCGCATGCTCTTGACGCCCCGCGCCGCGCTTGCGCGCGAGTACGGCAGAGGTGCCAATCCCCAAGCCAATCGCAAGACTGACCACAGTAAAGGTCACCGGAAAGGTAAAGCTCACCGCGGCCAAGGGATCCGTACCTAGCATACCGACAAAGAAGGTATCGACCACGTTAAAGCTGATCAGCGTCAGCACCCCAATGATCACCGGCCACGTCATTTGCCATAACGTACGCGGGATAGGGTCATTTACCAAAGATCGTGCCGATACTGCTGAGGCCATTAAGCTTCCTAAGGTGTTTTTGCGGGTGAAATCTAAAGTCGCCTAGTGTAACGGAAATCGGTTTTTGCCGCTATCTTGGCGCCAAAAAAGCACAGAAATTTGCGCGATGATCCCATTCCGATCATGGACAACAATCTGCGAGGATCATATAGTACATACCTTCTTACGAACCACCTGCTTATGTTAGATCCACAGGAAATCGCCGTGAACTACACATTGTCTGATCGTGTTAATGCAATTCAACCCTCTCCTACGCTTGCTGTTTCACAAAAAGCAGCCGAACTGAAAGCTGCAGGCCATGACGTTATCGGTCTCGGTGTCGGCGAGCCGGATTTTGATACACCTGACTTCATTAAAGAAGCGGCCAAGCAAGCGATCGATGCCGGTCATACCAAATATACTGCGGTAGATGGTATCGTCGAATTGAAGCAAGCGGTCATTGATAAGTTCAAGCGCGATAACGATCTGAATTACGAGAAAAACGAGATTCTCATCTCAGCCGGTGGTAAGCACAGTATCTTTAACTTGCTAAGCGCGTGGCTGAATCCTGGCGACGAAGTTTTAGTACCAGCGCCCTACTGGGTTTCATACCCTGATATGGCGAAACTTGTCGGCGCCGAGCCAAAGTTTATTCAAGCTGGTATTGAACAGCGCTATAAGATCACTCCAGAACAACTTGCTGCGGCGATCACTCCTAAAACGCGTTTACTATTTTTGAATAGTCCGTCGAATCCTACGGGTACTGCATATAGCAAAGAAGAGCTCGCTGCATTGGCTGAAGTGCTGCGTCAGCATCCGCAGGTATTAATCGCCAGTGATGATATGTACGAGCATATCCTTTGGGCCGATTTCCCATTCGCAAACATCGCCATGGCAGCACCAGATCTTAAAGACCGCATCGTATTGCTCTCTGGCGTCTCAAAAGCCTATGCGATGACAGGTTGGCGTATCGGCTATGCCGCCGGCCCTGCCCCGTTAATCGCGGCAATGAAGAAAATTCAATCGCAAAGCACCTCGAATCCAGCAAGTATTAGTCAATATGCTGCTTTAGCGGCGCTAACTGGCGACCAAAGCTGTATCGATACCATGATTAAAGCTTTCAAAGAGCGTCATGATTACTTGGTCAAAGCACTCAATGAGATTCCTGGTGTTCGCTGTATCGAGGGAGACGGTACTTTCTACACGTTCGCCAATATCGAAGAAATGATGCAAAGCAAAGCATTGGCGACCGATGTTGAATGGTGCGAAGCTTTATTGAATGAAAATAAAGTTGCTTTGGTGCCTGGTTCAGCTTTCGGAGCACCGGGTCATTGCCGATTATCCTTTGCAACCGACTTAGACACGCTAAAAGAAGCTGTTGCACGCATTAAGGCCTTCGCGAACAGCGGTCGTTAACAAATACGACAATCCTGTCATATGAAGTTTTTATAACAAAGCCCGAAAACACCTTGTTTCGGGCCTTGTTAGCTGTCAAAAATTCACCAAAGTTATGAAGAAATACACAACCTCTGTTGTTTTGCTATACAGTTTTTAGATTGTGTAAATGCAATTGAGCGCAAATCAATGACTTATTGTAAGGTATTGATTTAAAACAACATATAAATAGACAGTCACTTTTTAAGCAACCCACGAATTCGCCCCTACCGCACGAGTTTTAAGGCTTCTCACACATTTGCCCACAAGGTTATCCACAGATTTAGTGGATAAGATCGGCAACCCCACGAATGGCGTGAGTTTGCCCCTACTGTGGATAACCGAGGGCTATTGCGTATTATGATTTATGTTATAGATGCGATTGATTTTGTGACTTGACAAAAGGAATTCTCAGAGGCCCTGCGCAGAAAACGTGCAAACGCGCATTTTTGCTTGTTTTTACTATTGACAGCCTGCGCGGGCACCTTTAACATTCGCATCCGTTGTTTGATGTGTTCCCCAGTAGCTCAGTTGGTTAGAGCGGTGGACTGTTAATCCATGTGTCGTTGGTTCGAATCCAACCTGGGGAGCCAACATCATCAAATAACCAATTCCCTTTCGATTCCCCAGTAGCTCAGTTGGTTAGAGCGGTGGACTGTTAATCCATGTGTCGTTGGTTCGAATCCAACCTGGGGAGCCAAGCTTTAAGCAAGCAACTCCGAACGCAATAACGCCCTGTAATTATCGACCTCTGCCCGCTTCCATAACCGCCGACTTAAATCCGCAACGCGTTCGTGTGCACCACTGGTTAGCCATTGTGATAGCGCTTCTGCAACATTCGGCCAATAGCACTGTTGTGCTTCTGCATTGGCAAACCAATCCGCAAGCCCTTGTTCAGACAACTGAGGTAACTGCGAGGCTAAGCCAAGCTCAGCTAAACAGCGTGCATTAGCGATTTGCTCAAACTGCCCTGCCAACGGTCGTACCAACAGCTTTTTACCGTAACTCAGTGCCTCGCAGCTGGTCTCAAAGCCGGCATTGCTGATCACCCCTTCGGCGCGCACAAATTGCTCGGCAAAGCGCATCCGTGACGGAGGATAGTAGTCAATCCCAGCGATTTTCTGCCGCTTCGCCTCAGGATGAAAAACACTAAAACTATACTGTGGAAACTTAACCAAGAGCCGATGTACGCTTAGCAACGACTCGAACGGTAAGTAGACTAGATAGTGATCTTGAGCCGCCTGCTGTGCCGGAACCCGTTGATGCACAATAGGTGGCACAATGTGAGCTCCATCGTTCACCCAGTGCATACCAACGGTATCGGTAGCCGGTGCAAACCAGCCGAGCATCTGCTTATACAGCCAAGGCAAACGCAGCGACTTGGTCCTTCCCATGAAGGCATACTGTCGCCCCATGCCAATACAACGCTTACCTTGACGCTTCGCGGCCCAAGCCACGACGGGTTCATAATCTGTCACCACCATATCGTAATGACTCAGGTCTAGCGCCCCCACATCACGCCAAAATTGCCGCCAGTCATTTTGTTGTAGCGTCGCCGCGAGATCAATGCGGCCGCCTTTCACTGCGAAAGACAAGCCTTTACGCCATTGCCAGGATCCAAAGGCTTCCATATCAAAGAAATGCTCTGGGGCGCGACCTGAAACTAAATAATCGACTTGTACCGGCTTGTTGGCTAAGGCTTCTGCTAACGCACTGCAACGGCTCAAATGACCATTGCCAGTACCCTGCACTCCAATAAGAATTCGCATGCACTACTCCTTACCAATTGCGCCAGTGCGGTTCCTAATAGCGCACCAGCAAGGATATCGCCTGGATAATGCACTCCAAGCAATAAACGAGATAAACCAACAGCGGTCGCCCAACTGAACCACAGCAGAGAAAGCTCGGGAAAATAGGCGGCGGCTAGACCCGCAAATAAGAAGGCGGCCGTTGTATGGCCGGACGGGAAGCTAAATTGATCGTGCGCTTGAATAACGGCCTGAATTGAGAGTTGCTGATAAGGACGAGGACGTTTTAGCACCCGCTTGATAAACATGAATAGAGGTATTTCAATAGCAAAACCAAGCGCTAAAAGCTGTAGTAACACACTGCCATCTTGCCGATGATTAAGGTAAAGTAGGCCTGCAACAATCGCATACATGTAGCCATCACCGCTACGCGAAATCCAGCGGATCCACGACTGCTGCTGGAAGCTTTGTGAGCGCTGTGAACACCAACAAAACCATTGCTGGTCGTAACGGCTTAAAGTAGCTAGCCACCGCACCATAACAGGCTCCTTTGTTCCTGTAACTGCAGCTAAAGTACGTGGCAAACATGGCGTTTATGCGACAGTCAGATGAAAATTCGATGACAATCGTCGAAAAATTCCGCAAAAGTCGAATAACACTACAGTCTGTCGGTTGTTTCAAAGCGGCAAACATTCGATAATACGCAAGTTATTAGCGCTAATTTGGACGGGAAACATGGGTGAATACCTGCTGTTGCTGGTGGCAACGGTATTAGTGAACAATTTCGTGCTGGTTAAGTTTCTTGGCTTATGCCCATTTATGGGGGTATCCAACAAGCTTGAAACAGCTGTGGGTATGTCGGCTGCGACCACTTTCGTGTTAACCCTTGCGTCGGTCTGTTCGTACCTGGTGAATCACTATTTGCTATTACCGCTCGACTTGATGGCCTTGCAAACCCTCAGTTTTATTTTGGTGATTGCGGTTGTGGTGCAATTTACCGAAATGGTGGTGCACAAAACCAGTCCAACCCTTTATCGCTTGCTCGGCATTTTTCTGCCCTTGATCACCACCAATTGCGCGGTGTTAGGTGTAGCTTTGCTGAACATCAATGAGCAGCACAATTTTATTGAATCTATTATTTACGGCCTTGGTGCAGCACTCGGCTTTTCACTGGTGTTGATTCTGTTCTCGGCATTACGTGAGCGCTTAGCCGCCGCTGATGTGCCCTTGCCTTTCAAAGGTGCCGCGGTGGGCATGATCACCGCTGGCCTCATGTCGCTTGCGTTTATGGGCTTTAGTGGTTTGGTGACCTTGTCATGAGTTTAGTTTCAGCTCTCATTGCCATTGGTGTACTTGCCCTCGTCTTCGGCCTTGTGCTGGGATTTGCAGCAGTGCGCTTTAAAGTTGAAAGCGATCCAATCGTTGACCAAATCGATGCGATTCTGCCACAAACACAATGTGGCCAGTGCGGCTATCCAGGCTGTCGTCCGTATGCCGAAGCCATCGCGAATGGCGACGATATCAACAAGTGCCCGCCAGGCGGTGAAGCGACCATTAAAGCGCTGGCCGATTTAATGGGTGTCGAAGCGAAGCCACTGGATGCTGCGCACGGCGAAGAAGACGTCAAAAAAGTAGCTGTCATTCGCGAAGATGAATGTATTGGTTGTACTAAATGTATCCAAGCCTGCCCGGTCGACGCTATTTTAGGTGCGGCAAAACAAATGCATACCGTCATAGCCCATGAATGCACCGGCTGTGACCTGTGTGTTGAGCCCTGCCCAGTCGACTGTATTGATATGGTTCCAGTGCCTACGCGCCCGGAAAACTGGCAATGGGATTTAGAGCAAATCCCCGTGCAAATTGTGGAGGCTAAGTAGTATGTCCTCAAGCGCGAACATCAAAGCCATTGAAGCAGGCCAGATCTGGTCGTTCCCCGGTGGTATCCACCCACCTGAGCGCAAAGAATTATCCAATCAAGCGGCGATTGCCGACATGCCGTTGGCAGACAATTATATTGTGCCAATCAAACAGCATTCGGGCGCCGCAGGTGAAATCTGCGTTGCTGTAGGCGAACGTGTATTGCGCGGCCAGCAGCTTACGAAAAGTGGCGTGAGCATGGGCTTACCGGTCCACGCACCAACCTCTGGGACGGTGACTGCCATTGGGCCCGGACGTATTGCCCACCCTTCTGGCATGGCCGACATTGTCGTGCGCATTGCCGCAGACGGCAAAGATGAGAGTATCAGCCATACCGGGCTGACCGATTACGAACAGGTCGCGCGTGCCGATTTACTGGAACGTATTCGTTGCGCAGGCATCGCTGGCCTTGGTGGTGCAGGCTTTCCAACTGCGCAAAAGTTAGCGCTGCAGCGTCCGATTGATTACCTCATCATTAATGGTGTCGAGTGCGAACCATACATCAGTGCTGATGATCGCTTGATGCGTGAGCAAGCCGAGACCATCTTAGACGGATCGAAAATATTGCTGCATTTAGCAGATGCGAAGAAAGGTCTGGTCGCAATTGAGGACAATAAACCCGAAGCCATTGCGGCTTTTAAAGAAGTATTAGAAGACTACCCGCAATTCAGCTTGCGCGTGGTACCCACCAAGTATCCGTCGGGTGGCGAAAAACAACTCATACAACTCTTAACCGGACGCCAAGTACCGAGTCGCGGTTTGCCCATCGATATTGGCTTGCTGATGCAGAACGTGGGGACCGCTTTTGCGGTAAGCCGCGCCATTCGACACGGGGAACCCCTAACGCAACGCGTGGTGACGGTTACCGGCGAGGCTGTACGACGCCCAGGAAACTATTGGGTTCGCATCGGTACGCCGGTCGGAGAAGTTCTGCGCGAAGCCGGCTTTGCCCGCGAAAACGACGAGCAACGTATTATCATGGGCGGCCCTATGATGGGCTTCACCCTACCCGATACCGATGTGCCAGTCGTTAAAATTACCAACTGCTTACTACTGCCGAGTGTCAGCGAACTAGCGCCAGCGCAACAAGAAATGCCTTGTATTCGTTGTGGTGCTTGTGCGGATGTCTGCCCGGCTCAACTACTCCCACAACAACTTCAGTGGTTAGCCAAGGCCAAAGATTACGACGGACTTGAGCAACAGAACCTATTTGACTGTATTGAATGTGGCGCTTGCGCTTATGTTTGCCCAAGCGAAATTCCGCTCGTGCACTACTATCGAAAAGCGAAAGCGGAAGTGCGCAATATGGCGCGCGAAAAAGCCAAAGCTGAAATAGCGCGCGAACGGTTCGAAGCACGACAAGAGCGCTTAGAACGCGAGAAAGAAGAGCGTTTAGAACGTCATCGCAAAGCCGCTGAAGCACGCAAGAAAGCACAGGCCGAGCAGGTAAAAGCTGGCGGTGAAAACCCACAAGATGCCGTTCAGGCTGCTATCGCCCGCGCTAAAGCGCGCAAAGCTGCACAACAAAAAGCTGCAGCAGAGCAGTCCAAAAACGAAACCGAGAATGAAACCAAGAATGGAGAGAACAACGCATGACCTTTAAGTTAGCAGCCTCTCCGCATAGTCATCAGCGCCGCACCACGCAGCAGGTCATGCGTTGGGTTTACCTGGCGCTGATCCCTGGTGTCATCGCATTGATTTACTTTTTTGGTTGGGGCGTAGTGTGGCAACTCGGCTTAGCCATCATCACCGCTTGGGGGGCTGAGGCGGCCTGCATGGGCTTGCGTGGACGTCCGATTGGCTTTGCTTGGCGCGACCATACCGCACTAGTGACTGCGATATTATTGGCCATCAGTATTCCGGGCTTGGCGCCATGGTGGTTGATCGTTATCGGTACCGCCTTTTCAATTGTGGTGGTGAAGCATGTGTATGGCGGCGTGGGGCAAAATATCTTTAATCCTGCAATGGCCGGTTATGTGCTGCTGCTGATCAGCTTTCCAGTGCAGATGACCAGTTGGCCGTTACCGCAAGAAATCAGCCAATTCGATCTTAGTTTTATGGACAGTGCATCGGTGATCTTCACGGGTTTCACTCCAGCAGGTTACAACCTCGAGCAATTACGTATGGGTGCTGACGGCTTGACGATGGCCACCCCACTCGACAGCCTGCGTACCGCGTTGAATCATCAATTAACCATGAGCGAAGCACTGCAGCAGCCTATTTTTGGTGACCTTGCCGGACTTGGCTGGCAATGGGTCAACATTGCCTTCTTGCTGGGCGGTCTCGTGCTGTTGAAACAACGTATTATTAGCTGGCACATCCCTGGCGGCATGCTGCTAGGCCTCTTGATTCCAGCCACCCTCGCATGGATGTTTGCACCCGACCAGAGTGTCTCACCACTCATGCATTTATTGAGCGGCGCGACCATGCTGGGCGCGTTCTTTATCGCCACCGATCCTGTCACAGCAGCAACATCGAATCGTGGGCGCTTATACTTTGGCTTGCTTATTGGTTTTATCGTATTCGCGATTCGGACTTGGGGTGGCTACCCCGACGCAGTCGCTTTCGCCGTGCTGCTTGCCAACATGACGGTGCCGATCATCGATAAATACACCCAGCCGGTCGCTTACGGTCACGGAGGTCGCTCATGATTGCGAAGAGTATGCAACGCAATGGTTTGATCCTCGCCGCCTTTGCAATCGTCGCAACACTACTGGTGATGCTGACGGCACGCCTCACTGCCGAACCCATTGCACGTGAAGAGCAACGTGAGTTACTTCAGGTATTGAACCAATTATTACCTACCGAATTACACGATAACGACCTCTATGCCTCGTGTCGTTTAATCGAGCACGACGCCCTAGCAAGCGAAGCGACGCCCATGTACCTTGCGACACTCAATGGCGAGCCGACTGCCGCCGGCATTGAGGTGGTCGCTCCGAATGGCTATTCGGGTAACATTCGTCTGCTCGTTGCAATTCGTTGGGATGGCAATGTGGCGGGTGTACGTACGCTGAAACACCAAGAAACCCCCGGGCTTGGTGACAAAATCGAGATCCGTAAAAGTGACTGGATCACCAGGTTTAACGGCATGACCGTGCAAGGCAGCGACGACTCACGCTGGGCTGTCAAACGTGACGGCGGCGTGTTCGACCAGTTCACCGGCGCCACGATTACCCCGCGCGCTGTGGTGCAAGCCGTCGCACGCGCTGTTCAAACCTTCAAAGCAAACAAGCAAGAGTGGGCGCAACAACCTACCAATTGTGGAGGTGCCGCATGAATTACAAAGAAATCACCTGGAACGGCCTATGGGAAAACAACCCAGCGCTGGTGCAGCTCTTAGGCTTGTGTCCGCTGTTGGCAGTAACGGCGACCGTAACCAATGCACTGGGGCTGGGTCTAGCGACCTTATTGGTATTGGTCGGCTCAAACATTACCGTCTCTCTGGTACGCGAATGGGTGCCTAAGGAAATTCGGATTCCGGTATTCGTGATGGTCATCGCGACCTTTGTCACCGTGATCCAACTGTTAATGAATGCCTACGTGTACGGCCTCTATCAGTCACTCGGTATCTTTATCCCGTTGATTGTTACCAACTGTGCCATCATTGGTCGCGCCGAAGCCTTTGCCTCAAAGAACCCTTGGCAACGCGCCGCGTACGACGGGTTAATGATGGGAATTGGTTTTACCTTGGTGTTGATAGTCCTAGGCGGCATTCGTGAAGTTATCGGTAACGGAACCCTGTTCGATGGTGCTGACCTACTGCTCGGTGACTGGGCCGCTGCTTTGCGCATCGAGATTTTCGCGGTCGACTACCCATTACTGCTCGCGATTTTGCCACCGGGTGCCTTTATTGCCATGGGCTTTATTATTGCCGGTAAAAACTGGATTGATCATTACCGCGAACAACGCGCGGCTAAACCCGTGAAAGAAGTCACACGCGCGCGCGTTACTTCTCAATAAGAGCGCTCATGAAGAACGCCAATAGATAAAATTATGAACAAACAAAAACGCATTGAAATTCTTACGCGCTTGCGTGAAAACAATCCAAATCCCACCACAGAGCTCGAGTACAACTCGAGCTTTGAGCTTTTAATTGCTGTGTTGCTATCGGCGCAAGCAACCGATGTGGGAGTCAACAAAGCCACACGTAAGTTATTCCCCGCAGCGAATACTCCTGCGGCAATGCTTGCGCTTGGCGTGGATGGGGTAAAAGACTATATCAAGACTATCGGTTTATTTAATTCCAAAGCAGAGAACGTAATTAAGACCTGTGAGATCTTGGTCAACCAATACGACGGCGAAGTCCCAGAAAACCGTGAAGCCCTTGAGGCTCTGCCCGGCGTCGGACGCAAGACCGCCAACGTGGTACTCAATACCGCGTTCGGGTGGCCGACGATTGCTGTCGACACCCATATCTTCCGCGTTTCGAACCGTACCAAGTTTGCCCCTGGTAAAACCGTGCGCGCGGTTGAAGATAAGCTAGAAAAAGTGATCCCAGCCGAGTTCAAAGTCGACGCTCATCACTGGTTTATTTTGCACGGCCGCTATACTTGCATTGCGCGCAAGCCACGCTGCGGCAGTTGCATTATTGAAGATTTATGCGAATTTAAAGACAAGACCTCAGACGAGTAAGGAGTACGACCATGAGAATGTTACACACCATGTTACGTGTAGGCGATTTAGACCGTTCCATCAAGTTCTACACTGAACTAATGGGCATGAAATTACTACGTCAAGCCGACAACGAAGAGTACAAATACACCCTTGCTTTCGTCGGTTATGGCGACGAAAAGGACCACACCGTACTCGAGCTAACCTACAACTGGGGTAAAAGTAAGTATGACATGGGCGAAGCTTATGGCCATATCGCCATAGGTGTCGAAGATATCTATGGTTTATGCGAAGAGCTCGAAGCCAAAGGCGCAGACGTCTATCGTAAACCTGGACCGGTAAAAGGCGGGAAAACCGTGATTGCATTTGTTCGCGATCCAGACGGCTACGCCATCGAACTTATTGAACGTAAAGCAAGCGACGATCTATGAGTGATTCAGACGCAAGTCTAATGAAACAACGCTTTCGCGGTTACTTGCCGGTGGTCATCGATGTCGAGACCGCCGGCTTTAACTCGAAAACCGATGCCCTATTGGAAATCGCGGCAGTGACGTTGAAGTTCGACGACGAAGGTTGGCTTCATCCAGATCAAACCTTCCACTACCATGTCGATCCGTTTGAAGGTGCCAACATCGAGCAAGCAGCACTC
Source organism: Pseudidiomarina aquimaris (assembly GCF_003987395.1). Lineage (GTDB taxonomy): Bacteria > Pseudomonadota > Gammaproteobacteria > Enterobacterales > Alteromonadaceae > Pseudidiomarina > Pseudidiomarina aquimaris. The sequence goes on from NZ_PIPT01000001.1 coordinate 571,079, forward strand.
GACTTTAACGGCATCGATCCTGACTCACCGTTACGCGGTGCGGTACCAGAAGAAGAAGCCATGAAGGAGATCTTCAAGCCGATCCGCAAAGCACAGAAAGACGCTGGCTGCCAACGCTCCGTCTTGGTCGGCCACAATGCGACCTTCGATCATGGTTTTGTTATGGCTGCCGCTGAACGCGCAAATCTAAAACGCAATCCGTTTCATCCGTTTGTCACCTTTGATACCGCTGCCCTCGCGGCCTTAACCCTCGGCCAAACAGTGCTTATCAAAGCCTGCCAAGCCGCTGGTATCGCTTTTGACAGTAAAGAAGCTCATTCAGCCGTGTATGACACTGAACGCACGGCAGAATTGTTTTGTTGGATGGTCAACCGCTATAAAAACCTCGGTGGCTGGCCGCTCGTTTCCTCATCGATTGAAACATCTCTAAAGGAAGACTAAGTTGAAATACCCTGTAAGCCTTGCTGCCGCGATGGTAGCTGTTGTTGGTTTTGCACCGAGCGCACACGCTGAAATCCTCTGGCAAGACGTTAGCCTCACCTATTTGAATGGTAGCAATTACGAAGTCGGCGACAGCGACCGCCAAGTGCTCACTTTTGAACACGCTGCCGGCCACAGTTGGGGCGACTCGTTCCTCTTTGTTGACCGCTTGGATTCTGATGACGGTTTCACCGAAACCTATGCCGAATTGTCGCCACGCTTTAACGTCATGAACTTCAGCGAGGACAACTTTTTCAGCGGTGTTTACGTCGCCACAACCTGGGAAATCGGCGATGGCTTCGATAACTATCTGCTAGGTCTAGGCACTGATTTGCGCTTACCGGGCTTCGACTTCTTCCAACTGAACGGCTATCGCCGCAGCAATGAGTTCTACGAAAGCAACTACCAGCTGACCGCTGCATGGGGCTTACCTTTAGCTGGCAATTTTTATTACGACGGCTTTTTAGATTGGTCTTCGGCAAGCACAGGCCACGCCGCCGAAATGAACTTCACCTCACAGCTCAAATACAACTTAGGCCCAGCGCTTGGTTACAGCAACCGTTTCTACGTTGGCGTAGAATATGCGCACTGGAACAATAAATTTGGCATTGACGGCGTTGATGAACGTAATTTAAATTTGTTGCTTAAGGTTCACTTTTAACGTTCTCGACCAATAACAACAATAAGGACACGCCATGGACGCAACGACACCGGTTTACTCAGGTTGGCAAGCACGCGTACCGCAATTTCTTGCCATTATTATCGTTGCGACCATGGTGTGGTCTTACATCAATCCAGCAGATATCACCGTCTGGTGGGCCGAAATGATTCCTATCATGGCCATATTTGCAGGGCTAATCGCAACCTACCGCGCATTTCGCTTCAGTAACACCGCGTATGTACTCATGAGTGTATTGCTGATCATGCACACCATCGGCGCCCACTACACCTTTGCCAACGTGCCATTTGACTGGGTAACCAATACCTTTGACTTCGAGCGTAACCACTACGACCGCATCGCCCATTTCAGTGTTGGCTTTTACGCCTATGCTGCCGCCGAGCTCCTCGTACGCAAACAGTGGGCACGCCCTGTCACTGCCATGTTCTTCGGCCTGTTTTTTATCATGGCGGTCGCCGCCGCATACGAAATCATCGAATGGCAATTTGCCGTGATTGAAGGCGGTGATGCTGGCATCGAGTTTCTCGGCTCCCAAGGCGACGTTTGGGATGCACAGAAAGACATGCTCGCTGATACGCTCGGTGCCGTTGTCGCCTTGGTCGTGTTTACGTTCTCGCGCTGGAACCGCAATTAAAAGTTTGAGGCCGCAGACTACTTCTCAGCGGCCTCAATTTCTTGAATCTTCTTCCACAGCTCATCAGCTTCTTGGCTAATGTGAGAGCTACCACGGATATCTCCGTTACGCTGCATTTCCATAGCCTTCTTTTGTAGTTGCTCTAACTCTTTGCGCATTTTCTTAGTTGGGCTCGACTTAAACAATCCAAACATCTTCGTCACTCATTTAGTAGGGTTTGAGTGTGGTACGGATATATAGCTAAAACGGTTTCAGGCTGAGGGGATTATTAGCCAAACTCAATCGTTTCAACATTATCAAGGTGCAAACGACGCTCTGCATGCCATAGATCATAGTTGTGCTGCATCGCTAACCAACTTTCTGGGCTTCGCCCAAGTGCTTTTGCAAGTCGCAACGCCATTTCTGGACTGACGCTACTTTGACACTTTAGAATCCGGTTCAATGTCGATGGTGCAACATCAAGCTTCTGGGCCAGAAATCTGCAACTTATATTGTACGGCTCCATGTAGGTCGCTTTAATAAACTCTCCGGGGTGAGCAGGATTGTGCATCGTCATTAGTGATAATCCTCATAATCAAGCAAATAAACATTCCCAGACCTGAACTCGAAAGTTAACCGCCAGCTACCGCTAACTGAAATAGACCAACGATTCGATTGCTTGCCTTTCAATCGATGCAAGCGATACCCAGGTAGCTGCAGGTCTGTAACTTTCATGGCAGTATCCAAAGCCACAAGCTGCATGCGTAATTTCGACGCATGTTTCGGTTGAATACCGAGAGTCCTACCTGTTCGGTAAAACGCCTCTAGGCCTTTATGCTTTATTGAGAGGATCATAGACAATTGTTTCGCATTGCGCAACACGCACTTATGTGTTCAGTTGCATTTATTGAGAATTTTCAGTTTATGGAACTAGCTTATGTACTGAAATAGGCGTAAATGTTCACTTGAAATGCGATAAATCTCATCTTTCTGTAAACCTCTCGGTGCGAAAGAACGTCAAACCCTCAAACTAACAAAAAAATAGGCACCATTATGAAGCTTCGTTTCGCCCTCATTGCCCTACCCCTTCTTGCTCCAATACATGCAGCACAGGCGACCAGTTCACTTGATGAGCATCAGCGCAAGGCCGACCGTATCGAACAGGGATTAACTCCGATCTATTCCATTGCTGGCGAAACGCCAAAGCATAGCATTCAAGACTTTATGAACCGCGATAACATTCCTGGTCTGAGCATTACGTTTATTGATCAAGGCCAAATTGCGTGGGCACGTACCTATGGTTTTGCTGATCTCGCGGCGCAAACACCGGTAACCACAGACACCGTATTTACCGCCGCATCCGTCAGTAAGCCCGTGTCAGGTACCGCAGCACTGGCCTTGGTCGATCAGGGTATTATCGACTTAGATACTGACGTTAACCGCTACTTAGAAGGCTGGAAAGTTCCTGAAAATGAATATACGCAAGACGAAAAGGTCACCTTACGGCGCCTATTGAGCCACACCGCTGGCTTTAACCGCTATTTCCACTCGCGTTATGCGCCGGGTGTGCAGCGCCCCACCGTCGAACAAATGCTCAGCGGCGAGGCTCCGTCAAAAGATCGTGGTGCGAAACTCATTTACGTGCCTGGTGCAGGCAATAAATATTCCAACCCTGGCTACTTAGTGGTTGAAGAGCTCGTTACCGATGTTACCGAGCAGCCCTTTGAAGAAGTTTTGGATGAACTGGTGTTTCAACCTGCGGGAATGCAAAGCAGCTCTTTTGCTCAGCCTATTGGCGACGACTTAGCAGCGCGCAAAGCCACGGGCTACTCCGCCAATGGTAAACCGTACCCGTATGCAGCTTATGCCTTCAAAGCACTCGGCGGCCTGTGGACCACACCAAACGATCTCGGTCGCTGGCTCATTACCCTACTCAATGACCACCACACTGGCGACGCTACCCTGCTATCACAAGAGCTCACCCAGCAAGTCTTCAATGAGCAAGGCGAGCGTTTTATCTTCTCGTTGTGGGCGTGGAAAGACGACGTCGTATTTCGCCACACCGGCCATAACCCAGGGTTCACATCATTTGTTTTTGGCTCCGTCGACAAGCAACAAGCGCTAATCGTCATGTCCAACAGCGATAACACTCAAGATCTCTTCGATCATTTGCAGCGCGCAGTCGCCGACACCTACCAATGGGATTACTTCCGCTCGGAGGTATTCGACGTGTATGAAGGTGACACCATTGATCGCCGTAAAGCATCGCTGCAATACGACTGGAACGGTCAGTATGTGAATTTCAGCGAAGAAAAGACCGGCTTTTACATGCAAATCAATAACGAGCGCTTTTTATTAACGCCAATCGCAGCCAATGAGTTTCTTGCCGAAGAAAAGTCGATCAAAGTCGTTTTCGACGAAGACAACCTCGAGCAGGTTATTATTTGGCAAGCAAATGGCGATAGAACTAGCGCACAGCGCATGTAAAACCCGACGTTCAGGGAGTAATGGCGTTGAGTTGCTCTACCAGCCGATGTACCTCAGCCACCACCAGCTCAGGTTCATCGCGTTGCGGAAAGTGGTAGCTGTTGTCGGTGAGCACCGCACGCCCTTGTGGAAAGGCTTCAGCCCAGTCTTTGTGGAGCTGCCCCCACATTGCACGTGCCTCATCGGTGAAAAATAATAGCGGCGGATCGTCGTAGGTTTTGACCGACGCTATTACCGAGACGGGAATATCACCAATCTGCCCATAGTCAGGTAGCGGGCGTTTGGCCCAGAAATCGAGGTACTGATTCGACATACCGTTTCGCATATCATCGAGCTTCACCTGCGCGATCTCTTTTCCCGCTTGCTCGAGATCGATGGCGCGCATGATATCTACGTCATGTTCTGACGCCGGTTCAATCAACATCAGCGCTGCGATTCGCTCGGGATAGCGTGCAGCAAATACCCGAGCAATGTAGGCGCCATAGGAATGCGCCACGTACACAACCGGACCTTCGATCTTTAGTGCTTCAAGCAAGGCGAGTGCTTCTTCCGCGTATTCTTCTGAGCTGTAGTTCTTGCGAATCTGCGCGGAATTGCCGTTCCCCAAGCGCGAGTAACGAATCGTGCGATAAGTCTTGCCAAGCTCGTGATAAACAGGCTCCCAGTCCGACATACCAGCCGAACCACCGGCCTCGAGCAACAGCGTGACCTCGCCCTCGCCTTGGTCCTGATATTCCATGGCGTGACCATTGATGATGACGAACTGTGTTTCGTTCGCAGAAACAGGAAATGAGACCAATACAAGGCAGATAAAAGTGAAAGTTTTCATGGTGTTTAGCGCTTGTGAACGACGTGGCTTAGGTGTAGTTTCATGATAACGGATCCACCGCAACAAACCCAGAGAGGACGTTGATATGCCGGTTTATGCACTCAACCTTTTCGACATCGCCGACAAAGACGAATATCTTGCCTACGCGCGCCGTTCGGTGAAAGAAGTCACCTCCCACGGCGGCAAAGTCATTTCACTTGGCAAATTCAAAGAAGCCGCGCAAGGCGATATTACCCCGCGAACCGTAATGATTTTGGTGGAATGGGAATCCAAACAGGCATTCGACAGCTACTGCAACGACCCAGCCCTTGCCGATTTACATCCGCATCGCGAAAACGGCACCCAAAATTACATCTGGCATTTGTTTGATAAGCTCGATGACTTACGACCCTTGTTGAAGTAATGAGCAGCCAGCGTTTGGAGCATTCTATTCTGGCAGGCCCTCATATTCGGGGGCATTGCTCAGTTTAGCTTCCCATGTCGCTCGACTCGACGTAAAGAGATGCCCTGTTGGTTTCACCTTAACTTCTGTATCCAAACAGCCCGCCGGAACCACCAACAGCGCCTCGTTTTGCGTGTTCGGCAAAGCCGATCCACAGTGTTTGCAAAAGCTCTTGCTATGGCGCGATTGCGGCAGTGTAAAGGACGTCACTGCCTCTTGCCCCGCTTGCCAATTCAATTTTGCGGACTGTGAAAATAAGTTGGCCGCATGCGCCGATCCGGTATCTTTTTGACAGTGCTTGCAATGGCACAAAAAGAAACTGTCAAATTCGCCTTTAATTTCAAATCTTACGGTGCCGCAGAGGCATGAACCGCGATGCGTCGTCATTGGTTTTCCTTATTCGATTTATCTGGGAGTTTGAGCTCGTCCTGCTCCGCTTCTTCCGGGGTATTCATTTCCAACGGCTCGCCCTCATCGTTCTGCAATTGATAGTCGTACGCAGCTTGGAGGCCGGATTCATCTTCAGGAGCGCCACTCTCAAGCTCAGTACGCCCCGGATATAGTGGGGATAGCAGAGAAATAAAGATACCCGCTGCGGCAAACATTGCAAAGCTATCGGCGTAGCCAAATTTTCCAACAAATAGACCAATAATTGGCGAGCCTACGGCTTGACCCAGAGCACAAGCCACGAAGGCTAACACCGGTCCCACCGACAAATGCCCCGGCAACAGGCGAATGGCGGTCATCAAATAGAGTCCTGTAAGACTCATGTACGCCAAGCCGAAAATCATCGCTGAAAAGACCGCAAGATAAATTTGACCAGGACTCGCCGCCAATAAAGTCAAACTCGTCGTCAGCATCATCAGCATAAGGGCGTGCGTGATGGCGGGATTATTTCTATCGGCCAAGTCACTGATAATCGCCCCACCCAGTCCAGCAACACCAAGCGCGAGCCAAAGCCAACCACTTTGCTGCGATGATAGTGCGCCTAGGTTAATCGCCAAGTCCGGTCCAAAGGTCCAATACGCCGATGCAATAAAGCCCATAGCAAAGGCAAACAGGAACAAGCTAAACAATCGCCAACTTTGTCTTACCGTGATCTTAGGTGGCGGCGCGGCATCTGACGGGCGAACGCGTGAAACCGACGGTATGAGGTACCACGCAAGAAACACACCGACAATGGCAAACAGCGTGAACGAGAAATAGGCGTAGCGCCACGCACCGACAAGCAATACGACTGCAGGAACCGAGAGCGCGACACCAATACTGGTGCCCGCGTTCATCACAGAGCTTACACGCCCGTGGATCGAGCGATCAACCAAAGCCTGCATGGCAGCGGTAAGCGCCGGCATCATCAAGCCCGTGCAGATACCGCACGCCACCACACCAATAACAAGCAAAATGGGCCCTCTGGCTTGACTCACCAACGCCAAACCGACAACGGCAAAGGTTGCCGACAATACAGTGGTATTACGTGCACCAAAATATTTGGTCACCAGCGGCGCAACTAAACTGATAAGCACAAAACTAATCAGCGGCAGCGCCGCGATGGTACCAATTGTATTCGCGCTCAGCGCAAGATCTGCGCGAATCTGCGGCACAAACAAACCAAAGGCAAACCGCGCTAGGCCAAAACTTATCGCAATAAGTATGGCGCCAACCAGCGCAAAACGCATTCCTGAGACCTGTTGCATCGTATCGTCTCCCATCAATGGGCGGCGGATTTAAACTCGTTCTACCATCGTGAGTCGTAGTACAAGTCTAGGAGTCATTTGCAGGTTTCGAAAGCTTTGGCTACGACAGGAGACAGTCAAATTAAATAGGCAGCGAGTCAGAGGTAGGTCACGGCGGGATAAAACCAACATTCCAAAAATCAACAATGTGCTACCCATAGCTTTGCTTGAGAAAGTAGCTAATCAGCTTAACGGTGATGGTAAGCCCCTAGTTTTCTAGACATCTTCAAGCTGCTGATAATACTGCTTTTCATATCTAACTGGAGACAGCCCTCCATTTGTACCATGGTTACGTCTGGGATTGTAGAATCCTTCGATGTAATCGAATATCTCAGCCCTTGCCTCAGCGCGAGTCGAGTAGATTTTTCTCCTCACCCTATCCTTTTTAAGCAAAGAGAAGAAGCTTTCGGCAACCGCATTGTCGTGACAGTTGCCTTTCCTACTCATACTGGCTTCTAGGTTGTGCTCGTTTAGGAAGGAACGCCAATCAGATGAGGTATATTGAATCCCCTGATCAGAATGAACCAACACTTTTTCTTTTGGTCGGCGACGCCATACCGCCATCAACAGAGCATCAATGACTAAATCAGCTTTGGGGCTACTTTTCATTGTCCACCCAACGACACGCCGCGAGAATAAGTCGATAACCACGGTAAGATATAACCAACCTTCGTAGGTTCGGATGTAAGTAAAGTCAGTCACCCAGAAGCAGTCAGGTTTATCTACCGTGAATTCACGATTAAGAGTGTTTGGAGCTGCCGTGCTTGTTTTGCCGCCTTTGAACCCTGGATGACGTTTATAGCCGCGTACAGCGCGAATACTAGCTTCCCGCATTAACCGGTGCACGCGGTTCTTCCCGCAAGTCTCACCATCACTTTTGAGGTCAATCGTGATATTTCGATAGCCATACGTGCAACCGCTTTCCAACCAAAACTGCTTAATTTTTCCCAGTAAGCGGTTGTCATCTTTAGCCTTCGCACTCAAAGGCTGCTTTAACCACGCATAAAATCCGCTACGCTCAATATTGAGCACGTGACACATGGTTTTAATCGGGTAGCGTGGGAGTCGCTCCCTTATGAACGCGTACTTTTCTTTGACTTCCCTGCAAAGTACACGGCGGCTTCCTTTAATATGTCACGTTCCTGTGTAACCCGCTTTAACTCCGCTCTAAGTCTACGCAGTTCAGCTGCCTGATCATCATCTTGCTTCCGTTGGCTCGCTGGCTTGTCATAGCGTTTAACCCAATCTGACAGGGATTTGTAGCTCACACCTAATCGTTCAGCGACAGACGTCAGTGAATGACCTTGTTTCGTGACTTGCTCAACGGCTTGGGTTTTAAATTCTTCCGGGTAGCGTTTTCCGCTCATGTAAACACCTCATAGTTTATGCAATTATAAAGCTATAAAGTGTCTAGGTAACTAGGGGCTTACCATCGGCAATTCAAAATTTTCTTTACGTCGGTTGATTTTGGCATCAACAAGCCGTCAGCCAAGACGTTGGCAGCAACAGACAAACTTCACCAGCTTCTTTATTAAATACAAGAATTTCACAACCAACGTTTAAGTATCATAGCCACACGTCCCTGCCACCTCGTTACACCATCACGCTTTTTCCAGTCGTTAAGTGATATACATTCCGACAATGATAAATCCTCAATGAACTGCTGCTTGAGCTTTCTCGCCAGTTGTTGGTCGATGGTTGCAAGGTTCAGTTCGTAGTTTGTGAATAAACTTCGATAGTCCAGATTGGACGTACCCACCATCGACCAATGATCGTCGGTCACCACGGTCTTTGCGTGCAGTACCCGGGGCAGGTATTCGTATATCTTTACACCAGATTCAAGTAGCGATGCATAAATATGTCGAGCGGCCCAGCGCGCTATGCGTACATCGGTTTTGCCGGGGACCAATAGCCGGACATCCACACCCCGCTCTGCCGCCTTGCATAATTGCCTGAGAGTATGATTGTCGGGAACAAAATAGGGTGTCGTCAGGTAAATATACTTTTTAGCCTTGCTAAAGGCTTCCCCATACACACAGCGCAGACGGTGGCGACAGCTTAGCGTTTGATTGTGCAGAAGTTTGCTACCTTCGGCCTTTTGTAGAGGCTGCGAACGCAGCTTCCCGTGCCAAAATGCATCAAACAACTGCGCCGCCACGCTGACAAGCGAACCATCAAAGCTCACATGGGTATCACGCCAACGGGCCTCACCATAGTGTTTGCAGGAATTTTCCTTGTGAATATTGAAACCGCCGAGATAGGCGATACGGTTATCAACTATCAGCAATTTACGATGATTGCGGTGGTTATAGCGCCATGGTCTGCGCCAGCTCCAACGGTGGAACCAGCGCAGTTCCACACCATTATCGCGCATGTGATTTTGCATCTTGCGCGAGAACCAGAACAGGGAACCCGCGGCATCGATATGAACTTTCACTTTAATGCCAGACCGCGCCCGTTCAATCAACGCCCGACAAAACTCTTGCCCCACTATATCATCGGCAAAAATATAACTTTCCAACTGTATGCTGTCTTGTGCCCTGTCGATCGACCTCAGCATCGATGCATAGAGTGCATCACCTTCAATAAAGAGTCGGAAGGACTCGCTACTCATGTGTGGCAGCTCCGTACACCTACAATCAGATGTATTCGTGTTCATAATGTTATGCAATTCCTAATTGACCTCTCTCAGTTATCAGAGTCCAGATTGGAAATCTCAATTAAATGCCACCACTGGCTTCTCCTAGGAATAAACATAGGCACTCGCTGCTGGTACGTTAGATACACTCGGCCAAACTCTGCCTGCGCTTTTTTTTCTTTTTTCCAACATGACGTAAGCGAACACAATCACGCGAAACAGGACAACAGAAAACAGCGTGAACTAATTGACAACACATCCGTCGAATAATGCAATAAACAAACTGAAATACTAAGGATGTCGAACCAAACCTGCAACCTTGCAGTATGTTGTAATAACTGCTGTATGCAATGTAAATCGCAAAGGCTATCACGATGCCAAAACCTATTGGGCAGGGGAAATCGGTATATTCGGTAGTTTATTATCTGATCTTTCTATCATCTATTTACCTTTTAAATTTTCAGAAGAATTCGTTTTCCGGCACCATACCTTACCATGGCCTAGCTAACTCGTTTGTCCATCAGCACCGATTTCAAGCACTTTATTGTCTAGATAATGATGGGGAGGAATAATCAAGTTCGTCGGTGCAGGGACGCCCTTAAATACCCGCCCTGCGAGATCAAACTTTGAACCGTGACAGGGGCAAAAAAAGAGTGCATGCTTAACTTCTGCTCGTCCATCCGGCTCATAGTTAGGCACGCAACCCAAATGGGTACAGATACCCACTGCCACAAAAACCTCCTTTTTGATACTGCGATAAGTATTCTTGGCGTAATCAGGTTGTTGATTAACTTCCGAATCCGGGTCCCGCAATTCTTCACGGTGACTTTCGAGATCCAGGTTCTTGAGATTTTGGCGGGTTCGCCGCAACACCCAGACCGGCTTGCCCTGCCACGCAACCGTAATCATTTGCCCCGGCTCGATTTTGCTGACACCCACCCTCACTGACGCACCCACAGCTCTGACTTTAGAGCTAGGGTTCCACGACTGCACAAAGGGAATGGCAATACCAACCAATCCAGCCCCAGCCACAAACGAAGTGGCGCCTATCAAAAACCGACGCCGGGTTTCGTTGGGTTCATTAATATCGTTCATATACATTTTCCCAAGTTAACAAAGTGATTTTTAACTTTGAACAGTAGGCATCAATGCTGGTGCTTACCGTCTTCGTGTAGTAGTCGTTGCCGTCTATTCGAATGCAAGAACCACCTCTCGCCCGCTGCGATCAGTAACATCGTGATAAGAGCAACACCGATAACCCACGGGTCAGCGTTCAGTTTCACCCAAACAAAACCGAACAGTGTCAGCAAATCGAAAATAATGGCTACAATCGGTACCCAGCGCATTGCTTTAATTTCATCCGCCAAATAACGAATCACGCCCCAATGAATGGCAATGTCCATGACCAGATAAAAAACAATACCCAGGGCGGCTATCCGCGACAGGTCAAAAAAGGCCGTAAGAAAAATACCGAGTACCACGGTATAGGCAAGTGTATGTTTTTGGATACTTCCCGGCATGCCGAAATGTCTGTGGGGAACCAGTTTCATTTCGGTCAACATAGCCAGCATCCGGGACACCGCAAAAATACTGGCAAGAATGCCGCCCGCAGTTGCCGTCATGGCAATTGCGACTGTAAACCATACTCCGTATTCTCCAAGCGCTGGTCGCGCAGCCGCTGCCAGGGAGTAATCGCGAGTATCTATGATTTCACTCAGGGATAGGTTACTGGCTACTGAAAAGCCAACCAGGGTGTAGATGACTACACACGCAACAATAGAGATAACGATAGCTCTTCCAACATTTCGCTTAGGATCGATTACCTCAGATCCACTGTTGGTAATGGTGGTAAAACCTTTAAAAGCCAAAATCCCGAGAGCGGTAGCACCAAGAAAATTTCCGGAGACTTCAACGTTACCCATGTGACCGAAATCTAGCGCTAGGCTATCAGCCACCCACACACCGATAATGCCGAACACCAAAATTCCGCCAATCTTTAACACTCCGATAAACCCAGCTACCTTTTGAATAAAGCGGTTACTTAACAGATTGACGATAAACGCAAAAATAATCAGCCCCACACCCAGCATCGCCACCATTTGTCCGGATTCATCACCGCCGAATAATTGCATGGTATAGGAGCCAAACGTGCGCGCCAGGAAACTCTGCGCGATCACCATGGAGAAGTACATCAACAGGGCATTGAACGCTGTCGGCAAGCTGTCGCCATAGGCCTTATGTAAATACATTCCTATCCCTCCGGCTGAGGGATAGGCATTGGAAATTTTGACGTAAGAGTAGGCACTGAAAGAAACGACCATCGCTGCTGCCACAAATGCCAGCGGGAACAGTACGCCCGCCATTTCCGCCATTTGCCCGGTCAGTGCAAAAATGCCTGCGCCTATCATGACTCCTGTCCCCAGCATCACGGTACCGGAGAGCGTTAAGCTACCCTTATCATAGTGAGTCGTGCGATCTGTGTCTTGCTTCATTCACTCTCCTCCCGAACTTATTCTTTGTAGAACTTCTGCTACGATAAATTTGTCACTACACTGATTCGCTTCCAGCAAGCCCTGCGTATCCAATGTGCCACCGCGGTTGCGATACCCAAATGCCAAACAACGGTCACTACCCAGATCTAGAGGTCGACAAACACCTAAAAGAACCTCAGGCCGCATATGGGATACAAATACACGCAAGCGAACTGAGTTATCAAAAAATTGTGACTTCTCTACAAGCCTGCTGACAATGGCCTTTTCATGCTCGTCGCGTGGAATCCTAAAACGGCCAGGTTCAAGCAGGTATGTGATACGGCTGCCAATGCCATTATCTCGCAATGCCTGACGGACTTCATGGCACACGCGTAACTGGTAGGCTCCAACCGCCACCAGTTCCACAACGACGGTGTCATCCTCTTCCACTGTCAGAGCGCCCTCTTCGACCAATTGTTGAGCCTGTTCAGAGCTGAAAGTTGTCGTGATTTCCTGTTTGGGAATGGTCATCGCCCAAATTTGGCCTTGGCTCTGATAGCATGCATCAAGGCAGGCAACAGCAGTGCTAGCATCTGCGGGATAAACAACGCGCGTCATATCGCTCATTTCACCTAACAACACTTCACCAAACGATGAATCCTGATGGGATTGCTCATTTTTGCCATTCTCCCACAAATGTGAAGTAGCAATAACCGGAAGCGATAGCCATCGTGCAGGTCGATTGAGTTCTTTTTGGTGCCGTGCAAAAATTATTTCCTGACGTAGTGCGCCAATCATTTTCATGGCAAAGGCTTCATAACTGACCACCAGATTCATGCCACCTTTATTGGCCAGTGCCGCGCTTACTACGGCCTCCTCATTAAGTGCGGTAATGACAGAACCATGTATCGATTCGGCCACACCATCTTCCGGGTTTAATACTCGATGTTTGAGAAGATCCAACGTTTTGCCCATGCGATTACTTCGCAATTCATCAGGGTTGCCGATACGTACGCGCACGCCCGGATTGGCGAGATGCCACTCACACAAGCGCTTATCTACGGCTGCCATGGGTGACAATGCTTGCCCCTTTTCGCACTGTGGTGAAGCAGTTGGTAGTTTTAAAACGACATCACGCTGACCGAGCGCATGGTATTTTTCCGGTACCCGGTTATCCGCCTTATGTTGTGTTATTTTTTCGATTGCACTGGTCAGCTCAGTACGCGGCAGAAAGAGCCTGGCAGCGTGTTCATTGAATAGCTGCCGAGCCCCGGCATCGCTACGAGGGTTGCCGGGCAAAGGCGTGCCGTGGGCTGCATTGGTGCCAGCACCGTAAAAACCGTAGCCTTTTTCCGTTTCGGCAATCAGGTACGGCAGTTTCACCGGATAACACATTTTTCCTGCACGAATATGTGCACTGCAGGCTTGCAAGCGTGCTTCAGATTCAAATATTCCCCAGATAAACGCAGCTGGATCGCGCCCGTCGATGGCGATCGGATGAAAGTCGTTCTGCTCCAAATGCTCATAAAACCAGGTCAGGCCGCCCTGCTGATACATGGTGGAGCGCTGATCAATACGCCGGCCATTGGCGATCATCACCGGTGTTACCAGACCACAGTCCTCGGCCCGCCACCAACGGCTGGCCCAGTCACTACCGCGCTGTTCTTCAAAAGCACCGTCACTCAGGAATGCCACCAGGCGTTCACCGGGCAGAGGCATATGCACGTATTGCAGCTCGGCAAAACCCAGGTAGCCACCTTCAATCAAACCGCCCGCCGTGTGTGGATTGACATGACTGCCTAATGGGACACCGGGGCAACCATCATCCGTAATCGCGTAGCTGTAAAAATCCTTGGCCAATTGCGACAGACCTTCATCACTTAGGGGGTAGCGCTCCCCCTGTTCCGGATAGAGGTTCTGCAGTAACACATTGACCGCGTCTATGGCCGCCACACAGTGGCCCTGCCCCATCAACCAACTTCGGGTTATTCCCGTCAGACGGTTAGCTACCATGTAAGCTACATAAGCAGGCACCATATTGAGCGAGCCGCCCGTATGTCCCTGAGGATTGGACTTAAAATCTTCAGCGTCGAGGGAATTACCGGACAAGTCCACTTTGGTGCTGTAAGTCATATGCACCACCAACCACATCGCCGCACTTGTCAAACGGTCAGCAGCTGACAAAATATCCAGCACATCTTCAATTTGTTGGAAGCGCCCTTCACACACCAGTTGCTGGCACAGATCAAATATGCGAACTTGTGTTTCATCGCTGTGTTGTATAACCCCGTATCCATCTGCCCAGTGGGCAAAAGCCGAATAGGTTTCGCGATAAAGTCTTGCACGCTGTTCGATGCGATGGTGATTTTGTGGGTCAATTGTATACATATTACATCCTTAGTCGGCTAGTGAAAGCAGCTAAAAATCGTCTGCGAATTGTTGTTGTACCGCGTGTAGCATTGTACTGGCTTCATCGACAGCGACTACCCGGCACTGTACTTTTGATGTCTTAGAGGAGAGTAATATAGGCAGGTCACCGCTGGCCGATTGTGAACGTAACTCGATGCCCAAATGTGATAACCCCGATAATAACTCTCGGCAAATGGCCAGGCTATGCTCAGCAACGCCCCCACTGAGCACAACTCCATCAAGTCCACCTAAAATCGAAAAATATGCTCCCAATGTTTTCTGGAATCGATATCGAAAAAGGTCAAATGCCAGACGACATTGAGGGTGTTCACTTGCAAATAGATCAGCCATATTATCTATGCCTCCAGACAGTCCCTTCCAGCCGGCTTCCGTATTAAGAAGATGATCGATTTCGTTGGAGGACCAACCTTCCTGTTGCTGTAACCAAATCAGTAAACCGGGATCAATCTCACCGCTGCGTGTTCGCATTAGTAGGCCGTCATTAGGGGTAAAACCCATGGTAGTATCCACCGGTTTGCCGTTGCGAATCGCCGTCATTGAACAGCCGCTACCCAGCTGTGCGGTCACTAGCGAAAATTGTTGCCGATACGGATTTTCTATACACCACTGACGCACCATATCTTGGTGCGCAAAGCCGTGAAAACCGTATCGGCGCAACTGATGCCGTTCAATCAAATCCAAAGGCAGGCCGTAGATTTGTGCCACGGCCGGTAGGTTGATAAAAAACTGTGTATCAAATGCAGCAAATACACGAAGGGACTCATCATACTGCTGACAACTTTCGATAAGCTCGATAGCGACCCTGTTGTGTAACGGCGCCAATAAATCGAGTGCTTTGAGTTTATTGAAAATGTAATGGCTGACCTCTATCGGGTGTGAAAACTGCGAACCGCCGTGCACTACCCTGACAATCACAGCGAAAATCTTATAAGCCGCTGTTGCTGACACAATATGCTGAAACACATCGCTCCCAACAATTGTCAAGGCAATCTGTCCATGATCAATCGCAATAGGATCTTCATTGAGATCCTTGGTGAAGCTACAAAAGACCGTCCACTTTATGCTGGAACTGCCGGGATTAAGAACCAATATGCAAGTCATAACAGAGTCTTGCTGCTAGTCTTAGTCCAGCAAACGGTTATATATAGCAGCAAGTAGCCATCCCAAAATACCCGCTACTAGAGCCCAGGCTATCCCTCCCCAAACTACACCGGTAATGGTCAGATGCCAGCCCATATCCTGCAATTGCATGTGTAGCATATCTCCGGATATGGACATAGCCATTGAAGGAATCACCGCCACTAGGACACTGCAAATAACCCAAAATACAATGGCACTGATTAAGCAGGCCAGGCCAAATTTAAATGTATGTAGTTTCATACCAAAACTCCTTCTATCGTGTAAATTTACCAGTCTACAAATCGCTAAACCGATTTGACGATTGCACTATGCGCATCATTTCGTGTTCCTCCAGCGAAAGTAATGAATTCAATAACTCCATAGCTGATGGAATTTCCGCGCGCGATGCCAGATAGCGATATAGTTCGATAACCTGCTGGTGTTGCTCGATAATCACGTCCATAATCTGCGAAGCATTGAGTTCGGCAAAAGGAGTGTCACAGTGGGCGTGTCGAGTAATAGGGTGGCGATTTACATATTCATAACACCAGGTTTTGAGAGCGCTTGCTTCTCCGGATTTTTCAAAACCACTGACCACATCTTTCAATGTTTTTCATGTTCGGAAAGATATGTCAGCATCATCCTAGCCCGCTCATCAAGGTTTTTATTTGCGCAGTGGAACAAACACTGGCTCAAGTGCTGGTGGAACTCTTTAGTCCAGTGTAGTACATCTTTCAGGGTTTCAATTTGCATGATCTTTTCCTCTTATTAACCTTGTACGTATTTCAAAAAACCACCTCGATTACAGATGCAAAATATCGCGATAACCGGCAACATCGACCTTATAATGTGTTTGTTCCTGAAAATGTACACGCAAGCCTTCCAATGCTTCAGGGTCACCGTGAATCAGTTTAATTGGCGTTGTACTTGCCAGTTTTGACTGACGTAGCCATTCGGTAAGTTCGAGATAATCCGCATGCCCAGAAAGTCCCGAAATTACCTCAACATCTGCCCTCAGAGGAATCCAACTACCATGGATTTTAACAGCACCGACACCTTCAAGCATCTTAGCGCCTCGCGTTCCTCCCGCTTGGTATCCGGTAAACAGCACTGTTGTTCTAATATCACTTAATAATCGTTTAAAGTGATGCAGAATTCGCCCCCCGGTGGCCATCCCGCTACCTGCAATGATGACATGGGGAAATGCCTGTCCTGCCAGCGCCTTAGATTCATCTACTGTGCGGGTATAGGTAACCTGATCACACATACGGTGACATTGCTCATTGCTTAGTCGATGTTGTTCGCTGTGATGACAAAATATGTCCGACACCCTGATAGCCATAGGACTGTCGAGATAGATAGGCAGCCGTGGGATGGCTTCCTGCTCCATCAAACTCGCAAGCAGATGCTGTAAAGCCTGCGCCCTACCTACGGCGAATGCTGGTACCAGTAAAACACCACCGTTTTTTGCAACGCGATTAACTACGGCAGCTAATTGTTGAGCAGCGTCTTGTGGATCGTGCTGTCGATTACCATAAGTGGACTCCATCAGTAACAAATCAAGTTCAGGCAACGGGCGTGGCGGTTTCATTAACACGTCATCGAAACGTCCCACATCACCAGAGAACCCAATGCGTTTGCCTTCCGCTTCAATGATGATACTTGCTGCACCGAGAATATGCCCCGCCGGTTGCAGGTAAAAACGAATATCACCGACTTCAACCTGCTCATCAAAGTCAATCGATTGAAATAGAGCCATACTCGCTTCGGCAGTTTGACGGTCATAGAGCGGTTCGGGGTGTTCGTGTTTGCTTAATTTATGCTTGCTATAGTATTTCGCATCCTCTTCTTGAATATGACCACTATCGGCCAACAGGATCTGGCACAAGTCTTTAGTGGCGTGATGGGTGATAACCGGACCCCGGTATCCTTGTTTATATAAGGCGGGTATATAGCCAGAGTGATCTAAATGCGCATGAGTAAGTAAAACAGCATCGAGCTTGTCGATATCCAACGGTAGGGACTGCCAATTGCGCTCCCTTAACCATTTGTAGCCTTGATACAGGCCGCAGTCTATCAGCACTTTGCTACGTTCAGTTTCCAGCAGAAACTTTGAACCGGTTACGGTTTCTGTGCCTCCTAAAAAGGTAATTCTCATAAAACTTCTCCTGTGAAATCTGATCTTGTTAATTGCAGCATAGAATTAATGGCTGTCATCAGTCGCGGCGAGATATCAATAGCATTGGAGGAATGTGGAATGGTGTTAGTTGTTGCCAGCTGGCTTAAACCGGCTTTGATCAGGACTTGATCGGAATCATCGGCGAAAATCCCATGTACGGCAATACATTGAATGTGTTCGACGCCCTTGGATTTAAGGTATTTTATGCATTCCAGAATGGTCTGCCCGCTCGATATCACATCATCAATAATAACGGCTGTTTTATCTCTGTATGCATCAATGTTTGGCAAGGAGACTTCTACATGACGATCACCGAAACGCTGTTTCTCACCGATCACAAACGGGTGCTGGCTATAATTGGCAATATCAGATACCCATTGTTCACTCTCACTATCAGGCCCTACCAACAATAGATTTGTTTTTGATTTTAACCACTGTGCCAATGCCGGAGCACCTTGTACAACTTGACTAGGTACAGTGTAAATTTCGTCGAGGGAGTGATAGCGATGTAAATGTGGATCAACTGTCACCAACCAATCTATATGTTGAGAAAGGGATTTGGCAAAAATGCGTGAAGTCACTGCCTCCCCATCTACAAAACGGCGATCTTGGCGCATATAGCTAAGATAGGGCGCCACCAAGCCAACTTGCGAAGCCCCCAGTTCTCGCAGGGTTTCGACCAAAAATAGTAACGGCAGATACTTCGCATTGGGGTGCGACAAATCAGCAACAACAATACAGACACGCCCTTCCACATCGGAGGTGATACGTAAATAGGATTCGCCATCGGGAAATTGACGTACGTCAAACTTACCACGCTGCACACTCTTCGTCTTTGCAAGTGAATCCGCCAACGAGTGATTGTCCAAGCTAAACACTAAGGGTTTCCTTCCTAAAACTGTCTTCGACTCACTCATGAGGCATCTCCAATGGTAAAAATGTTGGATTGTCGGTAATAGGCCAGTGCGTATTGCAATTCGCCTTCTGTGTCACTGTACAGTGTGAACAGTGGTTCACCTCGCTCTACCTTTTCACCGACACTTTTATGCAAGCGCAAACCCGCTGCTGCGACATTGGGCGCTCCCGCCAGTTTCGCCAAGCGCGCTAATTGGCGATTATCAATCGTCTGCAAAGTGCCGGTTGATGCGGTGGTTACCGTATGTTGAAAATCTGCAGAAGGCAAAGATTTCATCCCGCCCTGGGCCGCTATAATTCGGTGAAATTGTTTCCACGCCGCACCGCTATCAAGAATTTCGGTAGCCTTTTGCAAACCTTGTTCATAGGTTTGCTGATACGCCAGGGAAAACAGATGGGCCGCCAAAAACAGTGCCCGCTCTCGAAGGTCCTCGGCAGCATCGCTGCTGCGCCGCAAAACAGCCATTACATCGCGGACTTCCTCTACTGGACCAACACCGCGCCCGACGGGCTGACTACCGTCCGTTATCAAGCAACGAACCTGAAGTCCGCACGTAGCACCAACCTGTGTAAATAGTGAAGCGAGGCGATCGGCGTCTTTTTGCGAACGCACTTTTGCAGTAGGGCCGACTGGAATATCAATCACCACATGGGTAGAACCCGCAGCGATTTTTTTCGACAATACCGATGCAATCAACTGCCCTTCGCCATCAAGATCCAGCGCACGCTCAATTCGAATCAATAAATCATCGGCGGGGCTAAGATTCACCGCCCCACCCCAGGCGAGACAGCCGTGAGTTTCTGCAACAACTCGTTGAATCTGTGAGAGGCTGAGATTGACTGTCGTCAGGGCCTCCATGGTATCAGCTGTACCTGCCGGTGAAGTGATGGCACGTGAAGATGTTTTCGGTATGGTTAATCCTGCTGCACTGATAATCGCTACCACTAAAGGAGTGGTGCGATTACCCGGCAATCCACCAATGCAATGCTTATCCAGCACCATGGGTGAATCGGGCCAGCTTAGACGTTTACCGCAAGCCACCATGGCCTGTGTCAAGGCAATGATTTCATCCACATCCAGACGACTGCCCGCACAAACGCTGAGAAAGCTGGCAATTTCGATATCGGAATAACGATGGTCGCTTATGTCCTTTACGATCTCGGTGACTTCCTCGTCGCTGAGCTTATGGCCAAATATTTTTTTGCGAACAGCTGCCAGCGATGTCACCACCGGTGCATGACTGACGCTAATCGATGTCCCTTCGGCAACTCCCAGCCGTTGCATGGCGATTTTGGATAAGCCAGCGCTGCCTGGTTCAATGACCTTCTCATCCACCACGTTGATCGTTGCAATTATTTGGTTTTGGCCATCATCCACTGAAACGCGACTGTTAGCCGTAAAACCTTCTGAGCGGCAGATATGGCAGTCACTGCGCATATAAACAACAGGTTCCTGGTGGGTATCGATACCTATATCAATAACTTTAAGAGCGTTTGCTGATCCCATCTTTTTCACCGTCATTGCTATTTTCGCTTGTTGTGTGGTGGTGACTTGTGACAACTCCACGCCTCATGCTCCGCGTTATCTTTTATGTTTTCATCCACAAATTTATAATATCCTTCTTTGAAATGCGTCCACCAGTCGTGACCAACCTCGATACCATATTTAGCCAACACATCTTCAATACCATCCAGACTCAAGCGGGAAGCATCGTATGCAAGGTTTAAAACCTGTGACCTTTCGTCAAATGAAACCGCATCCAAACCATACAATTTATCGATTTCTGTGATTGCATCGTGGATATTACTAATTTTCTTCGCGTCAAGTTTTAAATGACGAACAACGAGATTGACTTCAGACACACCCAGTCGGTGCTCTTCTTGTTTCATAATTTACCTCCAATATCTAATCTCTGTTTACAAACTATTTCTCATCACCAACAGTCTATTATTTGTGTTGATGCTCGCTAGATTTGCTTGCCTCAGATTGACGATCCATCATCCCTATGTGTTTTTCCATCATATCCATACGTTTTGTCATATCCATTTTGTCCATTTGCTTACCGCCTTTCATGCCGTTCCCCATATTAATCATCTGCATACCTTCTTTCATTGTGTGTATATGCTCATCCATTAATTATTGACGTTTTTCTGGGGCGGTTTCGGCTTTGAATTTTTGCCATCAATTCATGCACTTTTCACATATGTTCATGCATCGCCATCATCTGCTAATGGTTCATCATGATCCTACTGTTAGCGCCTTGGTTTTTATCACCGTGATCATGCGCATTTTCTGCAAATACTGGTGAAGCCATTGCCGTAGCAATAACGACGGCGGAAACCATAGTTCTGATAGAATTACGTTTCATTGGTATATCCTCAATAGTTTGAAGCGGCTTTATTGGTAGAAAAATTAGGTACCCACCCTGGGGTCGATTCCATATAGCGAAGATACACGTCGCCAAATTCCTCAATCGCCATACGCTCTTCACGCTTAGCGAGCCTCACGTACACTACAACTAAAACCGGAAACATCACCAGCGTCGGCAGGGTCGGCCACTGCAACAAAAAACCAAACATAATCATGATAAAAGCGATGTATTGCGGGTGTCGGCAACGCGCGTACCAACCGGTAGTCGCTAAGGAACGGGTTTGCTGTGCTTTGTGCAAAACATTCCACGACGAGGCGAGCAGAAAGAAACCGAGTACGATCAGAATATTGCTAGCGAGATGCAGTGGAGCAAAATGTGGATCACCGTCAAATCCCAGCAGGGTGTGTAGTAGATGGCCATTTTCATGAGAGAGAAAATCCACGCCGGGATATTTTTCTGCCAACCAACCAGACAAAAAATAGATGGTTAACGGAAAGCCATACATCTCAGTAAAGAGCGCAATGATAAAAGCTGAGAACGCGCCAAAACTGCGCCAGTCAGTTTTTGTTTTCGGCTTGGCAAAACTGAACGCAAAAAATATGAATATAGCCGAATTTAGTATTACCAGTGTCCAAAGGCCGTAAGCAGAATCACCGTGCATGGTTAATCTCCTGTGTTAAATGGATTTAATGGTGGTGTCGGTTTTCACTTTCCCGGCGACCATCTTCCAGTCCACGCTGATAGGCATCCTGATCAGCGTCATCCCCCTGATGACCATGACCACCGTGTCCGCCGTGCCCTCCATGACCACCATGACCACCATGCATAAAAATATGCATAAGTGGGCATAACAATAAAATCAGGTAGGGTAGAAATTGGAATAAGTGCTCCCTATGTTCCACCAACAGGAAATAGCTGGCTGCACCGATAAGCCCCAGGGCAGCTAAGCCTTTTGGGGTAAACCAGAATGATTGCGATTGTTGACTCATTATTGCCTCCCGTTATTCAACCGTGATGTTGGCTCTTTTCAGCAGAATGGAATTGCCGATGACCGACAACGAACTAACCATCATAGCGATAACACCGATCATTGGATGCAGTAATCCCAGCGCCGCTACCGGGATCGCCGCCAGATTGTAAAACCAAGCCCAAAAAAGGTTTTCGACGATTTTTCTAAAGGTAGCTTTCGACAGAAGAATGGCCTCTACCAGCTTGGTCAACTGCCCCTGCACCAGCGTCACATCGGCCGCTTCGATTGCCACATCGGCTCCAGCACCAATGGCAATCCCTACATTGGCTTGTTTTAACGCAGGCGCATCATTAATACCGTCACCCACCATCGCCACACTTTCACCGTATTTGGCTTGTAGCTGTTTAACCGAATCAACTTTTCCTTCAGGCAATACGTTGGCAAGCACCTCATCGATACCCACCTGCTCAGCAACAAATTTTGCCGTCCGTTCGTTATCACCGGTCACCATTACCACATGAATATTCAGGTCATGCATGGCTTTGATCGCAGATTTTGAATCTTCTTTAATGGTGTCAGCAACGGCGACAACGCCCGCCGCTTGTTTATCAATTGCCACCAACATCGCTGTTTTCCCCTGCACTTCCAGTGACTTCAGGGTTTCATCTAAATTGCCAAGTTCGACTCCCTGTTCATTGAGCAATCGACGGCTGCCAACATGCACCAGGCGACCATCGACTACACCCTCTACCCCGCGAGCGGTTATCGACTGGAAGTTCTCCAGTGCTGGAATAGTCAGGTTTCGCTCTTTAGCTCCTTGCACAATGGCTTGCGCCAGTGGATGCTCTGATCCAGCTTCAACTGCAGCGGTGGCCATCAACAGTTCTTCCGCTGTAAATCCAGAAGCTGGAACCACATCCGTCAGGGACGGTTTACCTGCGGTGATGGTGCCAGTTTTATCCAGTACAACCACCTTGATATCCTTTAAGGTTTGTATCGCTTCACCTGAACGAATCAGCACACCTCGCTCGGCGCCCATACCTGAACCCACCATGATCGCTGTGGGAGTTGCCAGTCCCAAAGCGCAGGGGCAAGCGATAACCAGAACCGCAACGGACGCCAGTATCGCGGCAATAAGCGGTGTCAAAGTCGGATCAACCCAGGGCAAAAAGCTGCCACCCCACTCCAATACCGGGCGCAAAGTGTCAGCAAAAATTATCCAGGACAAAAAGCTCAGGAATGAAATGCCAATCACCGCTGGGACAAAGTTCGCAGTCACTCTATCCGCAAATTCCTGTATCGGGACTTTGGAACCCTGAGCTTGCTCGACTAATTTAATCACTTGGGACAAGAACGTGTCGGCACCAATTTTGGTGGCCTTTACTTTCAATAGTCCTTCCTTATTCATCGTCGCGCCGAGTACAGAATCGCCGGGACCTTTCTCTACAGGGACTGATTCACCGGTAGCAATCGACTCATCCAAATGACTATGGCCGTCGACAATCTCGCCGTCAGTCGGCACTTTACCGCCCGGCTTAATCACCATGACATCGCCGATTTGTAAGTCTTCCACCGGCACTTGAACCTCGTTGTTGTTGCGTAAAACGATCGCAGTTTTCGCCCCGAGCTTGATTAATTTTTTGATCGCCTGTGACGCCTTGCCTTTAGCCCGAGTTTCGAGATAACGGCCAAGCATATGGAAGGTCATAATGGTGGAGGCCATTTCGATAAAGGATGTCATGGGATAGACAAACCCAATCAGGCCGATCAGATAGGGCGGCATACTGCCCAGGGAAATCAGCACATCCATATTGGCTGTGCGATTTTTTAATGAACGCCAGGCGGAACGGTGCGTAGAACGTCCGCCTTTGAAAAATACGACAGGAAATGCCAGTACAGCCACGATAGCCAGATAACCGGGAATGGGCTGCCAGAACATCTGTGGAATCATCAACAACATAATGAGTGTTGTCGGTATCGCCGCAAACCAGAGGTTTTTCCAGGCTTGATCCAGATACTGCTCTTCCGCCGCTTCGGCGACCTTGTGTGAATTGCTTGCCGCGCTTTCCACACTCGCCACGTCATAACCGGCCTTTTCTACGGTTGCTTTTAACGTCTCAGTATCGACTTGTTGCGGATCGAAGCTCACACTGACCTGGTGATTGGCAATATTGGTTTCAATCGCTGTTATGCCTGACAAACGCTCAAGCGATGTACGTACAAGACCGGCACAGTGGTTACTCCCCATGCCCGGAACGGTGAGCGTAACGTTTTTGACTGCATTGGTAGAGGACAATTGTGCCGAAGCAACATCGTAACCCGCGTTCTCCACCGCAAGCCGTATTTTTTCCAGGCTTGATTGAGGTGCTTCAAAGGATACGTCCACCTGATGGCTGGCAATATTCGTTTGAATGGTCTTTATGCCCGGCAACCTTTCTATCGATGCTCTCACAAGACCCGCGCAGTGATTGCTGCCCATTCCAGGCACAATAAGTTGGGCTTTCGCTTCCGCACCATTAGTTTGTGGCACGTCTTTTTTATTAAATGAAAGAACTGTATCGTTCATAAGTGTTGATCCTTATTGATTAACCTAGCCTTGGCTGACTGCCAACCTCCCCGAATCGCTTACTTGGCGATCATTTCAGCTTCATAGCCCTTTTGGTTAATTGCTTCGATAACATTGTCGCTATCCACATCACCCCAAACAGTAGCGACACCCGTTGCCAAATCCATGGTTGCCTCCCGTACCCCAGAAATGGATCTCAACGTCCGCTCTATACTTTTTACACAACCACCACACGTTGCTCCCTGCACTTGTAATTGGTACAGGGGTTGCGATGATTCTTTAACTTTGCTTGCATCCGTTAACGTAGAGGAAACTGATGTCTTTCCGGAACAGCAGCAACCCCCTTTCTGTTGACTAGCGTTTGATATTTTGTGCGTATTCATACTTATTCCCCCGCAGTAAACTCTTCAATTAAATGGCAAAGCATATGGCCCGTCGGTGCTTTGTCAGGCTTCTGATTCCACTCCAGAACGGCCCGTTGCATGCGATCCTTTAGTTTCAAGGTCTCGGTGAGCCTCTCCTCGGTTTCATGCAAGCGCTGGTCAATCAGGCGGCGCACAGTCGGGCAAGGTGTTTTTTTCTTGTCCGCATGGCTGAGAATTTCCTGAATATCCTCGACCGAAAATCCCAACTGCCGGGCGCTTAACACAAACCGCAAACGCTTAACATCGTTATCGCTGTATTCCCGATAACCATTGGCCCTGCTTTTGGTGGGGTTCAGAACCTTGATCCGGGTATAAAACCGTACAGTATCAGGCGTAATCCCCAACAATCTAGCGACCTCGATGACTTTCATGCCACCCTCCTCTTGATCCAGTCATGCCATCCTAAGCTTCCGCCGGGATCAGGACCTTGATCTGAGTCAATCACCGATTATAAACCCAGGTGATACACTTGGGTTTGTAATCCCCCCGAAAAATCGGAGCAGTTATAAGTAGAAAATTCCGTTAAACTAAAACGAAGGAGTTTTCTATGCGCAAATCACGATACACAGACAGTCAGATCTTAGCGATTCTGAAACAAAACGA
>NZ_PIPT01000010.1 GCF_003987395.1 Pseudidiomarina aquimaris
TCGTTTTGTTTCAGAATCGCTAAGATCTGACTGTCTGTGTATCGTGATTTGCGCATAGAAAACTCCTTCGTTTTAGTTTAACGGAATTTTCTACTTATAACTGCTCCGATTTTTCGGGGGGATTACATTTTCAAGGCTCAACGTGCGGCTTTCGGTGACGTAACCACCAGTTTTAGCATCAGCTTCTGATAAACCCACCGTGGCGACTTGTGGATCAGTAAAGATAACCTCGGGCATTGCACTGAGATCAAGATGCGCATCACCGCCCGTCATGTTAATAGCGGCTCGGCTGCCGCCTGCGGCGGCGACATAGACAAACTGCGGCTGATTCGCACAGTCGCCTGCCGCATATACTCTTGAGTTAGAGGTTTGCATGCGCTCGTTAATCGTTATTGTACCGCGTTCAGTTTGTACACCGATGGTTTTTAAATCGAGGTTTTCCGTATTGGGCGTACGGCCTGTGGCCACGAGCAGTTGTTCTGCTTTTAATGTTCCGGCATTGGTTTTGAGAATGAAGTGTTGTCCGTCGTAACGCACTTCGCTGGCTTCTGTATGCTCAAGCACATTGATGCCTTCGCGATCAAAAACAGTCGCTATTGCTTCACCAATGGCAGGCTCGTCTTTGGATAACACCCGACTGCGAGCCAAAACAGTAACTTCACTACCGAGACGCGCGAAGGCCTGTGCTAATTCAAGAGCAACGACCGAGGCTCCAATAATAGCGAGGCGTTTAGGAATGTTACTTAGCTCTAATGCGCTTGTCGAAGTAAGGTAAGGGGTTTCAGCTAAGCCGGGGATGGGGGGTTGTGCGGGTCGGGCCCCGGTGCCGATAAAAGCACGGTCAAAGTAAACCGTTTGCTCACCGCCATCGCGAAGTGATACGGAAAGAGTTTCATCGTTTATAAAGCGGGCTTCGCCGTTAATAACGGTAATGGCGGAATTCTCTCTAAGAATACTCTGGTATTTGGATTCACGGAGTTCTTCTACCCGAGCCTGTTGTTGCTCGAGGAGAGCTGATCGATTTACCTTAAGAGTATGAGTACTTAAGCCTTTATCAAAAGGGCTTTCTCGCCGCAGTTGGGCGATATGAGCCGCTCGGATCATGATTTTAGACGGGACACAGCCAATATTGACACAAGTTCCGCCAATAGTACCTCTCTCAATGAGCGTCACTCGGGCACCTCTCTCGGTCGCTTTGAGTGCCGCAGCCATCGCACTGCCGCCGCTACCAATGACAGCAATGTGTAAATTGTTATTACTCATAACGGTTACTCCTTGGTCTTTCAGTTTTACAGCAGCTATAAGGCATTGTGATGTTTCATGACTGATTTTTTGGTGCCGTTGCTTTCAGTGTTGATGGGTATCCTGCATTTGTCGTTGCTTCAGTGAGCTGCTTAACTGACGTTTTTTCGTCGTCGAATGTCACGGTTGCATCCCGCTCTTCAAAACGGACATCGACGGCGCTCACACCTGCAACTTGGCCAAGTGCAGCTTTGACAGTAATTGGGCAGGTGACGCATGTCATACCGGGTACTGATAGCGTAACCGTTTTCTCAACCGCCAATGTGGGCATGCTAAACAGTAAAAATAAAATGGTTGTTATCATTGTTTTTTTCATCGTGTATTGCCTCCTAGTAAAAGAAAGGAACAACATAGGGGTAAGCCAATGCTGTTAAAGTAAGCACCGCAACGAGCCAAAACATCACTTTGTAGCTCTTACGAGCATTTGGCGTTGCGCAGGTGTTATCAGGGTTGCAGTCATCAGCACGCCGGTATATTCGACGCCAGGCAAAGAATATGGCAATCAATGCAATGGCAATAAAAATGGGTCGATAAGGCTCAAGTGCTGTGAGGCTCCCAATCCAGGCCCCGGATACACCGAGTGCAAGTAATATGAGGGGACCCAGACAACACGCAGATGCCAGAGTCGCTGCGATCCCTCCCGCGAGAAGAGAGCCCCGACCAGATTTTGAATTTGACATAAGAGTAACTCCTTCGGGCATTTTGCTTTAATGTGTTAATCTTAGACCCGTACCTCACTACGGAAGCAATAGCTATGTTAAAAAAACGCAACGTAATGACAATTGGCACGCTGGCCAAAACAGCCGGCGTGGGCGTGGAAACGGTGCGCTATTATCAGCGCCGAGGGCTAATGAGCGAGCCGGAGAAGCCGTATGGGGGGATCCGACATTACGACGAACAAGCGCTTGCTCGGCTTCATTTTATTCGCGCGTCTCAATGGCTCGGATTTAGTCTGGATGAAATTGGTGAGCTATTAACTCTGCAAGATGGCGCTCATTGCGATGAAGCACGGGAGCTTGGAGAGCAAAAGCTCACCAGTGTTCGTCGAAAGATATCGCGCTTACAGCAAATTGAACGAGCGTTGAATGAGCTGGTGCAAAAATGCAGCTCCGGACACGGAGATGTCTATTGTCCACTGATGGCGTCGCTTAATGACGGGGTTGAGGACGCTACCACGGACAAACATAAGGTGCGTTAGTCTGTGTAGTAAAACTTTTGAGCGTAGTTCTTTAACTGAATTGCTTTATAGCTAACGCCAGCCATACACAAGAATCCCCATACCGGTTAGCACAAACGCCGCCCCAATCAAGTCGAAGCTGGATAAAGGCGATTTATCGACAATTCGCAGCCAGACTATGGCAGTTAACACGTAAATACCGCCGTAGGCTGCGTAAACGCGCCCGCTTTCCGCCGGATGAAGTGTTAATAAGTAAGCAAATAAGGCTAAGCTTATTGCTGCCGGAATGAGCAACCAAACGGAATGACCCTCTTTGAGCCATAGGTAGGGTAAATAGCAACCGACAATTTCTGCAATTGCGGTTGCGATAAATAACCCGAGTGTCTTTATTAAAAATATTGAGCTCATTACGAATCCTGGTGATTACCCGCAACACCCAGAAATATCGTCTTTTTCACCTGTCTTTACAGCTATCGCGTCTTTGATGATGCGAATAGCAGAGTGCAGTACAATGATGGCTATGACAGTTGCGATGAGTAAGTCAGGCCATGCCGCATGGAGCTGGGCGACGAGCATCGCAGAGACAATAACACCGACATTCATGATCATGTCATTGCGTGAACAAATCCAGCTGGCGCGAATGTTAATATCGCCGTTTCGGGAGCGATATAGAAGGGCAAAGCAAACGATGTTTACCAGTAATGCAAGCCCCGCTATTGAGAGCATGACAAAGGTTTCGGGCTGACTACCAAATGCCAGTTTAAGGATGACATCCAATAACACCGCCAGAGCTAATAATGTTTGCAGTATGCCGTTTAAAATAGCGGCATTGACTTTATATTTAATGGCTTTGCCAACAGCGTATAAGCTCACAGCATAAACCAAAGTATCGGCAAGCATATCCAGCGAATCAGCAATAAGACCACTGGATTCAGCCATCCAACCCGCAATGAACTCAACAAAGAACATGACGCCATTAAGGACTAGAACCGTCCATAACAACCTGCGTTGAGAGTTATCCATTTCGGCTTGCGCTGAACTTCCGCAACATGATGACATTGGAACAACCTAAAACGATTTCGATATACCTACAGTTTATCACACGTTAACACGAGTTTCAGCGCTGGTTTTATGGTGGATTATTAGATAAAGTGGCCGTTACGAAAATATATTGGTTGCTCATATTGGTCTTATTAACACACAGCTTTTTTACCTCTGCATCTGCTTCTTTCCATATTTAAGACTCGGGTCACCAAAGTGTCGATGTTGTGTTTGGAGAATATGATATCGAGCATCAATTTCATGCGCACATCTGGTGTATTACTGGCTCGTCTTGAACAAAAATAATGCACTCATTATCAGTTGTCCCGGCACGCTTCATCAGGATCTTCGAGTTCTACCGTTGTATGGCTTAGAGCATAGGGCGCAAGGACGTTATCGATGTGCTGTTTTAAGTCGCTACGGGCCTCGATATCAAGATTTTCAGTTAACACCAAATGAACGGTTAATACATGCTCCTCGCCGTCTAGTGACCAAAAATGCAAATGGTGTAGGTCAGCAACATGAGGTAGCTCCAGTAAAGCGTCAGCGACTTGTCTGTAGGTTTTTTTGTCCGGAGTTGCTTGTATGAAGAGTTTCAGCGTTGCCCACAGGTTGCGCAGCACATTCACTAAAATAAATAGAGTAAAGCCAATCGACAATATAGGGTCGAGAATTGGCCAGTCTACGAACAACAAAACAATACCAACGATAAGTACAGCAACCCAGCCGAGAACATCCTCCAGCAAGTGCCAGTTAATAACGCGTTCGTTTAACGTTTTGCCCTCTGACAATTTGTAAGCGGCAAATCCATTAACTGTAATGCCAACGACGGCTAAAGCGATCATGCCATCAGCGATGGGCATTTGAGGGTTCCAGAGTCTGGGAATCGCTTCCACAAGTACCCAGGCAGAGCCTGCGATTAAAACAACGGCATTAATAAATGCACCGGCAAGATTGAGTCGCTTATAACCGTAGGTAAAGTGTTGGTTAGCCTGTTTTTTGCCCAGCTTATTAAGTACCCACGCCAGGCCAAGCGACAAGCTATCGCCAAGATCATGAACGGCATCAGCTAAAATGGCGGTACTGTTGGTAAGAAAGCCACCAATAAACTCGATAATGGTGAAAACAAAGTTAAGAACAAATGCCCACCCTAATCGGTTGGACGGCATGTCCTTTGAGTGATCATGGTTATGGTGATGCCCCATAATACGTTCCTCTTTGTAGTAGAAGGGGCGGCAATAACCGCCCCCTTAAGTGCTGAACCCTAACGGCTCAGATCCTTAATTTTTTGTTTCGAAAACCAAGGATAGAGCACGGGTAAGATAACCAGTGTTAGCAATGTCGCAGACACCAAACCGCCAACAATGACGGTGGCCAATGGACGCTGAATTTCAGCGCCTGCGCCGGTTGCAAACAGCATGGGAATGAGTCCTAACGCTGAGGTTATTGCCGTCATTAATACCGGGCGTAGTCGAGACCATGCGCCATCAAACACGGCATCATTAACTGCATGCCCATCGGTTATTCTCTGGTTTATACTTTCGACCAGAACCACACCGTTTAGTACCGCCACACCAAACAGTGTGATGAAACCCACGGCGCTGGGCACCGATAAGTACTGTCCTGACACATAGAGTGCCACAATACCACCGATGACTGCCAACGGTACATTCACCAAAATCAACATGGCTTGACCCATGGTGCCGAAAGCAAAATAAAGCAGCAGGGCGATGAGTGCCAGCGATATGGGAACGACAATGGACAAGCGCTCCTGTGCTCGTTGTTGACTTTCGAACTGGCCACCAATGTCGACTGAGTAACCGGTTGGTAAATCCACCTTCTCGTCAATCGCCTTCCTAATATCGGCAACCACGCTGCCCATGTCACGACCCTGAACGTTCGATTGAATTACAACGCGACGCTGTACATCATCACGACGGATTTGCGGTGGTCCTGATTCAATTGCAACGTTGGCGACTTCGCCTAAGGTTACCCAGGCCCCCGAGGGAGTTAACAAGCGTAACGAGCGAATAGACTCCGGCGTATCGCGGAATTGCTTGGCCAACCGCACGTAAATATCATAGCGCTCATTACCGCGAATGATCTGGCCTGCCGAAGCGCCACCCAAGCCATTGTCGACAACGCTAAGTACATCGGAGACATTTAAGCCGTAGCGTGAGAGTTGTTGGCGTTTCGGCGAAACCACCAGTTGTGCTTCACCTTTTATTTGCTCCATCGCTACTGCAACGGCCCCGTCAACCTGCTTGACGGCACTTTCTATTTCCTGGCCTTTACGGGCCAACACGTCAAGCTCGGGTCCAAATAGTTTGATGGCTAGCTGCGATTTTACACCTGAGAGCAGTTCATCAACCCGTGTTGCAATAGGTTGTGAAAAATTAAACAACAAGCCTGGGTGATCATCTAGTTTTGCCTCCATTTTTTCTTGTAAGGCGTAGCGATCCGATGCTGTTGTCCATTCAGACTGCGGCTTAAGACCCACATATATCTCGATGTTGCTGATAGGCTCTGGATCGCCGCCCACTTCGGCTCGTCCAATGCGGCTGAGTGCGTAGGTGGTTTCCGGGAACGACATCAGAATTTTTTCAAGCTTCGGAGCCACCTCTAAGGCCGTTTCAAGGTTAGAGGAGGGGGCTAATGTCACGCGAATATTAATCGTGCCTTCTTCCAGTTCGGGCGCAAACTCTGTGCCGAGACGAGGCACTAACACCAAAGCGCCGACAAACAGCACACCGGCCAGGGCAATAACAGCCTTTTTACTGCGTAACGCCACCGATAATAGTCTTTTATAACCATTATCTAGTGGTTTAAGCAGCTTATTTTCACGAGGCTTAATACCCCGACTGAAAAAGTAACTGGCTAATGCCGGTACAACCATGATGGCCACAAAAACCGCGGAGATAATGGCCAGCATAATACTGATAGCCATGGGCTCAAATAATTTAGCTTCAACACCCTGAAAACTAAACAGTGGCATAAAGACCACCAAGATAATCATGGCGGCAAAGAATACCGGTCGTGCCACTTCGTTAGCCGCTTCCTTAACTCGCAGCTTGATACCATGACTATCGAGTTTGGCTGCCTGAGGATCCGGGTCGCGGTGCTCTGTGCGTTGCTCGGCGTCGTCTTGGTGTTCACTATCCGGACGACTTAAGTGCTTAAAGATATTTTCAACCATCACCACGGAGCCGTCGACCAGCATACCAATGGCAACAGCAATCCCGCCCAGCGACATCAGGTTAGCCGACATGCCCATCGCGGACATTACCATCAGGGCAATGGCGATAGAAACGGGAATGGACAGTAACACTAAAAAAGTAGCGCGTATGTTGAGCAAAAACAGTGCTAATACTGCGATAATAAACACAAAGGCAATGAGCAGTGAATACGCGACCGTAGATACGGCTTTTTGTATTAAATCGGCCTGATCATAATACGGCTCAAAGGTAACACCCTCGGGTAATGCTTGCTGAATAAGCGGAATGCGCTTTTTAATACCGTCGATGGTGGCTTTGGTATTCGAGCCCATGCGTTTGAGCACAATACCCGACACCACTTCGCCCAACTGGTTGACCTCGCCGTCGACTTTACGCGACATTGAGACCGCCCCCTGGCGAATTTCACTGCCGATTTCGACGTCGGCAACCTGTCCCAGTGTTACGGAAACGCCGTCAACGGTTTTGAGCGGTATTTGTCGTATTTGTTGCAGGCCTTTTTTACCGCTATCCAACCAGCCGGTGCCGCGAATAACCAACTGCTCCTGACCGCGGGGCATATACCAACCACCAACGTTACCGTTATTCTTGTTGACCGCGCCCATGACGTCTTGCTGGGTAAGGTCGTAAGACAGCAGCTTGGCGGGATTGAGGTTAACCTGATATTGCTTAACTTCACCGCCAAAGGACAAGACTTCGGTAATTCCCTCAACGGGCATCAGTAGCAGTTTAACCACATAGTCGTTAAGACTGCGTAGCTCCATGCTACTGACACCAGAGCCCGGCTCGGCAAGTAGCAGATACTGATAAACCTGGCCGAGACCGGAAGAGTTAGGGCCCATTTCGGGCGTGCCGACTCCCTCTGGAATCAACTCCTTTGCCGCTTGCAGCCGCTCGAATACCAGTTGCCGGGCAAAGTAGATATCGACACTCTCGTCAAATACCACGGTAATGCCCGATAAACCTGTTTTTGAGATTGACCGAACTTCTTTGACGTCGGGCAGGGCATACATCACCGACTCTATCGGATAGGTAATAAGCTGCTCGACTTCGGTCGCTGCTAATCCTGGTGCTTCCGTATTTACCGTTACCTGAACGTTGGTAACATCGGGAAAGGCATCCAGATTAAGTTTGGGAATAATAAAAAATGACGCAATGCTGATGCTGAATAAAGCCAATACCAATAACAGGCGATTGGCGGCAGCAAACTGAATAATGCGCTGAAACATACAACCTCCTGTTAGTGGTTATGTGGGTCAAAACCGCCTTTAGCGATTTGTGAGCGAACGAAAAACGCGCCGTTGTCTACGTATTTTGTGCCTTCGTTAACGCCTCGAATAACTTTCCACGGACCCTTTTCATCAACCAATTCGACTTTCTTCGGTTCAAACTTTCCGGGTTCGTGCTCAATGAATATCTGCCAGTCACCATCAGGGGCCCGCATTAAGGCTGAGTCCTTAACTGCAAGCACCGGTCCATCCGACTTGACTGAGAAATAAACATCCGCAAATAAACCAGGGTGTAATTGGTCCTTTTCGTTATTTACCGCAAGTCGTACCGTTCGGGTGCGGGTTTTATGGTCTATTGTGTGGCCTTCCTGAATGACTTTTGCCGCAAAGCGCTGATTGTCGACACTCACTGTAACAGGATCACCAAACTGCACACTAAGGTCAGCTGAGCCTGGTAGACGAGCATTAACCCACAAGGTTTCTTCTTGCAGCACTTCAACCAAGTGATTACCGGCATTAACTTGCTGGCCTTGCTTGAAGTTATCGCTAACCACAATCCCGCCAATTTCTGAGGTCAGTTGGTATTCGCCGATAGGGTAGTTAGCTTTACTTAAACGCTTAATGTCGCTGGCTGACATACCAAATGCTTTGAGTTGCGCTTGCGCTGAGGTAAAGGCGTTTTTCGCTTCGACAAAGCGTTTTTCACCCACCGTTGACTCACCGAGTGACTGCACGCGTTGCCATTCGTTAAGTGTGACCAAATACTGACTTTGCGCCTCCGCCATGGTGGCGCTGAAGAGGGTTGCCAGTGGCTCACCTTTTTCGACGTGATCGCCAATACTGACAAAACGTTTGAGAACGGTCGAATCGATGCGCGGACTCACGATATAGCTATTAAAGTCGTTAGCAACCACCTCGCCCGGGGCATAAACCGGATATTCAATGACTTGAGTTTGCAAGGTTCGCGTGGTGATATCTGCCATGGATAGCTGCTTGCTGGATAGCTCCACGCCTGAGCTTTCCTTATGTTCACCTTGCTCGTGTTTGCCTTCTTCCTTGTGGGTATCTTCTTTTTCGTCGTGTCCGTGTTCATCCTGCGCCATAACCGAAAAGCTCAGCGCAAGTGCTATTGCTGCGTATAAAGGTTTTACTGACATCGTTTACTCTCCAATCTCTGCGTTTGTTGGCTGGCTTAACGGCGATAACGTCAGTGCTTTACTGAGTTCGCCCGAACGGTACAACCATTCAATGGCGGCCAACCGATATTGTGTTTGCAGCGCTATCCCTGCAAATTGGCTATCGAGCTGCTGTTGCACAGCGGTGAGGTAGTCTGTGGTGGATAGGTCACCGGCGAGCCAGGACTGCTCAATCACCTGCATCGACTCATCCTGCCGAGATTGAAAGTCTCTTTGCCAGCTTTGCCACTGTTTTTTCACAAAACGATAATTGTTAAGAGACGATTTCAGTGCTGCTTGCCATTGTTGCCTTAGTGCAATCAAACGTTTTTCTTCAGCAACAGCTTCGCTATTGGCTGCGCGCACCGCATCGCTGTAGTTATTGCGAACCTGTAGTGGAATGCTGAATGATAAGCCAATTACTGTTTCGTTATCGCTCTCGCCCGCTTCGACGCCTACGGTTGGGTTGGCGGTGGTTAACGAGCGTTTCCAGTCGACATCGGCGCGCTTTAATTGCCATTGCAGGTAAGCGGCTTTTAACGCTGGATGTTGTTGCCAACGAGCCGTTAACGCAGGTTCAACGTTAAATAGCTCCTCATTAATGGAGAGTTGACCGACATCAGACGTTGTTAGCAGAGCGTTTAACTCTGCTTCAGCGGATTGCAGTTGTTGATAAGCCGCTGCCGTTTGTTGCAGTTGCCGACTTAGCGCGAGTACCGTCAGTTGTTCGTCGACGGCACCTAAGTCACCGGCTTTACGTCGTTCGGCAACCAGGCTTATCGCCTGTTTAACGATTTTCTCTTGCTGCTCAGCCAGTGCGTAACGCTGTTTTGCGTCCAGCCATTGCACATAGGCATTCAACAAAGTTTTAGCATGCGATGTCGCCGACTGGCGATAAATACTCACTGCCATAGCCGTCATGGCGTCACTCTGACTGGCCCTTGCTTCATTGCGAGTGCTCCAGTCCAGCGTCTGGCTTAGACCAACAGCGTAATTATTGATGTCACCCTCGCGCTCTAAGCGTGACGATAAGCTAGGGTTGTACAAAGGCTGATTTAATTGTTTGCCCTGTTGGATCAGCGCTTCAGCCTGCTGTTGAGCGGCTTCAACACTGGGGTGTTGCTGCACAGTTTTTTGCCATTGCTCGGGCAACTGTTGTGCATTGGCGTAGCTTGAACTTATTGCCAGACTTACGGCAACAAACAAGCGTTTGCTATGTGTCGAAAACGGACCCATAGATAGACTCCTCAGTCATATTACTGCGTAAAATAATGATTTTTTTGCGCTGCTATAGCAGCTTATTAGGCAGTTATGAGGAGATGGGAGGCCGGAACAGCGGAGATGATAGAGGGTTAGTGTAAAACTCAGTATACCCAGGACGTATTGTGCCCATTCGTGGTAACGCGAGAGTTTTTTCAGTCTTCATGGCATATAAATGAAATGAGCCATGGCAGTGACAGCAGTGATGGCAGTCAAAGCTGATTTCTCCACTTTTAGGGAGATTGCGCTTATCGATGTGGGATTCGTCATGCTCAAAATTGAGGTGTTGCTCAGAAGAGGACTGGTGAGATTGATGCACATCAGCAACCGCCTGACTGATTTGAGTCAGAACAGCAACAAGCACCAGTATTAAAAATCCTAGTCTAAGCATCATTACCTACAGTTCTAAATAAGCAGCTTAATGGTACATTAATTAAAAATAGTTCTCAACTAGTGGCGATTCACACAAATACTTCTGCTGTATACCTATGCACGAATCAAGAGCTTCAGGTAGAAGCGCGAGAAGAAGGTTTTGATTTTATATTTGGTACCGATGTGGCAAATAATGAATTGAGTTTTTTATTCGAGTCAAAATTCGAGCCTTACCAAGAATATTCAAGGACAGACATTAAAGGAATTGATCTCGTACTAAAACTCGGTGACTCATTTATTCGAGCCTTGGAAGTTAAGCTTACAGTTATTCCGGACAATACCACTGCAAACGACAGAGAGTCTGACTGGGGTACCGAGTTGGTGATTAGACCTGCAAGTACTTCTTACGCCGCGCTAGGTATTTTTGATTCGATAAAACCATTTAGAGCGAGACTAAAGGAAATCTTAGAGCCTACCTGTTCGACAATTCAACATTGGGATAATACTGTTGAAATGTTGAGTAAAAGGGAGGAAATCATTGGGTGTTTAAATAAAATATTTACAGAGTTTAAAGACTACCAAAAACCTTTTTTATTACATCCAATATGGAAGACATTGGGTAAGTCACCGATTATTGATAAGGGTAATGCATATGATATTTTTGTTTGGAGCGACTTTGCTATTTGCCGTACCTTTATTGATTGCGCATCAAGAGAGCGAGATGTGGGGAAAGTTACAAGGCTTTATAGATCAACGCTAAGGCTTGCAAGGATTCTTTACGAACTAACACAAACAGATAAGGTAAATATTCATAATATTTATACTCAAATGGCTTTCAACCTGCAGACTGACAAAGAATTTGCTCTGAATGGTAAAATGACTCGTAGATTTATGAATCATCCTCGACGTTATAATCCAATTATGAAATTATCTAGCATCACAAATGTGATTATGAATGGCGGGCACAAAGAGTTAAGTCCAGAACGTCGTTTTGATCAAAGCTTGTATTATACAGCACAGGAATTATTTAAAGACGATGCTTAAAATTGAATATTGTTGTTTATGCTTAAGAGAAAACGACAGAATTTGCTTCCTAAATCGATTAAGAGCAAGAATGTTGTGCGAAGGTCATGAAACTTGGAGGCAAAACCTTAACAAGTCACAATTTTGGCACAGAATCGGCACAAAAGCCTCAAAGTTAGTACTTGCTATCAATGTCAGGCTATAGAATTATGGCGCACTCCGACAGGAGTCGAACCTGTGACCTCTGCCTCCGGAGGGCAGCGCTCGTGAAAACTCACGAAGCGCTGAATTTGTCACGTAAGTTTAGTGTCGCTTACCACGGCAACTCTTCGCCATTACTGTGGCGGAAGCAACCGGTAGTCGCGAGCGTGAGCTCGTCGATACGCTTGACCAAGCGCGAGGCGGCTTCTTCGGCGCTGATGTCGCCACGGTTGTTGACCATGTCGGTTTGAACGTAGCCTGGGTGTAGCATCGCGACGGCGATTCCGGCGTCTTTGAGGTCATTGGCCAGTGAAACGCCTGCGGCATTGAGTGCGGCTTTGCTCATGCGGTAGCCATATTGACCACCAGAGCCATTGTCGGCCATCGAGCCCATGCGCGAAGTGATCAGAATCAACTTGCTTTCTTTCTTCAATAATGGCCGCAGCGTGCGGCTCAGCTCAAGTGGTGCTACTGCATTCACAGTCAACTGGCGTTGAATGCTGTCGGTGGCAAAGCTGTCGAAGTTGTCGCCTTCGAGAATGCCGGCGTTGTTGATCAGAATATCAATAGGATCGTCAGCAAGGCGCTCGGCTAATAACTCACGCGCCTTTGCGTCGGTTACATCAATGCCATCAATGATAGCGACGCCGAGCTTCTCTAGTTCGGCTGATGGCTTGCGGCAGACAGCGGTGACGTTTGCCCCGCGTTGTTTAAATTGCGTCGCTAGAGCTAAGCCAATTCCGCGGTTCGCTCCTGTAATCACAACATGTTCGCTCATAATTACTCCTTCGATGAGATTAAATTAGTAGCCCCCAGGAATGCCTCCGTGGGTCAATTTCTTAGGATCCAGTAAGGTCTCAAGTTCTGCTCGTGAGAGGTCGGTCATTTCTTCGGCGACGTCGATGACGGGGCGCTGCTCTTGATACGCTCGCTTGGCGATTTTCGCTGCTTCGTTGTAGCCAATCACGGAATTCAACGCGGTCACCAGTATTGGGTTGCGCGCGAGTGCTTCCTCGAGGCGATCATGTTTGACGTTGAAGTCGGCAATCGCGTCATCGGCGAGGCTGCGCATGGCATTAGCGCTGATTTCAATACTTTCAATCAGGTGATACGCAATCAGCGGCAACATCACGTTGAGTTGAAAGTTACCTTGTTGGGCAGCGGTTGCGACGGTCTGATAACTGCCGGCAAGGTGCGCGGCAACCATGGCCACGGCCTCTGGGATCACCGGGTTGACCTTACCCGGCATGATGCTGCTGCCGGGCTGCAACGCTTTTAGTTCAATCTCGCCAAGACCAGCAAGGGGGCCGCTGTTCATCCAGCGTAGGTCGTTACTGATTTTCATCAGAACTGCCCCACATGAATTCAGTGCACCAGCTAGTTGTAAGCTTAATTCTTGCCCGGAGATACCGGCAAAGGCATTGGTCGCCGGATGAAAGTACTGCTCGGTTCGCTCACTTAGATGTTGGCAGAATTGCTGTCGAAAGGCTTGTGG
The DNA here is from genome assembly GCF_003987395.1 of Pseudidiomarina aquimaris. Lineage (GTDB taxonomy): Bacteria > Pseudomonadota > Gammaproteobacteria > Enterobacterales > Alteromonadaceae > Pseudidiomarina > Pseudidiomarina aquimaris. Next base: position 13,509 of record NZ_PIPT01000010.1, read on the forward strand.
GGCATTAATGCCGCTGCCGACAGCGGTGCCGCCTTGGGGCAGGGCGCGCAGGCGTTCGCAGACTTCATTGATGTTGAGCTGGCAGTGATGCAGTTGGGTGCTCCAAGCGCGCAGCTCCTGCGCCATGGTAATGGGCATAGCGTCCATTAAATGCGTGCGTCCCGTTTTGACGACATCCTCTAAACTTTGCGCTTTTTCTTCGATGGTACGCTGCAAATGCACTATTGCAGGCAGCCATTCGTCGTGCAAAGCTAATACGCAGCTTACTTGAATACTGGTAGGAATGACGTCGTTACTACTTTGACTGCAGTTGACGTGGTCGTTCGGATGTACGGTCGGCCCCTTGGCGCGGTGAACCATTTCTGCCAAAACCTCGTTCATATTCATATTGGTACTGGTGCCAGAACCAGTCTGAAAGATATCAAGAGGGAATTGGTCTAGATTTGGGGCATGCGCGATGCTATCCGCTGCTTTTATTATAGCGGAGGCTTGCTCTTCAGTGAGTAAATCTAAGTCAGCATTCGCCTGTGCCGCAGCGGCTTTGATGTGCGCCAACGCGCTAACGGTTCGCGCGGGAAAACGTAAGTTACTGATGTGAAAGTTTTGTCGTGCACGTTCGGTCTGCGCTCGCCACAACGCTTCTGCTGGTACCTCAATTTCTCCCATGCTATCTTTTTCGATACGAGCTTTCTTCGACATACCTGTTTCCTCTTGGTCAGGATTTACATTGGTTCTCATAAGCATGGGGTGCAAATGCTAAACTTTCAAATCGCCCAGCGGCTTTTTCTTCGCAGTCTTCTGGTCGTTGTGGGTCTCACCACAATGGTAGGCCAGGCACGAGAAGTAGAAGTCGTTGTGACCGACGCCAACGGAAAAGGACTGCCGCAAGCTGTTGTCTCAATCGACTTTCCTGCGCGTCAAGCCGTGGCAAATCAAACAGTCATTGACCAAGTTGATCGCCTGTTCACCCCATTCATTTCGACTGTTCGGCCAGGAGCAACGGTGAACTTCCCGAATAGCGATAATATTCGTCATCAAGTGTATTCATTTTCTCCGGCCAAAACTTTTGAACTGCCTCTTTATAGTAATCGCGAAGCACCAGCGATCACTTTTCCTGAAGCAGGTATCGTGGTGCTGGGCTGCAATATTCATGACCATATGCGTGCCTACCTCTACGTGAGTCCGCATGCGCAGTCACGATTGACGGATGGCGAGGGTAGCGTTGTGCTAGAAGCTCCCAGTGAAGCAAGCACAGTGCATGTTTGGTATCCAGGTCTCGGAGATGAGGCCACTGCTGAGCGTCAGTTCGCTATTGACGCTTCTCAGCAACAATTAAGCGTGTCGTTGCCGGTGACGCCGCAGCAGCAAACACCGCCGCCACCATCGCCGCTACAACAACGTTTTAATAAGTTAAAAAATGATTCGAATTAGTTTTCGCGCACGCTTATTGCTCCTGTTTATCGGTTTGGCCGGAGGTGTGCTCTTGGTCACTTTGGTCGCGGTGACCTTTGCCACTGATAAACAAGCTGAACTCACTGTTGAGCGTGAATTGGCGGTGAGTGAGCGTGTTTTAGGCGAGCTACTTAAGCGTCGCGGCGAGCAGTTAGAGCAAGCGGCGCAAGTGTTAGCCGATGACTTTGGCTTTCGTGAGGCCGTGGCAAGCGGTGACCAAGCGACTCTCGTATCGGCGATGGTAAATCATGGCGACCGCATCGGTACGCAGCTAATGGCGCTTTATAGTGTGAATGGCGAAGAGCTGGCAAGTACCCATCAACTGTCACCGGGCACGGACTTTAGTTTGTTACGGGGTGTGCGTTTAATTGATGGCGAATTATTCCAATTGGTCACGGTTCCGGTGCGCGCTCCTGACGTTATCGCTTACGCGACGCTTGGCTTTGTTATTGACGATCAGTTGGCCGACGGTCTCAAGCAACTTACCAATACTGATTTGACATTTTTTGACAGTCAGGGCCAGCGCGCGCTTGCCTCTAGCTTAGCCGGGCCCATGCAACGTGAACTTCTCGAGGCGGTCTCGCAGGAACAGGTGAATCAGTGGTTAACTGAAAACGAGTTGGCGGGGCATTTATCGCGGTTTAATACGGTTGAGTTGTTGGTGAGTACGTCACGCAGTGATGCAACGCAAGCGTTTCAGACGCTGCGCACCCAATACTTGGGATTTGGCTTGGCAACGTTACTGGTAGCGTTAATGTTGGCTATCGCAACTGCGCGTTACTTTAGTCAGCCCCTCGCGCGGCTGACGCAAGCAGCGGACGCGTTGCGCCGCGGACGTTATGACGCGCCGCTGAATTTGCAACGAAAAGATGAATTCGGGCAGTTGGGTGCCACTTTTGACACCATGCGCGAGGCGATTTCCGAGCGCGAACAGCGAATTGTCTATCAGCTCGAGCATGATTTACTCACAGGATTACCGAATCGCGAATCATTCTATAAACAACTTAATGAGCGCTTAGCTCAAAAGCAAAGTGGCGTCGTGGTCGTGCTAAATATTATGCGGTTTCGCTCATTGAATGACCGCCTCGGACAAAGTTTCGGTGATCAAGTATTGCAGCAGGTGGCACAGCGCTTGCGCGACAGTTTTGCCGAAGGCTGCTTTATCGCCCGTCTTGCGAGCGATGAATTCGTGGTGCTTTGTGATAGTGATCAAGCAGAAGACATTAAGTCGTCACTCAAAGCATTACAACGAACCCAATGGCGCATTGGTGAAGCCAGCTATCGGATTGAGTTTCGTAGCGGCGCCGTACGCTTTCCTGAGTTTGGTGCTGAGGTTGATGTGCTCTTGCGTCGTGGGCAGCTTGCAGCGCAGCTTGCGCGCTCTGAGAAGCAACTCCTAGCTGATTATCAACAGGGCAGTGACGAGAGTTACCTGCGGCGTCTGCAGATCTTGCAAGCATTGCCTGATGCGATCGTCAATCGTAAGTTACAGCTTCATTATCAGCCGAAAATGGATTGTGGGACTGGGCAAGTGAATGGTGCCGAGGCTCTGATACGTTGGCAACATGAGCAGTTGGGCGTAATCCGTCCCGATGAGTTTATCCCACTTGCCGAACAATCGGGCGATATTTTGCGGGTAACGCGCTGGGTGTGCCAAGCTGCGCTCGATCAGCAGCAATATTGGCTAGAGCAAGGCATCGACATACAAATGGCGGTGAATCTCTCAGCACTTGATTTGCAAGCAGACGATTTTGCGGAGTTCATCGCCACCGAATTGCGCGCACGCCATTTGTCACCTACAAAATTGACACTCGAGGTAACCGAGAGCGCGGTTATGGCGGATCTTGAGAAAGCGCAGAAGCGACTCAAAGAGTTACGTGAACTCGGTTGCAAGATAGCGCTTGATGACTATGGCACGGGCTATGCGTCTTTGGCACAACTTAAGCATTTGCCACTCGATAAACTGAAACTCGACCAGAGCTTCATTCGCGGACTTGATAGCGATGCAAATGATCGAATTATCGTGCAGTCAACGTTATCACTTGCCCATGAGCTGAAACTGCAAACAGTTGCCGAGGGCGTCGAAGAGCAAGCTGCATGGCGGCTTTTACGGCAAATGGGCTGCGATACGCTGCAAGGCTATTACTTTAGTCGACCTTTGGCAGCGGTTGAGTTTGAACAGTGGCTCAAAAATGAGGCTCCGCGTTTTACGAACCAGAATAAGAAGGCAATAACGAATGAGTAAGAGACTCCTACAAAGCATGAGTTTTATCCTGCTGGCTGGCGTTGGGCTGGCAAGTCCAACGGTATTTGCCGACGGTGGTAAATTGCTCGCAACTGGCGCCGCGACTTCAATTGAAGGAAGCGGCGGAGGCGGCATTGTGCCGTGGGCAACCACCGCGAGTTACGCTGAAGAAGGTGAGTGGGGCGTGACAGTGAATGCAAATTTCGCTGATGTGGAAGATTTTCAGCTAGGTGTGCAGAGCCTTAACTTCACCTACGATAATCGTGTTGAAGTGAGTTTTGCCCAGCAACGCTTGGGCTTGAACACTATTGGCGGAGATCTAAAACAAGATATCTTCGGCGTTAAGGTGCGACTCGCGGGCGATTTAGTCTATGGCGATATGCCGCAGCTAAGCGTGGGATTACAACACAAACGCAATCAAACTTACGACTTGCCCGCTGCGGTTGGTGCGCAAGACGACAGCGGTACGGATTTTTACTTTAGTGCCGCGAAAGCCTGGCTTGCAGGCCCTTTGGATAGAATCTGGGTGGCCAACTACACGTTACGCGCAACCAAAGCGAATCAACTAGGTTTGTTAGGTTTTGGCGGCGATAAGAATGACAGTTATGACTACGTGAGCGAAGCCAGTCTGGGCATGTTCGTCAATCGCCATTGGTTGGTCGGTGTTGAATACCGCCAGAAGCCCGATAATTTAGGTTTCGCCAAAGAGTACGATTGGCGTGATGTGTTTGTTGGCTGGTTCCCGACAAAGTCTGTTGCCTTGGTGGTTGCTTATGTTGATCTCAAATCGATTGCCGGCTTACCTGATCAAACCGGTGCCTATGCGTCATTACAGGTGAGCTTTTAAGGAGTAGCGGCGATGAAATTACTACAAATCACTTTGATGAGCTTCGTTCTACTGCTTGCCAGTGAGAGCGCTCATGCGAGTTCTCTTTACCAAGAACTTGGTGAGAAAGAAGGCATTGATGACCTCATGGCGGCCTTTGTACTGGAAATTGCGAAAGACGAGCGGGTGATTGAGCATTTTGAAAATGCCGATATTGATCGCTTCCACCGCATGATTAGCCTGCATGTTTGCGAGTTGGTCGGCGGACCTTGTACATATGACGGCGCGAATATGATCGAAGTACATACGGGCATGGGCATCACACGCACTGAATTTAATGCGATTGTTGAAAACTTAATTAGTGCCATGGAACAACAGGAGGTTCCTGTTTCTGCGCAAAACCAATTGCTTGATATCCTGGCCGACTTCCATGGCGAAATTGTAGGTCGCTAGTGATGACGCTGGTTTCAACCGAATGGCTCGCGGCACATCTAGGTGATCCAAAGGTCAAAGTTTTTGACGCTAGCATGAAGAAGATCGTGGGTCGCACGCCGATTGAATACGATCATTTGCAAGTGATTCCTGGCGCGCGCGATCTTGCGTTGGAGCAGGAGTTGACGGATACAACTGCGTCGCTACCTAATGCGTTTCCTTCGCCTGAGCAGGTCACACAATGGTTGCGTCAAAATGACGTCCATCCAGACGACACCCTCGTTTTGTACGACAATCAAGGCATTTACTCCGCGCCTCGAGCATGGGTGGTATTGCAGGCCATGGGGCTGTCGAACGCTGTTATTTTGGACGGCGGTTTGCCAAAGTGGTTGGCGGAGCAGCGGCCCGTTGCCAATGACTACCAAGCAGCAATGGACACCGGAACGGTCACTGCGCAATTACAGCGACAGTGGCTTGCCGACTGCGATGAAGTGCTGCAGGCCTCAACAAGCGGTGAGGCTGTCATTGTGGATGCGCGCTCAGCAGATCGGTTTGCGGGCAGGAAAGAAGAGCCGCGAGCGGGAATGCGTGCGGGGCACATGCCGAATGCAAAAAATTTGCCCTTTGCTGAGGTGCTGCAGGGAAACGTATATGCCGATGTTCAACAACTTCAGCGGACCTTCGCCGAGCTCAGCGACCAACAGCCTTTGATTACCACCTGTGGCTCCGGTATCACCGCTTGCATTTTGCTGGTGGCGGCACGACTCGCTGGCTATCAGCAGGTGAAGCTCTATGATGGCTCATGGTCGGAGTGGGGAAGTCGCGACGATCTACCTATCGAGACAGGCGAGCACTAAAAAGCCCACCGAAGTGGGCTTTTCTGAGGAGTCTTTGCGTTCGGCGCTTAGACGTTAAAGCGGAACAAAATCACATCGCCGTCTTTAACAATGTAATCCTTACCTTCTTCACGACGTTTACCTGCTTCTTTCGCGCCTTGCTCACCCTTGTAGGTGATGTAATCGTCATAGGCGACCACAACAGCACGGATGAAGCCTTTCTCAAAGTCGGTGTGGATTTTACCTGCGGCCTGCGGAGCCGTTGCGCCGACAGGAATCGTCCAGGCACGTACTTCTTTAGGACCCGCAGTGAAGTAGGTTTGCAGGTTCAGAAGTTCGTAACCACCACGGATAACACGATTCAAACCAGGCTCCTCGATACCTAAATCAGCCATGAACTCAGCTTTCTCGTCGTCATCAAGCTCGGCGATTTCGCTCTCAATTTCCGCGCAAACAGGAACCACGATAGCGTCTTCTTTCGAGGCGATTTCGCGCACTTTGTCCAGATACGGGTTGTTTTCAAAGCCATCATCGTTGACGTTAGCAATGTACATGGTTGGCTTTAAGGTCAACAGGTTGTACGAACGAATGGTTGCCCGTTCGTCTTTGCTGAGCTCAACTGAGCGTGCCATGTCGCCGTTTTCTAGCGCTGGCAATAACTTCTCAAGCACGGCGATTTCAGCAACAGCTTGTTTGTCGCCACCTTTGGCCTTTTTGCCTAAACGATGAATCGCTTTTTCTACGCTATCAAGATCGGCAAGTGCCAGTTCAGTGTTAATGACTTCGATATCTTCTTGAGGATTAACCTGACCGGCAACGTGCACGATGTTGTCGTTTTCGAAGCAACGCACAACGTGACCAATGGCATCGGTTTCACGGATGTTCGCCAAGAACTGGTTTCCTAGGCCTTCGCCTTTTGAGGCACCTTTAACAAGGCCAGCGATATCAACGAATTCCATTGTCGTCGGTAACGTGCGTTGTGGATTGACGATTTCTGCGAGCTTATCTAAACGCGGATCTGGTACTGCGACCACGCCAGTATTCGGCTCAATGGTACAGAAAGGGAAGTTGGCAGCTTCAATGCCAGCTTTGGTTAAGGCGTTAAACAAGGTAGATTTACCAACGTTAGGTAAACCAACGATACCGCATTTGAATCCCATATTAACTCTCGCTCTGTGCTTTAAAACTATGCAGCTGTTGTTGTGCAGCACGCATATCTTGATCGAGCAACAATTCAATACTGTTGCAGGCGTGCGCAATGGTATCGTCCATCAAGTGTTGGTCTTGTGCAGGCGCTTTGCCGAGCACGTAGCCGGTCACTTTACTTTTGTGGCCGGGATGACCGATACCAATACGTAAGCGATGAAAATCAGGGCTACCAAGGGCTGCTATCATGTCCTTGATGCCATTATGACCGCCACTACCGCCGCCAGTTTTAAACTTGGCAACACCAGGAGGCAGATCTAATTCGTCATACGCCACCAGAATTTCTTCTGGTTTGATTTTGAAGAAATTCGCCAAAGCGCCAACCGCTTTACCACTCTTGTTCATAAACGTCATCGGTTCGAGCAGACGTAAGTCCCATGCACCTTTTTGTAAGCGCGCGGTATGTCCAAAGAATTTTGTTTCGGGTTGCATGCTCAGGTTATAGCGGCGGGCGAACTCTTCGACCAACCAGAAGCCTGCATTGTGGCGGGTTTGGGAATATTCGGGGCCTGGATTTCCCAGGCCCACGAGTAGACGAATTGTCGACATAATGCCTTATTCTTCGTCTTTTTTGTCTTCTTCTTCACTTTCTTTAGCAGTTGGTACTTCTGGAGAAACTTCTTCAGTCTCTTCAGTTTCTTCTTTCTCTACACGTGGTGCAGTGATAGAAACAACCGCTTGGTCATGGTCTTCACCTTTAGTTAACTCGACCAATTCAACGCCGTTTGGCAAGGCAAGGTCAGTTAAGTGTAAGGTGTCGCCAATCGCCATGCCTGCTACGTCAACTTCCAAGTACTCTGGTAAGTCTTTCGGCAAACAAGTGATTTCAACGTCATTCACGTGGTGTACAACTACACCGCCTTCGTCTTTCACGCCTTTCGCAGTCTTCTCGTTCAAGAAGTGCAATGGAACGTGGGTGTGTAGCTTCTGACCTTTTTCTACGCGTTGGAAGTCAAGGTGAGTTAACTTAGGCTTGTAAGGGTGACGTTGTACGTCTTTCAAGATAGCCTGATGCTTCTTGCCATCGATGACCAAAGTCAGGATGTGCGAATAGAAAGCTTCGTAGTCAGCCATGTTGTTCACTTTGTTGTGATCAAGGGTGATTGACACAGCTTCTTTGTTCGCACCGTACAAGATTGCAGGCACTTTGTCTGCGCGACGCAGGCGGCGGCTCGCACCTTTCCCTGTATCAGTACGCAGTTCTGCTTGAATAGTAAAATCGATATCCGACATGTGGAGTGTCTCCGTTAAATAAAAATAAGTCGGTGATTCGCGACCAAATCCCGACACTTTTCCTCGCTCATTTTCGAGGGCGCGGAATAGTACCACCCGCGCCCACAAAATTCAATCAATACTCGAACATTGCCGAGATAGATTCTTCGTTGCTCACACGACGCAGCGCTTCTGACAACATGCCGCTCAGCGTTAGCTGGTGAACCTTGTCTAGTGCTTTCATGTCGGGGCTCAACGGAATGCTATCGGTTACGACCACTTGGTCGATGTTCGATTCGCGGATGTTGGCAACCGCGTTACCTGAGAAGACCGGATGCGTCGCATAAGCAAACACGCGTTTTGCGCCATTTTGCTTCAATGCATCAGCGGCTTTACAGAGTGTGCCGCCGGTGTCGATCATGTCATCAACAATGATGCAGTCACGATCTTGCACGTCACCGATAATATGCATGACTTGTGATTCGTTGGCGCGTGGACGACGCTTGTCGATGATGGCCAAGTCGATGTCATTAAGTAACTTCGCAACGGCGCGTGCACGTACGACACCACCAATGTCAGGTGAAACCACAACAGGGTTGTTGAAGTCTTGCTTACGCAGATGTTCAAGCAATACTGGGCTACCAAATACGTTGTCGACCGGCACGTCGAAGAAGCCTTGGATTTGTTCTGCGTGCAAGTCGACCGTGAGCACGCGATCCACACCCACGCTTGATAAGAAGTCGGCCACTACTTTAGAGGTAATAGGTACCCGCGCAGAACGTACGCGACGGTCTTGGCGAGCGTAGCCGAAGTAAGGCATTACGGCGGTAATACGGCCCGCTGAAGCGCGACGTAACGCGTCAACCATAACAATCAATTCCATTAGGTTGTCATTGGTCGGTGCACAGGTCGATTGAATGATAAAAACGTCAGAACCACGGACATTTTCGTTGATTTTAACGCTGATTTCACCGTCGCTAAAACGGCCAACTTCGGCATCGCCGAGTTTGATATAGAGTCGGTCAGCAATCTTTTGGGCGAGTTCTGGCGTGGCGTTGCCAGCAAAGAGCTTCATGTCAGGCACACTAAACCTCAATCTTGGTTGGTCAGGTTGTCAGTTGAAGCCTGCCGCAGTTGCTGGCAGACCGGAGATTCATTTAAACCGCGTGCGACAAAGCCATTCCATTGAGCGGGCATCCGTGCGAGCGCTGCACGCGCTAATTCTTGGCTCTCGAAAGCGCCAAAAAGGCAGGCGCCAGTACCGGTAAGCCGAGTTGGCGCGTATTCTACCAACCAGTCGAGGGCCTTGGCAACTTCGGGATACAGTTGGCGGACCAGTGGCTCGAACACGTTTTGCGTTGTTTGCTGTTGCCAGGTTTCGCGCGCAAGAGGCACGCAGTCGCGTTTTAATTCCGAGTGTTGAAAGAGCTCCGCGGTACTTATGTGTACGCGTGGATCAATGACCAAATACCATGGACTGGTTGGCTGCACAGGATATAGCCGTTCGCCAACGCCCTCGGCAAAGGCCGCATGACCGCGCACAAAGACTGGTACATCGGCACCGAGTTGCAGGCCTAGCTCGGCCAGTTGGTCGGTCGTTAGATTGAGCTCCCACAGCTGGTTCAGGGCGAGGAGGGTGGTGGCTGCATCCGATGAGCCACCGCCGAGTCCACCGCCGTAGGGTAAGCGTTTGTCCAAAATAATGCGTACGCCTTGTGCAACACGCTGGTAACTTTGTAGTAACTGTGCCGCGCGCACAACGAGATTGTCTGGCGTATCTAGTTGCGCATCCGAACACTGGAATTCAATGTCGATAGAGCTGATGCGGGTAAAGCTCAATACGTCATGCAAGTCGAGAAATTGAAAGACGCTTTGTAACTCATGGTAGCCGTCCGCGCGCCGTCCGGTAATATGCAAAAACAGGTTGAGTTTTGCCGGCGCCGGTAAAACTAAAGTTTCCATTCTCTCACCCGTAATTTGATCCGCCAATCGTTACTGCGTAGTTCAACATTATGAGGTAGGAAAACCGTCCCCTGACTTTGCTCGTAGTCGTGGAGTTGCACCTGCCATTGTTGTTCGTTGCGCGAGACCTGATAACTGAGTAACGGCGCCAGTGGAAGTTCGGGCTGTTCAAGTAGTTGGTAGCGTTGCTGCTGTGCGCCTTGCGGTAATTTGCCCGTGACCACTTGCTGCAACAAGTTAATCGGTAGCTCAAAATTGAATAAGCGAGCCACCAGTGACTCGGCGTCATAACCATAAAAGGCTTGCTCGTCCTCGTCGTAGTAAGTTGCGCCTTGCGCGTCTTGCTCTAAGCGGGCAAGGGTGCCTTTTAACGGATGATAAAAGCGCAATTGCAACGTGTTCGGGCTCTGACGCCATTCAAGGTAAACCGAGTCACGTTCATCGGCATTGAGATTAAAGAGGGCGAGTTGGCCACGTAGCTGCCATTGCTCAAGGGCACCCACTTGTTGTTGGTGCCGTGCAACCGCATTACTATCGATTGCACTCATCGGAATTTCTTTGGGGGGTGTTGCGCAGCCCACTAAAATAAGGGAAAACAACAGCAATAAGCTAAGTTTCATGGACTTGTCCAAGGTCTGGTGTGCTTTTCATCATGCGGCCTTTAACGTACAATTAGCGGCGTTTTGCTGTGCCAGAGGCTCGCTTTTTTCCATTATGACTATTTTTGCACTCGGTGTTAACCATAAAACCGCTTCCGTTGACTTGCGCGAGCAGATCGCTTTCTCGCCTGAGCAACTCCATAGTGCGTTGCCTGCGCTCCGCGAGCAGACGGGTGTGCGCGAAGCTGTGATAGTTTCGACTTGTAATCGCACCGAGATATATTGTCATGCCGACGGTGTTAGCGGTCCCTCCAGCGATCTCTTATTAGGCTGGCTGGCGGGCTATCATGGCATTCCAGCAACCACCTTACAAAGTCACAGCTACTGCCATACCGATGCTGCAGCGATTGACCATTTGATGCGCGTGGCTAGCGGCCTCGACTCACTCATTTTGGGCGAGCCACAGATTCTTGGGCAAGTGAAACAGGCTTATCAGTTTGCTAAAAACCAAGCGAGCGTAGGCGGTATTTTAGAGCGTCTGTTTCAGCAAACCTTTCATATTGCGAAACGCGTGCGTAGTGAAACGGCAGTCGGCGAGAATGCCGTCTCGGTGGCTTTCGCTGCAGTGAATTTGGCGCGGCATATTTTTGCTGACTTAGAGCAGGCCTCAGTGCTGTTGGTAGGCGCTGGTGATACAGCAGAGTTAGTTGCCCAGCACTTAACAGAAATTGGTGTGCAAAAGTTGATGGTCGCGAATCGCACCTTGATGCGTGCGGAGACGGTCGCCAGCAAGTTTGAGGGGCAAGCACACACCCTTGGCGAATTGCCTGAATTGCTGCCCCAAGCTGATATTGTCATTTCTTCGACGGCAAGTACCTTACCTATTATTGGTAAGGGTTTAATTGAAAGCGCGTTAAAGCAGCGCAAACGTAAGCCGATGCTGCTGATTGATTTGGCGGTGCCACGTGACATCGAGGCGCAAGTTGACGAGCTTAGCGACGCCTACCTCTACAGCGTAGATGACTTGCAGGGCATTATTCAGGAGAATATGCGTAACCGCGAAGAAGCAGCGGCGCAAGCGCAAGCAATGATCTTGGAGCAAACCGAGCAATTCATGACCTGGTTGCGTGGTCTCGATCACGTCGATGTCTTACGCGATTACCGTCAGCACACTGAGCAACTTGCGCAGGAACAACTCCAACGTGCGCGCAACCAACTCGCGGCGGGGAAGCCTGCCGATGAAGTCATGGCGGAACTTACCCAACGTTTGACCAAGCAATTTTTGCATGCCCCAACAAGAACATTGCGTGAAGCCGGTGCCAAGGGTGATTACCAGACCCTCGCGGTATTTCAGCAACTCTATAACGATAACGATTAAGGTTTCTTAAGCTATGATGAATCCTTCGATTACCCGCAAACTCGAAGCTTTGCTCGAGCGCTACGAAGAAGTGCAGCACCTGCTCAGCGATGCCGGCATTATTGCGGACCAAGAGCGCTTCCGTGCGTTGTCGCGTGAGTACGCCCAGTTGGAAGAATTGGTGAAATGTTTCCGTGAATATCAGCAAGCGCAAGAAGACGCTGCTGCTGCGGAAGAAATGATCGCTGAAGATGACGCCGAAATGCGCGAAATGGGTCAGCTGGAATTAGAAACCGCACAAGAGAAACAAGAAACGCTTGCGCAAGAACTGCAAATCCTATTGTTACCGCGTGACCCGAACGACGATCGTCCTTGCTATCTGGAGATCCGTGCGGGCGCAGGTGGTGATGAAGCTGCGATTTTTGCCGGTGACTTATTCCGTATGTATAGCAAATATGCTGAGCAACATGGCTGGCGCGTGAGCATTGTCAACGCCAACGAAGGTGAACATGGCGGCTATAAAGAAGTTATCGCGCATGTTTCGGGCGATGGTGCCTACGGTCGCATGAAATTTGAATCGGGCGGGCACCGCGTGCAGCGCGTACCGGAAACCGAATCGCAAGGTCGTGTGCATACCTCTGCCTGTACGGTGGCGGTGTTGCCGGAAGTGCCGGAAGCCGAAGCCATCGAAATTAATCCAGCGGATTTGCGTGTCGATACGTTCCGTGCTTCAGGCGCGGGTGGTCAGCACGTTAACCGGACGGATTCTGCTATTCGTATTACGCACTTGCCATCGGGAATTGTGGTGGAATGTCAGGACGAACGTTCGCAGCATAAAAACCGCGCTAAGGCGATGTCAGTGTTGCAGGCGCGCTTACAGCAGGCTGCTGATGACAAGCGCTTAGCGGAAGAGCAAGCGACGCGGCGTAGTTTGGTCGCGAGTGGCGATCGCTCTGAGCGCATTCGTACCTATAACTACCCGCAAGGGCGCGTCAGCGACCACCGTATTAACCTTACACTTTACCGTTTAGATGAAGTGTTGAATGGTGCCCTTGATTTGATTCTCGATGCAATCGTGCAAGAGCACCAAGCTGATCAGCTTGCCGCCTTGGCCGAGCAGCAGGGTTAAACGTGCAACTACAGGTGTGGTTACGCGCTGCGCGTGAACGCTTGCAGGCGAGTGAAACGCCGCAGTTAGATGCCGAAGTACTTTTGGCGCACGTACTTGCCTGTTCTCGCACCTATTTGCATACCTGGCCCGATAAAGAGCTAACGCCCGAACAACTAAGCGCTGCCGAGCAATTTCTTGAGCAGCGCGAACGAGGTGTGCCAGTAGCGCATTTGCTGGGCGAACGTGAGTTTTGGTCATTACCGCTACAAGTGAATGCCAGTACGCTTATTCCACGCCCTGATACCGAGTGCCTCGTCGAGCAAGCGCTGAGTTTACCGCTACCGCCGCAGGCGCGAGTTCTTGATCTCGGCACTGGTACCGGCGCCATTGCGTTGGCGCTGCAGAGTGAGCGTCCGCAGTGGCAAGTTGTTGCGGTAGATCGCGCTGCCGATGCGGTTGCGCTAGCCAAGCGGAACGCTAGCAACTTGAACTTGTCGATTGACGTAAAGCAAAGCGATTGGTTTCAGGCAGTTAGCGGAGAGCGTTTTGATTTAATCGTCAGCAATCCACCCTATATCGCCGCCGACGATCCGCATTTACAGCAAGGTGATGTGCGTTTTGAGCCGCACACAGCATTGGTGGCCAGCGCGGAGGGGTTTGCTGATCTCGGCCACATTATTGCAACCGCACCCGCTTATTTGCAGCCTAATGGGTGGTTGCTGCTAGAACATGGCTGGGAGCAGGGCGCACAGTGCCGCCAGGCGCTTGAAGCAGAGGGTTATGTACAGGTTCAAAGCCTGCCTGATTATGCTAATCTGGAGCGCATGACGATTGGCCAGTGGAACCCTGCAAGCGAGAAAAGGAGCGAGAAGGATGTCGAATGAGTTTCTATTTGCCCATGAAAAGCCGCAAGAGAAAAGCTCTGCAACGAGTGAGCAGCGTCCGAAATGGAAGATTTTGATCGTTGATGACGAGAAGGAAGTACACGCTGTTACGCGACTGGCGCTCATGGATGTTACCTTTGAAGGTGCAGGGCTTGAATTTCTGAGTGCGCATTCGGTTGCAGAAGCAAAATCGCAGATTGATAGCCATGGCGACTTGGCTTTAGTTCTGCTTGATGTGGTGATGGAAACGGATGACGCGGGTTTACAGGTTGCCAATTATATTCGTCAGCAAAAAGGTAACCAGCAGGTACGAATTATCCTTCGTACCGGGCAGCCAGGACAGGCTCCCGAGCGTGCTGTTGTACTGAATTACGATATTAATGACTATAAAGCCAAAACCGAGCTGACCTCGCAAAAACTTTTCACTAGTGTAATGTCAGCACTGCGTTCGTATCGCGATATTATGCAGGTTGAACAGCAGCGACAACGACTCGAAGCGCGTTTAGAAAAAGTGCTAGCATTGCTGGAAAGTGACTTTCCAGCGGCCGCGACAGCGGTACAACAACAATTAGAACAAGAGGACTCAAAGTGATCCCATACATTGCCTTAAAACATCTGCATGTCACGTTCGTAGCTATAAGTGTGTTATTATTTGTGCTTCGTTTTTTTTGGCGCAGTATCGATGCCAAAGTAGCGCAACAGAAGTGGGTGAAGATCGTCCCCCATGTGATAGATACGTTTTTGCTGCTGACCATTGTCGGCTTATTGCTGCACTGGGGACAATGGCCATGGGAAACGCCTTGGCTGCTGAATAAACTCCTTGGCTTGGTCGGTTATATCGCCTTTGGCCTCGTTGCCATGAAAGCACAAACGGCGGCCTTCCGTTTCGGTGGCTTTATTATCGCCTTGGGCTGGATAGGTTTCTTGTTCCATGTAGCGTTTAGTAAACAAGCGCTTATTGGCTAATTATTTTTTAAAGGATGCTATGCAAAGTACTATGCAGTTTTCGTACTTAGAACATGTTGATCATGAACTTTTGCCGACCATTGAAATTTTGTGGGAGGTGAGTCGTGTGTTTCATGCCGATAGCGACCATTATGTCAGCTCTTTTTACCAGCAATTGGGTGGTTTGAAAGAGCACTCAGAGCTGAGTGAGCTTGAGGGTGTCGAGCGCTTACGCGAGCTCTGCCGCGTGTTTTATTGGCAGCTCGGTTTTAGTAAAGCACCCGAACAATTGCTAACCAACAAGCGCGTGTTAGTTGATCGTGCCATTCGACTACGTACCGGCGAACCGTTCACGCTGGCTCTGTTGCTGCAAGAGGCAGCAAGTTACTTTAGCCTGGAACTCGAGCTGATCGATTTCCCAGATTACCCGTTGCTGCGTTTTGATCATGACCAGCATAGTTACTTTGTGGACCCGAGCAGCGGTGATTTGTTGCTCGGTGAGCAAGTGCAAGAGCGCTTCGAAGATGCCACTGAGGGCAGCGAAGATTTCAGTTGGGACAAACTTGAGGCTGCGGAACAAAAACATATTCTGGTACGCTACTTGAGTGAATTGAAGCACGCATTTATCAGTGATCGGCGTTTTGCCGACGCACTGACCACGGTGCATATGCTGTTAGCGATTTTGCCTGACGACCCTTATGAAATCCGCGATCGTGGCTACATTTTAGAAGAGCTTGATTGCAATCACGTGGCGGTTGACGATTATCAATACTTTGTCGAACAATGCCCCGATGACCCAAGCGCTCAGCTATTGCGCTTGCAATTAGAGAATTGGACAACCCCGCAAACCGTTTTGCATTAATTATAATAACGATAAGAGGTGAACGTGGAAGCTGCTCCCTTGATTACCAATGATGGCATCATTTTCGGTCTGCTGGCCGTTATTCTAGGTGCCATTTTTTATACCCAACAAAGCACGAATTCGTTTTGGCAAAAGTTTTATCAGTGGGTACCAGCCCTGTTGCTATGTTACTTCGTGCCTTCGCTGCTAAATACTTTCGGTGTCGTCAACGGTAGTGAGACTGCTATCTATCCACTCGTGATGGATTATCTATTGCCGACCTGTTTGGTTCTGCTCACTTTGAGCCTCGATTTGAAAGCTATTTTCCGCCTAGGTCCTAAGCTGCTAATTCTCTTCCTTACGGGTACCTTAGGTATTGTCATTGGCGGTCCAATCGCGTTGCTGATTGTCTCTGCGATCTTCCCTGAAATGCTCGGTGGTGCTGGTCCTGATGCTGTATGGCGCGGGATGACCACGATTGCCGGTAGCTGGATCGGCGGTGGTGCAAACCAGGCGGCGATGAAAGAAGTTTATGAAGTCGGTGGTGAGATCTTCTCTGCCATGGTTACCGTCGATATCATTGTCGCTAACCTTTGGATGGCAGTGTTGCTCTACATGGCGGCCAATAGCAAAAAGATCGATGCGCGTATTGGCGCTGACACCAGCGGTATCGAGGCGATTAAAGAGCGCGTTGAAAAATACGAAGCCGAACATCGCCGTGAAGCGAAGTTACCTGATTTGGTGTTCATTCTTGCGGTCGGTTTTGGTGTTGCGGGGCTTGGCCATTTAGGCGCTGACCTTATTGCACCTTACATCAGCGAGAATATGCCCGTACTAAAAGATTTCAGTCTCGACAAGAAATTCTTCTGGCTCATTGTTATTGCGACCACGCTTGGGGTGGCCTTGTCGTTCACTAAAGCGCGTAAACTTGAAGGCGTTGGTGCTTCGAAAATCGGCTCGCTGTTTGTCTACATTTTGGTTGCGACCATCGGTTTACATATGGATGTAAGTGCCATTATGGAGGTGCCTAAGTACTTCTTGATTGGCGGTATTTGGATGCTTATTCACGCCGGACTGATGTTGTTGGTTGCGCGTCTATTGAAAGCGCCGGTGTTCTACATGGCCGTGGGTAGCCAAGCCAATGTCGGTGGTGCCGCATCGGCGCCGGTGGTGGCGTCGGCGTTCCATCCGTCGCTTGCGCCGGTAGGTGTGTTACTGGCCGTGCTCGGTTATGCACTTGGTACCTATATGGCCTATATTTGTGGACAAATTCTACGCGTTATCGCAACCGGATAAGGATCCAACGTGTTTAATACTGAAGTGATTAAAGTAGGTGACGTGCAAGTGGGAAACCACTTGCCGTTCGTTTTGTTTGGTGGCATGAATGTGCTTGAGTCGCGCGATATGGCGATGCGAGTTGCAGAGCATTATGTCGAAGTGACCCAGCGTTTGGGTATTCCTTACGTATTCAAAGCGTCTTTTGACAAAGCCAACCGTTCATCGATTCATTCCTATCGCGGCCCAGGCCTTGATAAAGGCCTAGAAATCTTTGCTGAAATCAAGCGTACCTTCAATGTGCCGGTGATCACCGACGTGCATGAACCACACCAAGCTGCGCCGGTCGCAGAAGTGGCTGATATTCTGCAGTTACCAGCATTCTTGGCACGCCAGACTGACTTAGTCGTAGCGATGGCAGAAACCGGCGCGGTGATCAACGTGAAGAAGCCACAGTTTTTGGCGCCACACGAGATGCGCCACATTTTGAAAAAATTCGCTGAGGCGAATAATCATCAAGTGATTCTATGCGAACGCGGCAGTTGCTTTGGTTACAACAACTTGGTCGTCGACATGCTCGGCATGGACGAAATGCGGCAAATGGCTCCGGTCATGTTTGATGCGACGCACGCTTTGCAGCGTCCAGGCGGTCGCGCAGATTCTGCTGATGGCCGTCGCGCACAAGCGGCAGTTTTAGCACGCTCGGGTATGGCGTTAGGGCTCGCGGGCCTGTTCATCGAAGCTCATCCTGACCCCGATCAAGCAAAATGCGATGGTCCTTGTGCTCTTCCACTGAGTAAACTTGAGCCGTATTTGCAGCAAATGCAGGCGGTTGATAACCTCGTCAAAGGTTTTGCGCCACTCGATACAGCTAATATCTGAGGTAAAAGCTGCTAGCATCACCTTGCACCCATTGCCAACATGCTTTAAATTAAAACGCATGTTTAAAATGGATGTTCCAAACGGTGGTGAAGATGGCTAAGCGCATCACAACCCAAGAAAAAATTCTTAATGCTGCCGAAGCCTTGTTCGCTGAGCAGGGCTTCGAGCAGACCTCCCTACGCCAAATTACCACTGAAGCCGATGTCAATTTAGCTTCGGTGAATTATCATTTCGGCTCAAAGAAAGCACTGATCCAAGCGGTCATGGCGCGTTACCTTGAAGTCTTTATGCCCAAGCTTGCAGAGCAGCTCGTGCAGCTAGCCGAACGGGGCAATTTCACGACACGAGACGTTTTTGACTGCTTCCGCGAGCCGTTATCTGAGCTTCGGCAGGTGCGTAAACATGGGCCAACTTTATTTCTCAGTTTGCTCGGTTTCGCCTATGCTGAAATACAAGGGCATTTACGCCGCTACACGATGGACCACTTCGGTGATGTCATGGCGTTATTGCTGGATACCTTGCATCAAGCGAATCCGCAATTAAGCCCTGTCGATATGTTCTGGCGCTTGCACTTTGTCTTAGGTGCAACCGTTTTTGCGCAGGTATCTGGACCGGCGCTACGAGAAATTGCCGCAGCAGATTTTGGTGAAGCCGTCGCTGCCGATCAAGTGATAGATCGACTCATTCCATTTCTTGCTGGCGGTGTCGACGCTGCAAGTCATTCGTCAACTGTGGAGTAAACAAAGCTATGGAAATCCTTATTCTTCTGATTGTCGCCGTGGTGTTGTTGTTTGCGGTGAAAGAGATCCGTCGTAGCCTGATAAGCCGGCCGATGTTTAGCTTTTTTAAGCGGGTATTACCGCCGTTGTCGAATACCGAACGTGAAGCGATGACCGCTGGTGATGTTTGGTGGGACGCCGAGTTATTCAGTGGACGTCCGGACTGGCACAACTTTCATAAAACCAAGCCGCCGCAGTTTAGCGAAGATGAACAGGCGTTTATCGACAACCAGCTCGAGCAGCTGTTGGCAATGTTGGATGACTTTAAAATTGTGCAACAAGACCGCGACCTGCCGAAAAAGGTGTGGGACTTTATTCGTAAAGAGAAGTTCTTTGCCATGATTATTGGTAAAGAGTTCGGTGGTTTGGATTTCTCGCCAGCCGCTAACTCCTATATTGTTTCGCGCATCGCTACGCGCTCTATCAGCGCAGCGGTGACGGTAATGGTACCGAACTCGCTCGGTCCTGGTGAACTCTTAACGCATTATGGTACCGACGAACAGAAAAACTATTGGTTACCCCGTTTAGCTGACGGCACCGATATTCCTTGTTTTGCACTCACCGCACCGGAAGCTGGTTCTGACGCAGGTGCGATTCCTGATACCGGTATTGTTTGTAAGGGCGAGCACGATGGCAAGGAAGTTGTCGGTATCCGTTTGAATTGGGACAAACGCTATATCACCTTGGCACCGGTTGCGACCGTGCTGGGCTTAGCGTTTAAGCTTTATGACCCAGAAGGATTGATGGGTGACAAAGAAGACCTCGGCATTACCTGTGCGTTGATCCCTACGGATCATCCGGGCGTGGAAACCGGTGAACGTCATTTCCCGTTGAACCAAGCCTTTATGAACGGTACCACCTACGGTAAAGATGTTTTCATTCCGCTCGACTGGATTATTGGTGGTAAGGACTACGCGGGCAAAGGCTGGCGTATGCTCATGGAATGCTTGTCAGCTGGGCGCGGTATTTCCTTGCCGGCATTGGCTACAGCGACCGGGCATGTCGCACAGCGTATGACGGGTGCCTACGCTTATGTACGTCAGCAGTTCGGCTTGCCAATCGGTAAGTTTGAAGGCGTGCAAGAGGCGATGGGACGCATCGGTGGTTATAACTACAGCATTGAGTCGATGCGGCGTTTAACCGTAGCAGCTTTGTGTGAGGGCAAGAGCCCATCGGTGATCACTGCGATGACCAAATACCACATGACGGAAATGGGCCGCCAAGTAATTGAAGACGCGATGGACATTCATGCCGGTAAAGGAATTCAGTTGGGTCCGAAGAACTATTTAGGCCACGGCTACATGGCGACACCGGTATCGATTACCGTCGAAGGAGCCAATATCCTCACTCGTAACCTGATGATCTTTGGACAAGGTGCGACCCGCTGTCACCCTTATGTTCTGAAGGAAATGGACGCGGCAGCGAACTCAGACGAAGAACAAGGTTTGCGTGACTTCGATGAACTGTTGATTAAGCACATTGGTTTCGCCGCAAGTAACTTCTTCGGTAGTTTATGGATGGGCTTAACCGGCGCGCGTTTCAACGCCAGTCCGATAAGCGGTCCTACCGCACGTTACTATCAGCATTTGACGCGTATGAGTCGGGCCCTAGCGCTTACCGCAGACGTTGCCATGCTGATCCTTGGCGGTGATTTGAAACGCAAAGAGATGCTTTCGGCGCGTTTAGGTGACGTTCTAAGTCACTTATATATGGCCTCGGCGGTATTAAAGCGCTATGAGGACGATGGCCGCCAAAATGGTGATATGGCTTACGTCGACTATGCGGTGCAACGTCATCTATTTGAAATTGGTGAAGCCTTCCGTGGTTTCTTTGCCAACTTCCCGAATCGCTTTATTGCGTGGACGTTACGTTTGGCAATTTTCCCATTGGGCATTCATTACGAAGCGCCTAACGATGAGCTGCTGCAAGATATCGCGGACGATATGATGGTGCCAGGCGTGACCCGCGATCGCCATACTTTCTTGTGCTATTGGAAAGATGATCCGAAAGACATGACAGGGCACATGGAGCTTGCGTTTGTTGGTATGAAGCAGCATGAAGACGTTTATAAGCGACTGCAAAAAGCCGAAAAACGTGGCGAAATTCCGCCTGATCTCGCTGGCGATGCGTTAATTAAAGCGGCGCGTAAGGCTGACGTGATTACGGCAGATGAAGCGAAAAGCTTGAAGAAAGTGGAGCAATTACGTTTAACTGCAATCGCGGTGGATCAATTTGCCCCTGGTAGTCTAGAAAAGAAAAAGTTCGCCTCCTCGTAAGAGCAGGCGAACTTTGCGTTCACTTCAGTAAGCTTTTAACCAATCGGCTTATAACGCATGCGGTGGGGTTCCATCGCTTGCTCGCCGTGGGTTTGCTTCATGTAAGCTTCATAGTCGGTGTAGTTACCTTCGTAGAAGTTCACTTGGCCTTCGTCACGGTAGTCAAGAATGTGCGTTGCAACGCGGTCTAAGAACCAACGGTCGTGCGAGATCACCATGGCTGAGCCTGGGAACTCGAGCAACGCTTCTTCTAGTGCTCGTAAGGTTTCAACGTCAAGGTCGTTGGTTGGCTCATCGAGCAGCAACAGGTTACCACCCGCTTTGAGAAGCTTGGCCAAATGAACACGGTTGCGCTCACCACCTGATAACTCACCAATGCGTTTTTGCTGGTCGTTACCACGGAAATTAAAGCGGCCCACATAAGCGCGGCTGTTAATTTCAAAAGTGCCAATCCGCAGTACGTCTTGACCATCCGAAATCTCTTGCCATACGGTGTTGCTGTCGTCCATGTCATCACGGAACTGGTCAACGCTCGCCAGCTGCACGGTCTCGCCAAGCTCAATTGTACCGGCGTCTGGTTGTTCTTTACCTGTCAGCATGCGGAAGAGGGTAGATTTACCTGCGCCGTTGGGACCGATGATACCGACAATCGCACCTTTTGGAATGCTGAAGCTTAAGTCGTCAATCAAAAGACGATCATCGTAAGACTTTTTCAAGCCATTCACTTCAACTACTTTGTCACCAAGGCGAGGACCTGGCGGAATGAAAAGCTCATTGGTTTCATTACGCTTCTGATAATCACCGCTTTGCAACTCTTCAAAACGTGACATACGCGCCTTGCTTTTTGCTTGGCGGCCTTTAGGGTTTTGGCGTACCCATTCAAGCTCTTGCTTAATGCTTTTCTGACGTGCTTTCTCAGATTTCTCTTCTTGTTCAAGGCGCTTTTCTTTCTGCTCGAGCCAAGATGAGTAGTTGCCTTCCCATGGAATACCGTAACCACGGTCGAGTTCAAGAATCCAACCGGCAACATTATCGAGGAAGTAGCGGTCGTGGGTAATGGCAACCACGGTACCGTCATAGTCATGCAAGAAGCGCTCTAGCCAAGCAACGGACTCGGCATCCAAGTGGTTAGTCGGCTCATCGAGAAGCAGCATGTCAGGTTTGCTAAGTAACAGGCGGCAAATGGCAACACGACGACGCTCACCACCGGAAAGTACACCAATTTTGGCATCCCACGGTGGCAGACGTAGTGAGTCCGCGGCACGCTCGAGAATATTTTCGAGATTATGGCCATCTTTCGCTTGGATGATAGCTTCGAGTTCACCTTGGCGTTTAGCTAAGGCGTCAAAGTCAGCGTTTTCATCCGCATAAGCGGCATAGACTTGGTCGATTTCGGCCAAAGCATCTTTCACTTCGGCAACGGCTTCTTCAACGGTTTCACGAACCGTCTTTTCTTCATCGAGCTGTGGCTCTTGCGGCAAATAACCAATTTCAATCCCTGCTAACGGACGGGCTTCACCATCGATCTCTTTGTCGATGCCCGCCATGATGCGTAACAGAGTCGACTTACCTGCACCGTTTAAGCCCAAGACGCCAATTTTTGCGCCGGGGAAAAAGGACAGTGAGATGTCTTTTAGAATAGTCTTTTTCGGCGGGACCACTTTACTAACCCGCGACATGGAATAGATATATTGTGCCATAACAGCAACGGTTCCTTTTTAAGGGTAAGACAATGGTCGCTATTTTAACCCTTAAGTTGGCGTGAACCCAAGTATATTGGTAAACTACCGCCACAATTGTTGTCCCGTTAGAAGTCAGGAGCCCCGATGTTAAAAAACAGCATGAATATTGCCGATTATGATGCAGATCTTTGGCAAGCGATGACCGGTGAAGTTGAACGCCAAGAGCAGCACATTGAACTTATCGCTTCAGAAAACTACACCAGTCCACGGGTGTTGCAAGCTCAGGGCTCGCAGCTGACAAATAAATATGCCGAAGGCTACCCACATAAGCGCTACTACGGTGGTTGTGAATACGTGGATGTAGTGGAAGATTTAGCTATCGAGCGTGCTAAGCAACTGTTCGGCGCGAAGTACGCAAACGTGCAGCCGCATGCTGGTTCACAGGCGAACTCGGCGGTTTTCTTGGCCTTGCTAGAAGCGGGTGACACAGTATTAGGAATGAGCCTCGCGCATGGTGGTCACTTGACCCATGGTTCGGGGGTTAACTTCTCAGGTAAATTGTACAACGCGGTACAGTACGGTCTTGATGAAAGCACTGGCGAAATTAACTACGCCGAAGTACGTGAGCTGGCACATGAGCACAAGCCTAAATTGATCGTTGCCGGTTTCTCGGCCTATTCAGGTATCGTCGACTGGGCTAAGTTCCGTGAAATCGCTGATGAAGTAGGTGCATACTTGTTGGTTGATATGGCCCACGTTGCTGGCTTGGTTGCCGCTGGCCTGTATCCAAGTCCTATCCCACATGCTGACGTGGTTACGACAACAACGCACAAGACCCTTGCGGGCCCACGCAGCGGCTTGATTTTGTCAGGTAAAGACGACGAAGCGCTGCACAAGAAGCTCAACAGCGGCGTCTTCCCTGGTAGCCAAGGCGGTCCTCTGTGCCATGTTGTTGCAGCGAAAGCGGTAGCCTTCAAAGAAGCCATGGAGCCTGAATTTAAAGCCTATCAGCAACAAGTGCTGGATAACGCCAACGCAATGGTCAAAGTGATGCAAGAGCGTGGTTACAAAATCGTCTCTGGCGGTACGCAGAACCATTTGTTCTTAGTCGACTTAATCGACAAAGATATCACTGGTAAAGACGCTGATGCAGCACTAGGTCGCGCCTTCATCACAGTTAACAAAAACTCTGTGCCGAATGACCCACGCTCACCGTTTGTAACCTCAGGTTTACGCTTAGGCACGCCAGCTATCACGCGTCGCGGTTTCAAGGTGGCAGAGGCTGAGCAAGTTGCCAACTGGATGTGTGATGTGTTGGATGACATTAATAACGAAGACACTATTGCCCGTGTCCGTGACGAAGTGAAAGCGCTGTGCAAGCGTTTCCCTGTCTACGGCTAAGGCACGCACCTAAATAGCCAAAGGAAATTTTATGCATTGTCCGTTTTGCGGTACTCAAGATACGAAAGTAATCGATTCGCGATTAGTGGCCGATGGCGCGTCAGTGCGTCGCCGTCGTGAATGTACTGACTGCAAAGAGCGCTTTACGACCTTTGAGACCGCAGAACTGATCATGCCGCGGGTGATTAAATCCGATGGCTCACGTGAACCTTTTAATGAAGACAAGCTGCGTGCAGGTTTACTGCGCGCACTTGAAAAGCGCCCGGTGAGCCTCGAGGCCATGGAACAAGCGATTCAGAACGTGAAGTCGGCACTGCGTGCCACTGGTGAACGAGAAATTACCAGTCAAGTCATTGGTGGCTTGGTCATGGATAATTTAAAAGCGCTGGATAAGGTTGCCTATATTCGTTTTGCATCGGTCTATCGAGCGTTTGATGATATTCGCGAATTCGGTGAAGAAATCGCCCGTCTTAATGACTAAGCGAGGAGCCACTCATGGCCCAGCTTAACAAGCCAACGAAACAACAAGATGAACACTTCATGCAGCAGGCGATTGAGCTTGCTGCGCGCGGTGCGTTTGGCACTACGCCCAATCCGCAAGTAGGTTGTGTGATCGTGGCCGCAAGCGGCGAAATTGTTGGGCAGGGCTGGCACGAACGCCCAGGCGAGCCGCATGCCGAAGTCTATGCCTTGCGTGAAGCTGGCGCCGCCGCGGCTGGTGCGACTGCCTATGTGACGCTTGAACCCTGTAGCCACCATGGCCGCACGCCGCCCTGTGCCGACGCGCTAGTAAAGGCCAAGGTTGCACGTGTGGTGGTTGCCATGCAAGATCCCAATCCGTTGGTCGCCGGCGAGGGTATCGCACGTTTGCGTGAAGCTGGAATGCAAGTCGATGTGGGTGTCATGGAAATCCAAGCGCGCGCGCTGAATCGCGGTTTTATCTCACGGATGGAACGCCAACGACCTTGGTTACGTTTAAAAATGGCCATGACGCTTGATGGACGTACGGCTTTAGCGAACGGCCA
Organism: Pseudidiomarina aquimaris; assembly: GCF_003987395.1. Taxonomy (GTDB): domain Bacteria; phylum Pseudomonadota; class Gammaproteobacteria; order Enterobacterales; family Alteromonadaceae; genus Pseudidiomarina; species Pseudidiomarina aquimaris. Next base: position 38,737 of record NZ_PIPT01000010.1, read on the forward strand.
AAGCCAATGGATTACTGGGAGCGAAGCTCGTCAGGATGTGCACCGTTATCGTGCGCAAAGTGGGGCGATCTTAACCAGTGCACGGACCGTAATCATGGACCAAGCGCAAATGACGGCAAGGCACCCCAATACCGAAAAGCAGCCGCTGCGAGTAGTGTTAGATAGAAACGCACAACTGCAGCCGAGCGCCAATTTCTTTGCGTTGGAAAGCCCCGTGTTGCGAGTCATCGATGCGGCTTATCAGGTACCTGATGAAGCCCAGCAATGGCCGGCACACGTTACGACATTAGCATTACCAGTAAGTAATGAACGTTTGCCGTTACGTAGCTTGTTCGACAAGCTCGGTGAATTGGAGATTAACGAAGTTTGGACAGAATGCGGTGCTGAATTAGCAGGCGCTTTAGTTGCCGCCGATTTAGTCGATGAGTACGTAATTTATATGGCGCCCAAATTGTTTGGTGCGAGTGGTCGCGGCTTATTGCAGTTGCCAATTTTTGAACGGATAGCGCAGGCACCTGAACTGGTTTTCGAGAGTGTCACGATGCTTGACACTGATCTACGAATTATTGCTCGTCCGCAACACAGCGGCGGAGCAAGCAGAGGAGAATTAACGTCGTGAGTCAACTACATAGTGCGGCTGAAATTATTGAAGATATTCGCCAAGGCAAAATGGTCATCCTGATGGATGACGAAGACCGCGAGAATGAGGGCGACCTGATTATTGCGGCCGATTGCATCACGCCTGAAGCGATTAACTTTATGGCCCGTTATGGTCGCGGCTTGATTTGTTTAACCTTGACCGAAGAACGCTGCGCGCAACTCCGCTTACCATTAATGGTAAATCAAAATAATGCGCCTTATGCCACCAACTTCACTGTTTCGATTGAAGCGGCCGAAGGTGTGACCACCGGTATCTCTGCGGCGGATCGCGCGCGTACCGTGCAAGCTGCCGTTGCCAAAGACGCAAAACCTGATGACTTAGTGATGCCAGGCCATATCTTCCCGTTGAAAGCGAAAGAGGGCGGTGTTCTTAACCGTGCAGGCCATACCGAAGCAGGTTGTGACTTGGCCCGCCTAGCGGGCTTTGAACCGGCGGCGGTGATTGTCGAAGTGTTGAATGAAGATGGTACGATGGCCCGTCGCCCGGATTTAGAAAAATTCGCTGCGGAGCACGATTTAAAAATCGGTACGATTGCCGACCTCATTGAATATCGCTCGATGACTGAAAAAACCGTCGAACGTAAAGCACAGTGCAGTTTGCCGACGCGTTATGGTGAATTCGAACTGATCACCTTCCAAGATACCATTGATAAGCAGGTTCACTACGCACTTATTAACGGCGAAATTAAAGAAGATGAAGCAGTGAACGTACGCGTGCACTTGCAGGATACTTTCAATGATTTGTTCTCCACGGACCGAGCAAGCCAACGCAGTTGGCCTTTGGGTCATGCCATGGAATACATTGGGAGTCATGGTGGTGTGTTGGTCGTGATTGGACGCACGCAAACCACGGCCGATATTCTTGAGCAAGTGCAAAGCTTCGCTGCCGAAGATCGCGGTGAGAAAAAGCCAAGTGCCGCAGCATCAAACGCATCACGCAATGTGGGCATTGGCTCGCAAATTTTGGCAGATCTAGGTGTGCATAAGATGCACTTGATGAGTTCACCGAAACGTTATTCGGCGTTATCGGGCTTCGGTTTGGAAGTTATCGACTTTATCGAAGACAACGACTGAACCTGTTCGCACAAGCGCTCGTTAGCGGGCGCTGACCATCCTGCTGCGGTGCTCGCCGCAGCGACAAAACCATTTAGATAATCAATTTCTAATGGCCGCTGGTGCAGATAATCCTGCAGCATGGACGAGCGGTTGAGAGCGGTCTGCTTGACGACCTGCTGTGCTTGCTGAAGTAAATCATCAGGGTTTAATTCGACGCCGTGATGCGCCGCAAGTCGCGTGATTTCTTGCGCAACATCTTGCCACTCTTGTTGTGTTACGAGATGTGCGAGTTCGCCATTACAACATTCATGAATCACAGTGTAGGGATTGATCAGGCAATTAATTGCGAGTTTTTGCCAGCGGCGCTGGCGGATATCGGCCTGCCAATGGAGTGGCGGAAGGGCTTGCTCCAAGTCAGCAAAAAAATCGGGCTTCGCCGTTTGTCCGTGCAGACTGCCTAGCCAGCTTTGCCCTTGGCCACCATGAATGACTTCGTTTCCCTCGCGGTAGGCACCGTGAGTGGTCACCCAGTGCCAATCGTTGGGCCGCAGTAACTCCGCTTCGTTAGTGAGTATGCCGTTGTAGCTCAATATCAGCGTTGATTTGTGGAATACCGCTTGCGCCTGAAACTCAGCAAGGAGTGGAGCGACCTGGTAGGCCTTAACAGCCGCAAAAATAATGCTTGGCTGCTGAATTTCTTGGACGGCGTCAAATGACCACGTATGGTCAGCAAAGCGAATGTCGCAGGAGCCGGCGTGGCGCAGCTTTAGGGTGACGCGCTGCTGTTGTTTGGCAAGGTGCACAGCCATAAGACTACCGAGCGCACCTTGCCCAACCACGCACCACTGCCGCTTAGTTGTCACGTGCCATCTCCGTGTCGGCTGCAGGTGCCTGAATACGGTGCAAGGCCTTACGCAACACGACCAGCAGCAACAAGCCTGGGGTGACCATGACGGCAGTCAGGATAAAGAACAGTGACCAATCGCCATTCAGCCAATCGACGACAAAGCCACTGTAGGACGACAGCAACGTCCGCCCGAGATTGCCAAGCGACGCCAACAAGGCATACTGGGTTGCGGTAAAAGCACGGTTGCAAAGCAGGCTAATAAACGCCACAAAGGCAACTGTTGACCAAGCACCGGTGAAGCCATCAATGATCACTGCAGCTAGAAGCAAGTTGGTGTCCGGGCCAACCACCGCAATCCATGCAAACATTAGGTTACTCGCGGCCATTGCGATACCACCAATAAACAGACCGCGCATGGTCCCGAGGCGCACATTGACCATACTACCGATGATGGCGAAGACAATGGTGACCCACCAGGTGACCATTTTCGAATACACGGCAATGTCGTCGTTAGTAAAGCCTACTTCTTTGTAGAAAACGATACTCATGCGACCCAAAAACGCTTCGCCAATCTTGAATAAGAAAATGAAACTCAAGATGGCCACAGCTAAGCGCCACCCGGCGCGTTTAAAAAACTCTGCTATCGGATCGACGAGGGTGGTGCGGAACCAATCTTGCCAACGCGTGAAGGGCTTGAGTTGGGCACGGTACCGCTTCGATTCGCGTACCGCTAAAACAATGATAAGTTGCACCGCAAGCACACCCGCCATGACTTTATAGGCGGCCTGCCAATCCCAGGTTGCGCCATCCACTAAGAAAAATGGCAATGCCCCTAAACCGCTGTAGCCCGTCCACCAGCCGGCAGTTGCCATGGCGGCACCGGCGGATTGTAAATGGCTCTCATCTTGGCTAAAGGTTTCGATACGGAAAGCGTCGATGGCGATGTCTTGGGTTGCCGAAGCGATGGCGATGACGAGCGCGCCGAGTGCGACCCAAAAGGCATGCTCGGCAAGGTTGATACCGCTTAAGCCAAGAGTGCCAGCCATCAGCACTACCAAGCATAACGCCAGCCAGCTTCGCCGTTGACCAAGCCAGGTTTGCAGTAACGGCAATTTGACGCGGTCCACCAGCGGTGACCAAAGGGCGTTGACCGAGTAGGCGACGAATACCATGCCAAACAGACCAATTTCGCTGCGTGACACTCCAGCTTCTTGCAACCAGGCTGATAACATTGAACCGATGAGTACCCACGGAAAGCCACTCATGATGCCAAACAGGAAAATTACCCAAATGCGTGGCTCTAGGTAGACGCGGAAGTCCTTGTACCAAGATTGTTGTGCGTTATCAGCACTCATTGTTGTGGTAATACTTCAGCGCGGATAAGCATCGGTGGCTCTTCAGGGAAGTCACGCCAGCCGGTTTCGGCATGAAATGGCATGGACTTCACTTCTGCCAGTTTATCGAGTACCTCATAGCCCTCAGCAATGGTACCGAATACCGCGTAGCCCCAACCATCCTCAGGGTCGAGTGAGGGATTGTCGGCAACATTGAAAAAGAATTGACGTGTTGCCGTGTGTGGATCATTTTCGCGGGCCATGGCAATGCTAGCGTATTTGTTCTTTAAGCCGTTGCCTGATTCGTTGGGAATGGGCGCGCCGGCTTTTTTCGCCACGAGCTCTTCGTCATAGCCGCCGCCTTGCACCACAAAACCCGGCACGATGCGATGGAAAATAGTGCCGTTGTAGCTGCCGATATCGACATACTTTAGGAAATTCTCAACGGTTAAAGGGGCGCGGTGACGATTAAGCTCAACAATAATGTCGCCATGACTGGTTACCAGTTTAACGCGTGGAAATGGGTTGTCGGGCTGCACATCGGCGTGTGCGCTAGTGCTGAATGTGAAACTCGCCAACACCAGCAGCAAAGAGCTGAACAACGCTTTCATAATTCACCTTACTGTTTTTGAGTTAGTTCAAGCAGCTGTAGACCACGAATTTAGCGTTACTGGCTACTTGATTGACTTGTTTAAAGAGGCGTTTTAAAGGGTGATAATACGGTAGATGGCGGTTCGCTACCAGTCGCATTTCGCCGCCTTTACGCAATACCCGTTTGGCATCACGAAACATCTGCCGAGCGATATGTTCGGTAATGGCGTGTTCTTGGTGAAACGGTGGATTACACAGGACGAGGTCAACGCTAGCACTGGCAAACTGGCTTAAGCAATCATCCACACGCGTTTGGTATTGCTCTTTAACGCCAAGATTTAGTTCGATGTTCGAGGCGCATGAAGCGACCGCTAAATGGGACTCATCAACCCAAGTGATAGCGCTCGATGGCGACCGCTTGGCATAGACCAGCCCAAGTACGCCATTGCCACAGCCAAGATCGATAACTTCTTGCGCGCCCGCTGCGGGCAAATGTTCTAGGAGTAAACGTGCGCCAATATCAAGTTGATTACGTGCGAATACTCCGACGTGGTGTTGCAGGGTAAGCCCATGTTCGGCAAGTTGCCATTCGCTCATATATTTCTCAGGCACGAACGGTACATGGCGAATACGAGCCTTCAGTACTCGACACTTGCGTTGAATTAACGAAATGTCGACGTCTTCGCAATAGCGGGAAAAGAGTTCACGAACCGCAGGGGTAAAAAGCTTGCTCTTGGCCGCCGCAACGATAGGAGTTCCGGGGTTAAGCTCACCGCTTAACTTGGCTAGTTGATACTCCAATAAACTTTGACTCTTGGGCAGCTTGAGCCACACACTGTCAATGTTTGCTGAAAGTGGCGCAAGCGGACTTATTTGCTTTAATGCAGAGTCCAATTGATTTAACTTTAGATTGGCAAGTTGGCCTTGTTGGCTCACAAACGAATCGTTCATGGTGGTGACCTGGCAGTGCGCAAAGGGCATTAACAACGCGCCCCATTGATCATTGAGCACTAATGGCTGATAGGAACTCGCAACCGCAGCTGCCTGTTCGGCGATAGCAATGTGCAGGAGCTCATCGGCGGCATCCCACGCTTGCAGTGGATCGTTGGTACGTTGAGGAAAACGCCGTAACTGCCAGCGCCCAGCTGGGCTCATAAGTAACGTCGGGGCACTGGTAGGGGTTGTTGAATTAGCCATTGGTCGGACATTTCTCTTGTTAACATTCGTGCTATGATAGCGAAAAACGTGCAGTGACTATAGGTTTTAAACAGTGAAAAAATACGCAGAAATTACAGGTTGGGGTAAATGTTTGCCGCCTGCCGTTATGACCAACGAAGACTTGGCAACCTTTTTAGACACCTCGGATGAATGGATTCGTACCCGCACGGGTATCGAAGAACGCCGTGTGAGTGCGGTCGGTACGTCAAAGCTCGCAACTGTAGCTGGCCGCAACGCCTTGGCGGCAGCTGGACTCGATGCCAATGATCTTGATCTAATTTTGGTTGGCACCTGCACACCTGACGAAATTATTCCCAATGTCGCGTCGGCAGTACAACGGGACCTTGGCGCCAAGTATGCTGCTGCTTTTGACTTAAACGCAGCCTGTAGCAGCTTTCTTTACGGTATGCACTACGCGACTCAAGCAATCAAAACCGGTGTGCACAAAAAGGTGCTGATTATTGGCGCCGAACGCTTAACGCGAATTCTCGATTGGACCAAACGCGAAAGTGCCGTACTGTTTGGTGACGGCGCGGGGGCGATGGTACTGGAAGCGTCGGACGAAGAGTGTGGTTTGCTTGCTTCGCATGTGACCTGTGACGCGGATGCTCGCGACGTTCTCGCACTTGAATTTGGTATGAGTTTCGACCGTTTTGGCTTTGACGGCATTATGCCGTTCAATTTCGTTGGCCAAGAAATTTTTAAACGCGCCGTGAAAGGCATGAACTTGGCTGTCGAGAAAGTGTTTGCGGAAACAGGCCTCACTACTGCCGATATCGACTCGTTGATTCCGCACCAAGCTAATAAGCGTCTGATCGACTATCTAGCGAAGATGTGTAAAGTGCCGGAAGAAAAGACCGTAATCAATATTCAGAAGTATGGCAACACCTCTTCGGCAACGTTGCCCATTGCGTTCTGTGAAGCAGTGGAGCAGGGGATTGTTAAGCCCGGTGATACCATAGTTTCAGCAGTTTTCGGTGGCGGACTCACCTGTGGTGCCGGAATTATTAAATGGGGCCAGCGCGTGACGCCATTGCAACCGAATGACGAGCAACTCCCAAGTGATGGTCAGACTGCACTTGATCTGATTTTACCTATGCACCAGAAAACCAAAGCAGCCTGGGAGCGCCGCGAACATGAGTGAGCACATTTTAGTTGAACAGCGTGATGGTATCGTTTGGATCACTTTGAACCGACCTGAGAAAAAGAATGCGCTTACGCAACAGATGTACCTCGACTTGAGTGCTGCACTCGAACGTGCCGAGCGTGATAGCAGTGTCGCTGCAGTTGTGTTTCAAGGGGCTGGTGGCAATTTTTCTGCGGGTAATGACTTGCATGACTTTTTAGCTGCGGACGAGCTTGATGAAAACTCACCGCCGTTTGAGTTCCTGTTTACCCTGAGCCGCCTGAGTGTTCCAGTCATCGCCAGCGTTGAGGGTGTAGCCATCGGCATCGGCACTACCATCCTACTGCATTGTGATTTAGTACTCGCCAGTGACAACGCACAATTTGCACTGCCGTTTATTCATTTGGGCCTCGTCCCTGAAGCCGCTTCAAGTCAGTTATTGCCGCTACTTTGTGGTCACTTACGGGCCGCAGAGTTGCTACTTTTAGGCGATACTATTGATGCGACCACAGCGCTTACCTATGGCTTGCTCAATAAAGTCGTTGCTCAAGATCAGTTGGCCGCAACAACCTCGGCGCTAGCGGATCAGTTCGCACAAAAACCGGTAAGCGGGCTACGGGCAACCAAAAACCTGTTAAAGCAACCCACGGAAGCCGTTGCCGACCGGATCTCGCGTGAAGCCAAGGTATTTATCAAGGCGTTGCACTCTGATGCAGCACGTGAAGCTATTGCGCAACGTTTGCACAAAAAGAAATAATTTCCGCAAAACGGTTGTTTTCTAAGCAAGCGCACCCACTTTACTTGCGAGGCGCATGAGGATAGTGGATAATGCGCGCCGTTATGGTGGCCCTGTTGGTCCCCCCGCAACACGAACTGGCGAACCCGGTCAGGCCCGGAAGGGAGCAGCCGTAGTCAGGGATGTGGGTGCCGGGGTGTGGCTGGCAGGGCCGCCACCCTTCCTAAAAGCGAAGAGCGATGTTTGCTATTTGCTATTCGATGTTTGTTGAAAGCTTAAAAGCAAATGCGTTGTTTGCTATTTGCTGTTCGTTGTTTGTTGAAAGCCAAGACTAGATCGTTTTTAATCACCATCGAACAGCGAACAGCGAACAGCGAACAGCGAAGGGAACCATGCCTAAGAATAAAGATGCTGTGTATTACAGCGACTATCTCAAACTCGATACCTTACTTGCCGCACAACAGCCGCACAGCCCAAAATACGGCGCCGAAGCACACGATGAAATGCTTTTTATCATTGTGCATCAAGTTTATGAATTGTGGTTCAAGCAAGTACTGCACGAGCTGCGTGCGATTCATGCCGATTTCAGCAAACCGCAGCTAGACGATAAAGCACTCTATCTGGTTGCGCATCGTTTGCGCCGAGTCCTTACCATTCAGGATTTGATGAATGATCAAGTGGCCGTTATTGAGACCATGACGCCGCAGGAGTTTCTCGAGTTTCGTGACTACTTGGTGCCAGCATCGGGATTCCAAAGTATTCAATTTAAAGAGCTTGAAATTCGCTTAGGCCTTACGCGAAAAACGCGTATTGCTTTTGATCAGCAGTCGTTTTACAACCGCCTCAATGACCACGATCGCAGCTATCTAGAAGAGCTTGAGCAACAACCAACCTTGTTTGATTGCGTGGATGCTTGGTTGGCACGTATGCCATTTCTTGAATTCAAAGATTTTAAGTTTTGGGATATGTATCAGAAGGCGGTGAATGAGGCACTGGACCATGATGAAGCGATCATTCGTGAGAATGCGGTCGATGACGATCAACTTGCTACCGAGCTCAAAGGTATTCAAGCAAACCGTGATAATTTTGCGGCCTTATTTGATAACGATCGTTATAAAGTGTTGCAAGAAAACGATGCAGTCCGTTTGTCGCAGCGTGCCATGTTGAGTGCATTATTCATTACACAGTACCGCGAAGAACCAGCGTTTAATCTAGCGTGGCAGGTGATTACGTCACTCGCTGAAGTCGATGAGAAATTGACGATTTGGCGTTATAAACACGCAATGATGGTGCAGCGTATGCTAGGTACGAAGATTGGTACCGGGGGGAGTTCCGGGCACGATTATTTGCGTCGTACAACCGAGCAAAATAGGGTATTTAAAGACTTCTTTGCGATGTCGACCTATCTGTTACCGAAAAGTGCATTGCCGATACTTCCAGAGCGGGTAAGGGAGGCTTTAGGCTTTTCGTCTTTATCGGCGCTGGAAAAAGGTCACGGCGCGACTTAGTGCCAGCATTTGTTGCTCGATACGTAACGCCAGCCACTCTTGCTGTGCGTTACCTTGTCCTCGTTCAAGCTGGCGTAGATTGTATGCCAGCTCATCACAATACTGCTCTGGCGCGCTGTGGGTTGTCTTAAACAGCTGCCCATCGAACCAGTCCTGAAACTGTTCCTCGCTCACGTTTAATCTTTCTATTTGTTGCCGAAGTTGCTCGATTTGCTGTTCAAGCTTTTGGAATACAGTCGGTTCTTTTGCCATGTGACACCTTGGTAACTTTGCGCGCTAAGCGTAGCCCAGAGCGTAGTCTAGAACAACAGAAAGAATGCAAATTGACCGCACTGAACTTTTTTTAGTCAATTTCGTCAAAGTTGTAGGATTAAAGCTCAAGGATTTCGGAAATAAAATGAAGCTTTGTTAATAACCTGTAATTGCATGTTTATGCAGCTTTAGGCTAGGAATAATCTCATTTCACAGGTTGACAGGCTTTGCCAGATCGTGGGAGTATTGAGCAGATTATTGCTCTCAATATCGTGAGCAATAGCTGCAAGTGTTGATTAAACTCTTTTCGTCACTCAAATAACTGGGAAGTTGACGGCCTTAGTTGTTGTCAGCAGAAAGTTAAATCAAATTGGTTGGGAACTATGACCAAAGTAATCAATAAAAGCAAAGTTGCAGCGGCCCTCGTTGGTGCGCTCGCAATGGCAGGCGGCTCTATCGCTGCTGCACAATCTGTATCTACGCTGCAAAGCGAAGAAGCGAAAACGCATCAAGCTGATGTACGTTCACAAGAAAAAATCAACTCGTTGTTCGAGCAATCAAACGAATTGCTTTACGAATACCGTGGGATTGTAGATCAGTACGAACAACTGAAAGTCTACAACGATCACGTACAACGTTTGGTTGATGGTCAGAACGAGCAACTGGCTTCTCTACAGCGCCAGATCGATGGCATCGAAGACACCAAGCAAGGTGTTGTTCCTTTGATGTACAAAATGATCGACGCTTTGGAGCAGTTTGTTAAGTTGGATATTCCAATTCATCGTGACCGTCGTCTTGAGCGCGTTCAACGTCTTCGTGATGTAATGGAAAACCCGAACGTAACGACCTCTGAGCAGTTCCGTCAAATTACCGAAGCTTATCAAGCTGAAATGGACTACGGTTCAGGCTTGATCGCTTATGAAGGTAAGCTGAACTTCGAAGGTGAAGAAATCTCTGTTGACTTCTTCCACCTTGGTCGTGCTGCGCTGATGGCGCAATCGCTGGATCTGAAAAACGGCTGGATTTACAACCAAGACGCAGGTCAGTGGGAAGTCCTTGACGACGCCTACCTTGCGCCTTTAACGAAAGCCATCCGTATGGCGCGTAAGCAAAGCGCACCAGATCTTCTTCAATTGCCAATCTATGCAGCGGAGCGTGCAGAATGAACAAACTAGTGAAATCTTTGCTGGTAGCTACAGCATTCTCTCTAACGGTAGGCGCGAGCTCTGCATATGCGCAAGAGCAAGAAGTCTCCGAAGCAAAATCACTTGAGCAATTGCTTGAGTTGGTAAAAGAAAACCGTGCAGCTTCTCAGCGTATCAATGCTGAGCGTGAAGCTGAGTTCACTTCTGAGCGTGCCGACAAACAAGCTTTGTTGAATCGTGCAAAGAAACAACTTGCCGATGAGCGTGCACGCGGTGAGCGTTTGCAAACACAATTCTCTGAAAACGAAATTGCACTTGCAAACAAAGAAACCGAATTGCAAAACCAACTAGGTACTCTTGGTGAGATCGTTGGTGTTGCACGTGGTGCAGCGAGTGACACAATCGGTCGTATCGCTACTTCAATCGTGAGCTCGCAGTATCCAGGTCGTGAAGACGTACTGGAAAGCATTGCGGAAGCGCGTGAAGTACCTACTATCAAAGAACTTGAAGAACTTTGGTTAGCTTGGTTAACCGAAATGAAAGAGTCGGGCAAAGTTGTTACTTTCCCAACTGAAGTTACTTTGTTAGACGGTTCTACTGAACAGCGTGACGTAACGCGTATCGGCGTATTCAACCTGTTGTCTGACGGCGAATACTTCGTATACAACGACCAAGCTGAAGAAATTCAACCGTTGGGTAAACAGCCTGAAGGTTACATTCTTTCTGCTGCTGAATCGTTCTTAAGCAACGAATCAGGCTACGAAGGTGTGTACATTGACCCTGCACGTGGCCAAATCTTGAACCTTGCTACTCAGAAAGCAACGCTTGAAGAGCAGTATCACCAAGGTGGCACCGTAGGTTACGTTATCACTGTCGTTCTTATCCTCGGTATCCTGATTGCTATCTGGAAAATCGTTACCTTGGGTTCAGAAGGCGCGAAAATCCGTGCTCAGTTGAAGAACACTGGTAACCCTTCAGAGAAGAACTCTCTGGGTCGTATCTTGAAAGTCTACCATGACAACAAGAATGACGACGTTGAGAACCTAGAGTTGAAACTTGATGAAGCCATCATGCGTGAAACACCACGTATCGATTCTGGTGTAAACATCATCAAGATCTTCGCGGCCATCGCACCACTACTCGGTCTATTGGGTACGGTAATCGGTATGATCGGTACCTTCCAATCAATTACCTTGTACGGTACGGGTGACCCGAAAATCATGGCAGGCGACATCTCAATGGCGTTGGTAACAACGGCTATGGGTCTTATCGCTGCATTGCCATTAATTCTGATCCACGCAGTTGTTGCGGGTCGTGCTAAGAAGATCGTTCACACGTTGGACGAACAAGCTGCCGGTATTGTAGCCGCGCACGCGGAGAAGGAGTAATCCTATGCTTTACCTGATGGGCCTTTGGGAAACTATCAGGGATTTTCTGAGCACCGGTGGCGACGTTTTATATTTCGTCATGGGAGCGCTCTTTCTCATGTGGGTACTCATGATTGAGCGCTTCTGGTTCCTTACCGCTGTGTTCCCGAAGATGAAGAAAGACATCATCGCTAAATGGGACGCGCGGAAGGACACCACCTCTTGGTACGCTCACAGGATCCGTGAAGCATGGATTTCCGAAGCAGCTGATAAACTGAATGCACGTATGTTGTTGATCAAAACAACCATTGCCATGTGTCCTCTTATCGGACTATTGGGTACGGTAACCGGTATGATTACCGTATTCGAAACTATGGCAACGCAGGGTACTGGTAACCCGCGTTTGATGGCCGACGGTATCTCGATGGCGACGATCCCGACAATGGCTGGAATGGTTGCAGCACTGTCCGGCATGTTCTTTGCGACTCGTTTAGAGTCAAAAGTGAAACGTGCTCGTGATAAGTTGGTCGACAGTTTGCCACATCATTAAGAGAGAAGAATTATGGCACGTAAACGTATTCGTGAAGAGGAAGATGCAGCGATCGACATGACGCCGATGCTTGACATCGTATTCATCATGTTGATCTTCTTCATCGTAACCACCTCTTTCGTTAAAGAAGCTGGTATTGACGTGAACAAGCCAGAAGCTAATCAGGCGCAGAAGAAGCCTTCTGCCAACATCTTCATCGCTATTCGCGCGAATGGCGAAGTATGGATGGATAAGCGGATGGTTGATGTTGAGCGTGTAGGCGCGAACATCGAACGTCTATTGGCAGAACAGCCAACTGATATCGTAGTGATTCAGGCGGACAAAGAAGCCAAACATGGTGTTGTCGTTGAAGTCATGGATCAAATCAAGGAAGCGGGTATTGACAAGATATCCATAGCCGCAGAGGACGATTAATATGGTGCGCTTTATAGTATCAATACTATTAGGTGCTGCAGCTACGTTCCTTCTGTTCGCGTTCATGGCGTTCTTGATCAGCGGGGGCGAAGGGCGAAATGCACCGCCTCCACCGTCATCAGTCATTGAGATTGTGACTCAGCCGCCGGATTCGGAAGTGGATCAGCGTCGTCGTACGCCGCCACCACCTCCGCCGCCGCCGGCACAGCCGCCAGAAACGCCGCCAAACGAGCCTGATACATCAGATGCTGATGGTATGAATCTCGACCTTGGCTTCGATGTGGATGTAGGTGGTACCGACACAGGCTTCGATGCCAGCGGTGCAATGATGCGAGACGGTGAAGCCGTACCTGTGGTACGTATTAACCCGCGCTATCCGCCTGCTGCAGCTCGAGATGGCGTTGAAGGTTGGGTAATGTTGCGCTTTACCATCGATAAGACCGGTGGTGTGACTGACGTCGAAGTTATCGACTCAAACCCTCGTCGGGTATTCGACCAAGAAGCACGTCGTGCACTCTTGCGTTGGAAGTACAATCCGAAGATGGTTGATGGCAAGCCTGTAGAGCAGCCTGGCCAGACAGTCCAGCTCGACTTCAGCCTGGATCAGGAGTAATGATTATGATGCACAAAAAACTCTCTATGCTGCTTAGCGCGAGTGTATTGTGTGGTGCTTTAGCGGCGGGCGTGCCTGTCGCTAATGCGCAAGACATCAATTACAACTTGCCATCGGCAGAAGAAATCCAACAGCGTAAAGATAATCGTCGTAACTTAACGGTATCTGAGCGTGTTGGGCGTCGTATCATGAGTGCTTTTGAACTCTACAGCGAGCAGGAAGACATTAAAGGCGCTATCGCAGAACTCGAAGATACCGAGCCACGCGAAGCATTTGACCAAGCTTACGTTGATCGTTTTCTTGGCAACCTTTATGCAGCTGACGACCGCATTGATGACGCTTACATGCGTGTAACGCGTGCAGCAGATGCAGACGTACTCGGTTGGTCAGATCAAGCGTCGGCGCTGAAACTAGCGGCGGACTTGAGCCTGCAGGTCGAGGACTACGAAGCAGCACTGAAGTACTACGGTAAGTGGTTGCAGTTCACTGGCGAATATAATGCTGACGTATTTTTGCGAATCGCGAACTCATACTACGAGTTGAAGCAATTCGACAAAGTCATTCGCCCAGCGGATATGGCGATTCAATACTACGAAGAGCCAAACAAGAACCCTTACGTCTTGAAAGTTGCTTCGTACTACGAACGCAAAATGTATAGTGATGCGATCGATGTACTTGAAGCTGGCTTAGAAGTCATTCCAGGTGAGAAAAACTGGTGGAACCAACTGGGTATGATTTACATGTTAGAAGAGAAGCTTGATAAAGCACTTCAAACATTGGAAATCGCATACTTAGCTGGATACTTCGATAAAGAAAGCCAGTTCAAAGCACTTGTACAGTTGTATTCAAATAACGGTATTCCTTATGATTCAGCACGCTTGATGGTGAAACATTTGAATGCTGGTGACATCGAGAAGACGTCGCGTAACTACCAAAACGCGGCAAACAACTTCGAGATGGCACGTGAATACAGTCGTGCAGCGGAAGTCTATGCATTAGCTGCAGAGCTTGCTGAAGAGCGAGAAGACCGCGCTGACCTTTATCGTAAAAAAGGTACTGCCCACTTGCGTGCGGAAGAATACCCGCAAGCAGCTCAGGCATACTTGAATGCGATTGAGCAGGGTTATGACGAACCAGGTCCGGTGTATATGTCACTCACTGAAGCGTATTTCTATCAGAACAAATTCAGCGAAGCGCTGAGATATGTTAAAGAAGCGCAGAAGTTTGAAAGCCAACGCCGTAACGCGCGTAGCTGGGAATCTTACATTCGCAGCAAAGCGAGCAACTTAGGCGTGTCGCTTTAAGCACTTCATAGCTAACTACGCAAAAAAGTTGTAAAGCCCCGCTAGCCAAGCGGGGCTTTTTTTTGTAAAACAGCTATAATTAAACTATGTCGTAAGGCATAAAACAAACAGAGGACTACATTATGAGCAACATGAAGAAATCAATGGCGGTCACCGTAGGTGCATTATTAGCAGGTGGTCTTTCTATGCAAGCTACAGCTAATCCTTTTAGCTACTCAGACATGCCTTCAGGCTATCAGCAAGAACAAAGCAAAGAGCGTGAAGCGAAATGCGGCGAAGGTAAGTGTGGTGAGAAGCACAAGGAAGAAATGAAAGAGCACAAAGAAGAAATGAAAGAAAAAGCCAAAGAAGGCAAATGTGGTGAAGGGAAGTGCGGTGAAGGGAAATGCGGCGAAGACCACAAAGCCAAAATGAAAGAAAAAGCCAAGGAAAAAGCCAAAGAAGGTAAGTGTGGCGAAGGAAAATGCGGCGAAGGTAAGTGCGGTGGTGCATAAGTAATGCAGAACACCGTAGGACTCGGATTACGTCGTGAGTTTCTGGACGAGGTCCTAACGCAGGCTCCCAATGTTGGTTTTTGGGAGCTTGCGCCAGAAAACTGGTTCCCGCGGGGAAATGAAGCTTACCGAACGCTTGATCGCATTCGCGAGCAAGCACCATTAACAAGCCATGGGCTGTCGTTGTCAATTGGTAGCCCAGATGCGCTTGATATTGAGTTCATAAAAAAGGTTAAAACCTTTCTCGATCGCTTCGATATTGCCATTTACAGTGAACATTTGAGCTATTGCTCGGCTGGTGGGCACCTTTACGATTTGTTACCGATACCTTTTACCGATGAGGCAGTCGCACACGTGGTAGAGCGTATTCGCCAAGTGCAGGACATTATTGAGCGACCTTTGGTACTCGAAAATGTTTCGTATTATGCGAGCTTTGCTAATGAGTTGAGTGAGCTCGACTTTATTAATGCGGTGCTCGCGCAAGCGGACTGCAAGTTACTACTCGACGTCAATAACGTTTTCGTTAACAGCGTCAATCACCGTTATGATCCATACGACTTTATTGCGGGTTTACCAAGTAAGCGGATCATCTATGGCCATATAGCGGGGCATACCGAAGAGTATGATGACCTGTTCGTCGATACCCACGGTGCAGATGTAAAACAAGAAGTGTGGGACTTACTCGATTTTGCGTATCAACAGCACGGTTTATTTCCTACAGTACTTGAACGCGATTTTAATATTCCACCGCTACCGACCTTGCTTGCTGAGATGAATAAGATTACCACCCATCAACAACGAGTCGTAGGCGCACGTGAACAAAGATTTCAAAAGCATTCAGCATGAATTGGGCGCTTGGCTGCGCGGCCAAGACAGCTCACGTCATCCATTCGATAACGTCGAACCTCGCCGCTTAGCTATCTATAAACGTCTCATTCATAACAATATTCAGCAGTTCTTACGGGCAGGGTTCCCGGTTTTACAAACTGTCCTGAGCGATACGCAATGGCAGCTATTGTGTGCTAAGTTCATCGCTCAACATCAAGCACACTCTCCACTTTTTTCAGATATTGGTGCAGAATTTGTTGATTTTCTCGCCACTCTAGATGAGCCGCAACGGCTTCAAAACGAATTACCGCCTTGGTTATTTGAGCTTGCGCACTATGAGCGCGTTGAGGTTGACGTGTTGCATGCTCACTTCGATGACAGCCTGCAAGAAGTTGAGACGATTACGGAAACAACCGTCCTTTATCTTAATAGCACTGCACAAGTAGCCATTTATAATTATCCGGTTGCTAGCATTAGTCGCACACAACTGCCAGATGAGGTGCTCGCTGAGCCTTATTGCGTTTTGGTTTATCGTGAACCGGGCGCAGAGCAGGTAAGGTTTATGCAATTAAATCATATGACTGCTGGTGTACTCGCTGAATTACAGACTAATCCGCTTACTTTTTCGCAACTCTTTGAAGATCTATTGGTCCAATACCCAGAGCAAGAACCACAAGCCTTGGCGTCGGGGCTCTTGCAGCTCGTGCAGGATTTTTGTGAGCGCTTTGTGTTGTTCACGCGACCGTAATCGAGTATGATCCGCCCCGCTAAAATTAGCTGCAGTTATGAGGAATTCCCATATGGCTAACAATGAAAGATTCCACGATCCATCATGTAAACCGTGGATTGGCTGGTTGGCGGTCCTAGTTGTTGTAGGTGTACCGTGTTTACCAGCAGTTTTGCAGTGGTTTAAACACCTGTCTGCTTAAACATTCATCTCAATAAGGCAACTTATGTCTCGCAAACTTTTGTTGGTCGAAGACAAACCAGCGACTCGCGCACAGCTTCTAGATATATTAGCGGAAACCCCGTTTGTGGTGACCTGCGCTGAAGACGGTTTAGATGGACTTAACCGCGCTAAAGCAGACACTTTTGACGTCGTCTTAGCAGATCACAAAATGCCGTTATTAGACGGGATGAATCTGTTGCGCAACTTGCGTAGTTTAGATGCTTACAAGCAAACACCATTGCTGTTAATGTCGACTCAAGATGTAAAAAACATTGAGGACAGTGCGCGCCGCAGTGGTGCTGACTTGTGTCTGCCAAAGCCCATTGAAAGACAGCGCTTGTTAGAGCTGCTCGCTGATTTGTGGCAAACCATGCATCCACAGACGCATCCAGATCAACGTTCAGCGGCCTCATGAGTGATTTAATTAAGAACTCAATTAGGGCGATTCACGACTACCCTAAAGCGGGTATTGTTTTTCGGGATATAACGCCGCTGCTCGCCGACGGTGCTGCCTTCAAGGCAACAATCGATGCTTTCGTGCAGCGCTACAGCGACAAAAACCTAACCAAAATTGTCGGGATGGAAGCCCGTGGCTTTATTTTTGGTACCGCACTGGCTTACGCCCTCGGTATTGGTTTTGTGCCTCTGCGCAAGCCCGGAAAACTCCCGTCCAAGACGCTTTCACAAAGCTACGCACTTGAGTACGGTGAAGACGCTTTAGAAATGCATGTCGATGCCTTAAGTGCTGATGATCATGTGCTGGTCATTGATGATTTGCTGGCGACGGGAGGGACCGTGTTGGCAGCAATCAAACTCATTAAACAGACCGACGCAAGCGTTGAAGAATGCGCGTTTGTGATCACTTTGAAGGACTTGCCAGGTGCGCAACGCCTGCAAGAAGCATCGATTCCGTACTATACCCTGTGTGAATTTTGAGGTAACGTAAGGGCATCTTAATGTCACCGATTACCCGAGTTCGACAAGGAATCTAAGCATGAGTTATCAGGTGCTCGCCCGTAAGTGGCGCCCGCATACTTTTAAAGAAGTGGTTGGCCAACAGCACGTTCTAAAACCCGTTATGAACGCGCTCACCTCAGGTCGACTGCACCATGCTTGGCTGCTTACCGGAACGCGTGGCGTCGGTAAGACAACCATTGCCCGAATTCTCGCCAAAAGTCTTAACTGTGAACAGGGCATCACTGCCGAACCTTGTGGTCAATGTGGTGCTTGTAAGGCAATTGACGAGGGGCGTTTTGTCGATTTGTTGGAAATCGATGCGGCGTCTCGTACTAAAGTCGAAGATACCCGTGAACTGCTGGATAACGTGCAATACAAGCCGACTCACGGGCGCTACAAAGTTTACCTCATTGACGAAGTTCACATGCTGTCACGGCATAGTTTTAATGCGCTGCTCAAAACGCTAGAAGAGCCGCCGGAACATGTGAAATTTTTGCTGGCGACGACCGATCCGCAAAAACTGCCCATTACGGTGTTATCGCGCTGCTTGCAGTTCAATTTGAAGGCCTTGGATCGCCAAGAGATTGCCAATCATCTCGGCTACGTGTTGCAACAAGAAGCGATCCCTTTCGATGAAGCAGCGTTGGTTGCAATTGCTCGTGCCGCGCGTGGCAGTATGCGTGATGCCTTGAGTCTTACCGACCAAGCGATTGCGCAGGGCGAACAACAGGTCACCATGGCCGGCGTGCAGCAAATGTTGGGTGCCGTACCTAGCTTTGAACTAGCGACCTTACTCGAGCAAATAGTCGCGGGACAGGGCGCTGATTTATTGACGACGTTAGCGCGGATAGCCGGACAGGTTCCTGATCTGAGTAACTTGTTGGGTGAAATGCAGAACTATGTGCATCAACTAGCCCTATATCAAGCGGTGCCAGAAGTGGCGGAAACCCTTGGATTGTCGGTTGAAGACCAACATTTGGCGCAACAGTTGCCGGCCGAGTTACTGCAAGTTTATTACGATATCCTCATTCAAGGTCGACGTGACCTCGACTACGCTGCTGAGGTTCGAAGCGGCGTTGAGATGACTTTGTTGCGCATGATGGCGTTTCGTCCCGAGCGTATTGAGCTTATGGAGCGCACGCCCGTAGATACGACAACGGTAACGACGACTAAGGCCGCACCTGCGAGTGCAGCTAAAGCCGCTCCCGAATCGGCACAGGGAACAGAACCTGCGCCCGCAACAGAGCCTGAGGTACCGCAGGAACAATTGTCCGAACCGGATCTGCCGCCTGAACCTGAATTTACAGCAGAGCCAGAGCTGCACGCGGAGCCACAAGTTGACCATGCTCCAGAGCCGCAGCCACAGCAACCGTCTGAGCCAGCTGCAACCACTGAAAACTCGCAGGATAGCTTGGCCTCGTTGTTGGAGACGCGGGCGATGCTGCAGCAAAAAAAAAATTCTGAGAAGCTGAAGGGCAACGAGGCTGCTGCGTCGGTTGTTAAGCCAACGCCCGTAGCTGCGCAGCCAGAACCCGAACCAGAACCAGAACCAGAGGTGTCGCCGAAGCCAGAAGCGCCAGAAGCACCAGCTCACGCGAGTGCAAAGCCAACACAAATGCAGGCGCCTCAGGCTGAAGCAGCATCACTGGAATCCCTAGCCATACCTGATGACACGCGCAGTGCAGCAGAAATCGACCGTTGGTCGGCTCTCATTGATAATCTTGAATTGACTGGCTTAGCACGGCAGTTGGCGCGCAATAGCGTACTAGAGAAACAAAACGAAAGTTACGTGCTGTGGGTGCGCGAGGAATGGCAGCACTTACTCAATGAATCGGTTGCGCAAGCAATTACGCAAGCATTGCAGGAAAATTTAGACCTGAAGTTAGCTGAAATTGCCTTGAAAAATACACCGCAGCCCACACCTTTTGAAATTCAGCAAGCCATTGACGCCAAGCGACTCACTGACGCCAAACAAAAATTGGCTGCAGATCCGCTAGCCCAAGCGCTACAACAGAACTTTGGTGCTGAGCTGTTAGACGACTCAGTACAACCGCTTTAAGAAACCAGACGAGGTAGATATGTTTAAAGGTGGAATGGGAAATATGATGAAGCAGGCGCAGCAAATGCAAGAGCGCATGCAAAAGGCCCAAGAAGAAATCGCGAACCTTGAAGTCACCGGCGAAGCGGGGGCTGGTATGGTGAAAGTAACCATGCTCGGTAACCATAACGTACGTCGTGTGCACATCGATCCAAGCTTGATGGAAGATGAAGACCAAGAAATGCTGGAAGACTTAATCGCGGCAGCGATTAACGATGCTGTGCGTCGTGTAGAGCAGACAACCAAAGAACGTATGGCTGAAGTGACTGGCGGTATGAACTTGCCACCAGGTATGAAGTTACCGTTTTAAAGGCTCAAGCAATGCGACTTAGTCCCGCAATCAGTGAACTTATAAGAGCATTGCGCATGCTCCCGGGCGTTGGGCCGAAGTCGGCGCAGCGGATGGCGTTCCAAATATTGGAGCGCCAACGTGAGGGTGGTCTACAACTGTCCCAAGCCTTGGCTCAGGCAGTTGAACGCGTAGGCCATTGTGAGGTGTGTCGCACGCTTACCGAAGCTCAAGTATGTGAGCTATGCAGCGACGACGCGCGGCGCAATAGCGGTCTGCTGTGTATCGTTGAGACGCCTGCCGATGTGTTGGCGATAGAGCAAACCGGTCAATATGCTGGTTGCTACTTTGTCCTCATGGGGCATCTTTCGCCGCTTGACGGCATTGGGCCGGAAGATATTGGTCTCGATCGTTTAGCAGAACGTCTCGCCGCCGACACGATTAGTGAGATTATTTTAGCAACCAACCCAACCATTGAGGGTGAGGCAACCGCGCACTACATCGCTGAATTAGCCCGCCAGCACAATGTTTCCACGTCACGTATCGCTCATGGAGTGCCGGTCGGCGGAGAACTGGAGTATGTCGATCAAGCTACACTAGGACATGCCTTCAGTGGACGTAAACGCGTCGAATTTGATTAAATTTTTCCTTGAAAACCCGCCAGGTGTCCCCATCTCTGTCTGAGTGTTAGCAACAATAGTGCAGGAGAGATCACTATGGCGGAGACCCGTCAAGCCGAAACCCATGGCTTTCAGACCGAAGTGAAGCAATTGCTTCATTTGATGATTCATTCGCTTTATTCAAACAAGGAAATCTTCCTACGCGAGTTGGTATCGAATGCCTCAGATGCCGCTGATAAATTGCGTTTTAAGGCACTGAGCGACAGCAATTTAATAGCTGATGATGCTGAACTGCGTGTCCGCGTGAGTGCCGATAAAGACGCCGGCACCATTACGATTAGTGACAACGGCATCGGCATGTCACGTGACGATGTTATGAGTAATCTCGGTACCATCGCCAAATCCGGCACCGCCGAGTTCTTTAGCCAGCTGTCAGGTGATCAAGCGAAAGATAGTCGTTTGATTGGTCAGTTCGGCGTAGGTTTTTATTCTGCATTTATCGTTGCCGATAGCGTGACAGTGCGCACCCGCGTTGCTGGAGCCGCAGCCAACGAAGCTGTGGAATGGCATTCCAAAGGCGAAGGCGAATTTGATATTCGTGTCATCGAGAAGGCCCAGCGCGGTACCGATATTATTTTGCATGTCCGTGAAGATGCGAACGAATTCCTCGACGAATTCCGTCTGCGCGGTATTATCACCAAGTATTCCGACCATCTCAGCATTCCAGTGGAAATGCCTGAGCGTGATGACGACGGCAAGCTAACTGAATGGAAAGCCGTGAACTCAGGTCAAGCGCTATGGACGCGGGAAAAAGCTGAGATTAGCGATGAAGAATACCAAGAGTTCTACAAAACCATTGCGCATGACTTTGAAGATCCACTGCTGTGGAGCCACAATAAAGTTGAGGGTACGCAGGAATACACCAGCCTACTGTACATTCCGAAGCGTGCGCCGTGGGATTTATGGAATCGCGAACAACAGCACGGCATTAAACTCTATGTGAAGCGCGTGTTTATCATGGATGATGCACAGCAGCTGATGCCGACTTATTTGCGTTTCGTGCGTGGTTTGATGGACTCGAATGATTTGCCATTGAACGTGTCACGGGAGATCTTACAAGACAACAAGATCACGCGTGCAATGCGCAGTGGCAGCACCAAGAAAGTCTTGGGTATGCTAAGCAAACTCGCAAAAGACGATCCTGAGCAGTATCAAGAGTTTTGGAATACCTTCGGTACGGTGTTGAAAGAAGGCCCAGCTGAAGACCACGCAAACCAGGAGAAAATTGCGGCGTTGCTGCGTTTTACCTCAACACATGAGGACAAAGCGGAAGCGACGGTAAGCTTAGATGCTTACCTAGAGCGCATGGCTGAGAAGCAAGATAAGATCTATTACATCGTTGCTGATAGCTATGAAGCTGCGCGTGATAATCCTGCACTCGAGATTTTCCGGAAAAAGGGTATCGAAGTCTTGCTGCTGTCAGAACGTATCGACGAGTGGTTGATGAGCCATCTTAGCGAATACAAAGAGAAGCAGTTCCAAAGCGTTACCCGTGGTGATCTCGACTTGGGCGACCTTGATGATGCAGAGGATAAAAAGCAGCAAGAAGAGCTGGAAAAATCCTTTGAGGATCAGGTCAAACGTTTTGAAAAAGCGCTTGGTGATAAAGTGAAGTCAGTGCGTGTTACTCACCGTTTGACGCAATCGCCAGCCTGTATTGTCACGGACGAGAATGACATGAGCACGCAAATGGCTAAGCTGATGGAAGCTGCCGGGCAAAAAGTGCCAGAAACTAAGTACATCTTTGAACTGAACCCTGAGCATAGCCTAGTGCAGCAGGTGGCCGCTTTGGATAATGACGAGAAGTTTGCCGAGTGGGCGAATCTCTTGCTTGACCAAGCAACCCTTGCCGAGCGTGGTAGCTTAAAAGACCCGGCTCAGTTTGTGACGCGTTTGAATCGACTGATGATGGAATTAAGCGCCGGCAAATTAAGCTAAAACATGGAGCATTGTCGACGAAAGTCGGCAATGCTCGGACTTGTATTGCACGCCGCTAGGCGGTAAAGTTCGACCTTAATCCAACGCACACCAACAAAACTAGGAAAGAGGGTTGTAAATGCGCATTATCCTGTTGGGCGCACCTGGCGCCGGGAAAGGTACTCAAGCGCAGTTCTTGATGAAAACTTTTGGGATTCCGCAAATCTCAACGGGTGACATGTTACGAGCTGCAATTAAGGCCGGTACTGAGTTAGGGCAACAAGCAAAAGCTGTCATGGACGCGGGTAAGCTGGTGTCTGATGATATTATGATTGGCCTAGTGAAAGAGCGTATTGCGCAACCTGATTGCCAAAACGGCTTCCTTCTTGATGGCTTTCCGCGCACCATCCCGCAAGCCGATGCGATGCAAGAAGCTGGCATCGATGTTGATGTAGTGCTGGAATTCGCTGTTCCTGATGACGTGATTGTCGATCGTATGAGCGGTCGTCGCGTGCACCCAGGTTCAGGTCGTGTTTACCACGTGGAGCACAACCCACCGAAGCAGGAAGGTAAAGACGACGTTACTGGCGAAGACTTGATTATTCGTGATGATGATAGAGAAGCAACAGTGCGTAAGCGCTTAGCTATTTATCATGAACAAACCGAGCCATTAGTGGCGTATTATCGTACACTAGCAGAGCAGGGCAAAACGGCGTTCCACAAAGTTGATGGTACCCGTAATGTTGAAACGATTAGTAAAGAGCTAGGTGAGTTGCTGGGTTAAGCAGCGCGTCAGCAAAGAATGTTTCGAAGCCCACCTTGTGTGGGCTTTTTTGTAGTCGACTTAAAAGGAGAATAACAATGGCTGTCGAATTACAAATTAGTATGATGTATGCAGGTCTTCTGACGCTGCTCTATTTCGCCTTGTCAGTGGCTGTCATTCGATTACGCTGGCGCGATCGCGTGGGTATCGGTACTGGCGATTCCAAAGACCTTGAAGTTGCCACACGTATTCACGCTAATTTCGCTGAATATGTGCCATTGATGCTATTGCTATTGGTGCTCATGGAACTGAGCGGGGCACCGGTGATGTTATTGCACGCAATGGGCGGCTTGTTATTTGTCGCGCGTATTTGTCATGCCTTAGGCCTGCGCATGAGCATTGGGCCATCGTGGGCACGCACGGTGGGTGTTCTTGGCACCTTTATTGTCTTGTTATTGCAAGCGGGTTACTTGTTGGGCTACGCATTCGGGATGGCAGTATGACC
The DNA here is from genome assembly GCF_003987395.1 of Pseudidiomarina aquimaris. Taxonomy (GTDB): domain Bacteria; phylum Pseudomonadota; class Gammaproteobacteria; order Enterobacterales; family Alteromonadaceae; genus Pseudidiomarina; species Pseudidiomarina aquimaris. The sequence goes on from NZ_PIPT01000010.1 coordinate 62,938, forward strand.
ACGGACTCAATGCAGGGGATCCAGCGTTTCGGTAACAGTAACGGCCCCAGCTTGGTGTTGTTGCATAGCTCGCAAAGCAATACCAGCCAGTGGCGAGCTTTGATCCAGCAGTTGCAAGCCGACTACGACATCATTGGTGTTGATTTAATTGGCTATGGTAAAGCACCGAAAGCTGAGGTTGAACAAGTTGAAGCGTTTCGCTTTAGCGATGAAGTTCCACGCATTGTGGCGGGTGTTAAAGCTTTGCTTGGCAGCAAACCGGTGACGCTTATCGGCCATTCCTACGGTGGTGCTCTAGCACTGAAGTTAGCGCTGGAAAACTTGCTAAATGTGCAAGCGGTTGCGGTGTTTGAACCGGTCGCTTTTCACGTACTCGAAGCAAATGAACCGGCACGACAGGAAATTGAAGCCATTGCGACGCAAATGGACGCGACCGATCCGGTCGGCAGCACTGCAACCTTTGTTGATTATTGGAACCAACCAGGCTTTTTTGCAGCATTGCCCGCAAAAGTACAACAGTTGATGGCCAGCCAAGCAGAAAAAGTGGCGATGGATTTTGCCGCGTTAATGGGCGAGCCGCACAAGTTAGTGGATTACAGCAAGTTGGCGCAACCGGTGTTATTGCTAACCGGAAGCAAAACCCAACACAGCGCTCAACGCGTGGCTGAGCAGTTGCAGCGGGTGTTGCCTGATGTTCGTACTAAACAGCTTGATTGTGGCCACATGGGGCCACTGACGCATCCGCAGCTCGTCAATCCAGAGTTATGTGGCTTTATTTCCACGTATGCGAGTACGGCGGAGGCGGTCCGTGACTGATGCCTACGTTGCCGGCGGCAAAGCCGCACGGGAACAGTTCGCCTTATGGCGCTCGCAACCGCAATTCGTCTATTTAGACAGTGCGGCGAGTTGCCAAGTGCCAGAGACGGTGTTGCAGGCTTACCTCGATTATTATCAACACGGCCATGCAAATGCGCACCGCGGTAGCTACCCGCTGGCGCAACAGGCGACCGCACAACTCGAGCAAGCGCGTCAAGAGTTAGCAAACTGGATCGGAGCTCAGGCCAACGAAGTCGCATTTACCGCTGGTGCAACGCACAGCCTGAACATGCTCGCACAAGGCTTACAGCTAGACTGGCAGGCCGGCGATGAAATTGTGTTGTCACGGGCCGAACACCACTCGAACTTTTTACCCTGGCTACGCCTGGCAGAAAAACACGGGCTAACGATCCGTTGGCTTGATTTGGATCCTTGCACTGGGAACCTTGCGGCTGATTGGCAAGACGTCGTGACAGAGCGCTGTAAGCTCGTCGCCGTAACTTTAGCGAGTAATGTCACCGGACAAGTTTTACCGGTGGCGGAAATCGCAAAGCGAGCGCGAGCGCAGGGGGCTTTGACCATTGTTGATGCGGCGCAAGCGGTTGGTTCTCTAACACTCGATGTCGTCGCCTTAGGTTGCGATGCACTGACTTTTTCAGCGCACAAAATGTACGGAGTTACTGGCTGCGGCGTGTTGTATTTGACCACCCAACTCCAGGCGCAGCTTGAGCCATGGCTGGTCGGTGGCGGGATGGTGACGGAGGTTACTGAAGCCAGCTCGCAATGGGTAAGTGGTGTGCAGCAATTCGAAGCAGGGACACCGAATACCGCCGCGATTATTGCCTGTGCTGCAGCGGCGCGTTGGCTCAACGAGCAACGTGAGGCGGGCTTAAGTTGTTATTTACAAAGGCTCACGCATAACCTGCGCGAGCAGTTATCCCAACGGCAATGGTTGCAGTTAGTGCCGCCACAGTCGGACAGCACAAGCTTACCCTTGATAAGTTTTTTTAGCTCTGAAGTACATGCTTTTGACTTGGCGAGTTATCTTGCTGAACATTCGATTGCCGTGCGGGCCGGTAGCCATTGTGCACAGCCATTATTGCAGTTTTGGCAGCACACAGCGGTGGTCAGAGTGTCGCTTGCAGCCTATAATACCGCCGCTGATTGTGAGCGCTTATGCGCCGTACTCGATGAAGCCTATCAGCTTTTTACTGAAGCAGAATAAAAACCTACCGAAGAGAAATTTCCATGAGTAAGCTGTCATGAGCCGAACTGCGCAATTACCTCGCCCCGATCACTGGTGGCGCGAATCGAAAAAGCTTGCCCGTTTAACGGGGCCGATTTTGGTTGCGCAACTGACCCAAATGTTGATGGGGGTGGTTGATACCGTCATGGCGGGTCGTGTCAGTGCAACTGATTTGGCGGCTGTCTCGGTGGGTGGGAGTATTTGGTTTCCTTCGACCTTATTGGTGTTTGGCATGGGGCTTGCCCTCGCGCCCATCATTTCGCATTTCGATGGTGCGAATAAGCGCCATAAAGTCGCCAATATGGTGCAACAAGGCTTTTATGCAGCGTTGATTGGTAGCTTGCTGTGTGTCGCGGTGATTTTCTCTGCGCCGCTGATCCTTAACGCCATGGCGGTAGAAGATAACTTCCGCACCATTACCCTTGATTACTTAGGCTATTTGATTTGGGCGGTACCGGCTCTGGTGCTGTATATGGTGCTGCGTAACTTTTGTGAAGGCTTGTCGCACACGGTGCCCTCGCTGGTGATTGGCATCATCGGTTTATTAGTTAATATTCCCGCAAACTACATCCTTATTTATGGCAAGTTTGGCACGCCAGCAATGGGAGGAGCGGGTTGTGGATTAGCCACCGCAATCGTATTGTGGGTAATGGCTCTCGGCTTGCTGGTCTATGTGTTGTGGGCCAAGCGTTTTAAAGCCATTGGGGTGTTTCAACAATGGTTTAAGCCTGATTGGGACGATATTTGGTACATCGTACGTCTCGGCTTTCCAATTGCCACCGCAATGTTCTTTGAAGTTAGCTTATTTGCCGCCGCCGCGCTCGTCATCGCCCCTCTAGGTGCGACCATGGTTGCGAGCCACCAAATAGCGCTGAATATTTCATCGTTAGTTTATATGGTGCCATTGAGCCTCTCGATGGCGGTTACGCTGCGCGTCGGTTTTGCGCTGGGCGCCGGCAACCCTGCCAATGCCATGCTCAGCCATAAGTTGGCCACAATTTATGGGATGACCTTCGCTGCAGTCAATGGCTTGATCATGTGGTTGGCCGGCGGTTGGTTGGCGAGTTTGTATACGCCAGATCAGGGGGTTATAAACTTAGCTGCAACATTAATGGGCTTGGCTGCAATCTTTACTCTTTCAGATACCTTCCAAGCCGTGGCCATGGGGACCTTGCGCGGTTACAAAGACACCAAAGCGGTAATGTTTATCACTTTTGTGTCGTATTGGCCGTTTGGGTTAACCATCGGTATTTTACTGTCGCGGACAGATATCATCGTGCCGGCAATGGGCGCGGCGGGTATGTGGATTGGCTTTATTATCGGTTTGTCGATTGCCGCAGTGTTGCTCACTTGGCGTTTACGCAAAGTCAGCCAGCGCTACGACCGCAATCTATTAGCTGGAAACCTCAAAGAAAGCGCTGCCGATTAACGGCGGCGCTGTTCTAACACGGCAAGCACATCACTTAAATCCAGCCCTTCACTATGTAGCACCACGAGCAGGTGATACAGCAGATCGGCACTTTCGTTGAGTAGTTCCTCACGGTCATGCGTGGCAGCAGCCAACGCGACTTCTACACCTTCTTCACCCACTTTTTGCGCTGCACGCTTGGTACCTGCGGCGAGTAACTGTTCGGTATAGCTTTTGCTGTCAGCGTTGGCAACGCGCTGTTGTACGACGCGCATCAGCTGGGCCAAGGTCGGTTGTTCGCTAAACTGTTCACTGCTAAAACAGCTCTCGCTACCGAGGTGGCAGGTGGGGCCAGCGGGCAGAGCACGAATCAGCAAGCTATCCGCGTCACAGTCACTATGCACGCTGATTAACTTTAGGGTATTCCCTGAACTCTCACCTTTGCACCATAAGCGTTCTTTGCTGCGGCTGTAAAAAGTGACCAACTCACTCATTAACGTTTGTTCAAGCGCCGCAGGATTCATATAGCCCTGCATGAGCACCGTGCCATTATGTGCATGCTGCACAATGGCCGGCAGCAAATCATTTTGCTTAGCAAAATCGAGTTGGCTTAGGTTTTCTAGTGTGACTCGCATTATGTTGTCCTTCTCAGTAACGCATTGGAATGCCAGCAGCTTGTAGCTGTTGCTTTAATTCGGCAATAACTACGGTGTTTTTATGAAAAACCGAGGCCGCCAAGGCTCCATCGACGTTGGCTTGCTCGAACACCTGCTGGAAATGGTCGGCATGACCGGCACCACCTGAGGCAATCAGAGGCACTGGGCAGATCTTACGCATGGTCTGCAGTTGGGCAATATCATAACCTTTGCGGACACCGTCCTGATTCATGCAGTTCAAAACGATTTCGCCCGCTCCGCGAGCTACGACTTCTTGCAGCCATTCGGCGGTTTGCCAACGGGTGCGCTGGCTTTTACTTTCATCGCCAGTGAACTGATACACCAAATAACGGCCACTTTCGGCGTCAAAGAAACTGTCGATACCAATAACAATGCACTGTTGACCGAACTCATCGACCAAACGATTAATTAATTCAGGTTCGCGCAACGCTGGTGAATTGACGGATATCTTATCAGCCCCCATGGCCAACAGCTCGCGTGCTTGATCAATGGAGCTAATACCACCGGCCACAGTAAAAGGAATATCAATACGACGCGCGATGCGCTCAACCCAAGATTTGTCGACAACGCGCGCATCTGACGACGCGGTGATGTCGTAAAATACCAGTTCGTCGGCACCGGCCGCTGCGTAGCGCTCAGCTAGGGGCTCGATGTCACCGATGATCTCATGGTTGCGAAATTGCACACCTTTGACGACTTGGCCATCGCGCACATCGAGGCAAGGAATTATGCGTTTTGCCAGCATGCGAACGCCTCCTCTAAGGTGAATTTACCAGTCAATAATGCTTTCCCCAAAATTGCACTGTCACAACCAAAAGCGCGCAAGTGCTTGAGGTCTTCAAGCTGCGCGGCGCCACCAGAGGCTTGAATAACCAGTTGCGGATAGCGTTGTTTGAGGTTTTGATACAGCTCAAGATTGTAGCCGCCGAGCATACCGTCTTTGGCAATATCGGTGCATAAGACGTGACGCAATCCGTACGGCAAAAAGCGTTCAATCGCTTGCTCGAGGGTTAGCTCCGAGGTTTCCTGCCAGCCGTGCGTTGCCACATAGGCATTGCCATCGTCAGCAATGCTGACGTCAAGTGACAGCACAATGGCATCACTGCCAAACTCTTCAAGCCAAGCAGCCACCAGCTCAGGTTGTTTGACCGCTAATGAGCCGATAACGACGCGCTGGATACCGCAGGCAAAAAGCTGTTCGAGGTCCTGGCGCTGGCGGATACCGCCGCCTACTTGTAGCTTCATGGGCAGTTGTCCAGCGAGGCGCTTTAGGGTGGCCACTTGACGCTGTGAGGGGTCGCGGGCGCCATCTAAATCGACGACATGTAACCACTCGGCTCCAGCCTTTGCATATTTTTGGGCGATCGGCAGAGGGTCGCTGGCAAAGGTTGTTTGGCGAGCAAAATCGCCTTGCTGCAAACGTACGACTTCGCCGTTAATCAGATCAAGCGCGGGTATCAGCATCGCTCAACTCCATAAAGTTTTTCAAAATTTGTGCTCCGACTGCGCCTGAACGTTCTGGATGGAACTGTGCACCAAAGTAATTGTTCGAGTGAATCATCGAGGCGAAGCGTTGTCCGTAGTCGGTACTCGCAATGGTGTACTTGTCGGGAGCAACCGCAAAACTGTGGACAAAATAGCAATAGGCTGGCGCCGAAATACCACGCAAAAGTGGGTTTTCGCCGACTTCAGAGACGGTGTTCCAGCCCATGTGCGGTAGCGGTTGTCCGGTATTCTCCAGTGCTACGGTGCGGGCAGGGATCAGACCTAAACAATCCACATCGCCCTCGGCTGACCACTCTGTCATAAGCTGCATGCCAAGACAGATACCTAAGACCGGTTGCTGCAGTTCGCGCAAGGTAACGACCAAGTCTAAAGCTTGTAGGTTGCGCATCGCGGCTTTGGCCGTGCCAACGCCGGGCAATACCACGCGCTCTGCACTGCGGATCTGGGCTGCATCGGCGGTAATAAGCGGCTTCACACCCAGCCGCTCAAAGGCAAACTTTACCGAAGACAGGTTGGCACAAGAGGTATCGACAATGACTAAACTCATGCCAACATCCCTTTGCTCGATGGCAGTGCGCCATCGCCCGTGCGCGCGACAGCTTGACGTAGTGCCCGGCCAAAGACTTTAAACAGGCTCTCCACTTGGTGGTGACTGTTGCCCTCGGTGGTGCTGACGTGCAGCGAAACCGCCATGGCATCGGCAATCGAGCGGAAAAAGTGTGCAACCATCTCGGTCGATAGCTCACCGACTTGTGGACGGCTAAAATCTGCAGAGAATTGCAGATACGGGCGACCTGACAGGTCGATCAAACACTCCGCACGACACTCATCCATCGGCAGTGCAAAACCAAACCGGCCAATCCCTCGCTTATCACCCAAGGCTTGGCGCAGCGCTTGACCGAGTGCTAAGGCAGTGTCTTCGACGGTGTGGTGTTCGTCGATATGTAAGTCACCTTTTACCGCAATCTGCATGCTAATGCCGGCGTGTGTCGCGATTTGTTCTAACATGTGGTCGAAAAAGCCAACACCGGTGCTAATAGCAATAGGGCCTTGGGCATCAAGATCGACATCGATCTGGATCGCAGTTTCCTTGGTGGTGCGGTTCACGCTTGCGGTACGTGGACGATCCAAGAGTTGGTGTTGAATCGCTTGCCAATTCAGCTGCTCACGGTCGTAGCGTAAACCTCGGACTCCCATGTTTTCGGCGAGTTGAATGTCGGTCTCGCGATCGCCAATCACATAGGAATCGGTAAAGTCGATTTTCCCTTGTTGCAGGTAGTCTTTGACGAGGCCTAAATTCGGTTTGCGGCAGCTACAGTTGTCTTCCGGAAAGTGCGGACAAATCAACACTTCATCGAAGCGAACGCCCTGAGACTCAAACACTGCCATCATCAGATCGTGCGGCGCGTCAAAGTCGGCTTGTGGAAAACTGTCCGTGCCTAAGCCATCTTGATTGGAGACCATAACTAAGCGGTAGCCTTTTCCTTGCAAGGCTAATAAGGCAGGGATCACCCCAGGCTCAAAGACAAGCTTACTGATGCTGTCGAGTTGCTTATCCACCGGTGGCTCTTCAACCAATGTGCCGTCGCGGTCGATAAATAAAATACGTTGTGCACTCATGCGGGGAGTACCTCCAATAAACGGTCCATTTCGGCAGCATTACCGATACTAATACGAATACATTGGCCAAGGCCACGTTGACTTGATTGATTACGGATCAAGACACCTGCGTGTTGGCAATGCGTGACGAGCGCGGCTGCATCGGGCACATTGACCAAGACGAAATTGGTGACGCTCGGCCAAATCGCTTTTGCCCAGCTACGGTTTGTTAAGTCAGCCAGCAAACGCTCGCGTTGCTTCAGTGTTTGGGCAAGTTGCGCTTGCATTTCAGCTATCGCTGGCTCGGATAACGCTTGCGTTGCGCCTGCGATGGTTGGCTCTGGCAATGGATACGGAGCAATAACTTTGCGCAGTATTTCAATTAATTCAGGTTGGGCCAGCGCAAAACCGCAACGTAGTGCCGCCAAACCGAAAGCTTTCGATAAGGTTCGTAGCACGACCAATTGTGGGTAGCGTGCGAGCCATTCGGCGATGCGGCGTTGACTCGATTCGGTGGCAACGAACTCAATATAGGCTTGATCGAGCACCACTAAGGCGTCTTGGCCCACGGCTTCAAGCAGTTGCTCAATACGCGCGGCGTCGACCTCGTTGCCGAGTGGATTCGATGGGCTGCAAACAAAGATCAGCTTAACGCGCGTTTGGCTGGTATCGCGGACTCGACCCACCATCGCTTCGACGTCGAGTTGTAAACTACCGTCAGCGGCTTTCTGCAAAGGGCAGTCCACGACATCAGCACCATGGGTCGCCGCGCTAATGGCATACATGCCATAGGTGGGGGTGGTGATCATCACCGCATCCTCACGCGGCTCACAGAAACTGCGTATTAATAGTTCGATGGCCTCGTCGCTGCCCCGGCAACTTAGAACTTGCCCGAGTGCTATACCCGCATAATCAGCGTAAGCTTGATTCAACGCATTGCTTTGAAAACTCGGATAGCGGTTCCAGTCATTTTGTTGCGGAAAGGCCGGCGTTTGTGGCGCTTCGTTGGCATTGAGCCAGACGGAGCCTCCACTCATGCTGCGTCGCGCCGACTGATAAGGCGTGATGTCTGCTAAGTGCGCGCGCTGAAGTTGACCAATAAAGCTGTTTTGTGTGCTCATGAGTTCGACTCCTGTAAGCGCACCGTGACCGCTCGTGCGTGTGCATCGAGGCCCTCAGCTTCGGCCAGTGCGACGATGGCGTCGGCAAGTCCGACTAAGCCTTCGCGTGTCGCTTTTTGACTGGTGTAGCGACGGAAAAAGTCGAGCAAGCCAAGACTGCTGACGGTGTCAGCAAAACCGTAGGTCGGTAACACGTGATTGGTGCCGGTGGCGTAATCACCGCCTGATTCAGGAGTGAAGGCACCAATAAACAGCGAACCTGCATTCGTTAATTGCTCGGCCAGTTGTTCTGCATCTGCAGTTTGCACGGATAAGTGCTCGGGCGCATAAGCTTGACTGATAGCCACGGATTCTGCGAGGTCGCGCACTTGAATCAGTGCACTGTTAGAAAGCGCCTGTGCAGCTGTACTGGCGCGTGAAAGCTGCGCCAATTGCAGCTCTAACTGTTGCTGGACTGCAGTTAACTGTGCGGCAGAATCGGTTAATAGAACCACTTGTGAATCGGCGCCGTGTTCAGCTTGCGAGAGTAAATCAGCGGCAACATAGGCTGGATTCGCATCGGCGTCAGCAATCACCATTAACTCTGAAGGACCCGCCGGCATATCAATCGCTGCCCCTGCAGGATCTTGTGATACGGCCTGCTTAGCAGCGGTGACGAAGCTGTTGCCGGGGCCGAAGATCTTATTCACTTTGCCGATAGTTTCGGTGCCGTAGGCGAGGGCGGCAATGGCTTGTGCGCCTCCACAGCGGTAGATTTCGGTGATCCCACACTTCTGTGCCGCGTAAAGCAACGCTGGTGCCAGTTCACCTTGCTGATTCGGCGGGCTAACCAACACCACGCGCGGGCAGCCAGCTAATTGTGCGGGCACACCCAACATCAGCGCCGTAGAAGGCAATACCGCAGTGCCACCCGGAATGTACAAGCCCACAGCGCTCATTGGCGTGTAGCGCAGTTGACACTCAATTCCTGGTGCCGTTTCTAAGCAAATATTTTGCGGTTGCTGTGCCGCGTGAAATTTCTGAATGGTGCTGTAAGCCGTGTCGATGGCACTTTTCGTGCGGGCATCTAGTTTAGCTAGTTGTGCCTCGATGCGCTCGCGAGGGTAACGCAATTCGGTTAAGTCGGCACAATCAAACTGCTGGGTATAGCGCACGACGGCGGCATCACCTTCAGTGCGCACGGCAGTGATGATACTCGCCACGGTCGCATTTAATTCGCTCGACACCCGTTGCGTTGGGCGCTGCAATAACTGCGTTTGTTCAGCACTGCTTAACTCGGCCCAATTGAAGCAACGCTCTTGTAAACGAACATCGGTCGCTGACATGGTGATTACCCCATCATTTTTTCGATCGGTAGCACGAGAATCGAGCTACAACCAATCGCTTTAAGTTCTTCCATTGTTTCCCAAAAGAGGGTTTCGGTGCTGACCATGTGCACCGCAACAAGCTCATCGGTGTGGCTTAGTGGCAGAATCGTTGGATCCTCTGCTCCTGGCAGCAACGCCGCAACTTGTTCGAGCGCCTTGCGCGGTGCGTGCAGCATGATGTACTTGCTCTCGCGTGCCATCTGCACGCCATCTAAACGCGGCAACAACTGATCAATCATGGCTTGTTTTGCTGCGTTCAGTGACTCAGGACGCTGGATCAACTGCGCCTGACTGGTAAAGATCACATCTTTTTCGACCAAGCCATTCGCTTCGAGCGTGGCTCCTGTTGAGACGAGGTCACAAATAGCGTCGGCTAGACCAAGACGTGGCGCAACTTCAACGCTACCGGTCAAAATTGCAGTTGAAGCATTGACCCCTTGTTTCTTCAGGTAATTTTGCAAAAGGTAAGGGTAGGTCGTAGCAATACGCTTGCCGGCGAGATCTTGCACGCCTTGATAAGCGTCTTCTTTCGGTACTGCCAGAGATAGACGGCATTGGCCGAATTCCAACGCACGCAGGCGCTTTACTTCAGCGGGTAACGAGGTTGCGAGACGCTCGAGACGGACTTCTTCCAGTACGTTTTCACCGACCAAACCCAAATCAACCACGCCATCCATTACTAAGCCGGGAATGTCGTCATCACGAACGCGCAACAGATCGATAGGTTGGTTGTTGCTGTGCGCTAATAAACGTGATTCGTGCAGGGTAAATTTAACTCCACAGGCTTCCAGTAACTTAATCGACTCTTTGCTCAGTCGACCTGACTTTTGAATCGCTATCGTTAAACGTTTTGAGTTGGTATCTACAACCATGAATAAATCTCCTATAAAAAAACCCCGAAAGGTTGCCTTTCGGGGTTTTAAAGTGATGAAGGCAACCACCAACGTGTTAGCCTTCCGCGTTTACAACGAGGCTAACTCAAATGTCCGAAATGATGGTGGTGCCAAGTTGTATAACGCATAATAATTTCCCAATTGCTTTGCAATATTCAAAGTTGGAGCCAATTGTATAGATATGATTTGGTCGTTTCAACCTTGCTTTTGAAGGTTTTTGTTATTTCTTGTATGGCAACTTGTATAACTTTTATGGCGCCATTTTCCTCGACGGTTACATAGCCATTCAGCCCTTATTACGCTAATCTAGCCGGTAAAGTTCATCAGTGCTGTAGACACATCTTCATGACCCAAGTGACTTCCTATTTTAAGCCTGATAGTGCGCTCGCCAAGGCACTACCTGGTTTTGCCCCGCGTCCCGCGCAAACAGAGATGGCGGCGGCGATTGCCAAAACCTTGAAGAGTAAAGGGCAGTTGGTGGTTGAGGCCGAAACAGGAACAGGTAAAACCTACGCCTACCTCGTCCCGATCTTGAAGAGTTCGGGCCGAGCGATGATCTCGACCGGAACCAAGGCACTGCAGGAGCAACTTTTTCACCGCGATTTACCTGCCTTACGTGATGCGATTGCACCTGAAAAGCAAGTAAGCTTGTTAAAAGGTCGCAGTAACTATCTTTGCATCCATCGCCTCGAACAAGCGCAAGCGCAAGGCAATGATCTGTCACTGGTGGTGCAGAAACAGGTTATTGAGGTGAAGCGGTGGGCGCTGCACACAGAAGATGGCGACGTGGGCGGCCTAAGCAGCTTGCCTGAAGATGCCGAAGTGCTACCTCATGTAACCAGTACCGTGGATAACTGCCTCGGGCGTGACTGCCCCAGTTATGACGATTGCTACCTCGTCAAGGCACGCAAACGTGCCCTTGAGGCAGATATCGTAGTCGTCAATCATCATCTGTTTTTTGCCGATATGGCGCTCAAGGACGTCGGCTTTGGCGAATTAATCCCCCACGCCGACGCCTTGGTTTTTGATGAGGCACATCAGTTGCCAGATATTGCCAGTCAGTATTTTGGTGAAGCCCTCGGTAGCCGTCAGTTAAGCGAGATGGCACAAGACGCGAAGACGATTTATCTCACCGAGCTTAAAGATTTACGGCAACTCGATAAAGCCGCAGATAAACTCCTAGGTAGTTTGCGCGACTGGCGATTGGCGTTTCCACTGGATCCGCAACGTGGCAATTGGCGTCAGTTGGCACAGGATGACAAGATCGAAGCGGCAGCAGGGCAGCTTAGCGAAAGTCTCGAGTTCTTTCGCGAGGTGGTCAAAGGAGCATTGGGCCGGAGCCAGGACCTGGATACGCTGTATGAACGTTGCGTACAGTTCATCCATATTTGGCAGTTGCTACAAGACACCCAACGCACCGGATATAGCTTTTGGTTTGAGACGACTCCGCGGCATGTGGTCTTGCACCAAACACCGCTGCAAGTCGCTGACAAGTTTGGTAGTTATGTTCGTGCTTCTGAGGCTGCCTGGGTGTTTACTTCGGCGACACTAGCGATTGGCGATGACTTTGGTCATTTTACCCGCCTGCTTGGCTTGGAGACTGCGGAGACGTTGTGTTTGCCGAGTCCTTTTGCTTTTAGTGAGCAAGGGATCCTGTGCGTGCCACGCTTCTTACCGCAGCCGCAGCAACGTGAAATGCTTGATACCTTGCTCCAGATAACCACACAGGTGCTCGATGCCAACCCGCGCGGCGGCACCTTCGTGCTATTTACCAGTCATCGCATGCTGCAGCTCGTAGCGCGACAATTGGAAAACCTCACTGACCGGCCCTTGTTTGTTCAGGGCTCGACCAATAAGCGCGAACTGCTCGCAGATTTCATCGCTGCGGGGAATGGTGTGTTGCTCGGCACGTCTTCGTTTTGGGAAGGCGTCGATGTGCGTGGCTCAGCGCTCACCTGTGTGATCATCGATAAGTTGCCGTTTGGTTCGCCGGATGATCCTTTGTTGCAGGCGCGAATTGAAGACTGCCGCATGCGTGGAGCAGAGCCGTTTACTCAGGTACAATTACCGCCAGCCGTGATTGCTTTGAAACAAGGGGCAGGACGCTTGATTCGTGACCGCGGTGACCGTGGAGTGCTGATTGTTTGTGACCAACGCCTGGTTACCAAGCCCTATGGACAACTTTTTGTGGCGAGCTTGCCGCCTTTAAAGCGCACGCGCGACTTAACTCAAGCGCTCGAGTTTTTAACAGAAATAAACGGAGAAACATCTGCATGACCGCTGTCTTGCTTGCCATCGACACTGCGACTGAGCAGTGCTCAGTTGCCTTAAAAGTAGGCGATAAACTTTATCAACGTGCAGCAATCACCCCGCGAGAACACTCGCAGCGGGTGCTGGGATTTGTTGACGAAGTGCTTGCTGAAGCCGGCGTGACCCTCGGCGACGTTGAAGGCATCGTGTGTGGTTACGGACCAGGTAGTTTTACCGGCGTGCGGATTGGTGTGGCAATTTGCCAAGGCTTAGCTTTTAGTCACACTTTACCGGTTTATCCCGTCTCTACTTTAGCAGCGTTGGCACAACAGGCGGTGCGTTTGCATGGCGCGCAAAGCGTGCTAAGTGCCATTGATGCACGAATGAACGAAGTTTATCTTGCCGCTTACACAATGCAGGGTGAAAAATTGCTCGAGACTGTTGCGCCGCAAATGGCGCCGTTAGCTGCAGTGTCTGAACAACCTTGGTGGCAAACGCTGACCGCCAGCGGAAATGATGCTGAACTTAGTCAGCAGCAGGCTATCCAAGTAACAGGAGCCGGAACAGGTTGGCAAGCTTATGGTGAGGCATTAAACCCGAACCAACAGGTACACGTATTCGATGATGTGACCTTGCCATTGGCGGTTGATATGCTGACCCTGGCCCAAGACGTACAGCCGGTAGCAGCAGAACAACTCGAGCCATTGTATGTGCGCAATGAAGTTACCTGGCAAAAGTTACCCGGGCGTAGCTAAAAGGAGTACGAATGATGTTGAAATATTGGCTGGCAGCACTTGCAGCGTTAACCCTAAGTGCATGTTCGGCAGTGCCTGATGAGTTGGCAGTTGCTGAAAATACCAATTCGGTGAATTACACCACAGCGCTCGAGAACCCAGAAATGACGGAAGGACAAACAGCGCGTTGGGGCGGTGTCATTGCCGAAGTCCGTAACAATGATCGCGGTACTATCATTGAAGTGGTGAATTACGAACTCAATTCTTACGGTCGTCCAATTCCGTCCGATAGCAGTGATGGTCGTTTCCGTGCTCTGATTGACGGTTTCATAGACCCCATGGTTTATGAAAAAGGCCGCAGCGTAACTTTTACGGGTACCGTGGGCGCACCTATCGAAGACAAAATCGATGAATTCCCGTATTTATTTCCGACCTTGAATGTAAGTGGTAAGTACTTGTGGAAAGAAATCGAGAAAAACACAGCCGAAGTCGATTATAGCTCCCTTTGGTATCGTCACTACTGGTATTCACCGCCGTATCGCGTGTACTACCCTGTACCCGTGCGGACACAGCCCAAAACGGATAACGACGGCGGTAACTAAAAATGACGGAACATTTTGCACAGGCTCGGCACTCTGCCGAGCCTGTTTCATTTCAGCTAAACTGGGGCCAAGTGTCGGGGCTACGTTGGGGCGCTGCGAACGGCAAAGTGATTCTTGCCCTGCACGGCTGGCTTGATAACGCACACAGTTTTCTACCCATTGCTGAAGCCTTTGTTGCCAGCGACTTAGCGCAAGACTATCAACTGGTCGCTTTAGACTGGCCAGGGCACGGCCACTCAGATCATCGGCCGGCGGGCAACTATTATCCATTTCTTGATTACGTCTACGATGCAATCCAAATCTGTGAACAACAGCGCTGGCAGCAGGTTGCTTTACTAGCTCATTCGATGGGTGCTTTTGTCGGTAATCTATGGGCTGGCATCGAACCCGAGCGTATTACGCACTTATTGTCGATTGAAGCCTTTGGCCTGTTAAGTAGCCCAGAAAGCGCTATTCTTGAAGATATTCGGCAGGGGTTTCGCAGTCGCCTAAAACAACAAGGCAAACGGCGTCCACATTATCCTGATTTCTCGTCCGCTGTAGCGGCGCGTGCGCAAGCGGGAGATTTTTCTGCAGAACTCGCCAGTGTGCTGGTTGAGCGCGGGATCGAACAACTTGCAGAAGACGATTTTCGCTTTCGCGCCGACGGTCAACTGCGGACGAAGTCAGCGCTGCGGCTATCGCCATTGCAAATTCGCACTGTACTCGAAGCGATTCGTTGCCCATTTACGTTAATTCTTGGAACACAAGGGCATAAAGACCGGCTACAGATCGCTCTCAATGAATGGCGGCATGCCGTGCCACATTTAGAAGTGGTTGAAGTTGCAGGCGGTCATCATGTTCATATGGAACAACCAGATGCGGTGTGGCGCCTGTTTACTGCGTTGTTGGCAGGGCAAAACGGCTAGTCTAAACTGGTCGGATATGCGATGATTGGCAAAAACTAGAATGAGTCAGGAGCACAAGCGCGTGGAAAAAATTTGGTTAAAACGCTATCCGGCAGGGGTCCCTGAAGAAATTGACCCAAATCATTTTAATTCGCTGGTCGACATTTTTGAGCAGAGTGTTACAGCTTATGGTGATCGTCCCGCATACGTGAATATGGATCATGAGATGTCCTTTCACGAGTTGGATGAAGAGTCGAAAAAGTTTGCTGCTTACTTGCAGGCGAAAGGCCTGAAGAAAGGCGACGCAGTTGCTGTAATGATGCCGAATCTTTTGCAGTATCCAGTGGCTTTATTTGGGATTTTGCGCGCTGGTATGACAGTTGTGAATGTCAACCCACTCTACACACCGCGCGAATTAAAGCATCAATTAAGCGATGCCAAAGTTAAAGGCATTGTGATTTTAGAGAACTTCGCTCATACACTGGAAAAAGTCACAGCGGATCTTAACGAACTCAAACACATCATCTTGACCGGAATCGGCGATTTATTGCCAGCGCCGAAACGCTGGATCGTTAATTTCGTCGTGAAGTATGTAAAACGCATGGTGCCGAGCTATTCGCTGAAAGGTGCGGTAGCGTTTAATGACGTCCTAGCAAAAGGCGCGAAAGCCAAGTATGAACGTCCGAATATGACGGGCGATGATTTGGCCTTTTTGCAGTACACGGGGGGCACCACCGGGCTCGCGAAAGGGGCAATGCTTTCGCATCGTAATATGGTAGCTAACCTCGAGCAGGTTTCAGCGGTTGTTGCGCCGCTCGTCAACGACGGCGAAGAAACGATTATCACTGCGCTGCCGCTCTATCATATCTTTGCGTTGACGGCGAATTGCCTGACGTTCATGAAGCATGGTGGTAAAAACATTCTCATCACTAATCCGCGTGATATGGCTGGCTTTGTCAAAGAACTTAGTAAGCATCCATTTTCGATCATTTGTGGAGTTAACACGCTGTTTAACGGCTTGTTGAATACTTCCGGTTTTAAAGATTTGGATTTCTCCAATCTCAAGATCGCTTTGGGCGGTGGAATGGCGGTGCAACGCTCAGTTGCCGAACATTGGGAACGCGTTACCAAATCACGCCTGTTGGAAGGTTATGGCCTGACCGAGTGCTCGCCAGTGGTTACGGTAAACCCTACGGATATCGAACATTACAACGGTAGTATCGGTGTACCTTTACCTTCAACGTTGGTGCGCGTGGTCGATGTCGACACTGGCGAAGAAGTCGCGCAGGGTGAAGAAGGTGAGTTGCAGGTTCAAGGCCCGCAAGTAATGGTTGGTTATTTGAATCGCCCTGATGAAACCGACAAAGTCATGAAAGACGGCTGGTTCATGACCGGCGATATCGGCAAAATGGACGAAAACGGCTTCTTCAAGATCGTTGACCGCAAAAAAGATATGATTTTGGTCTCGGGCTTTAATGTTTACCCGAACGAAATCGAAGATGTCTTGGTTGCTCATCCGAAAGTGCTTGAGGCTGCCGCGGTAGGCGTGCCACATGATTCTTCAGGTGAAGCAGTGAAAGTCTTCATCGTGCGCAAAGACGACTCACTAACGGAACGTGAATTGATTGATTTTGCACGTGAAAACATGACCGGATATAAAGTACCGAAGTTCGTTGAATTCCGTGATGAACTACCCAAAACAAATGTTGGTAAAATCTTACGTCGCGAACTGCGTGACGAGGAAGAAGCCAAAGCTGGGGCGAGCAAAGACGCGTGAGTCAGTCGTACCAGTTAATCACCGATTCCGCTGCCTTGTTGGCCTTCTGCCAACAAGCGCAGCAGGCACAATTTCTCGCTGTTGATACCGAATTTGTCCGCACCCGCACCTATTATGCCAAACTAGGCCTCGTCCAGGTGCAGGCTGATGAAGTGATCGCCTTGATCGATCCGATTGCACTACAGGCCAATCGCACGGACGATGGTTTAACCCCGCTCTGGGATTTATTTGCAGATCCCCAAAAAACGCTGGTGATTCACGCTGGCGGAGAGGATTACGAGATCTTAAATCTGCATATGGGCACGTTGCCGAATGCGATCTTTGATACGCAAATTGCTTCAGCAATGTTGGGCGAGGGCGACGCCTTAGGTTACGCTGCGATGATTGAGCAGCGACTTGGGGTTGAATTGGATAAGTCGCAGTCGCGCACAGATTGGATGCAGCGGCCGCTGGCGCCTGAGCAACTCGACTATGCTGCGGCAGATGTACTTTACCTTTCGCAAGTTTACCCGCAATTGCTAAAGCAAGCTGAAGAACAAGGCAAGCTCGATCTCATTCTGCAAGAGAGTGCTTGGCAGGCGGAAAAACGCGCGCAGCAAATCCCCGATACTTGGTTATTTTTGCATTTTGGTAACGCCTGGCAGTGTAATCCTGAGCAGCTGAGTGTGCTACGTGAGCTGGTTGCATGGCGGGTTGAGCGCGCGCGAAACGCAGATTTACCGCTAGGGTTCATTGCGAAAGATCACGTACTACTCGACATCGCACGCCGTATGCCCAGTAGTAAAAGCCAATTGCACGGTATCAAGGAGTTATCGTCAGTAACGGTGCGCTATGCGGGTGAGCAAATGCTTGAAGCGATTCGTCGTGGCCAAGACAACGGACCACTCGAACTGAAGCTTCAGCGCATTAATGATATCCGCGGCTATAAGGTTCTGTTCAACAAAATCAAAGCGCTGGCGCAAGATGTTGCCAACGAGTTGGCTATTCCTGCTGCTTTGGTTGCCTCGCGTCGGCAAATTAACGATGTTTTGCATTGGTGTGTGCAAATTCCATCGCAAGCACAACACGAATTACCGCTACCTGACTTGTTTGCAAGCTGGCGTGGCGCTAAGCTAAGAGCATCGATTGAAGCCCTGATTAACGAGAGCGATTAACACATGTTGTGTGCGGTCTATCGCAGTCCCAAGCGTGCGGACACCTATTTGTATTTGGCGCATCCAGCCGACTTTTCCGTATTGCCTGAAACCTTAGCGAAAAGCTTTGGGAAGCCGCAACACGTAATGACCATCGCGCTGACCGAACAGCGAACTTTAGCCCGCTTGAGTGTGTCAGAGCTTAAGGAACATCTGAAAGATCCGGGCTTTTACCTACAGATCCCACCCCCGCCAGAAAATTTATTAAAAAAGGAGTTGGCAAAATGAGAAAGCTCATCAGTGTAGTGGTCCTAATGACCGCCTTTGTCGTGGCACCTAAAACTGCACTCGCAGCGGATGCAGCGGGGTTTGCCGACTATGTCGAAAAAATCAAAGCGGAAGCAATCGATAAGGGCTATAGCGAGGACACCTTAGCCAAGGCGTTTGCGAATGCAAAATTCTATGAACGCTCGGTCAGTGCTGACAAAAATCAACCCGAATTTAAGCTAACACTCGATACTTACTTGCCACGTGCGGTACCTGAGTGGAAAGCCAAACAAGCCGTTGAGAAATATAACGAACACAAAGAGTTACTTGAAGAAGTAGGTGCCAAGTACGGCGTGCAGCCACGCTTCATCGTTGCGCTGTGGGGAATTGAGACGAACTTTGGCGGCTACACCGGCGGTTTTGACGTAGTGTCAGCGCTAACGACTATGGCCTACGAAGGTCGTCGTGAAGAATTCTTTAAGAACCAATTATGGCAAGCGCTTACCATCATTGAAGAGGGCCATATTGACGTTGAGCAAATGAAAGGCTCTTGGGCAGGCGCGATGGGGCAAACCCAATTTATGCCAAGTTCGTTTATGGCTTACGCAGTGGACTACGATGGCGATGGTCGTAAAGACATTTGGAATTCAATGGGCGACGTTTTCGCTTCAGCGGCAAACTACCTGAAAAATGCTGGCTGGCGTGACGATGTGACTTGGGGGCGCCAAGTACAGTTACCGGCAGATTTCGACACCTCGTTGGCTGAACTGAAGAACAAAAAGACCTTGGCTGAATGGCAAGCTCTCGGCATACGTACGATGGAAGGGGAAGATCTTCCGCGCCGCGCTGATATCAAAGCTGGCTTAGTGATCCCGGATGATAAGGAAGGTCGCGTTTATTTAGCTTATGCGAATTACGACGCGTTAATGCGTTGGAACCGTTCGCATTACTTTGTCGCGGCAGTAGGTTACTTGTCTGACCGAATTCGCTTCCCGCGTTAATCTTGCCTTGAATGATGCTTCAGCGTCCGTCGAAAATCGTTTGTGTGGGCCGCAATTATGCGGCTCATGCGGCTGAATTGAATAATCCCATTCCCAGTGAACCGCTGTTATTTATAAAACCTCCCAGTAGCTGGGCGGTTCTGCCAAAGATTGCAATTCCTACGCAGCAAGGTGCCTGCCACCATGAGCTTGAAATCGCTGTTCGTATCGCCCAGCCGTTACGTCGTGCGACCTTGCGAGAGGCTCGTGAGGCTATTGATGCCGCAGCGTTAGCACTCGATCTCACCTTACGAGACGTGCAAGATAAGCTTAAGCAACAAGGCCAGCCGTGGGAGCGAGCGAAAGCTTTCGACGGTGCCTGTGTCATGGCACCGTGGATGGAATTTTCAAACCTCGACGTGCAACTGGAGCAGGTACAGCAGAGCACCTTTGTGTTGCGTCGCAATGGTGTTGAGCAGCAACGAGGCGACGCACGTCAGATGCTGATGCCGATTGCCGAGTTGGTGGCCCATATAAGTCATGTCTTTAGCCTAGAAGCAGGTGATGTGATTTTGACTGGAACCCCTGCTGGCGTGGGGCCTCTCACTCCGAGAGATATGCTTGAGCTAGAGTGGCAAATCGGTTCGCACTCCGAAAAGTGGTCAGGACAGGTCATTAAAAATGACTGAAACACCGTTTTGGGAGCGGAAAAGCTTCGATGAGATGAGCCATGAAGAGTGGGAGTCGCTGTGCGACGGCTGCGGTAAATGTTGTTTGCACAAGCTTATCGATACAGATGATGTCGATGAAACGATTCACTATACCGATGTCAGTTGTGTCCTTCTCGATACGGAAACTGCACGCTGTAGTAACTACGCAGAGCGAACCAAGCATGTTCCGGATTGTGTCGTTATCACGCCCGAGAATGTTCACGATCTTGGCTATATGCCGCCTTCATGTGCCTATCGACGCTTGGCGGAAGGTCGCGGCCTAGCCAGTTGGCATCCGCTACGCAACGGTGGTTCACAAGCGGCCATGATCGCTGCCGGTATCAGTGCGGCGCAGTGCGTGCAAAACGAAGACGAGGTCCATGAGGACCTCGAATTACGTATCGTGACTTGGCCGTTAAACGACAGCGATTAAATCGAACGGAATTTTATTAAGCGACTGAAGAGCACGACGATACCGACCCCTGCATAGCTAGCGAAGATAATTCGCATCCATTCCGGCATACTCAAACCAGCAAACTCCCAGCTAATATCACCACACAAGCCGGTGGCACTGAAAACTTCAGGAAACCAGCGGTGCAAGGCTAACCATTTCGGGAAGTTCGGAAAGGTGTCGCACACGGCGAAAAACGCATTAGCCGATTGTTGCGTTGCGACGTGTTCATTGGCGATTAAAAAGCCCCAAATCGCTGCGGTCAGCCAGCCGGCGAAGCCAACTAAACGGACGAGTCCTAACTTCGGTGCAATTAACGGTAAAATCGCGGCAACGCCGATCATCAAGATGGCAAAACGCTGATAAATACACTTCACACAGGGCTCAAGACCCATTTCGTATTGCATGTAGAGGGCGGTGGCAAATAATCCAAACGCCGTGGCAGCAAGTAATGCCCAGGCCGCACGTTGTTCGGGTAACTTAGCTAGAAAGCGCATGTTCTGACTCGTTCTTTTTCAGGCTTTAAACAAAGGGTTGCGTCAAAATAGCTAAGCTGAGGCCAGAAGTCGATAGATTTCTGTAAACAGAGTGCGACAAAACTTGTCCGACCATTGGAAACCCTGATAAAATCCAAGCTTGTTTTGATTTTAAAGCAATGTGAGTAACGTGGCCATTTCGGCGGCGTACAGACAAGAATAGGCCAATGAATGATCATTAAGGCACAAAGCCCAGCTGGGTTTGCAGAAGAATATATCGTTAAATCGATTTGGAATGGGCATTTCGCCCCGGGCACGATTTTGCCTGCAGAGCGCGAGTTATCAGAACTTATTGGCGTCACCCGAACGACCTTACGTGAAGTCTTGCAACGCTTGGCGCGCGACGGTTGGTTGACTATTCAGCATGGCAAACCTACGCGGGTGAATAACTTCTGGGAAACTTCTGGCCTTAATATTCTCGAAACATTGGCACGCCTTGACGAAGACGGCATGCCACAGCTTGTGGACCAGCTATTGTCAGCACGTACCAACATCAGTGCTATCTATATTCGCGGCGCTGTGCGCAATGCCCCCGATCGCGTCGCTGAGTTGTTAGAGGAAGCTGAAGGGTTAGAAGACTCGGCTGATGCATTTGCTGATTACGACTACCGCTTAAACCACGACCTTGCAATGGCCTCTGGAAATCCGATTTACGTGTTGGTGCTAAATGGCTTCAAAGGTTTGTACTCACGTATCGGTAACTTCTATTTCTCAAACCCTGAAGCACGCAAGCTTGCGCGCAAATACTACGCTGACTTGAAAGCTGTTGCGACCGAAGAAAAACGTGACGAAGCAGCGCTGCTTGTGCGTGATTATGGCTACGCTTCAGGCCGCATCTGGCATAGCATGCGCGGAGACATTCCAGCCAACCTCGTAGAATGATGTAGATAAAGAACCACCTCTGTAAAATGGTGGTTCTTTGATTGCGACTTTCTACTACTCGGGAGTCACGATACACCGACTGCCCTCTGCATTACACTCCATTGTCGTTTGTGAACCGATTAAGAATATAAGCAGACTTTGCATTCTCATGTAATTATAACTGCCAGCTCCCCCTGTAAATGAATATATGGTATCGCTTACGTCATCTTCGGAATCTGGTATTAAGTTACCGTCAGAATCAACAGATGAATTCGACAAATAGGACATCGCCAGATAATCATCTTCTCGAAGAATGAGTGAATTAGTTACAAATTGAGCGATTGAGCCGTCATCAAATTTAAAAATGATTCTTAACTGGAAGAGCTCAGCGGCATCGTCTAAACCCAAACTCTTTGTAATTGTATTTAGTAGCTTATTCAAGAAGTTGGATGTTTTATAAATGACCGAATTATCGAATTCATAAGTATAAAAGTAGTCGTACAGGTCGTGTTGTGCAGCAGGGGTATTTACAACGTCGTAAGCAGACTCAATAACTGTAGCTGGAACGTTTACTGGTATAACCGCGGTTCCTCCTCCGTATTCTGCTGCTAGAGCTAGATCTGACGAAGCCAATTCACTTTTTAATGATTGGAAATCGTTAAATAATTCCATTTCGGTTGTCGTTGGAGTCACATTTTGCCCACCCACGATTTGAAGAGATGGTAATCCCGGCTCATAATTTCTGAGGACTACGTAGGAGCTTACTGAGTTAGAATGAAAGTCAACAACACGAAAATTCTGATAATCGGTCATGCTTGAGTCGACTGCGTTAACTATACTCTGTTCTCTTTGATAGCTACTGCATCCATTACAAACCACTGTTTCCTCGGTAGATGCGTAGACGTTATCGCTGAATAGTCCGAGTGCTGCGCTTATGGAAATTGCGGTCGATAAAATTATTTTTCTTAATGACATATTAAACCTTTTTTGTCTTGAAAATTGATAGAAAATAAACTTTAATAACAAAAAAGCAAAAAAAAACAAGGGGTTATTAGCGTGCCTGTAGCGATTGCAAGCGAAAGAAGAGCGATGTTTGGAGTGATTCTTGCACCTTTGGCAATAGTCATTTTTGTAATACTCAACTATAAGGTTTTTGGTTATTTTCCGCCATTTATCCGTACGTTTGAAAATTACCCTTACTTATTGGTTGGAACACTTAGTATTGGATTTGGAATAATTGAAGGTACGGTTTGGTATTTGTTTGCAAAGTCTGAAGCAAATAACAATGGCGCATCAGGCAAGCTGATACAGAGGGTAGTAATATCTTATGTCGCGGTAACTTTAGCTGCTTTCAGTTGGTTTGGAGCAATTTTATTCATTGGTACGTCGGGCGTAAAATTTGGTCAGGAGTTTTGGAAATTTAGCATTGATTCTTTCATGCTCTACACATGGGCGATTTTATTTTTAATAAGGTGGGGCATCCAAATTTTCATGTCCTTCGTCATGATAAAGTTTGGTAGGAGTGGCTCTTGGGTTCGACTCATTGGTTTTCTTTGTCTCGGTACAGCGATCACCTATCTCAGTATCTTTTTGATGCCTATAGGCGCATATATTGGAACACCTTTACTGCTGCTAGCACTATGTAGATATTTTATGCTAGATAAGAAAAAACTATCTGCTTGCAACAACTCTGTTTCCTACTAACCCATAAAAAAGCCCGCTTTACGAAGCGGGCTTTTCTTTTCAGCAAAAAATATTGCTACGCGATTTAAGCGAAGTTTTTCGCTACGAAGTCCCAGTTCACCAAGTTCCAGAATGCGCTCAAGTAGTTAGGGCGCGCATTGCGGTAATCGATGTAGTAAGCGTGTTCCCACACATCTACCGTCATGATTGGTGTTACTGATTCATCAGTCAGAGGAGTTTCAGCGTTGCTGGTGTTGACGATAGCAACAGAGCCATCAGCTTTTTTCACCAACCAAGTCCAACCAGAACCGAAGTTACCGGCTGCTTGTGCGTTGAACTCTTCTTTGAATTTGTCGAAAGAACCGAACGCAGAGTTGATAGCGTCAGCTAGTGCACCAGTTGGCTCGCCACCGCCATTTGGGCTTAAGCAATGCCAGTAGAACGTGTGGTTCCAAACTTGCGCAGCGTTGTTGAATACGCCACCTGAAGAAGACTTGATGATCTCTTCAAGTGATTTGCTTTCCATGTCGGTGCCTTTCACAGCATCGTTAAGCTTGGTTACGTAAGCGTTGTGGTGCTTACCGTAATGGTACTCAAGCGTCTCTGCAGAGATATGCGGTTCTAGTGCATTTTTTTCATAAGGTAATGCTGGTAATTCAAATGCCATGTCTAGACTCTCCATTCATTGTTCTTGTGAATTTATTGAATTCGCTCTCATTTTACCATTGAAAACGAATCTTGCAGACTCAATATACTCAGATTGAGGCAGAAAAGATTATTTCAAGGGTAGTAGGCAATTATTTAATTGTCATTACAAAGGCCAATCGTCGGGTTGATATACTGCATTTGCCTGGTTGACTATGTTAAACTTGCTGTCTTGAAAACATGATCCGGCATTGCCGAGAATGCCTATTGAAGTGAGGATGAAAGCATGGAAACTGTAGAGAAAATTAAGCAGCAGATCGCTGAAAACCCGATTCTGTTGTATATGAAAGGCTCACCAAAATTACCAAGCTGTGGTTTTTCATCACAGGCTTCACAAGCATTGATGAGCTGCGGCCAGGCATTTGCCTATGTCGACATTCTACAGAATCCTGATATCCGCGCAGAACTGCCTAACTATGCAGACTGGCCGACATTCCCGCAATTGTGGGTAGAGGGTGAGCTTATTGGTGGTTGTGATATCATTCTTGAAATGTTCCAGAAGGGTGAACTGCAAGAACTTATTAATGAAGTTGCAGAGCGTCATCCTGCACCTTCTGAAGAGTAAAACTTTTAACGTTAAATTCTTTTAGTTAAAGCAACAAAAATGGAGAGTTAACATGGGTGTATTAGTAGGCCGTAAAGCTCCTAATTTCACTGCAGCAGCAGTTTTGGGAACTGGTGAAATCGTTGAAGACTTCAACTTGCATGAGCAAATCAAAGGTAAGAAAGCGGTTGTTTTCTTTTATCCACTTGATTTCACTTTCGTGTGCCCATCTGAGTTGATCGCGTTTGATCACCGCTTAGAAGAGTTCAAAAAGCGTGGCGTAGAAGTAATCGGTGTTTCTATCGATTCACAATTCACGCACAACGCATGGCGTAACACTGCTGAAGCTGACGGCGGTATCGGTGAAGTGAAATACCCACTGGTTGCTGACGTGAAGCACACTATCTGTAAGTCTTACGACGTTGAGCACCCAGAAGCAGGCGTTGCTTTCCGTGCGTCATTCTTGATCGACGAAGACGGCGTTGTTCGTCACCAAATCGTGAACGACCTACCATTAGGCCGTAACATCGACGAAATGATTCGTTTGGTTGACGCGTTGAACTTCCACCAGAAGCACGGCGACGTATGCCCAGCTGGTTGGAAAGAAGGCGACGAAGGTATGAAAGCTGACGCTAAAGGCGTAGCTGATTATCTTTCTAAAAACGCAGGTAAGCTGTAAAGACGAAGAGCGTTGTTAGCTATTTGCTATTCGCTGTTTGTTTGAATAATGAAGGGCCGCCCAGATGGGCGGCCTTTTTTGTTGGCTAAAACAAAATAATGGTGTACATTGTACATTATCTATTAAAGGGAAATGGTTATGTGTCACGGAATGACATTTATTGAGACTTCGGTGTTTACGAGGCAGATCAAAGAACTAGCATCGGATGATGATCTCAGGCGGTTACAAGAAGTGCTTATTGCTTTGCCAACTGCTGGGGCTGTAATCCCGGGTACGGGTGGGCTTCGGAAAATTAGAGTGGCGTTAGGCGCTCGAGGTAAGCGGGGAGGCGTTAGAGTTATCTATTACCTCGCGGATCGCGACTTTGTTTATCTGCTTTTAGCGTACGCGAAATGTGTGAAAGAAAACTTAAACGAAGCGGAGAAATCCGTCCTCAAGTCGCTGGCAAAACAATTGAAGGAGGCCCATCGGTGAATATGTTTGATGATTTAAAATCTTCGTTGGAAGAGGCTGTCGAAATAAGCAAAGGTGACGTTAAGGCTTCGCGTCAGGCAAACTATAAAATAGCTGATGTAAAAGCGATTCGCAGTCAATTACAGGTTTCGCAAGTTGATTTTGCGCATGCGCTGGGAATGAGTGTTGATACGGTTAAAAGTTGGGAGTCGAAGCGGCGTAATCCCACAGGGCTTGCCGCTAAGGTACTTTTGACTATTGAGGAGGAGCCTATTCTTTATCACGCGTTAGCTCAGCAATCATTGGATAAAGCGTAGGTGACGGCGGCGTTGGCGTGTAATTCGGTGGTGTCGTAGAGTGGTACTGTTGTATCTGTGGGCTTGATGAGCATGCCGATTTCGGTGCAGCCGAGAATGACCGCTTGCGCGCCTTGTTGATGCAAGTCGTCGATGATGTCGAGATAGGCTTGCTTTGACGCTGGTTTGGTCACGCCCAAGCATAATTCTTTGAAAATCACTTCATGTACTGTATTTCTTTGGCTTTCGTTGGGCGCGAGCACGTTGACGCCTTGTGCTTCGAGGCGTTCGCGGTAAAAAGCTTGTTCCATGGTGAATTTGGTGCCGAGTAGTCCAACGGTGGTAATGCCATCGGCTTTTAATGCGTCAGCGGCTGCATCGACGATATGCAATAGCGGAATAGTTACAGCTTTCTGTACCTCTGGAGCGACTTTGTGCATGGTATTGGTACAAATAAGCATAAAGTCGGCGCCGGCGGCCTCGAGTGATTGAGCTGCTTTAACCAAGATATCTGCGGTGCCTTGCCAATCGCCTTGATGTTGAAGTGGCTCGATTTCAGCGAAGTCGACACTGTTGAGAAGAACCTTTGCGGAGTGCAAGCCTCCCAAACGGTCACGAACCCCCTCATTGAGAAGTCGATAGTAAGTTTGTGTGGACTCCCAACTCATACCACCGATTAAACCGATTGTTTTCATCTTGCTCAAATACCTTGTTCTGGTTACATTGCCTCAGCTTAGGGCGCACTTGTTGCGATTGCAATCGCCATCAAAATAAGGAGAGTTCATTGTTAGTTCCATTGCAAAGAGACGACTACGCGTTGGTGTCAGGCTGGTTAGCGGACCCTGAAGATCACTTCAAGGTGTGTGGTAATGCTTTTAGTTACCCATTGAAACGTGAGGTGTTTGAACTCTTTTTTGTCGAAAGCGGGGGTGATCCTGATGTGCGCTTGTGTTTCAAATACTGTGTCGATGGTAAGGCGGTGGGAATGGTGCATTTCACGCGCATCGACCGCAAAAACGACTTTGGTCATATCGGCGTGGCGATGGTGAACCCTCAGCTACGCTCGGCAGGGCATGGAAAAGCGATGTTTAGTGCCATACTCAAGCTGGGTTTTGAAGAGCTGAACTTTCATCGTATTGACTTAAATGTATTTGAGTCAAATGACCGAGCTCTGCGCTTCTATCGTGAGGCCTTTGGTTTTCAAGTCGAGGGACTCGCGCGCGACACCATCAAAAAGGATGGCGAATATCAGGGCTGGTATACCTTGAGCCTACTCAAGCCTGAATGGGACGCTCGACAATGACGGATGTGAGCCTGCGTAGATTTCGCGATACTGATGCGGACGCACTGCGCAGCCTATTAACCGAAACCGTGCGACAGATAAACCAGCGTGATTACACAGCGGCGCAAATTGCCGCGTGGGCACCGGAAGATTACGATCGCCAAGCATGGCTTAAACGCTTGCAGCAAAACCAACCAATTATTGCCGAAGTAGACGGTGTGATCGCAGGCTTTGCCGATGTGCAAGCTGACGGCTATATCGACCATTTCTTCTGCAGCGCAGCTAAGCGAGGTCAAGGCGTTGGACGCGCGCTGATGGAACATCTACTCGCCCATGAGTATCCACGTTTTTATGCCAACGTAAGCATCACCGCACGGCCTTTCTTTGAGCGTTTCGGCTTTCGCTTAGTGCGGGAACAGCAAGTTCTGATTCGTGGCGAAACGTTAACCAACTACCTCATGGAAAAATTACTCTGACCAAATCGCATATTCGTTGCCACTTGGGCAAGTGAAATGAAAACGGCGGCCGCCGGGGAATTCAAATATGGGTTTGATCACGGTGCCGCCAGCTTGTTCTACCTGTTGTTGGGCTTGCTCGAGCTCAGTGCTGTACAGCACTACCAGTGCGCTGCCGTTGGCGGTCGTGGCTTTAAGTTCGGAGCGGTAAAAGCCGCCATCAAGACCAGCGCCTTGAATCGCTGCGTAATCAGGACCGTAGTCGACAAAATTCCAGTTAAAGGCGTCACTGAAGAACTTTTTCGTAGCTTCGATGTTTGTTGCTGGTAGCTCAACGTAATTAATTGATACACTAGCCATCCGGTTGTATTCCTTTTAGCGTTCGTTAATAGCCTGAGTATAGCCGTGGACTTCGATTAATTGCAGCACACACAGAGGTTTTATGCCTGAGTCGGCAGGAAAACGCTTAAATAAGTTTATCAGCGAAAGTGGTTTTTGCTCGCGACGCGAAGCGGATCGCTTTATTGAACAGGGTGCCGTTACTATTAATGGCAAGCCTGGGGTACTGGGCGATCAAGTGATGCCTGGTGACGAGGTAAAGGTTAATGGCCGTAATATCAAGCCTACCGATAAAGAGAAATTTGTCTTTATTGCGCTGAACAAACCCGTCGGTATTGTCAGTACCACAGACTCTGCTGAGCCCAAAAACATGGTCGATTTTGTCGGCCATAAAAGCCGCATTTTTCCGATCGGACGTCTTGATAAAGACTCATCGGGTCTGATTTTTCTGACCAGTAACGGTGATCTCGTCAATAAAATCTTGCGCGCCGGCAATAAGCACGAAAAAGAGTATGTGGTGACGGTGGATCGGCCTATTACGCCTGAGTTTATTAAAGGTATGGCCGGTGGCGTACCGATTTTGGGCACCAAAACGAAAAAGTGTAAGGTGCGCCAAGAGTCGCAATTTACCTTCCGAATGATATTGATCGAAGGCATGAACCGACAGATCCGTCGCATGTGTGAATACTTTGGCTATGAGGTGCGTAAGCTCGAGCGCGTGCGAATCATGAATGTGACGCTAGGGCGCTTGCAACCTGGCCAGTGGCGCAATCTGACGGATAGAGAGATGGCTGAATTGATGAAGTCGATTGAGAACTCGTCGTCGGAAGCGCCAGAAGGGCATCGGCGCCGCAAGCCACCACAGCGTGTTAAAGAAAAAGTCGGCCAAGGTGGTCTGAAACCTGCGCCCCGTGGTAAACGAGCTGAAGGCAAGGCGGGCGAGTCGCCGTGGTCACAGTCGCGCCATGCGAAAAAGCCAGAAGAAACAGGCGCAAGGCGCCGTAAGTTAAAGCTTAATAAGCCCGCCGACGATTAATGAAAAGGGCGTTTTATAACGCCCATGCGCGAAATCGTTTCGCTTTGATCTTATCGTTGTTGATCAGGGCGAGTGCGTGATTCACTTTTGTTGATTTCACCGCGACGTAGGCCCATTGTGCCTGCACTTTGATCTTGCCGATGTCATCCACATTGAGTTTTTTGTCACGGGTTAACGCGCCGACGATATCGCCCGGGCGTAGCTTGTGTTTTTTCCCGCCATTGATTTGCAATGTTACAAAATCAGCCGTTAATGGCGGCACTGACGTGTTCAAGGTTGGTAGTTCTAACAGTTTGATAGGCGCTGCGAGGGTATCTTCCAGCAAACGCATCTTGTAATCGTCTTTTGCACCGATAAGCGTAACCGCAAGACCTTCGGCACCCGCGCGACCAGTTCGACCGATACGATGCGTGTGGGTGGCAATATCGTGTGCCATACCTACGTTGATCACCAGATCTAATTCGGCAATATCAAGACCGCGGGCAGCGACATCGGTAGCGACAAGAATACGGCCACTTCCATTACTAAATTGCACCATGGTCTGATCGCGGTCTTTTTGTTCCATATCACCGTGCAGGGGCAGCGTACTAAAGCCTTTACTTTTAAGAGCAGCGGCAATGTTTTGGGTTTCAACTTTGGTGTTGCAGAACACCATGCAGTTGCCTGGCCGCAGATCCAACAAAAGTGTGCGCACAGCTTGCGCCGGCGCAACGTCACCGAGTTCATAAAAGCGTTGCTGAATGGACGTTTGCGTTCGGCTCGCTGCCACCTTGATGATTTCGGCGTTGTTGCACACTTCTTTGGTTAATTGCCGAATACCTTGCGGGTAGGTAGCACTAAACAGCAGCGTCTGCCGCTCGCTTGGCGTTTTTGCGATAATACCGGCAAGCTCATCCTGAAAGCCCATTTCAAGCATACGATCGGCCTCATCAAGCACCAGTGCGTTCACTTGTGACAGACTCAAGCGCTCAGCTTGTATATGATCGAGTACTCGACCTGGCGTACCGACAAGTACATGGGCACCATGTTCCAGCGACGCGGCTTGAACTTTTGTGGGCGCACCACCGCACAAGGTTAATACTTTGACATTGCCCATGACCCTTGCCAGCTTACGAATCGCCTCTGCGACTTGCTCAGCGAGTTCGCGTGTAGGGCACAGTACCAGCGCTTGCGGCGCAAAAGATTCGGTATCGAGTTTACTCAATAAGCCCAAAGCAAAAGCTACCGTTTTGCCTGAGCCAGTCTCTGCTTGCACAACCACATCTTCACCACGCAATATTTTCGGCAAACTATAGGCTTGCACCTGCGTCATCTCGGTGAGGCCTGCCTCCGCAACCCCATTTTGAAGGGCTGGAAGAAGGCTAAGTTCGGTAAATGGTTTGGCGGTCGACATGGCAAAGCAACTCTTGCTAAAAAATGAGCGCGGAGTATAGCAGAGCCATGCCAAAAGTATTCATTTTAATCGCATTGCCGGCTGACAATCATTATTAGTTGAGTACTACTCCAAGGCCCGCATGCGCAGTTCCGATGTTAAACGGAGATCACAACTTTGCCCATCGCATCACCACTTGCCAGTCGTTGATGTGCTTCGTTCGCTTGCTCGAGCGTATACGAAGTACTATCCAGCACTGGTTTCAATTCACCGTTATCAACCAAGGTGGCGAGCTTTTGTAGAATTTCGGTATGTGCTTCACGGCCGATATTGTGAATCATTGGTATCAGCATGAAGACGACGTGTAATGACAAGCCTTTGACGTGCGCTAAGGTAAGATCGAGTTCCACCATGGAAACGGTGGAGGCTATGTGACCATTGAGTTTTGCGGCGGCAAAGGAGTTCGCCATATTCGCGCCACCCACTGAGTCGAAAATAACATCGAAGCCCTTACCGCCGGTATGCGCAGCGACATAGTCATCAACCTGTTCTGTTTTATAGTCAATGGCTGTTGCGCCAAGCTTTCGAATCAAATCCAATTTTTGGCTGCCATGTCCTGTTGAAAAAACCTCCGCTCCAAAATGATTTGCTAGTTGTAGGGCAATATGTCCCACACCGCCAGAGCCACCGTGCACTAAGACTTTTTGGCCGGCAGTGACGCCTGCACGGGTAAGTCCTTCGTAAGCGGTAATACCAACAAGTGGTAGAGCTGCTGCTTCACGCATCGACAGTGAACGCGGTTTGTGCGCAATTAGATTCACATCAGCGACAATGTATTGGGCGAGGGTACCTGGTAAATCGCCTAAGCCGCCGGCACAGCCGTAAACTTCATCACCGACTTGGTAGCCCTTAACATCGCTTCCTACCGCTTCGACCACGCCAGCAAAATCCATGCCTAGCAAGGCGGGGGTATTCGGCGCAAAAGGTAGGTCTGGACCAGCGTCACGAATTTTCAAATCGACCGTGTTGACGCTCGAGGCCTCGATCTTTACCAGCACATGCCCAGGTTTTGGTAGTGGCGTATCGAGCTCAGCCAAAACCATTTCTGCACCATTGCTATAATCTTTAACAACCATTGCTTTCATAGGGTTCTCCTTAAAATGAAACTTTGTTCAGTCGAAGGAAAGTATAAGAGCTATCATTTGCGATGATAATTGCTATCATTATGGAATTACTTTTTAGATTTTGTTGATAATGAACATCGAACACCTTGAGCTATTGGTTCGCATCGCGAGCACTCACAATATCAGTCAAGCCGGTGCCGAGCTGGGCCTCTCACCAGCGGTCGCAAGTGCTCATATCGCGCGTTTGGAGAAGGACCTTGGCGTCCGACTCCTGCACCGAACAACACGTAAGGTTGCTTTAACGCAAGATGGCGCAGCATTTCTTCAGTATGCCGAGCAAATTATTGCCAGTATTAATGCGGCTAAAGCCGCGGTGGGAATTGGAAATTTACTGCCGAGTGGGCGCATTAGGTTAGCGGCACCAGCCTCGTTTGGGCGGATGCATATTGTACCAGCGCTGCCCGATTTTCTCGCTCAGTATCCCGATATCTCGATCGATTTAAAACTGTCCGACACCATGGTCGACTTGGTCGAAGGCGGTTTTGATCTCGCGATTCGCAATGCGGAATTACCGGATTCGAGTTTCGTGGCGCGCAAAATTGCCACTGATAGACGTGTGGTATGTGCTGCACCTGCGTACCTAGAACGATTTGGGACTCCACAGCAGCCAAGCGATCTCACTGAACATAATTGCATTACATTGGGCGGACATGATCACTGGAACTTCAACGAGCAAGGCAAAGTGACGACCGTTAAGGTTCACGGCAATCTCAGTACCGATAATGGCGAGGCCTTGCGCGATGCTTGCAAGAGAGGCATCGGACTCACCATCAATTCACGCTGGAGTGCCTATCAAGATCTCGCCAGTGGTGCGTTGGTCGAGTTACTGCGTGACACTCCTCTAGCGAGTCGAACCGCAATTTGGGCGGTGTACCCTAGTTCAAGACAATTGGCGCCCAAAGTACGGGTGCTGATCGATTATTTGTTGCACTATTTTGGTGAGACGCCCTATTGGGATTCTGAAGTATCTTGATTTTTGTAGACGGTTAGTCTAATTTGTGCGCATGACTTCTATTCAGCCTATAAAACGACGTCGTGGACGTCCGCCCAAAGATGCGAGCGGGCACAATGAAATTCGGCAGCAACTCGTTCGAGCGGGTGTTGAGCTGCTGACTGAGGCCGGCTATTCGAGTACCGGCTTAGATGCCATTTTAAAACGCGTACAGATCCCGAAAGGCTCGTTTTATCATTACTTCAAGAGTAAAGAAGCCTTTGGTGAGGCACTCATCGCCAATTACAACAGCTTCTTTAAAGCCAAAATTTCCAAGCACCTCAAAGCAACTCAGGAGCCCTTGCATGGGTTCTTTGCGTTTGTTGACGACGCAGTTGCGGGACTTGAGAAGTATCATTTTCGTCGCGGGTGTTTAGTTGGCAATTTAGGGCAAGAGCTAAATACGTTGCCAGTACATTATCGGCAACTACTCATTGAGGTGTTCGGCGAATGGCAAAGCCTCGTTGCTGATTACTTAGCGACCGAGCAGAAACTTGGGCATATTTCCGCAAACCGTGATTGCCAGCGAGAAGCTGCACTATTTTGGACAGGTTGGGAGGGGGCAATCCTCCACGCAAAGCTTCAGCAGAGCGCCGAGCCTATGCGGCAATTTAGTGATTATTTTGCTGCTACCTTACAAACCTAATTTTTATTTTAATTAAATTAGACGATCGGTCTAATAAAGGAGATCCACTTATGAAAGCTATCATTATCGAGAAACAGGACGATCAACAGACTACGACCTTGCGAGAGGTTGGTGACGAACTACTTAGTGCTGGCGATACGCTGATTGAGGTAGAGTATTCTGGTTTGAATTACAAAGATGCCTTGGCGATTTGTCACAAACCAGGCGTTATTCGCAAATGGCCAATGATTCCAGGGATTGATTTAGCGGGTACCGTAAAAAGTTCTGATGACAGCTCTTTTAAGCCAGGTGACAAAGTGCTGCTCAATGGTTATGGCGTCGGCGAAGTCCATACCGGTGGACTTGCTCAGCAAGCAAACGTTAAGAGTGAGTGGCTCGTACGGTTACCAAAAGGAATAGATGCAGAACAGGCCATGGCGATTGGCACGGCAGGTTATACGGCAATGCTATGTGTATTGGCACTTGAAGAGCAGGGCATCACCCCCGAAACCGGAGAAGTTTTGGTAACCGGAGCCGCCGGAGGCGTCGGTTCTGTTGCGATAGCGATACTCGCCAAGCTAGGCTACTCAATTACCGCCGTTTCTGGGCGTCAGGAATTGAAAGATTATTTGCAGCGACTTGGTGCAAAAACAATCGTATCGCGTAGTGACTTTGAAGGAAAAGTGAAGCCCCTAGATAAAGCCCGTTTTGCCGGTGTGGTTGATGTTGCTGGCTCTACCGTCTTGGCAAACGCTATAGCGCAAACTGAGTATGGTGGCGTCGTAACAGCTTGTGGGCTTGCTGCTGGTATGGATCTGCCGACTTCCGTTGCACCTTTCATATTACGTGGGGTAAAGCTCATCGGTATCGATAGCGTCATGGCGCCCATGAGCAAACGTGTAGAAGCATGGCAGCGTTTAGCGCGAGATCTTGATCTATCATTGCTCAAAGAAATGACGCATGTTATTGGCATGGGCGACGTAAAGGAAACAGCTCAACATCTTCTTGCTGGCCAACTTCGCGGTCGTACGGTGGTCGATGTCAATCGCGATTGAACTAGAGTGTAAAGCGTGGCTTAAAAAAATCGATAAAAGCACTAATGCGTGAGGAAAGCGCTGTATTTCGATAGTAAACCGCGTTTACCTGTTCGCGAGGATTATTTTCCATGCGGTTGGTGTCGGTGAGCACGGGAACCAGCTTGCCGGCACGGATGTCGTCAGCGATCATAAAGTTAGATAGGCACGCTAGCCCCGTCCCTTCGAGGGTCAGTCTGCGTATCAACTCACCGCTACTGACAGCGATATCCGGTGGAAGATACAGGCCTCCATCGAGGGGCCAGGTATTGAGTTGTTCAGTTTGCATGAAACCGATTTTAGTGTGATTTTTGAGATCGCTACTTTTTTGTGGTTTGCCATTTTTGCTCAAATAGTGCGGGCTTGCGACAATGTGCAATTTAGAGCGTCCTAAGGGAGTTGCGTGTAACGAAGAGTCTTCAAGTGCGCCAATTCGAATTGCAACGTCGACTTTACGCTGAATAAGATCGATAAAGCCTTCAGAGGCGGCAAGCTCGAGCTTAATATCTGGGTAAATTTCCCGGAATTCGCGCACATGCGGCGCTACCTGATGGATCAAGAATGGTGTTGCGGCATCAATACGTAGCAATCCCTGAGGTTTTTGTTTGCCCTCGATCAGCTTATGTTCAGCGAATTCAAGCTGTTCAAGAGCAGGACGCACTAAGGTGAGGTAGGTTTGCCCCTCATTGGTGAGTTCAATCCGACGTGTTGTGCGAGTAAAAAGATCCTCGCCTAAGCTTTTTTCGAGTCGCTTGATGGCACGTGAACATTGTGCCACTTCAATCTCAAGTAGGTGAGCAGCTTCCGTGAAGCTTCCCGCATCGGCAACTGCAAGAAAGATTTCAATATCACTTGACTTAGCGCGCATCAGGTCGCCTTTTATTGTTAAAAATGCAAAAGTGTTTTCTAAATACTAGCGTTTTTCGCATTAAAAACAAAACGCAAAATAG
This sequence comes from Pseudidiomarina aquimaris, assembly GCF_003987395.1. Classification (GTDB taxonomy): domain Bacteria; phylum Pseudomonadota; class Gammaproteobacteria; order Enterobacterales; family Alteromonadaceae; genus Pseudidiomarina; species Pseudidiomarina aquimaris. Next base: position 98,426 of record NZ_PIPT01000010.1, read on the forward strand.
CCTCCACTAACTCAGGAGGACTATTTATGCCTATTGCATTATTCGCATTAACGCTGAGTGCCTTTGCCATTGGCACGACAGAATTTGTAATCGTGGGCCTCGTCCCAACCATTGCCGAGAGTCTCGGTGTCTCATTGCCATCCGCAGGACTGTTAGTAAGCCTTTATGCCGTCGGGGTTGCCGTTGGAGCGCCAGTTTTAACTGCACTTACCGGCAAATGGAATCGCAAAGCAGTATTATTATGGTTAATGGCGTTGTTCATAGGCGGTAATCTACTTGCTTGGCAAGCTCCAACGTATGAAACCTTAATTGTCGCGCGATTGCTCACCGGACTTGCTCACGGCGTTTTCTTTTCGATTGGCTCAACAATCGCAACTAGTCTTGTTGCGAAAGAGAAAGAAGCCAGTGCGATTGCCATTATGTTTACAGGACTAACTGTCGCGTTGGTAACTGGCGTACCTTTAGGAACTTGGATTGGGCAGAGTTTTGATTGGCGGACTACGTTCCTAGCGGTCAGTTTGCTTGGAATTATTGCTTGGATTGGAAGTGCTTTTTTGATTCCGGGCAACCTCAAACAAGCTCAGCCGGCGAGGCTACGCGATCAAGTTCAAGTTTTGACCCACCCTCGACTTTTACTGGTTTATGGCATCACCGCGTTGGGCTATGGCGGCACATTCACAACTTTTACATACTTAGCGTCAATTCTAGAAGATATTTCGGGCTTTAGCGCTGGTGCGGTAAGTCTTCTTATTCTGGCATATGGACTATCGGTTGCTGTCGGTAATATCTACGGTGGTAAGCTCGCTGACAAGTTGGGGCCGATTAAAGCACTGACAATTATCTTTGGTGGGTTGGCTCTTATCTTGGCAGTATTTTACTTCTCTGCACATAACTCGTGGACAGCACTACTGACGATACTGGTGTGGGGAGGCTTTGCCTTTGGAAACGTACCTGGTTTGCAAGTCTATGTAGTGCAATTGGCTGAAAAGTATACGCCAAAGGCGGTTGACGTTGCGTCTGGGCTAAATATCGCCGCATTCAATGTTGGCATTGCCATTGGCGCCTGGCTCGGGGGGCATATTGTGGCCGGTCTCGCACTTATGGATACAGCATGGATAGGAGCCATGATTGTCTTAGTGGCGCTGGTTTTGACGAGGCTCTCTGGGCGACTTGAGCAACAGAAAGTCGCTGCCGGGACTACTTAATTAGCACCTTAAAATTTAGATCGACCGAAGGTGATGTGCTTCGGTCGATTTGACGTGCCAGCGGTTTTAAAACTGTAGTGCTTAGCTAAAATGTCGTAATCTAATGTCATGTAACGCATTCATATGGCGAAGGAATAGCGATGATAGGTGTTTTGATCGAGTTTGATGTAGTGGAAGGTAAAGAGCAGGCGTTCATCGACGCTTGGGAGCGCACCACAGAGATAATTTATCAACGATTTGGCAGTCTTGGCTCGCGTCTACACAAAGAAGCTTCTGGGCTTTACGTGGCTTATGCACAATGGCCGAACAAAGAGCAATATCAAGCCGAGCATATTTGGTCTGAGGCTGATGCGGCTGTGCGTGCTGAAATGCGCAACACTCTTGTTGCAGGCAAGCCAAAGTCGGTCCGTGTGCTCGGTGTGGTATCTGACTTATTGAAGTCGGATGTGGCGCGCCTCTCCTAACAGGTATCTACGCGCCGTTGCTGGGCTAGCGGGCTTGTGCGCACCCAACGGAATAAATACATGATCACCAATTTGGTTATGGCACTGGTAGTAGCCAAAACGAGTAGTGGCCAACCATCCGCAAAGCCCATCGTTAGCGCAAACGCAATCGTTGATACATCCATTAGTAAAATGAATTGGCTCATTCGAATATTAACCGCGCCGGTGCTGCCGGAGTTATAAATCAATTTGATTTGGTGGTAATAGCCCTGGGCGATCATCACCGAGATCACAATAATCAGCGTGGTTGAAATGTAACGCCCCTGGTCTGCAATCGTCTTCCCCAAACATAAGCCAATCGTTGCCAGGCCAATCAGCGTTAAGGCTACTGTGAAGGTGACGAACGAAGTCTTTGTCTTGCGGTCACGCCATATTTCAAAAAGAATCATGCCGACGAGCAAGGCGGCTGTTAAGCGCGGCCATACAATGTAATGGTTAAATGGAGAAATCGAGTAGCCGTAAACAAAAAATGAGAGATAGGCGAGGAAACTAACGGAAAACTGATTTAGCGATAATAGCAAAGTCGCTTCGCCGGTTGAGGTGTTTTGTTGTTTTCGGTCCCAGATTGTTTTCAGCTGAGCATATACGCCAATAAGGCTAACGACGATAAGGATGGAATTGAGTAAGCCGGTAAAAGTGTAGAGGTTCATCAAAGTAGATCGTTGTTAATTTGTCGACAATATACCGTTTAAATAATCAAATAGTTAATCAATAAGTCTTATTGTTGGTATAATTGTCGACAATACGCGGTCCGCTTTGCATGTCATTAAGGCGTGCCAGTGAAACTATCCGCAGTTAGGACCCATCACCTCTTTTAACTGCGATAACACCTTATGCATGGTGTTGCGATCATAACTGTAATGGTCACCTTCAAGGGCAATGTGTAAGGTCGGCTTGGAATAACCTTGTTGCTTGAGGTGTTCTTCGATTTGCAAAGCCATGTCGTACGAAGGCCATATCTGGTCTTGCTTACTTGAAACCAACGTGACCGATCCTTGAATCTGCTCAACCGGAATCCGGGCTGCGTCGATGTCGGCGGGTGAAGCTTCAGCCAGGGCATCGTTGAAGGCGTCGACGTACTCGCCGGTGATCATGCCCGAAAGCATGTCAAAGGAGACTAACGGCGCGTCGATATAGGCTAAGGGCTCACCGTTTAAACGCCACCCTGATTGGCTGGACGGGCTTTTCACCGCATTCCAAGCAACGTGGCTAGGGAAGGCTGCGACGATATGATTGGCGGTATCAAAGTGACTACCTAGCAGTAACGCCAGCTCGGCGCCTTTGGAAAAGCCGAGAAGAACAACGCATTCATCTTTAACTGCCGGGTCAGCTGCCAGTAGGGCAATCCTCTCATTAATCGCCTCTAACGAAAGCTCTCGCGGTTTATCGGGCGTATTTTCTGTGCCGAAATAGCCAAGTGAAGCGACGGAAAAACCGTAATCATGATAACGCTCGAGCAAGGGCTTCATTTGTGGTGCAGCAAAATAATTTCCACCGTCGCTGCCACCAAGCAACACCACCAACGGGTGCGCTTGCTCATCGTTGATATAGAGCTTGTGTAAATCGGGAGCTGGCGCCTGACTGCAGGCCGCAAGAAGTCCCACCAAGAGGGTTGGTGTAATTAACTTTTTCATGGTTGTTCCTCAGTTTTAAGAGTTTTAAGAGTTTTTAGGGGAATGCACTACATCTTTAAGTGCCGTTTTAGTTCGCGGGCGCCGTTACGACTGGTGAGCACCTCTAAGTCCGAATGTATAAAGCGCAGCAGCAAACGACCATTGAGCCAACGTTCGACTTCGCTAAGCCGATAACGATTGACAATGGCACCACGATGAACCCGCAAGAAATGGGGCGGTAGTTGGTCAGCTAACTGTTTGAGTGTGTGCTCGAGCGGGTAGACCTGTGAACCGCTGTGCGCAAGTTGTATACCGTCTTGGGTGACAATGGCATCAATGGCTTCGACTTTAAGCGGGCGCGCACGTTGGCCAACGTGACTGATGAGTTCTTGCTGCGTCTGTTGAAGTTGTTTTACATGAAGCTTTTGTGCGGCGCGCTCGAGGGCTAGCTGCAAACGATTACCGTCGAGGGGTTTAAGAACATAGTCGGCGGCGGCTTCAGCAAAGGCATCGACGGCATAGCGGCTGTGTGCGGTGGTAAAAATGACCTCGCCGGTAAAACCTTGTGCGTTCAGCGTCGTGAGCACTTCGATACCGTTCATGCCTGGCATATTGATGTCAAGCAGAACGACGGCGGTGGCAGACTTATTTAGGGTCTCTAGTAGTGCTTGCCCAGAATTTAATTCGGCGACGATCTGCCACTCCGAGAGGCTGGCCAGCAGCTGTCGCAGTTTCAGGCGAGCCGCTTGTTCATCGTCGACAATCACAATGCGTTTAGTCATGCTCGGCCTCCAGTGCAATAGAAATCACCGCCCCGTGGTTATTCATGAGCTGGTACTCTGCATTGCCGAGCAAACGTAAACGTTGCAGCGTTGTGGTTAAACCGACACCTATGCCAGAGCGGTGCTCCTGAGTGCGAAGTATCTCGTCGGGAAAACCCGGTCCGTTATCGCTCACGCGGAGGTAAAGCTTATCTTCACTTGTCGTACAGTTGATAGCTATGGTGATAGGAAGTTGCCGCGCATGCTTAATCGAGTTTTCAATAAGTGGTTGCAGTAAAAACGGCGGCAACTGCCAGTTCAATGCGTCGTCATCAACATTGAGCCCAATGCGGAGATCATCCCCCAAGCGGGCCTGCTCAATGTTAAGCCATTTTTGCAGTACCAATAGTTCATGCTTCAAGCTGATGGTTGCTTGGTTGTCGGTATCCAAGCTATGCCGCAGCACACTGGCAAGATCTTGGGTCAGTTGCTCAGCTTTCTGTGGATCAGCCACAATAAAGGCCGAGAGCGTGTTTAGACTGTTGAACAAGAAGTGCGGGTGCAGAGTTTGCTTTAACTGATTAAGCTCTGCTTGCTTACGTAATAAGCGTTCCGCTTGCAGGGTCTTGTAGGTGATGTAAGCACGATAAATGACGTAGGTTCCAACCGCCCAAGGTAGTGACATGAAAAAGGTATCGAGCCAGCCCAGTTGCATCGACGGATAGATCAACGACAGGGTAAAGCCCCAGAAACGGTATCCAAAATAAAAACAAAGCAACCACACCGGTAGCGCCTGCACGGTTTTATGCAATTTGAGCTTTTTTAGTGAGAAGAGGGCGACTGACAAGGGCAGCCAAAATAGCAACACAATTGCGATGCCGCCGGCAAGCAAGGCTTCGCTTATGCCGCTTTGACCACGCTGCCACCAGTCGACAAAGGTGATGCTGGCACTAAGAAAAGCGAGACCACCAAGGGCAATAAAATATTCTTTTCGAGTCAGTTGTTGCATAAAGCTTCGCAGTTGTCCGAATCAATAGTGCCATTATTGAAAGGACAACCGGAACTGTCACTTACTTTCTGCGTGAATGGTCGAAATAAGTGAGTGAGTGGTAGCTGCTAAAGAGCAACTTGACTTTAAAAGATGATTTTACAATACTTGAAGTACGACTCACCCCTCACGGCAGACATTTCAATGGTTGCAGTTTGGGGCGGAAAAACCGCCACTTAGGCGGTTTTTTCATTTTTGCATAAGGAAAGTGCATGAAACCAATCATTTATGTCGATGGATACAACCTATTTTATGGTTGTTTGAAAAACTCGCCCTACAAATGGCTCGATTTGTATAAGTTATTTGCTCAGCAGATACTGTACGCTCAAGATCCTCTCGCAAAGCTATACCCCTCATATATTCAAATAATAAAAGGGTCCTACTCACTTGAGCGCGCTCGTTTGCCTCTTTTCAGGAATCCCCCCGACAAAAATCAAAGTGTCGAAGTGTGGAAGCTAGAGGAGAAGGAAACCGATGTGAATATTGCGCTTACTTCCTACCGAGACGTTGTCAGAGGGGCGGCCGAGGTGGTCGTTTTTGTCTCCAATGATACTGATCTGACGCCAGCGCTGGCAGCAATAAGAGAGGACTTTGGTGAAAAGCTAAAGATAGGCGTCATTATTCCGGTACGAAAGGGAGATTCGGGGCGTCCCGCCAACGCTAGATTGAGTCTTTATGCTGACTGGACGAGAAAATATATCACTCCGGAAGAATTGCTTGCAGCACAATTACCTTCACTAATTCCAACAGGCAAAAAGCCGATTAACAAACCAGGCTACTGGTGAAATCCTATCTTTTTGCAGTAAAGACCTGAATCGTATCGAGTGCTGGGCCTTTGGTGTCGGTCGTGCCGCCAATGACAAAGATCTCGTTACCGAATGTCACCGCGGTATTGTGGCGACTCGCTTGGTACGGCAAATCAGCCGTTGACCATTGCTGCGTAGCGAAATCAAATACCAGCGCTTGATCGAGCTTACTGTAATTGCCGAACACGTAGAGCTTGTCGCCATGCACCGCAACGGAGTGAGCGCTGGTTGCTGATGGCATGTCAGGCATGGCTTGCCACGTATCGGTCGCAGGGGTGTAACAGTCGAAGCGAGCAAACGTATTTTTGTGGTTGTAGCCGCCCACGGCACAAAGCTGGTCACCGTAGGTAAAAACTTTGGTGTCGCGCGCATCGGGTAAGTCAGCGCGGCGGTTGAGTTGCTCATTTGCGAAATCATAAGCAGTCACCAACGACATTGCATGAAATTCACCGTTCCCACTGGCATCGGTCTCGAGTTTGGAGCCACCCACCACAAAGATGTGTTCGCCTAGGCGCGCCGCGCTGTTGAGTCGGCGGGGCAGGAGCATCTTTGTGCGACTAACTTTGCGTGTACGGGTATTAAAAATCTCAATCGTTGGTTCGATTCGATAATGCCCTTCATGCACACCCACACCACCAAAAATGTAAATTAACTCATTACCATCCCACACGGCTGAACCATAGCGCCGTGGCAGCATGCGGACGGGCAGCACGGTTGAGATCTTGGTGACGGGATCAATACGTTCGATATTACCGATAAAGCCATTTTCACTTGCGCCACCAAACACGTAAATCGCCTCGTTATCTGCCACCGCAGCATGGCCGAAGCGTGCATAGTTTAGCGTTGCTGATTCTGGTTCAGGCGCTGGCGCTTCGGGTGCGCTGGCACAGCCAACTGCAACAAGCACAACAACAACAACACTGAAGAGCGATTTGATTGACGTTAGCGGGGGAGGCATGGTGATTCCTTATTAGTTTTTACGCTTTCCTTATTAACCTCAAGCCTATACAGGCTCACTTTTAATGTAAACATAAAGTTGAAAAATGGGAGCGCGATGATTACCCTTAACTGGAGTGGTAATGAAAGGCACCGATGTTAAAGCAAAGCAGGTCTGGAGGTGAAAATGAGTAACGACTATTTTGTACGGAAATCTTCAGGTCGTTTGCTTGGCGGTGTCTGCGCTGGCATAGCTAGCTATTTTAAGGTCGATAAACTCGTCGTACGATTGCTCACCCTGCTTTTATGTTTCTTTGCGCCGGCATTAGTTATTTCGTGCTATGCCGTTGCTTGGCTGCTGATCCCCCTAGAGCCAAAATGGGACTTTGAAAAGCGTGTTTTCTACCGCCTCCGCAAAGACAGCGCTAAGGTTCCACTTTTCAAATCGTCAGACAGCGTGTTTCTCGGTGTTTGCAAAGGTCTTGCCTATAAACTCAATGTCAATCAGAACGGCCTACGGGTCGTATTTTTGGTAAGCTCACTTTGCTTAGGTCTCGGTGCTATTGTCTATTTTGTTTTTGCCCTATGTATGCCGTACCGGAGTGATTACGAGATTAAGCTTATGAAACGTATTGAAACCTTACGGTCGTGACTTTGTGAGTTTCGAGTCTATGCTGGTATTCACAATGTCTTTGCTAGTCTGATTCAAAATATACCCGACAAACCCACCATAAACGTCGACTAATGCATGCAACGTAATTACCACCCACAGCGACTCGGTCAAAATGAAAATTACACCGAGAACCAAGCCAATTACGCCGGTGCGCAGCACGTTCGTCCACCCTTGGTAAAGGTGGCAAATGCCAAATAGCAGACTGCTGACGACGAGACTTGCGGACACGCCGACTTCATGACTCATTACACCGATTAGAAAACCTCGAAACAGTAGTTCCTCGCAGACGCCCGCAGATATCGACAAACCTGCTGTAAACCACTGAAGCTCGCGTTTATTAGTTGGCAACATCCAGTCGTGGCTTTGTGCCGCTTGGCGGTATTGGTCGCACAGCTCGGCGTTTTTTGAGAGCGAGGTTGCCGAGTAAAGAAAGTAAATCGCGATGGCTCCCACGAATCCGATTCCGAGCCAATTAGCGAGGTGACCTTGCCATTTAAGTCCTAGGGTCGTAGCTGAAACTTCACCGTATGCAACCAAAGCCAGTAAAAGCAAGGTTGGCAACCACATAAAAAGCATCGCTTCTTGATAGGCTCGCACGCGTGTTTTCGTTCCGGAGAGTACCGCATTTTTTACGCGGTCGGCTTCCCATAGACTATAAAGTGGCATGGCAATAATACTGGCTAACATAAGCCATTCAGTTGCTTGAAAGATCATAAATACTCCGCACTAAGTAGGTTTGGTCGTGTGTTAAGCCTATTTACTTGTAGTTAATAAATAAATGTATTAAAAATATATAAAAACTAAACTAAAGGTTTATAAGTGCTGCATCCCAGAGATCTGAGCATATTCTGTAAAGTTGCTGAAACCGGAAACATGTCGCGTGTTGCCGAAGCTGAGGCGAAGACGGTTATGGCGATCAGCAAGGTTATTGGCAGGCTTGAGGCCGAGCTCAACCAAGCTCTGTTCATTCGTACGCGGCGGCAATTGGTTCTCACCGAGTTCGGCATTGGATTTAAAAAGAAAGCCGAAGACTTTTTGGAGCATTACCAAGAGCTTAAGAACTGGGGGGAGCGTCACGAATCCACAGTACGGGGTGAGCTTCGGGTAGTATGTCAATCCAATGAGGTTATCACCGAGACCATAGTTCCATGGCTTGCCGAATTTTGCGAGCAGTACCCCGAACTTGGCATTGCGATTGACGTAAAAGAGTCGCTTATTGACGTTATTGATGATGATTTTGATGTTTTCTGGGCGGTAGGACCTTACTTGGGGCAGCGCTATCCAGGCTTAAAGCGCCGTACATTGTGGTCGTCGCCTTATGGGATTTACGCATCGCCAGCCTATTTAAAAAAGATGGGTACTCCAGAAACGCTGGCTGATCTCGAAGCGTACAACGTCATTGGCTATTTGCATAACCAGCCAAGCAACGTATTAGTGGCAAAGGATGAAAATGGACAGCCACACTATGTAACGCCGCAAAGCCAAATCAAAACCGTCGCCGGTCACATAGAGCTTGCCGAGGCCGGGCTTGGGCTTATCAATGCTCCCGCTACAACCCAAGCAATTCGTGACCTAGTGGATGACGGACACCTTTGCCCTGTACTCGAAGAACATTGGTGGGAGGGGGCAGAGGTCTACGCTTACTACCACCCCTCACGCCCGGTGCAGGCAAAGGTGCGAGCCTTTCTTGATTTCTTTGTCGCCAAGCGTGAGGAATGGGCGCTCTAAGCTAAAGCTCGATTTGATGTGACTCAGACCAAACGCGCACTTGTTCAAGAATACTCAAAGCACTGGCGCCAAAGTCGGTGAGTTGATAAGTGACTGCGATCGGGCGTTCATTCAATACGGTGCGCGTAACCATTCCACGGCTTTCCAATTCTTTCAGGCGCTGGTCAATCATTTTCTTGCTGGCGCCACCGAGCATCCGTGCCAGGTCATTGAATCGAACTGGCTCGTCTTTCAAATGATAGAGAATCGATCCCGTCCATTTACTGCCAATTAAGCGCATTCCTTTTTCGATCGCGCACGGCTCCAAGCATGGTTTCTCGACCGTTTTTCTTCCCTTACTATCTGTCTTTATTGAACTTTCCACTTCGAACTCGCTTTTGCTTAACAGGTTACCAAAAGTATACTAGTTGATTTTGGTTTTTTAGGCAATACCATACTCTCTATTGACTTTATTTTGCTTTAAGGAACCAACGATGAAGAACGTTTTAATAATTAATGCCCACCACTACTACCCCTTCGCCGAGGGAAATTTAAACCAAGCCATGGTTGAGCTTGCCGAGCGGGAGTTAGAGGACAAAGGCTATACTGTGAAAACCGTTAAGCCTTCGGAGGGATACGATGTTGAACAGGCGCTAGCCGATCATACTTGGGCTGATATTGTGATCTTGCAGTCGCCGGTAAACTGGATGGGCGTACCTTGGTCATTCAAAAAGTATATGGATGATGTTTATACCGCTGGCATGGGCGGGGCAATGTGTAATGGTGACGGGCGTTCAGAAGACGCACCGAAGAAAAATTATGGTCGCGGAGGTACCTTAAGTGACACCAAGTACATGCTCTCGTTGACGGCCAATGCACCGGCTGAGAGTTTTAATGATCCCGATGAGTTCTTTGAGGGCAAAAGTGTCGATGATCTTATGTTCCCGATGCACATGAATTTCAAGTTTTTCGACATGCAGCCTATGCCGACTTTCATGGCTTATGACGTTATGAAAAATGCCGAGCCCGAGAAAGACTTCGAACGCTTTAAGCAACACCTTCACGAGAACTTCTAAGGAGCGAATGACATGTCAAACTATACTCAGAAAATTCATCCGGGTGCAGAGTTTCCGGTTATAAATCTACCGACGCTTGACGGCACTGAAGTAGAAATCGGCAAACCGGGTCAGGGATTTGATTGGCGTCTCGTTGTTGTATATCGCGGTCGACATTGTCCAATGTGTACAAAGTATTTGAACCAATTGACGCGTTTTGTTGATCAATTAAAGGACATCAAAGTTGACCTTATTGCAGTTTCAGGTGACAGCAAAGCCCAATTGGAAAGTCACATGGCAAGTCTTGAGATTAACTTCCCAATTGCCTACGGGCTTTCGACCGAGCAGATGAAAGCGTTAGGTGCTTATATCTCGGATCCGCGCTCTCCTGAAGAAACGGACCATCCGTTTGCTGAGCCAGCGCTTTATGTCATTAACGAAGACGGCCGAGTTCAGGTTGTCGATATATCGAATAATCCATTCGTTCGACCCGATTTGGCAACCTTAACGCGCGGTCTGGGGTGGATTAAGGACCCAAGCAATAATTATCCTATACGTGGCATGCACAACTGATACTCAGCTTTGCCACCTTCCGTCGACTTAAAGCTGCCACTTCTGCCGAGCAAGGAAGCATCGGCGCTGCTGGCAACGACGGTAAACTGACTTGAGGCAATCCCGTTTTTGAATGCGCCACTATGCTGCAAAACAAGGATCGCTGGCGCGTGGTCGGCGTTAAGCGTAAGGGTTTCAAAGCCGACGAAGATGGCATCGCCATGAGCGTCATAGCAGAGCTGATAACGCACTTCACTGCTACCAGTGAGGTCACCAGTGTAGCTTTGTTGGACAACGGCGGTGCTTAATTTAGCACCATCGCTTAATTCTTTATCGACGTTTTCTTGCCAGTCAGTGATTTGAAAGGTTCCGCTGAGTTCCATCTTCTATCTTCTTGGTTATGGGTACGTTGTGTTGCAACCCTACCACAGCGCTGACATAGTTCAGAAATTCTGGTTGGTCGACTGGAACTTGGCTGACGGCAAGATCCTTATCCAGCAAAATGTCCCTCCCCAAACTATTGGCCCTATTAGCAAGGTTTATGCGTAAGAGATGAAAGGCGAGGAACGGAGGCGGAATCGATTGGATCTAATAACTTATTGTTTTATCGTGGATAAAAAATATTAAGGTTCAAGCGTGTTACTTACCTTGTTACTAAAACTTCAGCTTTAATTTTTCAGTAGACCTAATGCTCGCCCAGCAATTGGGAGATAGCTAATAATGGGCTATAACTTTTGTAAAGTAGAGTGGCCAATAAATTTGGCCACTTAGCTAGAGGTGAGCAGCTATACCTGTCACTTTGGTTAAAGTGAATTTGTTATTTATCAACACTTTTCCATGGCCCAAAAGCAATGAAATACAGAAGCACTATGTTTGCAAAAGGGACGACGATTAATAAACCCAATGGGCCAGGATAGCCAATTCGTTGGCAGATACGCCATGCGGGAACAATAAAAATAGCTCCCACAATCAGCATCCATAGAAAGCCCATACCTGCGAACATTTCGTGATTCATCATTATCTGCTCCTTATTTGACATGCGTAAAAATGACGTTAGACTAAAGTTTATTAAATTGCAAAAAGCAGGGTGCTCGTGCTAATTCGAATTCTGTTATTAATGACAGTGCTATTGGTGTCGATGTCGTTTTCGCAAACGGCAGATGCTCACGCATGCCATGATGACGGGCAAATGCAGCACAGCATGATGCAGGAAGCAGACGCAAGCGATTGTGAACATGAGGCGCAAAAGAATAACTCGTGCTGTGCTGACATGACCATTCGGCATTGCTCCGGCGGCTCGGTTTTGTTTGTCGGACAGTCTTCTTCGGTTAATGCCACTGCAGTTAATCTCTCTGCCAAAGTCGATGCGCCCGTTGACACCTCCATTCGTGCTAAACACACGTCTAATTTGTTCCGCCCTCCAATAATTATCGGTTAATAAGTTACTAAAAATTCAGCACACGCTCGGCGTGTTCCCTTAAAACTTATTAATCGGTGAATAATTATGTCTATCAAACGCAATATCGCTGTTTTGGCGATGCTGTTTTCCGTGTCTGTATCTGCAACCGATGTAGAAGAGCAGCAACTAACCGTTCTAAAAGATCCCAACTGCGGTTGCTGTGAAAAGTGGTTACAAGCTTTACCGGATAGCTTTAGTGTGTCCGTACAACATCCGAACAACTTGACCCAACGAAAACGTGATGCCGGTATTAGTGCCGAGGTCCAATCCTGTCATACCGCTATTTCTAGTAATGGCTATGTCTTTGAGGGGCACGTTCCTCCTACATTGGTTTCTCATTATTTAGCTGGGAAAAAGTCAGCCAATGGCATTGGATTAACTGTTCCTGGCATGCCGGTAGGGTCTGTTGGTATGGAAATGGGTACTCGGTTTCAACCGTATACGGTCTATGAAATCAAAGAGGACGGTTCAATTACACCTTATAAGCAGATAGCAAGTTTAGAGCAGCAGCAAGCACTCTCAAATGGAGGGCTTTAGCTATGGGATTTGGCGGTTTGAGTATGGTTCAGCTAGGAATTATACTAGTTATTGTCATCCTTCTTTTTGGTAGCAAAAAGCTACGAACCCTGGGCTCCGATCTTGGTAGTGCGATTAAAGGGTTTAAATCATCGGTTTCTGATGAGCCGTCTGGTAAGGAACAGGACGTTCAACGTTATCAAAATTTAACCTCAAAAGAGGAGCGTCATAATGAGCAATGAGTTTAACAAAGGGCGTCGAAAGTTTATTAAATCTGCATTCACTGTGGCGTCTGCTTTAGCAATCGCCAAAGTAGCACCAACTTGGGCTGCTCCTCAGGGACGCAGTTTTAAAGATCAGATCCTGACAAACGATGAGATTGATCTGACCATTGCAAAGTCCCCACTGCTCGTGGGAAATAAATTAGGAACACCAATAACCATCAATGGCCAAATGCCGGGCCCTTTGATTCGTTTAAAAGAAGGGCAGCGAGCAAAGCTAAATGTGACTAACCGGTTGTCGGAAGACACGTCAATTCACTGGCACGGAATTATATTGCCGGAGAATATGGATGGCGTGCCTGGCGTATCTTTCGAAGGGATAAAGCCAGGACGAACGTTCAAATACCGCTACGATGTCGAGCAAAACGGAACTTATTGGTATCACAGCCATTCCGGTTTGCAGGAGCAATTGGGACACCTGGGGCCGTTAGTGATTGAACCGAAAGACGGAGACATTGGTGCTGATCGAGAACATACCATTATTCTCAGCGACTGGACATTCGAAGATCCGGATACCGTGTTTCGTAACTTGAAAGTTGCGGAGGGGTACTATAACTATCAAAAACGTACGATATTTGAGACCTTCGAGGACGTGCGACAGCAAGGGTTAGAGAAAACCTGGAAGCAACGAGAAATGTGGGGGCAAATGCGAATGAGCCCCCGTGATATTGCGGATGTGACGGGCAGTACTTATACCTACCTGATGAATGGCCGCGATTCACAGATGAACTGGTCAGCATTGTTTAAGCCTGGTGAAAAAGTACGCCTTCGTATCATTAACGGTTCAGCAATGAGTTATTTCGATGTACGTATTCCTGGTCTAGAGATGACTGTAGTGGCGGCAGATGGTCAACCGGTGAAGCCTGTGTCTATTGATGAGTTTCGTATCGGAGTGGCTGAAACCTATGATGTCATTGTTCAGCCAAAGCATAACAAGGCTTATACGATTTTTGCGGAGAGCTTTGACCGTAGTGGCTATGTCAGAGGCACATTAACACCAGAAATTGGCCTTGAAGCAGAAGTTCCTGAGTTACGCGCGGTGCCTGAACGTGGTATGGCCGCGATGGGAATGGGGGCCATGGCGATGTCAGGAAATAAGGAAGAGAAAGGTATGATGAATATGAGCGGCACAGACGGTCATATGAATCATGAAATGATGCATAAAAAAGAGCTTCCTGTGGAAAACATTAAAATTGAGCACAGTGAAGGTGGTCACGGAGCTGCTGCCGCCATGATAGCTATGAATCCGACCAGTCGTCTCCATGAACCGGGCATAGGTTTGGATAATGTTGACCATAGAGTCTTAGTGTATAGCGATCTTATTGGCGCCCAAGAATGGCCAGATAAGCGGGAACCAGAGCGCCAGATTGAACTGCATTTGACCGGTAATATGGAACGGTATATGTGGTCGTTTGACGGGAAGAAATACACCGAAGTTGACGGCCCTGTGCAGTTCCGTCACGGCGAGCGCTTAAGGTTGGTGATGGTTAATGACACCATGATGGATCATCCAATCCACTTACACGGTATGTGGATGGAACTTGAAAATGGACAGTATCCTCGTCCTCGTAAGCACACCATTAGTTTAAAACCAAGCGAGAAAGTATCACTACTGATATCCGCTGATGCACCGGGAAGCTGGGCATTTCATTGTCATCTGCTTTATCACATGAAAGCGGGCATGTTTCGTGTGGTAAATGTGGCATAAGGAGGAAGGCTATGTACGCTAAATCATTGTTGTTCACTACAGCACTTCTACCCGCAGTGGCAATGGCGGGACATGCAGATGAAGGCTGGCCAGAGCCCGTTAAAGAATATTACACCGGGCAGGTATTATTTGACCGGCTGGAATTAACGCGAACAGACGAGGAAGAGAACGTTGCCGTTTGGGACGTGATGGCTTGGTATGGCGGAGATTATCACCGGGTTGTCTTCAAAAGTGAAGGTGAAAACGTTCAAGATGACGGTGAGCCAACTGACCTTGAAAGTGCAGAACTGCTGTATGGATACTTGGTGTCTCCATTTTGGTCGTTTCAGGCCGGTATTGGTACGCGAGGCACCTTATCGTCGGACGCGTCTATGGAAAATTATGCTGTCGTGAGTTTTATGGGGTTGGCGCCCTATTGGTTCGAAATGGATAACTCGCTGATGGTGAATGAAGAAGGCGACGTCCAATTTGTTAGCGAAACTGAGTACGAGTGGCAGCTCACACAAACATCGTATTTACAACCTCGTATTGAGTTAACAGCCAACCTGACAGATTCAGACAAATATGATCGGCAAAGTGGCTTGAGCAACTTGCGTGTGGGGTTGCGTTATCGTCACGAAATCAGTCGTGAATTTGCACCCTACATCGGTGTTTATTGGAACGGTGCGTTAGGGAACACGGCAGATGAAATGAAACGAATGGGTGAAGACACCACAGAAACAGGAGTGGTCCTTGGGGCCAGAGTTTGGTTTTAATTGATAATAAACAAAGAGGAAACAACATGAAAAACATACTTAAGTTAGCCTTCGGTACCACGTTATTTTTTAGTGCATGGGCCAGCGCTCACGTCGGCCTAACATCCAGTAGCCCGGAGGACGGTGCGACTTTGTCCGAGTCACCAACGGAAATTACGATGAATTTTTCCGGTGATGTTCGTCTGGCTAAAATTATGCTGCACTCAGATGACGGTAAAATGCATCCGCTGGACTTTTCGATGAGCATGACTCCCAAAGCAGCGTACGAAATTGCTGTTAAAAACAATTTGGCGTCAGGTGGTTATACGGTTTATTGGACGGCAATGGGTGGGGACAGTCATAAAATATCGGGTGATTTTAGCTTTGAGGTGAAATGATGACCCTTTGGAGTGTGGCCAGCGTTTTAACGTTGGCCTTTATATTCTGGCTTAACGCGGTGATGACCGCCTCGCCTTATATCGTTTATTTGTCCGGTTTAAAAAAGCAGTCTGAACGAAAGAATAGCCTTGTTGCGTTGCTTCTATTACTGGCAAGCCTTCTGTATTTTTTTCTGAAAGTCGGTAGTTTTGCTGCTGAAGGCTTTGCCGGCATGATTGACAAGACCTACATGCAGTTTATATGGACCGGCCCTGTTGGGTTGTTCATCCAACTTCAGATAGCGGTTGCTATTGCTTGGATTGTTTACTCCGTTGTTAAGCTAAAACGTATAAAGTGGGTGCTATATGTTGTCGCCATTGGACTCATGGGATGGAGCTTTTTAAGTATTGGTCACGGCAGTGACGCCGTCTGGTGGGGAAAGCTAGCGCTTTTAACACACTTGTTAGTCGCTTGGGTTTGGTTCGGCAGTCTTAACTCATTGCGAAAGCTGGCAACGTCGGTACCGCTTGCTAAAGCGAAAGCCATTATGGAGCGTTTTGGTGTGCATATGTCTGCAGCGGTTCCAATACTCCTTATTGCGGGCTTGGTTATGTATCGTAGCGCAACAGGGCGATGGATGCCAGAGCTGCCGCTTACGTCGTATGACACGGTACTACTAGCGAAACTTGTGTTTGTGGCGCTGATTCTCCTTGTTGCCGCATTGCATAAATTAAAGTTCGTACCGCAATTAAATGATAACGCGGCCGCCAAGCGACTCAAAAACTCCATAACGGCGGAAATGGTATTGGCTGTCACTATTTTTACCCTGGCCTCTGCGCTAAGCAGCGCGTTTTCCCCCGGTTAATGTAAGGAATAAGAAGAATGAAATTACTTGTGAGTGTTTTTATGGTCTCGGTAATGTTTATTTCAGCGCCCAGTAGCGCCGAAAAACTATCTGAGCCGACCGCTGTGCTTGATGCATTTCGAACTGCTTTAACTGAAGGTGACACGGAGGTCGTTAAAGACGTGCTTTCCGATGATGTGCTTATCTTTGAAGGTGGTGGCGTTGAACGGTCCCTGGCTGAATACAGTGCTCATCATCTTAAGTCAGATATCAAATTTAGCCAGGCGGTTCCTTCCAAGCTGATTGAAAGAACACGATATGAAGTGGCTAGCCTTGCTGTGATCACTTCTCGATATAGTATTTCCGGGGCGTACAACGGGCGTGAGATTGATTTAACGATGAATGAAACTGTAACCGTTTCACATACCCCGGAGTCTGGCTGGAAAATTATCCGGATTCACTGGTCCAACTAACGTCAACCACAGGAGCTGATTATGGCGGAACACGATCACGAACACGGACATCAGGGTTATCAGAAAGGAAGCCTTAGTCTTTGGGGGGCGGTGTCGCTGGGGACTGGTGTCATGATTGGCGCTGGTATTTTTGCACTGACAGGACAAGTTGCTCAGCTAGCAAGAGAGTGGTTTGTACTGGCGTTTGTGTGCGGCGGTATCATTGCCGGTTTCAGCGCCTATTCGTATGTGAAACTGGCCAAGGCATACCCGTCAGCGGGGGGCATTGCGATGTTCCTCAGTAAAGCCTATGGGAAAGGAAGTGTGACGGCAATATTCGCACTCTTGATGTACTTTTCTATGGTCATTAATGAAAGTTTAGTCGCTCGGACATTTGCGTCTTATACCAGCCAGTTAATTTCTTTTGAAGCGCAGTGGCTTATCCCTTTGTTGGCGGTGGGTTTGCTGGTCTTTGCGTTTTTTATCAATATTTTGAGTAATCAGTTTATTCAAACGTTCTCGTTTTTTATGGCCTTTGTTAAGACTTTAGGGTTGGTCATTTTAGCGGCTGGTGGTTTGTGGGCCTCAGGCATTCAGTTTGAATCGATATCGGCTATTCCAGAAGAAGCTACGGGTGGCGGTATTTTAGCGGGGATTGCTTTAAGCATACTTGCGTACAAAGGGTTTACAACAATAACCAATAGTGGCGGTGAAATTGTTGAGCCTAAGAAGAACGTCGGGCGTGCGATTATTATTTCGCTGGTTATCTGCGCGCTAGTATACGTTCTGGTCACTCTGGCTGTTGGCTCAAGCCTGTCCATAGATGAGATTGTGAAAGCGAAAGACTATGCGCTTGCTGAAGCAGCGAGACCAGTCTACGGTGAAACTGGACTCTGGATTACGGTTGGGTTTGCGATTGTCGCCACAGTGTCCGGTGTGATTGCCAGCGCGTTCGCCGTTTCAAGAATGTTAGCTATGTTGACCAATATGAAGCTTGTGCCACACAGTCATTTCGGTATGCCAGGTTCCATTCAGAAGCACACGCTGGTTTACACCATTGTTATGGCTATGATCTTAGCTGCTTTTTTCGATTTGAGCCGAATCGCTTCGCTTGGTGCTATTTTTTATATCGTTATGGACATTGCGATCCACTGGGGGGTATTGCGACATCTTAGACAAAAAGTGAATGCGAATATTTACATACTTGTCAGCGCAATCACGCTAGATGTCATCGTTTTAGCCGCTTTTATATGGGTGAAATGGACAAGCGATCCGCTGGTTATTTGGGCGTCTCTTATCGGTATGGCATTGATTGCCGCTGGTGAGATTTTGTTTTTACGTAAAAAGCGTTAAGAAAAAGAGCGCATAGCGCTCCTTTTCTAGTTCATTGTAAAAAACATCCAGATAGCCATAGCGACCATCATGAGGTTTTCAGTGAGGGAAATGAAGCCTAACGGCACATTACTTGAGCCACCGACACAGGCACATTTTAGCTCACGTTTGTCGACATAAACGGCTTTAAACACGGAGACAGAACCCACGATGCCTATGAATAACGCAATAGGGATGGAAATGACATGAGCAAATTCCGCTGCCATTAACAGACCCGCCAAGCCTTCGGCGTAGGGGTAAATACGGCCATAAGGCACCCATTTTTTGGCGAGAAGATCGTAATTGAGAAACATGGTAGAGAATTTCTCTACGTCCTGGAGTTTGAGCAAGGCCAGAACCACCATAGAGAAACTGATGAACCACTCGATGGTTTGTACGGTAAATGCGCGACCAAAAGACAGCCACGACGTGGCTACAGAGAGGAGTGCCGTCATAATAAATAATACAATAACGGGTCGGTAACTGGTTGCGTCAGGGGCAGGAAGAGGTTTTCCTAGAAAGGCTCGAACCTCCTCGTACCCACCGATACGTTTATCACCAATAAACACTTGTGGAGTGGTATCGACGTCGTGCTTTTTCTTGAATTTGTCGGTTTCTTCTCGGCTTTCCAACAGGTTGTCGTCCACATCGTAACCGTTGGCTTTAAGTAAGTGCCTGGTTTTTAAACCAAAAGGGCATTGGTGGTCAGGTGTCGACATTCTGTAAAGCGTGGCTTTTTGAGTTGATTGACTCATAGTGACGTCTCCTTACTTAAAAATGGTACATCTATATACGCATTATAGTCGCTGGAGGATTAGCATCTCTAATTGTGAGATTAAAAATTCATAAAAATTGAAAATATATTTTAAATTTTGAAAAACTGGACAACTTTTTTTGATGGCTTTTTAACCGTTTATAAGAGCTGATTTTAAAAGAGTTAGGATATTTAAGGGGGGTAAAAGTTGAATATACAAGCTCTACAAGCGCTGCTATTAAAGAGCTTTGTATACAACTTTAGTTTTTTTGGGTATACGGATTTAATGGTTGATGGGGCACCTTCACCCCATCAATCTGATACCACCCTCAGATGGTTGATAGATCGACTCCGTAGTTGAGTTCCTCTGCGAAGTCCGGCAGTCCGTAACCGATGGT
>NZ_PIPT01000011.1 GCF_003987395.1 Pseudidiomarina aquimaris
CTCAGTGGCTTTGGCTTTATAACAACGAACGGCCTAACACGGCCATCGGAGGCATTCCGCCCAAACAATTAACGCAAGCGGTTCATTAATTCTACGAATAACTGCTGCTTAAAATGGGGGGATTACAATAAATTAGAGAACTGCCTCTAACTCATTTAGAAGAAACGAGCCAAAGTCATCAGCTACTTTCTCAATTATGTCGCCAGAAGGTGAAATCAATACAACCGGGTTTTCATTCTCTCCATTGGTTTCATCCATTTTTAACGCAATATAATTACCATCGCCAGTTGAAGAAACTAACATCAAATTGCTTGGTAATCCTGACTTCCTTTCGTCTAAAGTTAGCCAAATTGCATCAGGTACTGATGATTCCTCAAAGTTCTCATTGATAAGCCCATAAAATTCGAGACCTTCTACATCACCACACCCAAGAGTTAACAGAAACTCTTTGTATGTTGGGGGGAACCCAAAACCTAGAGCTTTTTCAGCTTTGGATATTAATGAAGCTGATTTCTCACCATCAAAATCACCACCTAACTCTTCTATCAAATCAAATGCTTTATGTAATTTAGTTAAACTCACGTTTGCAACCCCTTAAAAATCATTGGCTCTATTCTTCCAGTAATCAGTGCGCCATTTGTTAAATTCGCTTCGATTTATCCCTGAAGGGATACTGGATGGAGTGATGTGAATCGTTTTGTGATTACCCTTGTGAAACGATTGAGTCATCTCAGCAATGGCCCCTTGCTGCCTTTGAGTCATGTGATGCAAGTTCATCGATTTACCGTCAGGACCAATTGGAGCTAAACCTTTCTGCATACGCTGAAGATTGCTTCTACCTCTTGAGTCTACACGTTTGGGGTCGATTAAATCGCTTCTTTGATAAACCTTATTACCTTGGAATGTAGTAGAGCTAGTCCAGAATTCTCTGGCTGCGTCATCACCTTTACGCATAGAGGCAATGCCATCGATGGCAGCATCCGCACCACTAACACCCTTTCGAGCCTCACTAACAAACGGTATTAGTCCAGCCCAGCGCCAAATTCCAGAAACTTCTTCATCTGTAAAGAAGTCCTCACCGGTCGCAGCTGTGTATATATCGGCAGCTATGCCAGCAGGTGTGAATCCAACTCCGATGGAAGCAGCATCATCAACACCAAAACCTGAACTGTCTTGATTGGCACCAACCTCCCCAGGCGCACCCAGTTCCTCAGCCTCAACATCGCTATCAGAGCCATCGCTCGATGGCGCGCTGCCATTACTCGCAGCTGCGCCGCTAAAGTCGTTTTTGGTTGGCGTACCGCCGTTGAGAACTGTGGCGCATGCAGCCATGCTCTCAATACAATCAATGGAGCCTTGTACAAGCGCATACCCACTCGGGTCGGTGCCCGCCAGCGGGTTATTCATAATGTACGAGTACGGGTTCAGCGACTGGCTATTGCCGGGAGCCTGAACAAACGGGTCGATGCTTAAAAAGCGGCCAAGGTTGTAATCGTACACCCGACCGTTCATATGAATCAATTGCGCTTGGTCAATGTGTTCATGGTCGGTGAAGCCGCGTAGCGTGAACGGTGTGCCGCCAGCCACATCAAACAACGTTGCGGCGCTGCTTGGCAGCATGGTGCCGTAGCGCGGTTTGCCGAATGGGTCGTAGCTGCGGTGCTCAAGAATGTTGTTGTTGTGGTCGGTGAGTGTGACCACCGAGCCTAGACGGTCGCGCAGTGTGTAGGTGATTTCATGGCTGGCAAGCGACAAACCCGCATACTTCGTGCGTTTGACGATGGCGACATCGTCAATGAAGGTGCGGGTGATGGTGGTGTCATCGACCTGCTCAACCTCCACCGAATCATCAATGTAATACACCGTGCGGTTGCCGCTTACCGTCTTTTTAAAGCGCTGCCAGTTGGCGTCGTAGGCAAAGTTAACTGTGCTGCCGCCGGCGGTGATTTGTGTCGGCTTGTTCAGTGCATTGTAGCTTATCGTCTTGCCAGCTCCGCTGATAAGATTACCGTTATTGTCGTAACTAAAGCTGGTGCTGCCACCGCCCACCAAGGTCGCACTTAACACCGCGTTAGGTCCCGCGTTGCCAGTGTTACTTTTACCGCTCGAGCCATAGGTCATACTGCTCGCGTAGTCACTTTTTTGCGTTAAGTTCCCTGTCGCATCGTAACTGTAACTAATACTGCCACCTGAGCTTAAGCTACTACCCGTAAGACGATGCAAATCGTCGTAACTGTACGACTCTGTCACGCTCATCGCACCGTTGTTGCTTTCCATCGTCTGGCTGTCGAGGTTACCAAAGCGACCGTAATAGTACGCCAGATAATGCAGCTCATTGCCCACCGCGCTCGCCGCGCTCACCTGCTTCAACTGTCCCGAAACTTGGTCGTAGGTTCGGCTCTCAAACAAGGTGCCGTTGTTTTTCTCGGCATAGGTAATATTTTGCAATGCATCCGACAGTACATTTTCCTGGTAGACAAACCCAGAGCCGGCGTTTTTCACCTTAAGTATATTGCCGTAAGGGTCATACTCATACGCCACCTTAATGCCGCTAGCATGCTCTATGGCCTTCACGCGACCGTAATTGCTGTCGAACTCGGTGCGTGATGTGTAGGTTGTGCCAGCAATCGTCGTCTCTTTTTGCACCATACGGCTCAAGCTGTCGTAATAAAATGCAGCTTGTTGCCCGCCGCCACTGTGGCTGCTCGGCAAGCCAATGCCGCCGCTACGCGTGTCGTAGGTATACGACGCCTGCACAGCACCACTAACCTTACGGGTCACAACTCGCCCTAGTCCATCATAAATTGTCTGGGTCACGACACCCTCAGCATCGGTTTCAAACTCAACCTCACCAAAGGTATTGTAGCTAAACATCCGAGTGTCCATGTTCGGGTCGCGCACTTCGGTTTTATGGCCGAAGCCATTGTAAATAGCATAAATTGACGCGTTTTTGGCATCTTGTAAGGTAATTGGGTTACCTGCACTGTCGTACGCATAACGCGTCGTTCCATTGCGCGCATCAACGGTTTGGACGAGCTTTCCATCACCCCCATAGGTACGGCTCATGTAAAGCGTCGTGCCGTCCGTCGCCTCAATCGAGGTTTGGTGACCATTATACGTATAACGGGTTGTGATCCAGCCGTTTTCCCCACGGTCGGTTTCCTTAAGCGTCACTCGCCCCAAAGCGTCAAACGCCAAAAAGCTGGTGCCATCGCTGCTATTAGTACTGTAGGAAGGCAACGATTCAAAGGTCTTATCACCTCGAGCATTGTAATCTATACGCGTATAAACCGTCGTTCCACCGAAGCCAGTGACCGACGTCATACGCTCCCTGTTTAGCAAGTCAAAAAAGACTTTTTGCAAGGGACTGCCTTCTTGCTGGGTGAATTGATAATAGCTCGCCGCCGAGCTCTCACAGCCATAGCAACGAATTAAACCCGTTTCAATGGGTGCACCACCAGGTACTGTTTGCCCAGTTTTGCGGCCAAACGGATCGTAGGTATAGTTTATCGTTATACCATTAGCATCGGTTTCACTTAAGGGTTTGCCGTGAGCTGCAGATACAACCTGCGATTGTTGATGCCCCTTATCATTCGTCGCACTGCTCACAAAATAACCGTCTGAACTATAGCTAAAACTATTCACTCGGGTTAAATCACTGGTGCTGCCACTACCGGTTTCCTGCGTGCTTGTCGGTAGCCCATACTGATTGAAAACATGGCTTACTTGATGAGATATGGAGGTACCACTCGCTGTGGTTGTTACGCTCGTCGGCTTACGATGAGTTGTACCACCATTCCCATAACCATAACTCACTGTAGTCGTTTGCACTGTATCAGCTTCAGGTAAGACGGGTGCAGAGCTTGCCGCGCGCCATAAGGTCTCGGTGCTTTTCGTGCGGGCACTTAATTTGTGTGGCCACCAGCTGCTGCTCGTGGTGTAGCTGCTATCAAACGTCGACGTGATCGTCGTTTTCACTTCATGGAATCCGTTGTCGGTTATCACCGTCATTTCCGCGACGTTACCGTAGGCATCGACGTCCGCATCTGCGACAGTCGTTACTTTTTCATTCAGTACGGTTCCACGATTATTCAGTGCATACTCACGCTCTTGTTGAACCGTGGGATACACCCAAACGCTGCCACCTGCCGTTGTTATCGTGTTGTCATAGCTGTATGTTTTTTCACTTAAAGGTTGCGTGCACAGGTCATTATCACTGATCAAACACGTGTATAGCGACTCAACTTTGCCGGTCAGTGGAAAGATCTGATGGAAGTCAGTGACCGCACGGCGCCCGGTCGCTTTCGTATCGACAATTATCTGACGAAAACCTTGGAACCCTCTGCCCGCTGCGTTGTAGACCGCCTCACGATAGTTGTACTCGGTCTCATTTAGGCCACCGACACCATTTGACTCTAGAGTGTCGCTGACAACATACATCGACGAGGTGAAGTAAAAGTGCTCTTGTGCTTCGTCATTGGTGACGTAACGTTCATCGTTTATCCCGAATCCCGGAACTTGATAAAAAGCGCCGCCCGCACGATTTCCAAGGGGGCGTGACAGGGGGTGGTAAGCCCATTCATAGGTGTGTCCAAGACCATTGACCACTTGCGTATTCGTATCGACAAGTTTTCCGCTATTGACACCGATGGTGGCGTCGTTCAATTGCTCATAATACCCCTCTGCAACCGAAGGGCTCGCGTCTGTATGGCTCACATTTAAGGTAGCCATGTAATAAGGTGTACCGGCGACAGTTATGTGCTCGCCTTGCGAGGCGCCTTGTGCATAGCTGGCCATCACCGAGTATGAAAAATCATCGAAACCGTCGTTATTAACGTCCTTGATCGCCAGCCCCGAGGTATAATTGCCGTTGATATCCACAAACGACACCATTGGCGCACTAACAACGTCGGACAGCACTCGGCCTACAGCCAAACCTGAGGGCGCTTGTGCAACATCGATCACACTCCAGTTAAAACGCCGGATATCGTAGCGCCCGAAGTCAATATCGATCTCTGAGCCTGGGTGGCTATAAAGCTCAGCCTTGCGCTCATGCATATCGTCATTGCAGACCATGAGTCCATAGGGCTCAAAACTCCCACTGGAGTTGGGATTGCCAGTAAACTCGACACATACGTCGTCGCTACTGTCCGTCGCGACGAGGAGTTCAGCCGCTCCATCACTGTCGATATCAGCAACACGAAGTCCTCGCCCCCAAAGCGGCTGCACACGAAGATAATAGTTCCCTGCTAAGTCGACTGCGATGTGTTCATGGATCCCCAACGCAGTTCCTAAAAGGCGTTCACTGTCAAAGGTTCTATCACCTCTGTTTTCACGCACCGCCCAGTCAAAGCCGCCCGCAACCTTCACCGGTCGTATAAAGTCATCGAGACCATCACCGTTGACATCCGCAAACGTGTGCTCGTTATAGAAAGTGTTTGTCGGAAGTCCCAGTTGCGATGCGTCCAAAGGACTTGAAACTTGATATGCCCCTGCGCTGGTGACGGTGCCAAAGGCAACCTCGAGAACCTGACTTGAAACGCCGTTTTGCCACGTTAACAGAATGTCCTGCACACCATCACCATCGATATCAGTGAAGCGCGGTTTTTGGCGCTGCGTGCCATTAAAATAAAACGTATCAAGCGTAGTGATAGCGTAGGGTCCGGTAAACTCAGGGGCGCCATTGATAACACCCATGTTTTGAAAGTAATAGAGTACATCATCGCTATCCACATAGGCGATATCTTGGTGCCCGTCACCCGTGATGTCTACTATTTGCATGGTTTGACCGACATACGCAGGTGCATCAACGAACGACTGCGGAACCATTAAGTTTGTACTGATGAGAGGAAGTTGTTGCAAGTTGTCGTCAAACTGATAAAGCGAGACGTTGCGATTGCTATCTACAATGAAAAAGTCAGTGATCCCATCGCGGTTCAAGTCACCACTATCATAATGATAAATACCGTTACCGATCGCCGTGCCATCATCGAGGCCATCGTAGGCAAGAGAATAATCACCGGTAACCGGATCTTGATAATACACTTGGACATTAAAGCCGATGAGCTGGTCATTGCTGTCAAATTGTGCGTGCATGTAAATTGCTTCAGGCACGCCGTCACCATTAAGATCCTTTTGCTTAACCCTATCGAGCCCAGCGGTCACTCCGGACGGTGTCAGCGCTCGATTCGCTGCGCTACTGGAATCCGAGGCCTGCCAGTTCATTGCTGGGGCATGCGTGTAGAGCTGTGTCGCAGGAAGACAATAACCACCAGCACACTCTGTTACCGAACGCAAAAGCGAGCGCTGGGTGAAAGCACTACTTTCATAGGTAAGCGTATACTCACGAACGGGGGCTTGGTTTACTTCCGTCGCAACCGCGCGTAGTCGGTGAGTACTCACACGAAGACCGCCACCTTGCCAGCGGCGAGACGTGTCAGGTCGGGGTTCGTAAAGGAAAGTGACTTTGCGCGTTCCAGGTGTCGCATTAAACCCCGTGTAAAGTATTTCACTGAGTAAATGTTCACCTTCTACGGGTTCTGTATAGTAGTAATCGATCGTATTCCCCGAGGCGTCCTGCTCTCTTGCGAGCGACCAACTCGCAGTGACAGTGCTTCCGATAACACTTCGGCGTGAGTCAGTTGTGGTACCAAAGTAGCCAATCCGATTGTTCGGGTAGCGTACAGTAAAGGAAGATGAACCATTTAAACTTCCCGACTGAATGACAAGCAAAAATTGATCTTGCTCCGTTCGATAGGTGGCGCCAGACTGGCCATAACTACCGCTAACAACCATCAAGCGATTGCCGTTCAAGCAGAGCTTGTCGGTCGCCTTTAAAGTCGGTGCTAGACGATTGCCATCTTGCGCTGGCGTTGCCGCACAGCGCTGAATACTGCCACCGGCAGTAATGTTCCAACCGACACCTGCGACCCCGTTTCCGGCTCGAGATGAATAACTCAGGGCTACAGACGGTGTCATTCCATTGCGACCCGGCGGCACCGCAATCGGCAGTCGGTAAGTTGCAGCACCTCCCGAAACCCCTGGCTCTGCTTGAACAGCGCCAACTTCTGGATCGTGAGAGAGACTGAAGAGTGCCCCTGAGAGATCATCTGAAACCGTGCCACCTGCTTGCGCCCATGGGGCGGGCAACTGCACATTTACAGTATTTGAAAGGGTCGCTGAAGCACTACACTTAGCTGAACCATCGGGTAACACATTGCAGGCGACGACTTTATGGGTCCAGTTGCCGCTTTGATCAACTGTAGCATTGCCCGAGGTTCCTGTTGCATTCGACCACGCACTCCAGTTACCTGATTCATGGCGACTCGCAAACTGATAACGGTCAACATAGGACGAGGTACTTGCATCCCAACTGATAGCATAAGTCGCTAGCGAAGTTTCAACCGGTGCCGTAACCTGACTTGGGGCTGCTGGCGTTGGATGGGCGACAGTTACAGTACTGGACGATGCGTACGGACTACACCCAGAAGCATTACAAGCGCGCACCCGATAACTCCAACTACCATCGAGACGCCCAGAAAATGCTTTCGAGGTCGCGGTAGATACCGACACCCATGAACTAAAGTTCGAGCTTTCGGCGTACTCATACCGTGTTACTTGACCTACCGACCCTGACCAACTGAGCGTGTAGCTACCATTTGCGCTAGATGAGGGAATCGAAACATTCGTTGGCGCTGAAGGCTTTTTAAGCACGGTGATTTTAGGGGAAATGACCTTATAATCACTGCATAGCGAACTACCACACGCACGAACACGGTAGTCCCACTCACCATCTGCGCGACTTGCGCGTGACTTTGATAATGCGCTACCTGAATAAACGGACACCCAATTTTGGTAGCTACTCGCTCCATAGGGCTTAAATCGTTCTTGTAGTTCATACGTAACTGACGACGTCGCTGAAGCGCCCCACGAAATGGTAAAAGCTCCGTCGGTATCGGTTGAGGTCGGTCCGGAAATGGAGCTAGGCATGCTCACAACAAGATTGACCGTGACCGTATTACTTGCGCTACTTGTGGAGCCACAAAGCGGTACACCTAAGCTTTGATTACACCCTCTCACCGTATAATAGTAGGAGCCGTTTGATTTATCAGAGAAACTGTGACTTGTTGCTGTAGGAGATAAATTAAATGTTTGTGTCAGGCTGCCATTTTTGTATTCGTTGAGTTGATAGCCCCACGAATTAAAGCCACTTGTTTCCATATTTGAAGCAGCCGACCATGACACGGTGAAATTACCGTCATTGCTTGTTGTCGGAGAAGCTGATATCGAGCTAACTGGACCTGGTCTCGCCACCTCATCCTCACACCCAAAACTAGATGTTTGCATTGACTCAGTGGTCGACATGGCCATCGGCTCAAAACACCCTTGCGCAGCGACCGAGTCTGATGTCAGAACTGAAAATAACAACAATAACGCAACGGCGAGTAGACGTCCCTGTACCAAAATCATATTACATTCCTGCTAATTTTTTATTCAAAATAATGTAATACGATAAACATATCAACAAATTTGTTAATTATCTTTATGATTATTGAGCTATAGCTTCGTCTATCTTTTTAATGAAAATCACGCGAACGCTTACCTTCCATTTCAAGTTGCGCCAGCAATGGCGCTCCGTCTTCTAAACGGCCGGCAATCACATGAATCACCTCGCCATGAATTTCAACTGTACCAACGACCTTTAAGAGTTTGGCGGTGAGGTACTCTTGTCGCTGGGCGCGGGCCGTGGCTTGCCACACCACCACGTTCACCATGCCGGTTTCATCTTCTAAGGTAATAAAGGTAACGCCGCCCGCCGTGCCGGGGCGTTGCCGACAAGTGACCAAACCGGCTACTTGCACGATTTGCTGATGCCGACAGCTGACAAGTTCGGCAGCTGTGCGCACGCCGCGTAAGAGCTTTTTTTCACGCAATAAAGCGAGTGGATGACGTCGAATGGATGCGCCGAGCACGCGGTAGTCGGCGGCAAGGTCTTTGACTTCCGATGGCGGTGCCAGTGTTATTGAGGCTTGTGGTGTTGTCGCTATGCTGTTCTCGACAGTCGCAAATAAGGGCAACTGCTCCGCTTGCTCTGCCAGTGTTTGCCACTGACTTTGATAGCGGTGTCCCGTGATTTTCTTCAATGCATCAGCGGCGGCGAGCCGCTGCAAGAGTGCCGGGCTGGCACCCGCCTGCCGCAACGCACTTAACGAAGCAAAGCCGTTTGCAGGGCGTTGCGCCAGCAGTACCTGCACTTGCTTTTCAACTAACCCACGCACTAAACACAGCCCTAGCCGCAAAGCCATACCATTCTGCATGGGTACGAGTTGGTGCTGCCACGCACTGGTTTGTATATCAACGGGTAAAATGGCGATGTCATGACGCCGCGCATCTTGAATCAGCTGATCGGCAGAATAAAAGCCCATCGGCAGGCTATTCAACAACCCGCAGTAAAAGGCGGCAGGGTAATGGTACTTAAACCACGCCGAAGCATAAGCTAAGTTGGCAAAACTGGCCGAATGCGACTCAGGAAAGCCGTACTCACCAAAACCACAAATTTGTTGGTAAATACGCTGGGCAAAATCAAGTCGATAGCCGCGCTCTTGCATACCGGCAATAAGCCGCTGCTCAAATTGCTGTAATTCGCCCGTGCTACGCCAGTTGGCCATGGCGCGTCGTAGCTGGTCGGCTTCACCACCGCTAAAGCCAGCAGCGACCATCGCCAGTTTAATCACTTGCTCCTGAAATATCGGTACACCCAAAGTTCGTTCGGTGACTTGCCGCACCTCTTCACTGGGGTAGGTCACCGCTTCTTCACCGGCACGGCGACGCAAATAAGGATGCACCATATCCCCCTGAATCGGGCCGGGGCGCACAATGGCTATTTGCACCACTAAGTCATAAAAGGTAGCGGGGCGCAGTCGTGGCAGCATGTTCATTTGTGCCCGCGATTCAATTTGGAACACGCCTACCGAGTCGGCCCGTTGCAGCATTTGGTAAAC
The DNA here is from genome assembly GCF_003987395.1 of Pseudidiomarina aquimaris. Classification (GTDB taxonomy): domain Bacteria; phylum Pseudomonadota; class Gammaproteobacteria; order Enterobacterales; family Alteromonadaceae; genus Pseudidiomarina; species Pseudidiomarina aquimaris. The sequence goes on from NZ_PIPT01000011.1 coordinate 10,002, forward strand.
CTTCGGATCTTCGGTCGGAATCGTCGCTAAATCGAGAGGCCGCTGGTAATGCTCAGCGACGAGTTGCAACATCCGGCGCAAGGCCGACAGCATTCCCAGCGCCAGCACATCCACTTTGATCAGCTTTAAGGTTTCCAGATCGTCTTTGTCCCATTGAATAACCGTACGATCGGCCATGCTGGCATGCTCAATAGGTACTAGGTCTGCCAACGGCCCGGCAGCAATAACGAAGCCGCCAACGTGTTGTGATAAGTGGCGGGGAAACCCTCTTAACTCTTCGGTCAGTTGTAACAACCACCGCCCGCGCTCCGTTTCTGGCAAGCCTTTTTGCAAGAGCGCCAACTGCGCGTGCCAAGGCGTGTCTTGATCACGCCGATCGATTTGGCGCAAATAGTGGCCGAGTTCTTGCTCATTAAAACCGAGCGCTTTGCCCACGTCACGAAACGCACTGCGTAAGCGATAGCGAATCACCGTAGCCGCCAACGCCGCACGGTCACGACCGTACTTCTTATAGATGTACTGGATAACTTCTTCGCGGCGTTGATGCTCAAAGTCCACATCTATATCAGGTGGTTCATCACGTTCTTTTGAAATAAAGCGCTCAAACAACACATCGATTTGATCAGGATTGACCGCGGTGATTTGCAGGCAGTAACACACCACTGAATTTGCGGCTGAACCACGCCCTTGATACAAGATCCCGCACTGTTGGGCAAACTGCACAATGTCGTGAATGGTTAAAAAGAAATATTCGTACTTTAATTCGGCAATAAGGCTGAGCTCTTTTTCCAGTTTCGCTTGCACGTCACTGCGTAACCCTTCAGGAAATCGTTGTTTCGCACCTGCATAAGCGAGTTGGCGAAGGTGTTCCGTTGCACTAAGACCTTCGGGCACGAGCTCAGCAGGGTACTCGTAGCTAAGTTCGCTGAGCTTGAAGTCACACTGCGCGACAATCCCGTCTGCCGCATGTAACCATTGCGACGGGTAGCAACGCTGTAGTTGCGCCGCCGAACGTAAATAATGCTCAGCATTGGGCCGTAATTGCGCTTTCACTTCGGTGATGGTTTGCCGATGACGGATCGCGGTCATCACATCATGTAGTTTTTGTCGCTCGGCCTGTGGATAAAGCACTTCATCCACAGCAACAACGGGGAGCTGACTAATACGCTGATAATGTTGGTACGTGCGGACTTCAATTCTATCATTGGCATGATAATGGCGGGCATAGGCTAACCATAAGCGCTCAGGAAAGGCTTGTCGCAACCGCGTTACTTGCTCGCTAAAGCGCTTTTCTTGTGGCCGCCATAGCAGCAAACAGTCATCGAGGCCCTGTAAAAAGTCATCAATACAAACTTGATAGCTGCCTTTAGCGCAGCGGCTACGGCCTAAACTAATTAAGCGACAAAGCTGTCCATAACCACGTCGATTGCGTGCAAGCACAATTAAAGTGCCGACTTCTGGCACAACAAAGAAGCTTCCTATCAGTAACGTTAAGTCAGCGGTGACTGCTTTCATTGCCACAAACGCACGCACCACGCCTGCCACTGAGCACTCATCCGTTATGGCTATTGCCCGGTAGTCGAGCTGCACTGCGCGTTCAATGTACTCGTGGGGGTGTGCGGCACCATATAAAAAGCTGTAATTGGTGACACAGTTCAGTGCACTTGGTCGCCACGATACGCTGCGGTTAACTGTACCAGCCATGCAAATACCACTGTTCGTTGCTTGCGCTCTGCTCGTTCACACAAGCGCGGTAAATCCAGCCTTGGCGCTGCCAGCGATCAAGCGCAATAAAATAGTCACGCACCATGCTTTGGCCATCCCACCAACCACTTTGTAAGCGTTCGGGCCCCCATTGCAGTTGCCAGTCGCTGACATTAATCGGTTCGGCTTCGGGCAATAGCCAGAGCGGCCGCGGCAGGTTTGCGCCCGTTGCTGTTGGTTGTTCATCGACGGCACTCGCTTGCCAGTATTGTGCCCGTTCGGGGCGCCAGTCCTGCGCCAGTTGTGCCTGCTGCACGGCTTGTTCACCTAAACGCGCCTGCAACTTGCCCACTAATGCTTGTAGCTGTCGTTGTTCGTTGCGCTGCGCATGCGCATCTTGCTGCGCTGGCAACCAACTGCCGTGTTGCGCTTCACGGGCGCTAAAGTCTTCGGCTCGTAGGCTTAACTCTAAAGCAGGAGTTTTAAGCTGCTGGCGTTCCAGCTGCAGCTGCACCAATTGCAGCATGTCACGTTGTCGCCACAGGGGCAGGGCGAACGCCACTCGCACAAAGGTTTGCCGCTTATCACGGTGGTGGGCAATCAGCGCCAGCTCGGTCACACTTAATTGTCGTACCTGTAAAAAGGCCTCGAGCTGTTGTAGCAAGCGCCGCAAAGGGAAGAGCAACTGTTGCCAAGAGGCGACTTCGGTCAGTAAGTCTAAGCGTTCACGAAAGCGCAAAGGCGGGCGGTACCATTGTTGTGGTGGCAACAGTTCTCCTTTGAGTTGCGCCATATAACTCAGCATGCTGCGGCCAAAGCGCGCACCTAATTCAGCAACAGGTAATGCGAGTAGCGGCCCGAGTTGTTCAATACCGACATCTTGCAACTGCTGTTGCTGGTGTGGCGGTAAGAGACTTTGCGTGATGGGCACCTGACCAAGTGCCTGCTGCAAGGCAGCTTTCTCGGTGCTCAGCACATTTTTACCCGACTGCGCCAAAATACGTGCAACCAACGGGCTATAACCCGCTGCTACAACATACTGCACAGAGATACCACGCAAGCGCCGTTGCAATTGCCGCTGCACCCCAGCATAGCCCCCATACATACGTTGCAGATCATGCACGGCGAGCAGCAAACCTTGTGGCGGATACAGCGCAATCTGTGCAATATCCTGATGCAACCACTGGGCTAGCCGCCGTAACACCTGCGTTTCACGCGCTTCGTTATAGTCGCGCTGCTGCAAGTCAGGGAGCAAAGTACTCGCTGTTACCTCGGCCATGCCCAAACGCACCCCACCAGCGACTGCCGCACGATTCGCTTGCACCACCTGGCGCCGGTGTTGACCGTCGCTGGTACAAAGCACCTGTGGTTGTTGCTGCTGCGCTTTGCTCTGCAGACTCAACTGCTCGTCGAGCAACAGTTGCGGCACATGCAAATACCACCAAAGCTTGGTCTGACTCATGCTGACAACCGGCGGCGCTCTGGTAGGTGGCGTTCAATATTGCAGGGAAAGGCGGGCAATGGCCAACCGGCACGGCGCTTCAATACAGCGACTTGCAACTGCTCAGCCGCCCAGCTGAGCTGCAAACGATTCACATAAGCACGAGCTTCGGTGGTTTGTTGCCAAGGCGTGATCACAAAGGCAAGCTGCTGATGCTTAGCTGCGCTTTGCTGCAAGCGTCGCACGGCACTGGCGTCAATACTGTCAAACCATGCCACCACAACGCCTAGCGCCTTACTTTGCAAAGCTTGCTCGAAGGCCCACAACGCTTGTTTTTGATCCTTTTCTTGCAACCATAACGGTGCTTGCTTGAGGTGTTGATAATGCAAACCTGGCCAGTACGGTTGGCAAGGGGGATTCAGCCACAAGCAGGGTTTCGTTTGCTCCAGCAGCACCGGCAGCAACAATGCCAATTCGCCTTGAAAATGATGCTGCACCTGGACTTCGTGCACAGCTCCGCGCAACCAGCCCCCACCTAGGCGCCGATCCAACTCTGCCCAACCACTGCTCACTAACTGATCTGGTGCTAATTGCTCTGCAGCCTCGCGGCCCTGCCAGACCCATCCTTTGTGCACCAACTCTTGTAAAGGGTGTGCCATAACAACCTCGCAAATACTGTATAAATATACAGTATAATGTAGCTGTTTTTTTCGACACTGGCAAGTTTGCCGCTACACATTCAGCACTGAATTAAAGTTGAGCTTTGCCCTTTAATTTCCGTATGATGAAATGATACTTAACTGGTCGGGATCTCTTATGCTCACGCTGTTGTTAGCACCTTTTCGGGTCATCATTAACTTCACTTTCGGTGCGCTCGCCACCGCGATTATTGGTCTGTTGGTGATTTTAGTCGGCCTACCAAAATTATTACTCCCTATTCCAGTGGTGCAACGCGGGCTTTCGACCTTTGCCAACGGGCTTTTTCGCCTGTGGGGCTACGCGATGTCGCTGATGTTCCGGCTGACGCAACCGATGCACTGGCATATTCACGGCGATGCCCAGCTGCACCGCGACCGCTGGTACATGATCTTGTGCAACCATTTGAGCTGGGTCGATATTCTAGTCCTCATGCACTTGGCCTCGCGCAACATGCCGATGCCGCGCTTTTTCTTAAAACAGCAACTGTTTTGGGTACCGATTATTGGCCTCGGCTGTTGGACGCTGGATATGCCTTTTATGAAGCGTTACAGCCGCGAGCAAATTGCTCGCAAGCCGCACCTAAAAGGACGTGATATTGCCACCACGCAAAAGAAGTGCGCCAAGTTTCGGCATATTCCCACCACAGTGATCAACTTCTGCGAAGGCACACGTTTTACGCCGGAAAAGCACCAACGTAAAAACAGCCCGTTTAAGCACCTGTTACCACCTAAAGCTGGCGGTACCGCTTTCACTTTGCAAACCATGGGCGAGCAGTTCGACGCTATTTTGGATATTACGATTGTGTACCCATCGAACAAACGTCCAGCCGTGTGGCTCCTGTTAAGCGGGCAACTCAGAGATATTTACGTGAATGTCGAAACCATTCCAATGCAGCCTGAGCTGATTGGCGATTACTTTAATGACGAGGAATTTAAAGCACGCTTCCAGCGCTGGTTAAACCAACGCTGGCAGCATAAAGATGAGGTGATTGAGAAACTTATTTCTCGAGCAGATAACCCGCCGCAGCAATAAAGTCGTCGGCGAAGTTTTGGCTTTCGCTGAAGCCTTGCGGGATCAACTTGTACTTACCGTTGATGATGAAGGTCGGCGTTGAGTTCACACCGTAGTTTGACGCTTCACGGTCCATTTTGTTGGCCATGCCGCGTACGCCAAAGCTATTGATCATCTTATCAAAGTCAGCTTTATCAACGCCGTTGGTTGCAAAGATAGCTTCAAAGTCTTCTTTGCTGCCAATCATGTTGCCTTGCGCAAAGTTGCGCTGGAAAATCGCTGCTGCGATTTCTTTTTCTTTGCCCAGTCGCTGTGCCAATGCCCACGCTTGGTTCATCATCATACCTTGGCCTTTGTAGTTGATGAACGATACATGCGACTTTTCAAATGCCTCTGGGTACTTCTCGTCCATGGCTTGGGCAATCGGCTCAAAACGGTAGCAAGCACCGCAGAAGAACGAGAAATACTCGGTAATGGTCGGCTTTTCAGTGCCCTGTTCAGCGATCACTTCGTAGTGCACGCCTTCTTCAAACTGCTGCGCTGCGGCTGGGAACATCATCAAAGCCAAAACGGCAAACAACAACTTCTTCATTGGTTGATTTCCTGTATTTATTTACTCAAAAATTAAAATTTGGACGTAATTCCAGTGGCGCTTCTTGCAATGCAGCAAACTGTTCTTTGAGCGCTAACACTTGTTGCTCCCAGTAACGTTGCTCCGCAAACCACGGAAATGCACGTTGAAACGCTGCGTCTTCCCAACGCCGCGCCAGCCACGCCATGTAGTGTATGATGCGAAAACCGCGCAAGAGTTCAATCAATTGCGTTTCTCGCTCATCAAAATCACAAAATTCTTCGTAACCGCTGACTAAAGCGTCAAGTTGCTGCCAGCGTTGCTGCCGATCATCTCCGGCGAGCATCATCCATAAATCTTGGACCGCTGGCCCGGTCATCGCGTCATCAAAATCAACAAAGGTCAGCAGGTCATCACGCAACAGCATATTGCCAATATGGCAGTCGCCATGCAAACGTTGTTGGTCAAAACCACTGAAATCGACGTGCATGAGCTGCTCGCTTAAAGGCTCGGCAATGGCCCAAAAGGCACTCTGCAAGTTCTCAGGGATAAGCGAGGTCTCTTTTAAGGTGACCAACGAAGCGCTGACATGATCGTCAGCGGTCAGATGCTTTCGATGTTTAAATTCACCTTGTCGGGCCACCGCATGCAAGCGCCCGATTTGCCGACCAATACGCTCAAGCTGATCGACATCTCCCGGTTCGACAGCGCGACCACCAACACTTGGGAAGACACTAAAACGGTAACCTTCGAAATGGTGCAAAGTGGCACCATCCAGTATCAATGGCGCTACTGCGGGCACATCTTCTTCGAGCAGCTCGGCGGTAAATGCATGCTCTTCAAGGATCTGTTCATTGCTCCAGCGCGCCGGTCGATAAAACTTAGCAACGTAACGCTTTTGGTCATCAGCTACGAATTGGTAAACGCGGTTTTCGTAGCTGTTCAACGCCAACAGACCTGACATTGGATCAACACCGACACTAGCAAGCGCATTGGCAATTAAATCTGGCGTTAGCCCCGAAAAGCTAAAGTCACTGGCAGCATCCATGTGCTGAACGTCCTCACTATTACTCATAGAGGAAACTCGTTTCGTGTTGCTCTGTGACTTCGCCATCAGTGCTCGTGACGACAAAGCGAATATCATGCACCCGCTGCGTCACATCGTCAGGGTGTACCGCCAAAGTAACCGGCACCGTGGCGATGCTACCACCGTCAATGGTTACCGTAGTATTGCCGCTCAGCTGGGTGCGGTCGAAACCATCAACCTCGATGGTGAAGGTCTGCGGTAGCTGCGATTTATTTAAGACTTTCAAGGTGTAAACGTTTTGCACCCAACCGTCCATGCTAATGCTATACAGTTGATTGCGGTCACGCAGCACATCCACTTCGAGTGGCTTGCGCGTTGAGATATCCCAAATCAATAGCGCCGTCATGGCAATCATCACCACAAAGTAACCCACGGCTTTGAAGCGTGTTTTACGGGTACGCCCACCTTTCAGGTTGCGTTCGGTAGTAAAACGGATCAGCCCACGCGGGTAGTTCATTTTGTCCATCACGTCATTACACGCGTCGACGCAGGCGCCACAGTTGATGCACTCATACTGTAGGCCGTTGCGAATATCGATACCGGTCGGGCAGACCTGCACGCACATATAACAGTCAATGCAATCACCTAACCCCTCTGCCTTATGGTCGGCCTTGCGTGAACGCGGACCACGCGGCTCCCCGCGGTTCGGATCGTACGAAACGGTCACGGTATCTTTGTCGAACATCGCCGACTGAAAACGTGCATAAGGACACATGTGGGTACACATGATTTCCCGCATCCAGCCCGCATTGCCATAGGTACAGAAGGTAAAAAACAGTACCGAGAATATCGCCCAAAAGCCGACATCAAAGGTCCAAAAGTTCGTGAATAAGTTGCTAACGTCGGTGAAATAGCCAACAAATGTCATAGAAGTAAGTAGGGCGACCAAGAGCCATGCTGCGTGCTTACCCGTTTTGCGCCAGGCCTTATCGAAATCCCAAGGGCGACGGTCTAAAGCGATTTGCTTATTGCGTGGACCTTCGAACTTTTTCTCAATCCACATAAAGATGAACGTCCAGGTGGTTTGCGGACACATAAACCCACACCAGACGCGGCCATACAGTGTTGTCACGAAGAACAGTGCGAACGCAGCAACAATAGAGATCCAAGCTAAAATAGTGAGGTCTTGTGGCCACAGCGTCATACCGAAGATGCGGAAGCGTTGGTTGGCGATATCTAACAGCACCGCCTGATCACCGTTCCATTGCAGCCAGGGAATAGCAGCAAAAACAAAGAGTAAGAGAAAGCCGAAGATGCGACGGAAATACTCAAGCTTACCCTTCACATCACGCACATAAATACGGCTACGAGGCGAGTAGTCGTTATTTTTCTTGTTTGGATCGGGGCGTTGGATCTTAACTTTATCCGCCGCCATGACTTTAACTTTCTGCTCCATAACCGTACACCGCCCTCAGCTATTTCCACAAGATATAAGGAGATTATACGCTTATTTTTTGACGAATATCAGTGCGCCAGATCAATCAAAGCGTCCAAACTTCTTGCCAAATCTAATTTTTTGTAGCTAGAACTTTGGGGGATCTCCCTCATAGAAACTCAGCAGTATTCATTCGAAGATTGTTCTGTACAAAAATCAGCAATACAGGACAACCGGACAATGAAAAAATTTACTCTTTCAACAATAGCAGCCCTAACCTTAGCCGCAGCACCTGGCCAGGCTATGGCTGAAGCTGTCATCGGTGAACAACTACAAGCAAAACTACCAACTTTGGCAGTTACCGACACCGTGATGGCTGTCGTTACCTATGATCAGATGGAACCCGTCACCGAGTCACAGATCCAGCAATTACTTAATCTTGGACTTACCGAAGGTGTGCAATTCTCTACACTACCCATTATCGGTGTCGTCGCCACGCCACAACAAATTGCGACATTAGCGCAACAAGACGGTGTTCGCTCTATTTGGTTAAACCGTGAGCTTGAATACTACAACGCTGATGCGCGCAAGATTACCGGCGTTGAGCAACTGCAAAGTAATGAGTTTGTGCAGCGGAACGGCACCTCTTTTACCGGTAAAGGCGTGACTATTATGGTCAATGACTCTGGTATTGATGCAAGCCACCAAGATTTGTTCTTTGGTGATACGGTGGTCGAAAATGTGCAAGCCGTAACACATGCCCAAGCTATTGGTTTGGTCGCTCCCACTGACGGTTTCGTCTTAGAAGGTCAGATCAATACCGACCTCAACGTTGGTCACGGAACCCACGTTGCCGGCACCATCGCAGGTTCAGGCGTGATGTCTGACGGTAAGTATATGGGTGCGGCGCCGGATGCTGAGCTTGTTGGTTATGGCTCTGGTGCGGGCCTGTCAATTCTCGATGCAGTAGGCGGCTATGACTACGCCTTAAGCAACGTGTATGCCTTTAACTCTCCGATTCGCATTATGAGTAACTCTTGGGGTTCAAGCGGTAAATTTAGCCCTGACAGCCCCGTAAGCATCGCATCATACAAAGCATACAAACTTGGTATTTTGTCTGTCTTTGCGGCAGGTAACTCGGGTCCAGGTGAAGATAGCCACAATCCTTACGCCCAAATTCCATGGGGCATGTCTGTCGGCGCGGGCGATAAATTTGGTCAACTCGCCGGTTTTTCATCGCGCGGCCTGAAAAGTGAAAGCGGTACATTCACCATGCCAGATGGCAGCCAGTGGACGTACAACAACGAGGTGACCATCGTTGCTCCTGGCGTTGACATCATCTCAACCCGCGCCAGCACCAACCTCGTTTCTAACGGCGGTGATGCTGACTTAGATGCCATCGAAACCGAGTATGTGCCTTTCTATACGATGATTTCAGGCACCTCTATGGCAACGCCTCACGTTTCGGGCATCATTGCGCTAATGATGGAAGCCAATCCAACGTTATCATTGTTAGAAATCAAGCGCCTACTCCAAGAAACGGCCACCAACATGCCCGGCTATGAAAAATGGGAAGTCGGCGCCGGCTATGTCAATGCGAAAGCGGCTGTCTCAGCAGCTCTTAACTATGACATGGACTATGCGCAAACCGTAAATAACTTGAACAGCTTCAATGCCAATGCCTTGATCACCCCAAGTGACCGCGTAGAAAACTTTGAAGTGCTGTACGCTCCTGTTGGTGAACCTGAAACCTTCAGTTTTGAAGTTGGAGAAGATGTTGCTTGGGTAAAAGCTAGCGCTGAAACGCTAGCCAACACCACAAAACTTGTTTTAGTGGCCCCAGATGGCACCGAGTACTTTGGTAACTTAACCCTACCCGTATTGGAAACCGGCATGCGTGTTTCTGCGCCTGGTCAAGCCGGGACATGGCAAGTCTACGTTTATGGTCTAACATCACTTTCAGGTGTCGACCCCGATCCATTAGATGTGACCAATGGCCCAGGTGTGCCCGAAGTCATCAGCGGCACCGTAAGCTTTGAACTAAGTGGTGGTTACGAAGGCGTGGATGATATCGAAGGTCACCCGCAGCAGAATGCCATCGAGTTCGCGGTCGCGGAACGCCTGATGGATGGTTATCGCAACGGTAAGTTCCGTCCAGATCAAGCGTTGAAGCGTGAGGACTTAGCTAAGTATTTGGTTATGGGTGGCGCGATTCGCCAGTATCGTGACCTGCTTAACGAAGCACAACCAAACTTAAACGATGTAAACGCATCCTCTATCGCGTTCGCCGAAGCGGTTTCAGTCAGTGGCGCAGCATTAAAAGACAGTAACCAAGTGCAAGCACCTGTCATGTTGACCAATAATGGCAGCTTCAACCCGCGAGGTGGTGTGGAAAAATTGGATTTGGCTTACTCGCTAGTACAAACGCTCGGTCTCGAAGCACAAGCTCAAGCCTTTGACAGCAACTCAGATATTACCTTTGACTATCGCGGAGAAACCCTGGTGCTGGCTGATCAACACTTGATTCCAGCTCACTTGAAGGGTTATGTACAAACTGCGCTCGACTACTCACTACTCAATGTCAACTTTGCCGTAAATCAAGGCCCGTTCGATCTTGAACCGCAGTTAGAAGTTCGCTTTGCACCGACGACTGAAATCAGTCGCGCTGGCTTCGCAGTCACTATAGGACGGTTGTTCAGCAACTACTATGGAATGTAGTCAGGACAGGATGTCCACTTACTGAGGGGCTCACTTGAGCCCCTTCTTTTCTATTTAAAGTGGTGACATTTTGACCGGAAAAGAGTATGGTCAAAGAGCGAATGTAACAAAATGTTACGCACACGAGGGGTTTTGTATGCTACCAACAAATTACAGTAAAACGTTCGTTGGCTTTTGTACGGCGCTACTGTTTATGTGTGCCTCCATGAATAGTCGTGCGGAAGTTTTAGAATTAACGATCCAACCGCAGAGCAATAAAGTCGAAACCTCGGTACAGTTGACCGAGCTCATTGGCTTTGACTTAACGATTAAGTTTGAAAATGCTGTAGGCCTTACGGCACAAAACTTTACCGTTAATGCACAGCTAATTGATGTCAACGATCTCTCGATCTTGAATCGCTTGCCAGACTCTCTGCTAACCGGTATTCCCACTGCGTTTCCAGTATTAATCTCTGTCGAGCCCGATCCAACTAAGGGCTTTTCTTTTAGCGGTGCCTACGAGATTGAACTTTATACCAAGTCTTTGCACTACACCGCGGGTTCTCCTCTAAGGATGTTCCACGCCCATGGCAACGGTGATTTTGAAGATATTACCACCATGACGGGTTCTGGAAGTTATCGCGTCCGCACCAATGGTGGTCAGTTCTCTGACTTCATAATTGTCGCTGACTTGCGTGACGTAAATACTGTGATCGCGACCAAAGTCGCACGCCTAGCAAACTACGTAAACACTATTTCTAGCTCGCTTACCTTAGTAGCAAGCCAACCGCTAAACGATGCACTATCTAACATTCAAACGGCAATCTCGAATGGCTATTATCAACAAGCATTACAGGCCACCAATGCCCTTATTCAATTGATGCATGCCGACGACGGTTCATTGTATCCAGATGTGTGGCGTTCGACCGGTGATCTTGAGAACATCCGTGGTCGGATTCTAAGTATGGCGAATACCCTTCGCTATAGCTTACGAATCAGGTAAACGCTGATGCCTGCTATTTTTGATTGTGTCTTCCAAAACAGATTTGCGCCTCGAATTTCATTATTCGAGGCCAAATCTTACGTGGTAGGCCGAGCGACAACCTGCGATATCGTTATCGACCACCCAACAGTATCGCGGCGACATTGCTTGATCAGCTTTCAAGATGGCCAGTGGTGCATCCACGACCTGAATAGTACCAACGGCTTGACCTACCTCGATAATCGGCAGCAAAAGCTTCACTTGGAACAGCGCTTAGTTTTTCAAGTAGGCTCAGTAACCTGTGTGCTGCAAGCGAAGACTGCACAAGAGTTGACTGTTAACCTCAACCGACGCCTTTGGAGTCAACGCCAACTGCGATCGTTGCAGGGCAAGTGGCGCACGACAAACGATATAAATGCCTTACTCCCTGCGTTGCAATTTAACCTAGCGCAAATACTTGGCAGTGATCGCTGCGCAGTGATTTTACTCAATGACCGACGCGAGCTCGCACTCGCAACTGACTTTCCGGGCTGGCTAAATCCGACTGACTTCGATGGCACATCGACACTCATAAATGCCGCTATAGAGCACAAGCGCCCTTATGTTGTGAATAATGCCCAACTTCATCAAACCCTCAAAGATCGAAACAGTGTGCAAAAGGCGCAAATCAAAGCAGCATTCGCCTATCCTATTGAACTCGACGGCGAGGTCATTGCGGTAATTTACGCTGATAGCCTCGAAAGCCAACATTATTTCACTGATTACGATATTGATTTAATAGATAATTTTTCAGGGATGTTAGCGCTTCAATTGCAGCTCAAAACACTGGATCATCACTTGGATGAACTCTCTGCCGCTGCTGCTGAACTCGCCAGTTAAATCATTATTGATTCGACACTTTCATTAACTGTGTTAAGTTGAAGAAGTAGTGCTTCAACTCTAACCAGTGACTTTTGATGACTGAAGTAAACGATTCATCGACACAGCCTTGGCAGGCAGAGCAAACGCGCCGCAGCGATTTTCAGATCTTAGCTGCAGGCACCATGCTTGCCGACCGTTTTCGCATTGTCCGCTTATTAGGACACGGAGGGCAAGCGCGCGTTTACGAGGTTTATGACACAGTTCTCGCCGAATCATGCGCGCTTAAACTGTTAGTCGCTAATGAACATCTATCAAATGATGCCATCGAGCGCCTGCGCAATGAAGTCCTTTTGACCCGCCAAATTAATCACCCTAACGTCGTTCGTGTACACGAGTTTTACGTTACAGACGAGTACGTGTTTTTTACGATGTCATTGATCGAGGGTACACCGCTCGCCGAGGTTGTAGATAACAAAGTTAGCGCGGAACAGTCTATTCGCTGGTTTCAACAACTCGTTAGCGCTCTGCAAGCATGCCATCAAGTAGGTATCATCCATGGTGATATAAAGCCGGCAAATTGCATTATTAATGAAACTGGCGACTTAATCATCGTCGATTTCGGCATCGGCTCGCAAGGTGGCAATTCGCCAACGACACATTTTAGCGCAGGCTACACTGCGCCTGAGCTTGCACGTTCTCACCGCGCAACCCATGCCAGCGACCGCTATGCCTTAGGTAAACTCTTGGGCTTACTACTTGAAAGCACTGAAGCCAAGTCGTGGAGTGCCGTTGCCATCAAAGAAGGCAAATTAAAGCAGCTGGCGCAAAACTTACAGGCTGACGAGCCCGAGCAACGGCCTTCACTAGCTTATTGTGTTGCAACCTTCACGACAACGTCCAAAAAGCACCTATTACCGTTGAGTCTTATTGCTGTGCTGGTGGTCACCCTTGTGGTGATATGGTTTACCTGGCCAACACCAACAGAGCAAAACCAATCCTTCGAACAGGTTCAGACCTTAGCTATTAGCAGTGACGTCGACACCGTCGCCATTGCACAGCTGACCCATCTACTCTTGCAAGCAGAGCCCAAGCTTTACTCGGTGGAGCCGCGTTCGGTGAATCAATTAACCCAACAACTCGGTATTCGAGTTTTGGACTCCAGTCGAGATCGAGCTCGCATCGCCGAGCTCACCGATGCCCAATTTATTCTCGTTCTAGACCAACAAGTCCTTGCTGATCAACCTCATTTGCTGGTGTTACTTCTGCGTTTTCCAGGTGACGAAGTCCTCGTTAACGAATCTATTCCACTTACCTCCGGTAGCGCAGCGCAACTGGCGCAGCAGGTAGCCGAACAAGTAGGAACACAGTTGATAAGGGGGCGTACCACAGCAGATCTCCGACTGAATGACACGGTAGCGGACTTCCTCGCGCAACTACAAGGTGCGCGACAACAGCTTGATGTACAAACAGAGCAAGCGCTGTTGAGAGAAATGATTGATGCACCGAAAGTGGGCGAGTTTTGGCGGCAACAGGCCCGCGCTCAGCTGGCAATGTTAGACGAAAATTACAGTTTGGCTGCGCAAGTCCTGGATCGGCTCATTATCGATTACCCGCAGCGGGCGGATGTCCTCGAACAAAGAGCCCAGGCAGCTGTCGCACTCGGTGATTTAAAGCAAGCAAGAGACTTTTATCAGCAAGCGCTGAGTCTTGATGCAATGCAGCCAATGTGGTGGTTTGAGTTGGCTAAGTTGAAGATTATCCAAGGCGAAATGAAAGAGGCTATTGCGCAGGAGCTAACCCAAGCATTAATTGGCTTCAGACAACAAGAAAATAGTGAAGGCCAGGGGCTGGTGCTCAATGCCTTCGGTGTCGCCTATTTGCGTATGGCGGAAATTGAACAAGCTCGCGAATATTTTGAGATGGCGTTGCCTTTTCGAACCGCAGAATCGCAACCGGTAGAGCGTATTACCACCTTGAGCAACATCGCTACGACTGCAGCAATTTTGGGTGATTACGCAGCCGCCGAGCAAGCGTTGCGTGAGGCTCGCGACTTGGGGCTCGAAACAGGTGATGACCTAGCTGTCGCCCATATCGAGAATGAACGTGGTCTGTTGTTCGAGGAACAAGGGCTCTATCAGCAAGCATTGAAGCACTATAAACGTGCACTCGACCTACGTCTGCGAGCTGGCGATGACTACGCTCGTAGCCAAAGCATAAATAACGTGGCATTTATCAACTTTCTCTTAGGTGACTTCAGCCTTGCCGAAGTTTATTGGCGACAAGCTCTCGAAATTGCGCGTTCTATTGACGAAACGGCAACTCTTCATAGTATCCAGATCAGCCTCGCTCAATTGCTCATCATGCAGGGTCAGTACAAGCAAGCTGAACGTTTACTGGCGGAACTAATAAATACTGCTGATAAAAGTCGTGACGCCGAGTCCAACACGCAGCTCCAGGTGAGTCGATTAAACTTTGCGCAAGGCCGCATGGCAGCCGCAGCTGTTGCAGCTGAGGCATCAGTCAACTTGGCACAACAAATAAATGACCCAAGAGGCCTTACCGAAAGCTTATTATGGAAAGCCGAGCTCGAATTGCACCTTGGACAACAGCCGCAGTTAAGTGAAACGTTGCTCGCTTTGTCGCAATTACAAGAAAACTTTAATCATGAACAGCAACTCGCCTTTGACTGGCTCCAGCTCACAAGCGGCAAGCTCGAGAGCACTGCTACAGTTTTTGCTGAGCGAGTCCTGAACTCTACGCTCTCACGCCTGTTAGAAGTGAAGCTTCTTTCTGAGCTTGTCTATTCATTCGATTTTTCAGATGAACACGAAATCTGGCGTCGCCTCGATGTTATTTTAAATGAAACGCTATACGAATCGTATATGCTCACGCTGGCGGCACGTGGCGACAGCAACTCACAGCAAGTTTTGCTCAATAAGATAAGAAGTTTTCCGGACTATTGGCGCAATTTTGAGCTACTTCGAGTAATATCTATTACTTCTACGGAAGCTTTGGCGCAGGACGCACTCAAACAATTATTAGAAAATATGAATGACAGCCAACGACAAGCTTACAAAGAAGCCATTAACGTCCAATGAATTGCTTGCTGCGATAGATGATCTGCGGCAACAGCAAGGTTTGCTACAGCGGCGCCTTGATGCGGAACAAGAACAACTGCAACAGCTAGCTAAACGCTTATGGTTGCAGCAAGAGCACGAGCGTGCGCGCTTGGCGAGAGATCTCCATGATGACCTCGGGCAACAATTGACAGGCATCGCTACTCAGTTAGCGCAATTCACCGATGATGAACGCCTGAGCGCAATCTACCAACACGTAAAGACCGCGATTGAAAGTACACGTACACTATCGCGTTTATTACACCCCACTTTGGTCCAAGACTTGGGATTAAAGGCCGGCATTCAGTGGCTCGGGCGACAGCTTCTGGCGCCCGCTGGTGTCAGCTTAAAGCTCGATTTTACTCTCAATGGAGAGTTAGAGAGCGACGTCGAATTGTTCTTCTTTCGTATTTTGCAAGCAGCCATGGTGAACACCGTGAGGTACGCAAAAGCATCCCAATTTGACGTTTTTTTGAGTCAATCAGAAGGCGGCTTATTTCTACTCTTACGTGATGATGGGCAAGGCTTTGACAGTAAAACAACGACGTATGGTGTTGGCTTACAAAGTATTCATGATCGAACCCAGGCCTTCGATGCCATGTTTAAATTAATCACGGCACCTGGTAAAGGTTGTGAGATGCAGATTCATTTGCCCTATCAAAAATCAGGCACAGAGGTGGCTCGGTGATTCGCTTAATCCTCGCTGATGATCATGTCATGGTGCGACAAGCCATTGCGACAACACTAGCAGCGACTGGGAAGTTCGATATTCTCGCCGAGTGTGATGATGGCGTGGCGCTGGTAAATGCAGTATTGCGCCAGGAGGCCGACGTCATACTTATGGATATCTCCATGCCCAAAATGAATGGTTTTGTGGCCTTAGAGAAAATCCTTCATCATCGTCCGCACAGCAAAGTTATTGCCTTAAGTATGCACAATGAACCAGAGTACATCGATGCGATTCATCATGCTGGGGCAGTTGGTTATGTATTCAAAGATGCGCCAACGGAAACCCTGCTCAAAGCTGTCGATGCTGTACTCAGGGGTAAAACTTTTTTTCCCGCAACCGAACACCCCGAAGGTTCCGAACTCGTGCACCCGCTAGCAAATTTGACTCGGCGCGAACGCGAAGTCTTTTTTCTTGTCGTGGCCGGAAGATCAAATAAGGAAATCGCTCAACTGCTAACAATGTCAGCGAAGACCGCCGAAAATCACCGCGGTAAACTCTTCAAAAAGTTAAACGTGAAGACGACGGTCGAACTGATTCATTTTGCTGCCAAACATGGCTTGCTTGAGTCTTAAGTCAGGTTCGCCATTACCGAATGCAGTAGTACATTAGTGCCCGCCTCAATATCATGCCAATGCGACCATTCATCGGGTGCATGGCTGACACCACCCACAGACGGAATAAAGATTAATCCCGCGTCGGTTATTTCGGAAAGAAACTGCGTGTCGTGGCCGGCTCCGCTTGGCATCCGCTGATAACTATAACCAAGCGCTTTGACTTGTTCTTCAATCACCTTGGTGAGTTTCTTCGAACAGGGTTTCGGCGCCAGCCAACTGGCCTGCTCGTACTCGAACATCAAGCGATGCTTGCGAGCGATAGCTGACAGAGCTTTGCGACAGGCATTCGCAACCTCTTTCATAACGTCCTCGTCCATATCCCGACCGACAATGGTGAAAATCGCTTCACCTGGCACGGTATGAGGATTTCCGGGTTTAAGCTCAACTTTACCTACTGTGATGCGCGTTTTATCGGTGCCATTCTCGGCAATGATGCGCTCAATCTCATGGGCGAAGTCGGCGAGCCCCATGAAGGCATCGCTGCGCATGTCCATGGGTGCGGTTCCAGCATGGTCGGCTTTACCCTTCAAATGCACAATCCATTTGAAAACGCCGGATATTCCTTCGACCACACCAATTTGTAAGTTTTCTTGGAATAATACCGGGCCTTGTTCAATGTGCAGTTCAAGATACGCCTTAAGTTGCTCCGGTCGCCATGCGGCATCAAGCGCATCCATTGCGTTCAGCCCCTGAGCTGCCATTGCGTCTTTTAAGTAAACGCCGTCGGCATCATGCGCCGACATCAGCCAATCAGGATTAAGCTTGCCTGAGATCGCTTGCGCGCCAAGCATACCGCCGAATCGCCCTTCTTCTTCAGCGGTGGCTACACCCCAAACCGGTGTTTCGGTGACCACTTGATTTTCATCCAGGGTTTGCATCACTTCTAAAGCTGCTAAAACGCCGAGCGAGCCATCGAAAATACCGCCCGCTGGCACCGAGTCGATATGTGAGCCCATCAGCACGGCAGGTTTAGTTAATTCTCCGCGACCAAAGAACACGTTACCCGCACCATCCATGTAGGTGTCATAGCCCGCATCTTTCGCTTTTTCCTGCAACCATTTACGGCTTTCCATATCGGCATCACTGTAGCCGGGCCGGTAGATGCCGCGGTCGTCTTCGTTGTAGCCAATTTTAGAGAGTTCGATGAGGTTAGCTTTCAGGCGTTCGCAGTTAACTTGCATGGGACTCCTTGTAACTGGATGTTTGATGTTCGCTGTTCGTTATTCGATAAGGAAAGCTTAGTTACTGAGGGTAGATTGGGCAAGGTGGATGCGGAAGCGTTGGATGGTCGAGGAGTGACGGTTATCGGCGATTTCGGAGTGGAGTTTGCCGCCGTTGGCGATGATCATGGCCGCTGATGCTGGATTGGTTTTCTCGCAGTGAATATGAACCTCGTGGATGCCTCTTTGCTGAGCTTGCTCGAGAGTCAATTTTAGCAAGAGCGTGCCGAGGCCTTGCCCGCGGTATGAAGGGCGAATGCCAAGACCGATATGTCCACCAGCATGCTCGATTTGTGGCGTGAGGTAATGACGCAGGTTGCTGACGCCAATGAGTTCATCTTGGTCAATTAGCCAATAAGTCGTGCTTGCGGCATAGCCTTCAGGCAAGTTCTGTCCCTGACGGAATGCCTCGATACGCGCCAGCATCGCATTGAAGTCGTGGTGATCAAAATCCAACGGAAACGGATAGCGTTCTTCGTCACCTAGTTCCGTGATGTAGGCGCAATAGCTGGCTTCGTACTTCGCTGACGGTAGTATTAATTTCATGGTATGGATGAACATGGACGAAAGGGAGAGTTTAACCCGTAGTACAACTACGGGCTACTCGTGTTTGGTTTTTATCAAACAGCGAACAGCAAATAGCAAACAACGAAGCAAAAAAAAGCCCGGCGCGAAGGCCGGGCGAAAGGGTTATAACAACCAGATCTCAGGGAAGTCGATGGGTAATCTAACCTACGACTATGACAAACATGTGACGTTTGCCGAATATTTTTAAGCGATTCGGCGCGCTGTTGCTGCAGCATTCATTACTGCTGCCATTTTGATCGAGTTTTGAATCACTTGCGCAGAGATGTCGTGCTTCAACAAGACACCCACGTGTGAATCAATACACATACCACAGCCGTTTAGTGCAGAAACGGCGAGTGAGTACAACTCGAAATCTGCTTTATCAACACCAGGGTTCGCCATACCATTCATGCGCAGGCCTGCTGGCATTTTGCTGAACTGCTTATCGCTGCTCAGGTGCAAAAAGCGATAATAAACGTTGTTCATCGCCATCAACGTGGCTGCAAGTTTTGCAGCGCCAACAACGTTGTCTTCAATTTTGCCTTCAGCTTCGGCTTCTACTGCGGCCGTCAAATCGGTGTCACCGATAGAGTACGCCAACGAAAGGGCGGTGCCATAAAATTGGGTCGGGGTCATGCCAGAGGTATCGACATTGCCGAAGATGCTCGACAAGTTCAATTTGGTGTCTTTACCGTGGTCGCCCAAGCCTTGTTTGTAATCTGCAATGCTCATAAATTCCTCCGTAAAAAAAGTGCCGCCGAAGCGGCACTCAAAGGGACATCATCAAATGTGGGGGTAATGATGTCGCTTACAGGGTGTCGCCACCAACTGCGCGGTTACATGGGCACAGTTCGTCAGTCTGCAAACCGTCCAAGATGCGTAGGATTTCCGCTGGGTTACGACCGACGTTCAAGTTGTTCACTGAAACGTGCTGGATTACACCATGCGGGTCGACTACGAAGGTAGCGCGCAGTGCTACGTTCTCTTCTTTGTCACGTACGCCGAGACCATCTACGAGTGAACCGTTGTCAGCGAATGAGTACTGGTTCAAGCTCTTAAGGTCTGGGTGCTCACGACGCCATGCCAGTTTCACGAATTCGTTGTCGGTGCTACCGCCCATCACAACTGCGTCACGGTCAGCAAACTCTTCGTTCAATTTTGCAAACTCAACGATTTCGGTTGGGCATACGAAAGTGAAATCTTTTGGATAGAAGAAAATGATTTTCCACTTGCCTGAGAAGCTTTCGTTAGTGATGGTTTCGAATGCGCTCTCGCCATTTTCTTCTGGCATGTTGAAGCCTGGTTTTGCAGCTACAACTGAAAATTCTGGTAATTTATCGCCTACGGTCAACATATAGGTGTGCTCCTTGTTTAAGCATTAAAAAGAATAAATCGGGTGGCGTTTCGTGTTACGCCATCTCGGTACGGGGAGAATGATAGGGGTTGGAGTGGATTTGTTAAAACGAATAAAACGGATTATAGTAATCGGAAAATATGATTGAACCTTTCAATTAGGTTTTCACCATCGTGGGGGAGTCGATGAGTAAGTTACCGAGCCTTAAAAACCTGAGCTACCTCTTGGCGCTACACCAGCACCAGAACTTTAATCGGGCAGCACAAGCTTGCCATGTCAGTCAGTCAACTTTGAGCAGCGGCATACAGAACCTCGAAGAGCAGCTTGGCTGTCAGTTAATCGAACGCGACCATAAGTCTTTTCTGTTTACCGGAATGGGCGAGGAAGTCGTACAACAAGCACGTAAGATTATTACCGAAACCGAAGAACTCCTGCACTTTGCCCAAAGCCAAGGCAAGACGATGGAAGGCCCGCTGCGCCTTGGCTGTATTCCAACTATTGCTCCGTTTTTATTGGGCGACTTGAGTAAGTTCGTGCATCAGCATCATCCGCAGTTGCACCTCAACATTCGCGAAGACACAACTGCCAATCTGTTGCAGCTGTTACGCAATGGTGAGCTTGATGTGCTGATCTTGGCGTTACCAATGGACATTCAAGGCAATCAAAGCTATTTGCTCGGCCGGGATCCCTTTAAATTAGTCATGCACAAGTCACTTGCCGACAACCTTAAAGAGCCGGTGGCTTATGACCTACTACCTGATGAATCGATTTTCTTGCTCGAGAAAGAGCACTGCCTGACCGGCCATGCGGTGGCGGCATGCGAACTCGCGGATTCGAGTAAAATCAATCCGTTTACCGCCACCAGCCTCCACAGCTTGGTGCAGATGGCCGACGCGGGCTTGGGCGCGACCTTTATTCCGCAAATGGCCATCGATAGAGGCATCTTAAATGGTACGGACTTGGTCGCCCTACAACCAAAGGGACAGCAAGCGGCACGTGACATTGGCTTGATTTACCGCTCTACAACGAATCGTCGCCAAACGTTCCGGAAACTGGCAGAGATCATTGCCGACCTGTTACCTGAACGCACTTTACAGTGATTCGGTCGCAACACGTCGGAAAAAAGCAATCCAAATCACAACTTTGGCTATAGTAATGAATACGCTACAGAACCTAAGGAGCACATAATGTTGCACAACATGTTCAAACCAGCCGCACTGGCACTTGCTACTGCGAGCCTCGTATTCGCCGGCAACGCCATTGCAGAAACTGCACAAACCGAACGCCATAACGTTGAGGCCACCACAATTGCTGAGGGCTTGAGCTTCCCATGGGGGATTGCCTTTTTACCCAATGGTGATGCCCTGATTACTGAGAAGTCTGGCACCTTGCGCCGCGTTGGAATGAATGGCGTGATCGGCGAAGCGATCACGAATGTTCCTGATGTCGTTTATAAAAGCCAGGGCGGCTTGCTCGACGTTGCTATCGATCCAAATTTTGCTGACAACAACTGGGTTTACTTGAGTTATTCCGAAGCCGACCCTGCTGGCGGCGAAGGCAATAGCACGGCAGTTGCGCGTGGCAAACTTATTGGCAATAACTTGCAAGAAGTTGAAGTGATCTTCCGCGGAGCACCGAAATATAAAAGTGGCGCCCACTTTGGCTCACGTCTTGTATTCTCACCTGAGGGCTATTTGTTCGTTACCCTAGGCGACCGTTATTCAGCGATGGATGACGCGCAAACACTGGATAACCATCACGGCAAAGTAGTGCGAATTTGGCCTGATGGCTCAGTACCCGAAGATAACCCGTTTGCCGGTAAAGAAGATGCGTTGCCAGAAATTTGGTCGTACGGTCACCGTAATGTGCAAGGCGCTGCGATTCACCCAGACAGCGGTGCTCTGTGGACGGTAGAACACGGTCCTAAAGGTGGTGATGAAATCAATATTCCGAAGGCTGGCGCCAATTATGGTTGGCCAATAGCAACCTACGGTGTCGACTACGATAACAGCATCATTAGTGAAAAAACCCATGTCGAGGGCACCGTGCAACCGCATTATTACTGGGTGCCGTCCATCGCAACTTCTAACATGATTTTCTACACCGGCGATGAGTTCCCCGCATGGCAAGGTGATGTGCTCGTCGCTGCGCTCAAGACTATGAAAGTGGCGCGCCTTGATCTCGAGGGCGACCGTGTAATGCATGAAGAAGACTTGTTTGTAGACTTGGTCAACCAACGCATCCGCGATATTGAACAAGGTCCTGACGGCGCGATTTACCTCGTCACCGACGATCGCAACGGTAAACTGATCCGCATTAGTAACGCTGACGAGTAATTTATGCTGAAACCATCGAAGTTAGCGCTGGCTGTCGCCAGCGCTAGTATGGCTTTTATTCCCGTAAGCTTTGCCCAAACAACAGCTGATGAGCCTATTGAACGGATTGAAATTACCGCGAAACAACGTTCGACCACGCAAACAACGCCTGCTGCGGTGACTAACCTCGCCACCGAAGCGCAACTCCCCGGGCTACGCATTGACGCCGCTGAGCTGCTCGGTGGAATTGCGGGTGTACAAAGCGACTCCCGTGCCAACTATGCCCAAGACACACGTATTACCTTGCGTGGCTTTGGTGCGCGTTCAGCCTTTGGCGTCCGCGGCGTGCTCTTACAGCTCGACGGTGTGCCATTGAGTATGCCCGATGGGCAAGCCCAAACCTCAAGTATTTTGTTAGATGAGCCCGACAATGTGCAGGTGATTCGCGGTCCCTTGGCAGCGCTGTACGGCAATGCCGCTGGGGGCGTGATTGATTGGCGCAGTGCCGCGCCGCGGGCTACCGCAACACAAGTTAATCTGATGGCTGGCGCCAACAGCACCCAACGCGTGTTTGCTCAGCATGACTGGGTTGACGGCGACCGCGCCTTGCGCGTTGCAGCCGCCACGTTTAATACCGATGGCCCGCGTCCGCACAACAGTGCCGAGCGCCACCAAGTAGCGCTGCGCTGGTACCAACAGCTGAATGCTAGCACCCGCATGGTCTTGAGACTCGACAATAACAATGCGCCGTTGCTGCAAGACCCAAGTTCATTGACGCCTGAAGCATGGCGCAACGACCCAACCCAAACCGTTGAGCGCGCTTTTACTTTTAACACCCGCAAATACATTCATCATCGACAAGCTTCGCTCAGTATCGAACACGACACTGCTGAGCGATCCGCTTCAGCGACATTATGGCGCGGCTGGCGTGATGTTGAGCAGTACCTGCCGTTTCCGGGCGGAGACCTCAGCGGCGATGGCGCGGTGATTGACTTACGCCGTGACTTTATCGGTATGAATGCGAGTTACCAATGGCGTCCGTTAGATCTTCCTGACTGGCAATTTAGCTCAGGTCTGCAAATCGCCGAGCAAAACGACCGCCGCTTTGGCTATGTCAATGACTTTGGTGAACGTGGCGAAGTTCGCCGCAATGATGATGGCGTGGTCCGCACAAAATCAGCTTATGTTCTAGCTGAGTGGCAGCTTGCCCCCGCTTGGCAGGCTCTAGGTGGTCTGCGTTACAACGCCACTGAGTTTGCCGTCGACGATTATTTCGTGATTCCTGAGAATCCTGATGACAGCGGTGCTGCGGAGACTGATGAAACCAGTTGGATGCTCGGCCTTAACTACCTGATAAGTGAATCTCTATCGTTTTATGTCAGTCGCGGCGCAGGCTTTGAAACCCCTACGTTGACCGAGTTGGCGTACCGTAATGACGGCACTGGGCTCAACACGGCTTTAGGTCCAGCCAATAATCTGCAATGGGAAGCAGGCCTGAAGTGGCAAACCTCGACCACCCAAGCACGCTTCACTTGGTTTGATATTCAAACGCGCAATGAAATCGTTGTCGACCAGAATAATGATGGCCGCACCACCTATATCAACGCCGAAAATACCTCCCGCGAAGGGGTTGAGTTCGAATTCCAAGCGCAACTTGCCGAGCAGTGGTCAACCCGCGCTAGCGCTACCTATTTGGATGCTACCTACAGCAATGGCGCGCGCTTGCCAGGCGTCGCTCGTCAGCAAGCCTATTGGCAATTGGCGTGGCAACCCAGTGATCGGCAGCGCCTACAGTTGGTCAGTGAGTACCGCGGTGAAGTTGCCGCAAACGACACCAACGATGTGTTCGCGCCCAGCCATACCTTATGGCACATGGCATATCAGCACAGCTGGCGCTTTGACAATATCGAGTTAGCGCCGTGGTTAAAGGTACATAACTTAGCTGACCGCGATTATGTTGGCTCAGTGGTGGTCAATCAGGGCAGTGGCCGTGCGTTTGAACCCGGTATTGGCCGCGAGTTACAACTCGGGGTGCAATTTAATTATCTTTGGTAGCTTAAAAAGTAAGCATCGTGTAAGCCCCTTGCGAGAGGGGCATTCACAATGTTAGGGTCCGCGGGGTAGGTAGCTAAGCTGGTAGAGCTTAGCTATAAAATTCGCCTCGATGAGGAGACCTTTATGAAAAAGCTACTGGTAATGACCACGATAAGTGCAACAATCGCCATCAGTGCTGCAACAGCAGCTCCGGTTATGCAACAAAAAGCAGCGCAGGGCGCAGCAATGCAACAACAACAGCAAGTTGAGATCACTGATGCATTGTTAGAGAAGTTTCTTGTCGCTATGAACGATGTGCAGCAGGTCAGCCAAAAATACGGTCAGCAATTTCAAAATGCTGAAGACCAGCAGAAAAAGCGCGAGATTCAGCAAAAAGCGCAAGAAGAAATGCTCGCTGCCGTCAATGACGCAGGTTTGTCACCAGACGAGTACAACGCTGTGATTCAGCGTGTGCAGCAAGATCCTGAATTGCAGAAACGTCTGCAGGAAATGACATCTGAATAAAACTTTCAGGTTTCGCCCAACACTTGCACAAAAAAGCCAGCCGCGAAGGGCTGGCTTTTATGCATCTAGAGAAGCTTAGCTCTGCAAGCGATTAATCAGTTCGCGTGCTACTGCTTCCGAGCTAGCTGGGTTCTGTCCAGTAATCAAGTTACCGTCGACAACCGCCAACGACGCCCAGTCTTCGGTTTTCTGGTAATTCGCGCCCAACTCTTTTAGCTTGTCTTCCAACAAGAAAGGCACGACTTCGGTCAGGCCGACACCAGCTTCTTCGCTATTGGTGAAACCACTAACTTTCTTACCTTTGACCAAGGTTTCGCCTTGTTGGTCTTTAGCATTCACTAAAACCGCTGGGGCGTGACACACAGCAGCGACGGGTTTGCCCTGGCGCCAAAACTTCTCGATTAGCTGCAGTGACACTTCGTTGTTCACCAAGTCCCATAACGGACCGTGCCCGCCTGGATAGAAAATCGCATCATAGTCATCAGCATCGACTTCGTTTAACTTCAACGTTGTCGCTAATTGTTCCAGGGCCGCTTCGTCTTCAAACAGCCGCACTGTTGCCGGCGTTTGGGCATCCTCTTGCTGGCTGTTCGGATCGATCGGTGGCTGACCTCCCAACGGAGACGCTAAAGCGATCTCTGCGCCGGCGTCCTTAAATAAATAATAAGGGGCCGCAAACTCCTCTGCCCAGAAGCCGGTTTTGTGCCCGCTATCACCAAGTTTGTCGTGCGAGGTCAGGACCATCAAAATTTTCATGGGCTTACTCCTGTATTTTTGCGAGTGTATCTTGTTAAATGGGGTTTCTTCTTACGATTTCAAGCAAGGAACTGATCACATGAGCATTGCCTGGGTAGCCCCTGAACCGAGTTACCGCTCTTACTTACAAGTACGTTCGTTGTTGTCGATGCTTATTTTAGCTGGCATGGTTGCTGGTGCCTATTTTACCGGGATCTATCCGCAAGAGGCCTTTCCGCTCTGGTGGGCAGGGGTGATTTGGGCCTTGCTGACGTTATTCTTTAGCTTGTTTTTTGCGTCACGACGTTTTTTATTTACCGCTTACGCGCGCAGTCCAGAGGGCATGCACTTAAAGCGTGGCGCCTTGTTTCGTAAAATTCGCGCCGTGCCGCTCAACCGCATTCAGCACGTTGAGTTCAAACAGTCTTTCCTAGAGCGTCTTTTTGGCATCGCACGGCTCGCCATGTACACCGCCGGCAGTGGCGGCGCCGACCTGACCATTCCGGGACTCGAGCCCGAGCTTGCGCTGCAACTTAAAACCGAATTATTAACCACCATCGCGAATGAACCCGAGCTGGATGATAATGCCAATGAGTGAGCTTACTTGGCAACGCACGCCACTGATCACCATCGCGTTCTTTTTATTTCGGCAACTGAAGCAATTTGTCACCAACATCTCGAATCTCATTCCGGTGCTGGCGGCAGTTTTCGTTGCTGGTAAAAATGCGGTTTGGCTGCCCTTCGCTTTGGCTGGGGGCTATCTTGTCTTTACAATTATTAACGCCGTGTTGCAGCAACGCTTTTTCCTTTATGCCATAGCCGAGGACGCGGTGCATATTCGCTCAGGTTTGTTTAACCGCCAGCACCTGACGCTCAAGTACGAGCGCATTCAACAAGCGGAGATTCATGAAGCTTGGTATTTCCGTCCCTTTAAGTTAACGATCTTGAGTGTTGATAGCGCCGGTTCCGCGGGCAAAGAAGTGATGATTCCAGGCTTAACGATGCCGTTAGCACAAGAGTTACGGCAACGCATGCTGGCTGTCCATGAAGGCGTGCCAGCGTCCTCGGCAACGCCGACCGACGCTGAACAACATCAGCCGACGACTTTTGAGCAACGCTTTCCCGTAAGTGAAATCGTTCGCGCCGGGATTATCGATAACAAGCTGTTCGTGCTACTGGCCGTGCTTATTTACCCCATGAGCCAACTGGATTTGCTTGAAGACTATGTGGTGCCGTGGGTGCAAGCAAACGTGTCCTGGTTAAGTGAAGGTAATGCGTGGCTGTTGGTCAGCGGCGCTGTTATTGCCGGTCTAGCATTGCTATTTTTACTCGCCATCGTGGTCAGTCTTATCACCTATCACGATTTGCATTTAACAATTCAAGGTGAGCGTTTTCAGGCGAAATCAGGCGCTTTGTCGATTCGGACCTTAAGTTTTCGTTACCCCAAATTGCAGGCTGTTTATGTACGTCGTAACTTGCGTGCTCGCCTCCTGCAACGCAGCGTTGTCCGCGTGAGCCAATTACAACCGCGGCAAGCGCAAGCGGGCGGGCAGAGCGGCCAGCAGTTTATTTTGCCGGTGGTCGATGCGCGTTTTTTCGCGCGCTTTCGCCAAGAACTGCGCTTACCGGACCAAGAGCTCGTCAATTGGCAGCGTCTTTCAAACCTTGCCTTGCTTGGTCCCAGCATGTGGTTGGCGGTACTCGCGCCTGTGGCGGCAGGGGTTCTGTTTTTCGCCGCCGAAAGTGGTGTCATTGGGCTGCTACTTAGCGCGCTTGGTTGGCTATTGCTGCAGATCCTAGTGGTTCTGCGGTGGCGCAACTACGGTTACAGTTTTGTCAGCAGCACCACGCAACCTGCCGAGCAATGGTTCGTGGTACGCCGTGGTGTTTTTAGCCGCAATGAAAACTGGTACCCGCGCCACAAGGTACAGCAAATCGATGTTGAACAAGGCCCTTGGCTGCGTTTACTCGGCTTCGCACACTTAGTTTTACATACCGCAGCTGGCTCCGAGTCGATTGAGTTTTTGCCTTATGCGGAGGCGGTAAAATTACAGCAGGAATGGACGCAGGAAATCGCCCAAAATCATCGCCGCTGGATGTAATTGACATAGTTTGTAACGCTTCACACTCGCCAAACGGCTCTTTTTTTGCCACTCTTGATGGCGGTGAATGTTTAGCAACAGATCCACAACGAGGAAAGCCATCATGTACAGTGATGATGATTTACGTTCCGCTGTCACTGCGGGCGTGATTAGTGACAAGGACGCCAACGCATTACGTGACTACGTTGAGCGCCAACGTGCCACACAATTCCAGGACGAAGAGCACTTCCGCTTGGTTAGCGGCTTCAACGATATTTTCGTCGTTATTGCTGCAGTTTTAGCTCTCGCGGCCCTCTGGAGTTTGGGGAACCTCATCGCGCCATGGTTAGGTGGTGGGGCTGTCGCCGTCGCAAGTTGGTTGTTGGCTGAATACTTTACCCGCAAACGCCGCATGGCATTGCCTTCCATCGTCTTATTATTTGCCTGCTTAGGTGGTGTGTTTGGCGGGGTCTTCATGAGCCTTCTCGCCATTTGGCCGGAATCGCCACTCGCTCCTTTGCTCGCCTTTCTACCCACAACTCTCGTAGCGTGTGCGCACTGGTTCCGCTTCCGAGTGCCGATCACGCTCGCTGCCGGCGCCGCTACCACGGTCGGCCTCATCGTGTCGCTACTCGCTTGGGCGTTTGCCTTCTCTGACGGGCTACTCAAAATGACGCTGTTTATTGCGGGGGTTGTCGTGTTCGCCATCGCACTTTATTGGGATCGCAGTGACCTAGAGCGCCAAACTCGCCGTTCAGATGTGGCGTTTTGGTTACACCTACTGGCTGCACCACTGTTGGTTCATCCGATTTTCGTTACGCTTGCGGATAGCAATATGGAAGTAGGGCTTGTCCAAGCCTTGGTTACGATTTTGGTCTACTTAGTATTAGCAGGCGTGTCACTGGTTATTGACCGGCGGGCGTTAATGGTCTCAGCTTTGTCTTATGTGATCTACGTATTCAGCGCTTTGCTTAATAGTTACGGGCTGGTCTCGGTGAGTACGGCATTAATCGGTTTGGTCGTGGGCAGCGGATTATTACTCCTTGCGGTGTTCTGGCACCCATTACGGAGCTGGTTGCTGGCGACCTTACCCCAACGTTTAGCTGCAGGCGTGCCGGCAACACGTTAAGTTTCATCCGCCGCCACATGCAGTGACGTTGTAAAGCGTTCGGCCCAGTAGTTAATCGGCTGCGGGCGCCCATACAAAAACCCTTGGAATTTACGGCAGCCAAGTTCACGCAATGCGTGCTCTTGGGCTGCTGTTTCAACACCTTCAGCGACGACTTCGAGCCCGAGGTTCTCACCTAAACCAACGATGGTTTCAACGATCACGGCATCATTGACGTCGGTTAATACATCACCGACAAACGACTGGTCTATTTTTAACTGATAAATAGGTAGACGCTTCAAATACGCCAATGAAGCATAACCGGTGCCGAAATCATCAAGCGAAAACCGCACGCCCAATTGACTCAGCTTAGACATCCGCTCAATAGTCACATCGACATTTTCAATAAGCATATTTTCAGTGATCTCGAGCTCTAAACGGCCGGGTAGAACTGCATAGCGCTGCAAACAGGAAGCCACATAGTCAACAAACGACGGCTGTCTGAACTGTCGTGGACTAATATTAATAGCGACTTGAAGCTCCCTAAGCTGAGAATCGGTCGACCACTGTTGCAATAACGCGCAGGCTTGTTCAATCACCCAATTCCCTAGCGGCACGATCAAGCCGCTGCTCTCCGCTACCGGAATGAACTCGTTCGGTGGAACCTGCCCGAACTCGTCGTCTTGCCAGCGCAATAACAACTCACCGCCGGTCACCTTGCTCGCATGATCGACTTGCGGCTGCAGATAGAGCTCTAGCTGCCGTTCGTCAATCGCACGACGTAATGCGGCTTCAAGATGCAAGCGTCGATTGATGGAGAGCTGCATTTCTGGGTTGAACATTCGTATTGCGCCACTGCCAGCGCGCTTCGCCTCGCTCAGCGCTAAGTCGGCATTTTTGATTGTATCGGCCGCTCCCTTGTCACTGTCCGAGAACATACTAATACCAATACAGGCTGCCGTTGTGTGGTGGCGAACACCTAGATCAATCGGCTCGCGGATGAGTTCAACTAGCTGATTTGCCAAGCGCCTTGCTGCAAGTACCGCTTCGTTGCGATCAGGGCCGAGATCTTCTAACACCACCACAAAGTCGTCTGAACCGAGCCGAGCAGCAAAATCTGTCTCGGCGATGTGGCGCTGCAAACGCTCCGCCACCGTGCGTAACAATCGGTCCCCAGTAGGATGGCCCAAACTATCATTCACTAGGGTAAAGTCGATGAGATCAACCGCCAATACTGCGCCTTCAAACCCAGTGCGGCGATAGCTTGCGAGAGCATGGTCGAGCTGTTGAATAAGCAACTTGCGATTCGCTAAGCCGGTGATAGCATCGTAATACGCAAGTTGATTCAATTGCTCTTGAATGCGCATGTGCTCGGTAATGTCTGTCGATATACCGCATAGCGCGTAAGTTTGATCATTGGCATCGCGCAAAGGAATTTTCACCGAGAGAAATTGCCGTGTTTGCCCTTCGCGAGTGGTATTTTGCTCCTCGTCGACAACCCTCTCGCCGTGTTCGATAACACGTAAGTCATTATCGCGAAGGTACTCTGCGGTCACTTCGTCAAACAGATCAAAGTCGGACTTGCCGATAATGGAGTCTTCACTTTCACCCAGCAATTCGCAAACACGCTTATTGGCATAGCGGTATTTGAGTTGGGTGTCTTTAATAAAAATATAAGCCTCGACGGAGTTCAGAATGATGTTCGATCGCTGCTCGGTCTCCAATAGTGCCCGTGATTTGCGTAACACTTGCTGGCGTAATATGGCCACAATTAATATTGCCAAGGCTAATAAGGCGACCAAACTCGGGAGCAACCACGGCGGTAATTTGTTTTGCTCAGCAGGAGCAAAAGCGCCCCAATCCTGCATTATCTGCATGTAAGGCGATTGCGATTCGGCACGCCACGTAGCAAGCCAACGGTCAATACTTGTCAATATCTCGTTTAATTCAGGTCGTGGCGCGGCCGCAAAGAATAAGCGACTCGGTTGAAACATCACTGGCGTGACTTTCATGCCCAGCTCGCGCGCCCGTTGATCGCCATAGAGATGATTCACCGCAACTAAATCGACGCGATCGGCAAGGAGCTCAGCAAAGCCCTCGTCGAAAGAGCCGACCGGCACAAACTGCACACTGATACCGAAATTCCTTACCAAGTTGGCTAAGTACTCGCTTTGCACCGAGTCGCGTAACACCGCAACACGCATGCCGTCGAGCTCGATTAAGCTGGTTACGGCACGACTTGATGTGGCATACAGCTGCGACCAACTATGAAGGACGGGGATCTCATGAAAAGAAAAGGTGTCGCCTCTATTCTCAGTGAGCGCAACATCAGGCATCAAATGAATCTCACCCGCCGCCAGCATCTGTAGACACGCCGACCAGGAGCATTGGACAACTTCGATTTCCCAATTCTCTTGCTCCGCAATTTCCAGAAGAATTTCGCCGAAAATACCGGAAATATCGTCATTTTCGTCGATTGTTACTTTTGGTGGATTCTCATAGACACCTACGCGCAAGACCTCCGGTGCTGCTTGCACAGACAGAGGAAAAAGCGCAACGTTGCATAATAGGAGTAGCGCAAGATAGAAGCGAACTGCTGATGGCATTAAAAATCCGTTTCTTTAAAGAAGCTGACTTTATCTATAGCAAAGAAAAACGTATTCTGCCCACTTATTCGCTAACTGACATGAGCTTTTAATGTCGCATAACACCATCGCGCTAAACAAAGAAAAACAACCGCTCGATCACCTCGAAAGCCTATGGCTGTTCGGGTATGGTTCACTGATTTACAAAGCTGACTTTCCTTACTTGCAACGCCACCCCGCGGTGATACAAGGTTGGCAACGACGTTTTTGGCAGGGGTCGCACGATCACCGCGGTACGCCAGAGGCTCCAGGACGCGTGGCTACGCTTATCGAAGTTCCCGGCGCACGATGTGCGGGGATGGCTTACGAGGTGACACCCGACGTTTTTGAACATCTCGATCACCGTGAAAAGAACGGTTATTTGCGCTTTTTTACCGAGTTTGCATGGTTAGATAAGCCACAAACCGTGGAAGGTGTGGTGTATGTGGCGGGCCCAGACAATGAGGCTTATCTTGGCCCAGCAAGCGAGGCGGAAATTGCTGAGCACATTGCGCGTTCGCGCGGCCCCAGCGGTCCGAATAGCGAATATTTACTTAAGCTCGCTGAGTCGTTACGGGAGCTAGGCGAACACGACGCGCACGTATTCGCCATTGAAGCTGAGTTAAAAAAGCTACTAACTTAAGCTTTTTTTACGAACTCAGTTTTGAGTTTCATCGGCCCGATACCATCGATTTTACAGTCGATATCGTGATCGCCTTCTTCGGTCAAGCGGATGTTTTTCACCTTAGTGCCGACCTTAACCACCAGTGATGAGCCTTTGACCTTTAAGTCTTTGATCACGGTAACCGTATCGCCGTCTACCAGCTCGTTGCCATTGGCATCGCGGAACACCTTACCAGTGTCAGCTTGCGGCTCAGCGGTCGACCATTCATGCGCACACTCGGGGCATATCAGCATTACGCCATCTTCATATGTATAGGGAGAGTCGCATTTTGGGCAGGCGGGCAATTGGCTCACTTCGGTTTCCTTGTCGGTTTGCTAGAAATATAGATAATGATTTCGCCTTCGATGACCACGGTGCCATCTGCGCGATACCCCATCACCTGCACAGCAAGATCACCTTCTTGCCAAGCATCTGCAGGGGTTTCTGCGGTGATGCGAATGTCACTATCAGCTTTGGCGGTATAGTTTACTGTCATTCCTTTCGGGATCCAACGCAAATGCTTGGGAATGCTCGCCTCAGCGAGTGCGCCCATGGCCATTTCGAGCCCATTACAAAGCGCTATCGCATGCACGGTACCAATGTGGTTTTCGACTTGCTTACGCTTCTTGAATGTCAATTCACAGTAGTTCGGTCGCAATTCCGTGACCAACGGCTTTATGCTGCGAAAATACGGCGCTTTTCGCGCAAACATTGCACTGAAGATCTGCCGCCCAAAGGGATAGCTTAAACACTTGTGGTAGAGCCTTAATAGATAATTATCACTCATGCGATGCCACTAAATATTTAACAGTAAGAAGCCAATACCGACACGATTCTGGCGATGATTGTAGTCAATCAAGGTTTCGCCATAACCCGAGAAAAACTGAATATAAAAGCGCAGACCATCCGGCTTATTGCTGTTCACTGGGTGGGTGAAATCAAACTGCCATGAGCCACGATCCCACGAAAGCTCGCGAGTGATACGGGTGACACTGTAAGTACTGAGGTCATTACGCCACGAAAAACGATTCTCAAAGTTACCGCGATAGCGAATCAAGTCTGGGTTATCGTCATCGTCACCGGTCTCGTTGACGCGCTGTTTATAGGTCGTTTCCCAAACCACATCTCCCCATTGCACCGCACCACCGAAGTGAAAGTAATTCCAGCTCCGCGAGTCAGGCTTGGTCTGACCGTTCGATTCATGTGCAAAGCCAACTTTTGCGAACCTTACTTTGGCTGGACCCGGAATGAAATCCAGCTCATCAGTCCATGGGACGATATAAAAAACATCTGGGTTGTAGTTGGTGCTACGAAACGGTGATGACTCGTCACCATTCCACGCTTGCCAGAGAGACGTTTGCGTATAAGACACCCAAAGATCTGCGTTAGGGAGCAATAAATCTTCAAACAACTTGGTCCGCAATGAAATCTGCAGCTTCACTTCATTCGGTTTGTAGCTATTGAGGGTATCGGTTGAGGGCCCACGAGAGGGCGATTCCGGCTGCGTGTTGATATCCGAGCTGTGATGGATCGGTAAAATAAAGTTGGGCTCATAGGTCCGCAATTGGAACACGCCACGTTTGTGTTCCTCCTCGAGCTCCCACATGCGACTGACGAGATCCGCAGTATCAAACTCTTCCCAGTTTACCTCTGTATCCGTGGTATCACGCGATGTGTCTTGGGCATTCACCGAAGCAACGCATGAACCAAAACACACCAACAATGTACTCAACCAAAACCGCATGGCCGTATTCCTTTTTTAAAATAATTAACCGGTAACTCGATAGCGTTCGATCAGCTCAGCACCACATAATTTTGACGGGGTATAATAGCCGCCCTCTGGCGTATGCTCGAGTAACCAAAGCGCCACATCCACAGCACCGTGACTGGTAAGTTTATAGCCGTTCATTACTTTTTCTTGCTTGGTAATGACTTTGCCCTCGGCATTTTTGGCCTCACCCCAAACGTAGGTGTGGGCTTCTTCAAGTTGTTTCTCACTTGGACCTGCTGGCTGCTGTTCGATTTTCTTCTCAAGCCAATTTTTCATCCACTCAAAGCGCAACAACCAGCGGAAGTAATTCATGCGCTTAAGCTTTTTAACTAAGTTTGGCGAGGCTGGAATGTACACCTCAATCGAGCCGATCCCAGTGGTATGGTACGCAGTCGAAACATCCCCCCAGGGAATCGTCATGGCGAATTTCTCACCGTTGCCAAAATCGATTTTGCGGGTTTTGTAGGCGAGGGGAACGGTTTCAATCTTGCCATTCCGGCGCACTGCGCCACCTTCACCCAAGCGACGAACGCTAGTTTTCGCGGTACCACGGCTCATCCGCGAGGCAGAATCGAAGCCGAGTGTTAGCTCAGTAGCGTCAGGCATTTCAGCCTTCAGTTGCGCAGCAACGCAATCGGTAGGAATGACGTCAAAACCAACGCCTGGGCACAGAACAATACCAGCCCGCTGCGCTTCCTCATGTTTACTGTGCGCCAGCTCAAACACCGCAAGTTCACCAGTAATATCGAGGTAATGTGTGCGGGTGGCAATACAGGCGTCCATCATCGGCGCTGCAGTGACCTCAAAGGGTCCGGCGCAATGCACTACCACTTGTTGTTCGGCTAACGCTTGGCGGAGCGCAACAGGGTCTTCGAGGTTGACAACTTGATAAGGAAGCTCCAACTTGTCGGCGATCGCTTTTAACTTCTTCTCATTACGCCCAGCAAGTAATGGCTTTTGTCCTCGCTCTTTGGCGTAAGCCGCAACTAACTCGC
Source organism: Pseudidiomarina aquimaris (assembly GCF_003987395.1). GTDB lineage: Bacteria > Pseudomonadota > Gammaproteobacteria > Enterobacterales > Alteromonadaceae > Pseudidiomarina > Pseudidiomarina aquimaris. Next base: position 44,883 of record NZ_PIPT01000011.1, read on the forward strand.
CAGTGTAACCATAAGCTCCGTATATCATCCACGACATGCTGTTCTCCTCGTTATCATTCATTGTGACTACTTCTCGTTACGTACTTTGTTAACGTACGATTCGGCGTTTTTTTGCCGTGCCGCTTTCGCCACTTCTTTTGGCACAATCGTTTGCCCAATCGGCAACAGCGCAATCATCGCCAGCTTCAAATGCTGAATTCCAAACGGAATACCAATGATAATAATAAACATCCCGAGCGCTGCAACAAGATGGCCTAACGCCAGCCACCAGCCAAAGAAGATCAGCCAGAGAATGTTGCCAATAGAGCCAAAGATACTCGTGCCGATATCGGCTTTTTGCGTTAGTTCACGCCGACTCATCGCCTCGTAGCCAAAGGGTAAAAAGGCAAAGCGACCCATCACAAAACAAGCCTTACCCCAAGGGATACCGATGATCGAGATAAATGCGATCAGGCCAGCAAGCCACCAACCCAGCCCCATGATGAAGCCACCAAAAATCAACCAAAGTATATTACCGAGAAGCGCCATGGATTACCCCGCTATTTTAAATTCTTTTACCTAACAACTGTCGCACAGTACGAGCTTAACGCAAATTCGAGGTAAATAATCTCGCAAAATTGTAAATACGAGCTACATTTAATAACGGAAGTTAACTAAAAACAGGGGGTTATTAGATGAAAAGCATGAATCGCTTAGCTTTGTTGGCATTGTTTTCCAGTTTGACCTTGGCAGCTTGTAGCCAAGCCGAGCAAGAGTCTACCGAAGACAAAGCCGAGCAAGCCATGGAGCAAACAGAAGCTGCGGCTGAAAACGTTGCAGACGAAACTGAAGAAGCGGCTGAAGAGGGCGCTGATGCTGCAGGTGATGCTTGGGATGAGACCAAAGATGCCGCTGGCGATGCTTGGGATGAAACCAAGGATGCTGCTGGTGACGCATGGGATGACACCAAGGCAGCTGCAGGTGAAGCAGGTGACTTTCTTAGCGATGCAGCGATTACTGGTCGAGTGAAAGCAGCATTGGTCGAAGCGAGCCAAATCGACGCAATGAATATCAACGTCGAAACCATCAATGGTAACGTTGTATTAAGTGGTGTCGTTGCGAGTGCTGATATTGCCGATCTTGCCGAGCAAATCGCCGAAGGCATTGAAGGTGTAGAATCGGTCGAAAACGATATCGAAGTGCAAAACTAAGACTTCGCATCGTAAAAACGACGTTCAATACTGAACTAAAGAGTCCGTATTCAGGTATCCTGAATATGGACTTTTTTATGGAGGTACGTGAATGAGTAACAACAGCTATCAACCCCCCAAAGTTTGGCAATGGGATCAAGAAAGCGGTGGTAAGTTTGCCAAGATCAACCGCCCTACCGCCGGCGCTACTCACCAACGCGAACTGCCAGTGGGTAAGCACCCGCTACAACTCTATTCACTTGCGACACCGAACGGTGTGAAGGTCACTATTCTGCTCGAAGAGCTCCTCGAAGCGGGTATTAAAGAGGCCGAGTATGACGCTTTTCTCATTGATATCAGCGAAGGTGACCAGTTCGGCAGCGGTTTTGTCGAAATTAATCCGAACTCGAAGATTCCTGCTTTGCTTGACCGCAGCACACAACCCCCAACACGGGTGTTTGAGTCGGGTTCGATACTGCTTTACTTAGCGGAAAAGTTTGCTGCGTTTCTACCAACAAGCCCGACCGAGCGCACCGAAACACTCAACTGGTTGTTCTGGCAAATGGGGGCTGCGCCATTCTTGGGTGGCGGCTTTGGTCATTTCTACGCCTATGCGCCAGAGAAATATGAATACCCCATCAACCGTTACACGATGGAAGTTAAACGGCAGTTTGATGTGCTGAATCAACAGCTTGCCAAGCACCGGTATATCGCGGGTGAGACGTATACGATTGCTGATATGGCAATTTGGCCGTGGTACGCTGCTGTCGTCAACAACGAAGCTTACGACGCGGCTGAATTTTTGCAGGTCAACGACTACGAACATGTCGTCCGCTGGGTGAACGAAGTTGGCGCGCGCCCTGCAGTTAAACGCGGCCGAATGGTCAATCGAGCGTGGGGAGATGAACAGGAGCAAGTTCGAGAACGCCATAGCGCTTCCGACTTTGCTGGTAAAAACTGTTAAATTTGGATTGGTATCGGAGTCATCAAAATTATGAGCAACCTTTGGGATGAGCGTTATCGCAGTGAGGACTATGTTTACGGCACAGCCCCGAACGACTTCTTGTTGGAGCACGCCGCAGATCTGCTCGCGCCACTCGAAGAAGCTCATATTTTATGTGTTGCCGACGGCGAAGGCCGCAACTCAGTCTATCTTGCCGAATTAGGCGCCAATGTCTGCGCGATGGATATTTCTTCAGTAGGCTTAGCGAAAGCGAACAAACTCGCCGAACAACGCGGTGTCAGTATCCAAACCGAAGTTGTTGATCTTACCCAAGCAGAACTGCCACAAAACCACTACGACGGTATCGTTGCTATTTTTTGTCACTTACCAGGGCAAGGCCGTGCGCACCTCTATGAGCAAATCATTGCAAGCCTGAAGCCAGGTGGCTTTTTCCTGCTCGAAGGGTACACAGTTGCTCAGTTAGGTCGCGGCACCGGAGGGCCTGATAACGCCGATTTGATGGTCTCCAAAGCTGAGCTAGAGCGGATCTTCAAGGGGTTTGATTTACAAATTAGTCAAGAACTTGAACGTGACATCCATGAAGGCGACCGCCATAACGGCCCCGGCGCCGTCTGCCAGTTTATTGCTCGCAAGCCCGTGCAGCGTCAACAGAGCTATCAGTTCAGTGCCAACCGTGACAAGGCCTCCCACCGCATGCGTTATGTGGAAGGTTCTGCGGCGACCGACGGTGAGTGCACCTTATGCAAAGGCCCACTGACGAGCGACGATTAAAGGTAAGAATTAAAAGTCTTGGCTAAACTTAAATGCTAATCTCAACGTAGAGAGTAAACTTTTGAATCTGCGGAGAAAGTCATTGTTATCTCAAGCCATACTTATTTTGCTACCTCTCATCCCGGTGCAACAAGAACAACCCGACGAAATTATTGAGGTTCGTGGTGAGCAGCGCGCGATTGTGCTGCCCAGTGAGCAAGAGGTGGAAGGTGTTTTTGGGGCGAGCGAGCAGTTGCAAGACATCCCGCGGGCCGCCACGGTCATTACCGAGTCATTGTTACGCGAGGCGAACATCGATGACTTACACGACGTCGCTAAGTTTGCCCCCAATAGCCATGCCGCTGCAGGGTTTGGTAATCCTTCGTTGCCAAGTATGCGCGGTCAACTAGGCGAGCTCTTTACCGGCGGCATGCGCCGCCAAGCAGGCAACAATGGGTTAGGGATCCCGCTTTCGCTAAACGCCTATGAGGGTATTTTGGTGGTCAAAGGTGCGCCACCAGTGATGCTTGGCACTACGCAGCGAGTCGGTGGCTTCGTTAATTTACTTCCTAAACGGGCGCGCACCGATGAATCACGAACCGAGCTACGCGCGCGTTTCGGCGAATGGGATCAACAGCGCTGGCTTGCCGATCACAATGCGGTTATCGAGCAAGGTCGCCAAGCCTTTCGTGCCAGTGTTGAGGTGATTGATGAGGGCAGTTTTTATGACTATACCCACCTACGCAGTGACGACCTGTTACTCGCCTACGAATGGACTCCCACAAATGACACGCGCTGGTCTTTGAGTTTTGAATACTATGACGTTGACTGGACCGACAATGCCGGAATCAACCGGCCGACCCAAGCCTTAATCGACAGTAATCTTTACATCACGGGGCAAGGGCAACAGCCGAATGGCTCCTATGTGCCAGGCGCGGGTGCAGTGATCAGTCCTACTGGACAAGTTGAAATCGCTCGTAGCACTGTCTTAACCGACCCCTTGGACACCAACAACGCCGAGACTTACTTACTACATTCCGTACTTGAGCAGCAACTCAACAGGGACTGGCTACTAGTGAATCGTAGCTACTACCAATATCTTGAGCGCGAAGGTATCAACCAAAACAGTTTCGTTGAGATCGTCGATGGTGCGCACACCCTAGAGCACCGTGTTGAGTTTCACTACTTAGACAACACTGTATTTGGAGCAAATGTTCGCTATAACGACGTATTAGGCTACAGCCAGTTTACCACTGAAGCAGATAACCCGATTGATTTAGCCGGCAGCCTCGAGCAACGTCGCATTCCTCTTACGCCTGCACAGCAAGCGCGTTTGGTGGAATTGCGCCCAGGCTTGTTTGTTTCGCCTGGCGCCCAGTATGACCTCGATGGTGATGGTGTTGGCGACTTCAATCTTTCCGATACCACCGATTCCACCAGCTATCAGTGGGGACTCTTTGCTCAACAGCAATGGGCAATGACCGAGAAGCTACGCTTTACGCTTGGTCTGCGTGCTGATTACTACGATGTTGAAGCGCGCGACCCGCTGGCCCCCGCAGGAGCGACCGCTAAGCAAGACTCCCATAGCGATTGGCTCACTGCAGCGAGCTTTGCCGCGCAGTATAACTGGACTCCAGATCTTATGGTTTATGCCACTGCCTACGACAGTGACTCCACGTCAAACTCCATGGCGGGTGGCAATGTCTTAAATGCGGCAGGGCAGATCGATTCGCAAAAATTCGCCACGGAAAATCGTTTATATGAAGTAGGCATGAAATATGCACCAAGTGGCGCGCGCTGGTACGCTGATGCCGTGTGGTTTGACCAAACCCGCAGCTTGCGTAATCGCGATGGCTCTAACAGTGGTATTGCAACTGAAGGCGTGGAGCTACAATGGCATTACCGTCATGAGCAAGGCTATTGGTTAACCCTTGCCGCTAGCTATATCGATGCCCATTGGGACAATTCAGCTTCGTTTCAGGGTACCGGCCAAATCGCCGATGCGTTCGATAATTCGCGCCCCGACATCATCAATGGAACCGGTATCGGTTCACCGAATTTCACTGCGTTTCCTGCTTCAAACCAGCAGTTGCAAGGAGTACCTGAGGTGCAAGCCAATGCGGTCGCGGGTTGGCAAGTAACCGAAGCGTGGTCTGTGGGTGGTGACCTAAGCTACACTAAATCGTATCCGCTCGACTTTTTACAGACAGTGATGATCCGTGATCAGCACCAGCTGAATTTACACACACAGTACCGCTTCACACCAGAGTTCAGTGCGCGTTTGGATATTAACAATGTCACCGATCAAGAAAATTGGGCGCCGGTCTTTGAAGGCGGCTACTTTGGTGCAACTTTAGCGTTTCCGTCGTTGCCACGTCATGCGCAGTTAACACTCAGCTACCGCTTTTAATAGGAGCTTAAATGTCCGTAAAAAAACTGCTCTTTATTGGGATCATCGCAGCGTTCATCGCCAGCGTTTTCATTTTTGATTTAACCCAGTATCTCAATCTTGAGCTGTTGAAGCAGCAGCGCGAGCAGCTCACCCAATTGTTTACCGAGCGACCGTTGTTGATGTTTGGTGGCTACTTCGCTTTGTATGTGCTGTGTACGGCATTATCGATACCTGGCGCGACGGTTCTGACCCTCGGTGCAGGTGCTATTTTTGGCTTAGGATGGGGCCTCTTACTAGCGTCATTTGCCAGCTCTCTGGGTGCCTTACTGGCCTTTTTAAGTGCGCGCTGGTTGCTGCATGATTGGGTCCAAGAACGTTTTGGTCAGCGCCTGAAAACCATTAACGAAGGTGTGCAACGCGACGGTGCGTTTTACCTACTGAGTCTGCGTTTGGTACCGCTATTTCCGTTTTTCGTGATTAACCTAGTGATGGGCTTGACTAAGATTAAAGCATGGACCTACTACTGGGTCAGCCAACTTGGTATGTTTCTCGCCACTGCGGTATATGTCAATGCGGGGACGCAGCTAGCCCAGGTGGAGCGTCTCGGTGACGTAGTGTCGGCCGATCTATTGGGCGCTTTGGTATTGCTGGGCATCGTACCCATTGTCGCTAAACTTATATTAGGCTTTTTGAAGAAACGTCGCGCCTATCGTGGCCACGCTAAGCCATCGAGCTTCGACAATAACCTCATTGTAATTGGGGCAGGCTCGGCCGGGTTGGTGAGTGCTTACATCGCCGCAGCAGTTAAAGCAAAGGTCACGCTCATCGAAAAGAATGAAATGGGCGGTGACTGCTTGAATACCGGATGCGTGCCTTCAAAAGCTTTACTGCATGTTGCGAAATCGATTCGTCAAACACGTGCGGCCCAACAGCTGGGTGTAGACGCCAAGATCGAGAGCATCGATTTTGCCCGCGTAATGGACTCAGTTCAGCAGGTTATTGAACGCATCGCGCCCCATGATTCAGTAGAACGTTACACTGAGCTTGGTGTCGATGTGGTGAAAGGTGAAGCAACCATTACTTCACCGTGGCACGTTAAAGTTCGTACCGCAGAGGGCGAACAAACGCTGTCCACTCGTAGCATTATCATTGCGACGGGCGCGCGTCCTTTGGTGCCCTTATTCACTGGACTTGAGCAAATCGATTACCTTACATCTGACAACTTATGGCGCTTGCGTACCTTGCCGAAAAACTTATTGGTACTAGGTGGTGGGCCGATTGGCTGTGAGTTAGCGCAAGCGTTTCAACTGTTAGGCAGTCAGGTCACCATTGTCGAAATGGGACCACGCGTACTCAGCAATGAGGACACCGATGCTAGCGCCTTGTTACAGCACCAACTGCGTGAAGATGGCGTCGATTTGCGCCTTAACCACAAAGCTGAGCGCTTTGAAGTCGACGCTGAGGGGCAAACAAAACTGATCGCTGAGCATGAGAACGAAACCGTCGAACTTACCTTTGACCGTGTTTTAATCGCGTTAGGCCGACAAGCGAATATTTCGGGATTTGGCCTTGAAGAACTTGGCGTGGAAACAGATCGTACCTTGCAGGTGAACGGTCTAATGCAAACGAATTTTCCGAACATCTATGCTTGTGGCGATGTCGCTGGCCCATATCAGTTCACCCATGTGGCTTCGCATCAGGCCTGGTATGCCGCGGTGAATGCCTTGTTCGACCCATTCAAGACCTTCCGTGCTGATTACTCGGTGATTCCTTGGGTGACCTACACAACACCTGAAATCGCCAATGTAGGTCTCACAGAACAAGCAGCCGAACAACAAAGTATCGCGTTTGAGGCAGTGGAATACGATATTAGTGACATGGATCGCGCCATCGCCGATCAGCAAGCTTACGGGCGCATCAAAGTGCTCACCGAACCAGGTAAAGATAAAATCCTCGGCGTTAATATTGTTGGTGCTCAGGCGGGCGAATTACTCGCTGAATATGTTTTGGCCATGAAGCATGGCATTGGTTTGAATAAAATTCTCGGAACTATCCATAGCTATCCAACCATGTCAGAAGCCAATAAATATGTGGCTGGACAATGGAAACAGGCACATAAACCCGACAAGCTGCTGACTTGGGTCGCAAAATTCCATCGCTGGCGCCGCGGTTGAGCATGTCACTGAGTCATTTATTGCAGCGCATTCGCGCGTGTAAGGAATGTGAGCCTGATTTGCCTTGTGGCGCTCGGCCAGTGGTGCAAGCTGCGGTTAGCGCACCGATCCTTATTGCGGGCCAGGCACCTGGGCGACGAGTGCATGCCTCAGGGCTGCCCTTTGATGACCCCAGCGGTGAACGCCTGCGCACCTGGTTAGGTGTTGATCGCCAAACCTTTTATGACGAGCGCTGTTTTGCCATTGCACCGATGGGCTTTTGTTATCCTGGTACAGGGAAAAGCGGTGATCTGCCGCCGCGCCCAGAATGCGCGCCACTTTGGCGCCAGCAACTGCTAAACGAGCTGCCTCGGGTGCAACTTACCTTGGCCATCGGTAAATACGCCATTGATTGGCATCTCGCCAAGCTTGGCGGCGGACAACGCTACAAAACGCTCACAGAAACTGTACAGCATTGGCAGAAGTACTGGCCGCACGTGTTGCCGATGCCGCATCCAAGCCCGCGTAATAATCTTTGGTTGAAGCGCAATCCTTGGTTCGAGCGTGACCTCGTACCCATGCTGCAAGCTAGGATAAAGTTACTACTCACCGATTAGCCAAAATCATAACTCGCGTCAGCAATATCGCCGCGCCATACCCACTCCCACTTATCGGCAACCTGCCAGCCAACTTCACCGAAAAATGGAATACGCAGGCCCTGCACTTCGCGATAATCGGCGAACCTTCCACGCCATGGGCAAGCGCGGAACTGCTTACCAAAGCGGCCAAAGCGGGCAGGCGTATAGATCTCTTGCACCGCGCCGTTAGGTGCAAAAGTAAACTCCAGCTCGACCTGCACACTGTGATCTTCCAGACTTGCTATGGCCCGTTGCTCGTCTAAGGTACGCCATTGCACACCAGCTGCTGGCAATAAGTTGGTTGGACACCACACCCCCTCTGCGAGGTAACGATGAAGTTCCGCCTCGTTTAGTTCGGGTTTGTCTCTTTCAGCAGCAAGCGTCAACCAAGAGAAGAGTCGGATACTTCCCGCGCCAATACCTTTAGCGTAGCTATCGGTGACGTGTAAATTCAAAGGACCTAACCACGCGACCTGCGCCTGCCACTCGAAACTGCCCTTATGAAAGAGTTGTTGCGCAGTAAAGTAACGCCATTTCTCACTTTTTAGATCGGTACGTAAAGTTCCCGTTTGCCGCAGCCTCGCTTCGTTAATGACTGGCCATTGAGCTGGCAATGCATAGTCGAAATAGCGTTGGACGAGAGCTGGGAGTTCATGTGTCATGGCTAGGCTTTCCTGTTAAAATAAGCCGCATCATTTAACTTTAGCATTTATTTGGAAATGACCATGAGCAGTTGCTGTGGCGTCGACAGTCAAGCGCAAATTGATAGCGCCCAACGAAAACTTCTTTGGACCGTATTGATTCTGAACGGGGTGATGTTTTTCGTAGAATTTATTGCCGGCTGGGTGGGTCAATCAAGCGGCCTAATTGCTGACTCACTCGATATGTTAGCAGACGCTTTGGTTTATTCCGCGAGTCTCTATGCTGTCGGTAAAACCTTAAAGCACAAAGCGAATGCTGCGTTATTGAATGGTAGCCTGCAGTTGATTTTGGCCTCGTTAGTCGTGCTTGATGTTATCAAGCGCTTTCTCTTTGGTAGCGAACCAAGTGCTGACATTATGCTTTCGGTCGCCGTGTTGGCGCTCGTCGTTAACGTGATTTGCTTCGCAATGCTTTATCGTTTTCGTAATGGCGATATCAATATTCGCGCCAGCTGGATTTGCTCACGCAATGACATGCTCTTGAATACCGGTGTGATTTTTTCCGCGCTGCTCGTCAGCTCACAGAATGCTGCATGGCCAGACTTACTGATAGCTCTCGTGATTGCCGCTATCGTCATAACTTCGGCAATCGGTATCGTGCGCAATGCGCTTCAAGTACGCCGCGGTGAGGCTGATAAAATTGAGGATTGCTGCGGTTAATCCGCAGCAGTATCAACACCGCACTTCGGCACGGTTTGCAAAGCGTGTTCCCACGCTGCTTGCGCATCAAAATCAGCTACTAAGCCACCTTTGTCTTCAGGCATTGCACTAAAAGCTTCCATACCGTGCTGAATCATATAGTCAGGGTGGTATTGCGGCGCACCCAACGTTGTCAGCTGCTGACAAAGCTCTGGCACCTCTAAGCGTGCTGCAATCGCATCCTGTAAAGCGACCAAGTCAGCTTGTTCTGCCTGCGCAAAAGCGTTCATACGTGTCACCATGAGTGCTTGATGGGCCGTCTGGTCACTGACGCGCAGTGTATCGTAATACCCATGCGTCATGGCCGCGGTGTAAAGATCTGCAGCCTGAGCATAGCGTTCTTGCTCGATACATTGTGCTACGCCGGTGATCAAATCGACCGGGTTATGCTGTGCGGTAATATCGCTTAGCGGAACACACGCGAGTGGTTGGGGGCTTTCTAAATTGCGCTCCGATTCAAGATTCAAGATTGCGCCTTGCCCTTGCTTAGCTGGCTCATTTGCCAGCACCGCCCAAACCGCCGCCACAACAAGTGCGACTAAAATAGCTAATTTGATTTTCATCACTTCACCATTACTTTGCCGCCCACAATTTTATAAGCAGGCGTACCACGAATCATTGTTTCACGAGCAAACTCTTGCCCGCAGCCAGGACAAATGCCGACCTCAGAGGTATGGTTTTCTACAATCCGTTCAACAAAACACTTCACCAGCGCACCTTTGCCACCTTTGCGATACTTATACAAAGGCGCTCGGCACTTACTGCAGTTGATTTGCACCGTACGGAGTGGTTGTTTCTTGCGAGGTTTAGCCATGCCGAATCATGTTAATGACTGGCATGGCAAATGCAATCGAAATTCAGAGAGTGGTTTAAGCTTTCTTTAAAGCTCGAACAATGATGAGAAGTACGATAGCGCCTATCGTCGCAACAACAATGCTGCCAATCAATCCGCCATCACTCGAGAGGCCAAGCAAGCCAAACAAAAAACCGCCTAGCATAGCGCCGATAATACCGATAACGATGTTGCCCAAAATACCAAAACCACCGCCTTTCACTAGCGTTCCAGCTAACCAACCGGCGATAAGACCCACCAATAAAAACCATAAAAAGCTCATTGGGAATTCCTTCTTTTGCTATAGGTAAGTGAGATAAATCACTCTTAAACATAGCAAAGAAGCTGTATTTTGGTAGGTTTTCACCTCGTCTTAACGTTTCCCGGTGACGACCTTGCTGATCATTGGTTAATTACTACCTTGCGAAAGCTGTAGAAGTTTATCTGCTATTTTTTGCGTTGATTCTTTCAACTCTTCGAGCTCCTGCTCATCATCGGTAAACTCTTGGAGCATTATTGCTTGCCCGTGGCGCATGGTTAAGAAGTGTGCAACCTCAGCCCGTGCCACTTCGCTGTTTACCTCAGTGCTTTCAGCAAGTTGGGCCTCTAGTTCATCGAGATTCTCGACGGTTCCTCGAACCATACCAGACGCCATCGCCTTATTCATGGGCTCGATTTCTAGATCAACAGTGGCACCACCTTTATCATCGAGCAAGTAGTCGTGCATCGCCAAATTACCAAATGCCAAAGCTTTATTATAAAGCTCTTCATGCACCTCCGGCCCCAAGCTGGCATGCTGATACCATTTGTCGAGTACGGTCGAATTATTTTCCATAGCCATGACAGTGCGCCATGTTTCGCTACCATTAATGTCTGCACCAAGGCTCAATAGCTTATCAAAATGTTCAACTGTAAAGCTGTTTCGCGCATTGGCAATGACAAACATGGAACCTGTTAAAGGTCCCATACGCGGTGCTGAGACGACCACCTGGTTCGGTGCGATATCTCCACGCTCCATCAAGGCTAGCATGAAGTCAGGTCGTATACCGATAAGCTCCGGATCTTCCGCAAAAATCGTTTGAATATCCTCAACAGCAACGTTGGGATAGCGCAGCAATGCCTGTTCCAAAGCGCTCGGTTCAGTTAAACGTTGCGCATCAGTTTTGTTCGCCGCTTCCGCTTGCACTTGCTCTTTTATCTGCACGTTAACATCTTGCTTGTCATCGGCAACGGCCTTCGCAAGCACCTCTTTTTCTGCTGTCGCAAGCTCACCTGATGGTGTTTCCATGGTAAACAGCCAAGCACCAATAACGGCCGCTAGCGCTAGTACAACTCCTAAAAATAAACGCATGTTAATCCTTGTTCAGTAATGGTCAAACTTAATCTTTTTGAGTTCTTCGCTGAGCTGCGCTGCAACCTGCCGAAGCTCGGCACGCTCACTTTCGCTGTCACTCATAGCTTGCAAGATTTGCGCCTGGCTGCGCCAGCGTTGGAGTCGATTAATGAGGTCTCGCCTGAGTCGCGGCTTTTTAGCGTCGCTGGTTTCAGCGAGTTGGTGCTTAAGTTGTGCGTATCCGTTTAAAGCGCTCTTCACCTCACTTATTAACTGAGCGATGTACTTTTCCTCTTCCTCGTTAAGTACCAACGGCACATCGACCTGATTCTTCAGAACGTCATAGAGTGCGGTATTACCGAAAGCGAGCGCATCGAAAGATAACTCCTTATGCAGTTCGGGCCCAATCGCAGCGTGGGTATACCACTTTTCTAGGACATAACTATTGGTTTGTTGTCTAGCCATGACGAGCCGCCAAAGTTTCTGACTATTGACGTCAGCGCCGAGCTCTATGAGCTTGTTGAATTGTTCGAGCGTCAAATCGTTGTGTGCACCCCCTACAGCAGAGTGCGCAACCGTATAAGAGCCCCAAAATTGGAAGTCTTCGATCAGTTCATCTGCCGCCATGTCGCCTCGTTCGATCAGCGCAATAATAAAGTCGACTCTTATCTCTTTTAGTTCAGGGTTATTTTTGAATAGGTTCCCGAGCTCATGCGCTGCAACGTGCGGATGACGTTGTAAAGCTTGCTCGAGCACTGAAGTATCATGCGCTTCGCTATTTTTTTCTTGCGTCTCTGGCCTTGCTTTTGTGGGTATAACCTCGTCAAGCTCTTGCGCTTTCTTTGAGATATGCGCAGACGCGGAAGAAGTCGGCGCGTTCAACGGCGAACTCTGCGTGAGCAACCAAATAGCAATTACAGTCGTGAGTGCCAGAGTATAGCCGAGGACGAATCGCATGGTACTTTTACCTAAAGCTCTTCTAATGACTTTTTCAATTTTACCCCATCGACAACCATGTACCATTTGCCGTTTTCAAGGTAGGGCGGCTGACTCACTTCAAAGGTGGTTGCGAACAGACCAATACCGACCTCAAAGTTATTGCCCTTAAAGCCCTTCATGGGTCCGTTAATACTCACTTTGCCGCCATCTTTTAAACGCTCATAGGCAACAGTGCCGTCAGCTAAGATCAGCAGGTACATCTCTGGGCTACGCCATTCACCAACATAGTCGAGCTTGTCATTTGGCACGGGCTGACTGCAACCGGCAAGTCCAGCGAAAGCGAGGATAAGAATAGCTAAATACTTTTTCATAACGGCACTCTAATTTTGTTTCAAGTCATCAAAGGTGGTCGTGCGCGTATTAATTTTCGCGCCAAGGTGAATAATCACTTCTCGAGCGCCAGCTCCAAGCGCGAGTTCCCGCAAAACCCGATCTTCAATGCCCGTCAAACCACCTTCGGTTTTCTCTAGCTGGTGCATCACAACACGCGGTGACGGCCGAATTTTGGACTTGTGGATCTCGAAAATACCGTACTGCACCACCTTTTCGGCCAACAAAAAGTCCGCAACAAAGCTGCGCGTATGTGCGAATGGGTTCTGAATCTTTAGATCCGGACCTGTCACTTCCCGTGCGGCCTGACCAATAGCTACAATCTTCTGTTTGTTATTTTCACTCGCGATAGCAATCCACGGCTCATATTCAAAAACTTCGTGGGTGTCGAAGCGCCGCATGGTAATGCGCTGTTCACTAAGTTCGACCACGACGTCAAAGGAAAATAGGCTACGAAACGCGTTGAGTATCATTATTTATCAACCTCTACTGCTAAAACTCTGCGGTGATAAATGGCGTAGAAATAACCGAAGAGCAAAAACGGAAACGCCAGTATTGAAAACCATGTGAGCAAAAATAATATCGCGTATGCCGCATCATTGGCCGACTTATCGTGAACCGAATCAAGCCCCGCCATAATATTGAAGACAACGTGCTCGAGGTTCAACGCTGTCAGTGCTGTGATAATCAAGGTTAAGGGCAGTAAGGTTGCAATGAATACGGTCCCTAACGGGAGTTTGGCGACCCGTTGCAAATAGACAAAAAGAAGTGCGACGCGCCACGTTGCCACAATCGCCAAAAACCATACGTTCGCCCATTGCGCATGTTCCATCGACATGAAGCGCTCTACTGGAATCGCGTAAAGCAACGCAGGCAATGAAGCTAAAGAGATAAACAACAACACATTGCGATAACTCCAGTGCGCCGGCTTCAATGGCAAAATGAGCAACCAAAGCAATCCCGCCAAGATGAAGATATAGGCTACCGATCCCAACCCCAAATATTGCCAAAGATCGGCGCGCGGATTATCCCAATAACGGCCCACACCGCATAGCCAGGTTATCAATAGCCCATGCACTAAGTAGGCATTGAAGTTTGCAAGGTCGAGCTTTAACCTACGAAAGCCTAAGAGCCGTAGCTGATCACCCCAAACCTTTTTGAGTAGCGTCGTCATTGCGCATCAATCATCCGTGGGAGGATATCCGCTTCAACCAAATCACCAACGCGTTGGGTACTTTTGAAGCTAAGTAAATGATTGAAGTCGAAGTCGGTGACCGCCACACGCTTATCGCTCTGCCAGTCAATGACATAGTTTAGGTCCTTAGGATGACCGTCGAGACTGACTAATAATTCGCGTTCGTCGGCATCCTGCAATTCGGTCACCACAATATTCGTTTGCCAATTGGTGGTCGCGCCGCAATTGACCACTTCAACGAGTACCGCTTTTGTGGCACCCGGTGATTGCATACGTTCGAACTCTTCACTCGCACAGCCACCGCTCCACCATAGGGTTAGCGGTAACCAAATGCCTGCACCACCAATAACAAAGAGCCAAAATAAAGCAGCGCCAACGTTCCACAAGAATTTAAACATGCTGCTCATGCTCTTGAGCTTTCTCTTGTTGCGTACGGTAGGCAATGCCGCCGGTTTTCTGCGCGACAAGGTTATACATCCATGCCGCAATGAGCGCGAAGATATAAGTGGTAAAACCGTAAAACAAAGGGGCGAGCGTTATGCTAAATAAGGAGAATCCGAACGTGACAGCGACGCTACCTTCCGTGTCACTTATTGCTGAAATAACACCCATCAAAATAGATAATGGGAACAAGATAACAACCGATACGCCTGCTGCAACCATTCCGCATACCACACCAGCCTTGTGCGGAGCTATGTACGAAAGCCTTTTCATTGTTAGCCATCCTTTTCACATCTAATTTACATTTTTATGGTTTTGAAATTAACATTCTAGTGGTTGCTTTTCCAGACAAAGTGGAGCCTGTTATTACGGACTTTTAGATGTTTTCAAGTTGAGCTTGCTGAACTGATATACCAATATATGCTAATTATTGGTATTTATTGCGGTTTGAGATTCAGTGGACGAGGTAATATATGGCTAAAAATAAGAGTATCAGCCGAGGGCACCACTTTGAGCAATGGCTGAAAGACAACGCCAAGGCTATTGAGGCCTATAACGAAAAGGTCGAAGCAAGCGGTACATTTAGTGACAGTGTGAGGAAGTTCTGATTAGGAAGCATTAAAGGGTAAGCGGATTAAATGGTTGATCTTACCTTTGTATGAGAGTGAGACAGACCGGCATCTCATCGGATTATCTGGTTGATGCTTCACCTACTGCTGGTGCATGTTTCCTTCGCTAATTCCAGCAAGAACCCCACACGCCTCAACTTCCCGGTCATCGTTGCA
>NZ_PIPT01000012.1 GCF_003987395.1 Pseudidiomarina aquimaris
CAAGTTTATGCCTGGCGGCCATAGCGAAGTGGAACCACCTGATCCATTCCGAACTCAGACGTGAAACGCTTCAGCGCCGATGGTAGTGTGGGGCTTCCCCATGTGAGAGTAGGACACCGCCAGGCTTTAATTAAGATGAGACCCCGAGCTAACGCTCGGGGGTTTTTCGTTTTAAGAGCTTAAAAGCGTTCTTCGTGCGCTACGCTGTTCGTGCTTCGTCCGCTACGCTGTTCGATAAAGACCAAACCAAAGAGCGTTCTTGGTTTTTGGCTTTTGCTTTAAACGAACAACGAACAGCAAACATCAAACAACGCTCTTCGCTTTTCCTTATCTTTCAAAGGTGTAAAAGATATCTCCGCCTTGGGCCTGACTGCTTGCCATTGTTTCAATCAGTAGACGTTCCGTTAACTGGTAACGAACCATAAATGTATTCGTGCTTTCCAGCAGACCAACCCCGTATCTCACAAAGAGTTTTGGAGAGAGGTATTTACCGATATAAAAAGAGGTTTCACGCGTGTTGGGGTCATTATCAATACCAAACTCGTCAATACCGAAGGTATCTTGTAACGACTCCCCAATTGCATCGGTGCCTTTGGCACCTAACATCAGTAAAGCTTGAAGCTGGATATCATCAGAGCTCGTTGATGAGGCAGATTGCATGCTTTTACCCAAAATCAAGTAAGAAAGGATCTCCGAGTCAGGCATCGCGGGGGTGGAATACAATCTGAAATCCGGTTCTGTTAACGTTCCCACCACTTGTGCGCCGACATTGACGCTGCGCAGACTATTACCATTGGCAATATCACGTTTAACACGTAAGTCGAGACCTGGATTACTTAGATCACCGCCATTGTAGATAAACGCACCACGATCGATGGTTAATTCTTGGCCATAAAGCTCGTAACTACCTTCGGCTACATTAATACTGCCAATGGCTGTTGTCGGGCGACGAGGCTCTTCAACTACTTCTAAGCTACCTTGCAGACGCCCAGTAAAACCATAGGCGTCTACCGATACCTGTTGCCCTAGGGTTACGCGAACTTGTGCGTTGACCGCTAGGCCGTCTTCTTGTGCGATGCCTTCAGTAACGGGTTCACCATCACGTGTAATGACCACATCACTCGAATTGCTCACTGAGGTCTCAAAGTCAGGTGCAGTAATAGCTGCATAAGGGATATCAACCGTACCGGCGATATCGATCGCACGCTGATTTACATGTACCGTCAAATTCGGACTCACATCTACGGTTGCTGTTGGCATTTGTAAGGCACGGAAGTTTTTACCGGTAATGCGTAAATAGGCCTCGGCATCCAGCGGCATAGCAACGCCCTCTACTAAGAGCCAGCCCTGATCTCCTGCTTTTGCTTGCCCTTCAATTTCGAGAGTACCTTGGGAGTCAGGGCGATCAATAAGTGCGAGGCGCACATCATTAAAGACGAAATTCGTCTCCGCAAAGACGACCGATTTAGCATAAACCTCCATATCACCGTTGAGGCTTGGATCGCTTATGGTTCCAGTTAAGTTCAACTGGGCAGTTGCCTTACCGCCATGGTAGCGCATTCCCGGTAGCACCCAATCAAGCATCGCGAGGTCATCTAGTGCAAAGAGGAGACTCCCCTCAAGTTCGCGCGTGTCATAAAGGTCAAGAATAGCCAAATCGCCAAATAATCCACCCTCGTTATTCGCCAGTTGCCCCTCCAATTCAGCAGTAACAGCATCGGCATTGCCGCGGGCGGAAAGCTCCCAATAGGATAAGCGAGTACTCGTTTCCTGGTTAAGAGCGAAGAACACCGTGTTGTCGCTACTCATTTGCATTGCCACGTCGCGGACTTTGAAAGTGTCACGATTCAAGGTTGCGCTGGCATTCAAGGTAACAAGCCCAGCGATACGCTGTGCCACATCGCGTTCGCGGAAGCGATTCAATAACCAAAGCGACAAGCGTTCGCCGTTGAGGTTGGCGACTAAGCTCTCTGCACCGAGATTGAGTTGAGCGCATAACAGCCCAAACTGATTAGCGTCATGTTGTAGACAAAGACTCGCAAGGTCGAGCAGCCAAGTTTCGTCTGCTCGCTTAATTGATAGTGGCGTTGGGTTTTGTAAAAGCCAGCTATCTAAGCTAGCAGTTTCTAGTTTAAAGTCCTCAATGAGGAGATTGAACTCATTTAACTGCGCTCGCGTGTCGATACTGAAATTGCTTTCAAGTGCCTGTAATTCACTCAAACCGTCGGGCATATACGGGAGTTTCTGAAGATCGTCCACGATGAGCTGACCCGTTAAGTTGTCCGCTACGGTCGAGCCATTCAACGTCAACTTTGTATTATTGAGGGCAACCGCAAAGTTGCGGAATATTAGCTCGTTATTATCTAACTTTAGACCGCCCTTAAGCAGTGCTTCTGTTCCCTCTGGGCCAAGGGTGCTGCGGCCCGATTCGATCTCGAGGTTTAGGTTGAGGGTGCGCGCCCAATCAGCCTGCAATTGACCCGCGAGTTCAAGCTCTTCGCTGGCAAAGCTGAGTGTTGAGATATCGACTTCTGTTAACGATCCTGCGCCGACCAACTGAGTATCGAGTTCGTCGATTTCAAACTGCGACGGCGCACTTAGAGCCAGCGTTAAACGGTTATTAAATTGATAGTCTTCAAGTGAACCGCTAACCGAGCTTAAACCGCTTAAAACCTCGGTGGTGAACGCTTCTGTCTGATAGACGAGACTGTTGTACTCGAGAGTCAATTGAAACGGGCTTTGGCGGTAATCACTAGTAAAATTGTTATGCTGCCACTCACCGGCGACGGCAAGAGAGCCATTTTTATCGCCAATTTGGCTGACGCTCACTTCTCTTATCTCAAGCTTTTCGGCGCCAATTAGTATGCGACCTGACAACGCGGTGTTGGGGGTGAGGTAATGCTCACTAAGGTCTGCATATTCGGTCAACCAAGGGTGCAAGAGTGTCAAAGGCAACTCGTTTAAAACCAGATCCGCTTGCCACGTCGGTGCCTCAAGCAACGATGTTACCTGCGCCGTGAGTTGTTGTGTTGCTGTGTTGGGTGTCTTGAATTCAGTTTGTAACTGTAGCGGCGTGTTTTGCAAGGCACCGTCCAGTTGCACACTACCGCTAACCGGAGGAAGTCGGCTATCATTGAAGTCTAATGAGTACTCGCCCCCGAGTTCAATGGGGTACCCGCCGGCCAGCAGAAGCGAAAGTTGCCCATCATGATTGAATGATAATTGTGGCTGTTCAAATTGCACACGGAAATCCGTTAAATTCAGCTGACTCTCAACTAAACGGACTTTAGATTGCAGCAGTACCTGATAGTCGGTAGACGTACTTGAATCAGCTCCCACTTGTAGTGCGAAGTCGTGAACGCGCAACTCAGCAATCGTCACGCGAAACGGAAGCTCAATCTCAGGTAACTCGAGCGGCTGCGGGCTCTCGTTCTGGTCTTCGGCTAACTGCAGTTTGGCACGCTCAATGCTGAGTTTATCGATCGTGAGCTGCTTATCTAAAAGCTCAAATGGCCGCCATTTTAGTGTCAATGTATCCGTCGCGAACTCTTCATTGGGAGTTTTCACCGTTAGCTCTTTAACGATCAGCTCATCTATCAGTGTTCCCGTTAACTCGCTATAAGTCACGGTAATCGGTGCAAACTTCACGGCCTGGGATAAGACAAAACGCGAGCCAGTGTTGGTGCTGATCAATAGATAAGCGGCCACAGGGATGATAATGAAAAGGGCCACAATTATTGTGGCAACACGTTTTAACCATCTCATAAGTCAGGCCCTATGGTTAAGTGCAGACGCCACGGCTTATCAGGTTCATCGATAGCTTGTGCGACATCGAGTCGGACGGGACCGATGGGAGATAACCAGCGCACGCCAAGGCCGTAGGTTTGCTTCCAACTCATCGACCACTCCATGCCACTATTTCCCATATCGGTAAATAGCGCGACCCGCCAATTAGGCGCGACCAAATAGTCAACCTCAGCGCTCGCTACCGCCAAATAACGCCCGCCGACGACAACACCCTCGTCATTAGTGGGACCAAGTTGCTGGTAGGCATAACCTCTTACACTATGGTCGCCACCCGCGAAAAACCGTAACGACGGTGATATCTCAGCAAAGTCGTCGGTTTCCATGGCGCCGACTTCTGCGCGCGCCAATACGCGCCATTTGTCGGTTAAGGAATAGACCGTTTTCCCGCTTAAAGTTAAAGAAACAAAGGTTGCGCTGGAGAGCAGACTGTCACTGGCACCTTCCAAGCGCGCACTTACTCGGTAGCCACTATCAACTAGATTACGATTACGCGGATCAAGGTTACTACTTACGTAGCTAAACTCAGCACTGGGCACTAGAAAACGCGAAGTTTCACGAGGTTCAGTACCAAAGCGGAAGTCCTCTTGTTGATAACTCACTTGGTAGGTGCGTTGCCAACGGTTGTAATGGCGAGTGTCACGAACACTTGTGCGGTAGAGTGTTGAGTCTAGATCTTCGTAACTGCGATCGATAACCTCACCGGTAATACTGTATTGGTCGCGTGCAGGGTTTTTGCCTGGGATAATGTAATCAACAAACCCAGTGCTTTGGATCTGTGAAAGCCGCAAGAGGCTCGAAAGGCGATGCCCGCGGTCGTTAACCCAGCGGCGATCAAAACCTAATGTAAGTCGAGCACCGGTATCTGTGCCGTAGCCAGGACCGACTTGATAAAAATCCCGTTGGTTGGGCGTGACGCGAATCGAAACGGGGACCGTTTGGTCTGTTGCTTCCTGCCATAGCGGCGCAACTTCCACGGTCTCGAAATAGTCACTGCCGGCGAGTGCTACCTGCAGGTCTAACAGATCACGCGTGTGAAAGTAGTCGCCTTTCGAGAATTGAAAATAGCGCTCGATGAAGCTGCTAGACAGATGATTACAGCAAATAGACACATCGCCAAAGCGGAAACGTTCGCCGCTAGCATAAGTAAGATGAACAATTGCAGCGGCCTCGCTGAGTTCAATTTGTAGCTTTTGTTCGGTGAATTGCGCATCATAATAACCACGTTCGGCAGCTAAATTACGTAACATCGTCTTGGTACGTTCGTAGTCAGTGTGAAGCAACGGAGCGCCGACCTTTACTGGGATGCTTTGACGCAGAACCTGAAGCGCATCGTCGTCCTTGAGTCCACCTTCAATGTTAAGGTTTACCGCGCTAATGCGAGTGCGTTGGCCCAGGTTAATCGTATAGTTGACCGCAACTTGCTCACGCGTACTCGATATCTCACTTGTAACCTCCGTATGATAGTAGCCGAAGGGGCGTAAAGCTTGCTTAATTTCCGCTTCTCCGCGGCGCGCAAGAAAACGCACTCGGAAGATGCTGAGCGCAGGTTCTCCAGCATATTCCAAAATGCCAAGGTAGCTCTCGACGTTGTCGGCGAGTTCCCCCTCAACGCCAGTGTAGGAGACTTGTAAAATTGCCTCGGCTTGCTCTTGTTGGGCATTGGCTGAGTTAGGCAGCAAACATCCAAACAGCAAAACAAGCAAGCAGAGTCCTTTGCGTGCGATCACTCAATCACCGTTTGTTGCGAAAAAAGTCGTTCATAAAAGTCAGTATATCAGAGCAATTAAATGAAATCGGTGAAAAAATCCGCAAGTAAACTGTAAATAGATATAAAAGACTTGCCAGTAGTAGAGCGGCCAGTATAATTCGGGTTCTACTTTGCAGGGGTGTAGTTCCAATTGGTAGAACAGCGGTCTCCAAAACCGACGGTTGGGGGTTCGAATCCCTCCACCCCTGCCACTTTCAAGTCTTCTCTAAATTAGCTAAGCTACAAGCCTCTTCACTTTAAGGGTGCTCTCGCGCAATAGGGCTATGACCAAAGATACAGATAAAGCTCCAATCTGGAGTCTGCAGCAACAGCAAGCACTTGCGGCATTAAAGCTAACGCTCTGGCAGCGCCATGCTGAGAATGAGTCCAACCCGCATGCTGCAGAAGCACAAGTCTCCGCGGAACTCTATTGCTATAAAGCGGGGCAGTGGTTACTGGTCAGCGAAGAGCCTTTGCGTGTTGAATTGTCTCAGTGGCTAAAAGATCTCACACGGGCTTGCTCGGGGAGTGCTGAGCGGCCCGCAGAGTTGAGTGCATCGGCGGTAGCAGAGTGGCAGGACGAGTTGATGATACGTCTGCCACCAACGCAACCAACAGCGACCGTTAAAAAACAGCTTTGGCAGCAGTTAGCGCAGTTCTCTTCATGATCGTCTTACTTCACGAATGCAGTCCACGCATGCTTGCCATTGAGAAAGCAAGCCATGTCATACCATGGACCCCCGCGACACTTTGCTCGTGCTTTCAAGAGAACTACCATGTCTACGGCTGGTACTCTGAAAATGAGCCGCAACAATTACAGGGTTTCTACATTGCCCATCAAGTGGGCGACGAATTCACATTGATGAATATCGCTGTGCATCCAGCGAGTCAAGGGCAGGGAATAGGTCGTGCACTTATGCTGCATTTGATTGCACTGGCGCGGCGATACCGAGCAAGTATTTGGTTGGAAGTGAGAGTTTCGAACAGCTCAGCACAGCAGCTTTATGCAAGTTTGCAATTCACCAAAGTGGGGCAACGTTCGAATTATTACCCATTGGACGAAGGGCGTGAAGACGCCATCGTAATGTGCAGAGCTGCCGACGATTAGATTATCTGCGACTAGTAATCAGGACAAAACTTCGTTTTCAGCAGCCGCATAAATTGCAACGTATCTTCATCGTTGATTGAGTAATAAATCGTTTGGGCTTCTTTGCGAAATTTAACCAAGCCTTGCTGGCGTAACACAGCGAGGTGCTGCGAGAACGCTGACGCACTCAAAGGAAAATGCTGATTTAAGGCGCCAACACTTTGCTCACCGTTGGCGAGGTGACAAAGGATCTGGAGCCGATGTTCGTTAGCAATCGAACGTAAAAAGGTCGCAGCGTGTTGCGCCTCATCTTGTTGCATTTCTTCAATGGTCAGCGTACTCATGAATTTTTCCTATTCCGATTTAGCGAGCTCCCGTTCGGTTTTCAAGCCCAAGACCTTGCGCATGGCGAGGCTGGCTGGACAAAAACCAGTGAACGATTGCTGAAAAAGGTTCGCACCGACAAAAACTGTGAGCCACACAAAATTAGGATGAACCCATACAGTTAATGCGACCGACAATAGTACCATAAATCCAGCAAAAGCTGTTAGCGCGCGTTCAACAGACATAATACCACCTCTTTAAGATTTAACTAATTTAGAATTATTCGAAATATAGTTCAGAATAGAAAAATTGTCCATAGTCAGCCAACAAATAGGTCTGAAGTCGCCATTTCATTGATCCTGACAGCTTGGAACACGCATCTGAAAAGAGTAAGCTGATCGGCCAAGGATCAAGAAAGAAACATTATGAATAAAGAACTACAGCAAGTGGAATTCCTTCGACAACACGCGAAACAAGCCAGTCAGAAGGCTTATGCACCGTATAGTAATTTCCCCGTAGGTGCCGCCATACTGATGAAAAGTGGTGAGGTTATTAGCGGTTGCAACGTTGAAAATGTCTCTTATGGCTTATCTAATTGTGCCGAGCGAACCGCTGTGTTTAGTGCTATCGCTCAGGGCTATAATGCTCAAGATATTGCCGCGGTTGTTGTTTACACCCCAGGTGACAAAGCCTATGCGCCATGCGGTGCATGCCGACAAGTGTTAGCGGAGTTTCTTGCCAACGATACGTTGATCACTTCCACCAGTGAACGGCAAATGCGTCAATGGACCATTGAAGAACTCTTGCCTGACGCCTTTGAGTTTGATGTGGAAGCTTTTCGGAAGCCATCATGAGTAGAAGTGAAAAAGAAACAGCGCAGTTGGCTTTGCGCTTAATGGACCTGACGTCACTTAATCAATCTGACACGCCGCAATCCATTAGTGATTTGTGCGCGAGTGCCGCGTCAGAGTATGGCAGTCCTGCTGCGGTTTGTGTTTTCCCTGAGTTTGTTACATGGGCCAAGTTAGAATGTGAGCGGCTGCATTTGCCGACAGTAAAAATTGCGACTGTAACGAACTTTCCGTCAGGCGGAGCGGATGTGGAGCGAGCGGTTGCTGAAACTGAACGCGCGGTCGGAGCCGGTGCCGACGAAGTAGATGTGGTCTTCCCTTATCGCGCGTTAATAGCGGGTGACGAACAGGTGGGCTACGACTTGGTTGCGAGTTGCAAAGAGGCATGCGGCGAAAACGTATTACTGAAAGTTATTCTTGAAACTGGCGAATTAAAAGAAGCTGATTTGATTGCCAAAGCCAGTCGTATAGCTATCGAGGCGGGCGCAGATTTTATTAAGACGTCGACTGGAAAGGTTGCGGTGAATGCGACCCCAGAGGCAGCCAAGATCATGCTTGAGGCAATTCGTGACAGTGGCCGCGCATGTGGATTCAAGGCCGCAGGTGGCGTGCGCACGGCTGCCGATGCTGCCGTTTACTTTGAGCTCGCCGAAGAAATTATGGGCGCAGCTTTTTTGTCACCCGATTCGTTTCGCTTTGGGGCCAGCGGGCTCTTAGCTAATCTTCATTCAATTCTCGCTGGCGATACACCAGCATCAGCAGGGACAAGCTACTAATGTTTTTACCACAAGAGATTATCCGAAAGAAACGTGATGGTGCCGCATTAAGCCGCGCCGAAATTGACTTCTTCGTGCAAGGGTTGAGTGATGATTCCATTGCTGAGAGTCAGATATCAGCATTAGCGATGGCGATCTTCTTTCAGGGCATGAATATGCAGGAGCGTGTCTATCTAACCGAAGCTATGCGTGACTCCGGTGAAGTCTTACATTGGCAAGATTTGCAGTTAGATGGACCTGTGCTTGATAAGCATTCGACTGGCGGTGTAGGCGATGTTGTCAGCCTTATGCTCGGCCCGATTATCGCTGCCTGTGGAGGTTATGTGCCGATGATTGCCGGGCGAGGGCTCGGACACACCGGCGGTACGGTGGATAAGATGCAAGCAATACCCAACTATCAACCGTTTCCAAGTGATGAGCATTTCCGCAAGGTGGTCAAAGAGGTCGGTGTGGCAATCATCGGCCAAACCGGCAGCCTAGCACCGGCAGATAAGCGCTTTTACGCTACGCGCGATGTCACCGCAACAGTAGAGTCGATACCGCTGATTACCGCTTCGATTTTGTCGAAGAAACTAGCGGCAGGACTTGATGGCTTAGTGCTTGATGTCAAATGCGGAAACGGCGCTATCATGCCAAACCTAGAGAAAGCTGAAGAACTCGCAGAGAGTTTAGTGGCGGTCTCCCAAGGTGCGGGCTTAAACACCAGCGCTTTAATTACCGATATGAATCAGGTCCTCGCGCACTCTGCCGGTAACGCAGTGGAGGTACGTGAAGCCATCGCATATTTGCGTGGTGACCACCGCACGCCGCAACTGCATAAGGTTACAACCGCACTAGCAGCGGAAATGCTGGTGCTGGGAGGGCTTTCAGCGTCTCCAGAGGCAGCTGAAAAAACCGTTAATGACGCGCTCGCAAGCGGTCGCGCCGCAGAAAAATTTGCGCAAATGATCGATGCTCTCGGCGGACCGAAAGATATTTTGGACAATGCAGCAACCCACCTGCCGCTTGCCAAGGTCGCACGACCTGTATTCGCGAGCGAAGCCCAGCTTGCAAAAGGCAAGTATGTTTCCCACATAGAGACCCGACAAATCGGTCTCGCAGTGGTTGCACTTGGTGGCGGGCGTCGTCGCAGTGAAGATAAACTTGACTATAGTGTCGGACTTGAACATATCGCTGCTTTGGGTGAAGAGATAGATGCACAAAAGCCGTTGGCTCACATTTATGCTGCCGATGAAAGCAGCTGGCAGGCAGCTGCTGAGACTGTACGTGAAGCCTTTAGTTTGAGTGCAAGTGCTGGCGAGCTGCCACCGGCAGTGTATCGCAGAATCGGAGACTAGCTATGGCCCGTGCAATCGTCATGGTGTTGGATTCTTTTGGGGTGGGCGCTGCAGCTGATGCTGCGAAGTTTGGTGATGAAGGCGCTGATACTTTTGGCCACATTGCCGAACTTTGCGCTAGCGGAAAAGCTGAGGAGGAGCGCAGTGGTCCATTGCAAGTGCCTCATCTCGTTGAACTTGGTTTAGCCGAAGTGAGCTTTGGTGCGACGGGCCGCTATCCTGCGGGAATCACTCCTGCGCAGCATTGCCACGGACGCTATGGCTGGGCACAGGAGCTCTCATCGGGGAAAGATACACCCTCAGGACACTGGGAGATGGCGGGTGTACCGGTGTTATTCGACTGGGGTTACTTCTTAGATAAAGAACGGTCGTTTCCGCAAGAATTACTTGAGCAACTAGTTGGCCAAGCGGAACTACCAGGCTACTTGGGTAACTGCCATGCGTCGGGCACTGAGATTATTGAACGTATGGGTGCTGAGCATTGCGCAACCGGAAAGCCTATTTTTTACACATCGGCCGATTCGGTTTTTCAGATAGCTTGTCATGAAGAGACATTTGGCTTAGAGCGGCTCTATGAATTGTGTGAGCTGGCGCGTAAACTAATTGACCCCTATAACATCGGGCGCGTGATTGCGCGACCTTTCGTTGGGGATCCTGAGACCGGATTCAAACGCACGGCGAACCGTCGTGATTATGCCACGCCACCGCCTGCTCCGACGGTACTCGATAAGCTCAAAGCCGCCGGCGGTCAGGTCATTAGTATTGGCAAGATAGCCGATATTTTTGCCCATCAGGGCATTACAGAAAAACATAAGGCTGATGGGCTGGAAGCGCTCGTCGAGAAGACCTTGGAGGTAATGATCAAGGCTCCTCCAAAGAGCCTGATTTTCACCAATTTAGTAGATTTTGATACTTTGTATGGGCATCGTCGTGACGTTGCCGGCTATGCGCGCGCCCTTGAAAACTTCGACCGCTTATTGCCGCGCGTATTGGCAGAATTAGAACAAGACGATATTTTGATTTTAACGGCCGACCATGGCTGCGACCCAACTTGGCCAGGCACGGATCATACCCGCGAATATGTGCCTATATTGATGTATGGCAAAAACCTTCCCCCTCACAATATGGGTAAGCGCGAAAGTTTTGCTGACATAGGTCAAAGTATTGCTGAGCTACTGGAGCTTGAGCCTATGGATTATGGTACTTCTATGCTCCCGCAACGACTCTAGCTATAGGGAAACCAACGTGTCTACGCCACATATTAATGCCACAACCGATGCTTTTGCTCCGACCTGCTTATTGCCCGGTGACCCGCTTCGTGCGAAGTTTATCGCTGAAACCTATTTAGATGACGCCGAGTGTGTCACCGATGTGCGCAATATGCTGGGGTATACTGGAACTTACAAAGGCGACCGAATTTCGGTAATGGGAACCGGAATGGGTATGCCATCGTGCGCCATCTATGCTACCGAGCTGGTTCGCAACTATGGCGTTAAACGCCTTATCCGCATCGGCAGTTGTGGTGCTGTGCAGCCAGAAGTGAAGTTAAACGACGTTATCTTGGCTAACAGTGCAAGTACAGATTCCAATATGAATCGTCAGCGCTTCGGTGGCCTAGACTTTGCAGCCTGTGCGACCCCGCGACTGGTGCAGCAGTTTCTGAATACCGCAGATGCGAATCAACAAGATATCGCGGTAGGCCAAGTGTTTTCCACAGATAGTTTCTACGATAGCCCTGCGTCACGCATCGAACAACTGCAGCACATGGGAGTTTTAGCCGTTGAAATGGAAGCTGCAGCGCTTTACGCGATTGCGGCGCAGTATAAGGTTCAGGCCGCGTGTTTGCTTACCGTGTCTGATCACTTGCTCACTCAGGAAAGTCTCCCCAGTAGTGCCAGACAAACAAGTTTCAACGAGATGGTTGAGCTTACTTTGTCGGCTTGTTGAGCCGAGTAAATTAGTTCTTGAAATGAAAAAGCGCCGCCAATAAAGCGGCGCTTTTGAGTTGGGTTTTGTAAATATATTAATTTGCTATACGAGGCAAGAGCTGACTAAGGTCGCGGGCGAACTCGGCACGTGTTACAGCTGTCTGGCCGTTAAAGTAAGCCTTGAGTTTCGGCTGTAAATCGAATACCCCCTGTTCAACTTCTAGCTGCACCTGCGCTAGTCCCATATTGAGTGCCAATTGCACGTAACCACGCATTTCGGCTGGGATGTCATGGGTGTCCTCGACATCAATAATTTGTTCGAAATGCGTCACTTGGATTGACTGATTTGGATCAAAAGTCTTTGCGAGGGACTCTAAACCGAGTGCTTGCACAAGCGCATAGGCGACGTCGATACGGTTAACATTGGCTTCACTGCCAAAGAACGATGCTGATTCAGGAAACAGCAAGGGTGCCGCAGATGCTGCGCGCATAATGCTATCTTCACTCGTTGTCGCATTTGCAAACGCTGCGGCACTACCTACAGTATCAAAATAGTGAGACAGGTTTCCTTGGGGGGATTGGCGAACCAACCCTGAAAGAGTCAGCGCGTCTGCCAATTCAATTTTTGTCATGCGCTCATCGGGTGCGAAGCCATCACTGCGTGCATCCATGAGACGTTCATTAATAGCGAGTTCAACGAATGCTCGAGCTGGATGGTTCAGGGTGTCATCGATTCCCTCAATGCCTGCGGTTTCGACAAAACGTATAGCGACATCGGTTGACGAAGGTACACCAATGCCATTGGTGATACCGAGGGGATCTAAAGTTAGACCACTGACTGAGCCAATTCCTCGTGCATAGACTTTCCAAGTCCCGGTTACGGCGGGTGCGCTCACACCAACGGAAGAGCCGAGCACTGGCAGACCAATTCCAGAACCATAAAGATTTCCATTAGGGTCCTCAAGAACAAACGCCGTACCTGTTTCAATCTGTGCACTAGCTAACACTAACGTTGCCGAGGCAGGCACGTTAAAGGTTTCAAACGAACCTTCGCCGATGGGGGCATAATCGACGGTACGCACGAAACTGTCACCAGAACGCAAAAGAGCGTTGGCATTAAAGCTGCGGTTTAATTTAACGGTGTCACCAAAGTCCTCAGCGTGCCCCAATGCAGCTTTGACAGCAGCATGAGCATTAATGTAACCGGCACCTGCCTCCCATGCATCGCGCCCTGGCATGACAGTCGCAGTATCCTGTACGATTTGTTTTACCTCTTGCCACTGTAAATCTGGATTAGCTTCAAGCATCAAAGCAACGATACCCGAGACATGAGGCGCAGCCATGGAGGTACCACTTGAGAATGTGTAATAGGGGAGTTGCTCAGGTGGAAGTTGTTCTGAGTCCTGCGTTGCACTTAAGGTGCCTGTGCTTGAAAGGGATGCTCGGGCAGAAATAATATCAACACCCGGAGCAGTTACAGTGGGACGATCCTCCCAAGTAAAGGTTTCACCATCAATAGTTACAGAGCCTGACTTACCGTCTACACCGCGAGAACTGAAGTCGGCAAGCTTACCCTCTTTGTCGCCAGCCGCGACGGTAATTACCCACGGTGCTTTTTTAAAGTTGCCGGTGATGGTTGATTCACCAGGGCCAGAGTTACCGGCAGAAAAGACCGTAATGATGCCGTTGTCGGCTAGAGCTTTGGTGGCGACATTGGTCGGGTCATCAGGGTTGAAATCGGTCCCAACATCGCCGGTATTACCAAAAGAATTAGAAATAACGCGAATGTTGTAAATGAACTGGTTATTGAGCGCGTAATCGAAACCACCTAAGGTGTCGAGAATAAACAGAGCGGCGCCCGAGCCGTAACCAATGATAGATGCGCCCGGCGCGACACCAGCATGTTCACCTTTACTCATTGCGCCCGTACCCGCAATCGTTCCCGCCACATGCGTGCCGTGACCACCAGCGATATCCGTATTCGCCACGTTTTCTTGATAAGTAATGGGGGCCACACCTGATAGGCTGTTGAGGTTAACTTGTGCCAAAACATTCTGTACCACATGTTGCGGGTACATTAAATCGCCATGCGTACCATCAACACCTGAATCGTTCACAACGACACCGATACCGCGACCAGAGTATGGGGTACCATTCGAGCGCAATGACTTGTCAGCACGTAAGTCTTTTACACCAGTCAATTCGGTCGCATCGCCGTTTTCGAGTACGAGTGGGTCGTTATGCCACACCGAACGAACGTCATCTCGTTGATAGATGGCTTCAATTTGGTCTGCAGTGGCAAGTGCCCCGACCATGGGCAATCGTTGTAAAGCAACACCATTGACGCCCAATAGTTCGAGTGCTTCAATTTGGCTAGCAGAAGGCGCCTCGTTTTGCTCGAAAGTGATAATCACTTGATGCAATGTGTCCGGATTTGCGGCCTCAACGAGAGCTCGTAAATCCGGGTCAAAGGTCTTTGCAAACGAATTCGGCACGCTCATTGAAAAAGCGAGTGCCAAGCTCAGTGCAGATAACTTGGTTGTTGTGTTCATTAGTTTCTTCCTCAGTTTGTGTTCTGGACGTGCTTACCTTTGCACAAGGAAGAAAGTCGTAAAATAGGGGAGAACCCCTAACATTCAGGCGCCAACACCGCAAGATGTGTGTTAAAATTCCAACCTTATGAATCCTCTGTTGGTGAAAAAGGGAACGGAACGAATGAGTGGTGGTAGTTTGAGTAATGAAGTCAATAAACGCAGAACCTTTGCGATCATCTCGCACCCGGATGCGGGTAAAACGACTATCACCGAAAAGGTTCTTTTGCACGGACAACGTTTGCAGAAGGCCGGTACCGTAAAAGGCAAGAAGTCAGGCCAACATGCGAAGTCTGACTGGATGGAAATGGAAAAAGAGCGTGGCATCTCAGTGACCACCTCGGTAATGCAGTTTCCGTACCGTGATGCGTTAGTCAACCTGCTGGATACCCCAGGACACGAGGACTTCTCAGAGGACACCTACCGTACACTTACCGCAGTGGATTCCTGTTTGATGGTCATTGACGGCGCCAAGGGTGTCGAGGACCGGACCATCAAGCTCATGGAAGTCACCCGTTTACGTGACACGCCAATCATCACTTTTATGAATAAACTAGACCGTGACATTCGTGACCCGTTGGAGTTGCTTGATGAGGTCGAGAGCGTACTTAATATTATGTGTGCGCCTATCACTTGGCCCATTGGCTCAGGCAAGAACTTCAAAGGTGTTTACCACCTAATGAATGACGAAACCATTCTCTACAAAACGGGGCAAGGGCACCGTATTCAAGATCGTGACATCATCAAGGGCTTAGATAACCCTGAGCTCGATGCGCGTATTGGTGATTATGCCGCCGACTTACGCGAGCAAATCGAGTTGGTGAAAGGCGCTTCGAACGAGTTTGATAAAGAACTATTCTTAGCCGGTGAACTTACGCCTGTTTATTTTGGTACCGCTTTGGGTAATTTCGGCGTTGATCATATGCTTGATGGCTTGGTGCAATGGGCACCCACGCCGTTGCCGCGCGAAACCGATGAAGGTAAGCAAGTGAGCGCAACGATGCCTACCTTCTCTGGCTTCGTCTTTAAGATCCAAGCGAACATGGACCCTAAACATCGTGACCGCGTGGCCTTTATGCGTATCGTGTCAGGTAAGTATGAGAAGGGCATGAAGATGCATCAGGTGCGTATCGGTAAAGATGTTCGTATCGCTGATGCGTTAACGTTTTTAGCCGGTGACCGCGAGCACGTTGAAGAGGCCTACCCTGGCGATATTATCGGTCTGCATAACCATGGCACAATTCAAATCGGTGATACCTTTACTGCGGGTGAGAAATTTAAATTCAGCGGTATTCCAAACTTCGCACCTGAACTATTCCGCCGCATTCGTCTTAAAGATCCGCTCAAACAGAAACAGCTATTGAAAGGTCTGGTGCAGCTGTCGGAAGAAGGTGCGGTGCAGGTCTTCCGGCCACTAGCCAACAACGACTTGATTGTTGGAGCGGTCGGTGTACTCCAGTTTGACGTAGTCGTGCATCGCCTTAAGTCGGAGTACAATGTCGATGCGGTCTATGAGTCGATCAATGTTGCGACAGCCCGCTGGGTTTCAAGTAATGATGAGCGTAAACTTGATGAATTCCGTCGCAAAGCGGAGCAGAATTTAGCTCTCGATGGCGGTGACAACCTCACTTATATTGCGCCGACAATGGTGAATTTGAATCTTGCCACTGAGCGCTACCCTGACATCGAGTTTCATCATACACGCGAGCATTAATTATGTCTGAGAGCCTCTTTGATACCCATTGCCATCTTGATTTTGAGGTGTTTGATGCGGATCGAAACGAGGTTCTTGAACGAGCGTGGCAAGCGGGTGTTCGGCACATTTTAATCCCGGGCACCCAGCAGGGTGACATCGCTTCGAAGGCGTTAGTCCATGATACGCAAATCCAACTCCACCGAGCTGCGGGCTTGCATCCCTATTTTATTCAACACCACCAGCCTGCGCATCTAGCCAAAGTAGAAGAACAGCTAAAACAAGATCAACACCTGCTCGTTGGAGAGATCGGACTTGACCGAACCTGTCCAGAATGGGACAAGCAATGTGAGTTATTCGAGCAGCAAGTGCAGCTAGCTGCGCGGTATCGTCGGCCGCTAATTCTGCATCATCGTAAGTCGCAAAGTGACCTGTTAGGCATACTCACCTCCTATCTCGATGAGCTACCGAGCTGCAAAGGCGTTCTGCATGCGTTCAGTGGCAGTGCGCAGCAGGCGCAAGATTGGATTACGAAAGGCTTTAAGCTTGGCGTTGGTGGCACGATTACCTATGCACGAGCGAAAAAAACGCGGTCAGCTATCGCGCAAGCACCGCTTTCAGGTCTTGTGCTTGAAACCGATGCCCCTGATATGCCGCTCGCGGGTGGACAAGGGCAACGTAACGAACCTTGTTGTGTAGCCGATGTGTTTCAAGCGCTGCAGCAACTCCGCAATGAGTCACCTGCAGAGCTTGCCCATGCATTGTGGGAAAATAGTCACCAACTTACTGGTTTTCTTGCGGCGGACGCCAACGGCGATAGCGCCACTTATTGAAGGTAATGGTAGCTAGAACACCGGCAAGTAACGCAAATAAAATGAGGTATTGACCGTAATAGGTCAGATACTCATGCGTCGCAAGCGGCTCAGCAAGCAGCAGCGGTTGGTTGACCGTAACATGTAGATAGCCATGAATTAGAGAGTCTTCGCGAACCTCTTCAACCACGACAAACACTTGTTCCGGTTGCTCGGTGACTGCATCCGCACTTACCACCACTTGCCCGTAATTATCATAAATAGCACTGAACTCAACGAGGCGATGTTCGGTAAGACGATCGACGAGCGCTTGCAGTTTTTCTTCGTCATTTTCGATAAGCCAATAACGCGCTTCGTGGCCTGCTTGTGCAGCCATAAGTTCGACCAGCTGTTGGCTATGCGTCTGCAAATCGGCGAGACTGGTTTGCTGCATACTACTCCATAAATTCTCAATCAGAACAATTAGGAGTAACGCAGCGACTAATCTGCGGCCACGGCGATAGACAAGCTTGATGATATTGATAACATGCTGAGTTGTTGTCATGACAAAACTATACGCTGTGAAGCACTCCAAGAGCAACAGAGAAGAAGAGAAACAATGCCTAATATACAACAACCTGGCTTAGTTGTGTTTGATATGGATTCGACGCTTATTACCATTGAGTGCATCGATGAAATTGCCGATCAAGTTGGCAAGAAAGCTGAGGTGAGTGCCGTCACCGCGGCAGCTATGCGTGGAGAACTTGATTTTGCAGCAAGCTTGCGGGCGCGGGTGCAGTTGTTGCAGGGAGTGCGCGAGCAGCAACTCGAGACACTTTTTCAGCCTTTACCATTAAGTCAGGGCGCAGCTGAACTCATTGACTGGTTCCATAGTCATGGCTGGTATACGGCGGTTGTTTCCGGTGGTTTTACTTGGTTTACCGAGCGACTTGCCGAGGCGATTCGCTTAGACGCCCACAAAGCAAATATTCTGCAATGGCAGGCTGGTGAGCTCAATGGAACAGTTGCCGAACCTATTGTTGATGCGGCAAGTAAGGCAGCATTTTTGACCGAGCTAGCACAGCGTTGGTCAATTCCTTTAAGTAACACTATCGCGGTCGGCGATGGCGCAAATGATATCGCTATGCTCGAGGCAGCGGGTTATGGTGTTGCCTATTGCGCAAAGCCGGCTTTGCAAAAAGTAGCCGATGTAAGTATCGAGCAACCTGACCTCATGCTGATTGCAAACCATTTAAGCAAATTAGCCTAATTTTTAAGGATCGAGTGAGCATTATGGCAAAAGCAAAAACGGCCTATGTGTGTAATGAGTGCGGTGCTGATTTTGTGCGCTGGCTGGGCCAGTGCACGGAATGCAAAGCGTGGAATTCGCTCAGTGAAGTACGTTTAGGGACAAGTAAAAGCGCAACAGTTGAGCGGCGAGGTTTTGCTGGCGCAACTCAAGCAAAAGTTCAGACACTTAGCGAAGTTGATTTAGAGGACTTGCCACGGTTCAGTTCGACCTATCAAGAATTTGACCGCGTTTTAGGTGGTGGCATTGTACCGGGTTCGGCGATTTTGATTGGAGGCTCGCCCGGTGCCGGCAAAAGTACATTATTGCTACAGACCATGTGTCAGCTTGCGGCGTCAATGAATACGCTCTACGTGACGGGCGAGGAATCGTTACAGCAGGTCGCGTTGCGGGCCCAACGTTTGGGGCTTCCCACTGATAAGTTACGCATGCTGGCAGAAACTTCGGTGGAGACGATTTGTGACTTAGCTGATCGTGAGCAGCCCCGCGTAATGGTGATTGACTCGATTCAAGTCATGCACCTTGCCGATATTCAGTCGGCGCCAGGTAGCGTATCGCAAGTGCGAGAGTCCGCGGCTTATTTGACTCGTTACGCCAAGCAAAAAGGTGTCGCCATCATCATGGTAGGTCACGTGACTAAGGATGGCTCCTTGGCGGGACCTAAGGTGCTTGAGCACTGTATTGATGCCTCGATTTTGCTCGAAGGTACAGCTGATTCGCGCTTTCGTACCCTGCGCGGCCACAAAAACCGCTTTGGCCCAGCCAACGAGTTAGGCGTCTTTGCCATGACGGGGCAGGGCTTACGTGAGGTCAGTAACCCCTCGGCGATATTTTTGCAGCGCGGAGAAGAGCACGGCAATGGTTCAGTCGTTATGGTTATTTGGGAAGGCACCCGGCCTTTGCTGGTTGAGTTGCAGGCGCTTGTTGACGCAAGTCAACTGGCAAATCCGCGACGTGTGGCGGTAGGAACTGAAGCGACGCGTCTGGCAATGTTATTGGCCGTATTGCATCGTCATGGCGGCCTGCATATGTCGGATCAAGACGTGTTCGTAAACGTTGTCGGTGGTGTACGCGTCACCGAGACCGGAGCGGATCTCGCATTGTTACTAGCCATCGTTTCGAGTTTCCGAGAGCAACCTTTGCCGCGCGATCTCATTGTTTTCGGCGAAGTCGGCTTAGCAGGTGAAATTCGCCCAGTACAAAACGGCCAAGCGCGACTGAATGAAGCGGCGAAACACGGTTTTACTCGTGCCATTGTACCTGCCGGTAACCGGCCCAAGGATGCCATTCCGGGTATGGAAGTCATTGCGGTTAAAAACCTGCAGCAAGCGCTTGAGGCGATATAGTGGTTACCGGCTTAGTGATAGCCAGTGTGATTGTCAGTCTGAACCCCTGCTTTGATGACTGGTTGCCACAATGGCTCGATGAGCGCTATCAGTTCGTGCCAACGACTATGCATGGACAGCGCCTAGAGGCTATCTTGCAACAGCAACCTGACGTCGTTCTCACTGGAAGTTTTGTCAATCGCAGCCTAAGGCTGGCGCTCGAGGCGAGGGTTGAGCTCGTTACGATGCCTTATGTAACTACCCGCGAGGCGTGGGATGAGGCTTTGGATGATCTTGCTCAGCAACTGCAGCAAGAGCAACAGTTACAGCAATGGCGGGATGCGCAACAGCGTCAGCTACAACATGTTGACTTAGCCAGTCTAGGGAAGGTGCTGGTACTCATGCCGAATGCTTACACTTGGGGGCAGAACAGCTGGGTAGCAGAGCTTATCCAAAACCAGAATGGACAGCTATCGCCGCTGATGGGGGCAGGCCAGTTAGTGCGCTTAAGTTTAGAACAAGTGTTGTTGAGCACTCCAGATACGGTGATCCTCGAAGGATTCTCGCAGGACTATGCTCGCGCCCACGACTGGTTGTGGCATCGTGCCGTACAAGACTGGTTAACCAAACGTCGCGTGCTGGAAGTTAGCGGCGATATTGCCGGATGTTCAGATATTCGCGCGGTGGATTACTTACAAAGCCTGATGAGCGAGCAAGGAGTGCCACAATGAAGCGCTGGATCTGGGTGATTTTGTTGCCGACTCTCGCTCTAGCGATGCTATTGCATGTCATGATTGGTGCTGCGGGCTGGGGCATAAGTGTCTTAGGTGAGCAAGCGGCGATGATCATCTATGAATTGCGCCTGCCGAGGATGCTGTTGGCTTTATTGAATGGCATAGCGCTTGGCCTAGCAGGTGCGGTGTTACAGATCGTATTTCGTAACCCCCTAGCGGAGCCGGGGATTACCGGCGTCGCGAGCGGCAGCGCACTTGCGGTCGTGGTAGTGCTCTATAGTGGCCTTGCGTTGCCCACCCTCTGGGCATTACCAGCGATTGGTATGCTAGGTGGGCTCCTGAGCTTAATCGCTCTGTGGCTGATCGCTGGCGGCAATACGACGGGCTTTCGTCTGATTCTAGCAGGTGTGGCCGTGGCATCGCTTGCTGGCGCTTTGGTGGCCTTGGTATTGAACTTAGCGCCAAACCCGTTTGCCTATTTGGAATGGAGTTTATGGCTGCTTGGGTCAGTCGCGAATCGTGGCTGGGAGCAGGTCTATCTGATGTTACCAAGCCTCTTCATCGCGGCTGCATTATTCGCTTGGCAACGCAGTTTTATTAATGCACATATTTTTGATGCCGCAACCTTAGCGACGCTCGGTTTTCGGCAACGTGCATCAATGTGGTGGCTATTACTTGGTGTCACCTTACTGATTTCTGCCTCGGTTGTAACAGCAGGTGTAATCGGCTTTATTGGTTTATTAGCCCCGCATGCGGTGCGCTTACTTGGCGAACAGCGGCCCTTACCTCTGGTGGTAATGAGCGGCCTTTGTGGTGGCTTGTTGGTCGTTTTAATCGATGCCCTAGTCAAAGTCATTCCGACGACGGTAGAGCTCCAGTTAGGCGTCGTTGCTGCATTTTTAGGTGCCCCTTGGTTGATCTATTTACTGGCAAAACAGAGGCTGCAATGAGTTTAGTCAGTCAACAACTTAGTTATGGTACACGGCTTAAGAATGTCAGTTTTACTGTGCCTGAGGGGCAATTAGTCGGCATCATCGGCGCCAACGGAGCAGGAAAAACAACCTTGCTACATACCCTGACCGGACAGTTAGCGCCGAGTGCCGGAAGTGTACACTTCGCCGGTGTCGATATCTCCCAACTGGAACCATTACAACGTCGTCAGTTATTTGGCTTTCTGCCGCAAAACCCAAGCGCGCATGCGGAAGTGAGCGTTGCTCATTTTCTACAAAGCGGACTGGTTAACTTGCCACTAAAAGTATCGGCGTCAGAAGAGCTGGCGCGCGTCGTTAAGCTTTTGCAGTTGGAAAACTATTTGGCGCGGCCTTTTACGCAATTATCTGGAGGCGAACAGCGACGTGTACAGCTGGCGCGGGCATTGCTTGGCGATCAGCCTTGGCTGGTTTGTGATGAACCCACAGCGAGTTTAGATTTGCACTATCAGTTGCATGTCATGCAATTACTTAAAAGCTTAGCCGCGCAAGGTAAAACCATAACGGTTGCCCTGCATGACTTGAGCTTAGCGGCCCGGTTTTGTGATCAGCTTGTGCTCTTACGCCACGGAGCACTGCTTGCGGCGGATCAGCCCGCAGCGGTGCTTACGGACGCCAACTTAGCCCAGGCTTTCGGAATTAAAGCGCGTTGGTTATGCACCGAACAAGGGGTAGCGTTACTCCCCTCATTGCTCGATGACCAAGATTAAAATTCACGTCGCCATTGTTCGAGTAGATTTGCCGCCCTTACTGGTTTGTCCTTATCGGACAACCAAGCTTGTTGTGCACTCGTTTGTGCGCTAGGGCTACAGTTATCAAAGCTAATATAATGCTTCGCTTCATCTAACAGCGGATCACCATTTACCCCCCAGTCCCCGACTAAACGGTCGGCAGCTGCGCATTGTGGCATCAAACCGTCAAAGTAGCGTCCCTCGCCATCAGCATTGACTGTCTCGAAGTTAATAACGAAGCTGCGTTTGTCGCAGAAGGGTTGCGGTGATTGTCCGACAGGCTTACCGCAGGTCGGTTGTCCAATCACAACCACGTCGATATAAGGCTTGAGCCCATTAATGATCAGCTCAGATGATGAACAGCTCGCGCCGGTCGTAAGAACGAAGACTCGTTCGAGATTGAGTTGCTGCACGCCGTCCACCAACTGGAACAGCGAGGTATTATTTCGATCAGAGTTTTTATCGTTGTAGATGAGCGACACAAATGGGTTGCCCATGACATTATTGCCGGCCGCTTGCGTTGCTGCTTGGTTAGCGTAGCGAATGAGTCCACCACCGTTGTAGCGTACATCGATAATCAGCTCGTCAACGCCTACTAGCGCATTGTAAGCGCTATTTAAATCAGCGCCAGTGCGGTCGATAAAGCTATTAAGCACGTAATAACCGATATCTTTACCATCTTGTGCGAAGCGTTCGATAGCGAGCACAGTGTTGGTTTCAACGGCCGTTTTGGTGATCACATCGGTTTGCTCAGCGCCACTGGGCTTAGCCCAGCGAAATGTTATTGCTGTACCTTCTTCAGCGGGACCCAAAGCCGAGTTTAACGTGCCGTTGGCAATCAAAGTCGCTACGGCAACACCATCGATTTCAAGGATCTCGTCACCACGTGACATCCCTGCGGTTGCTGCTGGTGAGTCGGCAAAAACATAGTTGATAAAGAGTCCTGAGCCCACGACGCGAGTAGAAAAGCCAAAGCCTACATATTCGGCATTAACGAAACGTTCTTGGTATTCCTGCTCTGTTAAGACATAACTGAAACGGTCTTGCGGGCTGCGAATGGCATCGAGGAGTGCAAAAACGGATGAATAGTCGGTCGGATCGATATTGGCCGGAATATCTTCATACCAAAAGTAGTTTTCCCTCATGTAATCGAGGAAAAAAGCATTTTGTTCGTTGACGGAACAGCTGCCGGTATCAACTGAGCCATTCCCAGAGCCACCACCACCGCCGCAGCTCGCAAGTAGCGGCAGTCCACATAGCAAAGCGAGGCTTCGTGCGAGTTTATTATAGGTCATTGACATGGTCGGCTCCTGAAATACTCTGTCTACTCTTTATATATCGCCTTGTCACGAACAAGTCTAGTCACTCAATTGAATAGTGACGTCTTGCATATTTTTTGGCAAACTGCCTCCTTTCATACGTATCAAGTGCAGCGGAAGTTCTATGACAGCAGTAATGATTGACCTCGAGGGTACTGAGTTAACGCAAGTTGAGCGCGAATTAGTGGCTCACCCCGCGGTCGGCGGCGTGATTTTCTTTACTCGAAACTTCGCCTCACAAGAGCAACTGCAAGAATTGGTCCGACAGACACGCGCTGCTGCGAGTAGCCCGCTTGTTCTTGCGGTTGATCACGAAGGCGGAAGGGTGCAACGCTTTCGCGAAGGTTTTTCATCTATTCCTGCGATGGGAAAAATTCTCCCGCAAAGTAGTTCTCTCGAAGAGGCGCAGCACATTTGCCAGGAGTTAGGCTGGTTGATGGCAAGCGAAGTGCTGGCGATGGATATTGATATCAGTTTCGCGCCGGTCCTCGATATAAACGGCATTAGTGAAGTGATAGGCGAGCGGGCTTTTGCCTCTTCGGCGGAACAGGTGTCATTGTTGGCGCGGTCATGGATTAAAGGCATGCATCACGCTGGTATGAAGGTGACCGGTAAGCACTTCCCAGGCCACGGTTCAGTGCAAGCCGACTCGCACATTGCTGCCCCTGTCGATGAGCGGCCATGGGAAGCAATTCTCAAGACCGACCTTCCGCCGTTTGTCGAACTTGCCAATTGTCTTGACGCAATTATGCCGGCACATGTTATCTATCCTGATATTGATGATAAACCAGCAGGCTTTTCAGAGCGCTGGTTGCAGCATATCTTGCGTGCCCAGTTGGGTTTCAAAGGTGTGATCTTTAGCGATGATTTGGCGATGGCAGCAGCGCACGCTGCGGGTGATATGCCTGATCGAGCGCGTGCTGCGTTACGTGCCGGCTGCGACATGGTCCTTGCGTGTAATGACCGCAGCGGCGCCGAGGCAGTTCTTACGGCGATGGAAAGTGAGTTAGCCGCTATCGACCGACAGCCCAACAGCTGTTATGAACGTCTCGCTAAGCGCGCCGCATTAGGCATGCCAATGTTACGCAATCATCCGCGCTGGCATCAGGCTCAAGCACTGCTTCAGCGCTTCTCTTAAAGCTTGCTATGATTCGTAGCTAAGCGGGTCTGTGGCGTTATTCGCAGCGAAAGCTTCTAAGCGTTCAACACATGCGCCACACTTGCCACAGGCTTTTTCGCGGCCATTGTAGCAGGTCCACGTGTTGCTATAGTCGAGGCCCATGGCTAGGCCGTCGCGCAGGATTTCAGCCTTGTCATTGGCAAGATAGGGAACCGCAATCTCAACGGGTTCATAATTCGCGATCTTGCTCACCTCATTCATGCGTTGAACGAATTCTGGACGACAATCAGGGTAGATCGCATGGTCGCCGGAGTGCGCGCCATAGTAGACGGCTTCTGCCCCTATTGAGACGGCATAACCAATCGCCAGTGATAGCAAGATCATGTTGCGATTCGGAACCACCGTGGATTGCATGGATGCCTCTTCATAATGCCCTTCAGGAATATCAGTCGTGTTAGAGGTCAGTGAACTATTCGCAATAAGCTCGTTTATCGCAGTAATGTCGACGACTTTGTGCGGTACGTTAAGTGCATTCGTAACTTTACGAGCGACTTCAAGCTCTTTTACGTGGCGTTGGCCGTAATTGAAACTCAAGCCATAGACCTCGTGTCCATCGCGCAACGCACGATGTAATACGGTAAATGAGTCCATACCGCCGGAATAGATAACTACCACCTTTGCCATAACAGAATTCCTTGTGACTACTTAATTACGTCTAATTTGAGGTACAATAGCGTCATAGTTTACCGCAAAACAGGATGAATCCCATTAGTACGCGCTATCCAATCAACGAATTGTTTGAAACCATCCAAGGTGAAGGCTTCTACACCGGTACCCCAGCGATTTTCTTACGCTTGCAAGGGTGTCCAGTGGGTTGCCCTTGGTGTGACACGCAACATACTTGGGATAAAGCAGCTGAGGATCAGGTTGAACTGGAAACCGTTCTAAATAAATCATCTGCAACCTCGCAATGGGCGGAGCTTTCAGCGACAGAGGTACTTGCAGCATTCAAGCAGCAAGGCTTTCATGCTAAGCACGTTGTGATAACCGGTGGCGAGCCGGCAATGTACGATTTGCGTGAGCTAGCACAGGTATTAGAGGCTGCGGGGTATGCTTTGCAGATTGAAACGAGCGGTACCTATGAGCTCAAAGTTTCAGCGGGAACTTGGGTAACCGTCTCACCAAAATTAGATATGCCAGGTGGTTTTCTAGTTCGCCCAGACTGTATGAAACGTGCGAACGAAATAAAACACCCTGTGGCGATGCAAAAGCATATTGATGCTCTTGATAATCTCCTCGAAAAATGTCCGCCGGCCGCGGGCACGATCATCTCTTTACAGCCAATATCCCAGCGTCCTCGCGCGACTGAACTCGCGATCAAAACCTGCATCGAACGTAACTGGCGTTTGTCAGTGCAATTACACAAGTATCTTCACATCGAGTAAGCCTCAGCTTCTTTTCCATTTGCTTTGCCTGCATGCGGCTATAGTTGGGTTGTTCAATACTGAATACCTGTTAACTTTCGCAAGGAGGCATTATGCAACATGGACGTTCTTACTTTACTCCGGTCGTAGCGCGCACACATTGTCTAGGTCAGGGCATGACCGAGTACATCATCATCGTTGCGCTTATTGCGGTTGCTGCCATTGGTGTCTATTCATTGCTGGGCAAAACCGTTCGTAATCAAGTTTCTGGCATTGCACATGAAGTCAGTGGTCAGAACTCGTCACAGCAGTTAAACGAAGCACGTTCGAGTGCACGCCGTTCGGGAACGGTGGCGAAACAAGATGTCAATCTAGGCAATTACGATGAAGCAACTGAGTCGGGAAGTAACTGATGCGCGGCAATGGTTTCACGACGCTCTGGCTGCTTCCTATTTTACTGGGGCTGATGCTTTTGCTGTTGGGCTTGCTTGCCCGCAGTGAAGCCTTGCGCAACAGCTGGTATCAGCAGACCGTAGCTGACAACATGGCGAGTTCTGCCGCGACCCTGCTGGCACGAGAAATGAATCTACTAGCCATAACCAATCGCGCACTGTTAGCGAACGAGTTAACCGTGGCACAGTTGCTAGGTTTGGCGAGCTGGTTTCAAATGATGAAGGATGTAGCGGATCGCAGTGCCATGGCCTCATCGTGGATTCCTTACCTCAATGCGATTACGCGAAACATTGCGAATGTCGTGCAAAATATTGAGCGTCCGTTCTATCAGGTATTACAAGCCGTAATGTACTTCCAGCGCATGGTCACTAATGCGCTACGCGCAACGCAGTGGTATGCGCGGGTGGGGTTTGCAATGACCCTGCCAAAAACCATGGAGCAAATTATGGCCAAGCATGAATTGCCGCAAAGCCAACGGAAATGGCAATTATTACATGCGCCTGGCATCGTCCCTGTCCCATGGCTGTGGTGGACTTATATTCCAGCCCAAACCTCGGGTTCTGATCAAAAACTTGCTCACCGTCTAATGCTGCACAGTCTCGATCCGTTTTCAAAGAAGCGTAGCTATGAGTGGTTTGATGCAGTACAAATTGAAGTTGAAAAAGCGGGCGGAGCGCGATTACAGGAGGCCAACAACGGCGAATGGACGTGG
The DNA here is from genome assembly GCF_003987395.1 of Pseudidiomarina aquimaris. Taxonomy (GTDB): domain Bacteria; phylum Pseudomonadota; class Gammaproteobacteria; order Enterobacterales; family Alteromonadaceae; genus Pseudidiomarina; species Pseudidiomarina aquimaris. The sequence goes on from NZ_PIPT01000012.1 coordinate 27,049, forward strand.
CAAAGCATGGACACGGTTTCGATTCATGTTAGAGGGTTACTTGACTCCGATGAATACCCTTGGGGCGATGGTGCTACCTATCTCGGCGATGAAATTGCGGACTTGAGTGCGCAAGACTTTGGCCAAACGTCCAAGATAAATCCTACCGCAACTAAGTGGGGGCTGTCTGATCAAGATAGCTTTGCTGGCGGTGCCCAACGCTTTCGCTATTTCAACAGAGAAAGTCTGGAGCCCGACGATTGGCCCAGCGTGATTGTCGTGTTGCCGCAGGCGGTAGCTAAGGCTGGAGTCGTCTATTCGCGCCCCTCGACGTGGTTTCCTCGCGCCGATGAGCAACACGAACAAGCAAATCTGTTCAACTCCCTGTGGCAGAGTCAGCTTCAATCGCTGTCACAGTTTGAGCGTACTTTGTTAAGCACGCAGTATAGGTATTCTCATGCAAGTTTCTAAGACACATGCGGGACAGGCGTTGTTAGAGAGCTTGCTGGTGCTAACCCTGCTCGCGGTTCTCTTGCAGGTACTCTTCGAAACGATCGCGCCGTTACATAACCAGCAAATGAGCCGCATCGAAATGGCACGTGAGGCGCTATGGCGCTGGCAGCCCAGCGCTGTGGAGGAGAGCAGTGAGGGGTATGCATTTGCCAAACGTGCAAAGGTCGTATTGGCTCCGCTCAAAGCTCTAACAGGGTTAAACCTTGCGCAAGAAAACCTGCGGACGATTAACGCTGATAGTGACTACGCGCCCATGGCACGTATTACCGATACTTGGTCGCCCCAAGCGACCGCAGAATTATATTCGCGTCCAGCGCAACTGACGCCGTTTTCGCGTTTGCAAGAGTTGGGGGTGGGAGAAGTTCAGGACTTTATCAGTTGGCTGCACTTTACCGAGGAATTTGACTCAGAAAGTCTCAAATTTGGCCATGTGGCAATTGATGCGACACCGTCTGAGTTGCCCTGTCAGCGAGGGACACGATGTTAGGCAACGAGCTTCCGGCGGAATGGAATGCATTAGAGTGGGCGGTGCAAGCCACAGTGACTCACTGGCAGTTAGCCGTGAAACATCCTCCACAATTGGAAGTCCTCGGCTGTCAGGTGAGCCGATGGATGCCGCACTTTTCTTGGTGCGAGTCAGGGGAAAGCTTATGGTTACTGCAACAGCTAAACGACGTGTATTGGCTAAGTGAATTTCGTCATGCTCCGACAAAGGAGCTGCCAGCAACAAGCAATTGGCGTGGACTAAGGCTGCAACGCTTTAGTGCACAGGGACAAATCATCGAAGTTCATCACAGTCCACATCATCCTCAACAACTAGAGAGTTTTCTTAAGCTGCGCCACCCGCTGCGCAAGCCAAAAATGATGGAGCTAAGCCATGGAAGGTTTTATATGTCGCTGCAGAATCCTACTGAAGAGGTCTTTATCTACCAGCGTGCCGAGGGGACACTCTTGGTTAGTGCTAAACAGAAGTAACCAAGGCCAAGCCAACGTCGAAGTGCTAGTGGTGGCGCTAGGTTTATTTGCAATTATCTTAGTTCCGGTGACCGCGGAAGAGCAAACGGTACTTGAGCTCATCGAGCTGATAGTGACCTCGTGGATGTTTATTTTCTCGGTTACTTGGCAGCAGTTCTTGCTGCATCCTTGGGCTGCATAGTTATGGCGCGACTGTCACTGAACACGATGAAGTTGCGCTGGCGCTTCATTATTCTCGGCTTGGTTGTTGTCGCTCTGCTAACCGCTAGCTATCAACTCGTCCAAAAGTATTTGGCGCAACAATCACAAGAGCTGGAACAGCGTATCGACGCCGAAATGGAGTGGGTATTGGTGTTTAGCCAAGACCTAGACGCGGGTGCGGTAATTGGCTTGGAGCACTTACAACAACGTAAATTTCCACCTGCGTATATCAGTGACGACTGGCTAAGGCCAAATGACGCAATGGCGGTGGTGGGAAATAGTGTTGAGAACTTTGTTAGTGCTGGAGAACCAGTGATTTTGGGGCACTTAGGAAAGGTACGGAGAAGCTCCTTTAGTGATCGACTGGCACCAGGCGAGTATGCGGTTACGGCCACTGTTGGTATTGAACAAGTTCATCATGGTTTGCTTGCCGTAGGCAATCGCGTGAGCCTGGTGGCCGGCGGCTTTAGCGGCGCAGCACTACGTATGCTTACCGATATTGAAGTTTTAGCGCTTGATCAGCAGCAAAGTGATGCTGTTGGTGGAAAGCTCGCCGTTACGGCGACATTTCGGCTTCGCGCAGAACAAGCAATCGAATTCGAGCAGTTGCGACAATCGGGGTTTGCGGTTTGGTTGCAGCATCCCGAATCAGAATACCGTGCATTAAGTGAATTTTCTGCACCTCTTCTTTTTGTTATCTCAAAGCAGGGAGCGCATCGATGATAATGTCATTTTGGGGAATCGCCTTTTGGGCTCAAACCTTAGCGCAAGAAATGCCGATTCAGTTACAACTGGGAGAGTCTTATGTACTCGAACCATCGGGAATTGAGGAAATTGTCGTTACCACGCCAGAAGTGCTGGGCTACCAATTATTGCCAAGTGGTGCGGTAGTCATCACTGGCACTCAGCAGGGCAGTGCCGAAGTATTTCTATTCACTGCAGGAAAGCTTGAGCAGCGTTATCAGTTCAAAGTGCAAGCGCCCCCTAATCGGCAATTGCAGCTCGAGTTATCGACTTTGCAACGGCAGTACCCACAACTGCAAGTTACCCGTGAAGCAGAGCAGTTTACGCGATTATCGGGGCAATTGCCGCTCGACGCGCAGGTTAAGCTTCACAAGCTCTTGGAGAAGTTCCCAAGTTTAGGCTCGCAAATAGAGTGGCTACCCACTGCTCCTGAGCCCATGTTGGTTTTAGAGGTGCGCATTGCTGAAGTAAAACGCTCATTTGCGCGTCATATCGGGGTTCGCTGGCCGGGGCACATCAATGGCCCACTCATTGAAGACATGGGGAATTGGTTGCACCTCCCACTCAGTGCCCAAGCAACATTAGATATTATGGAGCGAGAGGGACATGCTCGCTTGTTGGCCAAACCTACATTAACAACCCAAAGTGGTGGCACCGCCAACTTTCTTGTAGGGGGAGAGTTTCCTGTTCCGCAAGTGCTCGCTGATGGGCTGCAGGATGTCAGTTTTCGCCCGTACGGGATCCAACTGGAAATCGCTCCAAAGTTAGCCGCCCAAGGTTATGTTAGTGCCGAATTGGTGGCTGAATTGAGCTCAATCGATCCTGCCACGGCGGTCAACGGAGTGCCTGGCTTACTCAGTCGCCGGGTTGCGTCGACATTAACATTACCGCTGGGCGAAACCTTGGTTCTGTCTGGTTTGATGCAACATGAACAGGCGCGGCAAGCAGATAGGTTTCCAGGGCTACACGCTTTGCCAATACTAGGGGCTCTTTTCTCGTCAACCCAGTTTCGTGCTGCAGAAACCGATTTGGTAATCATGGTTACCCCTCGCTTAGCACGCTTACAAAGTGAGGAGCACGCCGATCTAGCCAAACGAACAGAACCGCAAGCGAACTTCCAACGTGCCGTTGGGTGTGTTGGGTTACTTGAGCCGTTTCAGGAGTTGGGAGGGGGGTCGAATGATTAAAAAAAGCCAACTGATCCACACACTCAGGCAGCAGATACAGCGCATCACTTTACAGCGAGAGTTCCCGAATAACGAGAGTTTACGCAGCTATGCGGTCGATTTCTTGTCGGCCTATTTAACACAGCAAAATGGCCACCAGAACAGTCACGAGCAAAGCATAATCGTCAACGAGGTCATTGAAGAGTGCATGGGCTTTGGTCCGCTGAGTCCATTATTGGCAGATGATTCGATTAGCGAAATAATGGTCAACCATTACGCAGCGGTGTTTATTGAGCGCAGCGGCCACTTGCAAGCTACCTCGGTGCGTTTTGCAAGCGAAGCAGAGCTACTGCAAGTCATCGAGCGTATGGTGTTGCCGTTGGGGCGTCGTATCGATAACGCTCAGCCAATGGTCGATGCACGACTACCAGATGGCTCCCGAGTCAATGCCGTAATAGCGCCGTTGGCACTTCGTGGCGCCTGCTTAACTATCCGAAAGTTTTCCCGTAAAGCTCTAACCTTTGCTGAGTTGCAAGCAAATGGGGCACTGACCGTTGCAGCGACGGATTACCTCAAAACTATCGTTGCGAAGCGCAGGAACATCTTGGTGATCGGTGGTACCGGAACCGGTAAGACGACATTCCTTAATTTGTTAGCGAGTGAGATCCCTGCTGAACAGCGGCTGATAACTATCGAGGATGCTGCCGAGCTGAAATTAAATCATGCCAACTTGATTAGTCTTGAGGCGCGTCCGGCAAATGCAGAAGGAAGCGGTCAGATAACCATTCGTGACTTATTAATTAATGCGCTGCGTATGCGGCCCGATCGTATCATTATCGGTGAGTGCCGCGGCGCCGAGGCGCTCGATATGCTGCAAGCAATGAATACAGGGCACGAAGGTTCGTTAACTACCTTACATGCAAATAGTCCGCGTGAAGGACTTCAGCGCTTAGAAATAATGGTAATGCTGGCTGGCTTTGAGCTGCCGCTGTTGGCTATTCGTCAGCAAATCGCTAGTGCTATCGAGGTTATTGTGCATGTCGCGCGTCGTCCGGATGGTATGCGCATTGTAAATGCTATCAGTGAAGTTGTCGGAATTGAATCATTGACCTATCAAGTAAGCCCGCTTTTTGAGCGTAAACAGAATGTCTTAGAGGCGACCGGAATTCGCTCTGAATGGGTAAATGATTATGGCTATTGAGGGTTGGCTCGTCGCCTGTGTGCTTACCGTAACAGCAGCCATCATTCTTGGTGTGTTGGTTTGGGCTGGCTTTGTTATCTATCGCGATGGGCGACCACAGATCGAACAGCGCGCAGAAGCTTCTCTGGCAGTATTTTTAGTGTTCTTACCGATGTGGCAATTTTGGTACGGTGTGGCCTTGCTAGCATTACTGGTAGCGTTGTTCGTTTTTGCCGTTACCCATGATTGGCGCTGGGTTGTGGTGAGCCTTATTGTGACCTTGGGTGCTTTACCGATGCTCAGAAGCGTTCTGCACAAGAGGCGTACTGAGCGTATTGAACGACAACTTCCCGAGGCACTTCGGTTACTCGCTAATAGTTTGCAAGCTGGCATGAGTTTGGCGTCAGCCTTAGCGCTTACCGCCCAACAAATTCAGCCGCCACTAGCTACCGAATTGTCTGTGATTGTCCAGCGTCAACGCACCGGCGAGTCACTTGAGCTAGCCTTCGCTGACTTGCAGCGCAGAGCGAACAGTTCAATCGTGCAGTTCTTTGGTTTTATTATCCTTATGAGTGTTAAGCACGGCGGTCAACAGGCCGATGTTCTCTCTCGTATGGCTGTGGCAATTCAACAGCAACACTATGCCCAACAGAGAGTTCTAAGTTTATCTGCGCAAGCAAGGATGCAAGGTCGCGTCATGTTCTTCTTGCCGATTGGGCTTTTTTTAGCATTAAAGGTGGTGCACCAAGATACGACCGAAATATTGCTTACAACTGGGGCTGGACAAATCCTATTACTGATTTGTGCATGCTTAATGGGGGCTGGCTTTTTTCTTACCCGACGAATTCTGGGGCAGTTTCATGTCAACGACTAGTTTGAACTTGGGCTTACTCGTAGGTGCTTTAGCCGGGGTTTTATACATTACTCTAAACTTACTAGTACAAAGTGCCTTGCCCTATTTGCAGACCGGGATAATGCGAGCTCTGCACAAGATGCCGCCACGTCTGCAGCACCGCATAGAAAATGCCGCGAGGCAAACAGGTGAAGCGCAAGAAACTGCGATATTTGTCATGGAGCAAGGGGCCATGGCAATGACTCTTGTTACCAGCTTGGTCCTACCTTTGCCGGCTTGGGTCAGTTGGGTGGTTTTCACGTTAATTCTGGTGAAAATTCTCCGCGCTCGATTAGCCCGACGGCTTTTCGTTCGGCGCTTTGAAAAGCAGTGGCCAAACTGTCTTGATATGCTAGCAATGTTGATGCGCTCAGGGCTCTCTTTTTCAGCCGCTTTACATGCACTTGCGCAGCTTCCTAGCTCCTCGATTGCGCTACGCCAATTACGTCAGTTACACCAACAGTTACATGCTGGAGTCGCAATGGAGGAGGCATTTACGGCGATGAAAGTGCGCATACCTAGCGCAGCGTTTACGTCCTTCACGGCGGCTGTGATGCAAGCACGGATGAGTGGCTCTGGGCTAACTAAAACGCTGATGCTCCAAGCCGAACAAACTCGCAATGAACAGCAGTTAGCAGCGGAGAAGTTTGCCCAAGAAGTGGGGGTAAAACTATTACTACCGCTAGTGACCTGTTTTTTCCCAGTCACTTTCTTACTGATCATTGGGCCCATTTTTATAGGTTACTTTCAGTCTTAAACAAGCATAAGGAAAATGCACGATGAAATACGGACGTTTATTACTGCATCCTGAACAATTTTGTCTTTGGCATGAAGTTCATGTTTTGACAAGCTTCCCGCAACGCCTCGTCGGTTTACTGACGCAACGCGGGTTGCCCCGCGGTCATGCGTACTGGTTTCCGAGTTGTTCCGCGGTACATAGCTGGGGCATGCATTTTGCGCTGGATATCATTGGTCTCGATAGACAGCAACGGATCGTTGAAATCCGTCGAAACGTCCAGCCAAGTTCAGTGCTGCGGTTAAAAGGAGTGAGCTCCATCATTGAGTGTGAAGCGGGCTACCCGTACCCACTTGAGTCAATGTGTGGCCGGCGCGTTACTTTTGAAGAGCGGGAGGTAGGCTATGAAGGCGTCATTTAAACTATTGTTAGCGCTAAGCTTTTCCTCTTTTTCGTATTCTTGCGCAAGCACCAATAGCGCAGACGCTCAACCCATCAGCGCAACATCAGAGTCAACGCGCGAGGTCGCCATGCGCGCTTATGCCGAGGGGGACTTTCATCTAGCCGAGGGGCTCCTACGAACGCTTGCAGAAGCACCGGTGTACGACCCGCAAGCTCCTTGTTTTTTGGGCGCAATTCACTATCGTCAGCATGCTTACCAAGCGGCGCTACGCCGTTTTGAGGAATGCCGCAACCATTTCCCCGAGCGCGCCGAGATTTGGTTTAACACAGCGGCAACGCATTTGCGCCTAGCTACCGAAGCGCTATTGACCGGGCGCAGTTATCAAAACAATCCTAGTGCCGCAAACGGCGTACACCAGCAATACGAACGCTTATTGCAGGCGTTAATGGAGCTGCAGCGTGTTCACACCAAAGAGGTACGTTAAAATGACGACGAAATATAGCGGGTTTGTGTTGCCCATTGTCGTCTTGCTCATCAGTATTCTGGGACTTGCATTAGGTGTGCTGCAGTTCTCCACGGCAGAAGACCGCGCCCAACGGCAACACCGTGAATTAGTAGCGGAGCTTTTATTTTGGCACAAAGCGCTTGTGGCCTTTGCCTTTTATCAAGACCGTGGCATGAGCAGCTTTAATGAGCTTCTTACTTTTTATGACCTTGAGAAGCCAGAGATTCAGCTCTTGAACGGCGAGGTCGTAACATTCAACAATATACCGGCGTTTGACAGTACTGTTGATTTAAGAATTTCGAATTTACCTGAGGAATTGGTGGCGTTCTATCAGCAGTCCTATCCTACAGGGATTAGCGTCGATCGTTCTGGGGGGCTTATACTTGCGCCGAAGGCCATCGATGATTGGGCGTTCACACAAAGCTTAATCAGACGGGAGCCGGCAGCGCGAGCTGAATTTTACACTGATTTGGACTTTAACCAACGGAGTTTCGACGCTGTAGGTGGAGTCTATATGGAAATGCTAAGTGCACAGCAGGCTGCATTTAACGATGTGAGCTATGTAACTGAGAGTTTCATTAGTTCGAGCGAAACCGATCGTTTGAAGTTAACGTCCGCTAGGGTTGGCAGTGTTGATCTAAAGGCATTAGTGGAACAAATCGTTGTTTTAGAAACACAGCTCGGCCCATGCTTAGACGCTATGGGCCCGTGTCACAACTAATCATCCTTATCACTATATTGCTCAGGCTTGGCGCGAAAGTCGCGGGTATTTTTCGACAACTCTAGCTCCAGGTGTAATCCAGCTTTGGCCAAAAGGTGCGCACTAATGGGCGCGGTCAGGAAAAGGAAAATAGCAATTAACAGCTCATGGAAGCTCAGCCCATCGGTGAGTGAGAAGTACAACATGGAACCGATGATCACACCACCAACACCAAGCGTCGTATTTTTAGTGGGGGCATGCAGACGTGCCATAAAGTCAGGTAAACGTAATAATCCTAGGGAGCCAATGAACGCAAAGCTGGCGCCCAAGATAATGAAGAATGAGATAAGCCAATCGGCCCATACAGGTAACTCGGTCATGCTAGTCTCCTACTCAATAAGATCGCCGCGGAGAAGAAATTTTGCTGCCGCAATAGTGCCAATGAAGCCAAGCATGGCAATCAGCAACGCAGCTTCAAAATAAAACGCCGTGTTGTGCCAGATACCGAGCAAAATCAGTAAGGCCAAAGAATTAATGTAGATCGTATCGAGGGTAAGAATGCGATCGGGCAGACTCGGCCCGCGGATCAGCCGAATGATATTCATCAGCAGCGCTAAGCTGAACAAGCCAAAGGCGGCTTGTAGTGCGTAAGTTAGCATTGGAATATCTCCTTCAGACGACGTTCATAACGCTGTTTGATTTGTTGCACAGTGGCTTGAGGGTCTTCAACATTGAGCGCATGAATAAGAATACTGCGTCCATCGCGGCCAAGCTCAGCAGAGATGGTTCCTGGGGTTAGGCTAATCGTACTTGCTAAAATAGTGATTGGAACCGAGCCACTAATTTCTAGCGGATATTCGATCAGCGCAGGTTTAATGTTCTTTCTCGGACGCAAGATAATTGCTGCAATATTAAAGTTGGAAACGATGATATCGCCCAACAATATGAAAAAGTACTGCACGCCCAACAAAGGGTGGTGCAAGGTGGTTCTGTAGTCCCTTGCCCGTAGAGTATAGAGCGGAATGATGACCGCGAGGATCAAGCCCAAAAGGGTCGCACCCACCGATATTTTATTCTGTAAAAGTAACCAAAACGCCAGAAGGAATAGGCTCCACCATGGCGCTGGAATAAGCTTACTCATGCTGCCCCCCCTCTAACACTTGCGAAATATAGTCGTGCGGATTCGCCAATTGTTCGGCAATTGCGGCACCTAAACCAGAGAAGGTCTGTGCAAAGACCGTCAAAGCCACGGCTCCTAATAATAATAGGATGACCGCAATATGCTGCCAGTGGCCATGACTGACATCGTTCGGTTTGCCATCTAGAGTATTCCAGAACATACGGCTGCCAGCACGCGATAAGGCAATCATCATTAGAAAGGTTGAGCCGAGGATTAACGGCCACAACCAAGCGACTTGTGCGCCTGTGCGAGCAGCTTCCAGAATGAACAGCTTACTGACGAACCCTGATAAGGGCGGGATGCCAATTACGGTGATGGCAGCCAAGAAAAATAAGCCGCCCAACAGATTGTGTTGGGCCATCTTCCGGCCTTTAACAATTCGTGATGCAGTTTTACCTCGTTGTTCAGCAATCATATCGACTAACAGGAACAACGCGCCGGTGATCAGCGTTGAGTGCACGAGGTAGAAGAGCATCGCACTTATCGCGTCCTGATGACCTAGGCTCAGCGTCGTAAGCATCGTACCCACTGAAACAAGTACAAGATAAGCAACGACTTGGCGGATGTCGCGACTACCAAGGACACCTAAACCACCCACCAAAATAGTAAACAGGCCAAGCCACCAGAGCCAGTTATAACCAAGAAATGCTGCCTCACCGGCATCGGCGCCGAAGATTAAGGTGAATACACGAACAATGGCGTAGATCCCTACTTTGGTCATTATCGCAAATAGGGCAGCCACAGTTCCTGTGGTATTCGAGTACGCTTGCGGTAACCAAAAATACAACGGCAATAGTGCGGACTTCAACGCAAAGACAATAAATAAAATCATCCCGCCGGCGCGCGCTATTGCGGCATCATCACCTTGTAGTAGAGCAACTTTTCCAGCCATATCTGCCATATTCAGCGTTCCGGTAATGCCGTAAAGCACACCAAGGCTGATCAAGAAAAGCGCCGAACCGGTTAAGTTCAAAACCACATAGTGCAATGTTGCACGTAGCTTCGCTTTACCGCCACCATGCATCAGCAGGGCATAGCTCGAAATCAGAAGGATTTCGAAAAAGACAAACAAGTTAAATAGGTCGCCGGTGAGGAAGGCCCCCATGATCCCCAGCACCTGGAATTGAAATAGCGCTTGAAAATGAGATCCTAGATTATCCTCGCCATGGCATGCATAGATTAATACAGGCAGGGCAAGAACCGCGGTCAGAAGTACCATAAGCGCCGATAATTTATCGGCAACCAAAACAATCCCAAATGGCGCTTGCCAGCTTCCGAGAGCATAGACAATGATTTCGCTCTGGACTGCGATGACCAACATAATCGCGACAATAAGCGTTAGCGATGACGCAACCAGCCCGATGATACGACGGTAATATTGTGGTCGCTCACCCCACGGAAGTAGCTGCAGCAATGCTGCAAGCATCGGTATAACGACAGGCAGAGTAATTAAATGACTAGTTAACATTAACGCTGTCCATCCTGTTCCGCATAATTGTAGTCGTTCACTTCGTCTGAGCCGATTTCACCTCTCACGCGCACCGCTAGGATGATCGAGTAAGCGGTCATAGCAAAGCCAATGACGATAGCGGTTAAAACCAGCGCTTGAGGGAGTGGGTCGGTGGTGTTCTCACTGACCCCAACAATTGGCAATTCGTTGATGACTAGACGACCGGTGGAAAACAAGAACAAATTCACCGCGTAAGACAACATGGTCAAGCCGATAACAATCGGAAAAGAACGCCCACGCAAAATCAAAAACACGCTGCAAGCGGTTAGTGTTCCCACGGTAATCGCGTATAAAGTTTCCATTAGTAACCCTCCTGACGGGGACGATGCCGAGTCGTCATTTGGCCAAAGTTTGCAAGTATCATGAGTGTTGCCCCAATGACGGTGAGGTAAACACCTAAGTCAAATAAAATGGCAGTTGCGAGCTCGAATTTACCCACCAATGGCCAATACACATAAGTAAAACTTGAGGTGAGGAAGTTATGGTCGAATAGCCAACTGCCGAGACCGGTAAACAGCGCGATCATGACCCCCACCGAAGTAAGGGTTTGATAGTTGTAGTCGAAGCGCGACTTAACCCAGTCAACACCGTTAGCGATGTACTGCAAGATCATGGCTGCCGCTGTAACGAGGCCAGCGATAAAACCGCCTCCCGGTAAGTTGTGTCCGCGTAGGAAAATGTAGACCGACACCATCAACGCCAGAGGTAACAATGCTTGTGAAACCGTTTGTACCAACAACGGGTGTTTGACACGGTGCCATGAGCGGCCATCAACGTCACTGGAGGGCATGAATGGTCGCAGGTTATTCAGCAGCTTGTGAATACCCGCAGCGGCAATTGCAAGCACGGTGATTTCACCTAACGTATCGAATCCACGGAAGTCGACGAGGATGACATTGACCACATTGGTACCGCCACCACCAGGAACCGAGTTCGCAAGGAAGAAGTCGGAGATGCTATTCAATGGTCGGGTCATCAACGCATAGTTCAAGGTACCAACAATGCCACCGATACTACCTGCTAAGAGAACATCTCGTGCGACTCGGCGGCCGCTTGATGCGCGCGGGATCCTTTGTGGCATAAAGAACAGGGCGAGAATCATCAGAATGATGCTAACGACTTCAACCACGAGTTGTGTCATTGCTAGATCTGGCGCGGAAAAATGAATAAAGCTCAACGAAACAATCAGACCGACCACCGACAGCATCATTAGTGAAGTTAAGCGCTGTCGATGTAACATTGCGGTCGATATCGCTGCAAGCATCAGCAGAACGGCCCCGACCAAGCTCACCGCATCAATCGGAAGCTGTGGGCGACTCCCGCTAAGTTGCATGATATCTGCAAGTTCGGGTATCACCACAACCAACGTAAATACCAGCAGAAATGCGACATAACGTTGTAGTGAGCCGTTCTCGATCGTTTGCATGAGTTCATCGCAAAAACGCGTTGTTCTGCTGACAATTTTGGCGAAGACATCCTTGGCATCATGCGGATCAAATTGACGACTGAAGGTCAGCAATTCAGCACGACCGATATAGATGGCGATACCTCCGGCGACCGCGAGTGCACTCATCAACAAGGGCATATTGAAACCGTGCCAGATAGCGATATCCAAACTTGGCACACTACCGCTCACAGCCAGTGCTGCAGGTTCTAAAATCCCTGCAGTTAACAGCATTGGTGCAACACCTACAGCAACGCAAAGAATCGAGAAAATGATAACTGGGAAGCGCATCATCATTGGCGGTTCATGCGGCTTCTTCGGCAGATCAGTGGCGGGTTCTTGGAAAAATACATCGTGGACAAAGCGCACCGAGTAGGCGACCGAGAGCATCGCACCTAAGGTAGCTAAAACGGGCACAAACCAAGAGAGTCCGCCAAACAAATGCTGGTTGTAGGCTTCCGCAAAGAACATTTCTTTAGACAAGAAACCGTTGAATAACGGTATCCCAGCCATTGCTGCAGAGGTAATTACCGCGAGCACCATGGTGAACGGCATCGCTTTGCGTAAGCCGCTGAGTTTGCGCATGTCGCGTGAACCTGTCTCATGGTCAATGATGCCCGCAATCATGAACAAGCCGGCTTTGAAGGTGGCATGGTTAAGAATATGGAAGAGGGCGGCGACAATAGCGCCGGCGCTGCCCAACCCCAAGAGCATCGTAATCAGCCCGAGGTGACTAATAGTAGAGAAGGCTAACAAGCCTTTGAGATCTGTTTTTAGCAGAGCGAAATAAGCGCCAAAGAGGAGTGTTGCTAGTCCCGTTAGGGTAACGATAGTTGTCCACTCTGGGGTGCCCCCTAACGCCGGTGTTAAACGCGCTAATAAGAAGATACCGGCTTTCACCATGGTGGCCGAGTGTAAGTAGGCACTTACTGGGGTCGGCGCCGCCATAGCGTGTGGTAACCAAAACTGAAATGGAAATTGTGCTGACTTGGTGAAAGCACCGATCAACACCAAAATAAGCGCAGTAAAATAAAGGTCGTGGTTTTTAATTGTCTCCGCAGCGGCTAGGACTGCATCGACTTGATAGCTACCGGCGATATTACCAATCAATAAAATGCCGGCCAGTAAAGCCAAACCACCCGCACCAGTAATAGCTAGGGCCATGCGAGCGCCGCGGCGCGCATTGCTTTGATGGAACCAGTAACCGATAAGCAGGAACGACGAAATACTTGTCAGCTCCCAAAAGAACCACATAAAGATGAGGTTATCGGCGGTTACGATGCCCAGCATAGACCCCATGAAAAGGAGCAGACAGGCAAAAAAGCGTGGCGCACTATCTTTGCTGCTCAAATAAAAGTGCGCGTAAATCACGACGAGTAGGCCGATACCTAAGATGAGCCCGGCGAAAAGTAAAGAAAGCCCGTCCAAACGAAACGCGATATCGATGCCGATAGTGGGTAGCCACTCAAGGAAGAACTTTGGGACCGAACCATCGAGCGTAGCGGGAGCAGCGAACAACAACAGAATGAGGCTTAGCCCAGTTATGCCGGCGGCGGCAAGTGTGCTGTGCAGGCGCGAGCGACTTCCCAAGAGCAGTGGGAGTATGGCGCCGATAAAGGGCAAAAATACTATAGCAGCTAAGTTCATTTGTCCTCTCTAGGGCTACAACTTCGTAGTTTTTAACTGTCGACTGTAAGTCTAATAGGTTTGAATTTACCACTTCGATCAGTCGCTTGCCAACTGCTTCGGTCGCACGCAGAGTGGTGTTGAGCCCCAAATTGGCACTATCGAAACTCATAAATAAGTACAGCTATTTCGCTAGCATTTTGCCTGCTGGGTTGTTACTATTAGGGCGCTTTCCATCGGGTGTCGTTAGTTGTGCGACAAACAGCGTAAAAAATTCGCGAACAAGCCCGCAAGAAAATCATCCCTAGTACTATCATCTCAAATTTTTATCTGTTACAATTCGCCGCCCTTTTTATAAGGGGAAATCTTTTATTCTCTTCTAACTATTGAAAAGATGTGAATAAAAGGACGGACAACGACCCGAGAGGGTCTGTTTAATTAATCAAGCGGAGCACTGCAATGATCCAAATGCAAACTACACTGGACGTGGCCGATAACTCGGGCGCTCGCAGCGTACAATGTATTAAGGTTCTGGGTGGCTCGCACCGCCGGTACGCAAACATTGGCGACATCATCAAAGTTTCTGTTAAAGAAGCGATTCCTCGCGGTAAAGTGAAGAAAGGTGACGTAGTTAATGCGGTGGTCGTTCGCACCAGAAAAGGCGTCCGTCGTCAAGACGGGTCAGTCATCCGTTTTGACCGCAACGCGGCTGTATTGTTGAATAACAACCAACAGCCAATTGGCACTCGTATCTTTGGACCAGTGACTCGTGAATTGCGCTCTGAGCAATTTATGAAGATTGTTTCTCTGGCACCAGAAGTACTGTAAGGAGTCAGTTATGGCGGCAAAAATCAAACGTGATGACGAAGTAGTAGTCCTGGCAGGTAAAGACAAAGGTAAGCGCGGCAAAGTGCTTAAAGTCGACACCGCTAAAAATCGTGTTTTCGTTGAAGGCGTAAACATCGTGAAGAAACACCAGAAGCCAAACCCGGCTCTTGGCGTTGCTGGCGGTGTGATTGAGCAAGAAGCTTCAATCGACGTTTCTAACGTTGCGATTTATAACCCAGAGACTGGTAAAGCAGATCGTGTTGGTTTCAAACTTGAAGACGGCAAAAAAGTTCGTTTCTTCAAGTCGAACAACGCAATCATTTAATTTTTAATTTGGAGTTTTACGATGGCGAAACTGCATGATTTTTACAAAGAATCAGTAGTTCCTGAGCTGGTTAAACAGTTCAGCTACAACAGCGTCATGCAAGTCCCTCGGATTGAGAAAATCACCCTTAACATGGGTGTTGGTGAAGCTCTGGCTGACAAAAAGATTCTCGACAACGCAGTGGCCGACCTAGAAGCTATTTCTGGTCAACGCCCAGTTCGTACCGTTGCTCGTAAATCTGTCGCTGGCTTCAAAATCCGTGAAGGCTACCCAATTGGCTGTAAAGTGACTCTGCGTGGCGAACGTATGTGGGATTTCTTAGAGCGTTTAATCTCTATTGCAATTCCTCGTGTTCGTGACTTCCGTGGTTTGAACCCTAAATCATTCGACGGACGTGGAAATTATAGTATGGGTGTGCGTGAGCAAATCATTTTCCCTGAAATCGACTTTGATAAAGTTGACCGGGTACGTGGTTTGGATATCACTATCACAACTACTGCAGGCACTGATGACGAAGCTCGCGCTTTGCTCGCTGCCTTTAACTTCCCGTTCAAGAAGTAAGGTGTAGAGTTATGGCTAAAGAAGCAATGAAAATGCGTGAGCTCAAGCGTCAAAAGCTTGCAGCTAAATACGCAGAGAAACGCATCGCACTTAAAGCTGTGATCAGCGATCCGAATACTTCGGATGAAGAGCGTTGGGAAGCCGTGCTGAAATTGCAAAGTCTCCCACGTGATTCAAGCCCTAGCCGTCAGCGTAATCGCTGCCGCGTTACAGGCCGCCCTCACGGTTTCTTACGTAAATTCGGTATGAGCCGAATCAAAGTTCGTGAGAAAGCGATGCGCGGTGAAATTCCTGGCTTGAAAAAAGCTAGCTGGTAAGCCACGAGTCACGGGAGAAAGCAAATATGAGCATGCAAGATCCAATTGCGGATATGTTCACTCGCATCCGCAACGCTCAGGGTGCTAACAAAGTCGCCGTGCGCATGCCTGCTTCTAAGCAGAAAGTGGCTATTGCCCAAGTTCTGAAAGAAGAAGGTTATATCGCGGATTTCAGCGTGTCTGGTGAAGTGAAAGCTGAACTAGAAGTTACGTTGAAATACTTTGAAGGCAAACCTGTTATCGAATCAATTGAGCGCGTAAGTCGCCCTGGTCTGCGTATCTACAAGAAACGCAACGAACTACCTAAAGTAATGGGTGGTCTAGGTGTGGCAGTCGTCTCAACTTCTAAAGGCCTGATGACCGACCGCGCCGCTCGCAAAGCGGGTCTTGGCGGTGAAGTTATCGGTTACGTAGCGTAACGAGGAGTTAGGAAATGTCACGAGTTGCTAAAGCACCTATTGCCATTCCTGCTGGCGTTGAAGTTACGCTAAATGGCCAGGAAGTGACAATTAAAGGTGCCAAAGGCTCTTTGAGCCGTGTAGTTAACGACGCTGTTGAAGTTATTCAAGAAGACAGCGTATTGCGTACTATCCCACGCGAAGGAGTTGCAAATGCAACTGCTCAAGCGGGTACCGCACGTGCGTTACTACAAAACATGGTGGTTGGTGTTGCGCAAGGTTATGAGCGTAAGCTGCAATTAGTTGGTGTTGGTTACCGTGCAAATACTGCCGGTTCAAAACTGAACCTAACTTTGGGCTTCTCTCATCCTGTAGAGTTCGATATCCCTCAGGGAATCACTATCGAAGTCCCAACACAAACTGAAGTAGTCGTTAAAGGTGTAGACAAGCAGTTAGTCGGTCAAGTTGCCGCTAACATTCGCGCGTACCGTAAGCCTGAACCTTACAAAGGTAAAGGTGTACGTTATGCCGATGAGCAAGTACGCCGTAAAGAAGCCAAGAAAAAGTAAGGTAAGACGATGGACAAGAAAACAGCTCGCTTACGCCGCGCCACTCGCGCACGTAAGAAAATGCTTGAGTTGGGTGCAAACCGCCTGGTCGTTCACCGTACACCACGGCATATTTACGCACAGCTCATTGCACCGAACGGTTCTGAAGTTGTAGCTTCAGCATCAACAGTCGAAAAAGCTGTCAAAGACGCGGTAAAAGCTACCGGCAACGTCGATGCAGCGAAGACAGTTGGTAAGCTGATCGCTGAACGGGCGATTGAGAAAGGCATCAAAGATGTTGCTTTTGATCGCAGTGGTTTCCGTTATCACGGTCGCGTTGCCGCTTTGGCTGACGCAGCTCGTGAAGCTGGACTTCAGTTCTAGGAGACGAACATGGCAAATGCAAATGTAGAAGCTCAACAAAGTGACCTGCAAGAAAAGCTAATCACAGTAAACCGTGTAGCAAAAGTAGTTAAAGGTGGTCGTATCTTTAGCTTCACTGCACTTACTGTAGTTGGTGACGGTCAGGGCAAAGTGGGTTTCGGTTATGGTAAAGCACGCGAAGTTCCAGCTGCTATTCAAAAGGCAATGGAAAAAGCGCGTCGCAACATGGTAACCGTGCAGCTGAAAGGCGACACTTTGCAACATCCTGTAAAAGGCCGTCATTCAGGTTCACAGGTATTCATGCAGCCAGCCTCTGAAGGTACAGGTATCATCGCCGGCGGTGCGATGCGTGCAGTACTCGAAGTAGCAGGCGTGCACAACGTGCTGTCAAAAGCATATGGTTCAACCAACCCAATCAACGTTGTACGTGCCACTATCAAGGCACTTCACAACATGAAGTCGCCAGAACAAGTGGCGGCTAAGCGTGGATTGCGCGTTGAAGACATTTTGGGGTAGTGAACAATGGCGAAAAAGACAATCAAAGTAACACAGACGCGTAGCAGCATCGGTCGTTTGCCGAAGCACAAAGCTACTCTACGTGGTCTTGGTCTACGCCGCATTGGTCACACGGTCGAGCTGGAAGATACTCCAGCCGTCCGCGGCATGGTGAACCAAGTCACTTACATGGTAAAGGTGGAGGACTAATACGATGTTCTTGAACTCACTCTCCCCTGCACCTGGTGCTAAAACCAGCAAAAAACGTCTAGGACGTGGTATTGGCTCAGGCTTAGGAAAAACTGGTGGACGTGGCCATAAAGGTCAAAAGTCTCGCTCAGGCGGTACTGTCAAGCCAGGTTTCGAAGGCGGTCAAATGCCAATCCAACGTCGCTTGCCGAAGTTTGGTTTCACTTCACGTAAGTCATTCGTGACTGCTGAAGTTAACCTTGCTGAAGTAGCGAAAGTTGCTGGTGATACTGTTAACATGGCGAGCTTGAAAGAAGCTGGTTTGATTCGTAACGACATCTTGTTCGTTAAAGTGATCAAGTCAGGCGAAATCAACCGTGCCGTTACAGTACAAGGCATCAAGGTCACCAAAGGCGCCCGCGAAGCTATTGAAGCTGCTGGCGGCAAAATCGAAGGATAGAGCAAATGGCTAAACCAGGATTGGAATCTAACAGAGCTCAAGGCGGCACCTCGGAACTAAAACGACGCCTGCTGTTTGTACTCGGCGCGTTGATCGTGTTCCGTGCGGGCTCCTTTGTGCCTATTCCTGGTATTGATGCCGCTGTATTGGCGCAGCTATTTGACCAGCAAAGAGACACCATCGTTGCCATGTTTAACATGTTCAGCGGTGGTGCACTTGAACGTGCATCGGTATTCGCTTTGGGTATCATGCCGTACATCACTGCATCGATTATTATGCAACTTGCCTCAGTGGTTCATCCACGTTTGGCAGAGCTTAAGAAAGAAGGTGAAGCAGGTCGACGTAAGATTAGCCAATACACGCGTTGGGGTACTTTGGTACTTGCGACGTTCCAATCAATTGGTATTGCCACTGGCTTGCCAAGTCTGATGCCAGGACTCGTTATCGATCCAGGTTTCGGATTCTACTTCACAGCTGTTGTGAGCCTTGTCACAGGAACCATGTTCCTTATGTGGTTAGGTGAGCAAATCACTGAACGTGGGATTGGTAACGGTATCTCTATTCTTATTTTCACCGGTATTGTTGCGGGCCTCCCGTCTGCCATTGGGCAAACGGCTGAGCAAGCACGTCAAGGTGATTTACATTTATTGTTGTTATTGCTGATTGGTGTAATTGTTTTCGCCGTGACGTATTTCGTAGTTTTCGTTGAGCGCGGTCAGCGCCGAATTGTGGTAAACTACGCGAAACGTCAGCAAGGACGTAAAGTTTTTGCGGCGCAAAGCACGCACTTGCCATTGAAAGTTAATATGGCAGGTGTGATTCCGCCGATCTTTGCATCGAGCATTATTTTGTTCCCAAGCACTATCGCTACTTGGTTCGGCCAAGGCGAGGGTGTGGTAGCAAACTTCTTACAAGAGGTCTCGTTGACGTTGTCACCGGGTCAACCTCTGTACGTAATGCTTTATGCAGCGGCAATTATCTTCTTCTGTTTCTTCTACACTGCGTTGGTGTTCAACCCGCGTGAGACAGCAGATAACTTGAAGAAGTCGGGTGCGTTTATCCCTGGTATTCGTCCAGGCGAGCAAACCTCTCGTTACATCGATAAAGTAATGACCCGGTTGACGCTTGCGGGCGCGCTGTACATTACCTTTGTCTGTTTGGTTCCTGAGTTCATGATGATTGCGTGGAACGTTCAGTTCTACTTTGGCGGTACATCACTATTGATTATCGTTGTAGTTATCATGGATTTTATGGCGCAGGTCCAGACTCATCTGATGTCACATCAGTATGATTCTGTCCTGAAAAAAGCTAACCTAAAAGGCTTCGGCCGTTAAGGTTGGATAATTACGGAGTGTAGCAATGAAAGTTCGTGCTTCCGTGAAGAAAATCTGCCGTAACTGTAAAGTTATCAAGCGCAACGGCGTTGTGCGCGTAATTTGCAGTGACCCTAAGCACAAGCAACGGCAAGGTTAATTCGAGAAAGAAGCCCGCAGCCAGGAAAAAAATCCCGGCTGCGGCTTTGATATGTTTGCAAATTGGCGACCGGTTGAGTATCCTAACGGGCTTTTCAAATCCGGTCACCCATAAACTATAGGAGACGTGTTAGTGGCCCGTATCGCTGGCATTAACGTTCCTGACAATAAGCATGCAGTCATTGCCTTGACTGCGATCTATGGTATTGGTCGTACCCGCTCTAAGCATATTCTTGCTGCGGTTGGTATCGAAGAAAATACTACGATCGGCTCTTTGTCAGAAGAAAAACTAGATCTGCTTCGCGAAGCAGTAGGTAAATTCGCTGTAGAAGGCGACCTACGTCGTGAAGTTTCTATGAACATCAAACGCTTGATGGACCTCGGATGTTTCCGTGGCCTTCGTCATCGTCGTGGCTTGCCTCTACGTGGACAGCGCACTAAAACAAATGCGCGCACCCGTAAAGGTCCGCGTAAACCAATTAAGAAGTAAGGAGTTGAGCAATGGCTAAACAACCAACTCGTACTCGTAAGCGCGTTAAAAAGCAAGTCGCTGATGGCATGGCTCACATCCATGCATCTTTCAATAACACCATTGTGACCATCACTGACCGTCAAGGTAACGCGTTAGCATGGGCAACTGCAGGTGGTTCAGGTTTCCGTGGTTCACGTAAATCTACACCATTCGCTGCACAGGTTGCTGCTGAGCGCGCGGGTGAAATGGCGAAGGAATATGGTTTGAAAAACCTAGAAGTGTTCGTAAAGGGCCCAGGTCCTGGTCGCGAATCATCAATTCGCGCGTTGAACGCTGTAGGTTATCGCATCACTAACATTACTGATGTGACGCCTATTCCTCACAACGGTTGTCGTCCGCCTAAGAAACGTCGCGTTTAATAGGCGCCATACGATAGTTGGAGAAAGAACATGGCTAGATATTTGGGTCCAAAACTCAAACTGAGTCGTCGCGAAGGAACAGACCTGTTCCTGAAAAGCGGCGTACGCGCTATCGATACGAAATGTAAACTCGAGAGCGCACCGGGTCAGCACGGCGCACGTCGTGGCCGTTTGTCTGATTACGGTTTGCAGTTACGTGAAAAGCAAAAAGTTCGTCGTATGTATGGCGTACTAGAAAAGCAATTCCGTAACTATTACAAAGAAGCTGCCCGTATTAAGGGCAACACTGGTGAAAACCTGCTGCAATTGCTTGAACAGCGTCTTGATAACGTTGTTTACCGCATGGGCTTTGCCTCAACTCGTGCAGAAGCACGTCAGTTGGTAAGCCACAAAGCAGTGGTAGTGAATGGCCAGGTAGTCAACATTCCGTCGTTCAAAGTTCGTCCGGAAGATGTTGTGTCCGTTCGCGAAAAAGCGAAAAAGCAGGCGCGCATCGCCGCTGCATTGGAACTTGCTGATCAACGCGAGAAGCCAGTGTGGTTGGAAGTAGACGCGAACAAAATGGAAGGTCAATTTAAGCGTCTTCCAGAGCGTTCAGACTTGTCTGCTGAAATTAACGAACAGTTGATCGTAGAGCTTTACTCTAAGTAAAGCTTAAGCATAAAGAGAGGACACAATGCAGGGTTCTGTTACCGAATTCCTTAAACCAAGGCTAGTCGACATTGAACAAATCAGCCCGACTCACGCAAAAGTGACGTTGGAGCCTCTTGAGCGTGGCTTTGGTCACACGCTGGGCAACGCGTTGCGTCGCATTTTACTTTCGTCTATGCCAGGTGTGGCTGTGACTGAAGTTAAAATTGACGGCGTACAACACGAATACAGCAGTAAAGAGGGTGTTCAGGAAGATGTCATCGAAATTCTGCTGAACCTTAAAGGCTTAGCAGTGACCATGGAAGGTAAAGATGAAGCTACGCTGACCTTGAAAAAATCTGGAGCGGGCCCTGTCAAGGCTGGCGATATCACCACTGATGGCGATATTGAGATTGTTAACCCTGACCACCTGATCTGTACTTTGACAGGTGATACTGAGATTGAGATGTCAATCAAAGTAGAGCGTGGTCGTGGTTATGTTCCAGCTTCGGCACGTCAGTCCGCTGACGATGAAGAACGTCCGATCGGGCTTCTACTAGTCGACGCTTCTTTTAGTCCAGTTGAGCGCATTGCGTACAACGTTGATTCAGCTCGTGTTGAACAACGTACCGACTTGGACAAACTGGTTATCGACATGGAAACGAATGGCACTCTGGATCCAGAGGAAGCGATTCGCCGCGCAGCAACAATCCTGGCTGAACAGCTGGAAGCGTTTGTTGAATTGCGTGACATGAGCGAACCGGAAGAGAAAGAAGAGAAACCAGAATTCGATCCGATTCTGTTACGTCCGGTAGACGATTTGGAATTAACTGTGCGTTCTGCTAACTGTTTAAAAGCAGAAGCTATTCAGTACATTGGTGATTTAGTACAGCGTACCGAGGTTGAGTTGTTGAAGACTCCAAACCTTGGTAAGAAGTCGCTGACCGAGATCAAAGACGTACTTGCTTCACGTGGTTTGTCTCTAGGCATGCGTCTAGAAAACTGGCCGCCAGCAAGTCTTGTTGATCGCGACTAAAGCATCTTTTACAGAGAATTACTGAGAAGGGTATAGGTATGCGCCATCGTAAGAGTGGTCGTCAACTCAACCGCAACAGCAGCCATCGCAAAGCGATGTTCAGCAACATGGCAAGTTCACTTGTGCGTCACGAAGTGATTAAAACTACACTTCCTAAAGCTAAAGAACTGCGTCGTGTTATTGAGCCGCTTATCACTTTGTCTAAGCAAGACAGCGTAGCTAATCGTCGTTTGGCGTTTGCTCGCACTCGTGACAAAGAAGTGGTTGGTAAGCTGTTCAACGAGCTTGGTCCGCGTTATCAAGAACGCGCTGGTGGTTACACTCGCATCATGAAGTGTGGCTTCCGTGCAGGTGACAACGCGCCAATGGCTTATGTTGAGCTAGTTGACCGTCCAGAAGTTGAAGCTACTGAAGCTGAAGAAGTTGCAGTAGAAGAGTAAGATTCTCTTTGGAGAATTAAAAAAGCCGCTCAAATGAGCGGCTTTTTTGTTTCTAATAAACCTAATAGTTAATTCTTGCTCGCAACTGCTGCAGCAATTTCTTCTTTAGCGATTCCGTGGGTCTCGGCTAGCGCTTCAATTTCTTGGTAACTCATTCCAGCGCGATAAGCCCCCTTCAAGACGGAGAGAGCTTCTGCTCTTGAAGTAACTTCAGTTGACTCAGGATCATTATCTGTCGTTATGAGATCAATCAGATCTGATAATGAACTCGAGAGATAATCCCCGATCGCAGGCAATACACTCAAGGTTGCATGTACAATACCTTCAACTTTTTCCGGTTGTGATGCACTTGCCGATTGCATAATACTATCAGCCATTTCCGGTTCAACTTTGACAGCGACGCGAACCAGTTCTTCAACATTCGCCGGGTTAGCGCGACTTGCTTCAACAACGATTTCATCGGCATAAGCAGGTTCCGCTTCAACTGCAATTCTCACTAGTTCAGCAGGCTGTGCTACCTCAGTATGCATGGCCACCGCCATAATGTCTTTGGTAAATCCTGGTTCCGCATCGATAGCAGCTTTAATGATTTGCTCGTAATTATTCGGGTAGCGCTCGAAAGCAGCATGTACAATCGATTCAACGTGTTCGGGATAATTACTTAATAACACGCGTACTGTTCGAGTCGGAGAGAAATTTCGCTTTGTGTAATAGCGGAACATTCTTAAGTAGGTATTAACGAGACGTTTATTTTCTTCCGTGAGTTGATAACTATTATTGTCTATGTAACCGATCTCGTCACTTAGCGTCATCGCTGCGGTAGCTTTTGGTACAGTGATACCTATTGTTATACCCAGCGCTATTGTAAGTGCTGTTTTCAATTTCATCGATTGCACACCCCTAGTCGTTCATTGTGTTGTTATTGTTCTTTGAAACGTTTTACAGAACATTAGCAGTGTTTATAGACAATAAACAGTCAAAGATCGTTCAATCTGATTAAAAAAAAAGCAGTCGGAAATTATTTCGCAAAAAGATCTTGCACGCAGGTAAATGATCCTTATAATTCGCCGCCGTTGTCACCGAGGGCAAAGCCAACGGAGATAACGGTCAGCGGCGCGAAGCGCCTGCAAAAAAAAGATCGAAAATGATCTTGACGCTGACAAGGGAAAGCGTAAAATACGCATCCCGCTTGAGAGTTCCGAAAGAGCTTCAAGCACGTTCTTTAACAATATATCAAGCCAAGCAAACTGTGTGGGCACTTACCGGATTCAGGCAGAGAAAGCATCTTCGGATGCGACAAGTACTTTAAATAGTACACCTGACTGATTGAACGAAGTGCTTAACAAAATAAAGCTTAAGTCATGAAATTCAATGAGTCGATTAAACTTTTAAACTGAAGAGTTTGATCATGGCTCAGATTGAACGCTGGCGGCAGGCCTAACACATGCAAGTCGAGCGGTAACAGAGAGAAGCTTGCTTCTTTGCTGACGAGCGGCGGACGG
>NZ_PIPT01000013.1 GCF_003987395.1 Pseudidiomarina aquimaris
TGCGCGGATTACATCAAGGCCCTACAATGAGCTAGAAGTGAATACATTGTGACTCGAGGCCGAATATACGAACGCAACTTCGCTTACGACCGGTTTTAACTTGCAAAGTTGGAGGAGACCATATACGTAGTTCTACTACGGGTAAGGCCTCACTTTTTGGCCATGGTTATGATGTTCTAGCTTCCCCCGCAGTAGAACTGCGGGCTACCTCGGAGTCAAAAATGAAAACAACCATCGGAATTGTGCTGGCGCTGACGACGAGCGCAGCCCTAGCAGATGAAGCGAAGCAAAATATCTTCCAACCTGAAGATGTATTCCAACTCGAATATGCTAGTTCTCCCACATTGCACCCCAGTGGGGACTACACGGTTTTCGTCCGTAACTACATGGATATTATGACCGACCGACGTTATGGCGCGCTCTGGCGCGTAGATAACGATGGTGAATTGCGCCCGTTACTCGGCGGTGACGCCAACGATCACTCACAAACGTGGTCGCCGGACGGCAGCACGCTAGCTTTTGTATCCAACCGCAGTGGCAGTAACCAAGTCCACTTGTACTGGACCGACACCCAGCAGCATGCTCCTGTCACACGCCTGACCGGTTCACCCAGTAACCTTAGTTGGTCACCTAATGGCGAGTGGCTCGCCTTCACCATGTTTACTCCGGAGCCATCGGCACCGCCGGTGAAGTTACCCAAAGCTCCAGAGGGTGCCAAGTGGGCCGATGCCCCCAAATATATCGACAAAGAACAATATCGGTTTGATGGTGCAGGCTATGCCCGCGATGGCTACACGCAGATTTACGTGATGCCAGCAGATGGCGGTACACCGCGGCAAATCACTCATGGTGACTATCACCATGGTGGCACTTTGGCTTGGAACGGTAACGATACGATTATCTTCTCCGGTAACTTGCGCGAAGATGCCTTTGACCATCCGCAAAATTCAGAGCTGTACAGCGTCAACGTAAGCAGTCAAGAGATCACACAGCTAACTGACCGTAACGGGCCGGACCGTTCGCCGGTCATCAGCCCAGACGGCAGCAAGCTTGCTTGGCTTGGGAATGATGACGAGAAAATGAGTTATCAACTGACTCAGCTGTATGTGATGGACTTGAACGGTAAAGAGCCGAAATTATTGACCAGCAACCTCGACTACAGTGTCAGTGACGTACAGTGGGCAGCTGACAGTAATGCGGTCTACTTTAGTTATGATCGCCATGGCAACGGGCACATCGTCAAGCAATCACTGAACGGTGAACGCCAAGAGTTAACCGATCGTATGGGTGGCTTAAGTTACGGACGCCCCTACAGCGGTGGTGATTTCGATGTAGCTGCCAATGGCACTTTGGTGTTCACCGAAGCGAACCCTCAGCGCCCAGCGGACCTGGTCATGCAAACCGGCCAGACAGCCAAGCAGCTCACGCAGTTAAACGAAGACTTGTTCGCGCACAAACAGCTCGGAAAAGTAGAAGAGATCTGGTACGACTCCAAACACGGTGACTATAAAATCCAAGGCTGGATTGTTTACCCGCCGAACTTTGACGCTGAGAAAAAGTATCCGTTAATTCTTGAGATTCATGGTGGCCCGCATACAGCCTATGCTGAGACCTTTTCTGCCGAAGTGCAGTTGATGGCGGCCGCAGGAAATGTCGTGCTCTATACCAACCCGCGTGGCAGCACCAGTTACGGTGAAGAATTCGCACAGGAAATCCACCACAATTATCCAAGTCAGGACTACGACGACCTGATGGACGGCGTCGACGCAGTCATTGATAAGGGCTTCATTGACGAAGATCGTTTGTATGTCACCGGCGGTAGTGGCGGCGGCGTGCTAACAGCTTGGATTGTGGGCCATACCGACCGCTTCCGTGCCGCTGTAGTCGCCAAGCCAGTTATCAACTGGTACAGCTTCGTACTGACCGCTGACGCCTATAGCTACTTCACCAAGTATTGGTTCCCAGCTTTACCTTGGGAAAACCCAGAACATTATTTAAAATACTCACCTATTAGCTATGTGGGCAACGTCACCACGCCGACCATGCTGTTGACTGGTGAGGCTGATTATCGCACGCCGATTTCAGAGTCTGAGCAGTACTATCAAGCGCTAAAACTCGAAGGTGTCGAAACAGCGATGGTTCGCGTCCCCGATGCACCGCATGGTATTTATAGCCGGCCGTCCAACTTGATTGGTAAGGTCGCATACATCTTGCATTGGTTTGAGAAATATAGTGACGAACAAACAGACGACTAACGAAGCAAACGCCATCGACGCAGTGATCACCTGGGTCGATGGCAATGATCCCCAGCACCAAGCAAAACTTAACGCTTATCTTGAAACTTTAGGACGACAGCCAAAGTCTGCCAGTGCCACCCGCTTTCGGGAGTGCGGCGAACTCGATTACTGTGTCGCCTCACTGCTACAGTACGCGCCGTTCATCCGCACGATTTATATTGTGACCGATCAGCAGACGCCAAAGCTTCTGCAGCACTATGCAGGTACCCCTGTTGCCGAGCGGATCAAGGTGGTTGATCACCAGGCGTTGTTTGCGGGCTTTGGCGATGTCCTCCCGACGTTTAATAGTTTAACGATTGAGACGGTACTGTGGCGGATCCCTGATTTAGCCGAGCAATTCATTTATCTTAATGACGACTTTCTGATCACTAAGCCATTGCGTCAGGATGACTTTTTTCAAAACGGCAAGCCGGTTATTCGAGGCAATTGGCAGTTACAGGCTGAGCAACGCTGGACGAAGCGTCTGCAAAAGTGGTTAGGTCTCGGTGACCGCGCAGACGATCCGAGTTTTAAACGTTCACAAGAGCTGGCAGCAAAGCGCATAGGCTATGACAACAAATTCTACTGTATTGGCCATACGCCACATCCTCTGCTGCGCTCAACCTATGAAAAGTTGTATGCTGAACAGCCTGATGGTTTTGCGAAGAATGTCTCCTATCGTTTACGCAATGAAGCGCAGTTCTCGCCGATTGCGTTAGCACATCACTGGCAATTGCAGAACCACGCCGCTATTGAAGAACATCAGCTCGATTGCTTGAATATCAAGCCGAAGCGCTACAGTGCCGGAAAACTTGAGACATTGTTGCGCGACTCGCAGTGCCGCTTTGCCTGCATCCAAAGTCTCGACCTTGCCGACGAAGCGCAATTTGCAGCCGTGTTGGCCGGGCTCGACAGTAAAATAAAGCTACCTTACTCACTCAAGAACTAAGTTATGCAACAACTCACATGGACCGACTTGCTCGGTAGCGAAAAGCAACGACCGTACTTTGTCGAGCTCCTTGCCCGAGTACAAGCGGAGCGTGACGCCGGTAAAACTATCTTCCCGCCCAGCGAACAGGTATTCAATGCCTTCAAATACACCAAGCTGGAAGAGTTAAAGGTCGTGATCCTCGGCCAAGATCCCTATCACGGCCAAGGTCAAGCGCATGGCTTATGCTTCTCGGTACCTAAAGGTGTCAAATTGCCACCCTCGCTGCGTAACATCTACAAAGCCATCAGGCATGACTACCCAGACTATCAACCGCCCGAGCATGGCGATTTAACGCATTGGGCAGAGCAGGGCGTGTTACTGTTGAATACGGTATTGACCGTCGAGGAAGGTAAAGCACATTCACATGCGAGTTGGGGATGGGAACGTTTTACTGATAGCGTCATCGAGAAAATTAATGATCACTGTGAAGGTGTGGTGTTCTTGCTTTGGGGCGCACACGCACAGAAGAAAGGGGCATTGATCGATCGTCAACGCCATCATGTGCTAACTGCGGTGCATCCATCACCGCTATCAGCGCACAGGGGCTTCTTGACCTGCGGTCACTTCCGCCGCACCAACGAACTGCTGGAAGTCGGAATCGACTGGTAGCCCGTGGTTCTACCACGGGTCCAACCTGACGTCACGACCATGTCCGTTCAATTCGAGTCTCCCCGTGGTAGAACCACGGGCTACGGCTTAAACAGCGAGGAACGGTTTTTTTTTAGAATTCGAGTTCGTCGAGCTCAAGATCTAGACCGTGGTCCATCTCTTTAAGCTCATCGCGTAAGCGATATTTCTCTTTAAGCGCTTCAATTTCCCGCCACTTGCGTTTGACCCGACGTGACTTGTTCTGTTTTGCTTCAACACCGTTTAGCTCTTCTGAATGATCCATGGGATCCTCCTAGCTTTATAGTTGTTATTTTAGGCATAGCGCAACACTTTAATAACACCTGCCGATAAAAAATACAAGGGCGATGTTTGCTATTCGCTGTTTGCTATTCGTTTAAAGCGAACAACGCTTTCTTGCGCCCGGCGAAAGAAAGCCGTATAATCCGCCGCCACAAAATCGTTCTTTCACAGCACAGGTATATTGGTATGCATCCCATGTTAAACATCGCGGTGCGCGCTGCGCGTGCGGCCGGCAAAATTTTGAGCAAGAACTTCGGCGTTGAAGCTGACCTGAATATTCAAGCCAAAAGCCAGCATGATTTCGTTACTGAAATCGACAAAGCAGCTGAGCAAGCGATCATTCGCACAATTCAAAAAACGTACCCAGATCACAGCTTTTTAGCTGAGGAGAGCGGTGCGCATGAAGGTGCAACCCCAGAGCATCAGTGGATTATTGATCCGCTTGATGGCACTACCAATTACCTGCGCGGTATCCCGCATTTCGCAATTTCTATTGCTTATCTCCACAAAGGTTCAGTGCAAGCGGCGGTCGTTTATGACCCGTTGCGTGAAGAGCTCTTCTCTGCCAGCCGCGGTGCTGGTGCACAGTTGAACGGCAAACGTATTCGCGTGACTAAACAACGTGACCTCAACGGTGCGTTGTTGGCGACCGGCTTTCCGTTTAAGCGCAAAGACTTGGTTGAAAGCTACCAAAATGTTTTTGGTAGTTTATTTGAGCAGACTTCAGATATGCGCCGCGCTGGTGCAGCTGCGCTCGATCTTGCTTATGTCGCAGCAGGCCGTATGGACGGCTTCTGGGAATTCAGCTTACAGCCGTGGGATATCGCCGCGGGCGGCCTGATTGTCCGTGAAGCAGGTGGTTTGGTCACCGACTTTGCTGGCGGTCACGGCTTCATGCAAAGCGGCCACACCGTAGCGGGAAACCCGAAAGTGGTGCAGGGTATCCTAAGCAAAGCTCGTCCGCACTTACCGAGCAGCATGAAGTAACGACTATGCTCGACAATATCCGCATCGTTCTCGTTAACACCTCGCACACCGGCAATATCGGTTCGGTGGCGCGAGCAATGAAAACCATGGGCTTGTCTGAGCTCACCTTAGTCGACCCTGTGCAAGCACCTGACAGCCACGCTTCGGCGCTGGCTGCTGGTGCCACCGACGTACTGCACGGCGCAAGCATCGTTGCTACCTTGAGTGAAGCGATTAGCGATTGCGGCATGGTCATTGGTACCAGCGCCCGCAACCGCACATTGGATTGGCCGCTGCTCGGCCCGCGCGAGGCTGCCGGGCAAGCGCTCGCTGAAAGCGCTAACTACAAGGTCGCGCTAGTATTCGGCCGCGAAAGCAGCGGACTGACTAACGAAGAGCTGCAGCAATGTACGCATCACGTGCATATTCCTACCAACCCTGATTACAGCTCGTTAAACCTTGCAATGGCCGTGCAAACGCTTGCGTATGAAATTCGTATGCAGTGGCTTGAGGCCGAACAAAGACCTGATGCGGCCGAAAGTGAGTATCCACTCACCGAAGATCTTGAGCGCTTCTACGTACACTTAGAAAGCACATTGACGGATACCGGCTTTATTATTAAGCAACATCCAGGTCAGGTAATGGCGAAGTTGCGTCGCTTGTTCACGCGAGCAAGGCCAGAAGCAAATGAGCTTAATATTCTGCGCGGCATCCTCGCCTCAATCGACAAACAAACCCAAAAGCGTTAAAGGCGATGTTCGCTGTTTGTTGTTTGTAGCCCGTGGTTTCACCACGGGATATGTCGAATTGAACGGACATGGTCGAAACGTCAGGTTGGACCCGTGGTGAAACCACGGGCTACCCGCTCGAACAGCGAACATCGAATAGCGAACAACGCTTTCAGAATACTTGACTAAAATAGTCGGGAATGCGAAAATTACGGCATAACGATGGAGGAAATAAAGCTATGCGCTTAACCTCGAAAGGGCGATATGCCGTAACCGCAATGCTTGACGTTGCGTTACACACAGAACAAGGACCCGTGCCGCTGGCAGATATTTCTGAGCGGCAAGGAATTTCACTTAGCTATCTTGAACAATTGTTCGCGCGCCTGCGTAAGAAAGGGCTCGTGAGCAGTGTGCGTGGCCCGGGCGGTGGTTATCGCTTAGGTTGTGCACCGCAGCAGATCTCGATTGGCGCAGTGATTCAAGCAGTGGACGAAAGCATCGATGCAACCCGTTGTGGTGGCAAAGGCGGTTGCCAAGGCGGCAGCCGATGTTTAACCCACTCGTTGTGGTCGAACTTAAGCGACCGCATTGAAGATTTTCTCGCAAATATCAGTTTGGCTGAGCTGGTCAAACAACGCGATATTAATGAAGTGGCTGAGCGTCAGAATGCGCAAATTGCAGAGCAGAAGAAACGCGAGCAACAAATTGCACTGAATTGTCAGTTATAAGCTGTCTGACAACGTGAGGAGTAGCACCGAATGAAATTACCGATTTATTTTGATTACGCAGCAACAACGCCAGTGGACCCACGCGTCGCTGAGAAGATGATGCAGTATTTAACGCCAGACGGTCAGTTTGGTAACCCTGCGTCACGTTCGCACCGTTTCGGTTGGCAGGCGGAAGAAGCGGTTGATATCGCTCGTAACCAGATCGCCGAGTTAGTGAATGCTGACCCACGCGAAATCGTCTTCACCTCGGGCGCCACCGAGTCTGATAACCTCGCAATTAAAGGTGCGGCGGAGTTCTATCAGAAAAAAGGTAAGCACATCATTACGGTCAAGACCGAACACAAAGCCGTATTGGATACTTGCCGTCAGCTTGAGCGCGAAGGCTTCGAAGTGACTTATTTAGACGTGAAAGAAGATGGCTTGCTTGATTTAGACGTATTTAAAGCAGCGTTGCGCGAAGACACAGTGCTGGTAAGCGTGATGCACGTCAACAATGAAATCGGTGTGATTCAAGACATCGAAACCATCGGCAACCTGTGTCGCGAGAATAAGACTATTTTCCATGTCGACGCTGCGCAAAGCGCTGGTAAAATTGATATCGACTTGCAGACGCTGCCGGTCGATTTGATGAGCTTCTCAGGCCACAAAATGTACGGTCCGAAAGGCATCGGTGCATTGTATGTGCGTCGTCGCCCGCGGGTACGGTTGAATGCGCAAATGCACGGTGGTGGTCACGAGCGTGGTATGCGTTCAGGTACTTTAGCGACCCACCAAATCGTTGGCATGGGCGAAGCAGCGCGCATTGCTAAAGAAGAGATGGCAGCCGAGCGTGAGCGCTTCCGTGCCCTGCGCGACCGGTTGTGGAACGGTGTGAAAGACATCGAAGAAGTGTATGTAAACGGGTCGCAAGAGCACGGCGTACCGCACATCTTCAATATTAGTTTTAACTTCGTCGAAGGTGAGAGCCTGATCATGGCCTTGAAAGACCTCGCGGTTTCGTCAGGTTCGGCCTGTACCTCAGCGAGTCTCGAACCTTCGTACGTATTGCGCGCCTTAGGCCGCAACGACGAATTAGCCCATAGCTCAATTCGTTTCAGCTTTGGTCGCTTCACAACTGAAGAAGAAGTTGACCATGCAGTAGAGCAAATTCAGAAATCCATTGGTCGCTTGCGCGACATGTCACCCCTTTGGGAAATGTACAAAGACGGCGTTGATTTAGAAAGCGTCGAATGGGTGGCTCACTAAGAGAGGTGAAGTGATATGGCATACAGTGAAAAAGTAATCGACCATTATGAGAACCCGCGTAACGTTGGCGGTTTCGATAAAAACGACCCTTCAGTAGTTACTGGTATGGTTGGTGCGCCGGCCTGTGGTGACGTGATGAAGTTGCAGTTGAAAATCAACGACGCTGGCATCATTGAAGATGCGAAGTTCAAAACTTACGGCTGTGGCTCAGCGATTGCCTCGAGCTCGCTCGTAACCGAGTGGGTAAAAGGTAAGTCAATCGAAGAAGCGTCACAGCTGAAGAACACGCAAATTGCCGAAGAATTGGCCTTGCCACCAGTGAAAATTCACTGCTCTATCTTGGCGGAAGACGCAATCAAAGCTGCGTTAGACGACTACAAGAAAAAGCACGCGGGCTAACATTAGTTTGGCAAATTTGTAGTACTACTTTTGCATCAAGAATGAGGCAGTAATGGCGATTACCATGACCGAAGCGGCCGCTCAACGTGCG
Organism: Pseudidiomarina aquimaris; assembly: GCF_003987395.1. Lineage (GTDB taxonomy): Bacteria > Pseudomonadota > Gammaproteobacteria > Enterobacterales > Alteromonadaceae > Pseudidiomarina > Pseudidiomarina aquimaris. The sequence continues at coordinate 8,334 of NZ_PIPT01000013.1, forward strand.
CGGTCGTTCTTGGAACAACGCGGTAAAGGCGAAGGCATTCGTTTAGGCGTGAAAACCACAGGGTGTTCAGGCTTGGCGTATGTGATGGAGTTCGTTGATGAGGTGGAAGACACCGACACCGTCTTTGAAGAAAAAGGCGTGAAAATCATTATCGACGGCAAGAGCTTGGTGTACCTTGATGGCACTGAGCTCGACTTCGTCAAAGAAGGTCTGAACGAAGGCTTCGAATTTAACAACCCGAACGCCAAAGGCGAGTGTGGTTGCGGCGAGAGCTTTAACGTTTAAATGAATCACTTCGAGTTTTTTAACTTACCAGTCGCTTACGACGTCGATCTAGCTGATTTGCAGCAGCGCTACCGCAAGTTGCAGCAAGCGCTGCATCCTGACCGTCATGCCGCGGGAAGCGAGCGTGATAAACTTATGGCGGTGCAGCGCACTGCGCAGCTCAATGATGCGTATCAGACGTTACGCTCGCCACTATTGCGTGCCGAACACCTGCTGGCGCTGCGTGGCGTTGATATGCAACACGAGCAGAAAACGCTGCAAGATCCTGAGTTTTTGATGGCGCAAATGGAGTGGCGTGAGCGTGTTGAAGAATTGGATGTCGGTGACTTTGCAGGTATCGACGCGGCTTATAAAGATTTGGCTGCGCAAACTGCAGAACTGCAGGCGGAGCTTGAGAACTTGTTAGCTGCCGAAGATAACGAAGAGGCAGCCGATACCATTCGCAAACTCAAGTTTATGCACAAACTCCGCCGCGAACTCGAAGCCCTAGAAGACATTTAATGGGTAACCCGCAGTTCTACTGCGGGGTATGTCGAATTGATCAACCATGGCAGAAACGTCAGGTTAGACCCGTAGTAGAACTACGGGCTACGAATCACGAACAACGAGGTTTTCTGAATGGCCCTTTTGCAGATTGCAGAACCCGGACAAAGTACCGCGCCACACCAACACCGCTTGGCAGCAGGCATTGATTTAGGCACCACCAATTCGTTAGTTGCCTCCGTGCGCAGCGGCGAAGCCCAAGTACTGCGTGACGAGCAAGATCGCGCAATTTTACCTTCTGTGGTTTATTACGGTGCCGACGAAGTGTGTGTAGGGCATGAAGCCGTAGCCAAACATGGCGACGCATCTTTGGCCACCGAAGACACCATCGTCTCAGTCAAGCGTTTCATCGGCCGCACCGTCGCCGACGTACAGCGTAACTTTTCTAACTTACCCTACCGCATGAGCGAAACCGACAACGGCGTACCGGTATTCCATACCGCCGCAGGTGAACGCAATGCAGTAGAAGTTTCCGCAGATATTTTGCGTTCGTTATCTGCCCGCGCCCAAGCCGCGCTAGGTGGCGAACTCACAGGCGTGGTCATCACCGTGCCAGCTTACTTCGACGATGCTCAGCGACAAAGTACTAAAGACGCCGCACAACTGGCGGGCTTAAACGTCTTGCGCCTATTGAACGAGCCGACTGCGGCAGCGGTAGCCTATGGCCTAGATACCGGTCGCGAAGGCTTAATCGCCGTTTACGACCTCGGCGGCGGCACCTTCGATATTTCGATATTACGCCTGCAAGGTGGCGTATTTGAAGTTTTAGCAACAGGAGGCGACAGCGCCCTTGGTGGTGACGATTTCGACCAACTTATAGTTGCTCACTTGAAGCAAGTGTGGGACCTCGACGACGCCGTACCAGCGCGCTTGGAACGCTCTTTAATTAACGCAGCCAAACAAGCCAAAGAAGCTTTAACCGACCAGTCGGAAGTCGAAGTGCACGTAGCCCGCAGTTCTACTGCGGGGGAATCACCCGACGCCAGCGAACTCAAAACGACCTTGACCCGCGCGCAGCTCAACGAACTCATCGAGCCGTTAGTGCGCCGCACCCTAGTCAACTGCCGCCGCGCCTTGAAGGACGCCGAAGTTGACGCATCAGAAGTACTTGATGTGGTCATGGTTGGTGGCTCAACCCGTGTACCGCGTGTTCGCGAAGCCGTGGGCGAATTCTTCGGCCGCGAGCCATTGACCTCGATCGACCCTGATGAAGTCGTCGCCATTGGCGCCGCCATTCAAGCCGACATTTTAGCAGGCAACAAGCCTGACTCAGATATGCTTCTGCTGGACGTCATTCCATTGTCGTTAGGGTTAGAAACCATGGGCGGCTTGGTGGAAAAAGTTGTAGCGCGCAACACAACAATTCCAGTAGCCAAAGCTCAAGAGTTCACGACCTTTAAAGATGGCCAAACGGCCATGATGATTCACGTCGTCCAAGGCGAACGTGAGTTAGTAGATGACTGTCGTTCGTTAGCACGCTTTGTGTTGACCGACATTCCGCCGATGGCAGCAGGTGCAGCCCATATTCGCGTCACCTTCCAAGTCGACGCCGATGGCCTGTTAAGCGTCACCGCCATGGAAAAATCCAGCGGTGTGACTGCGTCGATTCAGGTGAAGCCATCGTACGGCTTGAACGACGAAGATATTTCGCAGATGATCACCTCGTCGATGACCAACGCGAAAGAAGACATGGCGGCGCGCATGTTGCGCGAACAGCAAGTCGAAGCTGACCGCGTGTTGGAAGCATTAAGCAGCGCATTAGCTGTCGATGGCGAATTGTTAGACGAAGCGGAACGTAAACGCCTTGACGACGCCATGGAAGCATTACGCGTCGCTCGTGCTGGCACCTCAGCCGATGTCATTGAAAAAGCCATCGAGAAAGTCGACCAAGCCAGCGAAGATTTCGCCGCGCGTCGTATGGACGCAGGCATTCGCAAAGCGCTGTCCGGCAGCAACGTTAACGAACTTTAATTTGGGGAAATCGTAATGCCAAAGATTGTATTTTTACCGCATGAAGAGCTTTGCCCAGAAGGCACTGCCGTAGAGGCCGCTGACGGCGAAAGCGTATTAGATGTAGCGTTGCGCAACGGTATCGGCATCGAACATGCTTGCGAAAAAGTCTGTGCTTGTACCACCTGCCACGTCTATGTGCGTGAAGGCTATGACTCACTCGCCGAAATCAATGACAACGAGGACGACATGCTTGATAAGGCCTGGGGCCTCGACCCTGACTCACGCCTAAGCTGCCAAGCCCGCGTCAACGGCGAAGATCTGGTTGTCGAAATTCCTAAATACACCATCAATATGGTGAAAGAGAATCACTAGTCTTCGGGATAGGATGCACCGCGAGATGCACAGAAAAAGGGAGGCTGAGCCTCCCTTTTTTGCGTTCACTTAAGGTGTTGGGCGATCAGCCGAATGGGATATGCCAATTGATACTAAAGAAGTCGAGGCCATCATTAGGTCGATCAAGATCAGCCTGCGAGTAGTGGGTATAGGCTAAACTGATTCGGGCTTTGCTCGCACTGCTGTACTGCCAACTCAATGCTAAGCGGTCTTCAAACTGAAAGTGAATGGAAAGATTACGGTCGCCAATCGTCGTGCCATCTAGGACTGAAACACCGATTCCGGCTTCGACATAGAGTGGGCGCTGCTCACCAGCGATTTGCCATTGGAACACAGGACTTAGTGTGAGCGCAGTAAGTTTATCACTCGAGTCATTAGAGTCCTGCCATTGATTTAATGCGCCTTCAAAAGCAATTGTCGGATTGCCTATGGCTGATAGCCATGAATCTGGGAGCAGCGTTTGAGCATAATCATCGGAGCGTAAACCGATGCGGCCGCCCCAAAGTTGATCCGCAGAGTACACTGCTCCAACATGAAATTCCTGCGCGTCGACATGCTGTGAAGCGCCTGCTGCAACAAGCGCTGTTGCGATAATGAGCCGAGAGAACTGCATAATCACCTCTGACTAGTTTAAATGGTAGCAGCATTTTACATACATTCATGATTGTATGTATATTGCTTAAAATCGATTATAACATTCGACTTTACCGACCATTCTATTTCGCAGTGGCATTAGGGAGGGCAGCCCTCCCTTTGCAAGCGATTCCTCTCGCGTTTTTGGGGCAACCTCTGCCCCTTACTCTAACTTCTCGGCGAATGTACGCTTAAACTTAGCAAGCTTTGGGCTAACGACTGCTTGGCAATAAGCATTTTGCGGATTACGCTCGACGTAGTTATCGTGATAGTCCTCGGCAGGCCAGAATTTTTCTAACGCGACAACCTCAGTGACAATTTCGTCTTGCCATGTTTTGTCGGCACGCATTTCCGCAATAATCTTCTCAGCTTCATCACGTTGCTCATCGGTTTGGTAAAAGATCGCCGAACGATATTGTGTGCCAACATCGTTACCTTGACGATTTAACTGCGTAGGATCGTGTAGGGCAAAAAAGATCTCGAGAATCTCGCGCACCGACAATGCCGTCGGCTCAAAAGTGATCTGCACCACCTCAGCGTGCCCAGTGTTACCCGTGCAGACCTCTTCGTAGGTTGGCTCCGCCTTCTCACCGCCGGCATAGCCAGACTGGGCTTTGAGCACACCACGAACCTGCTTGAACGCACCTTCGATGCACCAAAAACAACCACCACCTAAAGTAATTTGCTGTGTCATATACAACTCCTAATAGACGTTTAGCCATCTATATCATGTAAGCCGCCAAGTGAAAAGGGCAGAGGTCAAAGAAAATGAAGAGCAAAGAGAGGGCAGCCCTCTCTAATGCGAGCGGTGGTAGCAGTGAAATAGCGAAACGTGTATAATCCGCGCGACTTTAAATTAGCTAGCCTTTTATGATTGGAGACAAACCATGGCTTTAGAACGTACTTTATCGATTATCAAACCTGACGCTGTTGCAAAGAACGTGATCGGCGGTATCTACAACCGTTTCGAAACTGCGGGTCTGCGTATCGTTGCTGCAAAAATGATGCACTTGAGCAAAGAGCAAGCGGAAGGTTTCTACGCTGAGCACAGCGAGCGTCCTTTCTTTGGCGCATTGGTTGAGTTCATGACTTCTGGTCCAATCGTTGTAAGCGTACTTGAAGGCGAGAACGCTGTACTTCGTCACCGTGAAATCATGGGTGCAACCAACCCAGCTGAAGCATTGGCAGGAACGCTTCGTGCTGACTATGCTGTATCTATCGATGAAAACGCGGTACACGGTTCTGACGCTGTAGAATCAGCGGCACGCGAAATCGCATACTTCTTCGCTGACGAAGAAATCTGCGCACGCACCCGCTAAGAAGCCTGGGTAGCCCGATGTAATGGTCTCCTCCAACAATACGGCATCGCAATGTGCCAAAATGATACGTGATCATTTACATGCTGGAGGAGACACAGGTGAGTATTGTAACCAGAATCGGACTAGATTTGGCAAAAGAT
>NZ_PIPT01000014.1 GCF_003987395.1 Pseudidiomarina aquimaris
CTCAGTGGCTTTGGCTTTATAACAACGAACGGCCTAACACGGCCATCGGAGGCATTCCGCCCAAACAATTAACGCAAGCGGTTCATTAATTCTACGAATAACTGCTGCTTAAAATGGGGGGATTACAGGTTTATAACCGCGCACTAAAGGAGGTTATACACCTGTGTCATGAACACAGGTCAAGCATTTTTAGCGTGCGGATTCATGCCGCCCTCTCTACTGCTTTCACTAAAGCGCTCGGATTTGCTGTTCCAGTCACACTGACCGTTCGCTGGGCAAAGTTCATCTCTGCATTTTCCACGCCGGATACAGACTTTAATGCATTTTCGATTTTGCCAACACAACTCGCGCAACCGGCTCCCTCGATAATGAGTTCCTCAATGGAACGACTACGAACGTCCTCAGTTTTTACACCCATACCAGTGCTCCTTATTGACGAGAAACGAGCCAAGCAACAGCTATTTCCCGCAAAGTACCAACGATAAAACCGTCACTCACTACATATCCGAAAATCGATTCGCAGTTTGCACCATTCGTTTAATTTCATTTTCTTCAACGTTCTTTACCGTTTCTAGCAGCTCTTTTGCGCTATCTATATCAACACGGGAATATAGGTGTTCATACAGTTCTATGACTTGCTCATGATGGTTTACAACCTTCTCCATAATGTGATCGGTATCTAACTCTTTAAAAGGCGAATCGCAGTGCCCATGCTCAACGATAGGATGTTTCCCAATATAGTCATAACACCAAGTGTCTAATGCATTTAGGTTGGCTGTATTCAAAAAACCTTCAACCATTCGCTCTAAGCTAGCTTCATGACCCGACACGTAGCTTAGAATCATCCGAGCTCGTTCATCTTGGTTTTGTTTAGAGCAGTGAGTCACACACTCCTTCAGGTTTTTGTGGAAATCAACGGTCCAACTCAGCACATCTTTGATTGTTTCTATTTGCATTTTTTACTCCTTACCGATAATTAATCGTTACTTTCGTTTGCTTTTGTTAACTGGCGGACTTCTGTGACAACTCCACGGTGTATGTTCCGAATTATCTTTAATATTTTGGTCAATAAACTTGTAGTACTCTTCTTTCAGATGAGTCCACCACCCACTATTTATTTCAACACCAAACTTCCTGAGCTTTTCCTCTATAACATTGAGATCCACTTTAGAGGCATCATAAGCTACCAATAACAAGTTACGCTCAGAGTCATAGGCAACGCTATCGAGACCAACCAAGCGATCGATTTCGTTAATCGCTTCGCGAACTTTTTTCACACTCTCAGTGTTTAGCTTTAATGTGCGATTGACTAAGTTAATTTCCCGCACTCCGGCTCTATGATCGTTATTTGACATCAATACTGTCCTGTTAATTAAAACTACCAATACGTTTCAGGCAACATTTGCTCGGTGTTAACTTTGTAACGAAAGCTCTTTATTAGTGGCTGCTCGTTTATCGTGAACCCAGAACAATTCATCGATTGGCGAGATAGAAACTAATCCCTCGTTAGATACCCCAGTATGGGCCGCTTCAACTACCAAGAGGGCAACATCACGCGCATCATCACTGTTCACATAAACTTCAAGCTGTACGTGATCAACTAAGTGATCATCGTTATAGCTATCGAAGTAGTAACCCCGTCCTCGCACAGGAAACAGCGTAAAGCCGCTAACGCCACGGCCGATGAGAGCCTCTTCCACTGAGTCTTGTCGAAGTTGATCAAAAATAGCGGTAATTTTAGATAGGTTCATATACCCCCCTAAAAGCCCTAAAACATATAGCTTATGGACTGTGTTTAGTCTAGTTACTTAAATTTCGAGAAAATCTAGAGTTGTAATTTAGTAGTGCTATTTCGGAGGGTAGTAAATATCGAAGAGTATTTGCTTCACATCACCTTTATAAGACAAGGGATGTGGCAAGTTGCTAGGAGAGTTTATCGAGGTGTCGAATTGAATAAATACTAGAGGTGAGTTCGCAGAGTTACACTCTTCATCCATAGAGCATTTATCAGCTACGCAGCAATAACAGTCGTCAATGATAGATTGCTCACTTTCATCGCAATGAAAGTTATCTTTGCTTTCGTTGCTAACATCCATATGGCTAACACTTTTTTCGTGCTGTACATTGGAAGCATTGTTATAAGGAGGAGCGGCTGGGAAGGATAGCTGTATCACTATTCCTAACATAAGCACAACTAAAAATTTTGCTTGAAACATATGTGCGCTCCTATTGCCATGCTATAAATTAGCATACTACCCCCTGCACATCATTGATCGAGAGCAAAGATGCGCAGGTGATATTTACAGAGTAAGGTATCATCTAACCTTAACGTCTTTCTTTCGCCACAAATAGTAAACAGCAGGTAATACGAGCAAGGTTAAGATAACAGCGCTGATCATTCCTCCAACCATTGGCGCCGCTATTCTACTAACCACCTCAGCCCCAGTCCCTGTACTAAACATTATAGGCAATAAACCAGCAATTGTAGAAACGGCCGTCATCATGACGGGGCGAACACGAAGTCCTGCCCCTTCCATTACGGCAAGAGAGAGACCCTCTTTCGTTAATGCTTTACCATGCTCTAACTGACTTTTTTCATATTCATTATAGGACTGGTTTAGGTAAGTCAGCATTAGTATTCCTATTTCTACAGTCACACCTGCTAGAGCTATAAAACCAACCGCTACAGCAACTGAGAAATTATAATCTAAAAGATACATTAGCCAGATTGCCCCCACCAATGCGAGAGGCAAAGTTCCCAATATAATGGCTATTTCTGTAGCGTTTCGAAAGTTCATATATAAAAGAACGATAATAATCGCGAGCGTTAACGGAATCACGTAAGTCAGTTTTTCCTTTGCCCTTTCCATATATTCGTACTGCCCGGACCAGGTAACTGAATACCCTGCTGGCAACTCGAGTTCTTGTTCTACAACCTTCATTGCTTTTTCAACATAAGTGCCGACATCAACTCCCTCAATGTCGACAAAAGTCCAGCCATTAAGTCTTGCGTTTTCGCTTTTAATTGCCGGCGGTCCAAGTTCAACGTAGACATCAGCCACATCCGCCAAACTAATACGCTGCCCGTTTGGCGTAACTAAAGGTAGCTTCTTTAATTCTTCCGGCGAATCACGGTAATCTTGAGGGTAGCGCAAGTTTATTGGGTAACGTTCAAGCCCTTCAATGGTCTCTGAAACATTCATTCCGCCAATAGCCGTGGCAACAACCTGCTGAACATCCTCAATGTTCAAGCCATAACGTGCAGCCTGCTCTCTTTTTATGTCGACTTTGACATAGCGTCCACCAGCCACTCGCTCTGAATAAACAGAAGCCGTACCATCGACATCATCAAGTATCGTTTCAAGCTGCTGACCGATCTTCTGAATTTCATTAAGATCAGCTCCGGCAACTTTTATACCTACCGGCGTTTTTATACCTGTCGATAACATATCAATGCGAGTTTTAATGGGGTAAACCCACGCATTGGTCAGCCCCGGAAACTTTACAAGCGCATCCAGTTCTTTTTTCAACTTCTCAGTGGTCATACCGTCTCTCCACTGATCTTTCGGTTTCAGTTGAATAAAGGTTTCAATCATCGTTAGGGGTGCCGGATCAGTGGCGGTATCCGCTCGACCAATTTTGCCAAAAACCGTCTTCACTTCCGGTACCGTTTTTATGAGCTTGTCGGTTTGCTGCAACAGCTCCCTTGCTTTACCAATTGATAATCCGGGATAGGTAGTGGGCATATACATCAAATCGCCCTCATCCAAATCTGGAATAAATTCACTACCAATTTTGTCAATCGGCCAGACACCAACGGCCAGGATAACAAGCGCTCCGACAACTGCTGTCTTGGGGTATTTCAAAATGCCTTTTAAAAGCGGTTTATACCCGGCGATCAATAACCGATTAAGCGGGTTTTTCCCCTCAGGTGTTACCTTTCCTCTGATAAAATATCCCATCAACACGGGGATAACGGTAATCGCTAAGGCTGCACTGGCTGCCATTGCGTAAGTTTTCGTGAAAGCAAGCGGAGAAAACATCCGCCCTTCCTGGGCTTCTAAGGTAAATACCGGCATAAAGCTGACGGTAATAATGAGCAAGCTAAAGAAAAGAGCAGGGCCCACCTCTGAAGCAGAGGCGGCAACCACCCGCCAGCGGTTCTCTGCTGTCAGTGGCGTTTTTTCCATATGCTTATGCATATTTTCAATCATGACGATGGCACCATCGAGCATAGCGCCAATAGCGATTGCGATCCCTCCAAGTGACATAATATTCGCGTTAATTCCTTGCCAATACATGACAATAAACGCGGTTAAAATACCCAAAGGCAAGCTGATAACGGCAACCAGCGAGGAGCGGACATGGAAGAGAAATATCACACAGATAAACGCGACAATAGCGAGTTCTTCTATTAAACTTTTCCAGAGACTTTCCACGGCATCCGAGATAAGCCCCGAACGATCATAGACAGTGACTATATCGACACCTTCTGGTAGCCCAGACTTTAATTCTTCCAACTTTTGTTTAACGCCATCAATCGTTTTTTGGGCATTTTCTCCGAAACGCATTACCACAATACCACCCACGGCTTCTCCCTCACCGTTGAGTTCAGCGATACCGCGTCTCATTTGGGGGCCCACACCCACATCAGCAACGTCTTTAAGCAATAATGGCGTGCCATTTTCATCAACGCCAAGCGGGATACTCTCTAAGTCTGACACACCATCAATATAGCCTGAGGCCCGGACCATATACTCAGCTTCCGCCATTTCAACCACCGACGCCCCCACTTCCTGATTACCTCGCTGGATAGCATTTTGTATGTGAGCAAGAGGAATATCGAATGCGCGCAGCTTCTCCGGATCCACTTTCACCTGGTACTGCTTTACCATCCCGCCGAGGGCGGCAACTTCCGAAACCCCCTCGACCGTTTGCAGTTCATACTTTAAAAACCAATCCTGCATACTGCGTAACTCACTCAAATTGTGGTTACCCGTACGATCAACCAAGGCATACAAATACACCCAACCAACCCCTGTTGCATCAGGGCCTAATTGCGGTCTTGCATTAGAAGGCAGTGTCGGAGCAACCTGAGACAAATATTCCAGTACTCGCGAACGCGCCCAGTAAGCGTCTGTATCTTCGTCAAAAATGACATACACATAGGAGTCGCCGAAAAACGAATATCCACGGACGGTTTTAGCGCCGGGGACAGACAGCATAGCGGTTGTTAATGGATAGGTTACTTGATCTTCTACCACCTGCGGCGCTTGACCCGGATAGCTGGTTTTAATGATCACCTGGACATCCGACAAGTCCGGCAGTGCGTCTACGGGCGTATTCTTAACCGCAAAAGCACCAACACCCACGAGGATTAATGTCGCCAGAAGAACGAAAAAACGGTTACTCACTGACCATCGAATGACTGACTTAATCATGGTTATGCTCCTGCTCTGTCACTTGTTTTTGCTCAGGAATATGAATCGATGTGAGCTGGTACTGTTGCTTCCCGACTTGCGTTATTTCCGCATGCAAGGATAACCCCGTGCTAAGCTGAGAAAGTTCAACATCCGAAGCAACATCGAAGTCCATCGTCATTGCAGGCCAGTCCCATTCAGAAATCTCACCGTGCTCCAGCGTAACCATCGAGTGCTGAGGCATAACATTTTTAACGGTTGCTTCAACCCAGACAGCTTGAGCTGCTGTGTCACTTGACATGCTGCCATGGCTCTCGTTATCAACATGCGTGTCATGTTGCATGCGCTTAAAGTCAGAGGACTTACTGGACTCAGAATCAATCAAAAACTGAGCTGAAGTAACGATGTCATCACCTGCCATGAGACCCGATAAAATTTCAACTCGCGAGCTCCCTAACCGCCCAACATCAACATTAACTGATTTAAATTTCCCATCACCCAGTGCCAGGACAACTCGGTTCGAATCACCCATTCGGATAAGCGCTTCTTTAGGGATGATTAAGTTTTTGTCGCCTAAACCAGCCTTAATGTTAAGATTCGCAAACATGCCCGGTTTTAAAAAACCATCCGGGTTGTCGAAGTGAATTCGAACTTGTCCCGTCCGAGTTTTAGAGTTAAGTGACGGATAGACATAATCAACCTTTCCTTGCCACTCTTTACCTGGAGCATACTCAAGGTTCATTTGAACGTCATTGCCTACCTCAACCTGGTTCAATTGCCGCTCAAAGACTTCTGCAATAACCCAAATTTTATCCAGTTGAGCAATGGTCATTAAATTCATACTCGGCGTTACATACGCACCTTCACGCACAGTCAGTCTATCCAATACCCCGGACTGCTTTGCTTTTACCGTGATTGTTTTCTGAATTTTACGAGTTTCTTTTAACTTCTTAATCTCAGATTCAGAGACTTGCAGAGCTCTTAAGCGTTCTTCAGCGGCATCAATTAGCACCTGATTACCTCTTTGCGAGGCCAATACAAGCTCCTCTTGCGCATTAACCATTTCAGGAGAGTAAATACTGTATAAAGGCTCGCCGGCTTTAACCGAGTTACCAACCGCTTTTACGAAAAGCTTCTCAATCCAGCCTTCAACACGAGGACTTACTGTTAATACTCGGTCCTCATCAAACTTAACATAGCCAACTGTTTCGATATCTAGGTTGAGTCTCGAGGACGTGACGGTTGCAGTTGTAACCCCAAGGTTATTAATAACGTCGGGATCAATTCTCACCGTACCAGGTGAACTCTCTTCTGCATCATCGCCATAGTAAGGAATAAGGTCCATCCCCATTGGAGACTTTCCTGGTTTGTCTCGACGATAATTGGGATCCATCGGAGCCACCCAATATAACGGCTCTTTTTCTGCATTGCCCGATGAACGATCAGACACTTCAGTCGATTGCATTACATAGCCAATAGCGCCAGCGCCAACTGCAAAGCCTACAGCTAAACTTATAAGAGATTTGGTGACTGTTTTCATTTTACACTCCTGAAAGTAATAAGTAGTTTGCTTCGGCAATCAATTTTTGGCGGTTGATGGCGATTGCTAATGCATCAATTTTTGCGTCGATTTCCGCAATCTGTGACCGTACCGCCTCGGCAAAGTCGCCATCATCATTGTTGTAGGCAGTCAATGCGGCTTCAGACTGGGCGGACATTTGTGGAAGTAGCTCTTCGTGATATAGGGCAGCACGTTCATTCAAACGGTTCAGTTGTAAAAACGTACTGCGTAAATTGGCTATTAACTGCCTGGCAACCAATAACTTCTCAGTTTTTTTTGCTTCCGTTTTAAACTTTGCTGAGCGTACCTGCTTATCCTGTTTGTTATCAGTAAATAAAGGGACATCGAACGTAACCCCGACTGACAGCAAGTCGGCACGGTCATTGCCGCTTGGATCGTCGTTTCTATGGCCATATTTCAGATTGGCTGACCATTGCGGTTTATAACCTTGCTGAGCGAGCTCGACAGACGTCTCCGACGCCAAAATGTCTTGATCGGTCGCTTGCAAAACCGGGTGTTCTTTTATCAATTCGTACAAGGCTTGATTCGGTATTGTCGAAGGTGATAGCAATGTCTTCTTCAGCGTAAGACTCGGAAGGTCATCCGGTAACGTTGATTTCGCTATAACACCTATCCATTCCGACAATTCGCTTTGAAGTTGCTCCTCTTTTTGTCGCAGTGACGTCAACCTATCATCTAGGCGTGTAAGCTCAAGTTGGGCTCTAATAACATCTTGCTGCCGTGCTTTTCCCTCGGTACTGGTATAACTCGCCTTAGCCGTCGACACTAACTGTTCAAAAAGCGCTCTATCCGATTCAATCAAGCGAATACTTTGCTGAGAGAAAAAAACATCTAACCACAACTTCGTGACCGTTGTTTTGACCTTTGCAATACGATCCGCTCTCAAAAACGGTTGTTTTTGAGCTAATTGGTTTTTCTGCTTACGAGACAACGATAATGTGTCTCCTCTGGGAAATGTTTGTGAAACACCGACGACTAACTGGGTCATTCCTTCCTGTCTTGAACTAAAACTGTCAACCGGGAAACTGGCAGCCGTGAGCGATATTTGAGGGTCAGGCAAACTGGAAGAGGCTATTGCTTCACTCGCGAATGCTTCTTGGGTTTGCTTACTTGCCGTTAACCAAGGATCTTCTTGTACAGCGATACTCACTGCTTCTTGCAAATTCAAAAGCGGCTCTTGTGCATTAACGACATTTGGCACCACTACAGTCAGAACACTTAAATAAGCCATTCTTCTTAAAAGTTTCATATTGTTACTCTCAAAAACTGTGAATTTTTAAATTAAACACAGACCAAGTTATGAGTCGAACCGTAACGAGGACGACGAACGACGTCGTAACGACAATGACCGAACCAAAGCTTATAGCTGTGCTTTTACCTGGACAATAAACGCGCCAGGAGCGAGAAATTTAGTACTTTTTAAGAGTAGATTGGGGGCCGAAATAGCGAGAGAGAGTGCTTTTCTTTAATATTCGTATCTAAGAATGAGGAAGCGTTAAAAACCAGCTTCTCAATAGGCGGAACGGTGGATTGCTCAGAATAAACGACAGTAATTGACGGGCTGTAACAATGACGCATCATTGAATCAGAGCAACAGTTATCGGTAAGAGAATGTGACACTTCGCAATCTGCAAGATCGCAAACCTGCTCAGTAGGATCGTGCATACATGCCTTTTCCGTACTGATAGTTTGTGAAAATGACATTGTTGTTACTGCTAATAGCAGTAGGGCAATGATTAAACGATACATGCGAAGGTTCACTATAAAAACATGCTTGCATTGTATCTCTTTTGGCTGATAAAGATCAATCAATTAAAGGAAGTACCCATAACGAGGTAGTCAACCCAGATGGTGATACGACTTCTACATCACCACGCATATTTATTGGGGTAAGCGGATTAAATGGTTGATCTTACCTTTGCATGAGAGTGAGACAGACCGGCATCTCATCGGATTATCTGGTTGATGCTTCACCTACTGCTGGTGCATGTTTCCTTCGCTAATTCCAGCAAGAACCCCACACGCCTCAACTTCCCGGTCATCGTTGCA
>NZ_PIPT01000015.1 GCF_003987395.1 Pseudidiomarina aquimaris
GCCTGGGGCAGCACAGCCTTGACCGCTGCCCGGTAGGGGTTCCACATGTCCATGCTGACGATCTCGACCTTCTGCCGGTCTTTCAGCTTCATCAGGTAGTTGGTCACCACGTCCTGGCGGCGGGTGGCCAGCAGGTCGAGCAGGGTTCGCTCCTCAATGTTGGTCAGAATGCAGCGGTAGCGCTTGTTCAGGTATAGCTCGTCAATGCCCAGGATGCGGGGCGTCTCGAAGCGGTGCCAGCGCCCCAGGAACTCGGCGCGGGCGTTGAAGATGTCGCGCACCGTCTTCTCGTCCAGGCCGGTCTGTGCCGCCACAAAGGTGTAGGGGTGGTTGAAGGATTCCTTCTCCACGTACTCATGCCGCCGCAGTGTCATACGGAATCCGTCCACCATCTCCGGTAGCTGGGGCCTGAATGTTGTCTTGCAGGCCCGGCAGGTGTATCGGCGGCGGACCACCCAGAGAGTGACCCGCTTGCCGTGGATGGGCAGATCACGATAGGGAACGTCACGCTTGCCGAACCGTACGAACTCACCCTGCACGCCGCATTCCTCGCAGGCGATGGGATCGGGCACGTCCACCTGGAAGTGCATTTCGTCGTCGGTTGATTTGCAGCCCAGTACTTGGTATTGCGGCAGGTGAAGGATGTTGTCGGGAAGTTCGGTCATGGTGTTGTATAGGCGTAGGTGTCAGTCAGATCCATCCGACTCGGCATTGGTGTTTGCTTTTTTACCCAACAAGCTGCTGGAAACGAAAAGTAAGGCACCGAGGACAATTGCAATATCAGCCAGGTTGAAGGCCGGCCAATGCCAGTCTCGCCAATAGAAATCAAAGGAATCCACAACATAGCCGCGAAAGACCCGGTCAATCAGGTTGCCCATGGCGCCACCGAGGATAAGACTGTAAGCGATGGCTTCTCCTTTATGACGATTTTCAAGGATCAGCTTGATCAGAAAAATCGAGACCACTACCGCGATTCCGATAAAAAAGTAGCGCTGCCAGCCTCCACCATTCGCAAAAAGACTGAATGCGGCACCGGTGTTCCATAGGTGCACCCAGTTAAAGAACGGGGTCACCGAAACATACTCGCCATAGGCCATTGATTGCTGCACCAGCCACTTTACAGCCTGATCAGACGCTGCCAGCAGGCCCGATATGGACAATAGGGGGTCGTCTCAGAATTCGGAAAATAAAGCACGCTAAGGCGTAGTCACCCCGTGACTCCCCCGCGCCGATGCAGCGAGCTTCGTTCCGTCTTGCAGTGACGCAATCAGCGGGCAGGAAACGTTCCCTTTCCGCGCATGGCAGGCGCACACCAGTTCAGACAGCACGGCCTCCATGCGTGCCAAGTCGGCCATCTTCTCGCGCACATCCTTGAGCTTGTGCTCGGCCAGGCCGCTGGCTTCCTCGCAATGGGTGCCATCCTCCAGCCGCAGTAGCTCGGCGATTTCGTCCAGGCTAAAGCCCAGCCGCTGGGCCGATTTCACGAACCGCACTCGTGTTACATCCGCCTCGCCATAGCGGCGAATGCTGCCATAGGGCTTGTCTGGCTCCGGCAGCAGGCCCTTGCGCTGGTAGAACCGGATGGTCTCCACATTGACCCCGGCCGCCTTGGCAAAAACGCCAATGGTCAGATTCTCAAAATTAATTTGCATATCGCTTGACTCCGTACATAACTACGGAAGTAAGCTTAAGCTATCCAAACCAAATTTGAAAGGACAAGCGTATGTCTGAACCACAAAAGTCTGAACCACAAAACGGGCGCGGCGCGCTCTTCGCCGGTGGGCTGGCCGCCATTCTTGCGTCGGCCTGCTGCCTGGGGCCGCTGGTTTTGATCGCCTTGGGATTCAGCGGCGCTTGGATGAGTAACTTGGCGGCATTGGAACCTTACCGCCCCATCTTTCTCGGTGCGGCATTGATAGCAATGTTCTTTGCCTACCGCCGCATCTTCCGGACTACGCAAGCATGCGAGCCTGGCGATGTATGCGCTGCCCCACAAGCCAAGACGTCGTACAAAGTCATCTTTTGGATTGTGGCTGCGCTAGTTGTCGTTGCACTAACGTTCCCGTATGTAATGCCCCTGTTCTACTAATTGAGGAAAAATCATGAAAAAACTGCTTACCGCTCTTGCCCTTGCCGCTACCTTCGCTGTCCCTGCCTGGGCCGCCACGCAGACGGTCACGTTGTCCGTTCCCGGAATGTCCTGCGCGACTTGCCCGATCACCGTCAAAATGGCGATTTCCAGGATTGAAGGCGTTGATAAAGTTGACGTTACCTTCGAACCACGCGAAGCGGTTGTCACCTTCGATGATACCAAGACCAGTGTGCATGAGTTGATCAAGGCGACGACGGACGTGGGCTACCCTTCTGAACTGAAGAAATAAGGCATCAAATGACGGCGGCGTCGCCAGAGCCAGATAGAGATGTTGTTCTGGCGATTCTACTGTCAGTCATTCCGTGCACAACCTGTAAATGACGTACGGAGCCTGTTCGCTGATGCGAAAAACTGATCCAGTTACCGAGGCGTTGTACGAGTCGGCTTGGGCATAACGGATGAAAGAGAGAGCAAAATGCAAGAATTAAACGAAGTTGGTCTGAGCGTGGCGGGCATGACTTGCCCAAGTTGCACAAAGCACGTTGAGGACGCGCTGCTGGCGGTTCCCGGCGTGATACGAGCGTCTGTCGATTATCCGGCGAACAGGGCGCAGGTCACGGGCAATAGGCTTGACGTATCGGCACTCGTGACGGCAGTGGGGGCACTTGGTTATCGTGCTAAGCCTGCAGACGAAGTGGAAAGCAAAAGGCGCAGTGCTGAACGGCCAGGACTTCTTGGCAGAGCCGCCCAGTGGCTGAGCGGTGACCGCGCGGTGGAGGAGCTGGCCGGTCAGTTACATGTGGCGGTTATCGGTAGCGGCGGAGCCGCTGTGGCGGCTGCGCTCAAAGCGGCGGAAAACGGTGCCCGGGTCACGCTGATCGAGCGCGGGACTATCGGCGGCACCTGCGTCAACGTGGGTTGCGTTCCCTCCAAGATCATGATTCGGGCAGCCCATATCGCTCATCTGCGCCGTGAAAGTCCTTTTGACGTGGGGCTCACTGCGACGCCGCCTGTTGTCTCGCGTGACCGTTTGCTTGTCCAGCAACAGGCGCGCGTGGACGAGCTGCGAATTGCCAAATATGAAAGCATCCTCGAAAGCAATCCGTCAATCAATCTGGTACGAGGCAGCGCCCGTTTCAAGGATGGCCACACGCTTATCGTGGAAGCTGCAGAAGGGGACTGGCACGAAGTGGCGTTTGACCGCTGTCTCATTGCTACCGGCGCGAGCGCAGCCATTCCGCCGTTGCCTGGTCTTGCAGAAACCCCCTATTGGACTTCCACCGAAGCGCTGGTTAGCGAGACCATTCCGAAACGGCTCGCAGTAATCGGTGCCTCAGTAGTAGCGCTGGAACTGGCGCAGGCGTTTGCACGGCTGGGCAGCGAAGTCACGATCCTGGCGCGGCGCACGTTGTTTGCGAGCGAGGACCCTGCCATTGGCGAGGCCGTTACAGCCGCGTTCCGTGCCGAAGGGATCAAGGTATTGGAACACACGCAAGCCAGCCAGGTCGCGCATGTTGACGGCGAATTCGTGCTGACCACCGGGTACGGTGAAATACGCGCCGACCAGCTGCTGGTCGCCACTGGCAGGGCACCGAACACGCGCAGCCTGGCATTGGAAGCGGCGGGAGTCGCTGCCAATGCGCAGGGGGCCATCGTCATCGACAAGGGCATGCGCACCAGTACGCCACACATTTATGCGGCTGGCGACTGCACCGACCAGCCTCAGTTCGTCTATGTGGCGGCAGCGGCCGGCACCCGTGCTGCGATCAACATGACTGGCGGCGATGCGGCCCTGGACCTGACCGCAATGCCGGCCGTGGTGTTCACCGACCCGCAGGTCGCCACCGTGGGCTACAGCGAGGCGGAAGCACATCACGACGGGATCGAGACCGACAGTCGCACCTTGACCTTGGACAACGTGCCGCGTGCGCTTGCCAACTTCGACACACGCGGCTTCATCAAGCTGGTCATCGAGGAAGGTAGCGGACGGCTCATCGGCGTGCAAGCGGTGGCCCCGGAAGCGGGTGAACTGATCCAGACGGCGGTGCTCGCCATTCGCAACCGTATGACCGTGCAGGAACTGGCCGACCAATTGTTCCCCTACCTGACCATGGTCGAAGGGCTGAAGCTCGCGGCGCAGACCTTCAGCAAGGACGTGAAGCAGCTTTCGTGCTGCGCCGGATGAGGAAAAGGAGGTGTTCAATGAGCGCCTACACAGTGTCCCGGCTGGCCCTTGATGCCGGGGTGAGCGTGCATATCGTGCGCGACTACCTGCTGCGCGGATTGCTACGGCCGGTCGCGTGCACCACGGGCGGCTACGGCTTGTTCGATGACACCGCGTTGCAACGGCTGCGCTTTGTACGGGCTGCCTTCGAAGCGGGTATCGGCCTGGACGCACTGGCGCGGCTGTGCCGGGCGCTGGATGCTGCGGACGGTGACGGTGCGTCTGCGCAGCTTGCCGTGTTGCGGCAACTCGTCGAGCGTCGGCGCGAGGCCCTGGCCAGCCTCGAAATGCAACTGGCCGCCATGCCAACCGAACCGGCACAGCACGCGGAGAGTCTGCCATGAACAGCCCAGAGCACTTGCCGTCTGAGACGCACAAACCGATCACCGGCTACTTGTGGGGCGCGCTGGCCGTGCTCACCTGTCCCTGCCATTTGCCGATTCTCGCCATTGTGCTAGCCGGCACGACGGCCGGCGCGTTCATCGGGGAGCACTGGGGTATTGCAGCCCTCACGCTGACCGGCTTGTTTGTCCTGTCTGTGACGCGGCTGCTGCGGGCCTTCAAGGGAAGATCATGACCGCTTCCCAGCCAGCCGAGAGTGGGCAGCTTTGAGCTTCGCTACCAATCTGGAGGAGTACCACCATGAACGCAAACGCCCCGAACACTGCCAGTTGCACCACCTGCTGCGTATGCTGCAAAGAAATTCCGCTCGATGCCGCCTTCACCCCGGAAGGCGCGGAATTGTATAGGCGTAGGTGTCAGTCAGATCCATCCGGCTCGGCATTGGTGTTTGCTTTTTTACCCAACAAGCTGCTGGAAACGAAAAGTAAGGCACCGAGGACAATTGCAATATCAGCCAGGTTGAAGGCTGGCCAATGCCAGTCTCGCCAATAGAAATCAAAGGAATCCACAACATAGCCGCGAAAGACCCGGTCAATCAGGTTGCCCATGGCGCCACCGAGGATAAGACTGTAAGCGATGGCTTCTCCTTTATGACGATTTTCAAGGATCAGCTTGATCAGAAAAATCGAGACCACTACCGCGATTCCGATAAAAAAGTAGCGCTGCCAGCCTCCACCATTCGCAAAAAGACTGAATGCGGCACCGGTATTCCATACGTGTACCCAGTTAAAGAATGAGGTCACTGAAATAGACTCGCCATATGCCATTGATTGCTGCACCAGCCACTTTACAGCCTGATCAGACGCTGCCAGCAGGCCCGATATGGACAATAGGGCATACGGCGAGAGCTTTTTGCCAATAATGAGCATTATTTAACCCTTCAACGCCAAAATGCGTCTGGCACCGTTAAGTACAATGCCCCCCGCGATGGTGCCGATAATCAGATCCGGATAATTGGAACCGGTCCACGCGACCAGGGCGCCGGCGGTGATGACCCCCAGGTTGATCACCACGTCGTTGGCCGAGAATATCCAGCTTGCCTTCATGTGCGCCCCGCCTTCCCGATGTTTGGATATGAGCAGCAGACAACTGGTATTGGCAATCAATGCGACGAATGCGATAGCCATCATCACCAGCGATTCAGGCTCACTACCGAATACAAAGCGTCTCACCACCTCTACGAGCACGCCCACAGCCAAGATCAGTTGCAGTACACCAGCAAGATGCGCGGCACGTACCTGCATTTTCACGCTATGTCCAACCGCATAAAGGGCAAGCCCGTACACCGCCGCATCGGCAAAATTGTCCAGGGATTCTCCAATCAGGCCGGTGGACTGGGCGATCAGACCGGCAGTCATTTCCACCACGAACAGAAGTGCATTGATGCCGAGCAACCAGCGCAGGGTCCCGGATTCTTGCTTAGCAGAAGCTGCCGAAAACTCGGCGGCCTTGATGGTCTCCGGATTTGCAGCGACGGTTTCCTGAAGCGAGGCGCCTAGCCCCAAGGTCTTCAGTTTCGAGGTGACGGGCTCGACCTCGCCGTCATGCACGACCTTCAGCCGGCGGTTCGACAAGTCGAAGGACAGCGCCCGAATCTCCTCAAAGCCGTTCAGGGCTAGGCGAATCATTCGTTCTTCTGATGGACAGTCCATCTTCGGCACGGCATAAACACTGACCCATCTCCCTGGCGCCTCGGAGGAGGCCTGTATATCGGTATCCGCTGCGGACGTTGCATCACCGCCACAGGCGCCACCACAGGATTTGCTCATGATACGACTCCACTTGAACAATGTTGTGGTACCATTTTAAACTATAAAGCTACTATAAGGTCAATAGAGTAAAGAATCCGTTGGGGAGGAGGCTGATGCGCATTGGTCAGTTGGCGCAGTTGGTAGGGGTCGAAACACAGACGATCCGCTTCTATGAACAGCAGGGCTTGTTGCCGCCGCCTGATCGGCAGGACAACGGTTACCGTGTCTATACCGAGAAGCATGGTGAGGGGCTGGCCTTCATCCGTCGCTGCAGAATCCTGGGCCTGTCACTGGCTGAGATTCACGAACTACAGAGCTATCAGGACGACCCTCATCAGCCTTGTACCGCCGTCAACGCCTTGCTCGATGATCACATCTCTCATGTGCGGTCGCAGATAACCGCTCTGCAAGCGCTTGAGAAACAACTCGTTTCACTGAGAGCGAGTTGCAACGATGACCGGGAAGTTGAGGCGTGTGGGGTTCTTGCTGGAATTAGCGAAGGAAACATGCACCAGCAGTAGGTGAAGCATCAACCAGATAATCCGATGAGATGCCGGTCTGTCTCACTCTCAT
>NZ_PIPT01000016.1 GCF_003987395.1 Pseudidiomarina aquimaris
AAGCCTGGCGGTGTCCTACTCTCACATGGGGAAGCCCCACACTACCATCGGCGCTGAAGCGTTTCACGTCTGAGTTCGGAATGGATCAGGTGGTTCCACTTCGCTATGGCCGCCAGGCATAAACTTGTCAAAAATAAGGAGCTGATTGTAACAAGCATGGGGCCACCCTGCTTGCTTCCCCGTAGTAGAACTACGGGCTACATTTGGTAAAGGTTCGAACTTGTCCCCGTAGTAGAACTACGGGCTACCTCTTCACAACCCTAAACACCTTCGGTGTTGTATGGTTAAGCCTCACGGGCAATTAGTACGGGTTAGCTCAACGCATTACTACGCTTCCACACCCCGCCTATCAACGTCGTCGTCTTCAACAACCCTTCAGAGCACTTACGTGCTAGTGAGAGCTTATCTTGAGGCTCGCTTCCCGCTTAGATGCTTTCAGCGGTTATCGATTCCGAACATAGCTACCGGGCAGTGCCACTGGCGTGACAACCCGAACACCAGAGGTTCGTTCACTCCGGTCCTCTCGTACTAGGAGCAACCCCTCTCAACTCTCAAACGCCCACGGCAGATAGGGACCGAACTGTCTCACGACGTTCTAAACCCAGCTCGCGTACCACTTTAAATGGCGAACAGCCATACCCTTGGGACCGACTACAGCCCCAGGATGTGATGAGCCGACATCGAGGTGCCAAACACCGCCGTCGATATGAACTCTTGGGCGGTATCAGCCTGTTATCCCCGGAGTACCTTTTATCCGTTGAGCGATGGCCCTTCCATTCAGAACCACCGGATCACTATGACCTGCTTTCGCACCTGCTCGACGTGTCTGTCTCGCAGTTAAGCTGGCTTGTGCCATTACACTAACCGTACGATGTCCGACCGTACTTAGCCAACCTTCGTGCTCCTCCGTTACGCTTTGGGAGGAGACCGCCCCAGTCAAACTACCCACCAGGCACTGTCCGCAACCCCGATAAGGGGCCAACGTTAGAACATCAAACATACAAGGGTGGTATTTCAAGGATGGCTCCACGTCAACTAGCGCCAATGCTTCAAAGCCTCCCACCTATCCTACACATGGAGGTTCAATGTTCAGTGCCAAGCTGTAGTAAAGGTTCACGGGGTCTTTCCGTCTAGCCGCGGGTACACCGCATCTTCACGGCGATTTCAATTTCACTGAGTCTCGGGTGGAGACAGCGTGGCCATGGTTACACCATTCGTGCAGGTCGGAACTTACCCGACAAGGAATTTCGCTACCTTAGGACCGTTATAGTTACGGCCGCCGTTTACCGGGGCTTCGATCAAGAGCTTCGCTTACGCTAACCCCATCAATTAACCTTCCGGCACCGGGCAGGTGTCACACCGTATACGTCCACTTTCGTGTTAGCACAGTGCTGTGTTTTTAATAAACAGTCCCAGCCACCTGGTCACTGCGGCCAGCTCCAGCTCCCCCCGCAAGGGGTTCACTAGCTCTGGCGTACCTTCTCCCGAAGTTACGGTACTATTTTGCCTAGTTCCTTCACCCGAGTTCTCTCAAGCGCCTTAGTATTCTCTACCTGACCACCTGTGTCGGTTTCGGGTACGGTCAACATGTACCTGAAGCTTAGAGGCTTTTCCTGGAAGCAGGGCATCAACAACTTCCGCTCCGTAGAGCGTCGTCTCGTATCTCAGTCTTAGCAGCCCGGATTTACCTAAGCCGCCAACCTACATACTTTCACCGGGATAACCAACACCCGGCTTGCCTAGCCTTCTCCGTCCCCCCATCGCAGTACATGTCGGTTCAGGAATATTAACCTGATTCCCATCGACTACGCCTCTCGGCCTCGCCTTAGGGGCCGACTTACCCTACCCTGATTAGCATGGGATAGGAAACCTTGGTCTTCCGGCGTGCGGGTTTTTCACCCGCATTATCGTTACTCATGTCAGCATTCGCACTTCTGATACCTCCAGCATGCTTCTCAACACACCTTCAACGGCTTACAGAACGCTCCCCTACCCAGCAAACAAGTTTGCTGCCGCAGCTTCGGTGCATGGCTTAGCCCCGTTACATCTTCCGCGCAGGCCGACTCGACTAGTGAGCTATTACGCTTTCTTTAAAGGATGGCTGCTTCTAAGCCAACCTCCTAGCTGTCTGAGCCTTCCCACATCGTTTCCCACTTAGCCATGACTTGGGGACCTTAGCTGGCGGTCTGGGTTGTTTCCCTCTCCACGACGGACGTTAGCACCCGCCGTGTGTCTCCCGGATAGTACTCACTGGTATTCGGAGTTTGCATGGGGTTGGTAAGTCGGGATGACCCCCTAGCCCAAACAGTGCTCTACCCCCAGTGGTATTCGTCCGAGGCGCTACCTAAATAGCTTTCGGGGAGAACCAGCTATCTCCGGGCTTGATTAGCCTTTCACTCCGAGCCACAGGTCATCTCCTAATTTTTCAACATTAGTGAGTTCGGTCCTCCAATTGATGTTACTCAATCTTCAACCTGCCCATGGCTAGATCGCCCGGTTTCGGGTCTATACCTTGCAACTAAGCGCCCAGTTAAGACTCGGTTTCCCTACGGCTCCCCTATACGGTTAACCTTGCTACAAAATATAAGTCGCTGACCCATTATACAAAAGGTACGCAGTCACACCCGAAGGTGCTCCTACTGCTTGTACGTAGACGGTTTCAGGTTCTATTTCACTCCCCTCGCCGGGGTTCTTTTCGCCTTTCCCTCACGGTACTGGTTCACTATCGGTCAGTTGGGAGTATTTAGCCTTGGAGGATGGTCCCCCCATATTCAGTCAAGATAACACGTGTCCCGACCTACTCGTTTTCACAATTACGTTGGCGTCGTGTACGGGACTATCACCCTGTATCGTCGTGCTTTCCAACACGTTCCACTACCACCGTGATTGCTTAAGGGCTACTTCCCGTTCGCTCGCCGCTACTAGGGAAATCTCGGTTGATTTCTTTTCCTCCGGGTACTTAGATGTTTCAGTTCTCCGGGTTCGCCTCCTTAAGCTATGTATTCACTTAAGGATACTCTGCAAGCAGAGTGGGTTGCCCCATTCGGAAATCCATGACTCAAGCGGCTCTTACTGCCTCATCATGGCTTATCGCAAGTTAGTACGTCCTTCATCGCCTCCAACTGCCTAGGCATCCACCGTCTACGCTTCGTCACTTAACCATACAACCCGAAAATGTTTAGTCTTCAATCGTATGGGCTGTTCTCGATGCTGTACACAAGTTCGATACGCCTCTACCAAAATGGTGGATTCAAGTAGAGTGGCATTTCATTACTTTATTACAATCAGCTTGTCCTTATTTTTAAAGAGCGTGTAACGCAAAGTTACCGGTAAACGCTTTTTCATAAGGAGGTGATCCAGCCGCAGGTTCCCCTACGGCTACCTTGTTACGACTTCACCCCAGTCATGAACCACACCGTGGTGAACGTTCTCCCGAAGGTTAAACTATCCACTTCTGGTGCAGCCCACTCCCATGGTGTGACGGGCGGTGTGTACAAGGCCCGGGAACGTATTCACCGTGGCATTCTGATCCACGATTACTAGCGATTCCGACTTCATGGAGTCGAGTTGCAGACTCCAATCCGGACTACGACGCGCTTTTTGAGATCCGCTTACACTCGCGTGCTTGCTTCCCATTGTACGCGCCATTGTAGCACGTGTGTAGCCCATCCCGTAAGGGCCATGATGACTTGACGTCGTCCCCACCTTCCTCCGGTTTATCACCGGCAGTCTCCACAGAGTTCCCGGCCGAACCGCTGGCAACTGAGGATAAGGGTTGCGCTCGTTGCGGGACTTAACCCAACATCTCACAACACGAGCTGACGACAGCCATGCAGCACCTGTCTCAGAGTTCCCGAAGGCACTAATCTATCTCTAGAAAATTCTCTGGATGTCAAGGGATGGTAAGGTTCTTCGCGTTGCATCGAATTAAACCACATGCTCCACCGCTTGTGCGGGCCCCCGTCAATTCATTTGAGTTTTAACCTTGCGGCCGTACTCCCCAGGCGGTCAACTTAGTGCGTTAGCTGCGTTACTCACCTTGTTTATAAGACGAACAACTAGTTGACATCGTTTACGGCGTGGACTACCAGGGTATCTAATCCTGTTTGCTCCCCACGCTTTCGTACCTCAGCGTCAGTTTCTGACCAGGTGGCCGCCTTCGCCACCGGTATTCCTTCCTATATCTACGCATTTCACCGCTACACAGGAAATTCTACCACCCTCTTCAGAACTCGAGCCTGCCAGTTCAAAATGCCATTCCCAGGTTGAGCCCGGGGCTTTCACATCTTGCTTAACAAGCCGCCTACGTACGCTTTACGCCCAGTAATTCCGATTAACGCTTGCACCCTCCGTATTACCGCGGCTGCTGGCACGGAGTTAGCCGGTGCTTCTTCTGTGGTTAACGTCAATCCGCAAGAGTATTAATCTTACGGCCTTCCTCACCACTGAAAGTGCTTTACAACCCGAAGGCCTTCTTCACACACGCGGCATGGCTGCATCAGGGTTTCCCCCATTGTGCAATATTCCCCACTGCTGCCTCCCGTAGGAGTCTGGGCCGTGTCTCAGTCCCAGTGTGGCTGATCATCCTCTCAGAACAGCTAGAGATCGTCGCCTTGGTGAGCCTTTACCCCACCAACTAGCTAATCTCGCTTGGGCCCATCTTTAGGTGTAAGGTCCGAAGATCCCCTACTTTGGTCCGTAGACATTATGCGGTATTAGCCACAGTTTCCCGTGGTTGTCCCCCTCCTAAAGGCAAGTTCCCAAGTATTACTCACCCGTCCGCCGCTCGTCAGCAAAGAAGCAAGCTTCTCTCTGTTACCGCTCGACTTGCATGTGTTAGGCCTGCCGCCAGCGTTCAATCTGAGCCATGATCAAACTCTTCAGTTTAAAAGTTTAATCGAC
>NZ_PIPT01000017.1 GCF_003987395.1 Pseudidiomarina aquimaris
TCGTTTTGTTTCAGAATCGCTAAGATCTGACTGTCTGTGTATCGTGATTTGCGCATAGAAAACTCCTTCGTTTTAGTTTAACGGAATTTTCTACTTATAACTGCTCCGATTTTTCGGGGGGATTACACTACGACCCATTCGGCAAACCCCGCTACGGCACCATGCTGCCGAGCAGCGCGGCAACGTTGTTTGATGTGGCTGGCGGTACACCGTTTACGCTACGCGGCCTCACCGACCATGAGCACATTGACCAAGCGCAATTGATTCATATGAACGGTCGGGTGTGCGATTACAACCTTGGCCGTTTTTTAAGCATCGACCCGTTGATTCAGGCACCCGGCAACAGCCAGTCGCTGAACCCGTACTCGTACATTATGAATAACCCGCTGGCGGGCACCGACCCGAGTGGGTATGCGAGTGTGGGTAACTTAGGGTTTGGTGAACAGCAGCACTGCAACTTCCATTGTATGATTGGGTATCATGGGTTTACGGAGGCGGGCTCCAACGGGGCTGACGGTACTGTAACAGTTGAGGTGGTCTCCTTAGGTATTGAAGAGGACTCCGCTGGTATTGGCTCTCCAGGGAGCAAGCCTATATCCTCTGGTGAGAGTGTCTCTTTGTTTCCATTGGTGAGTTATAGCTCCTCAGGTTTGGCTACGACTGAGTTAGTTGGGGCTATATCTCGGGAACAATTGGGGAACCTAGAAGGGGACTCGCAAAATATCTATCAGGAAGCTAATGAGTTCTTTGAAGACGATATCGCTAACTATGGTGAAGAAAGAGAGTTTCAAGATAAGTATGCTGTAGCCCTGCGTAGTATCGACAATCCACTAGAAGTTTACGAGCCAGCAACTTTCAATAGTTTTCAAGAGGCTAACGAATACGCAGGTAGGGCCTATCATATTAGAGGTTATGAAAAAGTCTGGGTCAACGGATACCACTACGCCGGGAAGTCGATAATCTATAAAAGTGCAACTTTTACGCGCGGTGGTTATACGGGTATAGAAAATACGATACGCGTACTCGCACATGAATCACGCCATTTTAACAAGGCTAACCCCCTAAACATTCGAAAACATGTCACAGAAAGCCAAATGGCTGCATTTTTCCTGTCGTCGAAGCTGGCCGTTCGGCGGTATAGAAACTCAATACAAAGGACAAAAGAATGATAAGTTCTCTAATTGCTCTGGTGTCGTTTATGTCTATAGCCGATGCTCACGCAACAATCGCTGAGCTGGAAGAGTGTGGCATTGCTATTGACTATTATATTGGCGGTAAGGCTGAAGACTCCATAGAGCTCACCATAAAAGTTGACCAGTCCAAACTGCATCGCTTGGATTCAGGTTGTGAACCTTGTGAGCGCGTCAGTTGGGTTAGTATTAGTGATGCTACGACAAACACTTGGACAATTGTGCACGTCGAAAATGGCATGGCGGAAATGGTTTGGGCGAATAGTTTAGAGCAAGCTAGGCGATATGTTATTGACTTTAAGTTAGACAATGTCGGCAGTGCTGACTCTAAAGGCCGAAGTAAAGAAGACTTTAGCATAAACATTTCTGAATTAATTGGCGCCGCTAAGTGAGCCGAACCTACGACCAAGTTTCGGGACAGTTGAAGCAGGTGGGCGCGGCAAGCGCGGTGGGCAATGAGCTGCATTATCTGGCGTACTATTACGGTCGCTTCGGTAACCTCGACAGCCAAACGATGGAAAGCAACAACGGTGCGATGAGTGTGACAGAGTCGTACAGTTATGACGATTTGCATCGCCTTACGGGTAGTAGCTTAAGCTCAGGCGGCAGCATTAGCTACAGTTATGATGCGACAGGGAACTTAACGCAAAAAAGTGACTATGCGAGCAGTATGACCTATGGCTCGAGCGGTAAAAGTAACGCTGGCAATGCGGGACCTAACGCGGTGTTAAGTGCGACCTTGGTGGGCGGTGGCAGCACCAGCTTTAGTTACGATAATAACGGTAACCTTATCAGCGGAGCTGGCAAGGCGATTACCTACAATGCACTGAATAAGCCGACACAAATCACCGCCGGCGGCAGCACCGTCAACTTTGCCTACGACGCCAACTGGCAGCGCTTTAAAAAGACGGTAAGCGGCAACCGCACGGTGTATTACATTGATGATTCGGTGGAGGTCGAGCAGGTCGATGACACCACCATAACCCGCACCTACATTGACGATATCGCCATCGTCAAACGCACGAAGTATGCCGGTTTGTCGCTTGCCAGCCATGAAATCACCTACACGCTGCGCGACCGTTTAGGCTCGGTGGTCACACTCACCGACCACAACAATCATATTCTCGAGCATCGCAGCTACGACCCGTTCGGCAAACCCCGCTACGGCACGATGCTGCCGAGCAGCGCGGCAACGTTGTTTGATGTGGTTGGCGGCACACCGTTCACGCTACGCGGCTTTACCGACCATGAGCACATTGATGAAGCGCAATTGATTCATATGAACGGTCGGGTGTACGATTACAACCTTGGCCGCTTTTTAAGCATCGACCCGTTTGTTCAGGCTCCCGGCAATAGCCAGTCGCTGAACCCGTACTCGTACATTATGAATAACCCGCTGGCGGGCACCGACCCGAGTGGGTATGCGCTTGTACAAGGCTCCATTGATTGTATTGAGAGCATGGCTGCATGCGCCACAGTTCTCAACGGCGGTACGCCAACCAAAAACGACTTTAGCGGCGCAGCTGCGAGTAATGGCAGCGCGCCATCGAGCGATGGCTCTGATAGCGATGTTGAGGCTGAGGAACTGGGTGCGCCTGGGGAGGTTGGTGTTAGTGAGAATCACACGCTAGCAATCACACCAAAATCAGACAAAATTGATGCTGACGTATTATTCGAGCAGTTGGACTATGACCCGAATGGGCGTAGTGAATTTGCCAACGCCGTTCTTAATCCGTTAGATGCGCTCGAAGCAAAAGAGGCTGCTGACGATGCTGTAGAGCTAACCAAGGAAGCATTCCCTAATATCCGAACAGCATGGAATAACGTGGCTGATGCATTCAGGCACGCGACTTGGAATTATTTGATGACCAAGAAGCTCGGTGTTGATGCAGCAAAGGAGTTTGGGGATGCTCATGAACGCTACTCAGGTAATGCACTGGGTGAGACCACCATGGATCTGTATAACAATAATGTTGGCAGGATATTGGGGAGTAACCCTGATTTTAAAGTAGAGGAAGCAAAACGCGTTATTTTAAGAGCCATAAGGCAAGGTGATCTCCGTACAAAACCATTTGAGATAATAGGGGGTAGCGAAAATGTCGAGACTGATTACTAAATTCGTAACTATCATTCTTGTGTTGATTCTCGGAGGATGCGGAGTAACGAGTAAAGTCACATTAAAAAATTCTAGTTCGGAACAAATATCAAATGTGAAAATATACGCGTCAGAAAGCTTGATTTGGCAAGGCGAACTTGTCGCTGGACAGTCTGTGTCAGCTAGCTTTAATGCCGACAAGGATGGTGCATTAAGGGTCACAGGTAATGGCAATTCAAAAAAGTTTGATACTGGTTACCTTGGTTACACAACGCCAAATGATGGGGTATTCCATACAATAACCTACTTAGGCCAAGGTGTGACATCCTATGAGTATGTAGTGGCAAACTAAACCCGAGCACTATTTTAGGCGGTAACATTGGCAAGGCGTCAGCCAACTCGTTGTTAAGTGTGACCATGGCTGCCGGTGGCAGCACCGTTAACTTTGCCTACGACGCCAACTGGCAGCGCTTTAAAAAGACGGTAAGCGGCAACCGCACGGTGTATTACATTGATGGTGCGGTGGTAACAGTCAGGCTCTTGTTATTTGAAGCGTCTCGTAATCTATACGGAGTGCACATTCAAAGCATATTCATCCTTCAGCCTTACGTAGTTCTCTGCTGATGCCGGTAAGAAGGCTTTCTCTTCTTCAGTTAGTGGGCGTGCTTCTTTAACTGGGCTTCCGACATAAAGGTAACCGCTACGTAATGTCTTGCCAGGCGGTACGAGACTACCTGCACCAATAATAACGTCGTCTTCTACGACCGCACCATCCATGATCACTGCTGACATGCCGATGAGAATACGTGAACCAATCGTGCAGCCATGCAACATGACGTGATGCCCTACCGTTACATCTTCGCCAATAATGAGTGGGTGACCATCGGGGTTGCGGCTACTTTTCCGGCTTACGTGCAGTACACAGTTGTCTTGGATATTTGTGCGCGCGCCTATTTTAATGTAATTCACGTCACCGCGCGCTGACACCAAAGGCCAAACACTGCTGTTCTCGCCTAGCGTAACGTCACCAACAATGACGGCACTTTGGTCAATGTACACATGTTCCCCAATGGTGGGTTCAATACCTTGATAACTACGAATATCGCCATTCATGGGTACTTACTCCTCAAATTGTTATCTTTTTGATCTCAACAACAGTCGTTAAGACTAGCAGAAACCCTTATTCCACGCGAGTTGATTCAAAAAAGCAGCGATCTGCGCAACAAAACAGCAGTCAGCAAAAAAACACGCGAAAACTGCAAAAAGGCGCTTGACGTGCGCAGTTAAATCTCTAAAATGCGCTCCACGCTTGAGGCAGGCAACGAAGCCGCCAAAAGCAGAAGTTTTCAGTCAGAAAAAATTATGTCGAAAGGCTTGACAGAAAACTAAGGCCATGTAGAATACGCGGCCTCGCTCAACGAAGCGAAACGTTCTTTAAAAATATATCAAGCCAAGCAAACTGTGTGGGCACTTACCGGATTCAGGCAGAGAAGCATCTTCGGATGCAACAAGTACCTTAAATGGTACACCTGACTGATTGAACGAAGTGCTTAACAAATTAAAGCTTAAGTCATGAAATTCAATGGGTCGATTAAACTTTTAAACTGAAGAGTTTGATCATGGCTCAGATTGAACGCTGGCGGCAGGCCTAACACATGCAAGTCGAGCGGTAACAGAGAGAAGCTTGCTTCTTTGCTGACGAGCGGCGGACGG
>NZ_PIPT01000018.1 GCF_003987395.1 Pseudidiomarina aquimaris
TCATGCTCTTTGATAGCCTTGATGATTTGTTCTTCGCTGTAACGTTTTTTCATTTTGAGATCTCCACTTGACCCATTTTAATGGAAATCTCATCGATGTCATGGTTCTATTCTTGGGGGAGACGTCAGGGGGATTACAAATCCATTAGAAGTGGATTATCAAGATCACGACTTTTAATTCCTGCAGAAATAAATTCAAAATAATTCAGTAAATACATTGCGCCATAAAGTGATTCCTCTATCTGTCGCAACTTATTATCACATAGTTGTTGGTGAGGTACTCCATCGCTACCTGTGTGTTCTGGAGCTTTTATTTTGCTGTTGTGTGCTTCGATATCAAACTTGTAGTACACGCAATGTACATAAAGGCACATTGCGTGTAAGAGTAGGCAGCACCGCACCACTTGAAAAGTTTTAAAAATTTTTTCTCATTTAGCAGTATTGGTGAATCATGGCCCAGCTCCAGTAGGGCTAGTCTGAGTTTTAAAAGCTTCTATTTCACAACGGATCTTTATCTGTTGTTGGTGGGTCGATGGAACCAATTGGGTTAGGAAATGGTCGCGGTTTATAATTGTCATCTGATGTGCCATCGACATAGTTTTCGTAATATCCATGGACTTCCCACGTTCCGGTGGAATCATAATACGTTGACGCAACACCGTAGTCTTCGCAAAATTCGCCATATCCACAAAACTCATTCAATTCTCGTATTAATTCTCTTTCGTATTCGGCCACCGGGTCATCTTCTTCATCAGGAATCTCATTATCGTCCAACCCGTTTAAAAAGAATGATGACACGGTTATATCGCGCTTCTTGCTAGTCTGATTTACCCCTTTTTTTTTTGGATGTTCGCCGTCAGAGAATTCGTACTTCACTCCAGCATCTTTCAGCTTTCTTAAAAAGTCAGCTTGGCTTGCAGCAAGATTTAAAGCCTTGCAGAGCCTTCCTTGTTTTGGATCAACAGCCGTCACACAGAACATATACCCTCTATGCTTGCGCTCATCGCTAGCTGCAGGATTCGCTACCGTCAAAGAAAAATGATGAGTCAAGCTGGTGTAATAGTGACTCATATAAAATACCAAGTCTCGCAGTAACTTATCCTGCGTACTCGTGAAAGTCTCTAGATTAGAGATATCAATTTCTGTTTCTGCACTATTGCGTTTTGTATTCGAGTCTGACTTTGACTCGATCTCAAACACAAGCCCCCAAGTATCGGTACCCGGATTAATGACCACGACTTTTTCGCGAGGCGCATTTTGCTCCTCGGTTACGTCAACCTGTGGAGTGGCGTGAGCACTCCATGAAATAAACCCTGCAGCTAACAGGAGTACGCCCTTATTAAGTTGCTTTATGTTCATAACATTTCCCTTGTTAAAAATAATCAGAATCAATATCATAGTTACGCAAGATATATATGTCAACATCACGTTTACATTTTTGATACACGAAGGTTACTCTGTTGGACTGTAGTCACGATTTTTATAGGCCCAAGCAAAAAGGCTTGTTTAAAGTAATTAATTAGCGCCGTTTCAGGTAATTAAAATGAAAATTATCTCGCTAACAATTTGTGGGCTTATCATATAAGATAAAATTTCCGATTCCATTTTTGCATCCGTAATAGCTTGGCCCTTGCAGAAAAGGTCTTAAGTATCCAACACATACTAAAATTTAATGAAATAAACATGAAAAAAGTAATGGTTTCAATTTTGCTCTTTTTTAGTTTTGGAGCTCAATGTCAAGACGTAAACTACTATTTATCTAAAGTCGATGCGTCCAATTGTTCCGCCACGCAGTACGACTCCCAAAAGGAGTGTTCAGTACAATATAGTGACAACACGGTGCACAACGCTCTTTTGGTGAGTGCGAGTACAAGTAACGAACGATTCAAAGGTATTGACAATCGATTAGACGACCACGCTGGCTTCTTTGCTTCATCAATTGGAGTTATAGGGGTGATGTTAACCATCGTTTCTATTGTGATTGGTTACGTCGTTGTAAAGCAGGCTAGAAAGATCGATGAAATCTATCGAACTTATTCAGAGAAGCTTAATGAACTGTCAAAAAATCAACTAGATTTCTCGAAGTTTTCTATTGATATTGAAAAACAACGCATAATGATTCAAGAGGTTAAGCTGAGCTTAAAGTTCGAGTCAATTCATTATGGAGCAGAAGCCCTCTTATCAAAGGTTTATCACTTAATAGCTAAGATTGACAGTGCTATTGATGAATACACCAAGGAATGTGTGGAACAAGAAGGCAACACTAACCACGAAAAATGCGAATCTAAGTTTGCACATGCGAAAGACCTTATCGTTGAGAGTAGAGACTACTGCAATGAGGCGATCAATAAGCTGAAGTACATCAAGGACAACCTTTGGAGGCTTAATAATGGTTCGGTTGTCGATAATGTTGAGATGAAACTTAAGTCAACTTGGGTTAGAGCACATGTCGCTTCAGCATTGATTCATAAGCGAGATTGGGTATTATTGAAAGGGCCTAGTGCACTCAATAATGCTATTAGTGAGCTTAAGAGTGCTCTCTCCGAAGCAAACAGTCTTCCAAGTAGCCTTGACAAGGCTAGAGTATACTTTAATCTTGCATGTTATCAGAGTCTTTCTGGTGACGTAGAGAACGCGTCAGAGAGTTTAACTAAAGCTGAGCTGTACAATCAACGGTACAAGCTTTCGGCTAAATATGATGATGATCTGACAGCTGTATTTAACTACAGAAACAGCGAAAGCTGATCCTCTTTGCTTAGAGGACCGTAGTGATATATACTAATTACGAGCTAACTAAAGCAATTTCATTGGTCAGTGGGGAGCGGTGAATTATGAAATATTTCAATGATGAAACTTGGGTATAACCGAGTAGTTCTTGTCTCTAAGGGTGCCGAGTGGCACCCTTTTTTGTTTGCACTTAAAATCTTATGAAAAGCCCCCTCCACTAAGAGTTCATCGGTAATAGCTTTTAATGTCCCAACTAGCGCACACCAAATACTGTAGTCTCCCGAAAAACCGGGCCTGTTATAAGTAGAAAACTCCCTCAGACCAAAGTGAAGGGTTCCTATCTGCGCGAATCACGAGACACCGTCAGTCGACTCTTAGCTATTCTACTCCTTAACGAATAGAGTAAACCAAGTTCGAAGCATTACCTCTTTTACCCCACTTACTTTTACTAAAAAGAGACACATACCCTGTTTCGTTAGCATCGATTATTCGGTTTCCGAAACTCAAAATAATTTACTTATTCCGTTCAAGTGCAATCTGTTCAAGTTTCTTTCTATAAATCGATATCGAGTGATCTGCTAATACGCTTGTCCAAGGTAGCTTATTATTTAACCACCCTCGAAAGCGGTACCAAATATCCACATGATATAACAACCGTGTGCTTTTATAGTCACCAGGCGAAATACTTGTCAGATATCGCATATCACCACCATGCAGATATTTCCCAAATTTCTCTCGCAAACTGCGCTTCACTGAATCCCCTACACCGGGAAGAAGCCCTAATAACCACGACAAACTTGTGATCAGAACATCTGCTGGCGGTACCATCGTCACACTGTCTGAAGCATTGACGACTCTGTAAATTGGCGTTTTCATAGTCATCAGCCAATGGTCATCGGCGACTCTTGGCGAGCCAAATGTATAACATGCAGCGTTCCCACCCTTATGTGTTAGTCGTTTAGCGGCTATCGTCGCTAAAGCTCCACCAAGTGAATGGCCCGTGATGAATAGCGGTAAATTAGGAAACTTCTCAAGAGCATTAATAATGTCACGTTCAATTACATTAAATGCAGCATCGAATCCGGAGTGCACTTTGCCGCCAGTTTCACACGATTTTAGTACGGCATAAGCATCACTTTTTATATCTCGCCACGATGTGGCCTCGGTACCTCTAAATGACAGTACTAGAAACCTTGATGTACGAATTAGAATTGCTTGGCTTCCATTTGAGTCGAAAGTTTCTAGCAGTTCAGCTTTCAGCTCATTAAGATCAGCTATCAAAGATTCCTTTTCTTCTTCGCTATCATAAGCAAACGCACTTACCAACTGCCTAATCTTCTCGAAAGAGAGCTTGCTGCTCGACGTACGTTCCAAAATACTTTCAAGTTTATTCGCGGTCGAGAGATTAAGAACAGGAGGATTGAACTTCTTGTATGCAAGCTCTGAAAAGCATGCCATCAACCAAGACGTTCGGTCACTGTATGCTTGTCGATATACTGGAGGGGCTTTGCCTAACAACGTATTGGTTCGTTCAATATCTGATTTCGTTTGAATAATAGATGTAGTCATATGTTGGCCTCAAGCGTTAATTAACCTCAACTTAACATGAAGGTGACGTCTCCCCCAAGAATAGAACCATGACATCGATGAGATTTCCATTAAAATGGGTCAAGTGGAGATCTCAAAATGAAAAAACGTTACAGCGAAGAACAAATCATCAAGGCTATCAAAGAGCATGA
>NZ_PIPT01000019.1 GCF_003987395.1 Pseudidiomarina aquimaris
AGCCGCCACCCACCAAAGCTGCCGCAGAGCATGAGTGATGCGGCGAGCGCAAATTGCGCTCGAGCCAAGCGCTGGGGTGCTCGGCATTGTAATTGTGCCCGGCGACACTGCGAATTGCGGCAACTTCTAGCCCTTCCACATCGGTCAGTGGTGGCAAGAGCCCCAACAACCGCTGCGCTAACATGGTTTTTCCCGTCCCCGGAGGACCCACGAACAACACGTGATGGCCACCCATCGCCGCCAAAATCAACGCGCGCTTCGCTTGCTCTTGGCCAATCACATCGGCTAAATCGCCATAAAAATGTTGCTGCTCGCTAGGTTGCAAGGGGGCTAGATGCGGCAGTTGATGCGGCCCACGCAAGTGCTCGGTCACGTCACGCAGGCTCTCGGCAGCAACGCATTGTTGCTCCCGCACCACACTGGCTTCAGTTTGATTGGCTAATGGAATGACGGCTTCACGACCTTGCTCGCGACACGCCAACATGGCTGGCAATATACCCGGTACGCCGCGCAGTTCGCCATTCAGTGTCAGCTCACCATAAAATTCACGAGAAACCACCGCCCTTTCACTTATTTGACCATCGGCAACCAAGATGCCTATAGCGATGGCTAAGTCGTAGCGAGCGCCATGTTTAGGTAAGTCAGCCGGAGCCAGATTAACGGTAATCTTCTTACCGCGCGGAAACTCAAACTCACTTGCCTGAATCGCCGATCGCACACGATCGCGCGCCTCTTTGACCCCGGCCTGTGGCATACCCACCACAGCAAACGCCGGCAAGCCTGATGCCAAACAGACCTCTACCGTTACCAGCGGTGCATCCATACCATAGAGCGCACGCGTGAACACCCGCGCAATCGAAATCGTCGTCCCTGCCATAACCCTGCCCTTCCTTGGCTAAAACACCAAGTTTAGCGCAGACAAGCAACGACTACCTGTAGGTTATGACCTCAACTTGGGTAAATTTAAGCTTCGTTGTAAATGCTGCGACGTGGAAAACCGGAAATGACCTCAACCCTCCGGAGGCAGAGGCCGCAGGTTCGACTCCTGCCGGGTGCGCCATTTATATTGGCCTGTAGCGCGACCTTTCGTCATTTTCTGCGGTAACCAAAACACTACCGATACCCGATAAATAGTAGGGGTATACAACAAGTTAGTAAGATAAAAACACACAACTTGCTTATCCACCTAATTCGATTTTGCAATACTAATGCGTCTCTAATTTTTTTAGATCTTATTCTTGGCCATGCACCTCGTTTATAAAAAGCCTCTTCAAGTCGCCCATCTTGAAAGTGTCCACTTCCCCTAAACTGACACAGACTTAATTAGAGTTTTCTGAGATGATAACCCTCAGAAGACGAAAATGAAAAAATCAAAATTTAGCGAAAC
>NZ_PIPT01000002.1 GCF_003987395.1 Pseudidiomarina aquimaris
ATCTTTTGCCAAATCTAGTCCGATTCTGGTTACAATACTCACCTGTGTCTCCTCCAGCATGTAAATGATCACGTATCATTTTGGCACATTGCGATGCCGTATTGTTGGAGGAGACCATTACATCGGGCTACGCGCTTTTTACGCAAGTCATGTTCGGTGAATGGCATAAAAAAACCCGCCGAAGCGGGTTTTTACAGGTCTTTGTCAAATTTAGAAGCTGTAGCTGAAACTTACAGCAGCAAAATCGCGGTCACTTGCTGGCTCGAAATCACCGCCAGTGTTGATGTTGTAACCTACGCCAATTTTGTAAGTTGACAGGTAGTTGAAATCAACATTCAAACCGATGGTTTTACGGCCTTCAATGAAGTTACTGTTAGCTGAGTAACCTTTCACATCATGACCAAATGCCAAAGTTGGAACCATGTTCCAGCCTGAGAAGATGTTGTTGTACTCTGCCACTAAACGGGTACGGTAACCCCAAGATGACGAAGTCACGAAACCTTCACAGTTAATGTCGCCCGCAGGTGCTGGGTTACCAAGCTGCTGCTGGTCAGCAACAGTTAAGCATTTTCCGTACACCGGGTTACGGCCATAACGCTGTTCGTCGAGTCCCACCAACGAATGTACTTTGCTCGCGGCGATTTCACCGATGAACGTCACGCGACTCGCGCCTAATACGTTATCGAAGAAACGAATACCGGTTAACTGGTATTGACTGACATCGTAACGATCATAACCTTCTTGCAACTCACCTAGGTTAGTGAAGTTACCTTCACCGTCCGTCTCTAAGCGGTCACCAAAGGTGCTCGGCACGCCGGCACGAAGACCCGCAGTCAATATTTCAGTGGTGTTGATTTGCACTGGCATGTCGTTGCGGAAGCTGTATTCACCACCTACTGACCAGAGGCCGAAGTTAGTACTGAAGCTTGCCCCCATGATTTCAATATCTTCAGGGTATTGCAGCACATAGTTTGGACCGGCAATTGGATAGCCATCTGGATGACTCAATGCTGGGCTTGGCTGTTGCTGCCAGTTATACGCTGAAATAATAGGTGTTTGGCTATGATTATTCATGTAGTACAAGCCAAACTCAACGTCGAGGTCCATGTCGTAATGGCGTAACGCGAAACCGTACTGGCCGCCATCATCAGGTTCGATGTTAGGTGAACGGTCAAGATATGCACCGAACGCTACTGACTCCTGATCACTCAAGCTGCTCGATGGGTCACCAGCAACGAGCGTCGGGTTCAAAGTAATTTTGTTACAGCCAGGTCCGCCAAGAATATCAACGGTTGAGAAGAAGGTGCCACAACCATCAAGTTTGTAGCTGTCCCACTCGTATTGATAGAACATGTCGAGACTGGTTGCGTCGGTCAAACCTAAGTTGATGTTGACCATGCCTACTGGCAATAACGCTTCTTTAATTTCAACACCCGGTCGGCGAATCGCATTCACATCGACAGGGTTGATTGCGTTAATACCGTTGAAGATAAAGGTACTCTCACCCCAGCTCAGCACTTGGCGACCTACGCGCAAGTTGACTGGCATGTCACCTAAATCGAAATAGGCATAAGCGAAAGCATCAAGTAACTCAAAGCCTGAACCAGTCGAGAAATCGTCAAGACCATCGTTGTCGAGGGTTACATTTGGATAGTAGTTGGTTGCGGTATGGCCGTGTGCCACTTCTTGATTCTTGATGACATCGTCGTACCAATATTTGAAACGTACGAAGGCACCGTAGTCGCCACCGTCGATGCTCAGGTCATGAACGCCTTTGACTACTGACGATACCATATCGCCTTTGTCATAGTTCAGGTTACCGTCATCGGCAACGCCTGATTGACCTTGGCCACCGGCCATGTTGCCTGGGTGAATGACGCGAAGATCTTGGTCTTCCATCCGCCACGCGGCACCGTATGAAATAATGGAGTCAAACTTAACGCGGAAATCACCCACTTCAAATTCTGCGGCGTGAGCCCCGGCACTTCCTGCGAATGCAAGCGCTACCGCGGTAGCGAGAGGTAATTTTTTAAGCATAGTTGTTCTTCTTTTCATGTTAGCCACCTAATCCCATTAGGATGTTATAGGGTCAATCATGTCCGATGAGTTACAAATATGCAAGTGCTCTCTAACGAAAAATCCACTCGTTAATCGGGAGCTCTCGCAATGCAAAGCTCAGAAAAGAGAGGTTAAATAAAAAAGCGAGGCCATCGCCCCGCTTCTTCTACTTACGAATTCACTTACTTGCTTGAAAGGCTTGGCGTAAAGCGTTCGCTTCATGAACCGAAATGCTGCCCTGTTTTCGCCACTGCTGAATAAGCTTCATTGCGCAGCTACTTGAGGTGTCGCACGCAGCTTGCACTGCTTCAAGGCTAAAGTCCTCGACACCATAGGACACACTTGTCGCATATCCCTGAACGATGCCTTGGTAGCCCTCGCCGGTTTGATTGTTCACCGATTGGTCATAGTACAAGAACGCATAGTTATAAGAACCCGTTGCTAACACCGGATAACCGCTGGTATCTGCGAATAAGTTTGCGATTGACGCTGCAGCGCCCATGCCGACGCCACGAGAGACCAAATCGGCACCAAGACTGATCTCGCGGTCAACAAAGCGGTCTTCGCCACCGGAAATAAGAGCCCAGAAAGCGGTGCCGCTTGGATAATTATTTGCCGAAGCTCCATAAGCGAAAACAGAGTACAGTTCTAAATAACTCGCAAGTGCGAATTCGTCCGCTGTGACACTTTCACTGTAAAGCACTTCACCCGCTGCTGTTGAGATTTGCATAGTCAGCGCACGGGTTGCGTTCAAATACTCCTCTGCGACACCAAAAACGACGGTCGACTCTGCCAATGATGCGTCCTCAACCACCGTGGCCTCAAAAACAAGCGGCTCAGCGAGCGGACCTTGGAACTCTCCTAACTGAGGGAGGCTTGAAAATAGCAGCTCACCTTTAATTGTAATGGTTTCTTCGGCAGCTGCGCTTACCGATAACGTGAGCAAAGAAGTAACGCATAGCGTTTGCAGTACGCTAGTTAAAAATGAGCGATTCATGAAATGTTCCCTTTGTTGTTCCCCAAGCAATCGATAACGAATGCACTTTCAACATAAGAGATAATTTTGAAATTCACAATACAACATTAAAAAAAAGGGAGCCGAAGCCCCCTTTTCAGGAATTGTCTCACTCTTGAGAACTCAGTTATCACCCTCATAAAGCGGATTTTCACCGCCCACTGAGCCCTCTTTATACAGTGGGTTGTCGGCAACTGAAGTAGCTGCTCGATAGAGTGCATCACGTAACATACGCGCCTCAGCATAGCTAATAATGCCATCAGCTACGAGTTCATATGAGACGGCTTTTTCGCAGCTAGATGGGCCGCGACGCACAGAGCGAATACCTCGTACCGGCTCCTCTTCCACATGGCAAGCTGCATAGCGATCCATGATGCTACAGCCGGATTCATCAACGATATTCGGAACGCCCGTATCAATCG
The DNA here is from genome assembly GCF_003987395.1 of Pseudidiomarina aquimaris. GTDB lineage: Bacteria > Pseudomonadota > Gammaproteobacteria > Enterobacterales > Alteromonadaceae > Pseudidiomarina > Pseudidiomarina aquimaris. Next base: position 3,496 of record NZ_PIPT01000002.1, read on the forward strand.
AGGCAAACTCAACACTTTCATTTAGAATCGTTGGTGAACACACATCAAGCGCGTCAGGAACCCCGTCGCCGTCAGCGTCAAGGTCAATGTACTGAATGAAAGTTGCTATACCGTAGAAGCCACTTTCTTGCTGTTCTTGCTCCTCCTCACTAAAGGGCGAGAATAGCAGGTATTGGAACGGATAAAATGTCTCACCTTCAATGAGTAGTGGATAACCACTTAAGTCGGCAAACAATTCTCCAGTAAACTCTTCTGGCGCCTCTTCAGGCATTGGAAAGTCCGGCTCCATACCACCGAACAACGCTGACAGAATGCCTAAACTTACGACGCGACCATAATCCATAGATTCTTGTGGCGGTGCCGCTATCCACATCATATTGTCGAAGTCGAAGAAAATCTCGCTTTCCCCAGGGATGGCATAGGTTGCAGAACCGCCCTCTAAACCCGTACTACCGGTTACCGGAGGATTAAACGAATCCGTGAAGAGCAAAGTCTCATTGCCGTCATAAATCTCAAAAGTAATCGAGAGGACGCTATCGATATACACGCCGCCGCCAACCGGACCTTCATTGCTATCAGGTTCTGCGTCAGTGTTCTCGACCACCACCGCGCGGAACATAAGTGGGAACGAAGGCTCATCCTCAAGGCCTTGCCAAAACGGCATATGATCGACATCCATGATCTCACCCGTTATTTCAACCGCTTGCTCCTGCGCATTGACTTGATATGGCAGCAACATCGTCAGAGCGACAAGCAGCCCTGTAACCCCAAGATTTTTAAAACTCATACACACCCCTCTTTTAAAAATAATTATTTTGTTGTGTCATTTAAGTTAGCGCAATTCCACACGATTGCTAGTTAACAAAGCTCATAATTACTTGTTATGAGCAGCTTTTTTGTTGGACAAATAAAAAAGCCCGCACAAGGCGGGCTTAGAAACATCCGAAAAGATTAGCGAAGACCGCTACTGGTAGATGATTCATAAAGCGCTTCACGTAAAGCGCGCGCTTCAGCGTAGCTAATCACCCCATCGGCAACTAGGTCATACGACACCGCTTTTTCACAGCTTGATGGGCCGCTGCGCACTGAGCGAATACCGCGACGTGGAGCTTCCTGCTCTTCAGCTTCACATGCAGCATAATGATCGGTGATGGAGCAACCACTGTCGTCCATATGGTTGGTTACACCCGAATCGTACCAACCGTCAAACAACACTGTCTCATCCATGATCGATACTGGGCAGGCGTCAACATTGTTCGGATAACCATCTTCATCGTCGTCTGGATAGATGGTGTTCACACTTAAGAGAGAACCATACGCATCATCATGCGCATAAGGTGAGTAAAGGTCTAAATGACTAGAAAATTGCGCTTGCGTTGGCTCTGCTAGAAGCATTGGCTCTGGTGAAAACGAGCTGAATAAACCTCCTACAGGCGCACTGAACGAAATACTGAAGTGACCATCGCCACCTGCAATCTCAAAGTTAAAAGAAATATACTCATTATTCGTGTCTGCATAGTAAGTAAGAGATGAATAAGGGGCACTTTCATAAGAACTGTCAAATGGCTGCTCGACTTCAACACCTTGAGAATCGAAAAAGACTAAATCTAATGTTTGCAGATAACCATTACTCGAGTGATTGATTGAAGTGCTCGATGAAGATGACGGTGTAACTGTGTCGTCAACGCCTAGGGTAATTTGAAATTCAGTAATATCTTTACCGCTTAGAGCTTCATACACACCACTAACTTGACCCGAAAATTCAATAGTACGAGTCACCTCTTGAGCTTCTGCGGTGCTGGACAGTGCCAACATACTCAAAACCGCAGATGCGTAAGCTATATTTTTTTTAATCATTGTTGTTCTCCATAATTCGTTTGTTGCAGCAAACCTAAGGCGATTAACACGTTATTAATGCGCCAACTATGACTATAGCCTTGCTCGTAATTTTGACAATAAAAATGTGACGAAACATAACAAATTAATGAATACCTCAATAACTTATTGTTAGTTCTCGCACAAAAACGCCCGCACGAGGCGGGCTTGGTATTACACTAAGTTTTTTATTGTGGACCACTGCTGGTCGATGATTCATATAAGGCGTTGCGCAACATACGTGCTTCTGAATAACTGAGCACACCATCAGCAACCAAGTCATACGACACCGCTTTTTCACAGCTCGATGGACCACTACGAACTGAGCGAATACCGCGACGTGGTGCTTCCTGCTCTTCTGCCGCACACGCTGCATAGTGATCCATCACCGAACAGCCGCTGTCGTCTACATAATTGGTTACGCCAGAATCGTACCAACCGTCAAACAATACTGTTTCGTCAAGAATTGATGCCTCGCAAGCATCAACTTCATTAGCAATGCCATCACCGTCATCATCTACGCCAATATATCTTACGTTTAATGCGACACCTTCAAAGGTAAACGGAGTCCAATTCAGGTCACCTGCATACTGGAATGGATAAGAAGTAATGCCTGTATCGACAAAGTGGTAAGGAGTCGTTGTTGCGAAAAGGGGGCCACTTATTGACGGTAGTTGGCTCGTTCGGCTTCGAAAGTAGTTCTGGCCGAGTACATATTCGGAGCGGAGTTGATCCATAGTTTGAGTTTCAGTATCAATGATTCCCCAAATCGCAGACTCAATTGGCTGGTTGCTTGCGCTATCAAAAAATAGTGCAACTGTATCGTTGATCATGTGGTCAGGTGACGATGTGCTTTGCGAATCACTGAAAATGAGACCACCCTGCGCGTCGTATAACTCGAAAGTTAGGGTAATGGTGACATTTTCATAAGCAATCCCGTCGTTCCAGAACCCTGCATAGGGTGATGGCGACGTGATATCTTCGGTTATCGATGCGACAAAATCCAAGGGCTCCTGCAGTGGGCCTTCAAACTGCTCCAACATTGGGTGTTGAATATAGTTCAGCTCGCCCTCGATAATTAAGGTATGTTCTTGCGTTTGTTGAGCTATTGCTGTGCCGCAACTACTCAGCAATATAAGTCCAGACACAAGTGGAATTATAGTTTTCATCTGACGTCATCCTTTAGTTGTTTTTTTAAGCAACTAAAGCGTAGCAGGCAGTTCATCATTGCCTATATGTATAATCATCGGCGGTCTTGTTATTATTTTGTATCTGCCACAAAAAAGCCCGCAACAAAGTGCGGGCTTTCAGAAGAGCATTTAGTTACGAAAATTACAGCGCTTGCTCTAACTCCGGCAGCACATCAAACAAGTCAGCGACTAAGCCATAGTCAGCAACTTGGAAGATAGGCGCTTCTTCGTCTTTGTTGATAGCAACAATGACTTTTGAGTCTTTCATACCGGCCAAGTGTTGGATGGCACCGCTGATGCCCACTGCGATGTACAGTTCAGGCGCAACGATTTTACCGGTTTGACCTACTTGCATGTCGTTCGGGACAAAGCCAGCGTCGACTGCGGCGCGCGATGCACCTACGGCAGCGCCAAGTTTGTCTGCAACTTTTTCAAGCAAGTGGAAGTTCTCGCCGTTTTGCATACCACGACCACCCGAGATAACAACGCTCGCAGCAGTCAAATCAGGACGCTCAGACTCGGCCAGCTCTTCACCGACGAACTCTGATTTGTCGTTATCGATGACAGTATCAACTGCTTCAACCGACGCGTTACCACCTTCGGCAGCAACCGCATCAAAAGCTGTTGCACGCACAGTAATAACTTTAATTGCGTCTTCCGACTGCACGGTCGCAATGGCGTTACCGGCATAAATCGGACGCTTGAAAGTGTCTGCACTCTCGACAGCGATGATGTCTGACACTTGCGCGACGTCTAACAGGGCCGCGACGCGTGGCATAAAGTTCTTACCAGTCGTGGTCGCGGGAGCCAAGATGTGACCGTAGTCTTTACCTAGCTCAGCAACTAGGGTGCCGAGATTCTCCGCCAAGAAGTGCCCGTAAGCAGCATTATCCGCCAGACGTACTTTGTTCACGCCTTCCGCTTTAGCGACTTCGTCCGCTACTGCTTGGCAGCCTTCGCCGGCCACCAATACATCAATGTCACCACCAATGGCTTTGGCAGCAGCTAAGGTCTTCAGCGTAGCTGGGTTTAATTCTTTGTTGTCGTGTTCGGCAATGACTAAAATACTCATAGGACTTTTGCCTCGTTTTTCAATTTGTCGACCAATTCCGCAACGTCTGCAACCTTCACACCTGCGCTGCGTTCCGCTGGTGGCTCAACTTTCAATAACTTCACCGTGCGGCTTACGTTCACACCCAATTCATCTGCGGTGGTCACGTCGAGCGGCTTACGCTTAGCTTTCATGATGTTTGGCAATGATGCATAGCGCGGCTCGTTCAAACGCAAGTCGGTGGTGACGATAGCTGGTAATTGTAGCTTCACGGTTTGCAAACCGCCGTCAACTTCACGGGTAACGTTGACGCTGCCTTCAGCCATATCGACTTTTGAAGCGAACGTACCTTGCGGCATACCCGTTAAGGCGCCCAGCATCTGACCCGTTTGGTTGTTGTCCGAGTCGATGGCTTGCTTACCAAGAATCACCAATTGCGGCTCTTCTTTTTCGACCACGCCTTTTAAGATCTTGGCTACCGCCAATGAGTCTGGCATGTCGTCGGTTTCGACTTGAATCGCTCGATCGGCACCCAGGGCCAAAGCGGTACGTAGTTGCTCTTGAACCGCCTTCGGACCAATGGACACTACGACGACTTCGTCGGCAATACCTTTTTCTTTCAGTCGGACTGCTTCCTCAACTGCGATTTCACAGAACGGGTTCAGGGCCATTTTTACGTTGGCCAGATCAACGTCAGATTGGTCAGCTTTAACGCGTACCTTTACGTTGTAATCAATGACGCGTTTGACCGCCACTAATATCTTCATGTTGTCGTTCCTGTTACGTTATTTGAATTCAGGTTTAAGCTTAGACCGCCCAAGATTAACATTTTTCACTGCAGAAATGGTACTATTGCCCGCTCTTTTCCGCTGATCTCGAGCATTTTCATTGGAGTTTTTTGTGTACGGCAAACTTAGCGAAAGCGATCTCGCGCAGTTACAATTGCTGGCGCAGCAACAGCCGCAACGGCTTAAGTTTCTGATCCAGCTGGCGGCCACCTTGCCAATCATGCCGCACGCGTTGAAAACATCTGAAAATGAAGTTCACGGCTGCGAAGCGCAGGTTTGGTTAGTTGCAGAGTGGCGCGAGGATTTGCTTGAGCTACAACTCGACTCTGCCTCGCGCGTTGTGAAAGGACTACTCGCACTCATTTATCAAGCGCTTAATGGTGCGACGCCTGCGCAAGTTGCAGCCTTTCAGCTCGACGCACTGCTTGCTGCGTTAGGTCTCGATGACATGGTCAGCACGTCGCGTCGCAACGGCCTGCGCGCCGTGGTTACAGCGATTCAGAGCAAGCGCTTTTAAGCGATGACCTCGTAACCCGACCAGTCGGGTACCAACGGCTGTTCTATGCCGTCTTTCACTAGGTGCACGTGCCAGCCTTCAAGTAAATCGACATTCAAGCAATTGTCAACGTCGTATAAATCATCTTTGTGTTGCTCGACGCTGTCGGTCAGCAGACGCTGGTAGCCGACACGTTTGGCTTCGTCGGCAGACTTTGCGACAACCAACGTGAAGTCATGAAATTCGGCGAGGCGCCCTGGATAATAACCACCGAAATTCACGAACCAGAGTTTTTCGGCTTGGGTGCTGGGCTCTTGCTTGAGTTCAATCCGATAACCGTCAACATGATGCAGGTGTACGTAGCTATCGAGGTGGAGGCCCTTGAGTGTGCCATACCAGTATTTGCGCAGCGCTGGATAGCAGGCTTCAACATTCTCGCCGGCAACAAAGCGCACGTCGTGAACTTCGATGTTGGCGTGCGGTGCGGACCCACCGATGTAGAACATATACAGTTTCATATAAACCTCGTAGCCCGTAGTTCTACTACGGGTTTGATCTGACGTTTCCGCCATGGTTGTAGTGTTGGCGCTCACCCCGCAGTAGAACTGCGGGCTACTTTTTCGAGTAGCAAGGCGACGGCGTGCATGGCGAAGGTGCAGGTGACCGGCATCGCCGCACCAAAACCTGTGGCACAATCCATGCGCATGCTTCCAGCGCCGGGCTTCGCGTGCGACCACTCGCCGTCACTTTGTGGATAGCGCAATTGCTCCGTCGAGTACACCGCTTTAATGCCAAAGCTCCGTGCAGGGTTGCGCGAAAAATTATAGTCGCGACGCAGCATGGAACGAACTTTTGCAAGCAGTGGATCTTGTGTTGCCTTGGCTAAGTCTGTCGACGTCACTTTACCTGGGTCGACTTGGCCTCCAGCACCACCGCAGGTAACAAGAGGAACTTTGCGACGTTTACACCAGGCAATCAGCGCGGCTTTTACTTGCACACTATCGATGGCATCCAAGACCGCCGTTACCGGTTCACCTAAATACTCATCCAAATTCTCACGCGCTAAGAAGTCGTCAATCACACGGACTTGGCAATCGGGGTTAATGTCACGCACCCGCTGAGCTAAAACTTCAGTCTTCAACTGCCCTACGGTACTGGTCATGGCCGGTAATTGTCGGTTGATATTGGTTACACAAACGTCATCCAAATCGATAAGCGTGAGACCGCCAACACCGGAACGCGCCAGCGCCTCAACCGCCCACGAACCTACGCCACCAAGACCAACCACGGCAACATGATGCTGATTGAACTGCGTTGCGGCCTTGCCGCCGTACACCCGTTCTATTCCTGAAAATCGTTCTTTAGTTGTCATACCGTGAATTTTACCACGCTCTAGCAACCTGTAATAAGAAAATCGAGCGCATTCAGCAGCTCATATCGCTGCTCTTGCAGTGACGCAATAGATGACAGGTTAGTCTGCATCGGAATACTCGCCAGTTGATGCGTCATCAATACATACCGCTCACCGTTGACGTCGACTTCTGGGCAAAGTACTTGCAACGGCGCATGATGCAGCTCGTCTCGAGCAACGAGGGGCGCTACTACTCGAGTCGACAAATCGGCAATTATTTCGGCTTGTAGATCGACAAAATAAGGATAGCTTTTATTGGTATTAGGATCGGGGTTCGCGTAGACGTCAAACTGTGCCATTAAAATACTCTATACTTCGTCGCAAAAAGGCCATTACGCTCGGCAAATGCGTTGGCCTCACGCACGGCTTCTTGGTTTTCTTGCTGCCAACGCAACTGCTTTTGTTTACGAACCTCTACTTCCAACGCCGCCTCAAAGGTTGCAGACAAATTAATCTTCAATGCTTTTGCCTCATGCAATAAAGGTTCGCTCACACTCAAATTGGTTGGCTTTTTTGGGGGGGAATAGTTCATAACGACACCTAGTAATTTATACGCATTGATTATGCGCATAAGTTGAGAAAACTACAAGTCGAGGCGTTGCTGTTTGCGAATGAGCTCAATGAGCATTGGCGGTACGTCGTGTTCGGCTGCGAGGTGTGGCCACTGACTCACCGCTTCCAAAGTTTCATCAATCATGTTGTCGAGCTTATGACGACTAAAAAGTGGACTCACACGCTCAAGAGTATAGATATCCTCGCGGGTAAAGTTCTCGCGTTTACCATTAAGCTGCATCCAATGCTGATTGACCCACTTGCTATCCGGTTTGTAGCTGTAAGCAACATCGTAAGCGGGGGCCAACTGCCAACGGTTTTCACGCAACTGGAAGGCAAAGTTTTTGGCATGGTCATCGTGGTTGCGCGCAACGATATTAAAAATCATACGGCGCATAATTTGTTCAGCCTCAGGAGCCTTCAATCCCAACTGACGTGCGACCGCAAAGAGTTCACTGTAAGAAAAGCTACCGCGCTGTTTGTAATCAACGTGGGCGAGGCCGTTTAATGTTTGCGTATGGATTTTGCTATTACCATCACGGTCAAAGCGCTGGGTGAGAAAGTGCCGACGCTCACCTTCCGGTAGTAAAAAGCATGGCATCATGTCGATACCACATTGCTGCGCCAGCAAGTAGTAGACATACTCCATCGCGCCATAACCCTGCGGGTCACCAAAGGTTTCGTGGCCGCTACTGCGCTCCACAACACCATCAAACTTCATCAAAAAATGAGTGAATCCCTCCGGCACATCCGTTTGCCCCGAACAGACCTCGGTAAAGTCATCATTAAACGCCAATACTGCTTTAGGCCGCGCGCCACCGGCACTGGTGCCAACCGACAATAGCGCCAACATTGCTTCACGGTCGGAACTGCCATCTACTGGGAGTTCTTGGTGGAAATCAGCACGTTGATCGAGTACTTCCTGCGCGATGGCTGTCAACTCACTGATATTGACCTGCTGCAACGCTTCAAAGCCGCGCACCCGCGCGGCTGGTCGGTATTCTAACGCCCCCATACCACGTTTACCGGTATACTGCAGTCGTTGTAACGGCGAAATATCACTTGGCTGCATCCCGCGATTAGCAACCCATGCGTTGAGCACGGCGTTGCCAAAATCATCGGGTAGCGAGTCGGCCACTAAACCAGGGAGGCCATGAAAGGTCTTAGGGTTCAACTCCGGAAAGCTGTAAATTCGTTGAGCAAGCGGCATGGTTAGCGGCGCTAATTCAATTCCAGAGCGGCGGAACTCGGGCGTATACTCAAAAGCGCCCACGCCCTGTTCGCTGTCGAAACTTAATGCGCCGACTTCGTGGTCGTCATACCAGACACTAATGACTTCCATCACCATTCGTCATCTTCCTCACGCTGCGTGTCATGCTCAGAACTGCCGCGACTGCCGGTCGCGCGTTCTCGCTTTTTGCCTTCCAGCTTGCGTAGCTGCAGAGGCGACAATTGTGGCTTAGGTAAAAAGCTATTCAGTTGCTCAGCAAGTCCCAGCGCCAATAACAAGGCGACAAAATTTTCGAGCTGCGCCTGCCCCTTCTCAGCGTTCATCACAATAGTACGGCTCACGCCGGCCTGTTTTGCTAACTCGGCTTGCGTGATGTTGGCGTTCAATCGAGCTTGCTTGAGGCGTTGGCCTAGTTCTTCCGCAAGCGCCGCTGGAGATAAATGATTTAGCTGCATGTTCGATGTTCGCTATTTGATGTTCGCTGTTCGATGTTCGATGTTCGATGTTCGACGTTCGATGTTCGATGTTCGATGTTCGATGTTCGATGTTCGATGTTCGATGTTCGATGTTCGATGTTCGATGTTCGATGTTCGATGTTCGATGTTCGACAAAGTTAGTGTAAACAATATATAACTTTATGAACACTTTACGCCATTAAGTTTGCTTTATCTGACTTTAAATTTAGCCTATAAGACAGATAAGTCAATAAATTTAAAGTTTAATATATTTAACCTTAAGCATATACAGCATTTTTAAGTATTAAAAATAAGACATTATCATCTATGGCGAAAAAATCTGTTTTTTAACAAACAGCGAACAGCGAATAGCAAACAACGCCTTTCATTTTATCGAACAGCGAATAGCGAACAGCAAACAACGCTTTTCGCTTTTCTCCGTTACACGCTGAAGGGGTAGTTGATTGGATCGTGATGTCGGTAATTGTGCACCTTGAAGTCATCCAACGTCACCCATGTTTCTAAATCTTCTAGCGACTTAATATCTGGATTGATTTCAAGCTGTGGTGCAGGAAAGGGCTCGCGCTTCAACTGAACGTCACGCATGAGTTCTAGCTGATCTTCGTAAATGTGAGCGTTCACTATCTTGTGGTAGGCCTTGCCAGGCTTGTGGCCCGTAATTTGTGCCATCAGCGCCAAAAACGCAAAGACTTGCACTTGGTTGAAGTTCAACCCTAGGGGTACGTCACAGGAGCGCTGGTAACTGGTCAAATACAAGGTGTCACCCAGTAACGAGAAGTTGTGCGTATGCATGCAGGGGCGCAAACATCCCATGTGGAATTCGCCAGGATTATAGAAACTCATGATTTCGCCGCGGTCATCGATGCCACGACTCAAGTTATCGACAATTTTCCGTAGTTGGTCAACAAAGCCTCCGTCAGGTTTGGCCCAGCTTCGTCCTTGCACACCATAGACGCGGCCCATGTCGTCTTCACCTTTGCGGTGGGGATTTGCGAGCCAAGCTTCGTTCAGATTGGCGTTGGCGTCCCAAGTTTTGGCCCCAAGTTTACGAAAGTCTGCGGCGCTGTCGTAACCGCGGATGTAGCCAAGAAATTCAGCGATGGCAGCCTTCCAAAAGCTTTTACGTGTGGTAATCAAAGGAAATTGATTACCGGCGACGTCGTATTCAAGATCAGCATTAATGACGGTAAGGCAACGCTTGCCAGTTCGTTCGTTTGCAACCCACACACCTTCATCGACAATGCGCTGACAGAGTTCGAGGTACTGCTTCATGCTTTGTCTCCTGCGGATACTTTGTTAAACCGATAGGCCCAGGCCATTAATACAACGCCCAGCAGAATCATCGGTGCTGAGAGCCACTGCCCCATCGACCACCCGAAGTACAGCAGCCCCAAGTGCGCGTCAGGCTCGCGGAAGTATTCGATGAAGAATCGCGCAGCGCCATAGCCAATTAAGAATAAACCGCTTATCGCACCCATCGGGCGCGATCTACGACTGAATAATGCCAGCACGACGAATAACAATAAGCCTTCGAGTGCGGCTTGATAAAGCTGCGAGGGATGGCGTGGATCTGGCCCGACAGCAGGAAAGATCATTGCCCAAGGCACGTCCGTAGTACGCCCCCACAATTCACCATTGATAAAATTACCGATACGTCCAAAACCGAGGCCCATCGGCACCAACGGCGCAACGAAATCACCAATTTGCAAGAATCTTAGCTGCGTACGCCAAGCAAAAATGGCGAGCACAGTAATAACGCCAAGCAGGCCGCCGTGGAACGACATACCGCCGCTACTCATGTCAAATAAGTACAGTGGATTCGCAATAAAATACTCGAACTGATAAAACAACACATAGCCGATACGGCCACCGAGAATCACGCCCATGAAAGACCAAAACAGCAAGTCGCTAAAACGCTTTTCGGTCCAGCCTTGTTGCGCATAATGTGGCATATTGGTTTGGCGCTTGCCCCAGTAATAGGCAAAGGCGAGTCCAAGCAGGTACATTAAGCCATACCAACGCAGTGCCAACGGACCAATACTAAAAATAACCGGGTCGATGCTCGGGTGCATCATGAACTCAGTTTGCATGCTTTATCCTATAAATAATTCGAGAGACACCAGCACCAAAAACGCGGCAAAGCCTTGTTGCAGACGCTTCACTGGAATGCGTTGGGTGAGCGCAGCGCCCAACGGCGCACAGAGCACCGAGGCAATCGAAATGCCAAGCCATGCGGGCCCGTGCACATAACCTAATAAGCCTTCGTTCGATTCCATTTGCTGACCGAGCACAATAAAGGCCAAAACGGCGCTCACGCCAATACTTAAACTTCCTACAGAAGATACCGCAATCGCTTGCCGAATGGGAACCCTTAAGCGTTGTAAAAGTGGTACGGTTAACGACCCACCGCCAATACCGACAAGCGCCGATAGGCTGCCGACCATGGCGCTGATCAGTGCCATTAAACGCTTCGAAACACCGGTGATCGGTTCACCGGTACGTTGTGGCACCAACATCCGTATCGACAGCGCTAACAGCACAAGTGAAAAGATACGTTGCAGCCATTCAGGCTTTAACTGGGTCGCGAGCCAGGCGCCGAAAATAGCGCCCACCATCAAACCGGGAATTAACCGGCGTACCCAAAACCAACTGATTTGACCATGGCGATAATGAGAGCGGGCGGAGCTGAAGGTGGTCATGACAATGGTTGCCAAACTCGTCGCTACCGCCATTTGCACCACAAGTTCAGGGGGAACGCCGAGCACCGGCAGTAAATAAATCAATAAGGGAACAATGACCAGACCGCCACCAATGCCCAGCATGCCGGCCAATAGACCCGCAATCACGCCTCCGGCTAAACACCATAACCAGCCTGTGATGAGCACTGTGACTCCTTATGTGGGAAAAGTTGCGTACGTTCTAACCGCCAGCTCGGACAAAGCCGCCTAGTCCGGCTTCTTCTAAGGTCATTGTCACGATTTGACGAACTTCTTGGGCTGAGCGCGCCTGCAGTGCGCGCTCCAACATCGTCGTTAGATCTGCCGCCTTGATGTGACGAATTATCCAACGAATTCTATCAATATTGTAGCTGTTCATGCTCAGGGTGCGATAGCCCATTGCAATCAACAATAGCGCACCGCCTGGCTCACCTGCTAGCTCACCACACACCGAAACGGGCTTATCTAACTCATTGGCGCGCTCGATAATTTGCTTCAATGCGTGCAAGACCGCTGGATGAAAGGCATCGTACAAACTTGCGACACGCTGGTTATTGCGATCCACGGCCAACAAATATTGCGTCAGGTCATTGGTACCGACCGAGAAGAAGTCTACTTTATCAACAATGGTGTGCAGGTGATACACCATCGCCGGCACCTCGATCATGACGCCTAGCTTCGGTGGCACCAGCTGCTGGCGATCATGGCCATTCGATTCTTCACTGACTTCATGGTAGGCCTGTTTAACCATGCGAGCGGCGTCATCGACTTCTTCCGCACTGGTGATCATCGGTAGCAAAATGTGTAGATTGTTGCGCCCTACTGCGGCTCGCATCATGGCGCGGATTTGCACCAAGAAAATCTCGGGATGGTCGAGCGTCATGCGGATCCCACGCCAGCCTAAAAACGGATTCTCTTCGTCCATTGGTAAATAAGGCAAGGGCTTGTCGCCACCGACATCGAGGGTACGCATGACCACGGTACCGGCTTTAAATTGCTCTAATACCTGACTGTAAAGTTCCACCTGCTCGTCTTCGGTCGGCAACCGCTCGTGCATCATGAACGGGATTTCAGTGCGATACAGCCCAACACTAGCGATATCCAACTCTTTCAACCAATCACGTTCGGTATTCAGGCCAACATTGAGCTGCAAAGTAACACGCTCACCGTCCTCGGTTTCTACCGGCTTACCACGCGCTTGCTCAACTTTTTGCCGCAGTTCGAGCTCTTCTTCAGCTAATTGCCGGTACTCATTTTCGACTTGCAGCGGTGGATTGATAAACAAATCACCATTGTAGCCGTCGACGATCAGCGTCTCGCCATCGAGTTCGTTCAATTCGATATCATCGGCACCCAACACCGCGGGTATGCCCATGCTGCGGGCCATAATCGCAGCATGCGAATTACCTGAGCCGCGCACGGAGACAATGCCTAAAATTTCGGTATGCGGCAGCTCGGCCAGCATCGTCGCAGTAACCTCGTGCGCTACCAGCACACATTCTGGTGGCGGCTCATGCTGCTGACGGGCACGTTCTTTTAAATGCGAAAGAATACGCTGACCGAGGTCACGTACATCACTGGCTCGCTCTCGTATGTATTCGTCGTCAAGATTTTCAAATTGGTTGACGAGATCTTCGACCACCAGTTTCAATGCAGTTTGCGCACGCCAACCATCATTGATGGTCTGCTCCACTTGTTGGCCCAAACTGGTCGAGTCGAGCATGGCATGATAGACCTCAAATATCGCCAAAGTTTCGTCGGCCACTTGGCCTTTCATACTCTCGCTTAGGTCATTTAATTCTTGCCGCGTGCGTGCTACTGCCGAACGAAAACGCCGAACTTCGTGCTCGGGCATGTCGGTCTTTTTCGGCGTTACTTCGCTCAGTCGAGCGCGCGGCTTCACCACATAGGCAGGCCCAATGGCTACCCCTGGCGCAGCCGCCAGTCCTTTAATGGTTTGTAGCCAAGGAGATTGCTTCGCCGTACGCAAAAAACCTTTCGCTTCTGCATGGGCAATGACCACCGCAAGCTGCGCGGCCAACGTCACCACAAAGGCTTCTTCGTCACGGGTAAACGCACGGTCATGCTCTTGTTGCACCGCCAACACGCCCAGCACTCGACGGCGATGGATCACCGGCGCCGCCAACATGGCGTTATAACGCTCTTCGTCGACCTCTTCGAGGCGTAAAAACTTAGGGTGCTCGCCGGCGTTGGCGATGTTCAGAGGCTCTTCACGCTGGGCGGCAAGAGATATCACACCTTCGCCAAAGGGCACATGAATGGGTTGGTCGGAGTTAACTTGTAAGCCATCGGTCGCGGCTAAATAAAACTGTTGCTGTTCGTGGTCAGCAAGATAAACAGTACAGGAGTCGGTGTGCAACGCTTCTTTCACTTGTCGCACCATGGTTTGCAGCGCCAGCTCAAAATCTGGCGCCTGATTCACAGCCTCGACAATGCGTTGCAACACTCGCAGCATACTAGCGTTTCCGTCTTGGTCCGCGCTGCTTACGTCCGCCTGATTTGCTTTGGGGTTGCGGTGTCGGCATGACTATCGGCGCAAACTCTTTCATTACGCGCCGATAAACATCCTTTTTAAACGACACGACTTGTCGCACCGGATACCAATAACTAACCCATCGCCAGTTATCAAACTCCGGATGCGAGGAGCAGTGGACGTCAACGTCCTGCTCTTGACACTTTAAGCGCAGCAAAAACCATTTCTGTTTTTGGCCAATACAAGTGGGTCGCTGTTCGCGTCGAATGAGACGTTTCGGCAAGCGGTAGCGAAACCAGTTACGACTGGTATACACAATTTCCACTTGTTCGGGTTTTAACCCTACCTCTTCGTACAGTTCCCGATACATGGCTTGCTCTGGCGTCTCGCCATCGTCAATGCCTCCTTGTGGAAACTGCCAACTATGTTGCCCAAACCGACGCGCCCAAAACACTTGTCCCTGCTCATTACAGATAATGATTCCAACGTTTGCGCGGAATCCTTCTGCGTCTATCACGCGGGCATCCTCTAAAATTCGACTTCTGGCATTGATTTTTCCATAATCGGGCCCTGAAAGAAAGTGCCATACCACGAATAAGAGGCCCAATGAGCGACTTACGCACCTTATTTAACGCCGCCAGCGACTTAGCTGGCTTGAGTTTTGCCGACTTGGCAGCACGTCATAAGATGACCGTGCCAGCTGATCTTCGCCGCCACAAAGGTTGGGTGGGGCAACTCCTCGAAACCGCATTGGGCGCGAGCGCTGGCTCGCAGGCACTGCAAGACTTTCCTGAGCTCGGTGTTGAATTGAAAACAATTCCGCTTGATGCCAATGGCAAGCCCCTCGAGACGACCTTCGTCTGCACAACCCCACTTATCGATATCGCCGGAGTGAACTGGGAAGCCAGCAACGTACGTAACAAACTACAATGTGTCTTATGGATACCGATTGACGGTCGTCGCGAAATCCCGCTGGCCGAGCGTTCGGTGGGTACTGCTTTTTTGTGGCAACCTTCGCTCGAGGAAGAAGCGCAATTGCGCCACGACTGGCAAGAACACATGGACAAGATCGCCATGGGGGAAGTCGAGAGCATCACCGCTCATCAGGGGGAGGTGTTGCAATTACGGCCCAAGGCTGCGAATAGCAGAGTGCTGACGGATGCGATAGGTCCGAACGGTCAGATGATTCAGACATTGCCGCGGGGCTTCTATTTAAAGACGTCGTTCACCGGTGCTATTATCCGCAAAACGTTCAACCTCTGAAAAAACGTTGTTTGATATTCGCTATTTGCTGTTTGTTTAAACCAAAAACATTAAACATGCGACGCTTTAAACGAACAACGAACAGCGAATATCAAACAACGCTCTTAAGGCTTTTATGAGTGAAATCCAGGTACAACCGGCGGCGCGCAAAGATGCCATCAGCTTCTGCATCGCAGGCGTAGCTATTTTCGCCGTCACTATGTTTCTTTATTTGGCGGGCTTTGCGCTGCCGAAAGCGGCGTGGGCGCTGCTTTATATCGCCAGCGCTGCGGTGTTTTTGCTGGGCATCGCTAAAATCGTTGAGCCACCCGTCAGTCTGATGATCACACCGCTGGTGATCCGTTATGAACACCGCCGCGGCAGCTGGGAGTTGAGCTGGGACAATTTACTTCGCTTCGATGTGCCTCGGACGCACCGCGGGATGGAGCTTGAGGAGTTGCCCTATATCGGCTTTCGCGTGCATGACATGGAGCCAGTGCTCGACAGTATCTCGCCACGCCTAGCAGTTTATTTGGTTAGTGAACAACGCCATTTACTGGCTGCTGCGCTACTGCGCGAGAAGCCAGAGCTCAACGATTACACGCCCTATTACGATATCCCGAATAGCTACAAAGCACCGAGCGGTAAGATGTACCGCGGGGTACAAGCTTTGTTTGCGGTACGCTGTGAGCAACTGCGTGAACTACTCGGTTATGATTTATATGTCCCCGCCAGCGCACTAGACCGGCCACTGGATGAATTTTGTCAGTGGATGCAGCAGGTTAAGCAACAACGTCCGCAGTCGGAAAGTAACAACCTCGAGCGCTGAAGCTTGCTGTTTCAGCGCTGCGCCTATATTCTTTGCACATATTTATTTCTTTTTCGCTTGGAGTGAAATAGCGCATGCAAACATTGGGTTGGCGCGAATGGGGAGCTCTCCCCGAACTCGGCATTAATGCCATTAAAATGAAAGTCGACACTGGCGCACGCACCTCGTGCTTGCACGCTTTTAAGCTTGAACCATTCAACAAAGATGGCGAAGACTGGTTGCGCATTTGGGTGCATCCAGAGCAAAACTCTGACCGTGAGCATGTCTGCGAAGCGAAAATTTATGACCAACGTGAAGTCACCGATTCTGGTGGTCACACTGAGCTGCGTTATGTCATTAAAACAAAGCTAACGATTGGCGACTTTGCTGACGCCGTCGAACTTACGTTAACCAACCGTGACAGTATGAAGTTTCGCATGTTGCTTGGCCGTCAAGCCATGCGCGGTGAGTTTTTAGTAGATCCTGACGCATCCTACCTACAAGGAGTTCTCTCATGAGGATTGCGATTCTTTCGCGCAATGCCAAGCTTTACTCTACCCGCCGTTTGGTCGAAGCCTGTGAGTCGCGCGGCCACACAGTTGATGTGCTCGACCCGCTACGTTGTTACATGAATATCAACGCACGCGAGTCTTCCATGCACATGAAAGGCCGGATTTTACCCCAATACGATGCCGTCATTCCGCGTATTGGTGCATCCATTACCTTCTTCGGTACGGCGGTGTTACGTCAATTCGAAATGATGGGCACCTACCCACTCAATGAGTCAGTCGCGATTTCACGTAGCCGCGACAAATTGCGTTCGCTGCAATTGCTGAGTCGTAAAGGTATTGGTCTGCCTATCACTGGCTTTGCTAGCCAACCGCAGGATGTTCCTGATTTGATTGATATGGTCGGTGGCGCGCCACTGGTCATAAAATTGCTCGAAGGAACCCAGGGCATTGGCGTTGTACTCGCTGAAACTCGCCAAGCGGCGGAAAGCGTGATCGAGGCCTTCATGGGGCTCAAGTCGCACATCATGGTGCAGGAATACATTAAAGAAGCAGGCGGTGCCGATATTCGCTGCTTAGTCATCGGCGACAAAGTCATTGCCGCCATGAAACGCCAAGCGAAAGCCGGCGAATTCCGCTCTAATCTACACCGCGGTGGCTCTGCGAGCTTAGTTAAACTTACTCCGGCGGAGCGAGCAACTGCGGTCAAAGCAGCCAAAACCATGGGACTGAATGTGGCCGGGGTGGATATCTTGCGCTCGAATCACGGCCCTCTCGTGATGGAAGTCAACTCATCACCGGGTCTTGAAGGCATTGAAGCCGCTACCGAGAAAGATGTGGCGAGCCAAATTGTCAGCTTTATCGAAAAAACTGCAAAAGCGCATAAAACACGCACAAAAGGGAAAGGTTAATACGTGAAAAAACCGGTTGCTTTTAAGCTTGCGGGACAGAAAATCGCGCCAGGCTCGCGGCATAGTATTAAAATCCCTGCCGCGCGCCTGTATAACGATACCCCGATGGATTTACATGCGGAGGTGTTTCACGGCACGAAGCCGGGTCCGGTACTGCTGGTATGCGCGGCGATTCACGGCGATGAACTCAATGGCATTGAAATTTGCCGCCGCTTGATCAGTCAAACCGAGCCACAAGAATTAAGCGGTACCCTTATCGTGGTGCCGGTAGTGAATGTCTTTGGCTTTATCCAACAATCGCGTTATTTACCCGATCGCCGCGACCTTAATCGCTGCTTTCCTGGGTCAGAGCGCGGGGCTTTGGGGAGTCGCCTCGCCTTTTTGTTCAATGAAACATTGGTGCAAAATGCAACGCACATTATTGACTTGCACACCGGGGCTATCCATCGCAGCAACTTACCGCAGATCCGCGTCGATACTGACAACACCGAAGCGCTCGAGATGGCGCACGCGTTTAACACGCCGGTCATTTTACATTCCAAAGAGCGCGACGGCTCGCTGCGTTCGGTTTCCTCTGAGCTCGGCATCCCACTGATTTTATACGAGGCTGGCGAAGCCTTACGTTTCGACTATGCAGCAATAAAAGCCGGCGTTATCGGCGTACAAAACGTGATGAAGAGCCTGAAAATGCTTAAAGGCCGTCGCACACGGAAAAAAGTAAAGCCGGTGGTCGCGCATCGCAGCGCATGGATCCGCAACGAACATGATGGTCTGGTGGTCCCGCAAGTCCAGCTTGGACAAACGATTCAGAAGGGCCAAGTTATCGCGCAAACGGTCAACCCCCACGGTGATGATATGCACCCACTGCGTAGCCCCTACAATGGCATCGTCATTGGCATCAGTAATATCCCGGTGGCGAATGAAGGCGAAGCCCTGTTTAACGTTGCGCAGTTCGACGAAGACGTGTTTGAGGAAGCCTCCTCAAGCGTGGATGTGTTTAGCGAAGCCTACGATGGTAAACCGATTTAAATGAGTCACTCGAAACCCCTGAGCCCGCCGTCGCAGTTATTACTCCGCCAAGCCTCGCACATCGACGGCCAGGCACTCTTAGCTGTCAACCCGCCTGATGCCGGCTGTGCTGACGAACTGGCGATCGCGAATAGCTGGCATTTACACGCGGGCTGGGCGCAACATTGGCCGACCCGCCACCATTTTGGGGCCTCTGCACCGCAAGGTGAATTCGACGGCGCCATCCTTTGGTTACCGAAAGAAAAGAAGCTCACTGAATATCTGCTAGCCAGCTTGGCTGCGCTGCTCCCCAGCGGCGCACCGGTCTGGCTGGTAGGCGAGAAACGTAGCGGTATCAAGAGTATTCACAAGACAATTGCAGCACCGTGGGGCGCGGTACAAAAAGTGGCCGACGGTAATCACTCTAGCTTGTTAGTGATGCGTTTGACTGCGCAGCAAGCCGCCATCGACTTGACCGATTTTTTAGTCACCAAAGCCTTGCCACAGCCGCCATTGGAACCACTGCAACTGGCCAGCTATCCCGGCGTTTTTGCCTACCCCGGCATTGATGCGGGCAGTGCCATGCTACTAGACCACCTGCCCCAGTTTAAAGCGGGTACACTGCTCGATTTTGCCTGTGGCCATGGCGTGCTCGGCGCCTGGCTGCAACGTCAGCAACCCGACCTCAAGGTTAGCTACCTCGATGTCAGCGCCATGGCACTTGCTGCGTGCGCTAAAACCCTAGAGTTAAACCAGTTACAAGGCGAACTGATTGCCGCCGACCGACTGTCTGCGGAGCTACCCAGCTACGATATCATCGTCAGCCATCCACCTTTCCACACTGGCCAAGCCACCGACTACAGCATTGGCCAGCAGTTCCTGCGAAACGCGCGACAGCATTTAAAGCCCAATGGTGAGTTGTGGCTTGTGGCGAATCGCTTTTTACCATGGCCTGAGTTGATTGAAGAAAGCTTTGGTCACTGTGAACGCATTGCCCAAGACAACAAGTTTGCGGTTTACTTGGCAACTCATAAAGTCACCGCCAACAAAATCACAGGCCGCAAGGCACCACGCCGGAGTCGACGATGATCACCAGTGGCTCGATTCGGCAAAGCATCACCTGGCTGGTTGTCAGCATCAGTACGTTGGTCAGTGCCTTCGCGCTACTCGCGCTGAGCTTACTGCACGTAAACGAAGTCGCCAATGCGAGTGAGCGCCGTGCGCAAGACATCGCCCAAGTGATTGCCGATGTGAGTAGTCGCTACCTGCTATTTGAGGATGCTGAAGGACTCACCTCGTATTTGCGGTTTTTCCGCTCTAGCTCCGTGGTGCAGCACATTCATATCTATCAACGGCCAAGTATCGAGAACGATCAGGAGTTACGCTACTTCACCAGTTACAATCGCGAGGGACTTGCGCCGATTCCCGTGCGCAGCGCTGAGCGAATTCGCAACTTCAATGTGGTGACCAAAGAAAACTATATCGAGGTGACGGCTCCTATTGATATTGATACTGAGCGTTTAGGTACGGTCTACATTCGTATTAGTCGCGAATTTGCGCAGCAAACGGCGTGGCGCACTTTCGCGACTTCGAGTGCGGCGCTGATTGTGGTCGCCCTATTAGCTTGGCTGTTTAGCCTCAGAGCTCGTTCAACGTTACTCCGCCCTATCGAGCAAGCGGTCGGCACCATTCAGCGCATCAGCCGCAACCGTGACTATTCAATACGTCTTCCCGAGTCGGGTCTGATTGAACTGCAGCAACTCAGTCTGTCGTTCAATACGCTTTTAGCGCGCGTCGAGCAACACCTCGAGCGTCAGCAACAAGCGGAGCGCCATGCTAATGATCTGAACGCGGAACTTGAACGACAAGTGCAGCAACGTACCAACGCCTTGCGTGACTCGAATCAAGAGTTAATGGAAACGCTCGAAAAACTACACCAGTTCCAAAAACAGTTGATTGAGAATCAAAAGATGCAGTCACTCGGTGACCTGATTGCAGGTGTTGCCCATGAAATTAATACCCCAGTTGGCTTAGTGATCACCTCGACGTCGATCTTGCAAGACAAACTCGAATTGATGCAGCAAAAGTTTGCCAGCAATACCATCACTCGCGAAGACTTTGAGCGCTTCATGGAAGCCAGTGATGACAACCTAAGTTTGATTCGCCGCAATATCGAGCGCACGGCAGACCTCATTAATCAGTTCCGCCAACTCGCTATGGATCAGTTTGTGGAAGAGACGCAAACCACGCCAGCACTTGAACTCTTGCAAACAGTTCTGCATGCGGCACGTCAACGATTCCCTAAGCTCAATGACCTTGATATTACCCTCGATTGTCCTGCAAACTTACAAATAACAACGCGGGTCGGCCCCCTCCAACATGTGCTGAAGCAACTGTTTGAAAACTCGGCATTACACGGTTTTGCCGAACGCGAAAGTGGGCAAATCGAAGTGCAAGTCGAACGCATCGACGGCAGTCACGTACAGATTCGCTATCGCGACAATGGGCATGGTATTCCAGACTCGGTTGGCCGACGCGCCTTTGACCCGTTTGTCACGAGTCGACGCCGACAGGGCTCCACTGGATTGGGGCTGCATTTGGTTTATAACCTTGTCACGCGGGCGTTAGAGGGCACTATCGAAGTGCAATCACAAGCTGGGCAATACACCGAATTTATGATTACTATTAAAGCGTAATGTAAAAACTTGTGCAGAAGCTTGCAGTAAATATACGCACTTATTAGAATCTCGTGCTACACTTCACGGTGTACACCATATTTCAACATATGTTAACGACGAACGGATCAACCCATTATGAGCGCTAGATTATTAATCGTAGAAGATGAAGTCGTCACCCGAAACACATTGACGCGCCTTTTCCAGCAAGAAGGCTATGACGTCTACGATGCTGCCGACGGCATGCAAATGCAACGTATTATGGCGCGTCAGCAAGTGGATTTAGTGATCATGGATGTCAATCTTCCAGGTAAAAGTGGTATCGAACTGGCAGAAAATTTTCGTGAAAACGAAAACGTCGGTTTAATCTTTTTAACCGGAAGAGATGCGGAAGAAGACCGCTTATTAGCCTTGGAACTCGGCGCTGACGATTACATTATCAAACCTTACAACCCGAAAGAGTTGTTGATGCGCGTACGCAACTTGTATCGCCGCATTGAAGCGCTGAAAAGCCAACAGAAAACCGTTGGCCATGACAGCGTGGTTTATGAGTTTAATGGCTGGCGTTTAGAAAGCGACAGTCGTTGCATGTTCTCGCCTGAAGGCAAAATGTTCCGCTTACCGAAAAGCGAATACCGCGCGATGGAGTTATTCCTGAGTAATCCTGGAAAAATCCTTGACCGCGAGACCTTAGTGAAGAAGATGCTCGACCGCGAGTTGCGTCCAAATGACCGTACGGTCGATGTGGCCATCCGTCGCATTCGTCGTCACTTTGAAGCGGATAGCACGTCACCGAATTTGATCACCACGATTCACGGTGAAGGCTATCGCTTTGTTGGCGAAGTGACCATCCGTCACCTCGACCAACCGTCGTTAAATTCTCCGGGCCTTTAACCAGGCCTCGATTTGGTGCTGGTGCGCGGGTAAATCTTTTTCCCATTGCACCAGCTCCTCTTCTGCTTCTTCCCAGCTCCACTGCTGTCGCTCTAACTTCTCCATGACTCGAGCGAGTTCGACCAGCCCCATAGAACGACACGCACCCTTAACGCGATGTGCCTGATTGCGCACCTCTTGTTCTTTGCGTTCTTTTACTAACCACTGCAGATGGTCCAGGTAACCACCAATATTATCGGCGAAGGTAGCATACATGTCTTGCATCCCCTCATCGCCCATGAGATCTGCGTATTGCTCAAGAAGATCTGTGTCTAGCATGATTCGCTTTCCTTGTACTGAGCCGATAAGGCCTATCGAAATTCTTTTCCCTAAAAACTGAACCTGATATGGCAAACTACCGTAATCAGGTTAAATCTTGTATACTATCGCCCCTTTTTCGGGATCTATTGTACTTTTTGTACTCAATGCAATGTTTGGAGCCGTAAACGCATGCCGACAGCTACACCAACAATGATGCCAGATATCGCCAATCAAACCAAAGCACAAACTGAAGGTGCGTTGGACTGGGTTGGCATGAGTAACATCGAAATGCCCTTGGTCGTTGGTGCGGCCAACGAACCGGAGCGCCCGGTAAGCGCGCTGGTCGACGCTTTTGTGAATCTGAAAGATCCAAAAGCAAAAGGCATCCACATGTCACGCTTGTATTTGCTGTTAGAAGACCTTTCTAACAACAACGTGCTCTCGCATCAGTCACTGAGCAAGCTACTACACGACTTTATTGATAGTCATGAAGGGCTCGCTGATCAAGCTTATGTGAAGTTTAGCTTTGATTACCACTTGCGCCGTAAAGCGCTGATCAGCAAAAAGCCTGGTTGGAAAGCCTATCCGGTCACCGTGATTGGCCGCTATGACCACGGTAAACTGTATTTACAGCTGGGTGTCGATGTCCCTTACTCGTCAACCTGTCCGTGTTCAGCAGCACTCGCGCGTCAATTGATTCAAGACGCATTCGCGGACCAGTTTGGTACCGACGCCGACGTCGATGCTGAAATGGTGCATCGCTGGTTAGGTACCACCCAAGGCATCGTGGCAACGCCTCATAGTCAGCGCTCCATCGCTGAAGTGAAAGTGGTGATGGGCGAAGAAATTTCTGAATTGCCAATTATTGCCTTAGTCGACGCCATTGAAGAAGCGCTGCAAACGCCAGTGCAAGCAGCAGTGAAACGTGAAGACGAACAAGAGTTCGCGCGCTTGAACGGCCAGAATCTTATGTTCTGCGAAGATGCCGCGCGACGCTTGCAACATGCGTTAAACCAGCACAAAGAATTTTCTGATTTCTGGGTACGTGTGAATCACTACGAGTCATTGCATGCGCACGATGCCGTAAGTATCACAACCAAAGGTGTACCTGGCGGCTTCAAGTCCTAATTTATCGACCTTCAAATCCGGCTGCTGTATACTAAGCGGCCGGATTTTTTTGTTTTAAAACCAACCCGAGTATCACATGGATTCAATTGATATCGTCGGCATCGGCAATGCGCTGGTCGACCAAGAGTTTGAAGTTACCGACCAGTTTTTAAGCCAGCATAAAATCGAGAAAGGCATGATGACCTTAATCGAAGACGCCGAGCAGGAAAAGCTCATTGCCGAACTTGCAAAGCGTGGCGAATTAAAGAAGCAATCAGGTGGCGGCTCAGCCGCTAACTCTCTCGTCGGCTTTAGCCAATTTGGTGGTAAAGCTTTTTACTGCTGTAAAGTCGCTGATGATCAAGCCGGTCAGTTTTATTGTGAAGACCTCGAAGAGGTTGGCATCACAACCAACACTGGTAACCAAAAGCATGAAGGTAAAACCGGTCGCTGCTTAGTTATGGTCACACCTGACGCCGAGCGCACCATGCGTACCTATTTAGGGATCACCGCGGACCTAAGCACCGCAGAGCTTGATGAAGATGCCATCGCACGCGCCGAATACCTTTATATTGAAGGTTATTTAGTGACTTCACCGATCGCCCGTGAAGCCATTGCACGCGCCAAAGAAGTCGCGCGCGCTAACGGGACCAAAATTGCCATGACCTGCAGTGACCCGGCGATGGTTAAGTATTTCCGCGACGGTATTGATGAAATCTTAAGTGGTGGTGTTGACGTTATGTTCTGTAACCATGAAGAGGCACGGATGTTAACGGGCACCGATGACGTACAAGCAGCGATGCAACAATTGCAACGCCACGCCAAACTGGTCGCCATCACGCTTGGCAAAGATGGTGCTCTGTTGGGCGACGGCACGCGTCAAGTCGCGGTACCAGGAATTCCGGTCAAAGCTGTCGACACCAATGGCGCAGGAGATATGTTTGCCGGCGCAATGATGTTTGGTTTAGTGCGCCGCTATCCATTATCGGCGTGTGGGTTGCTCGCGAGTCATGCGGCAGCGGCAGTGGTATCAAGTTTTGGTCCGCGTTTAAGTTTGGATCAACAGCAGCAGTTGCTCATTAAGCTCCAACACGAACCCGAATTCAGTTAAAAGACGTTGTTCGTGATTCGTACACTACGTTGTTCGTCCGCTGCGCTATTCGAAGAGTGAAACGGACGAAAAGCGAAGCGCACGAAGAGCGAAGCGCACGAAACACGAGGTTTTTATGTCAGATTACAAAGTTGCCGATATCAGTCTTGCCGACTGGGGTCGTAAAGAAATTTCCATCGCCGAATCAGAAATGCCGGCGCTCATGACCATTCGCCGCAAATACGCCGCACAGAAACCATTACAGGGTGCGCGAATCATCGGCTGTATTCACATGACCATCCAGACCGCAGTGTTGATCGAAACATTGATTGAGCTTGGCGCTGAAGTGCGTTGGTCATCGTGCAATATCTTCTCGACCCAGGATCATGCTGCGGCAGCGATGGCTGCGGCTGGCGTGCCGGTGTTTGCATGGAAAGGCGAAACTGAAGAAGAATACGAATGGTGCCTTGAGCAAACCTGTCACAAAGACGGCGAGTTGTGGGATGCCAACATGATTTTGGATGACGGCGGTGATTTGACCCTGTTGATTCATGACAAGTATCCGCAAATGCTCGACAAGGTTCACGGTATCACTGAAGAAACCACCACTGGGGTGCACCGTCTATTGGAAATGTTGAAGCACGGTACTTTGAAAGTTCCAGCTATCAACGTTAATGACTCAGTAACCAAGTCGAAGAACGACAACAAATACGGTTGCCGTCATTCACTTAACGACGCCATTAAACGTGCGACCGACCACTTACTTTCAGGTAAGAAAGCTTTGGTGATTGGCTATGGTGACGTGGGTAAAGGCTCTGCGGCAAGCTTACGCCAAGAAGGCATGATCGTACGTGTAGCCGAAATCGATCCTATCTGTGCGATGCAAGCATGCATGGACGGCTATGAAGTGGTCTCACCTTACCTCAACGGCGTGAACACCGGCGATGCAAGCGGCATCAACACAGAATTGCTGCAGATGATCGACTTGATCGTGACCACTACAGGCAACGTCAATGTCTGCGACCGCCACATGTTGGCAGCGTTAAAGTCAACGGCGGTGGTTTGTAACATCGGTCACTTTGACAACGAAATCGACACGGCTTACATGCGTAAAAACTGGCGTTGGGATGAGGTGAAGCCGCAGGTTCACAAAATCTACCGCAGCGATGACGACAACGACTATTTGTTGCTCTTGTCTGAAGGTCGCCTGGTTAACTTGGGTAACGCAACAGGCCATCCTAGCCGCATCATGGACGGTTCGTTTGCGAACCAAGTCCTAGCGCAGATTCATCTGTTTGAAGAGAAGTTTGCCGACTTGCCAGCTGACGCTAAAGCTGACAAACTGCGCGTTGAAGTTTTACCTAAACAGCTTGACGAAGAAGTCGCGCGCTATATGGTGCAGGGCTTCGGCGGTGTCATGACCCAATTGACACAAGAGCAGGCTGATTACATTCACGTAAATGTAGAAGGTCCGTTCAAGACCGACGAGTACCGCTACTAAAACGAATGGTTTAAACAATGACGCAAAAACAACCGGTAGTTACCTACCGTGAATTAACGGCCGCCGATCACGCGGCCGTTATTGAATTAGGCAACCGTGTCCACGGTGATAATTATCTCACCGAAGAGAACTTGGCAGATTATGTTGAGCGCGGCCAGTTGAATGGCGTCAACCTCAATTGGTTGGCGTTTGTCGATGGCGAGTTAGCGGGTATCCGTTTGACTTTTGCGCCAGGTAAGTGGGATATCGACGACTACTGCACACCGTCAAAGTGGCCCGTTGCCCCCGAGCAAATGTGTTATTTCAAGTGTGCCGCCGTTGCCGAAATCAGTCGTGGTTTAGGCGTCGGTCGCGGCCTTCTTGAGCGCTCTACCGCGGCTGCACAAGAGTTGGGCTGTAAAGCAGGCCTAGCGCATATTTGGATGCAAAGTCCAAATAATAGTGCATACTCTTATTTTACTCGCTGTGGCGGCGAGATGATCAACGAACATCCTGATCGTTGGTACGAGCTCTCTGTCCATGGCGGCTACCACTGCCCGGTCTGTGATGGTATTTGCCATTGCACCGCCGGCGAGATGATTTTACGTTTTGATACCTAAGAGCTAAGCCCCATGTACGACCCGCTTGTCGATGACTTTCCTGGCCCTGCACAACCGCATGTAAGAAGTTATTGGCAAGCGCAACATGGTGCGCAACTCGCGCAACTCCCGCCCACCCAAGCAGCGCTCCCCGAACATGCTGATATCATTGTCATTGGCGCGGGATACACGGGCTTAAATGCGGCTTTAGAACTCGCTGAACGCTATCAACAACATGTGGTTCTCGTCGAAGCGAATAAGCTTGGCTGGGGCTGTTCTACCCGTAACGCAGGCTTTGCGATGCCGGGCACCGGTCGACTTGGTTATGGTGATTGGGAAAAGCGCGTCGGTAGCGACGTTACGCGGGCAATTAAAGTCGAGTACGAGCGTGCTTTCGAGCGTTTAGAGCGCCATGTGGCAGCCTGCCCTGTAGGTTTACAAGCGCAACGCGGTGGCTATCTTAAGATCGCCCACAACCCGCAAGCGATTGATGGCCTACGCAGTAGTTATGAGATTCTCAAGCGATACGAACCCGCTACAAAATGGCTTGATGCGCCTGGCATTCAAGCCCGTGTTCACAGCCCACAAGCACACGCTGCCATTCACTATCCGCAAAGCTTTGGGCTCAATCCGCTGCTGCTCTTGGCGAGTGTGGCGCGGCAAGCTGCAAACGCAGGCGTTACGATTATTGAAGACGCACCAGTTAAGAAGTGGGACCAAGTTGAGCAGCTGCAACGTTTGCATACTGCCAAAGGTCGTATTTGCGCGCCCAAGGTCATTATCGCCACCAATGGTTATACCCCCAATCATTTGCACCCGAGTATCCATGGTCGCAGTCTACCAGTGCTCTCCAGTGTCATTGTCACACGCCCACTCAGTGCCGATGAAAAGATAGCTATCGGCCTGCATAGCACTGAATTGGTCATGGATACGCGAACGCTGAAATATTACTACCGCCTTTTACCAGATGGCCGTCTGCTATTTGGTGGCCGCGGTGCGATACGAGGCAAGGATGCGCATCATCCGCGCTATGCGCGTCATTTGTTAGAAGCGTTACAAGGGACTTTCCCTGCGTTAAAAGAACTCAGTCGTGAGCCGGTAGATTACTACTGGAGTGGTTGGGTTAATGTGGCGCTTGATAACTATCCGCGCATCTATAGTCCCGCCGAGGGCATCTATACCAGCATGGGTTACTGTGGTGCCGGTGTCACCTTTACCCAGCTCGCCGGCCAGCGTTTGGCAGAGCTAGCGATGGGAGAAGCGCTGCCAGCTCTGCCGTTTTACCAATCGGCTCTACCTAAATTTCCATTACCGCACTTGCGCCGTCTCGGCCAGTGGGGATTCTATCAGCTCGCGCGTTGGCGTAGCCTGTAACGCTCGATTACAGGCCAAACACCACTTTCTCGCTACTGAGCATCCGGCTAATCAGCTTCAGCAGTAGAATCGAGACCACGAAAGTTGCAAGTGCGCTCACGCCCATTGCCATCCACTGCAGGGGCTCACCTTTGATGATATCCAACAAGGCCTGGTGTTGCCCCGTTAGCGGTAGGTAGTAAAGGATTTGATGCTTAACCTTGGCAAACTCTACACCAAACACAACGAGCATCGGCGCCATCAGCAGCAACGAAATATAAGTCTGTGCTTCTTTGAAACTTTTCGCACGAAACGACACAAACAATTGCAATGCAGTGGCCAACAGCGCTAACGGTACGAGCAATAAAATAATCAGTAGGATCATCGGCCAAGCGAGAGAAATACTCATACCGATTTCGTGCAGTGGTAAAAACTTAAAGATGATCGGAATCAGAACTGCACTCAACAAGCCGCCGAACATGGCGAAGGCCGAAGCGGCAAGCGCTTTACCCCACACCAGTTGATTCGTCGTCAGCGGCTGCGATAACAGCAGCTCAAGTGAGTTGCGCTCACGCTCACCAGCACTGATGTCAATCGCCACGTTCATGCCTGAGAAAAAGACCGAAAGCAAAATAAAGATGAGTACACTCCCCATCAGAATCGCCGCTTTGGATTCTTTCGTTGCCGTATCATGCTTAACTAAATCAACGCCCTGGGTGATCCGTGGATCGATGCCACGCATCTGCAAACGTATGTAGCTTAATTGCTGGCTGTAATTTTCAACTGCCGACTCGACACGACGAATATCAGTACGCTGCTTCTGCGACGAAAAGTCAGCGGTCAAAGTGACTTTGGCTGGTTGCGCCGTGGCGATACTCTCGTCCCAGCCTTCAGCGATGGCCAAGACAATTGGCTGCTGTCCTGCCGGCCATGCTTCGTCACGCTGCACCACACCATTGCGTTCTAGATGCGCGACAAATGCTGGGGCAAATTCACTCCCTTCAATATCAATTTTGACATTACTGGTATCAGTTAACTGACTGATAAGAACATAAAACGCTACCGCCATAAGCAATGGCCCAAAGAAGGCGTACGACATCGCCGCCATCACCGAACGCTTGTCGCGTAGTGCGTCTTTAAGCTCTTTGCCGAAGACAATTTTTATGGGTGACTTCATGCCGCAATGCCCTCGTCCGTACCAATAATTTTTACAAAAGCTTCTTCCAACGCGCTTTCACCAGTTTGTTCGCAGAGTTCTGTTGGTGTGCCTTGCGCAGCAACCTTACCAGCTGCCACCACGACCACTTGATCACAGAGCGCGGCAACCTCTTGCATGACATGGCTTGAGAACAAGATGCTGGTGCCTTGGTCACGTAACTCGCGCAATAAGTCGCGTAAGATGCGCGTACTCATGACATCGAGACCACGACTTGGCTCATCCAAAATCAAATGCTTAGGACGGTGAACGATGGCCTGTGCCAGCGCAACTTTCATGCGCTGACCTTGCGAGAAACCCGTCGCGCGGCGATCGGCAATTGCATTCATGTCGAGACGCGCCAGTACTTCACTCACCGCCGCAGCACCGGCATCGCCATCGAGGCCGTGCAGCGTGGCAAAGTAGCTAATCTGTTCACGAGCGGTCAAACGCTCATAAAGACCAAATTTGTCTGGAAAGATACCTATTTTACGGCGCACTGCCAGAGGGTCTTTGTTGGCATCGACACCGTCGATAAGCGCTTCGCCACTGTCGGCTTTCAGCAGCCCATAGATGGTTCGTAAACAGGTGGTTTTACCCGCACCATTCGGTCCCAACAAACCTGTGATTTGTCCTTCCGGCGCACTAAATGTGAGGCCATCTAGAGCAGTCACTTTACCGAAGGCTTTTTGTAATGATTTTACTTCGATCATGGTGGCTCTCTTATAGTCCTTTACCGTTACTATTTAGAATGAATGGTTGTGCGCGCTGTTCGAGTAAACAGCTATCATCGAGCGCGGCAAGATCGAGATCTTTAATAAACTGCGCAGCTAAGCGATTGGCGCAGGTATGACCCACGATCGTGTGGGCACCGTTCGGTGCGATCAGATGGCGACTTTGGCTTAACGTTTCTGCCGCTAATTCGCCCCATGCAGGCGGTGTTACAGGATCAAGCTCGCCTGACAGAAGTAAAGTTGGCACCGCACTCGAAATCGGCTCAAACCAATCACTCGGGCGTTCTGCTTTAGGCCACACCGAACACATTTCGATAAAGGCATCAGCCGTGCGACTGCCGATAAAGGTGTTATTACCATCTTCAGCCAATAGCTCATCGCTCGCACGCGGCAAATCCTCGCTACACAACACGCTTAACGTTAACCCCATATAGAGTTCCGATTGCGCCATCGTCGTACCGAGTAAACCAGTCAAGGGGGTGTAATCGCCGTTCGCAGTTTGCTGAATAACATACGGCAGCATTTGGCGTGTAGTCGGGTGATAAAGCCCAACCCGCATGACTGAACTGAATCGTCCAGCGGTAATGAGAATATCTACCGGATCGTTGGTTAACGGATCACGCACCGTAAGCGGCACTGGCTCGCTTTCAAGCATGGTCATCAGCTCGGTATAAGTGCTATCGAGCTGCGGAAAAGTTTCGCTACAGGCCGCAGAGGCCGCGCAGTTGTCGAGTAACTTGGCGAACGAGCTCGCACCGTGACGACCGAATGGCCCTACCACCACCTGTACCGGTGCGAGGGCATCGAGTACCGCCGCGCGTACCGACTGAGGCGCCTCACGCAAATACACGAGGCCCGCTCGCGAACCATACGAACCACCGTATAAATTAACTTGTTCGTAACCCAGCGCCGCACGTACCGCTTCAAAATCACGGATGGCATTAACGGTATGATACTGCGTGAGATCACGATCCTGATAGTTCGCTAAGCAATCACTGGCGACCTTGGCAAGGTCAATGGCATCATCGGCTTTCACCAATTCTTCGACATGATTCAAGTCACACGCCAGAGGTGCCGACTGCCCAGTGCCACGCTGGTCAATCAAGAGAATGTCGCGCTGTTGGCGAACACTTTGGAAAATACGGTTGATCATGGCGGCAAGCTCGGTTGCTGCTTGCCCTGGGCCACCCGCTAAAATGAGTAAAGGGTCGGCCTTTTTGTTTTCACTTATCGCCGGTAAAACAGCAAAGTTAATTGCGAGCTTACGCCCTTCTGGCGCAGCATAGTTCTCCGGTACGGTTAGCGTACCGCATTCAACCCTCTCGGAAATATTTTCGAGATAGCATTGCTCACGTTGTAGCTCATACGTGCTCTGTGCCGCAGCGGCTGAAGCTTGCTCTTGCGCCAACAGTGAGGGAGAGAAGAGTCCTGCGAGGAGGAGCCAAGGCACCATGACTGTTTTCATGCATTGTTATCCATTTGTAATCAATGCATGCAGTCTAACGCTTTGCTTACCTTTTAAAAAGCCTAGAAACTGTAAATAAGTATGGCAAGAACTTTAGCGGATTAATTCTTAGCGGCGATACGTTCCTTCAGCGCCTGACCAATCGCAGTGTTGGTGTAGCCTTCGCTTGACGCCCATTCGAAATCACCTGCTTCTCGCAAGTCCTTAAGCGTGACACTACGTACAATAAACGAACCGACGTCTTGGGAATCTGTCTTCAACGCAAATTGAACCAATGATGCACCATTGCAGCGAATGCTTGTATACACATCGCGCATACGAATGCGTAACTCGCGCATCTTGTTTTGCAGACGCGTCGTGTCATTGTCGCGCACATACGCACAAAACACTAAGGCGATATCTTCAGATGCGAAGCGATACTGCACAGGTGCGGCGTTTGCAGGTAACGTTAGCATCGAAACTACCATTGCAGTGGCAAGTCCGTATGAAACGATTTTCAACATCAGAACGACCTTTATTTCCCCAAAAACAAAGTTATCCTACCCCGCCATTTCAGGGGTTACAACGGAATAAATTGTTAATGCGAGCGCTTCCATTTACCAATTCTTTACATGAAATCTGCGTAACTAACGGTCAGATAGTACCCGATCGTAAACTAACGTGCTGAAGCTATGTTCATTTTTCGCATCACTCGGGTGCTCGACTTGCTCCCTAAGCTGCCACTCGCCCGTTGCTTTGTAGTCAGGAAACCAAGTATCACCCGCAACACTCAGGTCGATCTCGGTGAGGTATAAACGCTGTGCATGCGGTAAAAATTCGTTATAAACATGCCCACCACCTATGATCATTAGCTCATCTGTTTCACCCGCAGCAGCAACCGCTTGCTCAGGACTGCTCACCCAAATCACGCCTTGTTCGTCGGTATGAGGTTGTTGATAGCGACGACTCAGCACAATGTTAAGGCGTCCAGGCAATGGGCGACCAATCGATTCGTAGGTAGCTCGCCCCATAACGACAGGCTTGCCAAGCGTGATGCGTTTGAAATGTTGAAGTTCGGCTGGTAGGTGCCAAGGCATGGCGCCACTCTTTCCGATGACACGGTCCTTGGCCATAGCTGCAATCAAAGCAATCCGCATAACACCCCCAAGTGCGTTGTTGGCTATTCGCTGTTTGCTGTTTGTTTAAACAAATAGCGAACGCAGTGAGCGTGCGAATAGCGAACAGCAAACAACGGTTTTTATTTTTGGTAAATGACTTCTACGTCGTAATCGTCGTCGTCAAAGTCATCATCATCGTCATCATCGTCGTAGCCGTCAAGCTGCTCTTGATGATACGTGTCCCATTTAAACTCAGTCGTTTGCTGCGCTTGCTCTGCTTCTTCTTCAGCACTCGGCTTCGGCAAGTGCTCAAGATAGGTCATGATCTCTTTGCACAATTGTTCCGTGCCCTTTTTGCTCAGCGCTGAGATTTTGTATACTGGGCCGTCCCAGTCCAGGGCTTCTTTGAGCTCTGCCAGACGCTCTTCAGCTTCTTCGTCCGTGAGCAAATCAACTTTATTGACAACCAACCAGCGTGGTTTTTCGGCCAATTTAGGGCTGTATTTTTCCAACTCGTTGACGATGGTAACCGCTTGCGTACTTGGATCGGTGCCGTCATACGGTGCGAGATCAACCAAGTGCAATAAGAGACCACAGCGCTCAAGGTGCTTAAGGAATTGAATACCCAAGCCAGCTCCCTCGGCGGCGCCTTCAATCAAACCAGGGATATCGGCGATAACGAAACTGGCATGTGGTACCGGACGCACGACACCAAGGTTCGGCACGAGTGTGGTAAACGGATAGTCGGCGACCTTCGGTTTCGCAGCTGAAACAGAGCGTATAAAAGTCGACTTACCGGCGTTGGGCATACCCAGCAGGCCAACATCAGCCAACAGCATCAATTCGAGTTTAAGAGTACGAACTTCCCCAGGCGTGCCATTGGTTTTTTGGCGCGGCGCACGGTTGGTGCTGCTTTTGAAGCGCGCGTTGCCAAGACCGTGAAAGCCACCTTTAGCGACCATACGGCGCATGCCATGCTTGGTTAAATCACCAAGGGTTTCTCCGGTTTCTTGATCCGTTGCGCGGGTACCTACTGGCACCTTGAGAATAATATCTTCGCCACGTTTACCGGTACAGTTTTTACCCATACCGTTCTGGCCACGCTGGGCCTTGTGGATATGTTCAAATTGGTAATCGAGCAAGGTATTTAGGTTTTCATCGGCTTCTAGATAAACGTCACCGCCATCACCACCGTCACCACCATCGGGGCCACCTTTTGGGATGTATTTTTCACGACGAAAACTGACAACGCCGTTACCACCGTCGCCCGCTTCTACGCGAATTTCTGCTTCATCTACAAACTTCATCTTAAAACCTTACCTGCTGATATTAAAAAACCCCGCCACAAAGGACGGGGTTTCTTTGTCTTGCGTTAGCGCGACTGAAACTTATTCAGTAACGATGCTAACGTATTTGCGGTTCTTAGGACCTTTCTCCGCAAAAGAAACTTTGCCGTCCGCTTTAGCGAACAAAGTGTGGTCACGACCGATACCTACGTTGTCACCAGCGTGGAAACGAGTACCACGTTGACGAACGATGATGCTACCTGCCAATACTGACTCACCACCGAAGCGCTTTACACCCAGACGTTTACTTTCTGAGTCACGACCGTTTTTGGTTGAACCACCAGCTTTTTTGTGTGCCATGTGTCGTTACTCCTTAATTAACCGTTAATACCAGTGATTTTCACTTCAGTGAACCACTGACGATGACCTTGATGTTTCATGTGGTGCTTACGACGACGGAACTTGATGATGTTCACTTTGTCGGCACGACCATGGTTGACCACTTCCGCTTTAACGGATCCACCAGAAACAAAAGGCGCGCCGATTTTCACGTCGTCACCGTTCGACAGCATTAATACTTGGTCGAACTCAACCACATCACCGGTGGCTGCTTCCAGCTTTTCCAGGCGGACGATTTGGCCTTCAGTAACACGGTGTTGCTTACCGCCACTTTGGAATACTGCGTACATAAATTTCTCCGATTCGCTCTTACGAGCACGTTTAGTTTTAAATCAGGGCGCGAATTATAAACAAACTCCCTGCGGGAGTAAAGGCCTAAAAGCGTTGTTTGCTATTCGCTGTTCGCACGCTCGCTGTGCTCGCTTTTTGTTTAAACCAACAACAAACAGCGAACATCGAGCAACGGTTTTTACGAAACACGATCTGTGGCTATGTCGGCTAGTGCGTGTAGCGCATCGCGGTACTCTGATGCCGGTAGCGCTGCTAACTGTTGTTGCGCCAGCTCCGCTTCCTTGAGCGCACGTTCACGGGTGTAATCGAGTGCGCCAGTGCGTTGCATCGCTTTCAGAATCGTCTGCAGGTGCTCACGGCCGTCGCCTTGTTCGATGGCGCCGCGAATCAGTTGTGCTTCTTCTGCGTTACCGTGCCACATCGCGTACAGTAACGGCAGCGTCGGTTTACCTTCAGCAAGGTCATCACCGGCCTGTTTACCCATGACTTCGCTGTCTGCCGTGTAATCAAGTAAGTCGTCTACCAATTGGAACGCGGTGCCAAGATGACGTCCGTAAGCTGTGAGTGCGGCTTCTACGGTGTCGCTCTCGTTGGCAAGCACGGCTCCCAGTTGGGTTGCGGCTTCGAACAATTTGCCGGTCTTGCCGTAAATGACGTCGAAATAGCTGGCCTCGGTGGTGTCGGGGTCGTTGCAGTTCATCAGCTGCAGGACTTCACCTTCAGAGATGATATTGGTCGCGTCGGCGAGGATCTTCATGACTTTCATGGAATCCAGCGTCACCATCAGTTGAAACGCGCGTGTATAAAGAAAGTCCCCTACCAATACGCTCGCCTCGTTACCAAACACAGCGTTGGCGGTTTCTTTGCCGCGACGCAATTCTGAGGCATCGACCACATCGTCGTGCAACAAAGTCGCGGTATGGATAAACTCGATAATGGTGGCTAAGGTGAGATGCCCTTGCCCTTGATACCCTGCAGCACGCGCTGCAGTCACCGCCAGTAGCGGACGCAAGCGCTTGCCACCACTATTGACAATATAGAGACCGAGCTGGTTAATAAGCGCAACATCGGACTGCAGTTCCTGCCCAATCAGCTGGTTAACACCGCGCATATCGGCAGCCATTAGCGCATTAATTTCAGATAACTTCATTCTGCTTCGCTAGCTATGGTTTAAGGTTAAGATTTTACAAAGAAAAGCGAGTAAAAGTCCAGCAACAACACCTCCCGCATGGGCGGCGAAAGCGAGTCCACTGAACTCCGGTAAGGTGAAAATGTCGTACACAACTTTACCGCATACGCCGATTAATATCAGCGCGCCAAGCCAGCGCTTTTGCAGGGTGTCGGTGAGTGCGCAATAGGCGAAAAGACCATAAAGCGTGCCCGAGAAACCGGCATAAAAACGCACTTGGGGGTCAAAATAGACTTGCGCCAAACTACTACTCAACATAATTAAAGGTACGCCGAGCCAACGTCGCCAGCCTTGTTGGTGATCGATAAAGAGCGCCCAGCAAACTAATAAGCCCAGCAGGTTTAAACCTAAGTGCTGCCAATCATGATGCACTAGCTGTCCAGTGAGCAACTGCCAAAGTTGCTCGCCGGCGACAAAGCTCTCGCGGTCGAGTTTCAGCGCTTGCAGTGTGGCTGCTGGTAGCAGCATTATCAGTGTCAACAAGAGCATCACGCTCAGTGTGGGGAACACCGCCCGCGGTTGACTGGGAATCGATAGACCGAACAGAACCATAAAGTACGAACCTTGATACTTACGACGCGCTGCTTCACTTACAAAAACGCCGGGCGCTTTGGCAGCGAACCCGGCGTCGAATGTTTATCCGTTTTGGCTTCGACTTACTTAACGAAGTCTAAACCAGTCTGGATATCACCTTTCAGTCCGTCAAGCATTGCAGCTTTGGCTTTTTCTTCAAAAGCGCTCAGCTCGCCATACGGTAAAATTTCTTCGATACCGTTTTTACCTAAACGTACAGGGTGTGCGAAGAACAATGCGTCTTGGCCGTCGGTTTCAACGTAGGTGCATTCTACAACGCTGTTGTCGCCTTCGAGAGCTTTAACCAATGACAAGCAGAAACGTGCCGCTGCCTGCCCCATTGAAAGGGTCGCTGAGCCGCCGCCAGCTTTGGCTTCAACAACTTCAGTACCGGCATTTTGGATGCGGTGCGTCAACTGTTCGATTTGCTCGTCAGTGAAGCTCAAACCGGTCTGTGACAGCAATGGCAGGATGGTGGTACCGCTGTGACCGCCGATAACTGGAACTTGCACTTCTGACGGGTTCTTACCGTGGATTTCCGCAACAAAGGTTTCTGCACGGATCACGTCAAGCGTGGTCACACCGAACAGTTTGTTTTTGTTGTAAACGCCTTTTTTCTCAAGCACACGCTTGGCAATGGCAACGGTGGTGTTCACTGGGTTGGTGATGATACCGACACAAGCGTTCGGGCAGTTGTCAGCGATGGCTTCAACCAAGTTGGCAACGATGCCAGCATTGATGTTGAACAGGTCAGAACGGTCCATGCCAGGCTTACGTGGAACGCCTGCAGGGATCAACACAATGTCAGCGCCAACCAATGCTGGAGCTAAGTCATCTTTACCGTAGCCTTTCACGTCTACGGCAGTTGGGATGTGGCTGAGATCAACAGCAACACCTGGTACTACCGGCGCTACGTCGTACAGCGCCAACTCAGATCCAGCAGGTAATTGGGTTTTCAAAAGTAATGATAGTGCTTGGCCGATTCCGCCAGCTGCACCTAAAACTGCAACTTTCATCTCAGACTCCATCCAGTTGTTGGGTTGGGGAAAATTTTGGTGCCGAAAGACTACTGCAAAACCGCCGAAATTACAACCAAGAAGGCGCTAGCTAGGCGTTTTGGCACAAGTGCGATAGACTGTCCTTTTGGTCGTGAAAGAAGAAAAATAAGAGGCAGCAGCGGAACATGGCAAGTGCGAAATCAGATGCAATGATCGAAACCTTTAAAGGCTTACTCAAAGAAGAGCGCTACGGCTCGCAAAGCGAGATTGTAGAAGCGATGAAGGCTCGTGGCCACGATAATATAAGTCAGTCAAAGGTCTCCCGTTTGCTGTCAAAGTACGGTGCGGTTCGCACCCGCAATGCACGACAAGAAATGGTCTATTGCTTGCCGGCCGAGCTTGGCATTCCTTCGACACGCGCACCATTATCCCAGCTTGTTTTAGATATTCAGCATAATGATGTAATGGTGATTATTCGCACGTCGCCGGGTGCGGCACAACTGATTGCGCGCTTGCTGGACTCGGTCGGGAAAAAAGAAGGCGTGCTCGGTACTATCGCTGGTGATGACACTATTTTTATCGCGCCGGTGAAGGTTTCCGATATTGATTTTACCCTGCAAAAAGTGCGCGAGTTGTTTGAGAGCGTTACGTAGCCCGTGGTTCTACCACGGGTCCAACCTGACATTTCAAAGATGTGCGTTCAATTCGACATACCCCGTGGTAGAACCACGGGCTACAGCTTGTTTAAAAAGTCGATAGAAGGGACGAAATAGGCGGCGTTAGTGACAGCTTCGGTGTAGTCCAGAAGCGGGTCATAATCACCGTTATCGTCTTCGTAGTAGCGCTGCTTCAGCCAGCGCACCACATCAAGCGGTCGAGCGGTAAAGTACATAGCAAGTAAGCCCTGCTCCCGCATGTCACCCCACGGCATATTCTGCCGCAGCATTTGTAACGGCTGTTCTTTGTCGTCCTGCATTTTGGCTTTCTGCGCATGAGTGACCATGTGCAAACCTGCCTCACTGATTTTTTCGCCCGTTAATTTCTTGCGGCCGATGACAAATTCTTGCATCTCTTGCGTCATTTGCTCCCAACGCCGCAGGTCATGGCGGAATTTCTGCACGAACAAATAACTGCCGTTAGCGAAATCCGCGTCATCGTCGGCATGAATTAACGCCAGTTGCCTGCGTCGAATCCCGCGTGGGTTTTCAGGAGCATCGATAAAGCCGGTAAGGTCGCGACCGTCCATAAAGCGAAAGGTAGGGACCTGCTCGGTTAGCTCAACATCGTGCCCGAGCCACTCAAGGATGGCGCGGGCGCTGTGGTAGTTCACATCAAAACGATCAGAGCGCAGGGTCAGCAGCAAATCAACAGGTTCGCGCGGTGCTTGGCGGTCGCCATCACGGAGGTCGGGAAATTGACCGAGTTGGGGCGGCCTTTGATTGGGGTAGAGAATGTCCCAATAATCGCTGCCGATAGCCACATAACCACTAAGTAAAGCTTCGGAAAAGCGTTCATCGAGCTCTTCAATTAGCGCTGGAATACGGGCAAGCTTACGGCGCATGTTCTCGACGTCGTCGGTCATGACGTTGAGTAACATGGTCAGGCCGTGCAAATTAGGTTCGGCGTAGATGCCTTTTTGCGCTTGTGCCATGCGTAGTCCTTTATCGTTGTTCGTTATTCGTTGTTCGTTATTCGTTATTCGTGGAATGTGGTTGCTTGGTCGCAAGATTCTTGCGCTCTCGTTTCCCTAGCATACAATGCTTGTCAGTTTAGCAAAGTTTACTCGAAAAAAATCATAAATTAAGCGGAGTTATTATGGGAGCTTCACGGCGTTTTACAACTACTTTAATGGCGGCATCATTGGCTATGGTTTTGGGCGGCTGTGCCGCGACCACGGGCTCTTCAGCGCAGTCCGACAGCGCTTCTTCGGTGCAGGTTATGAGCGAAGATGCGCGCTTTACCGAGGTCGCCACGCGGGTGTGGGAAGGCATGCAGAACCCAGTTGGCAGTGAAAACTCAGCGGCTAGCTTACCTTCGATGACTCCGGAAGCTGTCGCCGCCCGCGCCGAGCAGCAGCGCGCATGGCTCAATGAGTTGAAAGACATTGATACCGCAGCCCTATCGCGTGAAGAGTACATTAATTGGCGCATGCTCACCTATCGTCTGCAAAATGAAGTCGATGCCTACGATTTTAATGAGCATTACATGCCATTAAATGCCGAAGGTGGCTTTCATAGCTCGCTATCATTTATGGTTCGCAACACTGCGCTACGCAGTTACGAAGACTACCAAAACTATGTTGCCAAATTAGGTACCATTCCCCGCTACATGACCGAGCAAACGGCTTGGTTAGAGCGTGGCTTGGCTGAAGGGTATACCCAACCACGCGCATCGATGGTTGGCTTTGAAGACAGCATTGCTGCATTTATTGTGCAGGCTCCAGAAGAAAGTGTTTTCTATGAGCCTTTGCGTTCACAACCTAATTTTATCACCGACGCACAGTGGGCTGAATTACAAGCACAGGCTGCAGCGGTCATCGACGAGCAAGTCATTCCCGCTTATCAGAGCTATTTCGACTTTATGGTGATGGAGTACTTGCCTAATTGCCGCGAAACCATTGGCGCCTCATTTTTGCCAAACGGTGATGCCTATTATCAGAATCGTATCGAGCACTTTACGACGTTGGCGTTAACGCCAGAAGAGATCCACGAGCGCGGGTTAACTGAAGTCGCACGTATTCGTAATGAAATGATGCAGGTGATTGAGTCAACAGGATTTGAAGGTGACTTTGATGCCTTTGTTGAGTTTTTACGGACCGACCCTCGGTTTTATCCCGAAACAGCGGAAGAGCTACTTAAAGAAGCTTCCTATATTTCGAAGCGCATGGACGGCGAATTGCCGAAGTTCTTTAAATTATTGCCGCGCCAGCCTTATGGCGTTGCACCAGTGCCCGCGGAAATTGCACCGAAGTACACCACTGGCCGTTACGCCGGCACCTCGCGTGACGACCGCGCCAGTTTTTATTGGGTGAACACCTATGCGTTGGACCGTCGTCCGCTGTATCAATTGGAAGCTTTGACCTTGCACGAGGCTGTTCCAGGCCATCACTTGCAAAATGCTCTAGCGCGCGAAATGGAGGGCGTTCCTTCTTATCGCCAACGCACCTACATCTCCGCCTTCGGTGAAGGCTGGGGCTTGTATTCAGAGTGGCTGGGGCTTGAAGCCGGTTTCTACCAGGACCCGTACAGCAACTTCGGCCGCTTGAGCTATGAAATGTGGCGCGCCGCACGCTTAGTCGTCGACACCGGCATGCATTCAATGGGCTGGAGTCGTGAGAAAGCCATGGACTTTATGGCCTCAAACACTGCTCTGAGCTTGCACAACGTACGTACCGAAATCGACCGCTACATCACCTGGCCTGGACAAGCCCTGTCGTATAAGTTGGGTGAAATGCTGATCCGCTCACTGCGTCGTGAAGCCGAAGAAACCTTGGGTGGCAAGTTTGACCTGCGTGAGTTCCACTACCAAGTATTGAAGAACGGCAGCATCCCGCTCGACGTCCTCGAAACAGAAATCCGCAACTGGATCGACTCGCAACTCTAACCCCGGGGGGCAGACGCCCCCCTTTTTTGACTAGCATGAGAGAGGGCAGCCCTCCCTCATGCTAGCTTCTAGGCCTTGCGGGGCTTGGGGGTTATAGCAATTGTTAAACGTTGAAGAACTTGATGGTTAGCGGGTAATTTTGGATGACACCGTCGTTAGCTCGTATCGCACCCACGATAGCAAACACGATATGGCAAATAGCCAGAGCAATGAGGATGAAGATACCAATAACCACGAAAGTTAAGATGGCCCCGATAATTCCCCATATAAACGCTGAAATAATCCAGTTAAAGACAACCTTACCGTGAGCATCGATATAAGCACTTTCGTCTTTTTTGATAAGCCACATGACCAACGGTGCAATAAAACCGGCAAACGGAATGATGTAGCCCAAGAATTGTGAAAGGTGCAGCAACATAGCAAAAGTACGTTCGTCTTTGCTCGGTCCGGTAATAACAGTTGTTTCCTGTACGTTTTCCATTTTCTAGTTCCTTTTATTTATTTTATTTAGATCATTATTTTATCGATGCTTTTGGTTGCTAGCTTTTAATTCTATGCCTAGCATAGGCTATTAACTAACAACTTGTATCAGCAAAACTATGCCTGCTCAACCCACGATTTTTTGCAACCGCGCGCGCAGAATTGTCGATGCTGCTTTTATTAAAGTAGCAGGCAAGTTGTTATTTTTCTCTCACCTGCGCCCTTTTAGTTATTGGGATAATTATTATGGCGAGCATCCAGAAATCACCGAAGCTTTTTTTCGCCTACTTCATTATCCGACCCTACAGAAATACGACAACAAAGGTTTTATCGCAAGTAAAATCAACTCCTTAAATATAAGTGATTTATTTCCAGCAAGTTTCACGTCGGTATCCGATGCACTAGACTCCCCAAACGCTACGAATAAAATCTGGTTTATTAAGCCGACCTGTTCTACCAGTGGGAAAGGGATTCAATGTTTAACTGCGCAGGAAC
Organism: Pseudidiomarina aquimaris; assembly: GCF_003987395.1. Classification (GTDB taxonomy): domain Bacteria; phylum Pseudomonadota; class Gammaproteobacteria; order Enterobacterales; family Alteromonadaceae; genus Pseudidiomarina; species Pseudidiomarina aquimaris. The sequence goes on from NZ_PIPT01000002.1 coordinate 45,558, forward strand.
TTGTTGAATTCCAATTGCCTCCTCATCACATCATTCAGGAACAAGTAGCTGGCATAGAATTAATTAATGCGCATAAATACACCGCTCGAGCGTACGTGCTGATTTATGACAAGCGCGTTTTTCTATTTGACGACGGCTTCGTAATGATTCACAGCGTGCCCTACTCTGAAAATGCAACGGACTTTGCAGTTCAAGTTGATCATAGCGGTTATACAGAAGTCGGCAGCGCGATAAAAATGATGCGCACGGCTGAATTACCCAACTTCGAATTAAAATTGGCCCAGCTCAAACAAAAGATAAGCTTATTAAAACCTGTTCTAAGCGAGCTTATTGCTGCCAGTTCAACCCGTGAGTACGGATTATTAGGGATTGATCTGCTGTTCGATAAACACCACAATCCAACACTTATTGAAATTAATTCAAAAGCAAATTTCGTTCACACTGACACCATCAATTATTCTCTCAATATCCCCTTTTTCGCTGCTGTTATCGGCACGCTCTACACCCATATAAAAGATCCACGATTGATCGAGATTTAACGTACACCACTCGCCGCTAATATCCCTAGGGCAGAGGTCGGCCCGCAAATAGGAGCATGAGGGAGGGCTGCCCTCTCTAATGCAAGCATAAAAAAAGCGCGACGGTGAGGTCGCGCTTTATGCTTAAAGAGATATAAATATATCAATTGCGATATATTATGCCACTTCGATGGTCGGAATAATGTTCTGCTTCGCAGCATCTTCCGCGGCACGGAAGTCCGCCATTTGGTCGAAGTTTAAGTACTTATAAACCTCGCCAGCCATGGCGTTGATGTCAGCTGCGTATTCCATGTACTCCGCTGGCGTTGGCAATTTGCCTAAGATAGCGCCCACCGCTGCGAGTTCGGCAGAGGTCAGGTAAACATTTGCGCCATCGCCCAAGCGGTTCGGGAAGTTACGCGTTGAGGTCGACAACACGGTCGCACCTGGTTCAACACGGGCTTGGTTACCCATACACAGTGAACAACCTGGCATTTCGGTGCGCACGCCGTTGTTAGCGTAGATGTTGTAGTAACCTTCTTCACGCAGTTGTGCTTCGTCCATCTTGGTCGGTGGTGCAATCCACAGACGCGTGTTTAACGGATCAGAGTTCTTCTCGAGCAACTTACCCGCCGCACGGAAGTGACCGATGTTGGTCATGCACGAGCCGATGAAGACTTCGTCAACTTTGTCGCCAGCAACTTCGCTTAAGAACTTCGCGTCGTCTGGATCGTTCGGGCAGCAAACGATTGGCTCTTTGATTTCAGCCAAGTCGATTTCAATGACTTCTGCATATTCTGCATCAGCATCAGCACGCATCAACGATGGGTTGGCTAACCACTCTTCCATCTTACGGGCACGGCGCTCAAGGGTACGCACGTCACCGTAGCCTTCGTTGATCATCCAACGCAGCATGGTGATGTTCGAGCGTAGGTATTCAGCCACTGACTCTTCAGAAAGGTTAATCGTACAACCCGCAGCAGAACGCTCAGCTGAGGCGTCAGAAAGCTCAAACGCTTGTTCAACGGTCAGGTGATCAAGACCTTCGATTTCCAAGATACGACCTGAGAACGCGTTTTTCTTGCCGCGCTTTTCAACGGTCAACAAGCCTTGCTTAATCGCAAACGCAGGAATCGCGTGAACCAAATCACGTAAGGTGATGCCCGGCTGCATTTCGCCTTTAAAGCGCACAAGTACCGATTCAGGCATATCCAATGGCATAACGCCAGTGGCAGCTGCGAAAGCAACCAAGCCTGAACCCGCTGGGAATGAGATACCTAATGGGAAACGCGTGTGCGAGTCACCGCCAGTACCGACAGTGTCTGGCAGCAACATACGGTTCAACCAGCTGTGGATGATACCGTCGCCTGGACGCAGCGATACACCGCCACGGTTCATGATGAAATCAGGCAGCGTGTGCTGAGTATCGATGTCCACTGGCTTCGGATACGCAGCCGTGTGACAGAATGACTGCATGGTCAAATCGGCAGTGAAGCCCAAGCATGCCAAGTCTTTCAACTCGTCACGGGTCATTGGACCGGTGGTATCTTGCGAGCCCACAGTCGTCATCTTCGGTTCACAGTAAGTCCCTGGACGCACGCCTTCCATACCACAAGCTTTACCTACCATCTTCTGTGCCAAGGTATAACCCTTGCCAGAATCAGCCGGTTGCTCAGGCTTAAGGAACAAGTCCGATGGACCCATGCCCAGAGCTTCACGTGCTTTTTCAGTCAAACCACGACCGATGATCAAGTTGATACGACCGCCCGCACGCACTTCGTCAAGAATGACGCGTGACGCGTAGTCGTACTCAGCAATCACTTCGCCCGCTTCGTTTTCGATTTTGCCTTCATATGGGAAGATTGTGATCACATCGCCCATGTTCATTTTTTCGACGTCAGCTTCAAACACCAACGCACCAGCGTCTTTCATGGTATTGAAGAAGATTGGCGCAACCTTACCACCAATACAGATGCCGCCAGCACGCTTGTTTGGTGTACCTGGCATGTCTTCACCGATGTACCACAACACAGAGTTGGTCGCTGATTTACGTGAAGAACCGGTACCGACAACGTCACCTACAAATGCAACTGGGTGACCCTTCTCTTTTAGTTCTTCAATTTGCTTCGCTGCGTCAGTCACGCCTTCGCGCGGCATTTTGTACATGGCTTTTGCGTGCAAAGGAATATCTGGGCGCGACCATGCGTCTGGCGCAGGCGACAAGTCGTCAGTGTTGGTTTCGCCAGTTACCTTGAATACGCTGGCTTTGATTTGCTCTGGCATTTCATTGCGGCTCGTGAACCACTCACCAGCAGCCCATGATTCCACAACTTCTTTCGCCAACGCATTGCCGGCTTTCATTTTTTCTTCCACATCGTGGAAGGCGTCGAACATGAGCAAGGTGTGCTTCAGTTCGTAGGCAGCTAATTCACCTAGTTCAGCGTCATCAAGCAGCTCAACCAAGGTCACGATGTTGTAACCACCGTGCATGTTACCTAGCAATTTCACAGCGTCTTGCTTGCTAATCACTGGGCTTGATGCTTCGCCTTTGACGATGGCAGATAAGAAACCAGCTTTAACATAAGCAGCTTCATCAACACCTGGCGGTACACGCTCAGACAACAACTCAACCAAGAAAGCTTCTTCGCCAGCTGGTGGGTTCTTCAATAATTCTACGAGATCAGCGACTTGCTCTGGAGTTAATGGCTTCGGTGGGATGCCTTCAGCAGCGCGCTCTTCAACATGCTTACGATAGTCTTGCAGCACAGATTACCTCTACTTTGCTATGCGGATGAAATTAGGGGTGAAAATTTTGGGCGCAATTATAGGGGTTTTGCGGGCTAATTAAAATTCATACAGCGACATAAAACCTAATCTTTAGCATAAACAGCATGAATAAGAGCGTTGTTTGATGTTCGATGTTCGATGTTCGATGTTCGCTGTTGGTTTAAACAAAGAACAAACAGCGAATAGCAAACATCGTTTTTCGTGTTTTTACATCTGCTTACAGTTGGTGACGAAAAAATATATAGCTGACATAAACCTTTTACGTCTTAGAGCTATCTTAATATACAGGTCGAACGGGGGGACCTAACTATGAAAACACGCACCAACAAAGTAGTAAAAACCTTATGTACCACAGCTTTAGTGCTTGGCTTTAGCGCCAGCGCAATGGCTAACTCAATCACGCAAGACGATAGCGCACGGCAACCTGCTGTGCAGGCACAGCAAGTTTATAAGTACACCTATAAGGTAGAAAACTTCGCTGGCAGCATCGCGCAAGATATTCAATTGGCGCAGCAAGACATTATGTCGGACATGCTGGTAAGCCGTGATGCCGATATCGCTGCGGCGCTCGCGCGAACTGGCGCAGAACTGCAAGGCTACGCACTATTTGCGAGTGTCGGTGGTAGCAACCCATCTGCAGCAACATGGGATGTCGAAGCCGTCATTACCCTATTGCCGAGCTTTAAAGCGCGCGCTTACCTTTAAGTGCGTTGCCACTAAAGTGACGCCAGATAAGCTCTTCCGCGGGACCAGCGATACGTTCCGCGGAGCGCACAAGGTGAACCTCGAGGTTCACGTGGGTCATAAAACCAGGAATATCGATGCGCTCGAGCGCATGCCGTTGTAATGCATCGCCAACAAGGTCGCTTGGAATAATGCCCCAGCCCATGCCTGCCAGCAGCAATTCGCGCTGGGTAATTGAGTCATTCACGCGAATACGCTGCTGACCTGGCATGCGCATGATCTTGTCCAAATCGATACCAATATCTTGATCTTGTGGTATCAACATCGGCAGCTCCAACAAATCTTGTCGCTGCAAACGATTCAATGCTAAACCCTCCAGCAGCATCGGTGAACAAACCACCAATAGCTCAAATGGGCGCACGCGCACCGTTTCAAAGTCACCATGCTGGCGAAAGATTGGTAACCATGGGCACAATGCCAGCTCAGCCTCACCTTCACGAATACGCCGCAAAGCCCGCAATTGTGAGTCGCCACTCAGCAGCAGCTCGGTCGCTGGGTAGGAATTCTGCACTTGCTTAATGGCGGCAAAAAGCACTGACGGTGCACAGGTATAGTCGTAGGTAAGCCGTAATTGAGGCTCGGCCCCGGTTTGCAGCTGCGAGGCCAGAGAATGAAGGCGCTGCTGTTGTTTTACCACCTCGCGCGCTTGACGCAAAAACTGCCGCCCCTGCGGCGACAAGTTCAAGCGATAACCGCTACGGTCAAACAGCGGAAAGCCGACATCTTCCTCGAGATTCTTCAATGCCATGCTGATCGCTGCCTGGGTCCGATGCATGCGCTCAGATACGCCCTGCACCGAGCCGGTCTCGGCGAGCAGCACTAGCATTTCTAACTGACTTAATTTCATGGTAATCCCGAAAAGGCGTTGTTTGCTATTCGCTGTTTGTTGTTTGTTTAAACAAAAAGCGAACGAAGTGAGCGTGCAAACATCAAATAGCAAACAACGCTTTCTAAACTTTTCTTATCTTCTTTTTAATTTTTATTCAGTGTTACTTTACATTTTAAGCGACTAAACTAACAAGCATTAAATCGCATGACCGATGCAGGGGAAGTTCATGGTTCGAAACTTAGTCCTACTTTTTAGCTTGTGCACGTTAGCCGCATGCAGCGAGGCACCAGCGCAGCAAGAACGCGAAGAGGTGGTGCAGCCAGTAAAGCTGTACACGGTAGGTAGCGCCAGCAATGAGCGTTTTCGCGAATTTCCGGCGGTGATTGAGGCTGCGCAAGTTGCGCAGGTTGCATTTCGGGTGGCCGGTGAGATAACTCAATTTCCGGGGCAGCCTGGCGTGCAGGTACAACAGGGTGATTTAATAGCGAAGCTCGATCCGAAGGACTACCAGCTCGTGGTCGATCAAGCTCAGGCACGCTTTGAATTAGCCAACGCACAGTATCAGCGCACCAAGAACCTCGTTGATGAAGGAGTGATTTCGCCGCAGCAATTCGATGAGGTGAAAGCCAACCTTGAGGTGTCGCGTGCCAATCTAGAAACGGCCAAAGCCAATCTTAACTACACCGAGCTGCGTGCTCCTTTTGCCGGCACTATTGCCCATGTTTTCGTCGAAAACTTCGAAACCGTGCAACCCCAACGGCCTATTGCGACCTTGCAAATGGATGAAGCCATCGACATAAGTATTAATGTGCCAGAGCAACTATTTGCTCGTGTGCAGCGCCGCACTGACTACCAACCGGAGGTGCGCTTTACCGCGCAGCCGGAAAAAGTTTATCGCGCGCAGCTAAAAGAATGGGATTCCACCGCTGACCCAGCAACCAATACCTACAAAGTCGTGTTCACCATGCCGACGCCGCAAGACTTTAACGTGCTCCCCGGCATGTCCGCATCTGTTCGTGTCGACTCAGGTGCGGTTTCCAACAAGCCTGCCGACGGTGTCTACGTGCCTACCAGTGCAGTATTTTCGGCTACCACCGAAACCCCTGAAGCTGAGCCGCGGGTTTGGGTCTTTGACCCAGAGAGCCAGCAAGTTAGCCAACGACAAGTAAGCACCGGCAGTGTCACCGGTGAGGCAATTGAAATTACCGCCGGTCTGCGCGCCGGCGAGCAGGTGGTCGTGGCGGGTGTCCATGCCTTGCGTGACGGGCAAAAAGTTCGCCCTTGGGTGAAGGAGCGCGGTCTGTAATGGATATCGCACGCTTTAGTATACGTCGCAGCACTACCAGTTGGATGTTGCTTATTCTGCTGTTTGTCGGCGGTGTGTTAGCACTTACTAGCATTGGCCGACTCGAAGACCCAGAATTCACCCTCAAAAAGGCCATGGTCATCACGACCTACCCGGGCGCCACTGCGCAACAAGTGGAAGAAGAGGTCACCTATCGCCTTGAGAACGCCATTCAAGAGCTCGGTGACATTGACCATGTAAGTTCAATCTCGAAACCGGGCTTAAGCCAAATTACGGTGGACATGAAAACGACGCTGCGTGCCGATGATATGCCGCAGATCTGGGATGAGCTTCGCCGTAAGGTAAATGACGTAAGCCGGCGCCTGCCCCCTGGTGCTGGGCAGCCCATGGTGCGCGATGATTTCGCCGACGTTTACGGCATTATGCTTGCTATTACCGGAGAGGGCTACAGCTATGAAGACATCAAAGATTACACTGATTTTCTGCGTCGTGAGTTAGTGCTGGTTGACGGTGTTGGCAAAGTCACTGTTGCGGGTGAGCAACAAGAGCAAGTCATCGTCGAGATATCCCGTACCAAGCTGGCGAACTTTGGCATCGCACCACAGCAAGTCGTGAACTTGTTGCAAACACAGAATGCCGTCAGTGATGCGGGCCGCGTATTGAGTGGTAGCGAGCGAATTCGTTTACACACCACCGGTGAGTTTGCCGAAGTAGCCGACCTCGCTAACTTGATGATTAGTAATCCCGGAGCCAACGAACGTATACTCTTGAAAGACGTGGCCACGGTGAAACGCGATTATCAAGAAATCCCCAGCCACCTCGTGCGCTTCAATGGGGAAGACTCATTATGGCTCGGAATTTCGTTTACCTCTGACGTTAACGTGGTCGAGGTCGGCCAACGCGTCGAGCAACGACTCAGTGAGCTCAAGTATGCACAGCCCGCCGGCATGGAGTGGCGCTACATTTATAATCAGCCCGCCGAGGTTGATGAATCAGTGCAGAACTTCTTACTCAACTTGGCCGAAGCGGTTGCTATCGTCGTTATTGCCCTGCTTTTAACCATGGGCTTACGCAGCGGCGTACTGATCGGTGGTGTGTTGCTGATCACTGTACTCGGCAGCTTTATCTTCATGTATCTCATGGATATCCAGCTGCAGCGCGTATCGCTCGGCGCCTTAATTATTGCTCTTGGTATGCTGGTGGATAACGCTATTGTCATAGCGGAAGGCATGCTGGTCGGTGTACGACGCGGTTTGTCGCGCATCCAAGCCGCCAGCGTTATTGTGCAACAAAATATCTGGCCGCTATTGGGTGCCACCGCCGTTGCCGTTATTGCCTTCGCGCCTATCGGTTTGTCGAAAGACGCCAGTGGTGAATATGCCAATTCGCTGTTTTGGGTGCTGTTTATTTCGCTGTTTTTGAGCTGGTTTACCGCCATCACACTGACGCCCTTTTTAGGTAATATTTTGTATCGCCGTGATGCCCGCGCACGCAGCGCCAAGGAACAGCCGGAAGATGACGACCATGTTTATCAGCATTGGGTTTTCCGTGGCTACCGCCGCTTTTTAAATGTGTTCCTGAAATGGCGTAAGTTGACCATGGTGGGCATGCTGACCCTGCTCGTCCTCGCGGGTGTCGGTTTTACCACGATCAAGCAATCGTTCTTTCCGCCATCAACCACGCCGATGCTGTTTGTCGATGTCTGGTACCCGCAAGGCACCGATATTCGCGCCACTGCGGCGCAAGTGACCGAGCTCGAAGACTACCTTAAAAAAGAACATCCGGAGCTTACCTATGTCGCCAGTACCATTGGTCAAGGTGCGCCGCGGTTTACCCTGACCTATATGGTTGAAAAGTCCTATGAAAGCTATGCTCAGCTGATATTGCGTGCCGATAACAATGAGCAACTGCGGCAAATCGACAGAGATCTCACCGCCTATTTGCAACAACAGCAGCCCGATGTGCAATTCAAAATGAAACCGGTTGAAATGGGGCCGTCACAGACAGCGAAAATAGAGGCGCGCTTTAGTGGCCCTGATCCTGAGGTACTGCATCAATTGGCGGCAGAGGCTGAAGCAATTATGCGCAAAGACGCCGGCATTTATAATCTGCGCAACGACTGGCGCCAGCGCACCAAAGTGTTACAGCCTGAATTCAACGAAGCCGCCGCACGCCGTTTGGGCGTCACCAAGGCGGATGTCAACGATGTCTTGAAGCGTAATTTCAGTGGCCAAACCGTTGGGGTTTTCCGCGATGGCACGGAGCTTCTTCCTATAGTGGTACAAGCGCCGCTTGAAGAACGTCGCGAGATTGCCGATTGGCATGAATTACAAGTTTATTCACAAGCTCTGCAGCGTTCGATTCCTCTCGCGCAAGTGGTTAACGACATGCAACTGGTCGCTGAAGACCACCTGATCTTGCGCCGCGACCGTAAGCGTACCCTCACGGTCATGGCTGACCATGATATTTTTGGCGAAGAGACCGCTGCCATGGTGCTTGAGCGTATCCGTCCGGACATTGAAGCAATTCCCCTGCCGACCGGCTACGCCCTCGAATGGGGCGGTGAGTTTGAGGCCTCGAAAAAGGCTACCAGCGCTATCTTCCAAGCGCTGCCCTTTGCCTTTGTAGTGATGTTCGTTATTACCGTATTGCTGTTCAGTTCGATTCGCCAAGCCGGTGTACTGTGGACTACGGTGCCATTGAGCGTGATCGGGGTAACCCTAGGTCTAGCGCTGACCGGTCAACCGTTTGGCTTTATGGCGCTGCTTGGTTTCTTAAGCCTCAGCGGCATGTTGATTAAAAATGGCGTGGTGTTGTTGGAACAGATCCGCGTTGAATTAGCCGCGGGTAAGCCTGCCTTACAGGCGCTTGAAGACGCTGCGGTCAGCCGGGTACGACCGGTAATGATGGCAGCGGTCACCACCATTGTCGGGATGATACCGCTGCTGTTTGATGACTTCTTCGTCAGTATGGCCGTGGTTATTATGTTCGGCCTCGGCTTTGCTACCTTGCTAACCCTGGTGGTGGTACCGGTGATGTACGCGCTGGTGATGCGCGTACCTCACACGACGACCGAAAACTAGTCCTTCAATTGCCGGCGGTGCCATAAGTAATAGACCGCCGGTAACACGAACAAGGACAGCAACGGCGCTAATATCATGCCGCCAATCATCGGTGCGGCGATGCGTTGCATTACCTCACTACCCGTACCATGCGTCAACATAATCGGTAGTAAGCCAGCGACGATAGTGATCACCGTCATGGCCTTCGGACGCACACGTAGTACCGCACCTTCTTCAATGGCATCGTAAAGCTGTGCATGATTGCGCTCCTTGCGCGCATGCCACGCGTTGTTGAGATAGAGCAACATCACCACGCCGAACTCCGCTGCAACCCCAGCAAGAGCAATCATGCCCACGCCGACCGCAATCGATAGATTGTAGCCAAGCCACCAGAGGAACCACAGGCTACCGGTAAGAGCGAGCGGCAACGTCGCCATGATGAGTAGCGCTTGTTTAAAGGAGCGGAAGGTCAGGTAAAGTAATACCAGAATCACCGCAAGCGTGGCCGGAACGACTTGTTGCAACTTCGCTTTCACCCGTTGCATCGACTCGTATTGCCCTGACCATGACAATGAGTAACGCGCGGGTAACTCATAGTCGGCCAGTGCTGGCTCCGCGGCGGCAATCACGTCACCCACTGGGGTATTGGCGTCAACATCGATGAACACCCATCCCGTTGGACGCGCATTCTCACTACGGATCATGGCAGGACCATCGGTCACATTCACATCCGCAACCTGTTCCAAGGTCACCCAAGCGCCATTGGCGCTCATTAGCGGTAGCTGTTTGATCCGCTCAACATGATCACGTAACTCACGCGGATACCGTAAGGTGATCGGATAACGTTCCGTCCCTTCGATGGTCTCGGCAATCTGCGCGCCACCAATGGCGAACTGGATCAAACGTTGAATGCTTGCTTGATCAATGCCATAACGCGCTGCTTCCGCCAGACGCGGGCGAATTTCCAAATAGCGTCCTGCTGCTGGGCGCTCAGCGAATACCGATGCGACGCCAGGAATGTCCGCCAAGCGCTCTTCTAAGTCACTGCCTATGCGCTGGATTTCACTCAACTCTGGACCCGCAATTTTTAGCCCCAGCGGCGTCTTTAACCCTGTCGATAGCATGTCGATACGGGTCTTGATCGGCTGCACCCAAGCATTGGTGATGCCCGGTACATTCACTGTGGCATCAAGCTCCGCAATGATGTCTTGCAAGGTCACACCTTCTCGCCACTCACTCTCAGGCTTAAGCTGAATCGTGGTTTCAAGCATAGTCAGCGGCGCTGGGTCCGTCGCCGTATCCGCACGACCGGTTTTGCCGAACACGCGCTCGACTTCAGGCACCTGCTTGATTAGGCGGTCGGTACGTTGCAACAGTTCAGACACAGCGCCAGGGCTGATACCTGGCATCGTGGTCGGCATGTATAGCAAGTCACCCTCTTGCATGGTCGGCATAAACTCACTGCCCATTTTGCTCAGAGGATAGTAACCACTTACTGTCACTAAAACAGCGATAACTACCACTGTTTTTGGCATCTTCAAGACGCCATGTAGAAACGGGCGATAGAGCCAAATCAGCACACGAGTGATGGGATTACGCTCTTCGCTAATAATCTTGCCGCGCACGAAATAGCCCATTAACACCGGTACTAAGGTGATGGCTAGTAACGCTGCTGCAGCCATCGCGAAGGTTTTGGTATAAGCCAATGGCGAAAACAGACGACCTTCTTGGGCCTCAAGTGAGAACACCGGCACAAAGCTGAGAGTGATAATCAGCAAGGACAAGAACAGCGCAGGACCCACTTCAATCGTGGCGTTCCGAATCAAACGCCAATGCTCCGCGCCTTTCGCTTCTTGTCCATATTCTTCACGATAGTACTGCAAATGCTTGTGCGCGTTTTCCACCATCACGATGGCAGCATCAACAAGCGCCCCGATGGCAATCGCGATACCACCTAAACTCATAATGTTGGCGTTGATCCCTAGCCAGCGCATGACAATAAAACTCATCAACACCGCTAACGGCAGCGTGATGATGACAACCAGCGCCGAGCGCACGTGTAGCAAGAACAAAACAATCACTAAGCCAACAAAAACCATCTCTTCGATGAGTTTGGTGGTGAGATTGTCCACCGCGCGATGGATAAGAGCCGAGCGGTCATAGGTGGGTACGATTTCGACCCCTGCAGGCAAACCTTGCTGCAGTGTTTTGAGCTTATCGCGCACACGTTCAATGGTCGCAAGAGCATTCTCGCCATGGCGCATCACTACGATACCGCCGACGACTTCACCCTCGCCGTCGAGTTCGGCGATACCACGGCGACTCTCAGGACCACGACGCACGGTGGCGACATCGGCTAAGGTAATGGCATTGCCAGCGCTGCTCCGCACGGGTAACGGCAGCTCCTTTAAATCGTCAAGCGACTGGATATAGCCTGTGCCACGCACCATGTACTCAGCTTCTGCCATCTCAACAATGCCGCCACCGACTTCTTGGTTAGCGCTCGTGATAGTACTGCGCACTTGCTCAAGCGTTAGGCCATAGGTTTGCAACCGATAAGGGTCGACCACCACTTGATAGGCTTGCACCATACCTCCGACAGTGGCGACTTCGGCCACCCCGGCGACACTTTGCAGCTCTTGCTTTAAGAACCAATCTTGTAGACTTGTCAGCTCACCGAGATGCCGCTCACCGGAACGGTCCACCAGGGCATACTGAAATACCCAACCCACACCGCTGGCATCAGGTCCTAAACGTGGCGTCACGCCAGCAGGCAAACGTTCAGCGGCTTGATTTAAATACTCCAAGACACGACTGCGGGCCCAATAAATGTCGGTGCCTTCCTCGAATAAGATATACAGATACGAGTCGCCAAAGAACGAGAAACCGCGCACTTCGGTCGAGCCAGGCACTGCCAACATCAAGTTAGCTAACGGCCATGTGACTTGCTCTTCGACTAATTGCGGCGCTTGCCCTGGGTACGGGGTCTTTACGATCACTTGGACATCGGACAAATCGGGAATGGCATCGAGCGGTGTACTGCTCATAGCGCGCCAACCAAACCAAGCGGCGAAGAGTGCGGCAATCAGCACCAACATGCGATTGCCGAGACTCCAATCGATAATTTTAGTGAGCATGGGCGCCTCCGCTTGCCGGCTGTTGACCACCCAGGCGACTCGCTTTTAAGCTCGCTTCTGAATCAAGCAGGAACTGCCCTGAGGTGACCACACGCTCACCTTCTTGTAAGCCGTGCATGATTTCCGCTTCATCGCCAACGATTAAGCCAACATGCACATCACGTTGCTCGAAAGTGTTGTCCGCGGTTTGCACCACGACTCGGTTAGTCGAGCCAGTTAAGATAAGACTACTGACCGGAACGGCCAGCACGTCGCGCTTTGGACCACCGTAGAGCTCAACCCGTGCTTGCATACCGACCTGAATTTCCGTTGCATTGACGCGTTGCGGTAATTTAATGCGCACACGCTGGGTTTTCGCCTGCGCATCAAGTTCAGGATAGATATAGTCGATTTCGGTTTCGTAAGCATTGAGGCCCGCTTGTGGCAGGGTGACATCCGCTGGAGCTTGTGGGCGTAGCCAGTCACTGTAGCGCTCTGGTACGTCGGCAATCAGCCATGCGCTCTCATCGCCGGTAATCGTTAAGAGCTCCACTCCAGGTTCTACATACATGCCCTCGGCAACGTTCAGAGCAGTCACAATACCTGATTGTTTGGCATGCACTGGCAAGCGATAGAAGATCTCTTGGCTCTGTTCGAGTTGCGCGATTTGTTCCGCAGTGAAACCCAAGAGCTCTAAGCGCAAACGGCCGTCGCGTAATAAGCGCTTCGCCTGTTGTGCAGAAAGCGAACTTGCCGCATCAAGTGCTTGCAAAAAGTCCTGCTGAGCGACCACTAGCTCTTTGCTGTAGATGCTATACAGAGGGTCGCCTTTAGCGACACGCTGCCCTTCGCTGCGCACAAATAACTGCTCCAACCAACCCGCAGCACGCGTATGGATGTGCCAACGTGCATCATCATTCCATTGCACCGTGGCAAGGGTTGGGAGGTAACGCCACAGGGTCGTGCGCGCAACGGTTGTGGTGGTGATACCCAGATTTTGTTGCATCTGACCGCTAATTTCGACATGAATCTCTATTGTCGGCTTCTGCGGTTCTAAATCCATCCCACAAATCGGACAGGTTCCGGGTTCATCGCGCACAATATGGCTGTGCATCGGACACACGTATTGCACCTGTTCATCGGCATTTTCTTCACCCATCAACTGCTCTTCAGCTGGGGTCTTTTCTGTCATGTCGGTCGTTTCACTGCCATGTTGGCTATGATCATGATCTTGTGCGTGGGCACTTTGTGCGACGACATTAAACGCCAGTAATAGAGCCAACAGGCTCACCATCCATCGAGATAAAAACATACATTACTCCTGCAAAAACAAACTGAGAAAAACGAGATCAGCTGTTCGCAGGCATCGGTGGACGTTCGAGACGGTCTTTGCGGGTAATGAGGTGAGCAAAAGTAGGCAACCAGCGTCGTTGTTCGGGCAGGACACGGGCTGAAGAGTAATTGGGTAGCAAGGCTAGCGCGCTTGCACCACAAAAGTGCTGGCAGTCACCACAACTGCCATCACAGGACATATGTTCAGCCATGGTCGTTGTATGAACCTTGGTTTCTTCACTGTCTTCACAGCAGGCATGATCTGCCGCCATGTCGTTATGTTGCATACTCATTGTTGCCTCGCTCGCAGGCGCAGCCGCAAACGCTGGAGCCACAAGTGGCACCAGCAAAAGCATCAGAATAAGTAAGCGTGTCATAACGTTCATGGCGACAGTCTAACCCATTTCTTACCAGATAGTCACGCGTTCTTCAGGCGGGATGTACATCTCGTCACCTGGTTTTACGTCAAATGCTTCGTAAAACGCTGGAACGTTGACTACGGTTCCGTTCACACGGTAGTACGCTGGCGAGTGTGGGTCGCTGAGTACTTGGTTACGGGTGTACTCGTCACGTTGCTTGGTCTGCCAAACTTGCGCCCAGCCAAGGAATACACGTTGTTCACCGGTAAAGCCATCAAGAACTGGTGACTCTTCACCATTCAACGAGTCTTTGTAAGCTCTGTAAGCAATAGTCAGACCCGCCAAATCACCGATGTTCTCACCAAGAGTCAGCTTGCCGTTCACAAATACACCTTCGATCGGCTCGTAAGTATCGTATTGGGCCGCGAGCATGGCACCGCGCTCGTCAAAGGCTTCGCGGTCGCTATCGGTCCACCAGCTTTGCAAGTTACCGTCACCGTCATACTTTGAACCTTGGTCGTCGAAGCCGTGACCGATCTCGTGACCGATAACCGCACCGATACCACCGTAGTTAACCGCGTCTTCAGCGTTCAAATCAAAGAATGGTGGTTGCAAGATACCTGCTGGGAACACGATCTCGTTACGCACTGGGCTGTAATAGGCGTTCACCGTTTGCGGCGTCATGCCCCAGTCTTCTTCTTTGACTGGCTCACCGATCTTGCTGATATTCTCTTGATAATCGAACTCAGAAGAACGCTTGTAGTTACCCACCAAGTCGTCTTCGGTTACAACCAATGCCGAGTAGTCACGCCACTCGCTTGGGTAGCCAATATACGGAGTAAACTTGCTGAGTTTTTCCAAAGCTTTTTGCTTGGTTTCTTCACTCATCCAGTCGAGTTCTTTGATTGACTCGCCGTACGCTTTGATAAGGTTATCAACCAACGTTTCCATGCGCTGCTTCGCCGCTGGTGGGAAGTATTCAGCAACGTAAAGTTGACCTAGAACTTCGCCCAGGGCACCGTCAGTCGCATCAACACCGCGTTTCCAGCGAGGTTGCTGCTCTGGTGTACCGTTGAGGACTTTACCGTAGAACGCAAAACGGCGGTCGCTGATGTCTTCGCTGAGTGCGCTGGCAAAACCATTCACCAAACGCAGGCTTAAGTAGTGCTGCCACGTTTCCAATGGCACATCAGCAAACATGCTGCCGAAGCTTTCGAAGTACGACGGTTGACGCACCACTGCATCTTGTACGGTAGCAATGCCTGCGGCTTCGGTATATGCGCCAAGGTTGAAGTCGCCCAATAGTTCCTTCACTTCATCCATGGTTTTCTTGTTGTAGGTTTTATCCGCGTTACGGCTTTCAACCCGGCTCCACTGCACTTCGGCAAGCTTGGTTTCAAGCTCAAGTACGGCTTCTGCGGCCGCTTCTGCTTCAGCGTAGTCAACTAAGCCCAAAACATCTTTGATATAAGACTTGTACGCTTCACGGATTTCAACGAATTTTTCTTCGTCTTTCAGGTAGTAGTCGCGATCCGGCAAGCCAAGACCTGATTGGCTCATGTACATGGTATTCACATCTGGATTTTTCGCATCGGCGTACACGTAGAAGCCGAACGGCGAGCTAATACCAAAACGCGCCATTTGCGCAAAGTGCGCCGCCACTTGGTCGTGGTTTTGCAGATTAGCAATTGCAGCGAGGTCTTCAGCAATCGGCTCATAACCCAAGCTATTCAGACGCTCGACGTCCATGTAGCTGTTATAGAAATCACCAATTTTATCTGCGTTTGAACCGGCTTCAGGCGAGCTCTTTGCCGCATTTTCGATGATCGAACGCAGACGTTCTTGGTTTTCATCACGCAGTTCGTTGAATGAACCAATGCGCGAACGGTCCGCAGGGATCTCGGTTTTCTCAACCCAGCCGCCATTCACATAGGTGAACAGGTCGTCTTGTGGACGTACGCTGGTATTGAAGTCTTGCAGGTCGAGGCCTGAAGTGAGCTGTTGCTGTTGTGCTTCGGCCTGTGGTTGCTCAGTTGAGCTGGTTTCAGTGGATTGCTGTGGCGAACACGCCGCTACACCCAGTGCCAAGGCGACACTAAGCGCTAAAGTACTAACTTTACGCATAACTTCCTCTTAACTAATAAGAGCGATGTTTGCTATTCGCTGTTCGCTGTTTGTTTTTCGAACAACAAATAGCAAACAGCAAACAACGCTTTCCGCTTTAATGGCCTATCACGTCTTCGGTGAATAGGTATTCTTTTAATTCTTCGTCAAACTTTTTATCGCGCCGGCGGATCCACTCCAACGTCATTGCCGCATGTTCTTTTTCTTCATCACGGTTGTGAATCAGAATCTTACGCAGCTCATCGTCTTTACAGACATCAATACGTTGGTTGTACCAATCTACGGCTTCCAATTCTTCCATGAGGGAAATGATGGCACGATGCATGTCGCGGGTATCGTCCGACAACAGTTCGTAGGGTTCATGATAACCTTCGTTTGCCATAACTCGCTCCTTTCTTGTGTAAAAAAGTTTTTCTGCGAAGTACCTCTTTACCTTACGGGATGCGGCGTGGTTGTACAACTGCAATGCGCTGCGGGGTAACGAATGATTGCGGCGGTTGGTCGCAAACAAAAACACCGCGAGGCCGAGGCGATCGCGGTGTTCTTTTACCATCGAGGTGATGGCGAGTTAGACCCGTAGTAGAACTACGGGCTACTTTTTCTTGGCTTTTTTGTTCGGTAGGTCAGTGATTGAGCCTTCGAACACTTCTGCTGCCAAGCCTACTGATTCGTGCAGGGTTGGGTGAGCGTGGATGGTCAAGGCGATGTCTTCTGCATCACAGCCCATCTCGATAGCCAAACAGATTTCGCCTAGCAATTCACCAGCGTTTGAACCTACGGTTGCACCGCCGATGATGCGGTTGTTCTTGTCAAACAACAACTTGGTCATACCGTCGGTTGCACCCTGTGCGATAGCACGACCTGAAGCTGACCATGGGAACACCGCTGCTTCGTACTCGATGCCTTGCTCTTTCGCTTCTTTCTCGGTTAAACCTGCCCACGCAACTTCTGGATCAGTGTACGCGATTGAAGGAATAACCTTAGGATCGAAGTAGTGCTTCTTACCAGCGATAACTTCTGCAGCAACGTGGCCTTCATGCACTGCTTTGTGCGCCAGCATTGGTTGGCCAACCAGGTCACCGATAGCGAAGATGTTCTTCACGTTGGTGCGCATTTGCTTGTCGACTTCAATAAAGCCACGGTCGCTTACGTTTACGCCAGCGTTCTCGGCGCCAACTTTACCACCGTTTGGCGCGCGGCCAACAGCGACTAAGATAGCGTCATACTTGACTGGTTTCTCAGGTGCTTTGTCGCCTTCGAAGGTCACGTAGATGCCGTCTTTCTTAGCTTCAACTTTGGCGGCTTTGGTGTTCAACATGATGTTGTCGAACTTGCCTTTGATGCTCTTCATGAACGGCTTGATGATGTCTTTATCGGCCGGTGGAATCAACTGATCCGTCATTTCCACAACGTCGATTTTCGAACCCAATGCGCTATACACACAGCCCATTTCGAGACCGATGATACCGCCGCCCAAAATCAACATACGGTCAGGAACAAAACGCAACTCAAGCGCTGCTGTTGAGTCCCAAACGCGCTCGTCGTCATGCGGTACGAAAGGCAGCTTGATCGACTGAGAACCGGCCGCGATGATCGCGTGCTCAAAGTTGATAACTGTCTCGTTGCCGTCACTATCTTTTACTTTAAGCTGTTTGTCGCTAGCGAATTCACCAGTACCGGTTACGGTTTTGACTTTACGCATTTTCGACATTTGGCCAAGACCACCGGTCAACTGACCGATGACTTTTTCTTTATACTTACGAATCTTGTCGAGGTCGATTTTTGGCTCACCAAAGGCCACGCCTTCGTCGGCCATGTGCTTCGCATCTTCAATGTGCTTGGCAAGGTGCAACAAGGCTTTTGATGGGATACAGCCAACGTTCAAGCACACCCCACCAAGGGTGTTGTAACGCTCAACCAATACGGTTTCCAAACCTAAGTCAGCGGCACGGAAGGCTGCTGAATAACCACCAGGGCCTGCACCGAGTACGACCACTTGGGCATTAATTTCTTTGCTCATGACGACCTCTTACTTTCGTAGAATCTTTGAGAATTCGATTAAAATTCGCGCGGGGCGGATTATAACAGCCCCAGCGCGATTTGTTTAATTTATAGAACCAGTTTGCGAATATCTGACAACACGTTGCACAGATATACACTAAAGCGTGCGGCTACCGCGCCGTCAATGACACGATGGTCGTATGACAAGCTGGTTGGCAACATCAAGCGTGGCTCAAAATCTTTACCGTTCCATTTCGGTTTCATTTCACTTTTCGAAACGCCCAAAATAGCAACGTCAGGTGCATTCACGATTGGCGTAAACGCGGTACCACCAATGCCACCTAGACTCGAGATTGAGAAACACCCACCCTGCATGTCTTGTGACTTCAGTTTGCCGTCACGGGCGCGAGTGCTAACGTCGACCAGCTCTTCTGACAATTCGTAAATGCCCTTTTTGTCGACATCACGAATCACTGGCACTACAAGGCCTCCCGGAGTGTCCACTGCGATACCGATATGAATGTATTTTTTCATGATCAGATGTTCGCCGTCTTCGTGCAGTGACGAATTGAACACTGGGTACTCTTGCAACGCTTTCGCCACCGCTTTCATGATGAACACCAATGGGGTGATCTTCACGCCGTCTTTTTTCTTCGCTTGCAGTTCGTTTTCTTGCTTACGGAACTTCTCAAGCTCGGTAATATCAGCTTCGTCGAACTGCGTAACGTGTGGGATGGTAACCCAGTTACGGTGCAGATTCGGGCCTGAAATCTTTTGAATGCGCGTCAATGGCACTTCTTCGATTTCGCCGAACTTGCTGAAGTCGACTTTTGGCGGTGCAATCACTTGCAAGCCACCAGCGCCCTGTGCAGCGCCTGCCGAAGCCGTTGCTTTTGGACGTGACAATTCGTACTTCACGTATTCCTGCACGTCTTCTTTCAAGATGCGTTCTTTGCGACCTGAGCCTTTGACTTGGTTAAGGTCGACACCGAATTCGCGTGCTAAACGACGTACCGCAGGTGAAGCATAGGCAAGGCCTTCCGCTTTACCTTTTTTGTCCAACGGATGATCCGGTACCGGCGGAGCTTTGCGCTCTCCAGAAGCGGTCACACGCCCCTCGTCGGCTTTCTCCGATTTCGCATCGTCCTCCAGGGCTGCCCCGGAGCGGGCTGCCCTCTCTGCATCGTCGTCAGACGATGCACCGGCGTCAGCCGGAGAAGATCCCGATTCGTCGGATGCATCGGCGCCAGCCGACGAAGATCCTGAAGCGACCTCCAAGGTAATCACCAACGACCCTTCACTAACCTTGTCGCCAACCTTAACTTCAACCGATTTCACGGTGCCGGCTTGCGGGCTTGGCACGTCCATGGTCGCTTTGTCGGTTTCGAGGGTGATCAGGCCATCTTCTTTCTCGATGCTATCGCCTTCATTTACCAATACCTCGATGACGTCAACTTCGCCGTCTTCGCCGATGTCTGGAACTTTGACTTCGATGGTTTTAGTTTCGCCACCGGTGTTGGTGTCGGCATCGTTGTCAGAGTCGGTGTCAGAATCACCATCGGTGTCGGTGGAGGATTCCCCCGTGGTAGAACCACGGGCTACGTCGTCGTCAGACGATGCATCGGCGCCAGCCGACGAAGATCCCGAATCATCAGATCCCGAATCCTCCGCAGCGCTCAGCATCGCAATAAGATCCCCTTCCGAAATCTTGTCGCCTACGCTCACTTTAATTTCATCCACGGTACCGCCAAATGGCGCCGGAATGTCCATCGAGGCTTTGTCGCTTTCAACAGTGATCAAACCGTCTTCGGCTTCAACGCTGTCGCCCTTGCTCACCAGAATTTCGATGACTTCGACTTCGTCGCCGCCGACATCGGGGGCGAGTACTTCTTTTAAATCTGCCATAGTCGTCTGCGCTCCCGTGGTTTATGCGTAAAGTGGATTGATTTTGTCAGCATCGATGTCGAAATCTTTGATGGCTTGAGCCACCACTTTCTTATCGACATCACCCGCTTTTGCCAACTCAGCCAGCGCAGCAACAACAATATACTCAGCGCTAACTTCAAAGTGGCGACGCAAGTTTTCACGGCTATCAGAGCGACCGAAGCCGTCGGTACCCAACACGCGATAAGGCGTCGGTACCCAAGCACGGATTTGATCAGCGTATTGCTTCATGTAATCCGTAGCGGCAACCGTTGGACCTTTCGCTTTCTCAAGCAATTTAGTCACATAGGCCACTTGTTCTTTCTTGGTCGGGTTCAACATGTTGTAACGATCGACGTTTAAGCCGTCGCGCGCCAACTCGTTGAACGACGTTGCACTGTAGACCTTAGCAGTGATGCCGTATTTTTCAGCCAAGATCTCACCTGCAGCGCGAACTTGCTGCAAAATGGTACCCGAACCGAGCAACTGCACCTCGCCTTTCGCTTTCTTCGCTTTATGCGTTTCGAGCTCGTACATACCTTTGATGATGCCCTCTTCGACACCTTCAGGCATTTCTGGCTGCTGGTAGTTCTCGTTCATCACCGTGAGGTAATAGAACACGTTCTCTTGCTCGCCATACATACGGCGCAAACCGTCTTGTACGATAACCGCAACTTCGTAACCGAAAGTCGGGTCGTAGGTAACGCAGTTTGGTACTGTGTTGAACAAGATATGGCTGCTGCCGTCTTGGTGCTGCAGGCCTTCACCGTTCAGCGTTGTACGTCCCGCAGTACCACCGACCAAGAAACCACGTGCTTGGCTGTCGCCTGCGGCCCATACGAGGTCACCCACGCGCTGGAAGCCGAACATTGAATAGTAGATGTAGAACGGAATCATCGGCTCGTTGTTGGTCGAGTAGCTGGTCGCTGCCGCGACCCATGACGCCATCGCGCCGAGCTCATTGATACCTTCTTGCAGTACTTGGCCTTTCTTATCTTCACGATAATAAGCAACTTGGTCCGCATCTTGCGGCTCGTACTTCTGGCCTTGGCTAGAATAGATACCTACCTGACGGAATAAGCCTTCCATACCAAAGGTACGCGCTTCATCAGGAATAATTGGTACGATGCGCTGACCAATCTTCTTGTCTTTCAACAAAGCCGTCAGAACACGAACGAAGGCCATCGTGGTCGAGATCTGACGGTCACCTGAGCCTTTTAACACCGCATCAAACGCTTTTAATGCAGGCATTTCAAGTTCGACATCAGTGTCGGCGCGACGCTTCGGCATGTAACCGCCAAGCGCTTCGCGACGCTCACGCATGTACTTCATTTCGGCACTGTCGTCTGGGAACTTGTAGAACGGAATGTCTTCAAGATCGCTGTCTTTAATTGGAATGTTAAAGCGGTCACGGAAGTGTTTGATCGCGTCCATGTCCATTTTCTTGACCTGGTGGGCAATGTTTTTACCTTCACCAGCAGCACCCATGCCGTAGCCTTTTACAGTCTTAGCAAGGATAACCTGCGGACGACCTTTGGTATTTACCGCTTTGTGATAAGCAGAATAAACCTTGACCGGATCGTGGCCACCGCGATTCAAACGCCAGATATCTTCATCCGACAAGTTGGCAACCATTTCTTTGGTTTCTTCAGTTTTACCGAAGAAGTGTTCACGGGTGTAAGCACCGCCTTTGGCTTTGTAGTTCTGATACTCACCGTCGACGCTGTCCTGCATAATTTGCGCCAGCTTGCCTTCGGTATCACGGTACAGAAGCGGATCCCAGTAACGACCCCAAATGACTTTGATCACTTCCCAGCCCGCACCACGGAAGGTACCTTCGAGCTCTTGGATGATCTTACCGTTACCACGTACCGGGCCATCAAGGCGCTGCAAGTTACAGTTAACGATAAAGGTCAGGTTGTCCAAGCCTTCGCGGGTGGCAAGGCTAATTGCGCCCAGCGTTTCTGGCTCGTCCACCTCACCATCGCCCAAGAACGCGTAAACGCGCTGGTTCGAGCAATCTTTGATGCCGCGGTCAGTCAAATACTTCAGGTAACGTGCTTGGTAAATCGCTTGGATCGGACCTAAGCCCATCGATACCGTTGGGAACTGCCAAAAATCTGGCATTAATTTCGGATGCGGGTACGAGCTAATGCCCTTGCCGTCAACTTCTTGACGGAAGTTATCGAGTTGCTCTTCGCTGATGCGACCTTCGAGGTAAGCACGCGCATAGATACCTGGTGACGCGTGACCTTGAATAAACAAGAAGTCGCCGCCGTCTTGGTCAGTTGGCGCGCGGAAGAAATGGTTGAAACCAATGTCATACAACATTGCTGAAGAAGCAAAGCTAGAGATATGACCGCCGAGCTCAAGCTCTTTCTTCGATGCACGCAGAACCATTGCCAGTGCGTTCCAACGAATCGCCGCACGCACACGCGCTTCCATGCTCTGGTCACCCGGCATAGTCGGCTCTTGGCTCGCTGGAATCGTGTTCAGATATGCCGTGGTTGCGGCATAAGGCAAGTACGCACCACTACGGCGGGCTTTTTCGATCAGTGATTCCAACAGGTAATGGCCACGCTCCGGGCCATCTTCTTCCAGCACGACTTCGAGGGCGTCTAGCCACTCGCGCGTTTCCTGTGGATCAAGATCGTCTTTCAAATGGTCAGTCATACTCTATCCTTACCCAGTTTACGTTCGGCGTAATGACCGCTGAATCCGAGACTGCTCACGATTCGAGGTCAATAACGCGTGTTCAATAAAGGCTAGCAGCTGATGGCAAGTTTCGCGTGCCTGTTCAGGGTCGCCAGCTTTGATCGCAGTCACAATGTGCTGCCGATGTTCGTGAAGTTCTTGCATGACGCCGGGCTTGTGCGCGAGGTCCTGCAAGTTTTGTTGAATATTTTTCTGCAACAGTGGCTGCATACTGCGCACCAAGTGCAAGAGGATCACATTATGCGATGCTTCGCAGATACGCAGGTTAAATTCGGTGAGCGCTTGCGCTTGTGCGGCAAGTTCCGTACCCGGTTCTTGTTTGATGTCGGCAAAGGCCTGTTCAATCCGTTCTAAATCACTCGGAGTTCCGCGCATCGCCGCATAGTATGACGAAATACCTTCGAGCGCGTGACGAAACTCCAACAAATCGAACTGCGATTCAGGGTGCTGTGTGAGCAGATCGAGCAGCGGTTCCGCCACGCGCTGCTGCATATTATCGCAAACGTAAGTGCCGCCGCCTTGACGTCGCTCAAGTAAACCGCGCGCTTCGAGCTTCTGAATCGCTTCGCGCAAACTTGGTCGTGACACCGAAAATTGATGTGCAAGATCCCGCTCCGACGGCAAGCGCGCGCCAGCTTCGAGGGTGCCGTCGACGATCATGCCTTCGATGCGTTGCATGATGACGTCGGACAGCTTGGTCGGTTGTATGCGGTCAAAAGCCATCTAAAAAACCTTAAGAGCGATGTTTGCTGTTCGCTGTTTGCTTTTTGTTTAAACAAAAAGCGAGCGCAGCGAGTGTGCGAACAGCGAATAGCAAACAACGCTTTTGCACTTGGGTCATTGGTCTTACCAAAACTTGTACGGGCATTTTAGACTAAATAACCCAACAACCCAAACTTTTCTTGCTTACAGCCAGCCCGCAATCGTCATAACAGCAAGTAAAACGATAAAGAACAATAAGTTACGCTTCAGCAATGCAACAGTGGTCAGAGCAGTCGAGGTCACATCATCCTCATGCTTCGGGGTGAGGTCTTCCGCCGCATCGGCAACCTTTGCCAACGCTACAAAGTTGTTTTGCGGTGTGTTCCCGACCGAATTCAGCCACACTGGTAACGCCTTACCAAAATTGCCCACCATCAAGAAGCCAAAACTCATGAGTCGCGTTGGCAGCCAATGCAGTACCAACTGCAGCTGCGTCCAAGCTTTATTGCGTGGATGCTTCATGTCACGCAACGTCGCGTAAACGAGGACTCCGAATACACCGAACAATACATAATAAAGCAGCGGCGCGAAGTAAAATCGTAAATGAATCCACAGCAATAACTCATGCACCGGTGCCTCTTCATGACGACCCGCAGCACGACGCAACTGTCGTAACTGTTCAGCGCAAGCTGCCGAATCACCCTCGTTAGCGGCTGCCAAGTAGGCTTTGTAAGCATCGCGTGCGGCGCGGCATTGCATGGTTGCCAATAACGCCAGCACACCTACCACGAACGCAATCAGGAACGAATCAAACAAGGCCACTACAAAGCTAATGATCAGCGCCGGTAGAATCGCCCACACCACTTCACCCAACAAATGTTGGCGCCATTGACTGATTTTCTCTTGGCTATCGCCCCCCATTTGGGTTTTCTTGGTTTGCCACTGCTGCCAACGCAAGACAACGCGACGCCAATGCAAGTTGCGACTCAAGGTCACCGAGCGTTCTAACGAGTAAGCCAACAAAATCGCCAATAATTGCATGTTTTGTTCCTTAAAGTTCCTGAGCTAACAGAGAACGAAAATAATCCCAGTCAAAGGCCGGACCCGGATCGGTCTTACGAACCGGAGCAATATGTTGATGCCCAACAATCCGCTGCGGCGTTAACGCCGGATACTCGTATACCGCTGCCGCAGCCAGTTGTGCAAGTTGTTGATACTGCTCTTTAGTGTAGGGCTCGGTATCGGTTCCCTCAAGTTCGATACCAATGGCGAAGTCATTACAGCGCTTGCGTCCACAATAATGCGACACGCCCGCATGCCATGCACGTAGGTGGAAGGGAACGTACTGCACAATACGGCCGTCACGATGAATCACGCAATGCGCAGATACCTTTAAGCCCTCTAGCACGTCGAAACTCGGATGCGCCTTGGTATCGATGGTGCCCATAAATAGTTGGTCGATATAAGGTAGGCCAAACTCCCCCGCCGGAAGACTGATGCCATGCACCACCAACACACTGATGTCGCGCGGATCAGGCCGCGCATCATGATGCGGTGAGAGTTTTTGCTCTGCTAAGTCGAGCTTGCCAGCTTTAATTTCCAAGCCTTATTCCTTCATCGTTACCAGAAAAACCTAACCAACATTGTCACCCCCAACGCCAGCCATTACAATACGCAGAACATTGGACCACTAACAAAGAGCCACCGCAATGGACACTCGCGTACAACCCGCCCTGCTCGCTGCCGATCGTGAACACATGGTCACCCGCGCCCTTGAAGAAGATTTGAATGGCTTAAGCGGTGACTTAGACATTACCGCCCAGCTGATTCCCGCCGAGCAGCAATCCTACGGCCGCATCATCACCCGCGAAGATGCCGTGATTTGTGGAGTTGCGTGGGTCAACGAAGTGTTCAAGCAACTCGGCAGCGAAGTAGCCCTGCAATGGCACGTGGCCGACGGTGACCGTGTGAGCGCCGATAGTCTGCTGTGCGAATTGCGCGGTCCCGCCCGTGCCATGTTGACCGGTGAGCGCACCGCTTTAAACTTCTTGCAGACTTTGTCGGGCGTAGCCACCACCACCGCGCGCTATGCAAGCGTACTGGAAGGCTCGAATACCAAGCTTCTGGATACCCGCAAAACCCTCCCAGGCCTGCGCACCGCATTGAAGTATGCCGTGGTCTGTGGCGGCGGTAGTAACCATCGCGTCGGCCTCTATGACGCCTACCTGATCAAAGAGAACCACATCATGGCCTGTGGCTCGATTGCCGCAGCTATCACCGCCGCCCGCACTTTGCAACTAGACAAGCCGGTCGAAGTTGAAGTGGAAAACCTCGATGAGTACCAAGAAGCCCTCGCCGCCGGCGCAGATATTATCATGCTAGACAACTTCAGCTATGAGGATATTCATAAGGCCGTTAAAATGAGGTCAAAAAATGTTCGTTTAGAGGTGTCTGGCAATATTACTTTAGAACATTTGGAAAAACTCGTAAGTACTGGAATTGATTACATTTCTTCGGGCGCCTTAACAAAACATGTGCAGGCAATTGACCTTTCTCTTCGAATTTCAGATGCGTGAGTATTGACGATTCCCTTACATCTGCTATGTTTAATCTGCAGTGCGCAAACCGCAGGCGTAGTTGACGCTGCGTTTGGGGAATGCCAGGCATTTGCTTTAAAAGGCAAAGCCGCTGAGAAGCGGTGACGCAAAACCTCCGGTCCAACCCAGAGTCTTTGCAAACGTAAAGATGCTGGCGGATAGCGGGGATGCAGGCTAAAGTCTGGTGGATGGCGTGGCTTTTCGACTTTCTTTACACGGTCGCTAGCGCAACCACAGTCTTTCGGCTAGTGCAGAGTGAATTGTTGTTGGTGTGACAACCAACAAAGGAATGCCACACCTACAACAATAATAATGGAAATTACTTACGTTACTTTCGGGAGATTAGACATGAAAGCGCAAGTACAAAAAGGTTTTACTTTGATCGAATTGATGATCGTTGTTGCGATCATCGGTATTTTGGCGGCCGTCGCCATTCCACTTTACTCAGATTATACGCAGCGTGCTTTGGCTAGTAATGGTATTTCTGCATTAAGCTCCTATAAAACGGCTGTTTCGTTGTGTTATCAGAGAACTGGAAATATAGCTTCTTGTGACGAGAAAGTATTAGATGACCCAGCTACCACTGAAGTGGATGAATCAACTGCGTCAAATATACCTATCGGAATCGTCGAGTCTGATGGCGTGAGTGGTATTAGAACAGCTAATGTTGAAAATGGTATTATCGAAGCAGTCTTGACTGCTCAGAAAGCAGATGGCTCTGGCGATATAACAATTCAACTAGTTCCTACAGCAGGCTCAGGCTCAGTAATCAACTGGGTAATCGAGTGTGATGACTACGCTTTAGAAGAAGGCTCTCGAGTCGATGGTTGTCAAGGAGCAATTGATTCAGCAACTCCAATCGGAACAACAGCTTCGTAAAACAAGTAAAAGGGACAGTCCATTTGTGACTCTCCCTTTTTAACTAACTATCGGTCGCTCATCATGTCAAGTGATACGTAGCGTATAATGCACTTAAAGAAATTAATAAATGCTACACCACTCCCTTGCGGCTCTGTTGCTGCGTGACAGAAGGATTCCTGAAGCGCAACTGAAAAGTTGTAGCGAATACGCATGGGAAACGAAGCTACCTTTTACCAGTGTGCTGCTGGAACGCAAGCAAATTTCACCCCATGAGCTAGCGGCCTTTTGTTACCAAGAGTCCAATTCACCTTGGCTCGATCTTGATAGTTTTAATCCAGAACAAATCCCTCCCCAATTTATCAATGAGCGTTTGATACGCAAAAACCATGCGGTGCCCTTGTATCAGCGTGGCAATGTGCTCTATATCGCGGTGTCCGACCCGACCCGTATTGAAACTCTCGACGAATTCCAATTCCGTACGCGTTTGCAAGCGGAAGCGGTGCTCGTTGAAGAAGACAAGCTACAAAAGCTCATTGATAAGTTGTTGGAGAATGAGAGCTCGATGCTCGGAGTCACCGAGCAAGATGAAAAAGAGCTGCGTGAAATTGATGCTGACGGCGAGGTGCGTGAAGAGCACGGAGCTGTTAATGTCGATGGTAAAAACGATGCCCCCATCGTTATCTATATCAACAAGATGCTGCTCGATGCTATTAAGCGGGGCGCGTCGGATTTACACTTTGAGCCCTATGAGGGTGAATACCGCATTCGTTTTCGTATTGACGGCGTACTCCACGAGATTGCACGGCCACCATTTGCTCTGTCGGCACGTATCGCCGCTCGTTTGAAGGTTATGTCCCAGCTAGATATTGCAGAGCGTCGTTTGCCGCAAGATGGTCGAATCAAACTACGACTGTCGAAAAACAAAGCCATTGATTTTCGGGTAAGTACCTTGCCCACTATGTATGGTGAGAAAATCGTACTGCGGATACTAGACGCTGCTGCAGCTATGATGGGTATCGAGTCTTTGGGTTATGAGCCTGAGCAACAGAAGCTTTATGAAGACGCTTTAACTCGTCCACAAGGTATGATTCTGGTGACAGGTCCCACGGGATCCGGTAAAACGGTTTCGTTGTACACCGGCTTGAATATATTGAACACGCCTGAAGTCAATATTTCCACGGCGGAAGACCCGGTTGAAATTAACCTGACGGGTATCAACCAAGTCCAAATTAATGTTAAAGCGGGTTTAACCTTTGCTGATGCGTTACGTTCATTCTTGCGGCAGGACCCCGATATCGTCATGGTGGGGGAGATCCGTGACCTTGAAACTGCTGAAATTGCCATTAAAGCGGCTCAAACCGGTCACTTGGTGCTCTCGACACTGCATACGAACTCGGCAGCGGAAACGCTAACGCGTCTAATGAACATGGGCGTGCCCTCTTATAATATTGCAAGTTCAGTCACGCTAATAATTGCTCAGCGTTTGGCCCGTAGACTATGTAACGAGTGTAAAGAACCTGAGGACATCCCTAAAGAAGAGCTCCTGCGTCAAGGTTTTACCGAGGAGCAACTCCCTCACTTGAACTTGCAGCAAGCGGTTGGCTGCGACCAGTGCACTGGTGGCTTTAAAGGTCGTACAGGTGTTTACGAGGTTATGCCAGTGACAGAAGCCATCCAAGAACTTATTATGTCGAATGCAGGTTCACTACAAATTGCTAAACAAGCGCGTAAAGAAGGCTATAATTCACTCAGGCAGTCCGCGTTACGTAAGGTCGCTGACGGCACGATTAGCTTGGCGGAGGCGAACCGCGTCACTAACAACTAAGGCTTGGTTCTATGGCTACTGCAGCAAAAAAAATCAAAAAAATAGAAGACTTCAGTGAGTTCCAATGGCAAGGCCTCAATCGTCGTGGCCAGAAAGTTAAAGGTATTATGCGCGGCGACAACGAGAAAGAAGTCCGCGCAAAATTACGTGACCAAGGCATTAACCCGCGCTCGGTGAAGAAAAAGGCCAAGCCACTATTTGGTCACAAGAAAATTAAAGGCGCCGATATTGCGCTGTTTACCCGTCAAATTGCGACAATGCTCGAAGCTGGTGTGCCATTGCTGCAAGCGCTCGAGATGGTTGCCAAAGGTACCGACCATGTGAAGGTGCGCAATTTGATGCTTACCATTGCCGACGATGTCGGTGGTGGTTCACCTCTAGCTGCCTCATTAAGGAAACACCCTGAAGTTTTTGATCCGCTTTATTGCGACCTCGTAGACTCCGGTGAACAGTCGGGCTCGTTAGAAGCTATTTATGATCGGATTGCGACCTATCGCGAAAAATCTGAAGCTCTGAAAGCGAAAATTAAAAAGGCTTTGGTTTACCCTGCTGCTGTTATCGTGGTGGCCATCGTCGTAACCATGATCCTGTTAGTGTACGTCGTCCCGCAATTTGAGAGCGTGTTTAAAGACTTTGGTGCAGAATTACCAGCCATGACACAATTCGTGGTCAATCTCTCTGAACTGGTTCAAGCCTACGCAATCTATATTATCGCAGGTGCAATCTTCGCTGGCTTCTTGTTTGCTCGAGCGATGGTGAAGAGTGAAAAGTTCCGCGACAAAGTGCAGGCTATGTCGCTGCGAATCCCTGTTGTGGGTATGATTCTACACAAAGCAGCCGTGGCCCGCTTTGCTCGGACACTCTCCACCACCTTTGCCGCCGGTGTACCCTTGATAAGCGCACTCGAGTCGGCCGCTGGTGCGTCAGGCAACTCCATCTACCGCGACGCGATTTTCCGCGTACAAAGCGACGTCACCTCGGGTATGCAGATGCATACCGCGATGGTTAACGCTGATGTGTTCCCTACCATGGCCAACCAGATGGTTTATATCGGCGAAGAGTCGGGTTCACTAGACGACATGTTGGCTAAAGTTGCCGACGTGTATGAACGTGAGGTCGACGACTTGGTGGATAACCTCACGGCATTGCTCGAACCGATGATCATGGTAGTCATTGGTATCCTCGTCGGTGGCTTGATTGTCGCCATGTACCTTCCTATCTTCAACCTTGGCGCAGTGGTGGGTTAATGCCTGAACAATTTGCGGAACTGTACTCGTTTTATCCGGCGTACAGCGGGATGACTTTGGCTTTTGGTTTGGTTTTGGGGCTGGTCGTTGGCAGCTTTCTCAATGTAGTAATTGGTCGCTTACCGGTTATGATGCAGCGTCAATGGCAACGCGAGTGTGCAGCTGTCAATGAAGCTCCGGAGCCCGAACATCCAACCTTCAATATTTCTACGCCCGGCTCGCACTGTCCCAAATGCAAACACGCGATAAAATGGTATGACAACATCCCTGTCATCAGCTGGATTTTACTCAGAGCCAAGTGTCGCAACTGTAAAGCGCCGATCTCTATGCGCTATCCGGCAATTGAAATTTTAACGGGTGTTACTTTTGCCTGCCTTGCTTGGTTTTTCGGCGCAAGTTGGCCAACGCTGTTCTACATGGTCTTTGCCGCTCTGCTGATCGTTATGTTTTTCATCGACTATGATCACATGTTACTCCCAGATCAACTCACCTACTTTACCCTGTGGCTTGGCTTGTTTGTAGCCTGGCTAGGCGGCCCAGTCACTTTACCTGACGCCGTGATCGGTGCAATTGCCGGATATCTGTCATTGTGGTCGATTTTCTGGGCGTTTAAGCTTATTACCGGCAAAGAAGGTATGGGCTACGGCGACTTCAAACTACTCGCTGCGTTTGGCGCGTGGGCCGGCTATCAAATGTTGCCGGTGATTGTACTCGCTGCGGCTTTCAGTGGCGCGGTAATCGGCATCACTTTGCAGTTGGTGAAGCGCAAAGAGCAAGGCCAGCCGATCCCCTTTGGCCCGTTTCTTATTTGTGGCGGCGTGATTGCCATGCTCTGGGGTGAGCAGTTGCTCAATTGGTACTGGGGGCTGGTGCGCATCTAATGTGGGTTCTTGGCGTCACTGGCGGTATCGGCTCAGGAAAAACGACGGTAACTGATCTGTTCGCCAGCTACGGTATCAAGGTAGTTGACGCCGATGTGGTGGCGCGCCACATCATGGACCAAGGCAGTCCGGCACTCAAAGCAGTAGAAGAACGCTACGGCACGCAAGCTCTGCAAGCCGATGGCAGTCTCAATCGCGCTTGGTTACGCGAGAAAATCTTCCAAGAGCCGGCCGAAAAAGATTGGCTCAACGCCCTCACCCATCCCTTGATTCGTGAACAGTTAATCGAGCAACTGCAGCAAGCTGATTCGCCTTATGTGATTCTTTCTGCGCCCCTTCTGGTTGAAAACAACCTAACTCGGTTCTGCGATCGGGTGTTAGTGGTGGATGTCAGTCCCGACACTCAGCGTGAACGCACGGCAAAGCGTGATAATGTGAGTGCTGCGCAGGTAGAGCAGATCATCAAGGCGCAGGCGCCCCGCGAGAAGCGACTTGCAGCGGCCGACGATATCATTAACAATGATGGTGCGATCAACGATTTAACGCCGCAAGTAGCTAAGCTTCACCAGCAGTATTTGAACTTGGCGGCAGCGGCAGAAGCCGACCAACGGTCGAAGAGTTAAGATGAGCTACCAGTCAGACCTGTTTCAAGGCGTTGCAACCGCATCAGAAGCCGCTAAGATAGATCCAATGAGCGAAGCAACTGAAGCGATGAACGCGTCTAACACAAGTGACGCGGAACATGCGTACACGATTGATTATGAATACCCACTCCACGAGCGGGTACGTACTTACTTGCGTTTGGAACACCTGAAACAGTTGCTGAAGCCTGAAGCGGAAGTCAACGATAGCAACTACGGCCGCTATTTTGACGCGCTGTTTGCGATTCTTGAGCTGTGCGAACGCAGCGACGTGCGTACCGACGTACAGAAAGATCTCGACCGCCGTCGTGCACAATTACAGGTATGGGCGCAACATCCAGACGTCAATCAAGACCAAGTCCAGGCGCTGAGCCAACGCGTGCAAAAAGCTATTCAAGCGATTCAGCCCATGTCTCGCATTGGTAGTCACCTCAAACAAGACCGTTTACTCAGTGTCACGCGGCAGCGTTTTGGTATGCCTGGCGGCACTTGCAACTTTGATGTCCCCCAATTGCACTATTGGCTACACCAATCGCAAGAGCGCCGCGATGCTGACTGCGAGCGCTGGTGGAACGAATTTAAGGTGTTGTTTGAAGGGCTTGAACTCGAATTAGAATTGTTGCGCGGTCAATCGCAGTACCAGTGGGTCGTCGCTGAAGGTGGCCTGCTGCAAGAGAGTACTGAACCGCTGAGTTTACTGCGTATTCGTGTGCCGGCGAACGTACCTGCCTATCCGGTGATCAGCGGCCATAAACAGCGTTTTAGTATTCGCTTCTTAAGCAACTGCCCGCAGCAGGGTAAAGCTTCGTTCGAAAGTGACGTTGAATTCGAAGTCGCGCTCTGCCCCTAGGATTACGCTGCGCTTCCCAAAAATTGGTCAGCTGACTGAATTCCTTCACGGTTTTGACAGACCTTAAACAAGCCGAATAATTTCTTTGCGGTCGCATTTCCATTTGGCCCTACCATGCGCCGCAATCCAGACTCTTTCATTTGCAGTTCAGCAGCCACTTCACCAAAAGCTTGCGTGCCGTTCAAATAGTCACGTAATAGTGAATTACCAACCACAATGTCATCTTCTAAGTAGGATTCCAGCGCCTCTAGCAACAAAGCTTTGCGATATTCAGGATCCTTACAAAGTTCCATAACTGTATCTTTGAATTCTTTAGTTAGTGGCATGTTGGTCACCTTCGCTCTTGCGAACTTTGTAGTCGGCTAAGTACATTTTCGCTCGCTCAATTACTCTCTGTTGATCAGATTTACTGCTTCCAGCAAACAGAACAATTAGGCTGTCTCCGTCAATCATGTAGTAGACACGATACCCTGGGCCAAAATTGATTCTGCGCTCATACAATCCGCCACTTTGTTTGATGGACTTATGATCGCCAAAGTTTCCAGTCTCCATTTGAGTGAGCGCTTTGGTGACCTTTGCTTGACCTCGCACGTCTTTTAACTTTGCTAGCCAGTCACTAAATGGCGCCTCGCCATTACGAGTCAGATACTCCTTTGCCTTGCGACTCATGACTTGGCTTAATTTCATGCAGAATCCTTTTGCATTATAAAATAACGTTTATGTTATTACAATATTCGGGTGACCTATAAGCGATTGGAAGTATAGCGCTCATTGCATGACGAGGTTTACAGCTGATTTGAGGCACCGAAAGGGTAATGCGTTAATTCTGATACGAGAACCCCATAAAAGCGCAAATCTGCTTCACATTTAGAGTAATGCGTCATAAATGTCGCAACTATAGTGACGTTTTAATTTTGCGGTACGTACTACAACGGGAAAGATACAACCACCGCACAATGTTCGGATTGGACCCCTGGTAAAACCAGAGGCTTACCCGATGTGCGTAACCGCCGACGATGATTTAGCCGTCGACCAGTAGGTCGATGATAGCTTCGTTGGCTTTGGGGAACTGGTAAGCCTGTAGCGCGTAGGCCGGCACCCAGCGCCATTCCTGACCTTCACGCTGGGCGATGTCGCCGGTAAACGAGATAACCCGCCAGACGTCTAATACGACACGTTTATCGCCGTAGTTATGGTGAATGACGGTGAGTGGCGAAGCCGATTGCACAACAATGTTGCATTCTTCGCGCAATTCGCGCACTAAGGCGTCGTAGACAGTTTCGTCGGCTTCAACTTTACCGCCGGGAAACTCCCACTTGTCGCCTTGATGCAGATCTTTGTGACGCTTACTTATGAAGACATCACCGTCAGCGTTTTCAATCACGCCGACGGCGACATGTACGGGATCAGAGCTTGCCATGGCAATGCTTGTACTTCTTACCTGAACCACATGGGCATGGCTCGTTACGGCCAACGCGGGCGCCGGCGGTTGCTGCAGCTGTTGCCCCGGCGGGTCCACTGGCAGCAGCCTCGCCGGCACCGCTGGTGCTCGAGCTTTCATGCTGGAATTGCTGGCGTTGTGCTAAACGCTCGGCCTGTTCACGACGTTTTTGCTCAACGGCTTCAACGTCCTCTTCGGCACGCACGCGCACTTTACTCAGAATGGTGACGACGTCGAGCTTGAGCGCTTCCAGCATATCCGCGAATAACTCAAAGGCTTCACGCTTGTACTCTTGCTTCGGGTTCTTCTGTGCGTGACTACGCAGGTTGATACCTTGGCGCAAGTGGTCCATCTCGGCCAAATGCTCTTTCCAATGGCGGTCAAGGCTCTGCAGCATGATGGCTTTTTCGAATTGGCGTAACACCTCAACGCCCACTTGCTCTTCTTTCGCGGCGTAGGCTTTTTCCAGCTCTTCAATAATACGCTCACGCAAGGTTTCTTCGTGGAGCTTATCGTCTTCATCCAACCACTGCTGAATCGGTAACGGCAAGTCAAACTCAGAGCGCAAACGCTCTTCTAGACCTTCGACGTTCCACATTTCCTCCAGTGATTGCGGCGGGATGTACTCGCTGATCACGCGGTCCATGACATCGCCACGGATGACTTTGATGGTTTCTGATATATCGCCTTCGTCAAGCAACTCATTACGTTGCTCGTACACGACTTTACGCTGATCATTGGCAACATCATCGTATTCAAGCAGGGCTTTACGCACATCGAAGTTACGGCCTTCCACTTTACGCTGGGCGTTTTCGATAGCACGCGTAACCCACGGGTGCTCAATCGCTTCACCGCGTTGCATGCCCAGGCGCTTCATCAGGCCAGCCATACGCTCTGAAGCAAAGATACGCATCAAGCTGTCCTCTAACGACAAATAGAAACGTGACGAGCCAGGGTCACCTTGACGACCTGAACGTCCACGTAGCTGATTATCAATACGACGTGATTCGTGACGCTCGGTACCGATAATATGCAGACCACCGGCCTCAAGCACAGCATCGTGGCGCTTCTGCCACTCTTGTTTCACTTTTTCAATTTGCTCAGGTGTTGGGTCTTGCAGAGCCGCGATTTCTGACTGCAAGTTACCACCTAAAACGATATCGGTACCACGACCGGCCATGTTGGTGGCAATGGTTACCGCGCCAGGTAAACCGGCTTGCGCAACGATGTCTGCCTCTTTGGCGTGGAATTTCGCATTCAACACGTTGTGTGGGATCTTTTTCTTTTTCAAGAAGTTCGACAACAACTCTGAACTTTCAATGGAAATCGTACCGACCAAGACCGGTTGTTTCTTCGCTCGACATTCTTCGATATCGGCAACAATAGCTTCGTATTTTTCTTCCGCGGTGATGTAAATCAAATCCGGACGATCATCACGAATCATTGGACGGTTGGTCGGGATAACCACCGTTTCGAGGCCATAAATAGACTGGAACTCGAATGCTTCGGTGTCCGCGGTACCGGTCATACCGGCAAGCTTGTTGTATAAACGGAAGTAGTTCTGGAAGGTAATCGATGCCAGCGTTTGGTTTTCGTTCTGGATCTTCACGCCTTCTTTGGCTTCCATCGCCTGATGCAAACCTTCCGACCAACGACGGCCCTCCATCGTCCGCCCCGTATGCTCGTCAACGATAACGATTTGGTCGTCTTTAACGATGTAGTCGACGTCTTTGGTAAACAAATGGTGCGCACGTAATGCCGCGTTCACATGATGCAATAAGGCAATGTTTGAGGCTGAATACAAAGAGTCGTCTTCCGCCAACATGCCGCGCTCTTTCAAAATCGCTTCAACGTTTTCTTGGCCGTTTTCGGTCAAGTGCAATTGCTTGGCTTTTTCGTCGATGGTGAAATCACCTTCACCACGCTTCTCTTCGGTATCTTCTTCATCGGCGCGCTTTAACAGCGGCACGATTTCATTCATTTTCATGTACAGCTCTGAGCTGTCTTCGGCGGCACCTGAAATAATCAATGGCGTACGCGCTTCATCGATGAGGATCGAGTCGACCTCATCCACAATTGCGTAGTTGAGCTTCTTCTGCACCCGCTCTTTCGGTGAGAACGCCATGTTATCGCGCAGGTAGTCAAAGCCAAATTCATTGTTGGTACCGTAGGTAATATCCGCCGCGTAAGCCGCTTGTTTGTCTTGGTGTGACATACCCGGAATATTAAACGCCACGGTCATATCGAGGAATTCAAACAGCGGACGGTTGGTTTCAGCATCACGACGCGCGAGGTAGTCATTCACGGTCACGATGTGCACACCGTTGCCAGTTAAGGCATTTAAGTATGCTGGCAAGGTCGCGGTTAAGGTTTTACCTTCACCCGTACGCATCTCGGCGATACGGTTGTCGTTGAGGATCATACCGCCCACTAACTGGACGTCGAAGTGACGCATGTTGAACACCCGCTTACTTGCTTCACGCACGGTAGCGAAGGCTTCAACTAAAACATCATCAAGACTTTGGCCATCGGCAAGACGCTTTTTGAATTCAGCTGTTTTTTGTTTGAGTTCGCTATCGCTGAGGGCTTCAAATTCTGGCTCGAGGGCATTGATGGCCGCTACTTTCTTCTGCATCCCTTTCAGAATGCGGTCGTTACGACTACCAAATACTTTGCGGAATAGACTACCTAACATGTGATTCTATGATCCTGTGGTTAAAATGGCTGTGGGCGCTCAACGCGCCTCACGATAAACATAATGACTCGGGTCTATGTGACGCTCATTGCGCAACACTTCATAATGCACGTGTGGGCCAGTGGAGCGCCCGGTACTTCCCAATTTGGCAATTTGCTGCCCGCGGGTGACGACATCGCCCTCGTTCACCAGCAACTCAGCGCAATGACCATAGCGGGTTTTAAGGCCACCACCGTGGTCGATTTCAATGAGCTTACCGTAACCGTAACGTTCACCTGACCAGGTCACAACGCCCGCACCAGTGGCAAACACTCCGGCATCTTCAGCTAAGTTCGCAAAGTCGATACCGTTATGCATGGTCGGCGAGCCATTAAATGGGTCTTTACGCACACCATAGTGCGAACTAAGCCAACCGCCATCGACCGGCCGCCCGGCGACAAAACTCTCTGCTGAGATATGATGACGCAAGAGCACAGATTCAAGGGTGGTTAGCTGATTTTGTTTGTCTTCAAGTTCGCCGATAAGGCGTTCAAGATCGGCCATAACGTCGGCAGCAGGAATGCTGGGAGCATCGAGTATCGACACTTCCGGGCCACCCATCGCGTATAGTTCTTGGGTATCGGCGTTGAGCGCTTCCATATCAATACTGGTCGACTGCGCAAGACGCTCGCCTAGCAAATCAAGACGACGCAGTTTCGCACGCATTTCACCCATTTGCATGGTCATCGCTGCGAGCTTCTTCTCGGTTTCGGCTTTGATGCCCTGCACCACTTCTGATTGCGCGGCTAATGCGAGCTGCTCGGCACTAATGCGTTCACGTACGTCACGGGTATCGAGGCCACCCCAACTTTGCCATGGTTGCAGCAGCGCCAACAATGCTACGCCGGCAACACCTGCTAACGAAAGCAAACGACGACGGCTGAGGCGTACACCAAATTTCACTTTGGTGCCTCTGTAGAAGACTGTTAAACTCATGCAACCTCTCGTTGCTTTATTCAATACAAAAGATAAGACGATGCCGCGTAAGCGCCCAAAACAACTTGATCAACTACTTGGCAGTCAGCGCTTACAGCAATTTGCTGACTTTACCGAGCAACACCAACGCTGGCAACAGCAAATGCGCGACTGTTTGCAAGAACAGTCGTTGCGCGAGCTTGTGCCACACTGTGAGGTGATTGCGGTTAGCGCACCGTCATTAATTATTAGGGTTTCTTCGGCTGCTATTGGGCAGCGTATAAAAACCGCACAAGGGCGCATTATAACGTATTTTCAAAGTCATGCTACGCCTGCGGTCACGCAGTTGGAAATTAGGGTGCGGCCGAGCCGTCAAGCCAGCACTACGCCAGCGCCACAAGCTGCGGAAAAGCCTACAAGAAATGAATCGGAAACCGTCAGAAAATTACGTGAACAGGCCGCGTTGTGCGAGGAGCCGTTGCGCTCGCAACTTTTAGCTTTGGCGGATAAATATGACGGTAGCCCGTAGTTCTACTACGGGTCTCATCTAAACATTGTGCGTGGGTTGTAGTTACCCCGTAGTAGAACTACGGGCTACGTCAGTTAAGCAACAACTGGGTTCGCGAAAGCAATAGGTGATTCAGCTGCTTCGTCTTCGAAGGTGACGAATTCCCAAGCTTCTTGGTTTTGCAGCACGGCACGCAGTAACTGATTGTTCAGTGCGTGACCCGATTTAAACGCACGCAAGTGACCCAATATGGCATGTCCACCCATATACAAATCACCTACAGCATCCAAAATCTTGTGCTTCACGAACTCATCGTCGTAACGCAAACCGTCGCTATTTAGGATACGGAATTCATCCAGCACTACGGCGTTATCAAAACTACCGCCAAGAGCCAAATTATTGGCGCGCAGCATTTCGATGTCTTTCATGAAACCAAAGGTTCGCGCACGGCTGATGTCTTTCAAAAAGCTCTGCGTACTGAAGTCCATGCTTACCACTTGGTTGGTATCAGCAATCGCCGGGTGGTCGAAGTCGATGGCAAAGTCAATGCGGAAGCCATCGTGGGGTAGTAGTTCCGCCCACTTGTCACCTTCTTCGACACGAACCGCTTCTTTAATGCGGATAAACTTTTTCGCTGCGCCTTGTTCCTCGATGCCCGCATTCTGTAGCAGGTAAATAAAAGGATGCGAGCTACCGTCCATGATTGGAATTTCATGGCTGTTCACTTCAACAATGAGATTATCGATGCCCATGGCCGCGATCGCGGCGAGCAAATGCTCGACAGTCGATACACGCACATTATCATCATTGATCAAACACGTGCACATACGGGTATCGCGCACCAACTCAGCGTCGGCACGAATATCAACCGCAGGTTTCAGATCGACACGGCGGAACACCAGACCGGTATTTACCGGTGCCGGGCGCAGCGTCAATTGAACCTTGTTGCCTTTGTGCAGACCCACACCTGTGGTCGCAATAGGCTGTTTAATTGTGCGTTGTTTCATCATTCGATTTCGTTCTCACTATCTCGTCTGACCAGTTAAAGGCGCAATAGTTTACCGAAAATTCGCAAATTTCGCAATTTTACCTGCGGCTTTACGAATAATTTACCGGCGATTACTTCTATCGAAGCAACCGATTAGTCCACTTGGCGGCGTAAAAACGCTGGAATATCCAAGTAGTCCATATCTTTGTTGCCTTGGCTCTGCGGCTTGACTGCTGGCTTCTCAGCTTGCACTTCGTATTCTTCTTGCTCCACCTCATCCACTTCGGTGTCAAGTACACGTGCGGTTGCTGCGCTTGCGCCATAACCTGAACTGCGACCACTATAGGCCTGCTCACGCGGCTTTTCGCGGCCGTTATTCACCAATGAGATGTCAGGCTTACGTTCTGCGCCAATACCTGTCGCCACGACAGTTACACGCATTTCTTCTGACATTTCAGGGTCGATAACAGTTCCCACAATCACCGTGGCGTTTTCAGCAGCGAAGGCTTTCACTGTGCTACCCACAGTTTCAAACTCATCGATGCTCATATCCAAACCGGCAGTAATGTTAACCAATACGCCGCGCGCACCAGAAAGATCGATGTCTTCCAGCAGCGGACTGTTGATTGCCATTTCGGCAGCTTCTTGCGCACGCTCTTCGCCACGCGCCACGCCGGTACCCATCATCGCAGTACCCATTTCGCGCATAACCGCACGTACGTCAGCAAAGTCGACGTTGATCAAACCGGTACGGGTAATCAAGTCAGCAATACCTTGCACCGCGCCAAGCAGAACATTGTTTGCTGCGCTAAAGGCGTCAAGCAGGCTCGTGCCTTTGCCGAGAACTTTTAGCAGTTTTTCGTTTGGAATGGTGATGAGCGAGTCAACGTAACGCGCCAATTGGGCGATACCTTCGTCAGCGACTGCCATACGCTTGCGACCTTCAAACGGGAACGGTTTGGTAACCACCGCAACGGTCAAAATACCAAGTTCGCGCGCTACTTCAGCAACCACTGGTGCAGCACCGGTACCGGTACCACCGCCCATACCTGCAGCAATGAAGATCATATCGGCACCTTCCAAGTGCTTTTTGATCTCTTCGCGTGATTCTTCAGCAGCTTGGCGACCCACTTCTGGGTTCGCGCCAGCACCAAGACCTTTGGTGATATCGTCGCCCAGTTGAATGGTCACGTGCGCACCGTGATTGCGCAGTGACTGCGCATCAGTGTTGGCTGCTAAGAACTGCACGCCTTCAATTGATTCACTGATCATGTGCTTAACGGCGTTACCGCCACCGCCACCTACACCGATCACTTTAATGACTGCATCGCTGTCAAAATTGTCGAGTACTTCGAATACTTCAGACATGTTGTTTCTCCTTTTACCTGCTTAGTGTACTACCCCAAAAAAGATTTCCAAAGTGTTTGTTTTTATTAAAATTCACCTTTAAACCAGCCTTGCACGCGTTTCCACATTCCAATGACGTTATTATCCCGACCATCGTCCTGTTTCGCTTGCAAGTCTTGTTGGCCGTAACGGAGCAATCCGACGGCCGTGGCGTATGTTGGGTCTTGCACATAGTCACTGAGACCTTGCATGCCCAACGGCTCGCCTAAGCGCACGGGCATCTGAAATATTTCTTCAGCAAATTCAATCGCGCCTTCCATGCGACCACAGCCACCGGTTAACACGATGCCCGCGGCAATTTGCTCATCCAACCCGCTTTGTTTAATCTCGTCACGGATAAGCTCAAACAGCTCGCCATAACGTGGTTCCACAACTTCTGCCAGAATATGCCGTTGCATGACACGTGAGGGGCGGCCACCCACCGACGGTACTTCGATGTTGTCGTCCTTGCTCACCAACTGACACAAAGCACAAGCATATTTGGTCTTAATCTCTTCCGCGTGATTCAGTGGCGTGCGGAAAATTTTCGCGATATCACTGGTCACTTGGTTACCGGCCGCAGGAATCACTGCAGTGTGACGCAGCACGCCACCGGTATAAATACAGATATCAATGGTGCCGGCGCCCATATCGACCAGCGCCACACCTAAGTCTTTTTCGTCTTCGGTTAGCACTGAATAGCTTGATGCTAGAGCCGAGAAAATCAGACGGTCAACGCTTAGGCCGCAACGCTCGACGGCTTTTTCGATATTCTTTGCCATGTCATTAGCACAAGTGACAATGTGTACTTTCGATTCCATGCGCACGCCCGACATGCCAATCGGGCTCTTGATGCTTTCTTGCGAGTCGATAACAAACTCTTGCGGCAATACGTGCAAAATGCGGCGCTCTTGCGCAATCGGCACTGATTTGGCAGCGTGAATCACGCTATCGACATCGTCTTGTGTTACTTCTGCTTCATTGATCGGCACCATGCCGCTCTCGTTTTGGCAGGCAATGTGACGACCCGAAATATTCAAATACACCGAGGCAATGCGGCAATCGGCCATCAGTTCCGCCTCTTCTACCGCGCGCTGAATCGACTGCACCACAAGGTTCAAGTCGTTGACGCCGCCTTTGTCCATACCGCGCGCAGGTGAGGCGCCAACGCCAATGACGCTGATCTCACCGTCAGGCATGACTTCGCCAATAAGGGCGACGATCTTACTCGTGCCGATATCTAAACCAACAACCATGTTTCGTTCTGTTGCTTTTGACATGCCTCTTAACTCTCTTGTTTTTCGTTCTTATTAGGTTCTTTCCAACGCACCGCGACACCCGTGTCATAGCGCAAATCAATCGCATCGATAGGCGCGTCCTTGTGCTCTTCGAGCTCTGGATACAAGTCGATAAAACGTTGTATCCGTTCTAATAATGCTTCGCGCCCTAAGCGCAGCACCGTTCCTTGTGCGAGCGCTAGTTCCACGGAAAAGCGTTCACTTAACTCCAGTTGGGCAACGCTAAAACCATTCAACTGCAATAACTCGTTTAATTCGCGGTATTGCTTCACTGCTTCTGCTACCGCGTGGTCCGGGCCAG
Organism: Pseudidiomarina aquimaris; assembly: GCF_003987395.1. Classification (GTDB taxonomy): domain Bacteria; phylum Pseudomonadota; class Gammaproteobacteria; order Enterobacterales; family Alteromonadaceae; genus Pseudidiomarina; species Pseudidiomarina aquimaris. The sequence goes on from NZ_PIPT01000002.1 coordinate 87,549, forward strand.
CCAAATAAGGCAAGTCGAGGGTAAGCCCTGACTTATCGGCGTAAAACACCTCACCCGCTTGGTTAAGCAATGCATCATCCCGTTGATTCGCATTCCAATGGGCCAAGGGCACCTGCTCAACCACAAACACTTTTAAAATATCGGGCCACTCCTTGCGAATCGATGCTTTCTCGACCCACGGCATGGCCTCCACTTGTGCGCGCAACTCATTCACATCGGCCGAGAAGAAGCTACCCAATGGCATCCCGTTTGCTTCGACCAGTGCCTCACGCACGTCCGTCGGCGTTACATAGCGCAATTCACCTTGCACAACTAACCGCTTCAACGGTACTTCTTGCGCGTCCATTGCCGTGTAATACAACCATCCAATACCGGCAAACGTCCCCGCCACAACAATTAAAAAGAACGTCAGACCCGCCCAAAACTGCCAACTTAAAGCACGCGCCTGTTCCGCCATAGTAAGCCTCACTAACTCACGCTATGGCGCAGTATTTCGACCACTAACTGCTCAAAACTCAATCCAGCTACCTTGGCGGCCATCGGTACCAAGCTTTTCTCGGTCATCCCCGGTACCATATTGGCCTCAAGCAAGCGATAATTGCCTTGCTTATCGCACATCACATCAATGCGTCCCCAGCCTTTACCGCCAAGACTGCGAAATGCTGCTTCGGCTAACTGACGCAGCGCTTTTTCTTCGACTTCCGATAGTCCAGCGGGGCAGTGATACTGGGTATCGTTGGCTTGGTATTTGGCGTCGTAGTCATAAAATTCATGCGTCGTTTCTAAGCGAATCGCTGGCAAGGCAGTCTCACCTAAAATCGCTACGGTATATTCCGGACCACTCAACCAGCTCTCTAAAAGTGCTTCGGCGTCAAATTGATGCGCCAAAGCTACCGCTTTTTCTAGTCCAGCGGCGGAGTCGGCTGAGCTCATACCAATGCTAGAGCCTTCCTGTGCTGGCTTGACCATTACTTTGCCACCAAGCTCGGCCAATAACTTGTCAAAAGCGAGCTGCTCACCACGGCGTACCACGACACTACGAGCCACCGGCAAACCTGCGGCTTGCCACACCTGCTTGGTTTTTACTTTATCCATCGCTAACGCGCACGCTAACACGCCACTTCCGGTGTACGGAACACCCAAATAATGCAAGGCGCCCTGAATCGTGCCATCTTCACCACCACGGCCGTGCAGCACGTTAAATGCGCGAATAAAGCCTTGTTCTTTAAGTTCTGCCAGCGGATTATGCGCAGGATCAAATGGGTGCGCATCCACACCAGCATTACGTAGCGCTTTGGTCACTGCCTGGCCTGAGCGCAATGACACTTCGCGCTCTGCTGAATCACCGCCCAGCAACACCGCGACCTTGCCAAAATCTTGTGCGTTCAAGGCTGCACTCATAGCTGCGCCTCCTTAAACGCCTGACCCGCTTCACGCAATGCGTCAGGCTGTAATTCTGTTGCGGCGAGATCACGTGCAATCGCACCAATATTGCCGGCACCTTGCGCCAACAACATATCGTTCGGTTGCAAGATGTCAGCTAATACCCGCATGAGTTCACCACGGTCGCCCACGTAAATAGGTTCGACTTTGCCGCGCATGCGCAGCGACTTGGCTAGCGCGCGACTGTCTGCACCTTGCACTGGGGCCTCGCCGGCGCTGTAGACATCAAGCAACAACAGCACATCTACTTCCGATAGCACGGAAACGAAATCGTCATACAGATCGCGAGTCCGCGAAAAGCGATGCGGCTGAAACGCCATCACGATACGGTGCTCTGGCCAGCCCGCTCGCGCAGCAGCAATGGTCGCTGCTACTTCGGTTGGGTGATGTCCGTAATCGTCAATCAGCATCACTTCGCCACGCGCATTGTCGCGCTCACTGGCAAAGTTACCGAGCAATTGAAAGCGACGGCCGATACCACCGAACTGCAACAATGCCGCCTGAATGGCCTCATCATCGATGCCTTCGTCAGTCGCTACCGCAATCGCCGCAAGTGCATTCAAAACATTATGACGGCCCGGTAAATTGACCGTTACGGCGAGCGGCTCGTGACCTTTACGATGCACGGTAAAGTGGCTCTGGCCACTGGCTTGACGATAATCACTTGCGCGTACATCAGCATCTTCGCTAAAGCCATAAGTTAATAATTGACGCCCCACACGCGGTAATAATTCGCGCACGACTGGGTCATCGATGCACATTACCGCCAAGCCATAGAACGGCAGGTTGTGCAAAAAGTCGATGTAGGTATCAAGCAGCCGGTTAAAGTCGCCGCCGTAGGTGTCCATGTGGTCCGCTTCAATATTGGTCACCACGGCAACCATGGGCTGCAGATGCAAGAACGACGCATCAGACTCGTCCGCTTCAGCAATCAGATACTTACTCGAACCTAAACGGGCATTACTGCCAGCGCTGTTGAGTAGACCGCCAATCACGAAGGTCGGATCAAGCTCTGCCTCACCAAAGACACTGGCTAAGAGTGAAGTCGTGGTTGTTTTACCGTGCGTACCGGCAACCGCGATGCCGTGTCGGAAGCGCATCAGCTCAGCCAACATCTCCGCACGGCGTACCTGCGGAATAAAGGCTGCTTTAGCCGCCACTAATTCTTCATTGTCGGCTCGAATTGCGGAGCTCACCACAATCACATCGGCACCTTCAACATTCGCTGCCGCATGCCCGATAAACACGGTTGCGCCGAGCTCTTGTAAACGCTTGGTGTTGGCGTTTTCAGCTAGGTCAGAGCCGCTAATTTCGTAGCCTTGGTTAAGCAATACTTCAGCAATGCCACCCATGCCCGCGCCGCCGATGCCGACAAAATGAATACGCCGTACCCGACGCATCTCTGGCACGCTGACCACAGTAAAAGGCGTTGTTGTCATTGTTGCTGCACTCATAACCACTGCTCACATTTTTCTACCACCGCTTGGGTGGCATTGGGCCGCGCGGCTTTTGCTGCCTGCGCGCGCATTTGTTCAAGTTGACGCGGTTGCGCCAACCACTGCTGTAAAATTTCAACTAACGGCGTAATTTCTTGTAATTGCGTTTGCGGTAACACGACCGCGGCACCGACATCAGCCAACTCCCGCGCATTCGCGGTTTGATGGTCGTCGACCGCATGTGGTAACGGTACGAATATGGCCGGCGTCCCAACGACTGCTAACTCGCTTACGGTCAAAGCCCCTGCTCGACAAATAACGATGTCGGCCGTGGCATAGGCTTCATGCATAGCCTCGATAAATTCGACGACTTTAAGTTCCACCACACCGCTGTCGGCATAGGCTTGTTCGACTTCCGCCACCCGGCCCTGCCCACACTGATGTAAAATTTCGAGTTCAGCGCCCCGCGCAAGCTGTTGAATCGCTCGCGGTACGGCTTGGTTCAGCGCCTGTGCGCCTAGGCTGCCACCGACTACTAACAAACGTATTTTGTCATGTGCTTTGCGCTGCGCTGGCTGCGCCCAATCGGCGCGCAACGGATTACCTACCACTTCGGCATTCGGTAACTGCTGTTGTGCGCCGGAAAAACCGACCATCACCTGTTGTGCAAAGCGCGCCAGCATTTTGTTGGTCATCCCAGCAACGGCATTTTGCTCATGTACCAAGAGCGGGATACCGGCAGCTTTCGCCGCCAAGCCTGCTGGGCCACACACATACCCCCCAAAACTCACCACTAACGCGGTTTTATTCGTGCGGTAAACTTTGCGGCACTGTCCAATAGCCTTCATCATCCGCAGCGGCATCACTAGCTTGCGCAACAGTCCATGACCGCGTAAGCCCTGCATGCTTATCTGTTTCAACTCGAAGCCCGCGGCGGGAACCACGCGTGCCTCAAGGCGCTGCTCGGTGGTGCCGAGCCAAGTAATCTGGTATCCGCGTGCGCGCAGCTCTTCGGCTACGGCAAGCGCTGGAAACACATGTCCGCCGGTTCCAGCTGCAGCAATCACGATATGACTCATGTGCGCACCCTCCGACGTCGCGCGCTCGCAGTTTTACCTACCCCACGAGCGACTTTGATGGTTGCCACGCGCACCTCATAATCGATACGCAACAGCAAACCAAGGGCGACACAACTAACCAAAAGGCTGGTGCCACCATAGGAAATCAACGGCAAGGTCAAACCTTTGGTCGGCAGCATCCCCGCTGCAGCACCAATGTTGACCAGGGCCTGAAAGGCAAACCAAATACCGATACCGTAGGCAATAAAAGCGCCAAAGCTCGCATTGGTACGCAATGCGCGGCGGCCAATCCAAAGCGCCCGCAAGACAATCGCAAATACCGCTAAGAGCACACCGATAATGCCCACGAAACCAAGCTCTTCGCCTACCACAGCCATAATAAAGTCAGTATGCGCCTCAGGCAGATACTGGAGTTTTTGAATACTGTTGCCCAAGCCCTGACCTAACCAGTCGCCGCGGCCGAAAGCCATCAGCGATTGCGTCAATTGGTAACCACTACCGAACGGATCTTGCCAAGGATCGAGGAATGAGGTGACCCGTTTCATCCGATACGGCTCTTGGATGATCAATAACGTCAGCACTGCAGCTAACGCAATTAGCATGGCGAAGAATTGCCATAAACGCGCCCCCGCCAAGAACAACATGCCAATGGCAATACTGACCATAACGGCGACCGAGCCAAAATCGGGTTGCATCAGCAGTAGCACAGCGAAAATGGACATCACTGCCAAGGGCTTAATGAATTCGCGCAGATTTTCCTGTACCGAGTTCATGTACCGCTTCAAGTAACTACTCAGGTAAACCAAGAAGCAAAGTTTCGCGACTTCGGCCACTTGCAGCGTCATTGGGCCAACTTTAATCCAACGACGCGCGCCATTTACTTCATGGCCGACAATCAATACCAGCAACAACGCACCCAAGGCTCCAAACAGCAGCGCATAACTCCCTTTCATCCACCAGTCGACGGGGATCTGCACCACGGTCGCCAGCAGGCCAATCCCTAACGCCAGATACATACTGTGACGAATGACAAAATGAAATGGGTTGTCGGTCAGACGTTCAGCAATTGGGAAAGAAGCCGAGCTGACCATCACAAAACCGAACGCCAGCAAGCCAAACGCGAGCCACACCAAAGTTCGGTCGTAGAGTACATGTTCGACTGGCAACCACCAGTCGCGGAGCTTTTCCCAACTGCTGCGCTCGTTACTTTCGGATTGAATACCGAGTTCAAGCTGCTGTTCGCGGCGTTTTGCTAGTTCAGCCATGCGCCACCTCCGCAACTTGTGCTTCGACCGCAGCTTTAAAACGCTCACCACGCTCTTGGTAGTTACTGAACATATCTAAGCTGGCACATGCGGGTGCCAGCAACACCGTGCTTTCAGGTATTGCTTTTGCCGCGGCAACTTGGACCGCTTCGCGTAAGTCTTTGACCGCGGTGACGACCTTGTGGTGCTGCGCGATACGTGCACCATCGCGGCCCAGGACGATTAATTCGTCGACCAGGCGCAACGCGTCTTTGAAAGTGCTAAAGTCGGCACCCTTGCCGTCACCACCAGCGATAAGAATCAACTTCCCTTTAACTAACGGGCGCAACCCTTGTATCGCTGCTTCAGCGGCACCAATATTGGTTGCCTTCGAGTCGTTAACCCAACGCACGCCGGCGGATTCAGCGACGAGTTCACAGCGATGTGGCAAGCCACGAAACTGACGTAGGCACTCTAATACCGGCGCACTGAATTCAATCCCAAGCGAGTGGACAAGTGCCAAGGCCGCTTGGGCATTCAACAGGTTATGCAAGCCGGCAAGCTGAAGCTCGTCGGCGCGCAGTAATTGCTGCCCAGCAAATTCTATCGCAGGCGCTTGCACATCTTCGCTTAAGCCAAACAGGCCCGGACGCTCTTGCTCTGACACATCACTGCCAAAACTGAGCTGCTGTGCTAGCGGCAAGCGTTGCGGTGCGGTGCTGCGCTGCTCACGATTCCAAATACCCTGCCCAGCTTTTTGATAGATACGCTGTTTACTTGCCGCATAGGCCTCGCGGCTGTAATAACGATCCAAGTGGTCGTCGCTAATATTCAGTAACGCACCGGCATGCAACTCAAGGTCGTGCATGGTGTCGAGTTGGAAGCTCGAGAGCTCCAATACATAAACGTCGACGTCGGCGGCCAGAATATCGAGCATCGGCACCCCAATATTACCGCCAACCGCAACCTTTTTACCTGCCGCTGCCAGCAGGTCTCCGGTCAATTGCGTGACCGTTGATTTACCGTTCGAGCCAGTGATACCGAGTACTGGCGCTTTGGCATACTGAGCGAAAATATCCGTGTCGCCGACCAATGGAATTCCTGCATCTCGCGCCATTTGCAGAGCCGGCATTCGCAAATCAAGGCCTGGACTCACCACCAACAGATCGCAGGCCAGCAGCACACCGAGGTCGAGTGACCCACAGTGAAGTTCAATATCGGCGTCAAGTTCAGCTAATTGCGCCGCTTGTGGCGGTGCCTCGCGGGTGTCGAACACTAACGGTTGAATACCTTGCTGTAATAAGAAACGCACACACGACATACCGGACTGGCCGAGACCGACCACGCCGACTAAATCATATGTGTGTAACGCTGCAAGATAGCTCAACTCAACTCCTAACGCTTCTTAGCGCAACTTCAAGGTCGCTAGACCAATCAGCACGAATACCAATGACAGAATCCAGAAGCGCACGATAACCCGTGGCTCTGGCCAACCTTTCAATTCATAGTGATGGTGAATCGGCGCCATACGAAACACGCGTTTGCCGCGCAGCTTGAATGAACCGACCTGCAACATCACCGATACCGTTTCCATTACGAACACACCACCCATAATGAATAAAATCAATTCTTGGCGAACCATCACAGCAATGATGCCAAGCGCAGCACCAAGCGTAAGTGAGCCGACATCGCCCATGAAAACTTGCGCTGGGTAGGTGTTAAACCAAAGAAAGCCTAAACCCGCGCCACAAATGGCGGTACAGACCACCAATAGTTCACCTGAAAGTGGTAAATGCGGAATATTCAAATATTCGGCAAAGTTCACGTTACCCGAGGCATAGGCGAAGATACCTAAAGCGCCAGCGACCATAATGGTCGGTACAATTGCCAAACCATCGAGGCCATCGGTAAGGTTCACGGCGTTGCTGGTTCCCACAACCACAAAGTAGGCCAGCAAGATATAAAGCATGCCCAACTGCGGCATTATGTCCTTAAAGAACGGCACCAGTAGTTGTGTTTCGGCGCCAACCGTAGCGTTGGCATATAAGAAAACCGCCGCGACCGTGGCAATCACTGACTGCCAGAAATATTTCCACTTGGCGGGCAAACCACGCGAATTTTTCTGCACGACCTTGCGGTAATCATCGACAAAGCCCACCAAGCCAAAACCAACCACGACGCCCAGCACGACCTGCACGTAACGGTTGGACAAATCGGCCCAAAGCAAGGTTGAAAGCACAATGGCGGCAATGATCAGTAAGCCACCCATGGTCGGTGTACCTGACTTACTCAAATGACTTTGCGGGCCATCATCACGCACCGCTTGCCCAATTTGTAACCGTTGCAAGTAGCGAATCATGCGTGGCCCCATCCATAAAGCGATGAGCAGCGCGGTAAGCACACTTAAGATGGCGCGCATGGTCAAGTACGACACGACATTAAAGCCGGTCGCAAATTGCGTTAAATACTCAGCAAGCCAAACTAGCATGCTTGGGTTCCTTCTGCGTTTAGGCTTGGATGTAATTCATCGGTACGGGCCTTTAATGCGTCAATCACGCGCTCCATGTGCGCGCTGCGCGAGCCTTTCACCAAAATCGTGATTGGCGTTGCTGCCCGTTGGGTCGTCGCAATAATCTCGTTCACTAGCGCATCGAGGTCGGAAAAATGCTTGCCGCCGCGCCCGTTAAACACTTCACTAGCGCTTTGACTCAATACACCCAAGGTAAATAAGTTGTCGATACCAGCTTGAATCGCATAGGCGCCAATTTCTTCATGATATTGCCGCGCCTGCTCACCCAGCTCGCCCATATCGCCAAGTACCATAATGCGTAAGCCTTGGTACACGCCCAACATATCTAGCGCCGCTTTTACCGAACCGACATTGGCGTTGTAGCTGTCATCAATCAGTTTGATTTCTGTGCTCAATGGCAACACATGCATGCGTCCAGGTACCGGGGTAAGCGCCGCTAAAGCTTGTTGTGCGTCAGCGAGCGGACAACCTACCGCAAGCGCAGCCGCAATGGCTACTAGTGCATTGTCAACGTTGTGTAAACCTGGCAGATTGAGCTTAATTTCAGCGCTTTGCGCCGTACCAGTTAAGGCTTCGTTCAGATGCACTGTGAATGCTGCACAGCCTTGCGCATCGACCTCTACGTCAGTGGCGTAAATTGGCGCAGCCGGATCTTGGCCAAAAGTCAGGTGCTTACAATGGGTGATTTGCTTTTGCCAACAAGGAGCGAACTCCGAGCGAATCGGCGTCAGCGCCAAGCCGTCGGCATTGAGCCCTTTAAAAATCTCAGTCTTGGCGCGGAATACGCCGTGCACGCTGCCGAAGCCCTCAACGTGAGCCGGCGCTACGTTGTTAATAATCGCGACATCTGGCTGGGTTAAGCGCGTGGTGTAACCAATTTCACCTTGATGATTGGCACCGAGTTCAATAATGGCGAGATCGTGTTCTGGCGTAAGCCGCAACAGCGTCAGTGGTACGCCAATGTCGTTATTAAAGTTACCCGCTGTGGCCAGCACATTACCTTGCGTGCGTAAAATAGCCGCCAGCATTTCTTTGACTGTCGTTTTTCCACTACTGCCAGTGATAGCGATGGTTTTGGGCTGCACGCTGGCTTTTACTGCGGCGCCTAGTAAACCTAATGCGTGGCGCGTGTTCTGCACCACAATTTGCGGCACCTGCGCGCCAGGCAACTCCACCTTGCGCTCAACCAGCAACGCCTTGGCGCCTTTGGCGACCGCATCAGCAACAAAGTCATGGGCATCAAAATTGTCACCTTGTAAGGCGATAAACAAGCAACCCTCAGGTAGGTTGCGGGTATCGGTGCTGACCTCGGTGATAGTGCAATTTTCACCGAACAACTGGCCGTCTACTGCGCGACAAATCCACTGCAAATCAGTCTTAATCATGTGCGCCTCCCACAACTGGAGCTGCCATTAATTGCGCCACAATTGCGCGTTCGTCATAAGCGACCCGCTCATGGCCAATGACTTGATAATCTTCATGACCTTTACCGGCCAACACCACCACATCATTCGCTTTGGCACGCTGAAGTGTCTGCTCGACCGCCTCTCGGCGTCCAGCGATGACGCTAATTTTTGCGTCGTCGCGCGGCATGCCAGCGAGAATATCCTGTACTATGTGCGCCGGATCTTCAGTGCGTGGGTTATCGTCAGTGACCACCACGCGATCGGCATTGGCCGCAGCCACTGCGCCCATTTGTGGACGTTTACCGCGGTCACGATCGCCACCACAGCCAAACACACACCAGAGTTGTCCCTGGCAGTGTCGGCGTAATGCCGTGAGGACCTGCTGCAGCGCATCAGGGGTGTGTGCGTAATCAACAATTACTAATGGTTTGCCAGCGCTGTGGAAGGCTTCCATGCGCCCAGGTACAGGCTTTATCTTGCTTGCTGCCGCGCACAGTTCTGGCCATTGCAAACCCAGTTGCGCCGCCGCGACAAGCGCCGCCATTAAGTTATAAACGTTGAACTCGCCAAGCAGCGGTGACGCTACACTGAGCTGCTGTCGCTGGCCATTGATGGGAACCGACAGCTGAAACTTGGTACCGGCATCTTGATACTCAATTGCGTCAGCATAGACACAGTGCTCGTGCTGCTGCGGCTGTAGGCTAAAGCGCCACGCGTCGGGTCGATCAGGCAACCAAGCGTTCAGCGCTGCATCATCAGTATTCAACACTGCCTTGGCGGTCGCTAAGTCGGTAAACAAACGGCGCTTGGCTCCGGCATAGTTCGCCATGGTGCCATGATAATCTAAGTGATCGCGGCTGATGTTCGTTGCCACGCCAACGGCAAAGTTGACCGCTTCAACGCGGCGCTGCACTAATGCGTGTGACGACACTTCCATCGCCACGACTTCGGCACCCTCGCTATACAAAGCAGCCAAACGTTGCTGTACGGCAATCGGGTCGGGGGTGGTGTGGCTTTCTGGTAATAACGCACCGGGGAAGCCACTACCTGTCGTGCCGATCACTCCGGCTTTCATACCGCAGGCTTGTAACAATTCAGCGAGTAAATAGGTCACAGAAGTTTTGCCGTTCGTCCCGGTTACGCCCACCACTTGCATGGCTTTCGATGGCTCGCCGAAAAAGCGACCCGCGAGCGCAGATAACTGTTCTTTGAGATGCGGTACTTCAATGACTGTGGCGCCGTCATGTGTACTCACGCCGTAACCATCCGACTCGGACAAGATTACGCTGGCACCGGCCGCAATCGCCGCGTCAATAAAATCACGCCCATCAACTTGGTAGCCCGGCACTGCCACAAAAGCGTCGCCCGCGGCGACCGTACGGCTATCTAATTTAAGTCCACCGATACTCAAGGTTGGTAAGGTTAGCGGGTAGTCCGGCAACAGCTGCAGTAAGGTCATCATTGTGCACCTCCTGCGAAACCAGCCACACGCAGTTGCGTATCTTCAAGGTGGTCGGGCGGAATATTCAAAGCACGTAAGGCATCGCCAACGATTTCAGCAAAAATGGGTGCCGAAACGGTGCTGCCGTAATAATCATCACCACCCGGTTCATTAACCGTTACCACCACCGCAATACGCGGGTCACTTACCGGCGCTACGCCGGCAAACAAGGTCACGTACTCGTCACCGTAACCACCAGCGACCGCTTTACGTGCAGTACCGGTTTTACCAGCGACGCGATAGCCCGGTACCCGCGCATTTTTCGCACTACCGTCGGCTACCACCTGCTCGAGCATATGTAATACAGCTTCAGCGTTTTCTCGTTTCACCACTTGCGTGCCCGGCATTAAATTGCCTTCCGCGCGACGCTGAATGGTTAACGGACGATAGACGCCGCCGTTTGCGATAACGCTATAGGCTTGCGCTAACTGTAAAGTAGTTGCTGTTAGGCCGTAGCCAAATGAGAGGGTCGCGATTTCGAAGTCTGACCAACGGGTGCGATGCTGGAGCACCCCATAACTTTCTCCAATCATGCCAATTCCTGTGTCGTTGCCAAGGCCGACTGCGGCATAGGTCGCCAGCAGTTGCTCTACGCCTGTGCGTAGCGCAATCTTGGACGACCCCATGTTGGAGGAGTTCTGTAAAATCTCGGTAATGGTTTGCTCACCACGGTTAATCGGATCGCTCACGCGACGTCCGCCGATGCGCATCCAACCGGGGCTCGTATCAATAACCTCGTCTTTGCTGATGGTTCCAGCCTCTAGCCCTGCTAACACAACCAAAGGCTTCATAGTCGAGCCAGGCTCGTAGGCATCCGTGATGGCGCGGTTACGCATACGGTGCGGTTGTAGGTCCGCACGGTTGTTAGGGTTAAAGGACGGGCTGTTGACCATCGCCAGCACTTCGCCAGTGTCAACATCGACAATCACTGCTGAGCCCGAGGTTGCCTGGTGATAGCGCACGGCTTTTTTTAACTCGGCATAGGCCAGTGATTGCAAACGTTGATCAATACTTAGCGTTAATTGTTGTGGTTGTTCGGCGGCAGTGACGCGCACTTCCTCAACAACCCGTCCTTGTGCATCCTTGCGGTACAGCCGCTCTCCCGGCTTCCCTGTAAGAACCTCGTTATAGGCCGCTTCAAGCCCTTCAATGCCACGGCCATCGATATCAGTAAAACCAACCAAGTGGGCAGCGATTTCACCCACTGGGTAGAAACGCCGCGACTCAGTTTTTAAATACACACCTGGAATGCCTAGTTGGCGCACATAGTCGGCAACCGCTGGCGTCACTTTCCGCTCAAGGTAAACAAAGCGACGCGCTGGATCTTCAACGCGTGCCAGCAGTTCATCGACATCGGTGCGGAACACTTCAGCAAGCGCCAGCCAGCGTTCACGATTAGCTAAACCTTGCTTTTCATGGATACGTTTAGGATCAGCCCAAACTGTTTGCACCGGTACACTGACCGCCAACTCACGCCCATGCCGGTCGACGATAGTACCGCGTTGCACTTCGGTCGGATCGACGCGCAGTGAACGCCGATCACCTTCATAAATGAGCTGTTCCGGTTCCACCACTTGAATGTAGGCAGCACGTGCTACCAAGCTGGCAAACACACCAAACACCACAAACAGAGCAAAGTAGAAACGACCTTGCCCTAAGTGCGGCTGCACAACTTTACGATTACCTCGTTTGCGTGGAGTTACTGCCATGGGATCAGCACCTCCTGTTCACCTTCGGGGCGCACCATTCCCAATCGTTGACTTGCGATACGCTCGACGCGGCTGTGCTCAGTCAACGCGGTTTGTTCGATTTGCAAGTGGCGCCATTCAATATCAATTTGGTCGCGTTGCGAAAGTAGGTCATCACGCTCAATCGTCAATAGACGGTTTGCGTGCGCGACATAAATCACTGCAAACGCAGTTGCGATAATGCAGACAAATAGCAACAACACCAGCTTCTGCCGGCGCAGATCGCTAAACAAAACAGTTAATAGGCTAGGTACGCGACTAGTCGTCATAAGCTAACCTCTCTGCCACGCGCAACACCGAACTACGCGCCCGCGGATTGGCACGAATCTCTTCAGCACTGGGCTTGTGTGCTTTTCCTATCAAACGAACCGTTTGCCCGCGATCGATTTGGTCATCACGCAGCGGCAAGCCGGCGGGGATGGGTTTGCCTTTGCTTTGCGCACGCATGAAGCGTTTCACAAGGCGGTCTTCGAGACTGTGGAAGCTGATGACGGCTAAGCGGCCATGGGGCTTGAGCCCACTGACTGCAGCGCTTAACGCCTGTTCTATTTCTTCCAATTCGCCATTCACGTGAATACGAATACCTTGAAAGCTGCGGGTCGCTGGATGTTTGTGTTTGTCTTTAAACGGCACCGCCTTATCGATTAAGTCAGCTAGCTGTTTTGTCGTTTCGAGTGGAACTTCATCACGCTGCTGCACAATCGCTTGCGCAATGCGCCAAGCAAAGCGCTCTTCACCATACTCTCGAAGCACGAAAGCTATTTCGTCAGCACTAGCGCGCTGTAAGAATTCGGTAGCGGTTTCGCCACGACTGGTGTCCATTCGCATGTCCAATGGCCCTTCGCGCATAAAGCTAAAGCCACGTTCGGCGTCATCGAGTTGTGGGGATGAGACACCAAGATCAAATAGGATTCCGTCGATTTTGCCGCGCAATTGCTGCGCATCTAGCACGTCGTCAAGACGCGAAAAGGGCGTGTGGATAATGGTAAAGCGGGGGTCATCTGCCAATGCCTGCGCCGCTGCAATCGCGGTGGGGTCGCGATCCAGTGCGTATAAACGGCCGTCAGCATTCAGTTGCGCCAAAATTGCACGCGAGTGCCCCCCTCTTCCGAAGGTGGCATCGAGATAAATTCCGTCTGGTCTGATGGCAAGAGCCTCAAGCGACTCCTGTAACAGCACCGAGACATGTTGCGGCGCTTTTGTCATTATAATGAGAAGTCTTGTAGTCGTTCACTAAGTGCCAAGTCGTCTTGTTGTTCCGCTGCCATGTCAGTGGCAACCTGCTCGTGCCATGCCGCTTCAGACCAGAGTTCGAACTTATTCAACTGACCGATGATCATGATCTTTTTCTCCAAATCTGCGTGCTGACGCAGGGTTGGAGCGATCAAGATACGGCCATTTTTGTCCATCTGGCAGTCTTCGGCGTGGCCTAGCAACAGGCGCTGGAGACGACGCTCTGCGGGGTTCATGCTGGATAAGGTGGTAAGTTTTTGTTCAATGATTTGCCATTCTGGCAATGGATAAAGCAGTAAACACGGTTGTTTGATATCGATCGTGCAGACCATTTGCCCATCGCAGTCCAGCATAAGGCTCTTGCGATACTTGGTCGGTATCGCCAGGCGGCCTTTATCATCTAGACTTAATGCTGCTGCACCACGAAACATAAAATTTGATCCACTATTACCCACAAATCCCCACAATGTGACAGTCTAGGTGCCGATCTTTCCCACTGTCAAGAAAAAATAGGTAGTTTGCGGTGTGCGACAGGGGTTGACGCATGCGTCAATGTGACAGATGATGCTTTAGCAACAGATAACAAAAATAAAAGCACAAACAATTGGTTAAATTAATCAGCTACTTAACTAAGGGTTCCCAACCGATGACGCCGCGTCAGGCGCGCTTGCGGCTGTTCCGTGACCTTGTTGGATTATTTCTGATTACTGCTGCCATGCTTTTCGCTGTCGCGCTGGTTGTCGCTAATGAACGTAGTCAAACCGTCGAAACCGAAAAGCGCCGTGCATTCGAGCACCTCAGTTCCATGCGCGCGAGCATTGAGCAACGTATCCAAGCGAATGTTTTAGTGATGCGGGCACTTAAACCGGAAATTCTGTGGCAAGATACGCCCGACCGGGAACGCCTGCAAAATGTCATCAACGAATTTTTAAGCTCTGATCTTGATATCAGCCATCTCGCCCTTGCTCCCGATCTGCGCATCAGTTTTATCTACCCAAGCCAAGGCAATGAGCAGTTGATTGGTGTTGATTACCGCGAGATATCCGAACAGTACCATGAGATTCTCCGTGCCATCGCCAGCCAAGACGTACTATTAAGCCGCCCGGTCGATCTACTGCAGGGTGGCAAAGCTTTTATTGCGCGCTTACCGATCTTCCAACCCGATGGAGCTTTTTGGGGGATAGCGTCTCTCGTCATCAACCACGAACACTTATTTAATGCTGTAGAGTTTTACGATCATCCCGAATACCAATTCCTGCTCCAACGCCAAGAGCTTAACGCAACGGCTTCGGCCATCGCAGGTAGTCTCGATGTGTTAAACAGCGATCCGATGACGACGCAACTAAGAGTACCGGGCGATGTTTGGCAACTCTCAGTGGCACCGCGCCACGGTGGTTGGTTACCGCCGCAACATGAGCTCGGTAAAATTTGGCTTATTGGCTCGATGCTAACGGCTGTCATCGTGTTTGCCTTTGCCATTCTTATTTTCACCCAACACCGTTTACGTCGTGCCGTCCATACCATTAGCTTTCAAGCACGGTTCGACCCGCTTACGGAGCTTGCGAACCGTCAGTATTTTCAGCAACAGCTCGAGCGAAAAATTTTGCATGCCCATAAACACGAGCAAAATTTCGCCTTGGTTATGCTCGATCTCGACCATTTGCGCGACATTAATGATGCTCTGGGTCACGACATCGGTGACCGGTTACTGCAACATGTCGCAGAACGGATCCGTAAGGAATTAAACCCCGGTGATTTACTTGCCCGTGTCGGCGGCGACGAGTTCGCGCTGGTTTTGAGTGACCTGGATGGCCCTCATGTTGCGGAAAGTAGCGCCAAAGCGCTCGTTCACTCGCTTATGAATACCGCCGATATTCAGCAAAACCACATTAATATAACCGCCAGTGTTGGGATCTCGATGTTCCCTACCGATGCGGTCGAAGCGCAACAGCTGATCAAATGTGCTGAACTTGCAATGTATGCAGCTAAATCAACCGGTTCGCTGAGCGTTTCTTTCTTCGACGAAGAGTTACGTCGCAGCACCGAGCAGCATATTGCGCTGCACCACGAAATGATCAACGCACTAGATCAAGACCAATTCCACGTCGAATATCAACCCGTCATAGAAACTGCAACAGGGCTCGTTAAACGCTGTGAAGCGTTGATTCGTTGGCAACACCCTGAGCGTGGTGAAATTTCGCCCCGCGAATTTATTCCGATTGCCGAAAAAACCGGCTCGATTATTGCCCTAGGTGAGTTTGTCATGGCGCAGATCCTCGAGGATTGGCGCGTCATGGGTGACGCCGGCTTCGATTTCACTATTGCCATCAACCGCTCGCCACGTGAGTTTAATGATAAAGATGTCGCCATGAATTGGCTGTCTGCCCTCGACGCCAGTGGCATGCCTGCGGATAAATTGATGATTGAGATTACCGAGTCGATGCTGATGCGCAACAAAGAGCGTCAGTTGTTTAATCTTAAGCGCTTGCGAGCAGCGGGTGTGCACCTTGCCATTGACGACTTTGGCACGGGTTATTCAAGTCTGAATTACTTACGCTCCTACCCGATAGATGTGATTAAAATCGATCGTGGCTTCTTACGGGATGTGCCGCATAGCCGTCAGCAGACAGCTCTAGTCGAAGCATTACTGCGCATCGCACATACATTGGATATGGACATTATTGCGGAAGGTGTTGAAACAGCAGCCCAAGCCAATTTCTTAAAAGACAAGGGCTGTCATTTCCAACAAGGCTTTTATTACGGCCACAGCATGCGCTTAGAGACCTTTATTGCCTTCTGTCAGGAGCATAATCGGCGAGTTAGCCGGTAAGCCGGGTTCTGTCGTGGACAATCATTCGTCTAGCCACTGAATCACTTCAGTGTTCAAGCAGTCTACCCGGGTTCAACGCGGGCCGCGCCAAAGAACCCCTATTTGACCTTGCTCCGAGTGGAGTTTACCGTGCCACGAACTGTTACCAGCCGTGCGGTGCGCTCTTACCGCACCCTTTCACCCTTACCTGATCCTGCAAGCAGGCCATCGGCGGTTTGCTCTCTGTTGCACTAGTCGTCGGCTCACGCCGCCCAGACGTTATCTGGCACTCTGCCCTATGGAGCCCGGACTTTCCTCCCCCCATGCGAACATGGGCAGCGATTGTCTGGCTAACTCTGCGGCGCATTCTACGTGTTATCGTGCTCGAGCGCTAGTTGGTACAGCTGATTTTTGCGCAGGCCATGAATTTCAGCTGCGCAGGCAGCCGCTTTTTTTAGAGGCATGTGCGCGCGCAATAATTGCAAGGTGCGCAAACCGGTTTGCACATCAGCTTGCTGCTCTGTTGCAGGTGCGCCACTTAGCATCAGTACAAATTCTCCGCGTTGCTGGTTGGCGTCCGCGTTGACTTGTGCCGCAACTTCCGCAATCGAACCACTCAAGTAGGTTTCGAACTGCTTGGTCAACTCTCGTGCAAGCACCATTTTTCGCTCTGTACCAAAGACCTCTTCGAGATCTTGTAAGGTGGCGACAATACGGTGTGGTGACTCATAAAAAACCAGCGTTCGCGGTTCGGCTACGAGATCCGCTAAAGCCTTCCGACGTTGTTGTGGTTTGGCCGGCAAAAAGCCTTCAAAGGTAAAACGATCGGTGGGTAGGCCAGCGCCTGACAATGCGGTGGTAATCGCGCAAGGGCCAGGTAAGGCAACAACGCGCAACCCTTGTTCACGGCATTGCTGCACCAATACATAACCCGGATCGCTTATCAACGGGGTGCCGGCATCGCTAATTAATGCCAGTGAATCGCCTGCCTGCAGTCTTGTGATAACTGCCTGCGCTCGTTCACGCTCGTTATGCTCATGCAGGGCAAAAACCTCATTATTGATGGCAAACTGCTGCAATAATTTACGGCTATGGCGGGTGTCTTCGGCAGCTATCGCCGCTACCTCAGCTAAAACTTGTTGTGCACGTGGCGACAAATCGCCGAGGTTACCGATCGGTGTTGGCACGATGTATAAAGTACCCGATGCTATCTGCGACATGTTAACCCCTTGTAAGATTTGGCCCGTTGCGTTGTGTCGGTGCGACCCTAGGTTTATAGTATGAGCATGTTCAACCTAGCGAAACGAGTGTAACTGGTGAACCTTGCTATTGTGCCAAAGAAGTTAACTGCCTGCATGCTTGTTTGCATGTTAGCAGCCTGTGCTGCGCCGAATAAACAGCCGCCGTCAACGGTAGAGCAGAATGAACAGCAGCCCGAAGGCGTTAGCCAAACCGAAGTAAAAAGCTCTGCGCGAACGGTTGCTCAGCTGCTCGCTGAGGTCCGCGAAATACCTACAAAGTCAGCGCAGATTGCGTTTCTGCTCGATGAAGCACTCATGCTGCAAGACTCGAACCAATGGCAGACCAGCGCAACCTTACTCAGTGAAATTGCTGCTTATGCAATGCAACTGGGACCAAGTCAACAACGTCGTTTCACGTTTGCGCAAGCGCGCTGGCTCGCCAGTCAAGGTGAATATAAAGCGGCACAAGCCCAGCTCACGCCAATACAGGATAAGCTGGCACAGCAGGAGCGCTTCGCTGCACTCGCTTTATCCCGAGATCTTGCCTGGCAGTTGGGGCAGTTCCAGCAAGCGGCGCAATTGCAGCTCGACTTATTGGCTGCCGACACAAGCACAGAAAGTTCACCTTGGTCTTATTTAAAATATGCACCGAACCCGCAAGAGCTCAGCGCAGCGAGTGAGTTAGCAAAAGGCTGGCTTGCTCTACTTCGCGCTGCACATACACAAGTCGAAGGTAGTGACAGTTCGGCATTGCAAGGGTGGCAACTCCGTTACGGTGATCACCCGGCTGCTGCGGTCGCTGCGCAGTTACGTGAGAATCTGCAACGGCCAGAGGCACAGCGCGCTATGGTGTTGCTACCGTTAAGTGGTCAATACGCTGACCAAGGTCAGGCCGTGCTTGACGGTATCGTGCTCGCGCTTGAAGGACAAAATGATTTCGAAATTCTTGTGCGCGACAGCAACGGCTATGACTTCAGTGCACTGTCCGAAGACCTGCAACGTACACAAGCAACAACCTTGATGGGGCCATTGTTGAAAGACAACTTGGCGAAGGTTAATGCCGCCGCGCTTGGCGAGGTGAAGTGGGTTGCGCTTAACTCTCTAGAGCAGTTTGCAGTACCACCAACACTCTCGTTTGCGCTAGAGCCAGAAACAGAGTATCAGCAAGTGGCGAAAACCTTTGCTACCCGAGGGTATAATCGACCGCTTGTTTTGGCTGCAGACAGTAACCGTGGTAAACAAGCGATTGACAGCTTCCGCCGGGCATTCTTGCAGGCGGTCCCCACCGGTAATGTTGAAAGTGGTCTGTATCGCACCCCCGACGATATGAAAGCGATTGTACAAGAGAAGCTCGGCGTTACCGACAGTGAAGCGCGTATTTGGCAAGTAAAGATTACCGCGGGTAAGATTTTGGTCGACGCTGAAGCACGCAGTCGAGCCGATATTGACGCCATCTTTTTAACTGGCGGCATCGAACAAACGCGACTTTTAAAGCCTTTCATAGACGTCAATATTTCACCATTTATGTCGCCAATTCCTGTCTATGCGACATCTGCGAGCCATATTCGTCGCGACGCACTGAGTGAGAACGATCTGGATAAAGTCCGTTTCACCGAACTCCCCTGGTTATTGCCGGAGCACCCCAGTTACCCACGTTTGCAACGCATTTTGCAGCAACGCTCGCATTGGAACTATGACCTCGCGCGGTTAGCGGCATTCGGCCATGACGCATTGCTGCTGACGCAACACCAGCAGCAACTTAAGAGCTTACCTGGGCGGCAGTTACAAGGACTCACGGGCAACTTACGTTGGGACGACAACCAAGTGCAACGTGAACTTGGCTGGGCTCATTACGACGGCCACCAAGTAAAACCTGTAACGGAGCCCAAGCAAGCCCGTTAAACGATGTAGAGAGGGAACAAGGATGTTACCTAAAGCTACTGGCAACGCAGGTGAAGACCAAGCTGTTGCTTATCTTGAGACTTGCCAATTAAGCCTAGTCGAGCGTAACTTCAGTTGCGATTTAGGTGAAATTGATATCATTATGCGTGATGGCGAACATTGGGTGTTTGTTGAGGTCAAATATCGTAAGAACGAAGATTTTGCCACGGTGGTCGAACAAATTACTGCAGCCCAGTGTCAACGCATTAGACGCTGCGCACAATTTTATTTACTATCGCACAAACTCGACGAGCATCGGACCTATGTCCGTTTTGATGTCGTCGCTATTTGTGAGCAACCTGAGCAATTGCACTGGTTGCCTGATGCTTTTTAAATGAGGATTTATGGAAGAACCGGTCAAGGCTATTTTCACCGAATGCATTCAAACCCAGATTGCCTCAGCGGACCTATTGCAAGAGCCGTTATTGCGCGCCGGCGAACTTCTTGTGGATTCGCTATTACGTGGTCAAAAAGTCTATTGTTGTGGCGAAAGCATGGCTCACGCAAGCGCACGGCATTTTTCCCATATCATGCTGACAGGCTTGCAGTTTGACCGCCCTCCGTTTCCTGTAAATGCACTACACGCCGACTTTGGTGCCAATGAGCATCAAGCTATCTTCGCCCAACAGATCTCAGCAGTCGGTCAGCCTAACGACTTATTAGTGGTTCTCAGTGCAGGAGCACAAGCGCCACGAGTGAGCCGCGCCATGGAAGCGGCCCTGAGCCGCGGCATGTTAATTGTAGCTTTGACCAATGATGCTGACCAAGATGTTGCCGGCCTACTCGGGCCCGATGATGTCGAAATCCGTATCCCATCACGTAACGCTGCTCGAGTAAGTGAACACTTACTGCAACTGGTCAATATGTTGTGCAGCCTTGCCGAACAACAAATCTTTCCGCAGGAGGATGACGCATGAGCACCCATTTAAAACTTGGCTCGCTAGCGATAGCTGCGCTGTTAACCTTGAGCGGCTGCGCTGCAGCAGTTGTCGGGGCGGCGGCGGTAGGCATTTCGTCTGCCACCGATTCGCGCACCGTTGGGACCCAAGTTGATGACCAAGCAATTGAGATCAAGGTTATCAGTTCCCTCAAAGGCGAAGAGCGTCTCGCCAATAGTCGCATTCAAGTCGTTTCTTTCAACCGTTCAGTGCTGCTGATGGGCCAAGCGCAAAACCATGGCCTGGCGGATCTTGCGGCGCGTATTGCCCGTGACACATCAGGCGTACAACGTGTGCACAATGAAATCCGTATCGGCGAAGTCATCAGCTTTAAGACAAAAAGCAACGACAGCTGGCTCACCAGTAAAATCAAAGCCAAATACGTCACTGACGAAGCCATTGATGCCGCAAAAATTAAGGTCGTAACCGAAAATAGTGAGGTCTTTTTGATGGGCTTGGTCGACCGCGCTATGGCCCGCCAAGCGGTAGAGGTTGCGCGCAATACCAATGGCGTAGAACGCGTCATCGACGCATTTGAAATAAGATAAATCGAAAGGCGTTGTTAGCTGTTTGCTGTTTGTTGTTTGTTTAAAACAAAAAGCAAACGCAAGTTAGCGTGCGAATAGCGAACAGCAAACAACGGGTCTTATTTTATAACTTTGAGGGTTGGGCGTTTGCCCTTGCTTGGCTTCGAAGGTTTCGTGTCGTCTTGCGCCCCATCAATCACTTCTGACGGTCCCTGCTGTGGCGCTTGCGCATCACTCTCAGGCGCATCTTGCAATTGTGGCTCTTCTTCGAAGATAGTGCCTGCACCATTTTCACGTGCGTAGAGCGCTACCACTGCAATCATAGGCACGTAAACACGGTGAGGTTTACCGGAAAACCGCGCATTGAATTCGACGCGGTCATTCGCAAGCTGCAAGTTACCTACAGCAGACGGAGCGATATTCAACACAATCTGGCCGTCTTTCACAAACTCAAACGGCACTTGGCAGCCCGGTTGTTCTGCATCGACAACTAGGTGAGGCGTTAGTTGGTTATCGACGAGCCACTCGTACACCGCCCGTAACATGTACGGACGGCGTGCGGTCATTGCGGTCAACTCACTCACCGGCCAAGATCTCGCTCGATGTCGGTGAGTGATTCTTGGAACGAGTCACGCTCGAATACACGCAGCATGTAAGCCTTAATCGGCTTCGCAGCAGCGCCTTCTAAACTAATACCGTAGCTCGGTAAACGCCACAATAACGGTGCCAAGTAGCAGTCTACCAGCGTAAACTCTTCGCTCATGAAGTACGGGGTATCGGCAAAGATTGGCGCAAGTGCAAGAATTCCTTCACGAAGTTCCTGACGTGCAGCCTCGACACCTTTACCACCTTTCTCAATGGCGTCAGCTAAGCTGAACCAGTCGCGTTCGATGCGGTACATCATTAAACGACTGGTTCCGCGAGCAACCGGATACACCGGCATCAATGGCGGATGCGGGAAACGCTCATCAAGGTATTCCATGATGATATGGGCATTGTAGAGAACAAGCTCACGGTCGACTAAGGTTGGCAGCGCATCCGGATAAGGATTTAACTGTAACAAGTCCTCAGGCATTTGGTCGCTGTCGACGTAAGTGATTTCAACACTTACGCCTTTCTCTGCTAGTACGATTCGGGCTTGATGACTACGCAAGTCATTGCGTCCCGAATACAAGGTCATCACTGACCGCTTATTTGCCGCAACCGACATGTCTTTCTCCATCATTTCTCTTTCACGTCTCTAAAGAATTCGCGCTTGAGTAACCACGCCAAAATAGTAAAGACTAATAAGAAACCGAATACTTTCCAGCCTAGCTGACGCTGTTCTAACAGCATCGGCTCGCCGGTGTAAACTAAGAAGTTGGTTAAGTCCAACATCGCTTGGTCGTATTCAGATTCGCTCAGCATACCGCTGCCGTCGGTTTTGATGCCTACGTAAACATCCTGCATTTCGCCGTCAATCATGCGCTCCTCAGTAGTTTTACGCGGCACACCTTGCAGCTCTTGCAAGACATGCGGCATTCCCACGTTAGGGAACACAGTATTGTTCACGCCAAAAGGACGTGATTCATCGACATAGAAAGAACGTAGATAGGTATAAATCCAATCTGCGCCACGCACGCGAGCTACCAGCGTCAAATCAGGTGCTGCAGTACCAAACCAAGCGCCTGCTGCTTCCGTTGGCATCGCATTCGTAATCAAATCACCCACTTTCTCGCCAGTGAACTGCAAGTTCGCTTCGCCAAGGTCTTCTGGAATACCCAAATCGTTAAACGTGCGGTTATAACGTTGGTACTCCATCGAATGACAGCCGAGGCAGTAGTTCATAAACAACTGCGCACCACGTTGCAAAGAGGCTTTGTCGTGCAGATCCACTTTGGCTTCATCAAGCGGTACCGTTGGGCCAGCTGCAAGACCTGCAACTGACCATAGCGTAGCGGCTACCAGTAGAGTCGTTTTCAGAAACTGTTTCATCACTTAGTAATCCTCTCTGGAACTGGCTTCGTGTTTTCGTTTTTGCTGTAGAAGAACAGCAAGACGAAGAAGGCGAAGTACAAGAAGGTGAAGACCCGGGCAAAGAAGGTATAGACTTCTGTTGCTGGTTTCAGACCTAAGTAACCAAGAGCAATAAAGCTAATGACAAACAGTGTCAGGTTAACTTTATGGAAGCCACAGCGATAACGAATCGAGCGAACTTTGCCACGGTCAATCCAAGGCAACAAGAACAATGCCACGATCGCACCGAACATCAAAATAACACCAAGCAGCTTGTCTGGAACCGCACGCAAAATCGCGTAGAACGGAGTGAAGTACCAAACCGGAGCAATGTGCTGAGGTGTCTTCAACGGGTTTGCCGGCTCAAAGTTAGGTGGCTCAAGGAAGAGCCCGCCCATTGCTGGGGCAAAGAAGATCACGTAGCAGAACAAGAATAAGAAAATACCAATGCCCACCAAATCTTTCACCACATAGTATGGGAAGAATGGGAACGCATCGACGATATCGTACTTGTTAGTAAAGCGCTCATGGAACTTGAACTTTGGCTTCTCTTCTTCAGGTACCGAGCCTTTTGGCTTCTTGATGCTGATACCTTCAGGGTTATTCGACCCTACTTCATGCAGCGCGATAATGTGCAAGAACACCAAGATCACAAGGACCAATGGCAATGCAATCACGTGCAAGGCAAAGAAACGATTCAGTGTCGCGCCCGAAATAACATAGTCACCGCGAATCCAGAGCGTCAAATCATCACCGATAATTGGAATCGCACCGAACAGGGAGATAATAACCTGAGCACCCCAGTACGACATCTGCCCCCATGGTAGCAAGTAGCCCATAAAGGCTTCAGCCATCAACACCAGGAAGATAAGCATACCGAACACCCAGAGGAGTTCGCGCGGCTTCTGGTAAGAGCCGTACATCATGCCACGGAACATATGCAAATAGACCACCACGAAGAACGCTGACGCGCCGGTGGAGTGCATATAGCGCAGTAACCAACCGTAGTCGATATCACGCATGATGTATTCAACAGAGGCAAATGCGCCTTCCGCTGACGGTACATAGTTCATGGTCAACCAAATACCGGTCAGGATCTGATTAACCAGAACCAGCATGGCAAGCACACCAAACAGGTACCAGAAGTTAAAGTTTTTTGGAGCTGGATATTGCGCGAGGTGGATATTCCACGTTTTGGTCATCGGAATGCGTTCGTCAAACCATGCGATTAATTTTTTCATCAGGCTTGCTCCCCGTCTTCACCCACCAAAATAGTGGTGTCGTCAATGTAGTAATGCGGTGGCACCACCAAATTGTACGGCGCAGGTACGCCCGAGAAGACGCGACCAGCGATGTCAAACTTAGAACCATGACACGGACAGAAGAAACCTGCGCTGATCCCTTCAACTTGCTCACCGAAAGAATCTTCAAGATACTGCGGTGAACAACCTAAGTGCGTACAAATACCGACCGCTACAAAGTATTCTTCTTTGCGCGAACGATACAAGTTTGCCGCATATGGAGGCTGTTGAGGTTCTTCTGAATTAGGGTCACGTAATTGATCTGCTAAACCATCAAGGCTGTTCAGCATTTCTGGAGTACGACGCACAACCCAAACAGGCTGACCACGCCATTCCACACGAATCATTTGACCCGGTTCGGCTTTTCCGATGTTCACTTCCACTGGCGCACCCGCGTTCTTCGCTTTCGCACTCGGGTTCCATGACGCAATGAAAGGAACGGCAACACCCACCGCGCCTGCTGCACCAACCACAGAGGTTGCGACAGTCAGAAAACGACGGCGGCCTTTATCTACAGGCGCATTGCTCATCCACTTACTCTCCAGTTTGGACGCTTTACGGGACATTGCCGCAAAGTCAGTAATTAGCTGCTGCGTTAGGATTGTTTGTACTTTTACGCACAGACAATCGGCAAAAAAATGCTTTCAGATGATAAAGAAATACCCTGATTTTTACAAGGACAAAGACAAAAAAGCGAATAAATGTCTAGCCTGATAAACAAACCATGTTGTCCTTGTTAGCATTTATATACTAGGATTCAGGAAAGTATAGGGAGAAGCCTCTTGGGCACGACATATAAGGTCATGGTAAATCTAAATGGACATCTCTTTTTTTGAGCGAAATCTTACACAAAGCTGGAATCTGTTTCGTTCGAACCTGACGGTTTTAGCGGTTTTGCTGGTACTCTTCCTGCTCTTTACTCTTTTAATAAGAAAACGCGAAACGTTAACCTACATCAAGTCAGTGCTTCCTGAGTCACTTTTGAACTTGCAAGCCATGGGGTTCAACCTTTTGGTGATTCCGCTTTGGATTGCAGTTTTGGCTCCTGCTCTACCGAACTTTACGGATGAGATTGGACTCAACTTTGCGACCCCATTTTGGGGTATGTTTCCAAACTGGCTTTTGATCCCGATTACGCTGTTCATCGGCGACTTCATTGGCTACTGGCGCCACAGATTCGAGCATAGCCGTTTCTTTTGGCCTTCTCACGCAATGCATCACTCTGACACACAGATGACGTGGCTGACTTTAGAGAGATTTCACCCGTTCAATCGCATGACGACCTTTTTTGTCGACAGTACACTATTAGCATTGATTGGCTTACCTCCATTAATGCTATTTGTGAATAACACTGTGCGACACTATTACGGTTTTTGGGTTCATGCAAATCTACCATGGGATTATGGAATTCTTGGTCGTATTTTCGTTTCTCCAGCGATGCATCGTTGGCACCACGCACAGGTAAAGAGAGCATATAATGCTAATTTCGCATCTATTTTCTCGGTGTTTGACCAGTGGTTTGGTACTTATTATGTGCCAGGGGTATGCGAAGAAGCACTTGGCAGTCGAAACGTATCCGGCCGTTCATTTACTTACCAGCTCACTTATCCATTCCGACCATCTTCCTATAAGCGAACAGATACTGCGAAGAAGTCTGCGCAACCTGCTTCCGACTCCTTGAACGAGAATACGTAGACAAAAAACCCGGCACAATGGCCGGGTTTTTGATTTTGCTGAAACGTACAGTTTCGTAAACGGTAATTTGCAATTAACGTTTTGAGAACTGTGGACGCTTACGAGCTTTGTGCAAGCCAACTTTCTTACGTTCAACTTGACGTGCGTCACGAGTAACGTAACCAGCACGACGTAAGTCGCCACGTAGAGCTTCGTCGTATTGCATAAGTGCACGAGTGATACCGTGACGCACTGCGCCAGCTTGACCACTTGAACCACCACCTTTAACGGTGATGTACAAATCGAATTTCTCAACCATGTCAACAAGCTCAAGTGGCTGACGAACAACCATTTGTGCCGTTTCACGACCGAAGTATTCTTCTAAAGTGCGGTTATTGATGCTGATGTTGCCGCTGCCTGGACGCAAGAAAACGCGTGCAGTTGAGCTTTTGCGACGACCAGTACCGTAGTATTGATTCTCTGCCATTGTCTTAATGCTCCGTCTTAAATTTCAAGTTGTTTAGGCTGTTGAGCAACATGGTTGTGCTCAGTGCCTGCATATACTTTCAGTTTACGGAACATGGCACGACCTAATGGACCACGAGGTAACATACCTTTCACCGCTTTCTGAATGACCATTTCTGGTTTCTTGGCGATCAACTTCTCGAAGTTGATTTCCTTGATACCACCTGGATACCCAGAGTGTGAATAATACATCTTGTCCTGAGCTTTACGGCCAGTTACGGCTACTTTCTCAGCGTTAACGATGATGATGTAATCACCAGTATCAACGTGAGGAGTGTACTCAGGCTTATGCTTACCACGTAGGCGACGGGCTACTTCAGTCGCCAGACGACCTAAAGTTTTACCCTCAGCGTCAATAACATACCAGTCACGTTGTACAGTTTCTGGTTTTGCAACAAATGTACTCATTGAAACTTACTCTTTATTAAAGGTTCACGACAGTAGTTCCGGGCTTCCCCGCGAACCACAACAACCGTTGTGGCGTTGCCACACACTGGTTAGTTGTACCTGTAACGTGGGCTGCGCGGATTATAGGGAAAACCGCTTAAAAGATCAACGACGATGTTTGCTATTCGCTGTTCGCACGCTCGCTTTGCTCGCTTTTTGTTTAAACGAACAGCGAACAGCAAATAGCGAAGAACGCTTTTAGGTTTTACGGTTTGTGCTCTAGTGCTAGGTATTCTTGGCTTTGCATCTCTTGTAAGCGCGAGATACAACGCTGATACTCAAACTTTAACTTACCGTCGGTGTAGATTTCCTCTAGCGGCACCTCGGCTGACAAGATCAACTTCACGCGGCGCTCGTAAAATTCATCAACGAGCGCCAAGAAGCGCCGCGCGGCGTCATCGTTGTTACCGCCAAGTTGCGGTACGTTGCTTATGAGCACCGCGTGGTATAGCTGGGCAAGCTCAATATAGTCATTTTGCGAACGCGGCCCACCGCAAATAGCATCAAAATCAAATAGGACAACGTCGTCACACTCTTTGCGCACGGTAATGTCGCGGCCATTGATACGAATGGTACCGTCAGTGTTGCGACTGCAATGATCAGGCGCCAACTCGGTAAAGTAGCGTTGTAGATTCTTATCAGCATCCGCATCTAACGGCGAGTGATAAATTTCGGCTTTGGTAAGCGTACGAAGGCGATAATCGATGCCACTGTCGACGTTAATGACTTCACAATGCTTTTTAATGAGCTCTATGGCAGGCAAGAAGCGCGCGCGCTGCAGACCATTTTTATACAAATCATCCGGCACAATATTAGAGGTTGCGACCAAGACCACGTTGCGCTTGAACAATTCCTGCATTAGCGTGCCCAAGATCATCGCATCGGTGATGTCCTGCACAAAGAATTCGTCAAAGCAGACAATTTGCGCTTCACTCGCAAGTTTGTCGGCGATGATCGGTAACGGGTCACTTTTACCTTTGAGTTCTTTCAATTCTTTATGCACCCTATGCATAAAGCGATGAAAGTGTACGCGTAATTTTTGCTCGAATGGTAAGGTGTCGAAAAACGTATCGACCAAATAGGTTTTGCCGCGGCCAACGCCGCCCCAGAAGTAGATTCCCTGCGGTGCTTGGGGTGTCTTACCAAGCCAGCTTTTTAACGTGTTCAGTAGGCCACCACTTTGCTGCTGGCGAAACCGCAGCATGTCTTCATACAAGCGCTGCAATGCCTCAACAGCACGCCGTTGCGCTGCATCTTCAGTGAATCCACCGGAGGCGATGTCCGCTTCATATTTGCTCAATGGGGTGATGTTTTGCGTTGTCACTACCACTTCGACCCTATTCTGGATTATGCTATGGGGAACTAGTTTATCATGTGAAGCGCGTTGTTAAGGAGTTTTTATGAGTGCAATCATTGGCATTCTTTTGGTGTTGGCAGGAGCTGTGGTCGGTTTCTTTGTGGCTCGCTACTGGCTCAAGGAGCACTCTGATGAGGCGCGTTTAAATGAACAAGTGCAGCAAAGCCGCGAGCAACTGGCCGCCTATCAACAGGAAGTTGCTGAACATTTTGCGACGGCGAGCGCGTTGGTTGAGCAGCTTGAAGAAACGCAAGAGAAGCTCAAAGCTTATCTAAGCCACAGTTCAGAGATTCTGCAACAGGAACAAACGCAACCAAGCTTGCCGTTTTTTGCCGAAGACACCATGCGCCAACTGCGCATGGCCAGTCAGCTGCAAAAAGATAGCTCGCAAGCGAAAAAAGAAACGGCAGAAGCGCCTCCGCGCGACTATTCGGATAAAAAAAGCGGAATTTTTTCTAGCTCGAAAGAAAAAACATCTTGAAACATTCTTGAGCTGAACTTATCTCCATAGGGTAGGTCTTTACTTGCACACATGCTGCTGAGCATGAAAGTGTTGATTGAAGGAGTCTGTACCCTATGAGAACAAAGTTCATTGCAGTTCTAGCACTTACTGGCCTGTTAACCCTTGGCGGGAGCGCTCAGGCCAATATCCCTTTTTTCAGCAATAAAGATGAGACGCCGACCCTGGCGCCGATGCTGGAAGAAGTGACCCCTGCTGTCGTCAACATCTCGGTGAAAGGTAGCCGCGAGGTACGGCAGCGTATCCCCGATATGTTCCGTTTCTTTTTTGGCCCTAACGGCCCCCGCGAACAGGTTCAAGAACGACCGTTTCGTGGGCTTGGCTCTGGGGTCATTATTGATGCCGACAACGGTTATGTCGTTACCAACAATCACGTCATCGATGGCGCCAGCGAAATTCTTGTCACGCTTAAAGATGGTGAGCAGTTTGATGCTGAAGTGATTGGTACTGACGCTAACTCTGACATCGCTTTATTGAAAATCAAAGATGGCAAAGACCTTACCGAAATCGAAATCGGCAGCTCTGCTGATCTACGCGTGGGTGACTTCGTTGTTGCCATTGGTAACCCTTTTGGCCTCGGCCAAACCGTGACCTCTGGGATTGTTAGCGCCCTTGGCCGCAGCGGCTTGGGTATTGAGGAGATTGAAAACTTTATTCAAACCGATGCCGCCATTAACAGCGGTAACTCCGGTGGCGCACTGGTAACGCTCGATGGCAAGTTGATTGGTATCAACACGGCTATTTTAGGACCCAATGGCGGCAACATTGGCATTGGCTTCGCGATTCCGTCCGACATGATGGAAGCGCTGGTTCAGCAGCTCATTGAGTTCGGCGAAGTCCGTCGTGGCGTCTTAGGCGTACGCGGCAATGATTTAACTGCCGACATCGCCAAAGCGCTTAATTTAGATGCAAACCAAGGCGCATTCATAGCTGAAGTTGTACCAGATAGTGCCGCTGCTGAAGCTGGCATGCAGTCGGGCGATGTCATAATTGCCGTGAATGGTGAAAAGATTCGCAGCTTTGCTGACTTGAGTGCACGCGTCAAAACCCTAGGTGTGGGTAAACCTTTCGATGTCACTGTGTTGCGTGATGGCGATGAACGCACGTTTGAGGTCACTCTCTCTGCTGAGGAAACCGCAGTTGCAGCGGAGCAACTTCATCCAGCTCTGCAAGGCGCAACACTTGCTCCAAACGAAGGCGGTGGCATTACCATTACCGAGCTTGAAGAAGGCTCCATGGCTGCCCGTTATGGCCTGCGCAAGGACGACATTATCAGCGCTGTAAACCGCCAGCCGGTCAATACCGTAAGCGAACTACGCAGCGCCTTGGATAACGCTGACGGCGTGGTGGCACTCAATATACGCCGCGGTAATTCTTCTTTGTACCTTGTTTTACGTGGTAGTTAACCCCACTAAAGTAAAACAGGCATAAAATCACAGCGCACATTTATAAGGCAGTCTTTAAAGGCTGCCTTCTTTTTTGCAGAAGTGGTATGCTTTTGTTTATTACAATAATTCAAATGGAATCCAGATATGCAGCAACGCTCTTCAAGTAACTGGCTTAGTTATCTCTTGCGCTCTATCGCGCTTGGGCTTGTTGTTGCTGCTGTCGTCATTTGGGCCCAACCTTACATTAGTGATTGGCAGGCTGAGCGAACGGCGCCAGAGCAGCCCATGAGTTTCGCCAAAGCGGTCAATCGCGCGGCGCCTGCTGTAGTAAATATCTATAGCCTCGCCGAAGTTCGCGGTTCTTATTACAATCGTCGACCAAACACCGTATTGCGCTTAGGCTCCGGCATCATCATGGATAATGTTGGCCACGTGCTGACCGCCGCGCACGTGGTGGGGAATGTCAGTAGTATTCAGGTGGCATTGCAAGATGGCCGACAAACCAGCGCACAAGTGATTGGCAGCGACCCTATCACCGACCTTGCGGTACTGCGCATTGAGCTCGATAATTTACCGGTGATTCCGCAAGACCAAAAGCTACGCTCAAATGTCGGCGATGTGGTGCTCGCGATTGGTAACCCGCTGAATCTTGGGCAAACCATCACCCAAGGTATTATCAGTGCAACGGGTGGCCGCATGGGCGTTATCAACAGTCATGCCGACCTATTGCAGATGGATGCAGTCATTAATGAAGGTGCTTCAGGTGGTGCTTTGGTGAATAGCGAGGGCTATCTAGTTGGCATTAACAACGCGCAGTTTCGCGGGCCTGCTGGGCAAGGCGTTGAAGGTATCTACTTTGCGGTGCCTTATGCACTGGCCCACGAAGTCATGACTAAACTCATCGAAGAAGGTGAAGTCGTGCGTGGCTACCTTGGTGTGAACACGGGTGACCGTCCGCAGACCCAACAACAGCCCGGCATCCTTGTTACCGGTGTTGACCCCAATAGTCCTGCCGAGCGCGCGGGGCTGCGTGCAGAAGATTACATTATTGAAATTGCCGGTGAGCCGATTGCTTCTTCGCAAGAGGGGTTAGCGCTGATATCCAATACCAAGCCGGGAACGGAACTACAGGTGCGGTTTATCCGTGGCAATGAGGAACTCACGACCACGGTAACCATTAGTAAACTGCGCTATTAATTATGTCGCTCAATTTTTGCGCCAAGCGCAGTTAACTTTTTCTCGATACCTTCATAGCCGCGGTCGATGTGATAGATACGCTCGACCGTGGTTTGGCCCTTGGCCACCAAGCCGGCAATAACGAGTGATGCGGAGGCGCGTAGGTCGGTACACATTACTTGTGCTCCGGCGAGTTCAGCGACGCCTTTGCAAATCGCCGTATTTCCTTCAAGCTCGATTTGTGCGCCCATACGTTGTAGTTCCGGCACATGCATAAAGCGGTTTTCAAAAATAGTCTCACGCACCCAGCCAGAGCCATCAGCAATGGCGTTCAGCGCACAGAACTGCGCTTGCATGTCGGTAGGGAACGCTGGGTGAGGCGCCGTGATCACATTCACTGGCTGTGGTCGTTGCGGAGCCTCTAGACGGATCCAGTCCTCACCTTTGGTGATTTTTGCACCCGCTTCAGTTAGCTTTTTCATCACCGCATCAATCATTTTAGGGTCAGTGTTTTTACAGGTAACGTCGCCACCTGTTACCAGCGCAGCCACCAGAAAGGTACCGGTTTCAATCCGGTCGGGCTGCACTGAGTAGCTTCCACCATGCAACTTTTCGACACCATGGATTTCGATGGTGTCCGAGCCGGCATTACGAATGTCCGCCCCGAGTGCATTCAAGAAATTAGCAAGATCGACAACTTCTGGTTCACGCGCCGCATTTTCAATGGTGGTAACACCATCGGCAAGGGTCGCGGCCATCATCAAGTTCTCGGTCCCGGTTACGCTAACGGTATCAAGCAAAATTTGTGCACCGCGCAAACGCCCTGCTACTTCCGCATTGATATAGCCATTCTCAACGGTAATGTGTGCACCCATTTTGCGTAAGCCTTCGATGTGCAAGTTAACCGGTCGCGCGCCAATGGCGCAGCCACCTGGCAACGACACCTGTGCTTTACCGTGCCGCGCTAACAAAGGGCCTAAAACCAAAATTGATGCGCGCATAGTCTTAACCAGATCATAACTGGCAATGTGATGACTCAGTTCCTGCGGATGAATCACATAACTGTTTGCATCGCGTTGGGTGTTCCCGACACCGAGATCAGCCAGCAACTTGAGTGATGTACGGACATCTTGCAACGCAGGGACGTTGTTAATTTCGACGTCATCAGTGGCAAGAAGACTCGCCATTAGAATAGGAAGGGCGGCGTTTTTAGCGCCAGAAATGACGACATCACCGTGCAACGCTTGGCCACCCGTAATTACGAATTTTTGCATAACGCGAACTCTCTTTAACTCAACATTGCGAGTTTTTTCTCGCGTTGCCACTCAGTAGGGGTATAGGTTTTGATAGAAACGGCATGCAACTCGCCACTCGCAATGAGATCTTTAAGCGGTGCATAAACCGTTTGCTGTTTTTTTACGCGGCTCATGTCGGCAAAAATTTCGCTGACGGCTGTTATACTCGCGTGACTGCCATCGAGCTTGATGAGCAAGTCATCTAGCTCAAGGGCGTCTTGCAAGCGTTGTTGTATATCGTCTGAAGTCATGAATCTCTGTCTTTTTTTCGTGTCTTAAATGGCTAAGAGCTCAGTCGCGCCACTCACGTCGACAATCGCTCTAAATTGTTGACTCGGTTGCACGATGGTTAGTTCACATTGCTGCTGTAATAAGTGTTTTTTTAATTGCAGCAACATGGCCACACCAGCAGAATCAACATGTTCGAGCCCAGCTAAATCCACTTCGATTTGCTTTTTATCTTCATACCATTGGTCGCGCTCGAGCCATGCCTGCGGCACTGTCTCACGGGTAAGCTCGCCACTAAAGACCAGCTTACCGTCATTATGCTGCCAAGAAAACGCTGCCATGCTAGCTTTGCCCTTCTTGATACGGCTGAATGGGTTCCTGTGACTTCTCACGCAACAGTTCGATAGTACCGTCGATACCACGACTGCGAATGACCGAAGAAATTTCAGCAGCTTTACTGTTCAGCAAGCTAACACCCTCAACCACCAAATCATAGGCTTTCCACAAGCGTTCGTCGTTGTCATAGCGAAGTTTGAAATCAAGACGGATCGGCGGACGACCTTCTTCAATCAGGCGCGTGTTCACTTCCACCATGCGATCTTCTGGACCCAATTCGCGTACACGCTCAAACTGGAAGTCATGTTTGTTTTCATCGTATTGCGTGAAAGCACGGCCGTAAGTCGCAATCAAATACTCACGAAACACTGCATAGAATTGCTGACGCTGCTCAGCGGTGGTGTCTTTTAGGTTACGACCTAGAACACGCTTGGCCGCATAAGTCGAATCTACATATGGCATCAACTCTTCACGAATGATTTCACGCAAGTAGTCGAGGTCTTCATTAATTTTAGAGCGTTCATTAGCGATACGCTCGGCGGTCTTATTTGCCACGCGTTCAAGTAACGCATAAGGATTTTCATCGCGCACCACATCGGAATTCGCTTGCGCAATTCCGGTGACCACTAACAACGCTGTCAACATCAATGCTGATAAAGTTTTCATCAAAACTCCTTAATCATTGCCTTGGCTAAATAAAAACTGACCAATCAGATCCTCGAGTACCAAAGCTGACTTCGTATCGTGGATATAATCACCGTTTTCTAGCATTTCAACGGTGTCATCAATAAATCCAGGGCTCAGACCAATATACTGCTCGCCCAATAAGCCAGAAGTTAGTATTGAGACCGATGAAGAGCTCGAAAATTCATTATAATCCTGACTAATTGTCATCTCGACGAGCGGCTCATAATAATCACCATCTAGGGTGATCTTGCTCACTCGCCCAACCAAAACGCCACCCACTTTAACCGGAGAGCGTTCTTTCAGGCCACCAATGTTGTCGAACTTTGCATATAATTTATATGTCTCGCCATTGCTGTAGAAATTAGTATTCGCCGCGCGCAAGCCTAAAAAGAGCAATGCCAACACGCCAATAATGACAAAAAAACCGACTGCTAACTGCGTATTTCTTGATTCCATAACTATTTATCCAAACATAAGTGCAGTGAGAACAAAATCTAGACCGAGAACTGCCAATGACGCGGTAACCACGGTTGACGTCGTTGCGCGACTGATACCTACTGAGGTAGGCACGCAGTGATAGCCTTTGTGCAGCGCTATCCAGGTCACCACGAAGGCAAAGACCAAACTTTTAATAATGCCGTTAAGGATGTCCTGTCCCCACTCGACATTCGCTTGCATGACGGACCAAAAAGCCCCATCGTCGACGCCTAACCAACGTACCCCGACCAAGTACCCGCCATAAATACCAACGGCTGAAAAGATCATGGCCAACAAAGGCATACTGTAAAATCCTGCCCAGAAACGCGGTGAAATCACGCGGCGCAATGGATCAACAGCCATCATTTCCAAACTTGATAATTGTTCGGTTGCTTTCATCAGACCGATTTCTGCGGTCAGTGCTGAACCTGCGCGCCCAGCAAATAACAACGCGGTAACCACTGGGCCTAATTCACGCAGTAACGACAAAGCCACCATCGGCCCCAAGCTTTGTTCGGCGCCGAAATCGACTAATATGGTGTAACCCTGCAAGCCCAACACCATGCCGATAAACAAGCCACTTACAACAATAATCACTAGCGAAAGCACGCCAACCGAATACATTTGTTGCATTAACAATGGCCAAGACTTACGCAACTGTGGCTTACCTACTAACGCACGTAGCAGCATCACCATGGCTTGCCCAGCGCCAGCAATACTATCCAGAACGTTCTTACCGAGCCCAGCGACTTTATTTAGCATGTTCGCCTCCTTGCGCCGTACCCAGAATTTCTTCGGCTAGACTCGGTGCACGGTAATGGAAAGGTACTGGCCCATCCGCTTCACCGGATAAAAATTGATGCACCAGCGGCTCCTTAGACTGCTTCAACTCTTCCGGCGTACCTTCAGCGACCACTTTCTTGTCAGCAATAATCACTACTTTGT
Source organism: Pseudidiomarina aquimaris (assembly GCF_003987395.1). Classification (GTDB taxonomy): domain Bacteria; phylum Pseudomonadota; class Gammaproteobacteria; order Enterobacterales; family Alteromonadaceae; genus Pseudidiomarina; species Pseudidiomarina aquimaris. Next base: position 122,976 of record NZ_PIPT01000002.1, read on the forward strand.
CTGCAATTGTCAGTACTTCCGCCACGTCATGAGTGACCACAACACTGGTTAATCCCAACGAGTTATTTAACGACTTAATCAGTTTGACGATCACGCCCATAGAAATAGGGTCTTGTCCGGCAAAAGGCTCGTCGTACATGATGAGGTCTGGGTCTAACGCAATAGCTCGAGCCAATGCGGCTCGACGCGCCATACCACCAGAGAGCTCCGCAGGCATCAAATGTCGTGCGCCGCGCAAGCCAACCGCTTCGAGCTTCATCAGCACGATGGTTTCGATGATCTCTTCACTCAACTTGCTGTGTTCACGCAGCGGGAATGCAATATTTTCATAGACTGACATGTCGGTGAACAACGCGCCGCTTTGGAACAGCATGCTCATGCGTTTACGTTGCTCATATAAGTCGCTACGTGAGAGCGCTGGAATGTTGTGACCTTCAAACTCAATCGTGCCGCGCTGCGGTTTTAATTGACCACCCATGAGCCGCAATAAGGTTGTTTTACCGATACCACTAGGGCCCATGATGGCGGTAATCTTGCCACGCGGGATCCGTAAACTCAGGTCCTTGTAGACCTGATGCGCACCATAACTGTGCGCAAAGTCCAGACTTTCAATGACAATCAGGTCATCCATCTGAGCGCTTGACATAGCAGGTTCTTCCTTCCGTTTCCTACCGCCTAGTTTACCTGAAAACGAGGGGTTTCCCTAGCTGCTAGGGGTAAAATTTGTGACAAATCGTTTGCTGATAGCAGTTTTACGTCTGCATTTGCAGAATCGATCGGTTATGATTGTACTATTGCTACTTGATAGGCGACATAGGGTTAAGCATGACAGCTGCAAAAACTGACACTTTTACTTCACTCGCAGCGACGGTTCTTGATATTGAGGCGCGTTCAATTAGTGATTTGAAGCGCTTCTTAGACGACACCTTTACCAAGGCCTGCGAATATTTGCTGGGCTGCAAAGGCCGCGTCATTGTCATCGGCATGGGAAAATCCGGTCATATTGGCGGTAAGATTGCGGCAACACTAGCCTCTACCGGGACCCCAGCATTTTTCGTACACCCAGGTGAAGCCAGTCACGGCGACCTCGGGATGATCACAGCTGACGATGTAGTGCTCGCCATTTCGAACTCGGGGGAAACCGGTGAAGTGTTAAGCATTGCTCCGCTGATCAAGCGTCGTGGCGCACATCTAATCAGTATGACGGGCAACCCACAGTCGACTCTGGCTGAACTGGCCGATGTGCATATTTGTATTGCCGTAGAACAAGAGGCCTGCCCGTTGGGTTTAGCACCGACGTCGTCAACCACTGCTACACTTGCTATGGGCGATGCTTTAGCTGTGGCGCTATTGCATGCACGAGGCTTCACCGCTGACGACTTTGCGATGTCCCACCCTGGTGGGAGTCTGGGCCGCCGCCTATTACTGCACATTCACGATGTCATGCACAGTGGCGAGCGGATCCCACTGGTGACCGAACAAGCGACGCTGAGTGAAGCGTTACTCGAAATGTCGCGCAAAGGCTTAGGCATGACCGGAGTTGTCGATGCCGAGCAACGCCTAATCGGCGTATTTACCGATGGCGACTTGCGCCGTATCCTGGATCAACGCGTCGATGTCCACCAAGCGGAAATCCAGCAGGTCATGACTCGCAACCCGATCACGATTAGTGCCGATGTCCTTGCAGCCGAGGGACTGAAGCTTATGGAGGATCGGAAGATAAACGGTCTGTTTGCCGTTGACTCTGATGGCAAGGTGCGCGGCGCACTCAATATGCACGACTTATTGAAAGCAGGGGTGGTGTAATGGCACAGCCGACAGTAAGCACATGGTATGGCGAGATTAGCGAGTCACTTTTTGCTAGTTTACAAGACATTAAACTGGTGATTTGCGACGTCGATGGGGTCTTCTCCGACGGTCGCATCTACCTCGGTAATGCTGGCGAAGAGCTTAAAGCTTTTCATACCCGCGACGGCTTTGGCGTCAAGGCGCTTATTAACAATGGCGTGCAAGTTGCCGTGGTCACGGGGCGTAGCTCAACTATTGTCGAACAGCGCATGCAAGCATTGGGGGTGAAGGATATTTTTCAAGGCACCACCGAAAAGCTCAAGGTATACCAACAACTTGCTGAAAAATATCAACTTGAGGATCATGCCATTGCCAGCATCGGCGACGACGTGCCTGATGTCGTCATGATCCAACGCGCTGGACTCGGTGTCGCTCCGCAAGACGCGCACCCATGGGTACAACAGCAGGCGGACTACGTGACCAGCATGCGCGGTGGATTCGGCGCTGTGCGTGAACTCAGCGATTTGATTTTGCTCAGTCAAGGACACCTGCAGCTGCAAGGCGGAGTGAGTCTATGAACCGACAACTGTCTTGGATTCTCGCGATTTTATTTATACTCGGAGCGTTGCTCATTTGGCGACCGTTTGACAGCCCTGAGGGCGAGTCCGATGATGCGCAATTCCGTGAAGTGCCACCGGACTTCATTGCTGAGGGTCTGCGCACTCGGGTTTACAATGCCGAGGGTGAACTCATTCATCGTATCAACGCAACCAAAATGACCCATTACAGTCCAATTGGCTTAACTGAGCTAATGGCACCGCAATACCAAGTCCGTATGGCGCAGAACCAAAGCGAGTGGCAAGTAGTGGCGGAACAGGGCTCGTTTTATGATGACAAGACCTTGGTGCTAGAGCGCGATATTATCATCACGCATATGACCAACAGTGACTACTTGGAACGGGTCGAAACCAGCTATCTGACCATCGACACACTGGCAGAAACAATGGTCACCGATGAGCCAGTGACGATTTATGGGCGTAACTTTTTAGTGCGCGGCAATGGTATGATTGCCGACTTGAATGCTGAAACTTTGGAATTAAATGAACATGTACAAACCACTTACACACGCACACAGCAGCCTTAAGCTTTTCGTGTTAGCCGCACTGGTATTTGGCGTGGTGCTGAGTCCTACTGCGCTGGCACAAGGCAAAGCTGACTTTCAACAGAACATCGAAATCGTATCCGAGCGTGATTGGTTTGATATTCAAAACAAGATAGCCGTATTCGAGGAAAATGCTGTCATTACTCAGGGTACGCTGCGCATTACTGCCGACCACCTAGAAGTGGCCGAAGACGATGGTACTGGCGCTCGCAGCTTCACCGCTGAAGGAAGCCCTGCGACCTATCAACAAGAATTGGAAGACGGCAGTATCATTCGCGCTGAAGCGCAGGTGATTCGCTACGATGAGAGCGCACAAATTCTTACTATGTCCGGTGGTGTTAAAGTTACCCAAGACGACAGTCTGATTCAGGGGCATGAAATTGTTTATAACTTTGCCACCCAACAAATGCGTGCAGTGCGCGGTGAAGACGAGAACGACCGTGTAACTACTATTTTCCAGCCGAGCAAAAAGAACGAAAACGATAATGAGCCAACTAACCGTTGAACATCTAGCTAAATCCTACAAAAAACGGCAGGTCGTTAAAGATGTCAGCCTGAATGTAGAGTCCGGCAAGGTCATTGGTCTGTTAGGCCCAAATGGCGCCGGGAAAACCACGACTTTCTATATGATCGTCGGGTTGGTTAATCATGACAAAGGCCGAATTTTACTCGATGACGATGATATCTCATTGCTTCCGATGCACGAACGTGCGCGCAAAGGTATCGGCTATTTGCCGCAAGAGTCCTCGATTTTTCGAAAGCTTACGGTACGCGACAATATTCTTGCGATTTTAGAAACCCGCAGTGACCTCGATAGCAATGGTCGCGAAGAGAAGCTCGACGAGTTGCTTGAAGAGTTCCACATTGGTCACATCGCCAATAGCTTAGGTATGAGTCTTTCGGGCGGTGAGCGCCGACGCGTCGAGATCGCTCGGGCTCTGGCTGCAGAACCACAATTTATTCTGCTCGACGAACCCTTTGCCGGTGTTGACCCGATTTCCGTTATTGATATCAAAAAGATTATCGAACATCTGCGCCAACGCGGCATTGGTGTTCTGATTACTGACCACAACGTCCGCGAAACCCTCTCTGTCTGTGAGCATGCTTATATTGTCAGCCATGGGGAGTTGATTGCGCAGGGTGACGCCCATACTATTTTAAGTAACCAGCAGGTGAAAGACGTCTACCTAGGCGACCAATTCACTCTGTAGCCGCGTTGTCCAACCCGTAGGTGGTGCTTAATGAAGCAAGGCTTGCAGTTCAAATTTAGTCAGCAATTGTCGATGACACCGCAGTTGCAGCAAGCCATTCGTTTGTTGCAGTTGTCGAGCTTTGAACTACAACAAGAAGTCCAACAAGCACTCGAAGAAAATCCCCTGCTCGAACAAGAAGAGCATGAAGATCCATTGCGTGAACATGGTGAAGATAGCGTTGAAATAGGCGAAGAGTGGGACCAGAACTACACCGCCGAGCTACTTGGTGCGGTCGGTCAGCACGACGCCGAGCACGACGCTCTCACCTTTGGTTGCGGACAAGAAACGCTGCATGATCACCTGCGTTGGCAGTTACAACTCTCGCACATGACCGCCGTCGATGAGCAGGTGGGTCTCGCGATCATCGATGCCATTGATGACAACGGTTACTTGCAAGCGTCACTTGCCGACCTTACTGCAGCCCTCAATGCTCAGCTTGACGAACCGCTTGAAGAAGACGAAGTTGCGGTGGTGTTGAAGCGTATTCAGCACTTTGACCCAATTGGCGTTGGTGCACGTGATGTTAGCGAGTGCTTACTACTCCAGCTCCAGCAATTACCGGAAGCAACACCACATTTATCAGCTGCGCGAAAAGCAGTAGCAGAACACGTTGAACTGCTCGCTGCACGCGATTATCGCACGCTTTCTCGTCGTTTACGCCTGAACGAAACAGCCTTAGCCGAGGTCCTAACTCTTATACAGCATTTGCAACCACGCCCCGGCGATGGTTTTTCGGCAAACGATGACGCTTACGTGATTCCAGATGTTCTTGTGCGAAAGCAAAATAATCGTTGGATCGTTGAGCTAAATCCGCAAAGTTTGCCTAAACTAAAAGTAAACGACAGTTACGCTGCCCTACTAAAGGATACCCGAGCAAGCGACGACATGAGCTATATCCGTCATCACTTACAAGAAGCTAAATGGTTCATGCGCAGCATCGAGAGCCGCAACGAGACGCTACTGAAAGTTGCGAGTAGCATTGTGCAGCGCCAACAAGCGTTCTTCGAGCACGGTGAAGAAGCTATGAAACCGATGGTTCTCGCGGATATCGCCCAAGCCATTGAAATGCACGAATCCACTGTTTCACGTGTTACCTCCCAAAAGTATATGCATACGCCCCGAGGTGTGTTTGAATTGAAGTACTTCTTCTCAAGTCAGTTGAGCACTGATGCCGGGGGTGAATGCTCTTCAACTGCCATAAGGGCACTGCTGAAAAAGCTAGTTGCAGCCGAAAATCCGAAAAAGCCACTCAGTGATAATAAACTTACGCAACTGATGGCTGAACAAGGAATTCAGGTCGCTAGACGGACGATTGCGAAGTATCGCGAGGCACTCAATATTCCGCCTTCGAGCCAACGTAAACGTCTAATTTAAAACTTGGACAATAGAAGGAAGATGTTATGCAAATTAATCTGACTGGTCACCATATTGAAATTACTGATGCGCTACGAGACTATGTCGACGCTAAGTTTGCCAAGCTTGAGCGTCATTTTGACCATATCAACAATGTCCATGTGATTTTAAATGTTGAAAAGTTAACCCAAAAAGCGGAAGCTACGCTGCATGTAAACGGCGGTGAAATTTTCGCTGATTCAGAGCACCAAGATATGTACGCGGCGATCGACGGTCTAATTGATAAACTCGACCGCCAAGTGATTAAACACAAAGAAAAGATGAAACGTCACTAAATCATGGATTTATCCACTCTATTAAGCCCCGACTGCACCCGCTGTGCAGTCGCGGGCTCAAGCAAAAAGAAAGTCTTAGAACTGATCGGCCAACTGGCTGCGCCACGTCTTTCAGGAACCACAAGTTTCGATGTCTTCGAAAGCCTTCTCAATCGCGAACGCCTCGGTAGTACCGGTATTGGCTTAGGTGTCGCCATACCCCACGGTCGTTTGGGCACGGCGAACAAGCCTGTCGCAGTTTTGCTGACCCTCGAAGAACCGATAGACTTCGATGCTATCGATAATCAACCGGTGGATATTATCTTCGCATTGTTGGTGCCAGAAGAAGAGCATGAGCAACACTTGCAGACGCTTGCCGCTGTTGCGCAACGCCTGAACGAGAAGTCTTGCACGCGAGGGCTCCGCGACGCGAAAAGCGACCAAGAGCTCTACACTCTTTTTACCGACAAAGACTGTCCGTAGTTATGCAACTCATTATTGTTAGTGGCCGCTCCGGCTCCGGCAAAACCATTGCATTACGCGTGCTTGAAGACCTCGGCTTTTATTGCGTCGACAACCTTCCGATTATGCTATTGCCAACACTGGTGCATGCGATTCAAGACCAGTACGAAAGTGTTGCAGTCAGTGTCGATGTAAGAAACTTGCCCGCTTCGCACGATGATCTTAGCGATGCTCTCGATTTTTTACCTGACAAAATCAAGCCAGAGATCCTGTTTCTCGATTCTAACGATAAAGTATTGCTGCAGCGCTTCGGTGAAACCCGCCGCTTACACCCGTTGTCACGCAACGAAATGCCGCTCAACGAAGCCTTACAGACAGAATCACGACTACTTGAACCGCTTGCAGAAAGAGCGACGTGGCGCATTGAAAGTAGCGAATTAAGTGTCCACCAATTAAGTGAGCAAGTTAGTGAGCGGGTGCTCGGGCGTGCGGCATCGCGCCTTATCGTGGTCTTTCAGTCGTTTGGCTATAAGTACGGCTTACCACCGGATCTTGATTACGCGTTCGATGCCAGAATTTTGCCAAATCCGCACTGGGAACCTGAACTAAAGCCACTCACAGGTAGTGACCCTGCGGTGCAACATTTTTTTGCACAGCAGCCGTTAGTTACCAAGTTTATCCATCAAGTCGAAACGTTCCTCGAAACTTGGCTACCGTACTTTCAGCGTAGCAACCGTAGCTATCTCACCATTGGGATTGGCTGTACCGGCGGACAGCACCGCTCAGTTTACATCGCTGAACAACTTGCGGAGCGTTTTGCCGACCACGAATTCAAAGTACAACTTCGTCACCGTGAGAGCCAACGTCGCAAATGAGTCAAGAAGCCCGCAAGCCTGCAGTTATCAAGAACAAGCTCGGTCTGCACGCCCGCGCGGCAACCAAGCTGGTCAAGCTCACTCAACAATTTGATGCTAAGGTTGCGATCGTCCAAGATGGCCGTGAAGTCGACGCATCAAGTGTCATGTGCCTGTTGTTGCTAGCAAGCGGCCAAGGCAAAGAAATCGAAATCGTCGCGCGTGGCGCCGAAGCGCAAGCGGCCGTCGATGCGGTTGCTGAACTTATCGAAGCGCGTTTCGATGAAGATGCATAATTATCTTCGCTACTGACGAATTCCAAGAAATAAGATAAACTCCTCATATTCATAGGAGTTTTCATCATGCTTGCAGAAGTCGCTGAAAAAGAGTTTGCCGAACAACGGCTCCAGGATGTGACCGAAGCGCTAGCCCGTGGTATGTACGTGCAAGCGCGGCGGCAGCTGCATAATTTGCCGGCGTGGGATGTCGCACTCCTCTTAGAATCTTCACCACCTAAAGCGCGTGCCATCATCTGGCAACTCGTCGATGCCGACGAGCATGGTGATATTCTCGAAGAGCTCTCCGAAGAAGTTCAGAAGTCTGTTATCCGACAAATGGCGCCAGAAAAGCTGGCCGCCGCTACCGAAGGCATGGACACCGATGACCTTGCCTACGTTCTTCGTGGCCTTCCGGAACAGGTCTATCAAGAAGTTCTAAAATCGATGGACGAACAAGATCGTCATCGTGCCGAGAAAGCCCTCTCGTACGAAGACGAGACAGCCGGTTCGATGATGAACACCGATACCATCACCCTGCGCCCAGATGTGACGATCGATGTGGTCTTGCGTTATTTGCGCTTAAAAGGCGAGCTACCTGAAGCCACCGACAAACTCTACGTGGTAAGTCGAGACGACCAGTTTATCGGCGAGATCTCAATTTCACGCTTGGTTACCGTGGATCCAGCGAAACTAGTCAGCGATGTCATGGAAGCCGAGGTACAAAGTATTCCGGTCGATATGGACGAAACCGAAGTGGCCAAGCTGTTTGAGCGGCAAGACTGGATTTCCGCGCCAGTTGTCGACTCAGAGAATCATCTGCTCGGTCGTATCACCATCGATGACGTGGTTGATATCATTCGCGAAGACGCCCAGCACTCCATGCTGAGTATGGCCGGTCTTGACGACGACGAAGATACCTTCGCACCGGTCTGGAAAAGTACACGCCGCCGCTCCGTGTGGCTTGCGGTCAACTTGATCACGGCGTTGTTAGCCGCTGCAGTGAGCTCCATGTTTGAGGACATTCTTGCACAAATGGCGATTCTTGCGATCCTCAACACCATTGTACCAAGTATGGGTGGCATTGCTGGCTCGCAAACACTGACCTTGGTGATTCGCGGTATGGCACTGGGTCATATAGGGCCGAGTAACCAACGTTGGTTGATCGGTAAAGAGCTGGCCATCGGTGCGCTCAATGGGGTGATCTGGGCACTGCTAATTGCTGCTGTGGTCGCCTTGTGGAAGCAAGACCTCGTGATTGGCGGCATCATTGCTTTTGCCATGATGGCGAACTTACTTGCGGCAGGACTCGCCGGGGTCACGGTGCCTCTGATCTTGAAAAAATTCGACATCGACCCTGCCCTTGCAGGGGGCGTAATCCTTACCACCGTCACCGATGTAGTGGGTATTTTTGCCTTCCTTGGCACTGCAACCCTTTTGCTTGGCTAGGCGTGCTTAGTTGCCGGCTACGTGCATGTTTTCAAGTAGCACAGAGCCGGTTTGTACTCCATGACGCATGTCGGTGTCGTTACCAATCGCGACAATGGAGCGCAGCATATCTTGCAAGTTGCCAGCAATGGTAATCTCTTCTACTGGGTATTGGATTTCGCCATTCTCTACCCAAAAGCCGGCAGCACCACGTGAATAGTCGCCATTCACCAAATTCACACCCTGCCCCATGAGCTCAGTCACCAACAGGCCGGTGCCCATAGTACGGCACAAGTCAGCGAGACTTTGCTCGCTTTGCGACACCTGCCAGGTATGGATGCCACCCGCATGTCCGGTTGGCGTCATCTGCATTTTTCGCGCGGCGTAACTGGTCAACAGGTAGGTTTGCAACACGCCATTATCGACGATAGTACGGTTTTGCGTCGCAAGTCCCTCATGGTCGAACGGCGAACTTGCCAGTGCCCCCGGTAAATGAGGTGTTTCCTTGATCGTTAACCAATCGGGGAGTACTGCTTCACCAAGCTTGTCCAGCAAGAAGCTCGATTTACGATATAGATTGCCCCCGCTAATGGCCCCAACGAAGTGGCCAAACAGTGTGTTGGCGATATCAGCACGGAAAATCACCGGCACTTTGGCCGTATTGATTTTGCGCGCTCCAAGGCGTGCCAGGGTTTCCTGTGCAGCTTGTTCTGCAACTTGTTCAGGGGTATCCAGACCACCGGTCGCGCGCGCTACGGTATAGGCATAATCGCGCTGCATTGCATCGCCTTGCTTACCAATCAGCGAGCAACTCATGGCGTGCCGTGATTGCAGGTAACCTGCTAAAAAACCATGACTATTACCGTACACACGATAGCCCACATGACTGCTGTAGCTCGCGCCATCGGAATTGACGATGCGTTTATCGAGGCCCAGGGCATGACGTTCGCACTGCAACGCCTGCGCCAGCGCGTAGTCCGCTGATTGGTCACCCGGATGGCACAAATCCAGCTCTGGGATTTCGTTCGCCATTAGCTCTGCTGGGGCTAAGCCAGCAAACGGATCGGGGGAAGTATAACGAGCAATTTCCAGCGCTTTCTCTACACTGGCGCGAATTGCACCCGCAGATAAATCAGTGGTTGATGCTGAGCCCTTTTGTTGCCCTTTGTAAAGGGTTATGCCGAGCGCGCCATCTTTGTTGAACTCAACGGTTTCAACTTCACCTAGACGTGTTTCGACACTAATCCCGCGACTGCGGGTAAGCGCGCACTCCATCGCCGTAGCGCCAAGCGTTTCGCCGTAAGAAAGCGCATCTGCGACAGCTTGTTTCACATCGGCTAACTCGGTTTGTAACTCTGCTAATTCTGGTTTCAAACTAAACTCCATTGGTTGCTTGATGCGTTGCCTGTTAAACTATGTCGGTAGCACAGAGGACATACCATGCACGATAGTCACGACTTCGACCAAGACGACGATCAACTCGTCAGTAAATCTCAATTAAAACGTGAAGCAGAGGCCCAGCAAGCGCTGGGTAAGAAACTTGTCGACTTGCCCGCGGGCAAACTCGAGAAGATTCCGCTCGACGAAGCATTACTCGACGCCATTCAATTGGCGCAACGCATTCGCAATAAGCGCGAAGGCTTTCGTCGGCAACTGCAACACATTGGCAAAATGATGCGTAATCGCGACACGGCTCCAATTGAGCAAGCGTTGTACGAGCTCGAAAACGCACATCATGAGCAAAATGCTCTATTCCACCAACTCGAAAAGCAACGTGATGCTATTTTGGCTGAAGGCGACAGTGCTATCCAAGACTTCTTGGAGGACTATCCGCAAGCGGATCGACAGAAACTGCGTCAGCTCTATCGCCAGGCTCAAAAGCAACAGCAGCAAGGCAAACCACCCGCCGCTGCTCGTGAACTTTTCAAATACTTGCGTGAAGTGACCACCGCTTAGGCGGTGCCACCCACAGTCAGGGCATCCAGCTTCAAGGTTGGCTGCCCTACGCCTACCGGCACACTCTGGCCGTCTTTACCGCATACACCGACACCGGAATCAAGGGCCAGATCATTACCGACCATGGACACCTGACGCATTGCTTCGGGGCCGTTCCCGATCAACGTCGCGCCCTTCAGCGGTGCAGTAATTTTACCGTCCTCAATCAAGTAAGCCTCAGAAGCTGAGAACACAAACTTACCTGAGGTGATATCGACCTGTCCGCCGGCAAATTGTGGCGCATAAATACCGCGCTTCACACTACGAATAATGTCATCTGGACTCGCTTCACCACCCAGCATGTAGGTATTGGTCATGCGCGGCATCGGTAAATGTGCATAAGACTCACGACGACCATTGCCGGTCGGGGCAACACCCATCAAGCGAGCGTTCATCTTATCTTGCATATAGCCAACCAAACGGCCTTTCTCGATCAGCACATTATGGCCAGCCGGCGTGCCCTCATCATCAACTGTCAGTGAGCCACGGCGATCAGCTAAGGTCCCATCGTCGACGATAGTACACAGCTCAGAAGCGACCTGTTCTCCCATTTTGCCTGAGTATGCCGACGCTCCTTTGCGATTGAAGTCTCCTTCAAGCCCGTGCCCAACTGCTTCATGCAGCAACACGCCCGGCCAACCGGAACCCAGCACCACCGGCATGGTTCCCGCTGGAGCAGGTTGCGCTTCAAGGTTCACAAGCGCCTGACGCACTGCTTCTTTGGCGTAGCTTTGCCAACGCGGCAGCGTATCCGCCTGTTCGTTGGCAAAGAAATACTGGTAGTCGACCCGCGCACCACCCCCAGCACTACCGCGCTCACGGCGGCCGTTTTGCTCAGCTAATACCGTGCAATTGACGCGTACCAAAGGGCGAATATCGGTTGCTAAAGTCCCATCAGTGGCAATCACGAGGACTTCGTCATAACTACCGCTGACACTGGCAATCACTTCGACGATACGGCTGTCTAACGAGCGCGCATAGGCATCAATCTCGCGTAGTAGCGTGATCTTTGCGGCTTCGTCGAGGCTGTCAAGCGGATCCAAGCCGGCATAACGCGGCGCACCTTTTACTGTGCTTGCGATGGCAATTTTTTTATCATCACCAGCGGCGACGATACCGCGCGCCGCCGCAGCCGCCTGCTCGAGCGCCGCCGGCGTTACTTCGTCAGCGTAGGCAAAGCCAGTCTTATCTTCATGCAAAGCCCGTACGCCAAGCCCCGTTTCAATATGGAAACTCCCCGACTTGACGATACCGTCTTCGAGGACCCACGACTCATTGCGACTGTGCTGCAGGTAAATATCGGCATAGTCGATGGCTCCGCTGTAGAGCCCTGCTAAACGCTGCTGTAATGCTTCAAGATCTAGCTCATTCGCGGTCAATAAATTTGCAATGACCTGATTGTGTTCACTCATGAATAACCTTCTTACTGCGGGCAAAATGTTTTGCCACTGGAATATTGCTGCGGATCGACGTCAAACTCTCGAGATCGACATGCGTCGACGCTAAGCATGGGCTGGTCGCCCCATCACACTCACTAACTACGTTACCCCAAGCGTCAATGATCAGCGCGTGGCCATAGGTTTCGCGACCATTGGCATGCTCACCAACCTGTGCGCCAGCAACCACATAGCATTGCTGCTCAATCGCGCGAGCACGCGTCAGCACGTGCCAATGAGCATTGCCTGTCACCTTGGTAAAAGCTGAGGGTAACGCGATGATTTCTGCACCTTTACTGCGTAATGCCCGAAATAGCTCAGGAAACCGCACATCATAACATACCGCTAAACCCAGCGTGCCAAACTCTGTTTCGACAGTGACCACCTGCTCGCCGGCTTCGGTCCATTGTGACTCGCGATAGGTCTTGGTGTTGTCGGCGACATCCACATCGAATAGATGAATTTTATTGTAACGAGCTAGGCACTCTCCATCAGGGCCAAATAATAAAGACGCGGCGGAGAATTTTTCCGCCTTAGCATCGTCAATGATTGGCATGGTCCCGACCAGCAAGTAGATACCATGCTGGCGAGCAAGTTCAGCTAGGCGCCCTTGCAGCCCTTGCAGAGGGGCGGTAGGCTCATAAAGTTCGGCATAGCTGCGTTGCTTTTTGTCGCCCGCACCGAAACACAAACAGGCTTCGGGTAACACGACCAACTGCGGCCGTGCGGCCGGAAGCTGCTCAAGTAGTTGCTCAATTATTTTCAGGTTCTGCTGCGGCTCCGGCAGGCTGGTCATTTGTACCGCTGTCACTTGAACTTTCTTGTGCTGCTGCATTAGGCTCCTCCTGCGGTAATTGGTCAACCGGAATTGGCACTTCACGACTCGCCCGTGACACCTCTTCCACAACAGGCTCATCCATGGTTCCGGTAATCTTGTATTCTAGCCGACTTATGACTTGGGCATCTTGTAACATCCGATCAATCAGTAAGGCTGCAAGTCCCGACGGCGGGTTCACCATCCAAGCCAAAATAACCGGCAAACTCGAGGTAACTTTCGGCACAAAGAAAAGCTGATAATCAATGGCGCTGTTAACAAGGTTTGTGGTGCCGGTTATTTCCATATCGCCAGCCGAGCCGTTCATCCGTGCTTGCTCGGTATTAACTACGCCGTCATCGATGGCAAATTGCCCCGCAAACTCGGTAAAGAACATGCCATTGGCAAAAATATCGCGGAAATCAAATTGTAGCTTTCGCAAGATGCTCTCGAGGCTCAAAACTGAGAACAAGCGGGCTCCGCCATCACTGACATCATTTAAATAGCCTTGCCCGAGTCGCCAATTCATGGTGCCATCTAAACTCGCTACGTTAAAGGCATTTGGCGTGCCCTGCCAAGCCAACTCAAAGTCAAATTCGGCGGGGCTGTCTTGCACAATCGACGTTATGTCATAGTCGTTTAAGAAATTACCGAGATCTTCACTATTAAAGGTGCCGGTTACCGCGGTCACCGCGGCCTGTTCGGGTGTAGCTAAAAGCCAGCGTAGCTGTGCGTTCAATTCATGCTCGCCATTGCGCAAACGAATGTCGTCAATTTGCACCTCCTGCGTTGCAGGAATAAGGCGGAATGCGACTTCGCCCAGCGCATATTCACCATAGCTACAGCGCTTGCAGTTAAATTGAAACTCCGGCCAACGGCTAAAGTCTTGGCTTGTCTCGACCGCTTCTACCTCGGCGACGAGTTCATCGGCAACCTGCTCAGCGGCCACAGGTGCGGCCAGCTCCATAAAGTCTGCATTGATTTCCACGCGCTCGGCAAGATCACCATTGGCCGGCCAATAACTACCGCGCATGAGTGCTTCTTGCGCACGCCAGCTAAAACGCCATGTATCGATAATCGTCTCACCGCTAGGTTCTTCTTGCGGCCATAACACAATCGCATTGTCATGCATTCGGTGGTCGCCAAACGTTAACTCAGCCACCTGCACTTCAATAACATCCGGAATGGGTTCAGCGAACTCGCGCGATTCATTTTCTGCGCTTTCACCCGCACTCTGACCCGCACTTTGGCCTTCGCCCCACCATTGTTTGAGGTTGGCAATCGTATCCAGCCAAGCTGCTGCGTCTGCTTGCTCAAGCCCAACCTCAAGTGGAAATGTTGGATTGAGGCCGAGTAAATCGGGATTAGGTAATTCCCCGACCCGATCGCCGATACGTCCGTAGCCCTGTTGTAACACACTGGCGTCGCCATTGTACTGCAACTCAACCAAGCTATGTTCACCCAAGGTGCTATTGATGAGCAGGCTTTCGGGGCCGCCAGAAACCTGCAATTGCCAAGGCATAGTCGCGCCCTGTTCGAGGGCAAAAGGAGCTGGGAGTAATAGTTCAAGAGCATTGAGATCGGACTGCTGTTGCCAATGGAAGGAATACCCTCCGGCTTCTGGCAACGACAGCGCTAAACGCCCCTGCCAAGCAAACTCGCCCTGTACTAATAATGGGGTGGTCGGCTTTTGCTGACTTAACTCCGTCATCGGCCATAGCGCCTCAACACCGACCTGAACATGATAATCGTCTTCACGTGCTTGGCCACTGAGCGAAGCACTGACCGGAAGTTGTTGCCAGCGAAAGCTTAAATCTTCAGCCTCAATAACATCGTTGCGATAATGAATACGCCCCTGAACATCGCTAAACTGCTCGCCTAAGCTCGCCACATAGAGATCATTGTTTTGCAGATCCGCATAGCCTTCAGCGACCACCTGTTGGCTGTTATCCAGCGGAATGGTGAGTGCCAAGGTGCCATTCATGGGCCCTGAAAGTTGTACTTCGGCAAGCGTCGTGCCCAATGACTCCGCCAACGGACTTGCCGCAAACAATGGCTGCAGTCGTTGGCTGGGTCCAAACAGTTCGCCGTTAACGGTGAGAACCGCAGGCTTCGCCAAGATATCGGCAATAACGGTGTCGACTCGCGGTAAAGTGACGCCTTCGATGTTAGCGTCCGTGGTCAGAATATGCATGCGCTCATTGCCAAAATGCACGAACGCTTTGGCCTCGCTTACAACCGGCCAATTTGGCTGAAAGCGATACACCAGATCCGCAATCGAAGCTTGCGCACGGAAGACGCCAGTCTGCTGCTGGTAAGGGAAGTCCGCCAAAGAGCCTCGCCATACCATAGCTAAATCTGTTGCCGCACCTTCGAGCAGGGCTGTCTGTAGATAGTCATGCAGGTCAGCGCCCATAATTTGGGGTAGGTACTGACGTAATACATTGGCCGGAATCGGTTCGGCCGCAGCGCTCACGACTTTTGCGTCGATAGTTAACTCATCGGTATAGCGCAGGCGCGCTTGTGCACGCAGTGGTAGTCCGACTAAATCAATCCGACTACTGTCCGCAATGGATAGCTGCCAGGCGTTGGCGTCGGCACTAAAGTGGCCGTCCACGCTCAGTTGAGCAAACCGCCACGGTTGGCGATCATTTAGGTGAACGCTACTCATGGTGCTATCAGTGCCACGTAATGCCCACTGCGCCTTTCGATCTGTACCACGTACCTCGAGATTAACGCCGGTGACACCGGGAATGCCGGCGACGTCCTGCCATGCTATTTCGCTGCCTGAAAGTTGCCATTGCAACGGCTGTTTTAGGGTTTGCTCGACACGAACATCAACTGTACCGCTTAGCTCGGCCTCACTAAACGTATCAACCCATTCCTGGCCTTTGGTACCGGTCAGCGTGGCCAATTGCAACAGTGGCGCAAGCGGCAGTTCATCGGCACTTAAGGCATAATGCTCAGGCGTTTGCAGCCAACTTAGCGTCGGCACCGTCCAGGTCGTGTCATCTTGTACCACAGTGACTGGATTGTTATTCACTAACCAGCCGTTTTGATAGGGGCGTAATTTCAATAAGCCTTTCGGTACCACCAACTGATGCCGACGCTCGCCGACTTTCCAATGGAGCTCGTTGCGACCTAACTCAAGAATTCCATTGCGGAAGTCGCTGGCGGCGAAGTTGAGCCACATGGTGAAATTGAATTCCGCTTGAGAAATCTGCGCATCAACGACCTTCTGCTGCAAATAGCCAGCGATATCTAAGTTTTCTGCACGTACATAGATTTGCCCAGCGAGGTCACTCGGCTCGTTGCCCTCAATGTCGATAATGATATCGAGTGAATTTGAGGCAAGGTCGGCAAGTTTCAAACTACCGAAGCCTTGGTGCGAGCTGCCTTGGTTACCCCAACTAAGCCGTTCAATGTCAATGGCATGGCGCACGCCCAACAAATTAATCAACTCCAGGCGACTGTCTTCAATGGTAACTTGGTCTAACTGATTGAGAAAAAAGCGCGGCAGGGTGTCAGTCAGGTCGGCGTTATCACCCAACGAAGGGTTGCGCAGGTCATAGGTCAGTTGCAAATTCGCCAGCGTTACCTGCTCAAATTTTAGCGACCAAGTTCGCAGGCTTTGCCAGAAATTGAACACAACACGGGCTTCATTGAGCTGAAATTGTGTGGTTTCCCCGGCCAAACGTTGTACTTCGATATCCTGCAATATCAGTTGGGGACCGGCGCTGTTCCAGTCGGCGCCCAGCTGCCCGACAACGATCTCAGCCGCGTAATTATCGGCAAAAAAGCGTTCAACCTGAGTGGTAACATCAGGAAGTTGTGGCAAGAGATACCGCAACACGCTTAACAACACCGCAAACAACACGAGTGCTGTTGCAACGCTATAAAGCATGGTTCGATAAGCTACTTTGAGAGAGACTCGCCACATAGGCTTACAACACCTACTACATCATCACCACATCGAACTGCTCTTGATGATAGAGCGGCTCAACAGAAATTTTGACTTGCTTGCCGATGAAAACCTCGAGCTCGGCCAATGCATGCGACTCTTCGTTCATCAGCGCATCAGTGACAGTAGCTGAAGCATAAATGACGAAATGATCGGCAGCGTAGGCCCGATTAACGCGGACAATTTCGCGCATGATTTCGTAGCAGACCGTTTCAACCGTCTTCATGGTGCCACGGCCGTTACATACCGGGCACTCCGAACAAAGCACATGCTCTAAACTCTCGCGCGTGCGCTTACGCGTCATCTCCACTAAGCCAAGCGAAGTAAAGCCGTTTATGGACGTCTTCGCACGATCTTTCGCGAGTGCCTGCTCGAGACTGTGTAGCACGCGACGACGATGATCGGCGTTCTGCATGTCGATGAAATCAATAATGATAATACCGCCCAAGTTGCGTAGACGCAGTTGCCGTGCAATCGCTTGCGTGGCCTCGATATTGGTATTGAAAATAGTTTCCTCGAGGTTGCGGTGCCCGACAAAGCCTCCAGTATTGATATCAATGGTGGTCATCGCTTCTGTTTGATCGATGATAATCGAGCCACCCGACTTCAGTTCCACTTTCCGATCAAGCGCTCGCTGGACCTCATTTTCGACATCGAACATATCAAAAATAGGCCGTTCGCCAGCGTAGTATTCAAGTGCCGGCTCGAGTTCGGGAATGAATTCATGGACAAACTCTTGCAAGACTTCGAAGGTGATCTTTGAGTCAACGCGGATACGTTCAATTTCATCCCCCACAAAGTCACGCAGAATACGGCAGGAGAGATTCAGATCTTCATAAACAATACCGATTTTGCGCATCCCTTTGCGGCGCTTTTGTAAGGTATCCCAAAGACGCCGTAAAAAAGCTGCATCGCGACGCAGCTCGGTGTCACTTGCCCCTTCGGCTGCGGTACGGACAATAAAACCACCGTCATCATCACAATAGGGCTGCGCTGCCTGTTTCAAGCGTTCACGTTCACTCTCATCCTCGATACGCTGTGAGATTCCCACGTGCGGTGATTGCGGCATCAGCACCATATAGCGCGAAGGGATGGTGATATCGGTGGTCAGACGCGCGCCCTTAGTGCCCAGCGGATCTTTCACTACCTGCACTAAGATATGCTGCCCCGGACGTACCAGGGTTGCGATATCCGGCGCTAAGTCTGGACGCGGCGCGACGCCTTCGGCTGCTGATAACGGCGAGACAATGTCAGACGCGTGCAAAAACGCAGCCTTATCGAGCCCGATATCGACAAACGCCGCTTGCATCCCAGGTAGCACCCGAGCCACCTTACCGACATAAATATTCCCCACCAAGCCACGTTTGGCTTGGCGCTCGATATGAATCTCTTGCAAAATACCGTTTTCAATTAGCGCCACCCGTGTTTCGGTCGGGGTGACATTCATTAATATCTCAGCGCTCATTTCGCTTTACTCTCAACGGCTTGAATTAATTGTTCGGTTTCATATAACGGTAGTCCCACCACCGCTAAATAGCTACCTTCAATCCGTACAACAAATTTCGCAGCATGGCCTTGGATACCATAGCCACCAGCTTTGTCATGCGGCTCTCCAGTTGCCCAGTAGCTGGCAATTTCAGCATCACTCAGCGTCTTGAATTGCACCATTGTGGTGACCAATACGACGTCTGTTGCACCATTATGGTGCAATGCAACTGCCGTCATCGCTTCATGACGACGGCCCGAGAGCATCCGCATCATTGCCCTGAAATCGGTTGCATCAGCAGGCTTCTCTAACACTTGATCATCGCACACAACAATGGTGTCGGCGCCGAGTACCATAGCGTCGCCATCTACCATTGCAGCTCCGGCTTCGGCTTTGCTTTGCGCGAGGCGCTGTACATAAGCTGCCGGTGATTCGTGCGGCTGTTGTTGCTCAGGTACCTCGGGACGCACCACCGTAAAAGGTCGATCAAGCAATTGCAGTAGCTCATAACGACGTGGTGAGCCGGAGGCTAAAACCAGTTGCATAGCAAACTCCTGAGGGGATTAGCGGATCAAGTAGCGACGACGATAGCGGCGCAAAATCAAAAACAGCCATGGCCAAATAATGGCCGAAGACAGAACCGGATAAAGATACGGCAAATTGAACACAGCATCATTGAGCACGTGCTCTAGCTCGTAGACAATCACACGCTTCATAAGAATTAAGACAGCGACAATAATTAATTGTTGCGTCAGCGAGTAATTACGAATGCGCTGAAAATGACGCAAGGCTGGATACGCCATTACGACCAGTGCGATGGCATAGATGCCAAAAGTACTGCCCATCAAAATATCGGTCAGCAACCCCATCACGAGCACCGTACCGAAGCCGACGCGATGCGGAATGGCAATCAGCCAATACAACAAGACAAGACTTACCCAGTCGGGACGCCACGGCTCCAACACCGAAGGAATCGGCATGATGGTTAAGACCAACGCCAATAAGTAACTGAATAGCAATGGTAGCAGTCCAGACTTAACCCACATCGTTAACCTCACTGGCTTCCATGTCTTCCTCAAAAATCGGTTGCTCTTGGGCGTTCGCCGGCCATAACAGCAATAACGTGCGCACTCGATCCAGCTGAGCATATGGCGTGACAAAAACTTGTGCGTACTGCAAGCGCTCATCACGGTTAATTAGGTTAATCTCGGCGACAGGGTAGCCTTCCGGAAACACCCCACCCAGACCAGAGGAAACTAACACATCACCTTCTTGCAATTCGGCACTGTGCGGGATGAAATTCAATTCAAGTTGCGTCAATGAGCCTGTACCTTGGGCGATGACTCGAATGTCATTACGTTCGGCACGTAACGAAATGGCATGACTTTGGTCTGAAATGAGCAACACGCGCGCCGTATTGCGGGCCACACTGACCACCTGACCAACAATACCGCGGTTATCAAGCACGGGTTGCCCCTCGTAAACACCGCTTTGATAACCTTTGTTGATGACCACTTGATGAGAAAACGGATCGGTAGCGACCGATACCACCTCTGCCGCCATACGACGACTCGCTGCGCGAACTTCAGACCCTAAGAGCTGGCGTAAACGTGCATTCTCGTTCTCTAGAAAGTTGAGACGTTGCACCGCCATTTGCAGGCCTAACAACTCGTCGCGTAAACGTTGATTGTCTTCGCGCAGGGCCGAGCGCGTGGTAGCGAGATAAACCAAGCGGTCCATAACTTCTTCAGGAAGTACCGCGAGGTACTGTACCGGGGCTGTAGCGGTACTTAAAAACGAACGCACCGGCTGCATGGTTTGCAACCGGTGGTCGAGAAACATCAGCGCGCCAGCTACGATGAGCGCCAGTAGCAAGCGCGTGCGTAATGAAGGGCCGTGTTCAAACAGCGACTTCATGGCGTATTACTCATAACTGAACAGGTCACCGCCGTGCATATCGATCATTTCTAATGCTTTACCGCCACCGCGCGCCACACACGTCAGTGGATCATCGGCGATAATCACCGGAATTCCAGTCTCTTCAATCAACAAGCGGTCGAGATCACGTAACAACGCGCCACCGCCGGTCAGCACCATACCGCGCTCTGAGATATCTGAAGCCAACTCTGGCGGCGATTGTTCCAGCGCAACCATGACGGCACTCACGATCCCCATCAATGGCTCTTGCAAGGCTTCGAGAATTTCGTTGCTGTTCAAGGTGAACGAACGCGGCACACCCTCTGCAAGGTTACGACCACGCACTTCAATTTCGCGGACTTCGTCACCTGGGAATGCCGAACCAATTTCGTGTTTGATGCGCTCAGCAGTCGCTTCACCAATCAGTGAGCCGAAGTTTCGACGAATGTAATTGACGATTGCTTCATCAAATTTGTCACCACCGATGCGTACCGAAGATGAGTACACCACACCGTTCAATGAGATAATCGCAACTTCGGTCGTACCACCACCGATATCGACAACCATTGAACCGGTGGCTTCGGATACTGGTAAGCCAGCGCCAATCGCGGCGGCCATTGGCTCATCAATCAAATACACTTCGCGTGCGCCAGCACCGAGTGCTGATTCGCGAATCGCACGACGCTCCACTTGTGTTGAACCACAAGGCACACATACCAAGACACGCGGGCTTGGACGAAAATAATGGCTATCATGAACTTTTTTGATGAAGTGCTGAAGCATCTTCTCAGTCACATAAAAGTCGGCGATAACGCCGTCTTTCATCGGGCGAATTGCTTTTATGTTACCCGGCGTACGACCAAGCATTTGTTTCGCTTGATGACCGACCGCTGCGACGCTTTTCGGGCCGCCTGACTTTTCTTGACGAATCGCCACCACCGACGGCTCGTTAAGCACGATGCCTTCGTCTTTCACGTAAATTAGTGTATTTGCTGTACCCAAATCGATGGAGAGATCGTTTGAGAAAATTCCGCGCAATTTCTTAAACATCAGGGGTGTTCCCGTAAACTTTGCAAGGTGGATAATCTAACCGCGTAACTTTACCAAGCGACACCAAGGCGGGCAAGCGACTAATTACATGCGCCTTTGCGAATATAGCCTTGGCTTTGCACACAAACGGTTTTGCTGTTCGGTCCTGTCAATGTAATCTCGACCGCACTTTGCCCACAAAGTTCAGGCGTGCTGGTACTATGATTTGTTGAAACTGGACAACCCAAACTATTGAAACGCAGACCATTACTAATGTTTGCAAGGCTCGCGTTGACACTTAAACCATTTACATTCGGTACTGCAATGACGCGCTCGGCTGATACCGCAGCACCACATAGGGAAGGTGTTATTTGTGTCGCTTGAAAATTAACGCCATAACACGCTTGTGTAGCGTCTTGCATTGCCCGTTGCTGCGTCAACCGTAAGGCACTGATCAGTTCAGCTTGAAACGTTTGTTGTTCAAAGCCCCCGCGATTTAAGAACGCCGGCGCTGCAGTCACCGAGATAACGCCAATAATGATGATAACAATTAGTAACTCTACAAGCGTCATTGCTTGCATAGATTTAACACTATTGTTAGGCAGCCTTATAGTGACGTCACGCATGGTAAAGTCATCGGTCTCTGTCATTGATTTAATAATATGCAGTGTAAAGTAATTTCGTATACTATGGAACGTATTAAAAAAGTTATAAATTCAGAACGACAAAGGTTTTCATGCTTACTCCGAAAGCAGTCGCCCACGCACAGCGCAACAGTGGATTTTCACTGATTGAACTCATTATTGGCATCGTGACCCTCGCGATTGCCTTAACGCTAGTCTTTACACTCCTCTATCCTCAGGCATTTCGGAGTGCTGAGCCGGTGCTGCAATTACGTGCGGCAACGCTTGGACAAGCTCTCATGGACGAAGTTATCGCCAAGTCTTTCGACGAGCAAAGTTCACGTAGTGGTGGTTTGCAGCGTTGTGATGGCGTGGGCGGTCCTAGCTGTACCAATGCGAGTAACTTCGGCCCAGAAGGTGAGACACGCACGACCTTTGACGATGTCGACGACTATCACCTGTTGCAAGTCACCTTCCCACAGCTTGCCAACGCTGAGGGCGACAATCTCTCGGTACGTTATCCGAACTTCGGTTTTGCAGTCGACGTCTGTTACAGCGACGCGGTTGGCTCTTGTACGGCGAGTCGCACCGCCTTTAAACGCGTTTTGATTACCGTGACGACACCGCTCGGGCAGGATTTCGATTTTTCCATCATTAAGGGGAATTATTGATGGGACAACGACGTACAAATGGCTTTACTCTAATCGAGCTCATTATCGTGATGGTCATCCTTGCGATCTTGGGCGTCTTTAGTTTTGCCTACGTGACTTTCGGCGCGCGTATATTTGCCGACACCTCAGCGCGGCAGCAATTGGTAGCCGAATCACGTTTCGCCATCGAGCGCTTGACCCGTGAGTTAAAGTATATCGTGCCACGTTCGGCGCGGGTAAGTAATGGCTGCATCGAGTTCGTTCCTCTACTAGCCAGCAGTCGTTACCTTGAACTACCACTGACCAGTACCGGCGCCAGTGACGACTTTGTTGCCATCGCGCCGCAAGCGCAGAGCAGCCTCGTCGGGCAATGGTTGTTTGTTTACCCTACGCAACCTCAGCATGTCTACGCTTTGACCAGTGCACGGCGCCAACAAATCCAAAGCAGCAGCGCTGTCAGTGGCCAACCCAACCTAATTGAAATAACTTTCAACGGTGCTAACGCCGAATTCAGTCAACAAAGTCCTGGACGACGCTACTATGTAGGTTCAAGCCCCATTAGTTGGTGTTATGATGCAGCCAATGCGCAACTCCTTCGCTTTGAAAACTATGGCATCATTGCCACACAACCCAATCATACAACCTTGCTCGGCACTGCCGGCAGTGCTGAAGTCATGTTAAATGGATTAGTCAACGACTTGGGAGCAGGCCAATTCCCCTTTACGGTGAGCCCCGCATCGCTGCAGCGCAATAGCCTGATCTTATTCGACTGGTCACTGCTTAGCCCAAGCGGAGAACGCATGCAAATCAACCATGAGGTTCATCTCCCCAATGTGCCCTAGGACAGCTCTAACATTACCAACTCGGCAGCGCGGTGCGGCACTTGTTATCGCGATCTTCGTGATCGTAGTGCTGGCACTGATTGGCCTCACGGTGGTGAAGCTTATCCGCGATAGCAGCGATAGCACGATAACAGAGGTTTACGGAACACGTACCGAGGCGGCAGCTCGGAGTGCTGCGGAAGTTTTTTTAACCCAGTTATTTCCTTTGACCAGCAATACAGCAAACAGCAGTTTGTGCCCAGCTCGCGTCAACAGCGTCCCGCAAAGTCTTGTACTACAGCAAAACTTGAATGCTGTCGGCCTCGACCGTTGCACAATCAACGTCTACTGTGACCGACTGAGTCTAACAGCGCCTTATGCTGGCGACCATTATCGCATTCTCGCGCAAGCGCAATGCAACGCAGGTGATTTTGTCTTTTCGCGACAGCTTTTATTGGAGGCAAGCGATGGCATTGACTAGATATCTTCTCGTAGCCCTCGTTCTCTTTAGCTCTCATGCTATGGCGGCCACCTATGACTTGCGAAAAAACCTGCCGCCGGGATGCTCGCAACAAGGGAATAACCCTGCTCAATGCCCAAACGGCTTGACGCTCGGCTGGAATGACGTGCTGGTATTCGACAAAATTTCCGAGGTAAATGTAACAGGGAACGTGCAACTACAAAATGCACAAGTTTTTATTGGTGCCAGCACCCCATTGACCATTAATGCGTCTGGATCGATTCAAAGTGATTCCGGTATGAACCTATACGGCAACTTAAATGCTACGGGCTCGATTACTTTGGGGTATGCCAATCAAGTTGAAGGCAATATCACCAGCCAAAACCAAATCACTTTAGCAGATAGTGTCAATGTCATCGGTGCGCTCTCTGCCCCGCAACTCAGTCTGACCTCCAATAATTCCGTCACAGGTACACTCACTGCAGACCAGGCTAATATTGGCTCAAATAGCGACATAAATGGCGACATATTCGTCGACAATGACCTAACTCTGCAAAGTGGTAGTTCGATTACAGGAAGTATCAACGCTGGCGACTTCAACACAAATTCTCCGGTCGACCTCAGCGGCCCTATCAATGTGATAAATGACTTCTTTCTGGCAAGCGGCAGTAATGTCGACGGTGACATCACTGCCGGAGCTGTGACCCTCGCATCGTCTAATAGCCTGGTGCAAGGCAATATCAGTGCCAGCGGTGATGTCATCCTTGGTTCGAGCACTACCGTCGACGGCAACGTGGCCGGTAGTTTTATTCGCCTCATTTCGAGTAATGCCAGTATCACTGGTAACGCCACGGCAGCGGGAAACATTGTTATCGAATGGGCTGGGCAAATAGGTGGCGACGCCACCGCCGTAAATATCACCAACAATGCTGGCAGCACGTCGTCGGTGGCGGGGACAGCCTATTGTGAAACATCGGACGGCGATAACCCTCTCGACTGCCAGACTGGTGCTGGTGGCGGTAGCGGCGTGAACCAATGCGATGCGCTAAATAACCTTGCAGATTACGGCTTCGTTGGCGAAACTGGATTTGAGTACGGCAATAACTCGGAAATTAATGGCACTAATATTACGGACCCAAATAATACCGATGGCAATACACCTACACCCACTGGTGTTGTCGAAGATGCTGCCGTCACCTTCCCACCGTTAACACCGAACGCTTTTCCAGCTTTTAGCGGCGGTAGCTCGCAAACTAATCCAAACGGTCTTGCGCCTGATACCTATGCAACGATTGCGCTTAGTGGCAACAATGCGACCGCGTCATTAACTGGCGGCGGGACTTATTTCATCGATGCAATTACCTTTGGCCCACAAACGCAGACCCTTACTTTAGGGCCTGGCGATTACTTCGTGCGCTCCATTAGCATGAATAACGACTCGAGCATCGAGATCAACCCTACGGGACAAGTGCGGATCTTTATTCAGGACGCCCTAACAGGCGGAAACAATCTCTTTTTCAATAGCAACGGCGCGGTGCAAAACCTAGTCATCAATTTATACGCCGGTGCCGAATTTGAGATAGGTAACTTCAATCAAGCTAGCTCTACCTACACTTTTAACGGCATACTTTACGCGCCATACAGCGATAACACGATTGAATTTGGTAACAATACCAATTTACAAGGTGCGGTTCTCACTGCGGGTACCCTTGATATCGGCAATAATACTGAGATTAACTATTCCGATGCAGTACAGGACGCGGTGCGTGAAGGGTTTGGTTGCGACACTGAAGTTACTGATATCCACCACTACCGAATTCAGCACCCACTGTCGGTAGTTAGTTGTTTGGCCGCACCCGTGCGGGTGATCGCCTGCTTAGATGCAAGTTGCGCTAGTCGTTACACTGACACTGCGAGTGTGACTTTAGCCAGTTCTGCCAATGCCAGTTCGTTCGAAAATGGCGGTGCGCTCAGCTTTACTGGCGGCGAAGGTCTGCTTGGCTTGAGTTACGTCGACGGCGGCACCACCACCATTAGCTTAAACAATGCCGCCCCAGCAGCGCTTAATGCAACCGAGTGTTATGACAGCGCTGGCAGCACAGCGACCAATTGCGCAATAGAGTTTTCGACGGCAGGGCTTATTTTTACTGCTGCTGATGGTATCAGCCCTATCCCACCAAGCTTTGCGGGTAATAATTTCAATGCTGCTGTTCGCGCAGTAGAGACCAATACGCAAACCGGCGCTTGTGAAGCTCGTTTAACAGGAGCGCAAACGCTTGAGTTGGCAGCATCGTGTCGCAATCCCCTGACCTGCCAAGTAGGTCAGTCGTTCGCCGCAAATGGTACCCCAGTTCCGTTGAACGATGCCGCGGCGATGCTTACTTACAATGCTATACCGGTTACTTTTGATAGCAATGGCAGTGCGCCACTCACGCTCAACTATTCCGATGTTGGCGCCATGCGCTTGCACGGTCAGGTAGGACTGAGTGAGTCACCAAATAACACGGAGCCGACGATCAACGATCCAAGCGTCACACTTAGCGGTACCAGCTTAAATGATTTCGTCGTCAAACCACATACGCTGAGCGCCATCGCCGTTGACGCAGCTGATCAACCTGTCAGCGCAACGACGAACAGTGGTGCGGCCTTTGCTAGCGCCGGCGCAAACTTCTCACTGGTGGTGAGCTCCCGCAATGCCAATGGCGACCCCACACCTAATTTTGGTCGTGAAGTGCCAAACAGTGAAGTACAAACCAGCTATGTACAGACCATCTACCCCACAAATGCAAGTGCTCCAGCGAGTGACTATATCGGTGATCAGGGCTTCGTGCTTGACCCGAACCGTCTCGGCAGCCTGCGAACCGATAGTGCACGCTGGTTAGATGTGGGAACCATAGAGGTCGCACCTGCATTGAGTAACAATAGTTACCTGGGTGCCGGTGACGTTGCGGTCAAGCAGAACACTACCGTCGGTCGCTTTGCTCCGTTTAGGTTTGCTATCGACAGTTCTGCAGTGACAAATAGTTGTGTGCCCGGCGATTACTCTTACATGTCCGAACCCGCGCTCAACGTCATTTACCAACTTTACGCAGTCGATAGCGATGGGAATGTTACCGAAAACTATAGCGCTGCGGATTATGTGGGTACGGCTCAGGTAGACATCGTCGCGGCGAACCTCTCCCCTGCAGATAATTCGAGTGACCGTTTCGCCGATCGACTTATCAACTTGCCAACGCAGCAAAGCTGGTCTGCCGGCATACTTAATTTCACTACGGGGATTGCTGGCTTTGCTCGCCATCCTGACGGCATCGTTGATGGACCTTTCGCTAATTTGCAACTGGGCTTGCAGATAACAAGCGAAATCGATAATCGAAACTTTTCCGCAAGTGACCTCGACCTAAGCACAGTCAGTGGCGATGCAGCATCACTCAACGGTATGTTGCAGTTGCGCTATGGTCGTTTTGTCATTGAGAACACCTATGGACCTGAAACTGAAGACCTAAGCGTGCCCTTACGCGCCGAATTCTTTGACGGAAGCCGCTTCATTACTCACGTAGCAGATAGCTGCACCACGGCTCAGGTGAGCGCTCTTGCGGTTCTTAGTGACCCAGCAAGCCTGACTCCAAGTGCGACCGGCAGTGATACCCCACTGGTTGATGGTGTCGTGCCCTTTAATGCTCTACGTTGGCAGGCAACGGGAACGGGCAATGTCGGCGAGTTTATCTATGAATATGACGCGCCAGCATGGTTAGAGTTTAATTGGCTCGACGACTCAGGTAGTAGCTATCAAGACCCGCGCGGCATTGCGGGATTTGGGCAATATAGGGGCAACAACCGCGTGCTGTTCTGGAAAGAATTGCAGTAATAGCTAACTAATAAAAAAGGGCGCGATGCGCCCTTTTTTGTTGCACTGAAATCAGCTTAACAGCCTGAAGTGTCAACCGTCACACTTGCCGGTGTAGAAGCGTCAGTAGCTTCGGTATAGACCACAGCACAAGTTGCATTAACTGTTGCGCCTGGTGTGAAGCTGATCACGTTTGGCGTCGCACCAGTTGCACTGCTTGCCCAGTCAGTACCTAAACCAGCTGCGGCCGCGATCCCCCCAGTAGTAGCACTAGCAGCTTCCGCTGCTGGGTAGCCATAAATAATATCGATGGTATCGTTTTCAGTCACGACGGTGCCTGTCGCCGCTGCGTCTGAGCCATCAATCAATGATTTGGCATAAACCAATTGCATCGCGCCTTGGATAGAAGCCTGTGCACCTTTCACGGTTGATTCACGTGCGTCTGACTGAAAGTTGATAAATTGTGGCGCTGCCGTAACCGCTAGGATACCTAGTACAACGATCACAATAATTAATTCGATTAAGGTAAAACCCTTTTGTTGTTTCATAACAATGTTCTCCATCTAAAAACTTAAGCAACCGCGCACAGTCACCATTGAGTCGTCAGTCCCACTTGTTAGACTAGGACAGCTTCCACTTGCCTAGCTTAACAAATCCCCTAACGTTATTGCTATCCGAAAGTCCTGACCTAGCTGCTTTTCGGATAATACGCCTACCTGAAACGAGTAACCACTCCAGATAGCTCGCATGCTGTTCCTAGTGTTAAGCGTAACACTAGTTATTGCTAAAAATACTTACCCCACCCGTTCTCGGGTTATACACAAACACGTTGCCGATACTCAAATAATCGTTACCACTTGGCGCTTGCGCGCGGCCCTGGATGGTACTTGCTAAATAATATACACAAATATCATTGGTGCCGTTATTTTCACGCGTAACGTAATAGCGATTTTCCGCTAATAAGCCATAACTCGTGGTCGCTGTTGGTGCCCCCTGCAAAACCGCTTGCATAATCGTGCGGCAATCTTCTGCCGCCATATTCTGATCATGCGCTTCACTGTTATTATTGCCGCTAACCGGGTACCCCGTGTTGCCATCGACATTCACCGGTACTCCGTCCATGATAACCACAGCCCCAGAGCCATCTGGATTACCTTGCGGTCGACCGCGCAGTTCCCACTCCGCACGGACCAAACTCACCGCACTCGCGAAACCACCGGCAACGCCTTCAACTGCGGCATCTTCAGCATCAGCACTCACACGCGTGAAGCGCGGAATCGCAGAGGCAGCGAGTAACCCCAGAATGACAATAACAATAATCAATTCAATAAGGGTGAAACCGCGTTGCTTGAATTGTTCAGGGTACATAATTATTTCCTCATCCTATCCTTTAGCCTTGATTGCCCAGCGGTGTGTATTAACGCCCTTTATAAGCATCCATCATATCCCACATCGGAGTAAATATGCCAAGTGCCATAATCGCCACCATGACCGCAACCAGCACCAATAAGATGGGCTCGATACGAGCAGTGAGGCTTTTGAGATCATAGTCTACTTCGCGCTCATAATAATCTGCCACTTCATTTAGTAACTCATCGACTCGACCCGTTTCCTCACCCACACTGATCATCTGCATCACCAGAGGTGTGAACAAATGCGTACTCTGTGCGGCACGGGTAAGACCTTCGCCACGTTCGATAGTGCGGCGCATATCGTCAACTCGCTGCGCCATCCAGTAGTTATCAACAGCATCCGCTACTAAGTGCAGCGCTTGCGTCAAAGGTACGCCGGCGCGTAGCATCACAGCAAAGCTTCGCGAGAAACGAGAGAGCAAACTACGTTTTACGATATCACCGAATATCGGCATTTGTGTTTTCCAGCGGTCCCAAACTACACGGCCGTCTTTACTTGCTTTAAAACGGTTAAACGTGATCCAGCCAAGTACCATCACCACTAACATCAGTGGCCACCAGGTTACGAAAAAATCTGACGTGCCGAGCAAAATGCGCGTTGGCAAAGGTAGTTCTGCGCCAAATTGCTCGAACATTCTGGCGAAAGTTGGAATGACCCAGATATTCAGAATGAACATCGCAACAACAAGCGCGCTAACGATAAACATTGGGTAGCGCAATGCAGCCTTCACCTGTTTGCGCGTATCCTGTTCTTTCGCTAGATACTCGGAGAGCTGTTCGAAAGCTTCTTCTAACTGGCCGGTGTTTTCACCAACATGCACTACCGCTACCAAAAGTCGCGGGAAGACTTTGGGGTGACCCGCCATGGCGGCGGACAGCTCGCGACCACGTTCGAGTTGTTCGCCCACATCCTTGAGCACCTGCCGCATGCGCTTTTTTGGACTGTTCTCAGCAAGCCCGTCAATGGCTCGTAAAATCGGTATCCCAGCTTTGGTCAGTGAGTACATTTGCCGCGTAAAAACAATGAGATCATCAAGTGTGATTTTTTCACTGAAAAATGAAACAGTTGGCTCATCTTGCTTGTCACGGCGCACAGTAATTGAAAGCGGCGTCACCCCACGGCGGATCAACGTGTCTGCAGCGGCTCGCTCGGAATTGGCCTCGAGCCCACCGGTAATCAGTTCGCCGCTGGCATCTCGGCCGCGATAGGTGTACTCAGCCATGTTCGGCCTCACTGGACATATCTAACTCAACATCGGTTGGGTCTTCTTCTTCAATGGTTTCGGCTAAGAATAAAACTTCGTCAGCCGTGGTGATTCCTTGTAAAGCATAATCGAGCGCCGATTGCGCCAGCGGGCGGAAATGAGGTGATTGTTTCGCGACGGTTGCAAACTCACGCATGTTGGCATCACGGAGCGCATTAATCATTGGCTCGTCAAGCTCCAATAATTCAAATACACCCACACGGCCACGATAGCCTGTTTCATTACAATTACGACAGCCTCGTCCTTTGACAAATCCTGAGCCATCGGCAGGAATGTTTGCGCGCATCCGCCGCAACAGTGCTAAATCAGCGGCCTCGATGGTTGCCTTTTCCTTGCAATTTTCACACACACGACGAATCAGGCGCTGCGCCAGAACACCCTTCACTGCCGCCCCCACTAGATAGGGAGCTGCGCCCATATCGATCAAACGCAACGCACTGGTAATAGAGTCATTCGTGTGTAATGTGGTCAGTACCAAGTGACCGGTAATTGCGCCTCGCAGGCCAATTTCAACGGTTTCACTATCGCGCATCTCACCGACCATTATTATGTCGGGATCTTGTCGCAATGTGGTCCGCAGTACGCGCGAAAACGTGAGGCCAATTTTGCTATTCACTTGGACTTGAGAAATCCGTGGTAAGCGATATTCGACTGGGTCTTCAACGGTAATAATCTTCTTCTCGGAACGATTAAGTTCATTCAACACGCCGTAAAGGGTGGTCGTCTTACCGGAGCCGGTAGGGCCGGTAACGATAATCATCCCGTAAGGTTTATTAAACAAGACTCTTAGGCGCTGTAAAATGGGCTTAGGTAATCCGGTTTGCTCTAATTGCAGCAAGCCTGCGGATTGGTCAAGCAAGCGCATCACGCACGACTCACCATACTGCACCGGCATAGTTGATATCCGCACGTCAATGGCATGGTCGCGGACTTTAATGTGAAAACGCCCATCTTGGGGTAAGCGCTTTTCGGAGATATCCAAGCCAGCCATCAATTTTAGACGCAATACCAAAGCGCTTGCGATATTGGTTTGTTGCAAGATGTTCTCTTGTAACGAGCCATCCACGCGCATACGGATCCGCAGCGCTTGATCGTCAGGTTCAAGGTGAATATCCGAGGCCCTTACCTGTACCGCATCAGCAAAGATGGATTGCAATAGCTTCGCTACGGTTGCGTCATCGCTATCGTCTTCCAGCGTCAGGCTAGATAGATCAACCGCTTCATCTTGCTGGTATTCAGTTTGCAGTTGGCTGGCAAACTGAGCGATATCTTTGGTACGACGATAAAGGTTATCAAACGCATCCAATAGCTGTTGATCCGGAGCCACTGCTAATTTGACATCGCGCGGTTGCAAAAACTGGCTGATCGCATCTACCGCCGCAAGATCAGCGGGATCACTCATCGCTACCAGGGCTTCTTTTGCGTCGGCTTCAATGACTAAAGCTCGGTGGCGACGCGCTTGTACTTCCGGTACAAGGTTCGCAACATCGGCAGCGATCTTCCGCTCAGCTAAATCGATAAAAGGGATACTTAATTGCTTGGCTAAAAACTCAAGCAACTCATGCTCACTTAAGAAACCTAAATCAACGAGCGTAACACCCAGCTTGCGGCCATTTATTCGTTGTTCACTCAGCGCCTGCTGGAGCTGTTGTTCAGAAATAATATTTTCTTGTACGAGCAAGTCGCCAAGGCGCATTTTTAAACGTGGGCGCATAAACTAACGACCTCCCAATGCTTGTAAGCGCTGGTTAGCATAGGCTCGTCCATCGCTATTTAGACTTGTGGCTTGCAGCGCTTGGCGATAAGCAGTGATCGCGCGTTGCGGTTGTTGGGCATCCTCATGAGCAACCGCCGCAGCCAGCCACCAATGCCCCTGCTGAGTTAATTCTGCGAGCCACTGATAATCGTCTGCTGCGCTATCAAATTGCCGACTTTGATTCGCCGCACTCGCGCGCAACTGCACTAATTTCTCAGCCTCTGCCGAGCCTAACGGTAAATCTCTGTAAGCCATGAGCAATTCATCATAGGCGCCAGCATTAAATAAAATCCGGCCGTACAACAACAACCAGCGTGGCTGTTGCGGCTGTCGTTCTAACCCCTCTGCGAGTATCGCCAACGCTGTGTTTTGCTGATTTCGGCCGTACCAGTAGGCGGCAAGCTCACTGCGTGCAGCAATATGATCAGGAGCTAAAACAATGACTTGCTCCAATAGCTCTTGCGCACGCTGACGCTCACCACTTTTTAACGCTTCCTGTGCCTTTTGGAACTTCGCTAATGCGAGTTCTTCAGCTGTCAGAGCTACTGGCTCAACTTCCATACTGCCCTGGCTTTCTGGCTCGGGCTCAAGAACTTCAGCTTCGCTTTGTTGTGGCGTAACGCTCGCTTCACTAACTGCAGACTCTGAAGGCGTTGCCGCCACTTCTGCGGGTACTACAGGCGCAGTTTCTTGTTGCTGTGGCTGGTTGTCGACTTGCGCTAATTGCGCTTCAGGTTCAACAGGCTCATTAACTTTCGTTTCGGTGACTGGTTCAGTCACCGCGCGAGTGTTAGGTGCATCAACAGTTTCGACTGCAGAAGCTGCTTGTTCTTGCGAGCTCTGCGGCCAAAATAACCAGCCTATGATCACTACTAAGACCAAAAACAGTAGCCCCGCCAACCAAAGCAACCAAGGCTTTTGTTGCGGCATCGCCGCAGCTGGAGCCGCCGATTTCTGTTGAGTTTGCTGCTGGCGTTGGTCAAGGTCGCGTAACATGCGATTAATTACACTCACGGCATATACTCCTGTAACCAACCGCTTTGCCAACTCCATAACAAAGCAACGGAAACAATACCAAGAGCCGCCAACACCCAAACATAGCTTCGACGTGGCAACTGTACGTCTTCAGTATCAGCAACAGCGAAGCGCACATGCTTTGGTTGGACTTGGTAAACGCCTTCACCGTAACAAAGCAATAAGCACTTGTGGGTTAGAACATTGGCCAATCGTGGGATACCACGACTGGCCTGAAACAGCATTTTTACCACTCTCGCCGAGAAAATGGGCGCCCCTTGGTACCCAGCAACATACAAGCGATGTGACAAATAATGTGCGAGTTCAGTTAAGGTCATAGCCTGTAAGCGATAACTAAACGTGATACGTTGCCTTAATTGGCGATGCTCTCGCGTCGCAAGTCGCTCATCAAGCTCGGGCTGCCCAAACAACACAATATGAAGGAGCTTGCGTGACTCCGTTTCTAAATTTGAAATCAGTCGTAATGCCTCAAGCGTTTCGCTCGGCAGTGCTTGCGCCTCATCCACAACGATGACGGCTACCTTACCTTCTCGGCTAATTGCCACCAGCCGCTCTTGAATCGCCTGCGTAAGGATCTGCTCACTGGTAATATCACTGGTTTCAATTTGCAACTCGCGCGCGATGTGCCCCCGCATCTCGCTTGGCGTCAGATACGGATTCGGAATATAAGCCGTGACATAAACCGGTGGCAGCTCATTCAATAACTTGCGGCACAAAAGGGTTTTTCCGGTGCCAACTTCGCCGACTACTTTTATAAATCCTTCACCGGCATCGAGTGCGGTAACGAGCACCTCAAAGGCATTACGATGACTTTCCAAATCGCAGTAAAAACTGGTATTTGGAGTCAGCGTAAATGGCAGTTCGGTGAGCCCGTAATGACTTTGATACATAACCAGATTATTCTTTATACCAGCCGTTAAGTAATTCGCTTGAGCGTTGCAGTTCTTGCTGCCAAGTATTCACACCCACCACAACAGGACGAATCAAAATCACCAGCTCTTTCTTTTGCTCCGAGCGGCGTTTATTTTTGAAAAGGTTGCCAACTACAGGAATATCGCCCAGTAACGGCGCTTTTGATTCAGTATCGTTGTAGCTGGTCTGCATGAGTCCGCCTAGGACAACGATTTCACCGTTGCGCGCACGCACGATGGTATCGCTCTCACGAATGTTGCTCTGTGCCAACGGCAACACAAACGACTCTTGATTGAGAGTGATGGTTTTGTTTTGCTCGGTGGTTTCAACAACGGATGGATGAACATGGAGAATCACTTCACCGTCATCACTAATTTGCGGTGTGATATCCAAACTTATACCAGAGAAAAACGGAGTTAATTCAATATTCGGTGTCGACG
The DNA here is from genome assembly GCF_003987395.1 of Pseudidiomarina aquimaris. Classification (GTDB taxonomy): domain Bacteria; phylum Pseudomonadota; class Gammaproteobacteria; order Enterobacterales; family Alteromonadaceae; genus Pseudidiomarina; species Pseudidiomarina aquimaris. Next base: position 157,721 of record NZ_PIPT01000002.1, read on the forward strand.
TAGTCGCCGTGCCTGTTACCGTAGTGGTTGAAACATCCGTGACGAAATATTCATCTTCGCCAATTTTAATCACCGCCTTTTGGTTATTCGCAGCACTCACACGTGGATTCGAGAGCACCTGAACGTTGCCTTGATTCTGCAACAAATTGAGGACGCCGCTGAAATCTCCGACATCAAGTGATACGCCGAAAACACCATTGCTGTTATCGACCGAACCGCCACTGAAACCGATACTTCCGTTCGCATTTCCAAGCTGGAACAAATCGCTCCAATTAATACCTTGTTGATAGTTGTCGTTTAGGGCGACTTCAACGATACGCGCCTCTAAAATGACTTGACGTTGTAGCCGCTCTTGCGCGGAACTGAGAAAGTCGCGTGCTGCGCGCAGTTCATCAGGAAAGGCGGTAATCGTCACAAGACCTGCTTGCGGCGAGACGACTACGCGACGCCCCTCACCCTCGCCCACAACGCCTTCAAGGATCTCTTTCAAATCACCCCACAGATCGGTACGGGATTGTGTTGAAATTGAGGAGCCATTGGTTTGCATCCCATTGTTCAAACCATTCAAGCCACTTTGTCCCAAGGCGCCTTGTCCAGGGATACCTGCTTGATTGCCCAATAAGGCATTATTAAAGTTGCTAGCCCCGCCATTGTAGAGGTTATTCTGTTGGTCACTCTCTTTGACCCCGCCTGAACTAACACTCGTTTGGGATAGTCCCATGCGCTGTAATGCCAAATAATCAAGCGCGATCGTCTCAGTCCGCAAGCCAGCGGGAAACACCCGAATGATTTTACGTTCTTTCTGGATATCGTACCCGTAGATATCACTAATCACTTCAAGGGTTTCAGCTAATGTGACGTCTTTAAGACTTACCGTAATTTGCCCTTCCACTTGTGGATGAACAACGATGTTATACGGGCTATCTGCCGCTAAGCCAGCGAAGAATTCACGCGCTTGGATGCCATTTGCGTTTAATGAAAAGCGCGGCTCAGCCAACAAGGTTTCACTCAGCGCTTGTTGATCCGCCAAATCTGGCCGCAAACTCGCACGCACCGACTCGGGAAGTGGTGGCCGCTCTGCCTCTTGTTGTTCCTGCACTGCAAGCGCCTGTTGCATTTCTGTCGGCATGCGTTCAGGTTGATGCGCACAGCCCATCAACACCATCACACCTAGCCCAATTAGTCCGCTACGCATCATTCTTTGCTTCCCCCTGAGCTCTCGTTCGTGTTCTCAATGAACGAGCTCTGATTAAATATCGCAAGTGTTAGCTCATTATTCTTCTGTCGGTGCTTTAAAGTGACCGTTGCCATTGTTATGTCTGTTATCTCATAAGGTTCAATGCGATCACCTAAGCGATAGTTGGCGCCGTTGATCGTCGCAATACGCCCCGTGCCATCGGTACGAATGGCTACCAAACGTAGATTTTGTTGTTCTACAGCAGTTTGCTCCGGCGCTTGGTATTGCGGCGGTGCAGTCGGGTCATTCAGTTGCTGTTGTGCAGATGCACTGCAAGATAACAGCAATAGAGCCAAGCTAGCTCGCCACATAATCTCGCTCCAAGCTGAGTGTATAAATTTCCAAAGTGACCTCGGCTTGCGGATAGTTCACTACGCCGTAATCCATTTTTTGCCAATAAAATGACCAAGGTAACTGTTCGAGACGACGAAAATAGTCAAAAATTTGCTGATACGACCCTCGCACTACAAGTTGCAACCGATGTTTGTAGATCGCACCTTGCTGTGACTCATTGTCACCGTAAATCCGCTCCGCTGGTTTCGCTTGCGCTGATACCACCGTTAGTTGGCTTGCACTCACAAGTAATGCCTGTAATAAGCGACGATTATCGGCGGCACTCACATAATTGGTTTCATTCTGCAGGCGCTGATTAATCGCTTCTAACTGCTGTTCAAAATTCTCCAAGCGGCGCTTTAACGGGGCTTTGGGATCACCGGACAAGCGAATCTCAACCGCCTGAATTTGTTGTTCTAACAGGTTGAGTTGGTTCTCTTGCTGTTGCAGTTGCGTCGCATCGCTTTGATAGCTCTGCCACGCTGGCAGGAGTAAGACATAAAGGCCTAGGTAAGCGACAAATATAAGTGTCAGAACGAACCAGAACTTACGCCGTGACAAGCTCAGCGCATTAAACTTCTCTTGGAGCTCAAGCCATTGTTGCTTCATCGGCGCGCCTCCGGAGTGTTCTGATTACTACCAGCATTATTTAGATGCCCAACCACAAAGCGCAATCCTTGCTGCTCATCTTCGACCAGCTCGAAGACACCAAACGGTCGGTCTTGTAGCGATGGGTAACGGCTGAAGCTCGCCAACCAGTCTGGCAGCCCTTGTGGCTTTAAGGTCCGTCCTTCAATGCTTAAGGCGTTATCGACGACCAAAATTCGCTGCAACCAAACCGAGTTTTGATCCGCGGCCGCAAGATCGGTAAGCAGCTGCGAGTAGCTCTGCTGGTTTCGTTGTGTGTGCGAGTACATCTGTTCGAGCAGCTTGTTGCGAAGTGCCAAGGTTTGCTCCACCTCACGTAACGCATCGTTAAGTTCAGGATCATTGAGTGCATTATCTAGCTGTGCTTGGCGTTGTTGTAATTGTGCCTGCGCTGCCGCCAGCTGTGCACGCACCTGTTCGCTTTCCCGCTGCTGTTGTGCGTTTATATAATTGATAACAACCCACATTAGTAGGAAGACGACGAGCAACACGGCACTTGTCTTCAGAAACCGAGTTAACGTCAACCATTCACGGCTAGGCTGTAATTCGTCGAGGTAGAGGTTTGCAATCCGTTTCATGACGACACCTCTGGTTCATTACTGCTATCGGCCAATGCCAAAAGCGCTCCGCCGAGAACAGGAAAGTCACTATAATCACCTGCAGCTAATTCCTGTGCCCAGGTCGGATAAGACGCCCAGACCACATCTAAGCCAAGATCCTCGTGAACGGTGCTCAGCACTTCTTGATTTTTCTCTATTCCGATTGCCAACCACACAACCGCCAGGGGGCGTTGTCGCAACTGTCGCTCGAAATAATCAGCTGATCGCTGAATTTCGATACTGAGAGGTTGCAACCCACCTAGCTTGATTTCATCAAGTGTCAGCTCACTGATTTTTTCTAATGAACGCACTGCACGGGTAACTTGCAGTTCCGCATTACTGTACACCTGCACTAACGCTGGTTGCTGATTTTGCTGATAAACCAATGCACCCGCTTCGGTATTTTCGGAATGGAGTTTCTCCAGTGCCTGTTCTTCGGCGTATATGCCTTGCACACGTTCAGTTAGTTCATGTGCCACTTTTAATAAGGGAGCTAACTGCGAGCGACTCGCGGCGATGGCATGGATTTTTTGCTGCCCTTGAACTTGCAAGGGAAGCTCATAGTAATCGGCAAGACAGTCGTCCGGCTCAAAACTAACCAGATCCGTCAGTTGATAACGCAAACTACTTGCGAGTTCAGCATCACTTAATTGTGGTTTATCCAAGGTTACGCTCTGGTAGAGCCCACTGCCGAGCACCAGCGCCAAACGCGGATCGTGTTTACCATAGCGAGAGTATTTATCGAGGAGTGCACGCATCGATGCCGCAGCATCGTCTTGTGTGACAACGTGTTCGTCGGAGACAATCAGTTGTGGCTGACTCGTGTCACGCACATCGACAACAACGAAATGCACCACGTTTCGGTGAATACCAAAAACGAGCAAGTAAGGGCTTTTGGAGCGCGCACGTAATAAATTCAACAATTTTCGGTCCCTGCTACTTTATAATTTTTATTAGAGGCCGGACGAGGCTTCTTAACGCAAGTTTGACACTTTTTGCGTGAAAAACAAGCACTGCAAGAACTCACAGTGCTTTGTTTCGGGAATGTTAATTAGCCCTCAAACCGCCATTGTAACGCTTCATTCGCCCAATAAGGCACCATTGGCCCAATGGCAGTATCGACCGTGGCCGGCACCGTCCATTCACTCCGTACCAGCTTAATTTGCTCCTTGGCACGCTCATAACCGTAGAAATCGGCACCAAAGTGGCTAGCGAAGTCAGCTAATTTATCCAAAGCGTTCATACGCTCAAAAAACTCGGCATAAAGCTCAATTGCGGCAGGCGCTGAATAGCAACCGGCACAACCACAAGCCGCCTCTTTCTTGGATTGACCATGCGGCGCTGAGTCAGTACCGAGGAAAAACTTCGGGCTTCCGGATACGGCGGCTCGCTGCAAGGCTTCTTGATGCTCGCGTCGCTTGAGAATTGGTAAGCAGTAGTTATGTGGGCGGATGCCGCCAACTAATAGATCGTTACGGTTCATCAATAAGTGCTGCGGGGTAATTGTCGCGGCAACATTACTGCCTTGCTCGAGTACAAAATCGACTGCATCACCGGTGGTGATATGCTCAAGCACCAACTTTAACTTCGGGTGACGCGCCAGCAGTGGCCGTAACTTAGTATCGATAAAAACTTTTTCGCGATCGAAAATATCAATTTCTGCGGCAGTGACTTCACCATGCACCAGCAACGGCACTTGCAGCTCTGCCATGGCCGCAAACACTTCATCAAGCGCTTCGATATCGGTTACCCCAGCGGCCGAGTTCGTTGTGGCGCCTGAAGGATACAGTTTAAAACCAATCACTTCAGCGTTTTCAGCCGCTGCGCGCACAGTATCGACACTGGTTTGTTGCGTTAAGTAAAGCGCCATCAATGGGCGGAAAGCGCTGTCTGCAGGACGTTGCGCTAAGATACGTTGGCGATAGTCTAGCGCTTGCTCCACGGTGGTTACTGGCGGGACTAGGTTAGGCATAATCACCGCCCGACCAAACACCTTAGCAGTTGCAGGCACTGTCGTCGCCAGCAACTCTTCATCACGTAGATGTAAATGCCAATCATCAGGGCGTGGAAGCGTAAGCTCTTGCATGGGTACCTCTTAGCAGCAATCAACAAAATGAATAGTAGCCGTTATTATAACGCAGCTGACTTAAGCCGTAACGCTCTGATTACGACCTTTCTCTTTGGCGTGGTAGAGCGCTTCATCAGCGCGCGCCATCCAGTCATCGATTTTTTGATCCTCGGCTCTTAATTCGGTGAGACCGACACTGATCGTCACCTCGATGACTTCGTCGTCGAACTGGAAAGGCTGCGCAGCGATAGCTTTGCGAATCCGTTCTAGCGCGAGCAGAGCGTCAGCAGCTTCGGTGTAGGGTAGTAAAATCGCAAACTCTTCTCCGCCAAGACGGCCAAGCAAATCAATCTCGCGCAACTGTTGCTTACTACGACGACAAAACTCACGTAATACCTCATCTCCCGCCGCATGCCCATAGGTATCGTTTACCCTTTTGAAGTGGTCGAGATCGATAATCGCCACGGTGACAGGTGTCTGATAGCGCATAAATTCGTCATAACGTTGCTCAATCGCCTCCCAAAACACGCGTCGGTTAACGACCCCCGTGAGCTCATCGGTGGTCGCAAGACGACGCAACTCGTTCACCGCCGCGACGCGCTCTTGGTCCATTCGACGCATATGCATGAGCGTACCGAGGGTATCAAGCATCGGCCGCAGCAGACTCAGTAAACGACGCTCAAAGGTATGGGTGGTATTTGCTAGCACCATTAAGCCGACCACTTCGCGTTTAAAATAAAGTGGCAGGATGAGTCCATTTTTCAGTGGCGGTAGCGTCACGGGTTTGAAACTTAGCTCTAACTCGGAAATCGGCTCATGGCAAAACTCAGGTTCACCACGCAACAACACCTTTTTGACGACATCTCCAGCGACTTCGACCTCGAGCCCTTGCCGAATTAATTTGCTATAAGTGTCGTCGCCATCAATCCCCAACTGCAGCCCGTGCACTAGCAGTAAATTGCATTTTCGTGATTCCGCTGGCAATTCGCCAACAAAGCCAACACTGGTATGGGTCATTTTCATCAGTCTCGGCAGCGCATAGTCACACACTTCACTGAAATCTTTGGCGAGCATAAACTCATGCTGCACGTGCGAAACCAACTCCAAAATGGCCGCTTGCTGATGTAAAAACTCTTCGTTGGCCACCTGCTCAGAAATGTCGTGGTGGATGCCTGTCATTTTTACCGCACGCCCCTGTGCGTCGCGCTCGATCAGACGACCGACACTATGTACCCATGCATAATGGCCATCTTTATGCCGCAAACGAAAACGTGCATCAAAGCGCGATGCAGGCCCTTTAATGTGGTCGTTTAATTTCGCTTGCAGGAAAGCCAAATCTTCTGGGTGTACCAAATCACTCCAGTTGAACTCCTTCTTATCACCGACCGTGTATCCCAAAAACTCTTGCCAGCGGTGACTTACTTCAAGATGATTGCTTTGAATGAGCCACGACCAGGTAAAAAAACCACCGGCGGTGAGGGCAATATCGAAATTATCATTCGCTTCTTGCAACTTTAGTTCGAGCTCTTTTCCTTTGCTGTCATCCAGCAAGTAGCCTCTTACCCGCAACACGTTTCCTAGGTGATCTTTATCGGCCCGCGCGTAATGGTGAACCCAGCGAGTCACAGATTTACCTTGGTGTTTTGCCAGCACGCGATAATCCATTTCAAGGGCATCTTGCTCGCCGTCAATTAAGCGTTGCATTCGGTCAAGCAACTCTTGGCGTTCATCGGGATGAACGATGGACTCATAATTGACATCGTCGCGTAATAGGTAATCGGGTTCGTACCCTAATACGCGCGATGCATTTTCAGCCACATAGCTTAAGTGAACATTGGGTTCGATACGCCAGACCACAGCACAGACCGGCCCTTGGGCTAGGACTTCACGCTCAGCACGGTGGTTATCGATTTCAAAACGTTCGGCGATCGTAACGGCAATCCAGTCGGCAAACGTTTCAAGGTAACGTAATTCTGCGGCAGTGAATTGCCGCGGTTGGTTGCAAATCACACAAAGGGTTCCGAGGTGGAATTCACCGTAGAGGGTGATGGGCGCCCCGGCATAAGCTCGAATGCCATCTTCGGACACTACATAGGGATTATTGCAGAAGCGTTCATCTTCGGTGGCATCTTCGACCACCATCGTTTTTCCGGATGCGACTACATGTGTACAAAAGGAAACTTTGCGGGGGGTTTCCGCTTCATTAAAACCGACTTTCGCCTTGAACCACTGGCGTTGGTCATCTATTAGGCTAATCAGCGCTGCATCGGCGCTCATCAACTCTTTGACAAGTAAAGTAATGCGGTCAAAAATCGGGTCAGCTTCGGTATCAAGCAACTCCAGCTCATGCAACAGCCGTAAGCGCGCAGCTTCATTGCGTGGCACTGGAAATTGCTGCATATAACCCCCTGATTTTGGTGTTCAAATCTAAGCGTAGCAGACATTGCGCAAAAACGAAGTTAAATCATCGTAGTTAACGCAATCCTAATTTTTCTTTCCAGTGCTTACGACAGCATGAGATATATCGATCGTTACCGCCGATGGCAATTTGCTCACCCACTTTTACCGCATCACCCTTCTCGTCAATGCGCAGGTTCATGGTGGCCTTGCGACCACAGAAGCAGATGGTTTTCATTTCACTCACTTTGTCGGCAACCGCCAATAAGACAGCACTGCCTGGGAAGGCCTGCCCAAACGCGTCCGTTCGAATGCCATAACACATCACTGGAATATCAATGCGGTCAACCACGTCAGTCAGTTGCCAAACCTGCGTTTCAGTTAGGAATTGTGCTTCATCGATTAACACACAGTCGATTGGCTGCTGGCCATGGCGCGCTTCGATGAGTGCGGCTAGGTCGGTGCCGCTGGTAAACGCCAGCGCAGAACGGTCAATACCCAGACGTGAAGCGATCATGCCTTTGCCAGCCCGATCGTCAATTGCGGGTGTCAACAACAGCACTTTTTGTTCACGTTCTTCGTAGTTATGCGCAACCTGTAATAAAGAAGTGCTCTTGCCAGCGTTCATTGCCGAGTATGTAAAATAAAGAGAAGCCATGATTATTCGATTCGCTTGATTGAACTATCTGCTTGAGGTTTATACTGAGTTTGAACACTGAATGCAAAGGCAAATTTTGCTATCATGGCGCAAGTCAACTGGAGGATCATCAATGTCAGAACGTTATACTCACGCATTTTTAAAGGCCATGCCGAAAGCGGATTTGCATTTACACCTCGATGGCAGCTTACGCCCCGACGGCCTCATCGAAATGGCAAAGCGCAGTGGCGTGGAGTTACCTTCGTACACCGTCGATGGCCTCTATGACCAAGTTTTTAAAGAGAGCTATAACGATCTTGGCGAATACCTGAATGGCTTCCAATACACCTGTGCGGTCTTACGCGACATGGAAAACTTGGAGCAAGCGGCGTATGAACTGGCGATGGATAATCTTGCCGAAGGCGTTATCTATATCGAGGTTCGCTTTGCGCCACAACTCATGATGGATCCCAGTCGCGGGATCGATTTTGACCGCGTCATGCATACCACTAACGCCGGTTTGAAGCGCGCAAAAGATGAGTATAACAGCCAAGCGGCTGTGCAAGCTGGTGAAAAGCCTCCATTTGACTATGGCATTATTAATTGCGCCATGCGCATGTTCGGCAAAAAAGGATTCTCGCCTTATTACACCCAGCTGTTTCAGACTTTGCGCGACCACGAACCGAAACATGTGATCAAAATCGCTGCCATGGAAATGATCCGCGCCAGCATTCGTTTGCGCGACGAAGAAGGATTGCCGATTGTTGGCCTAGATATTGCCGGTCAAGAAATGGGGTATCCGGCACATGACTTCAAAGAAGTCTATGAATATGCCCACCAAAACTTTTTACTAAAAACTGTCCACGCCGGAGAAGCTTACGGTGCTGAGAGTATTTTTGAAGCACTCACCCAATGCTATGCCGACCGCCTTGGGCACGGCTACTCACTCTTTTCTCCAGATATGATTCAGGATCCAAAAATCACTGATAAAGAAAGTTATGCCAGCCAACTGGCGTCATTTATCGCTGATCGACGCATCGCTATTGAAGTCTGTATTACCAGTAACCTACAAACCAATCCGACTATTGGTGAGGTTACCAATCACAACTTCAAGCACATGTTTGACCACCGCTTAGCGACAGTTATTTGTACCGATAACCGTTTGGTGTCGCGGACGACAGTGACCCGCGAATATGAATTGGCAAATCAAGCCGCAGACATTCCACTCAAACGCTTAAAAGATATGGTTGCCTACGGCTTCAAAAAGAACTTCTTCCCGCAGGACTACTTAGCTAAGCGTGCTTACGCCAAGCAAGTCCTGCAGTATTTCGACAAGGTCGCAGCAGAACACGGCGTGCGTTAGTCGCCCGCCGTGCTATCAGCTTGTCGTAAGTATTGCTCTAAGAAATTCAAATAGGCTTCTTGCGCTTCGATACGATTCTCTTTGTTGCGGAAGCCATGTCCTTCATCATCGAATAGCACATACTCTACTGGCACGCCGTTTTCACGAATAGCGGCAACCATCTCGTCACTTTCGACTTGAAGAACGCGCGGATCATTAGCGCCTTGCACAATCAATACGGGTGCTTGCACCTGAGCGGCATGGAACAGCGGTGAAATACGACGTAAGCGTTCAGCATGCTCCGCAGGATCGCCAAGCTCATCGTAAAGCGATTGGCGGAAGCTCGCCCACCATGGTGGAATGCTTTCCAGGGTGCGCACCCAGTTAGTGACGCCGAAAATGTTAATACCGGCATCAAACTCGTCGGTAAATGCTAAGGCTGCCATGGTCAGATAACCACCATAGCTGCCACCCATAACGGCAATCTTGTCGGCATCCACCCAAGGTAAGCTTTGCAGGTACTTCTTCGCATAAACCACATCTTGCAAGTCATCTTCGCCATGGCGACGGTCGTCTAAGTGGTAAAACGTTTTACCATAACCCGACGAGCCGCGGTTATTGATCCCCAGCATGGCGTAACCGTGGTTGACCAAATGCTGCACCATCGGGTTATAACCTTTGCGGGTTTGCCCGCCAGGTCCGCCGTGGATGTATATAACTGCAGGCACCTTGTTCGTCACACTCGCTTGCTGTGGACGATAGAGAATATTAGGAATTTCCAGTCCATCAAAGCTCTCGAAACGCACGACTTGGCTTGCAACAAGGTCGCTCTTATCAATTTTTGGACTTAAAGCATCGGTGACTTGCACCAATTGTTCTTGACCTACCTGCCAAGTATAAAGATTTGATGGTGAGGTATCTGAATTAACATAGAATGCTAGCACTGACTCATCATCCGAGAAGTTAACCCCACGTAAGTCACCGGCTGGATAACCAGGCATCGCAATAGGCTCGCCCGTTGTCGTGTTTAATATTGTAAGCTTGGTGCTGGCGTCGCTGTTCACTCCGATCATCTGGTAGCCACCCTGCTCGGAGAAGTAAACAAACATAACATCCCAGTTATCTGTGTACTCTTCGCTATGGTCGCCGCTAGCTATGTCATAGCGCCAGGCTTGCACAAACTCGCCATGGGCATTGGTGCCATAAATTAGGCTCTGACTATCTGGGCTAAAACTGAAAATACTATTGCTTACCGCATTGGTATCATCGGTAATGAGCAGCGGCTCTTCAGCAGCATCGGTGAGGTCAAGTAAATAGAGGTCGGTATCTTTGTTGCTATTAACCTTTGCCAGCGCTAACCACTCGCCATTCGGTGCCACTCGCATGTCAGCCCAACCTGCGTCGTTTTGGAAAATCAGCTCACGACTGTAGTTATCGGTGCGGTAACGATAAATATCAAAATTCGCAGGATTTCGCTCGTTGGTCATGACATAGAAGAATTCATCATTCGCATGCCAGCCCAGAAACGCCGCTTTTAACTCCTCGCCGGGCGTGAGATCTTGCACACTCCCGTCGAGTTCACGCACATAAATGTGATCGAGCTCGTTACCACCTTGGTCGGCGCTATACAGGAACCGTTTGTCATTGGGGAACCAACTGAGCCCAGCAAAAGCATCGCTGGTAGACCGCGTAAGCTGAGCGGGCTCGCCGCCACCCACTGGATAGCTATAGACATTAAAAATGCCATCGGCATCACTGGTAACCAGCACCTCGGCGTTGTCGTGACTCAAAGACGAACCAAACAAAGTTGTGGTCGCAAAAAACGTCTCTGCGGGATACTCCTGTACCGCAGCAGTCGATTCTGCCGCTGCCTGCGGCTCTGCGGTCGCAGCGGTTTCTTGTGCTGGGCTACAAGCCACCAAAACCGCACTCAAAAATAAAGTTAACGCTAGTTTGTGATTCAGCATCGCTGGGCTCCTCGAAAATTCATCCGAGGCAAAGTGTAGCGCAAATTTTTAAACTTGCGCTGCGAGCTTGGTTCTGTCTCTTGGTTCCTAGCTAAAATAACGCCGATGGAACTCAGCGGTGGGGAGTGGTTTATCGAATAAATAGCCCTGTAGGACCACTTTGTCATCTCGGCTTGCCAAATAATCGGCTTGGGCTTGTGTCTCGACGCCTTCTGCGACAATTCTTAGGCCCAGCGTCTTCGCAATGGCGATAACCGAATCGACAATCGTGCGCTGCTCGGCGTCATCGATAGCTTGCACAAAACTCTTATCGATTTTCAATTCCTGTAACGGCAATTTCCGCAGATACGATAGCGAAGAGTACCCCGTACCAAAGTCATCAATCGAAAATTGCACACCGCTTTGTTGCAATGCCTTCATTTTCAAAACAATGTCTTCGGTGTCATCGACAAACAAGTTCTCAGTGACCTCCAGTACGAGACGCGAGGGGTCGGCTCCCGATTCTTCCAGCGCCCGCTCAATACAATAAACGAAATCGTATTTACGGAATTGCCGCGGGCTTATATTAATAGCCAAGGTCAATGGTGCCGGCAAACGTTTGAGCTCGAGCAACGCATGGCGCACGATCCATTTGCCTAGGTCGACTATTAAGTCGGTTTGCTCAGCGACAGGAATAAATTCCGCAGGCGATATCATGCCCTTTTCTGGATGCTGCCACCGCAGCAGAACTTCAACTCCGAGCAAGGTTTTATCGGCCCCCACTTGCGGCTGCAAGTGCAGCTGTAAGCCCTCGCCATTGATCGCCTCGCGCAGTTCCCGTTCGATTTCATAGCGCTTTTCTAATACGTCGCTGTAGGACACATCGTAAACTGCGGTCTGATTACCGCCAGCGTCCTTGGCTGTATGCACCGCTGTTTCAGCGTGACGTATAATGGCATCCGCAGACTCGGCATCCTGCGGATAAATAACGATACCAGCGCTTGCGGTGACCGAGATCTGCTCATCTTGCACCCGTAACGGCTGACTCAATTCGGCAAGGATCAATTTGACGAGGATTTGGGCGTCCGCGAGAACATCTTTCTGCTCTAGCTTACGAGGTGTCAGGACCACAGCAAATAAGTCGCCACCGAGGTTCGCCACAAACGCATTTTGCTCATTAGCCACCACGGCACGCAAGCGACGCGCCGTCGCTTTTAGAATTGCATCACCGAATTCAAAACCACGAACATCGTTGATGCGTTGCAAGCCGTCAAGATCGAACAGGATGACCGCACCATGCTCACCTTTATGGGCGGCGGTGACTAAGCTAGCAATGTGCTGGATACAACTGGTGCGATTCGGTAATTCCGTCAGCGCATCAAAATACGCTAAATATTCAAGTTTCGCCTCAGCCTCGACACGCTGAGTAATATTCAGTTTACTTGCCAAATAATGCGTGACGTTTCCATGTTCATCGCGGAGTGGCGAAATGGTTGCCCACTCACGAAACTCCTGTCCGGATTTAGTTTTGTTATAGAACTCACCTTGCCATGTCTTGCCCTCGCTCAAACATTGCCACAACGCTTGGTACTCGCTGGCGGGCGTACGGCCCGAGGCCAATAGACGCGGGTTCTTACCGATAACTTCTTCGCTGCTGTACCCCGTGGTCGCGCAGAAGGCAGGATTCACATATTCGATGTTGCCGGCGAGATCGGTAATCATGATACTTTCATTCGCCTGCTCAACCGCCGCTGATAACTGCCGCAGTTTCGCTTCACGGTGGCGGCGTTCTTTGGCAGCCAGTCGTACATTGTGTGCCAGAATGCCAAACTCGTTTGGGAGTCGCAGTGGAAGACGGCTGTCATTAACAAAACCATGTCGGCCGAACTGCGTCACAGCGGCGACTAACTTGTTCGCTGGACGCGCAATGAAGCGCTGCAGCGAAAACCACAGGCCAAAGCCAATCAGGAAAAATAGCAGAAGCAACAAACCGAGTGGCAACCAGGGTACGCTGGCAAGTTGATACCAATGCGGCGCGTGTAAATATTCGACTAACAGCACATTTCGCTGGCTTTGTCGGTTAACTGAGAGACTTTCAATGATCGGGACTGCCGCGACCAAATGGCTGTGTTCCGGATGATACTCAATGAAGGTTTTGCCAGTATTACTCGCTTGCTGGACTGGGTCAGTACCAACAGTATCTAAAAAGCGCTGCAAATCACCTTTGATTAAATGTGGTTCATAAGCTGCTACTAAGTCTTTGCGCACACTTACGATCACCGCATTCCGGATACGCGGATGCACATGCATCTCACTGATAAGTTCAGGTATCGTTTCGGTGCTATCCGCTGTATACATGCGGTTGAAGGAGCCCTGTGCTACCGCCACACTGCTGCGCAACTCAAGCTGAGCGCTATTAAGCGCTGCTTGCTGCTGGGCGGCAATCATGAAATAGGTGAGCCCCAGCAAAATAGCCAGCATTGCAACGAATATCGGTATGGTAATCTGCACACTTAAGCGTTGCCACCAACGAAGCCTTCTCACTCAACCACCTCACTTAGCTGGTCACAGCGGCTGAGTGGGGTAACTTGGTCATAGACATTTGACTGAATGAGATGCTCAGCCACTTGTGGGATATCTTCCTGCAACAACTTCGCCAAGGCCCTTTCTTGCTCGGCCGCAGAAACAAACTCTACGTCCGCTAACCCTGTAGTTAGCTCAGCCTCGCCAAGATCAGTCAGCGCTTGTAACGCTTGCCAAAATTCTATTTGACGTTGTTCAAGCAAACTCATGATGTGCGGCCAACTCTGATCGCGCAACGCCATTACGGCCGGCGCAAGCGCTGGCCAGCGTTGCTTGTTGATAATCAGCACATCGGTGATTTTCAGCTCGGTGTGACGCGAGTCAAAAATGACCTGTCCGCCTCTTTGTTTCAGTCGTTCCACGAAAGGTTGATAAGTTACCACCAAATCGGTTTTTTTCTCTGCCCAAGCTGACAAGTGTTCCGTCGGGACTAACACTTGCGTGGTTACGCGTTCAGGCGTAATCCCATTCACCTTCATCCATTGACTCAAGACATAGCGAGCCAAGGTACTGTCCTCCAATCCGACATGGATAGGCTTTTCGGGGTCATCACGCCAATCCTCATGGGCGATGATCGCATCAGCTCCGAGCGAGCGGTCGATAACCATTGCCACGCAATAACCACCCTGAGTCATGGTATTAATACCAAGTGCATTATCTAACGAGACAAATGCGCCTACCGCCGCATCATTGCTCAGCATCCGCAACACACTGATATCGGAAACGAGCATTACTGGCTTTAATTGACGTGGGAGCACTGCAGGATGGGTGGCGGCAGCACTAAAAATGGGGGCGGCGCCTAACCATGCGTTACCCACAAGTACCGCTCGCTCCGCTGGCCGATCACAGCCCGAAACAGTAAGCATGACTAGAGGTATGAGCAGAAAAAATCTCAGCATGAATCGTGTATGTGTCTCGAATGAGTACCTGATGCCCTACATTCTAGCAGTTTCCTCGAGACTGTTAATTGAACTTTCGAGTTTACTAAATAAAAAACCCTGCCAAATGGCAGGGTTTGTTCAATCGTTATTCGTTTTGCGCTTCACGCTTAAAACGGTAGTTCACATAAAGTAGCGAACAAACCATACAAATTATTGAAATTATTGGATTTTATCATAAAGAAATCCAAAATCGTAAAGTTAAGCCCAATATTATCAACTTTCTGGGCAGGTACTTTGGGAGTATTAGCCACCAAGCGTAAAGGTACAATTTTGACATTTTCAGCGACAGCACCTGATCAACTCAGGCGGCTCCAACACCCAAAATCAAAAAGGCGAGTATTGGAAGGCTGGTTGTTTCTACTAAACATTTAATCGTATTTTAGCAAGATCTCGGCGAATTAAAATCCATTTCCCGCTCTTGCTATCAAGTCTATCTCAAATTACGCGCCACATACGTAATCACGCAAACCATACAAACTCCGCATAATTTTCCTAGTAAACCCAGTCGTTGTGTGCCAAGGGCATTCTGTTCAGCAAATCTCTGCGCTCTCGCCAATCGGGAAGTAGCTTGTCCATATACCCCTTGAAGCGTTCATTGTGATTACGCTCAAGCAAGTGCACCAATTCATGCACTAGGATGTACTCCAAACACTCCGGTGGCTTTTTAGCAAGCTCTAAATTTAGCCAAATGCGCTTTGCCTGAATATTGCAGCTGCCCCACTTGGTTTTCATCTTTTTAATTCCCCAATCTGCAGCTTTAACGCCGATCTTATCTTCCCAAACAGGCAATAACTCAGCGATTCGCGTTTTAAGTGCATCTCGATAATATGAGTTCAGTACCAGTGCCTTGTTCTCAAGCGTTGTTGCGGGATTGACATATAAATGCAATCGACCACGACCTAGCTTGATTTCATGCTTTCCGGAACGCTCGATAAGATTCAGACGATAACGCCTGCCCCACAGGTAATGACATTCACCGCTAACCATTGCTCGATCAGATTGGCGAGGTTGTTTGGCAAAATCACTCTGCTGTTTCTTGATCCAAGGAATGCGGCTGATCACTGCCATACGGATTGCGGTTTCTGTCATAGATTCAGGAGCAGAAACACGCACACGCCCATCAGGTGGCAACACGCTGATATGAAGGTTTTTAATTGCCTTACGATTTAACTGCATCGCAATAGAACCAATTTCTACCTTAGGCATCAATGGTACTCTTTTTGCGCTTTTGCCAATTCCATTACACCCTGAATATCCACCTCATACCCCGTCGTTTCTTCTCGCACCGCATTGGCAATTTCTCGCTCTTTAAAGCGATCTCCCACCCAATCCGCTTTTTTGGTATAACGAATGGCACTATCTATTTTGGTAGCCAGCAATTCATCTTGACCAAAATTATCGTAAAACGCGCGTTTTGGATTAGAGTCCATCGATGGCGGATAGTTAGCCGCTGTCTGCTCCGGACGTATAACCTTACGAGATAGCTCGCGGATTTTTTCCAGATACTCTTGGTATTCAATCGCTTTTTGGCGACGAAGCTCAATCAGCTCGTCCAATAACACCGACATTTGCTCGTAATACTTGGGGTTAACCGGGTTTTCATCAACGATGGTTTTACGCACGTTATTTTCGATGGTTTCGGCCATGGCTTCCTGATTCTTACGAATACTTTCAGGCAAAGCCTCCACGGCATCAGCACCTTTTTCAACGATAAGCTCAATTAGCCCTAGCTCTTCAAAATCCATCAGTACTTCGCTGTCATCCGCACGAATATACATATCTAACAAGTGGCGCATGGCAGGCTCAAAGCGTTTCATTTCTACCAAATCGCCACTGGCCAGTTTTACTTCGTCACGGACTTTTTCAAAATGAGCAACTTCTGTTCTTATCGAGTCTACATCTTGCGCAGAATAGCCTGCATCAGGCATTTCATTGGCGATATTGGCAAACGCACGCAGCAATTTGGCGACGTTCTGATAAAGCGTTAAACGCAGCGCTTCTTTCTCGGTGAGCTCGTCTTGGTTCAGACCTGACTTGCCACAAAAATAATAAATGTAGTCTTCCGTATTGCGTGGCACTTTTACCGGCTCACACAAGGCGCGCACCATTTCCAGCGCATTATCCAAATCGAGCTTGGCTTGCTCTAAACGATCTTTCAGTAGCCCTGCAACGTCTTCCTTGTCATAACCATCAAATGCGCCTTGAGTATAATCAGAAATCGCTTTATCCAACGAGCGGAACAAATCCTTGTAGTCGATGATATACCCGTATTCTTTATCATCGCCATCCAAGCGGTTCACGCGGCAAATGGCCTGAAACAGATTGTGATCAGCCATCTGTTTGTCGATATACAAATAGGTAGCCGAAGGAGCGTCGAAGCCAGTCAGCAACTTATCGACCACGATCAGTAAGCGCATTTGCCCTGGCTCATCAATAAATTGCTTTTTAACTTCTTTTTCAAACTCTTCGACCCGGTTTGCGGCCTTGTCTTCCGGTTGCTCGAAGTAATCCGCAAGCATCTTGCGGTAAATATCGTACTTAAAGAGCTTTTCCGTTAAACCCTCACCGGTTTCTTCCCCTTTAATGCTTGCAGCAGTCGGCTGAAAACTGGTGACAATAGCCACCTTACCGGCTAAATCTGTTTGGCTGAACATTTCATAAGCTTTACAAGCTTGATAGACACTAGAGCAGACCAACATGGCATTGCCGTAGCCATCCATCAGGCGTGGCTTAGTGTCCATATCCAGCAAGATATCATTCACAATTTGCTGCAAACGCGATTTACTGGACAGCACCTTTTGCATGGTGCCCCATTTCTGTTTCAACTGGGTTTTCGCTAATCGAGATAAGCCGCGAGTTTTGGCTTCAAACCATTCATCGACCTTTTTCTGCGAAGTGACATTTTGGTCAATATCTCGTGCTTCGTAGCGTAAATCGAGCACAACGCCATCGGCCACGGCTTCATCAAATTTATAGGTATGAATGTAAGGGCCAAATACCTCAACCGATTTTTTCTTGTCTTTCTTCATCAGCGGCGTGCCGGTAAAGCCGACAAACATGGCTTCTGGCAGAATGGACTTCATCGCTTCGTGCAACTTGCCCGATTGAGTACGGTGACACTCATCCACAAACACAAACAAATCGCCTTTGGCTTTAAAATCCGATGGTAGCGATTTCTTTAACTCGGCAATAAACTCATCCGTCGCGGTATCGTTTTCCGAATCAGACTGCCGACCAAATTTATGGACTAAAGAGCATACCAACCAAGGGTTGGGCTGATTGAGCGTCGCCACCAAATCGGCACCGCTTTTGGTGCGATAAATATCTTCCTCAACACCGGTGAACACTTTTTCAATCTGCTCATCCAGCTCGGTACGATCGGTCACAATCAATACACGTGCGTCTTTGACATTCTCACGTATCCATTTGGCCAGCCATACCATAGTGAGGCTTTTGCCAGAACCTTGCGTATGCCAAATAATGCCGCCTTCACGTCTTGCGATATGGCGTTTCGCGGCTTCAATACCGAAGAACTGATTGTGGCGGCAGGTCTTTTTGATACCGGCATCGAAAATAATAAAATCATGGATAATTTGTAGCAAGCGCGCTTTGTTACACACGCGGCTCAGGTGGAAATCGAGTTTGTGCTCATAAGGATTGGTAAGGTCTTCCTTCCACTCAAGGTAGTGCTTTTCAGGCGTTTCAATGGTGCCGTAACGCAAGCCTTGGGTGTCGTTACCCGCCATCACTAATTGCATGGTGGTAAAGAAGTTGCGGATGAAGTCTTTCTTTTGGTTATCGAGATTCTGCCGAATACCTTCTGAAACCGACACCGACGAGCGCTTTAATTCGATAACGCCCAGCGCAATGCCGTTCACATAGAGCACAATGTCTGGGCGTTTTTTGTTTTCGCCTTTAATCGAGACCTCTTCAGCAATGGCAAAATCGTTCGCCTGTGGATTCTTCCAGTCAATCAACCATACCGTCTCATTGAGATGGCCAGCGCCTTCTTTGTCTTTCACGCCGTAGCGCAGCAGGCGGTAAACCTCTTTGTTGGCGTAATAGAGCTTTTTACCTTCGCCCAGCGCTGCTGCCGTATCCAATTGGCGAATAGCACGATTGATCAACGCCTCGCTGACACCGCGTTTATTTAGCCAATCAACCAGGATATCCACTTCAATATTTTTATTATTAGCGCGATCCTGCCAATCGCCTAAATAGCGATAACCTAAGTCAGTTTGAAAAAACTGAACGATACGATTTTGGGTAGCGCGCTCACGCTGACCTACGTTACTCATCCTAACCTCTAATCAATTCGAAGCTTGTTCCTCTTGACAGTCAAGCAACGATCAAGCAAATTTTACCCTTTAAAATCAATCTTTTATTACTAATTTAGTTGACTTCAACACCACTCAATCAAGCAGCGGTCAAGCAAAAATTCATTTTCTTCGCCTAGCGATATAACACCGTTTTTAAATGATCATCGGTTAATTCAAACTCTGGCTCTTTACCCGTGAGCGCTTTGGTTAGCGGAACAATTTTTGTTCTCACACCCATTCCTCGATAATCGACATAGCCATAATCACGCAAAACTTCCATGACGATGGTATTCCTTGGTGACCGCTGACCTGCCTTCATTTTTTCAACTGTCATTGAATTTGGCAAAGCACCAGGGCTAATCACTTCAAGGCGATTCGAGTACCCTGACACTTCAATCTCAACAAACCGAGTCCAATCGCGGTGAGCCAGTGAGTTAATCAATGCCTCCCTTACGGCTTCAAGGGGATAAAACCACTTTGTTTCCCGTCTCAGCCCTGCATCTACCTCACCAGACTCCTCAGATATAAAGGGTGTCATCGCTTCCATAAAGCGCTCAATAACGCCGCCATCGACCAGGCGTTTATCACCATTATCGAGATCCCAGCGACCAACCATTGGGCCATCTATAATGTCATCCAGCGCTGCTTGGTATTCCTTATCATCGCCAGTAAATGCCATCACTCTTAATCCAGCTTGCTTTAAGTAACGGCGCGGGCTTTTGCCAAACAGCACCAGTCCTGCAATGGTGCAGCAAATGTTACCTGCCGCCTCCGTTAAAAACCCAAGCCCGAGAAGCCTTGCCTGCCATTCTTCAGGAGACTTCGGTACATCTGGATCACGCAAGATATCCCGAACATAATTCATCAGCCGCGCATCATCCAGACAACTGATATCTGTACGAGGAACGGGCATGACTTCAGTGTGTAACATGCCACCCAATTCAAACAGCCTCATTTGCTGCTCTCTGGTCGCCAGTCTGGACGTTGTGCCTACACGAATGTAGATTTCTTCTTTCCCGCTGTGACGAACGACATAAGGCTTTGAGATACCAATAGGGAAGCTCACAACTGCCACGGTTTTGTCATCATCTAACTTTACCTCTTCATAAAAAGGCAAAATCATAGGATGGATTTTGTTCTGAAAAACATTCATCACCCATTCTTCGAGATCGCCCCTTTGAATACCGCTGATTACCCCATCGTCTTCTACGCCAAGCAGTATTCTTCCGCCTTGGAAGTTGGCCATAGCCACCACTTCTTTTGCCAGTTGTTCAGGGCGAATATCGTCCCGCTTAAACTCCACGCCTGAGTTTTCACCATTGGCAATAATTTCTAATAATTCTGTCTTTAACATGCGTTTCTCCCAAGGGGCACAAGTGCTCAATTAAAACCGTATTTCTCACGGCGCTGATTGAACGCACTTTTACCACCTTCCAAAATATCGGCTGCCAGCTCTTGAACTTTGGGTACATCAATAGCCCCTTGCTGCTCTGACAAAATCATCCCTTTACTATCTTCAACACTCAACACACCGATCCATTCTGCATCACCGAATACGGGGATATTGGCATTATGTGTGGCAAACAGAAATTGGCGGCTTAGTTTTGCTCTGCGAAGCTCTGCGACAATTCGTTCGGCAATAAATGCGTTATCCAAATTGTCTTCCGGTTGATCCAAAATCAAAGGGTCTTGATTGTCCAAAAGCAACAAATGCAAAACAGCGGTACACTGCTGCCCCGTCGATAAGTCATCAATAGGGCGAAATACTGCCTCTCGCTCGCCATGGGTCACATTCAGTTCAATGGCCATCGTATCGGGCAGTTGCAACTCTTCCAGCTCTAAGAGCTTTACTTCTGGCAAACGGGTTAAGGCGGTAATAACCGTACCTGTGACGCCAAAGTTCTGGGCTAATTCTGTTTCTCCCTGGCGAATGGTGGCAGCGAGATTACTGGGTGAAAAGTCGCCATCCAGCACCCAAGCCAAGCGCTTAGGCCCTACGCCCTCTAAACTGCATTCGCTAAGAAAATCAACAAACGCTTGGCGGTTCCCTTCCGGCTGCAAGGTAAGCCGAACCTTTTGTTCCAGCTTGCGCGTTAAGCGTTTCACTGATTTCAAAATACTGGTCGCTCTGGCGCTCGTATACTGATCCAACTCCAACAATAGCTTTTTGCGCTGGCCGTACAACTCGTCAATTTGCGCTTGGCGATGTTGTAACGTGGTTTGCTTGGGTCTGATCTGCTCAATTTGCTTCAGCAGCGTCTGATACTCTGCGCCAATTTGCCGTCCCGTTTTACCTTGGCTTGCCGGAATATCTTTAAAGGCTTTTTCTAAATTCTGCTCTTCAGTCTGCTGTTTTTCCAACAACGCTTTCTTAAGCGGTGCCAGCTGTGTATCCGCATTCAAAGCAAGCTGTTCCAGTTGCACTAGCGTTTGCTGTACACCTGCTTTTAAGGCGTCCAACACCAAGCGCTGCTGCCTAAATGAATCAGCATGCGGCAAGCCATCCAATGCGCTATCACTTAAAAAAACCGTATCGGGCAAGCTGTCTTTAAGGGCTTCAATGGCATCTTTTACGCGAGTCACATCTTCATCGACACGCGCTTTTAACTGCTTTTCTTTTTCCAGCTTAGGAATAATTTTCAGCTTTTCTTCAATCCCTAAGGCTTGATACTGCTTAGCCTGATCCAATAGCTTAGGCAGGCGCTCTACCTCGGCTTCAACATCGTCTTTCTGGCTCAGTGCACGCTTGATGGATTCTCGATTTTCTTTCAGTTTTGCCAGCACCTTGGCAATATCGGCATCAAATTGCTCGTGTTCCCCTTCCAAAAAGCGCTCTATAAGCTGATTACGACTATGTTCATCGCGGGTCATTTCATAGATTTCATTTTGCCCGTAAAGCTCAATGCCCGGCAGCAGATCAGTGGGGTGGTAAGGTGAAACATTGCCTTGTTCATCCACCACCACAGGTTGATTACCATATTTTCGACTCACCGTGAATTTACGACCATGCAGCACGGCTGAGCGCAGCGTAATTTCAACTATCCCCCGCTCTTTGCCAAGGTTAGTATCAATCACACTCTTATGCTGTTTTAACGCGTTTTGCGTTTTAGGCTCTAACGCGAATGCGTAGCGAATACACTCCAACAAGGTTGATTTTCCCGTACCACGTCCACCAATAACGGCGTTAAGATGGTCAGACAACTCAATATCAACGCCGTCCAGATAGCCGCCAACAAAGCGAATACGTTCGATGGCAGAGGCATAGTTTTCCGGCTTATCGGAATTTAAACGAACCCTTGAGCCAGCATCCAAAAAAGCCTGTTTAAACGAGGCAAAACAAGGTTTGGTCATCTTGATTAAACAGGAAGCACCTGCTTCTTTTATTTTTTCAGGTGCCTCAACATCAGCTGCGTTAATCGCGGCCATCTCCCGTTCACGTTTATAGTTAGCGTCTTTGTTCAGGAAAACTTTTCGGTAAAAATCATTTTCAACGCCACGCAAATCTTCTATCGAACCCGGTATCTGCGCCGCTAGAAGATCTTGGTGTTGCCATACATGATTCATCTGACCAATTTTGAGCAAACCATTGTCATTGGTACAGTGTGCCGCGAAGATAAAGCCACCTTGCTGATTCACTTCATCAATCAACTGCTCTGCACTTAACCTCGAAGGGCGAACACCGTCCTGAGGATCCAATAGCCGCAAACTACCCAGAATTCGCTCAAGCTCTTGCGCCGATTTGCTTTCATCAAACAAACAGACAAAATGTATTTTTTCGCTTGAAGCAATCTCAAAGCCGGGAAAAACCACGATACCATGTTGATTAAACAAGGTCCGAATCGAGTCAACACCATCTACCGAGCCATGGTCAGCCAAACCGATAATCTCAATGCCCGCCTCCAGTGCAGCATTTAACAACCGCTGGTTATAGTCAGATTCAGACAGACTCTGTTGTTGGCCACGGTATTGAATATAACCCGCTGGATTGACCTGCAACGCACATTTAAAAAAGCGAGCTTTTTTATAACTTTGCTGTTGGTCAGCCATGTTGTGACTCCTTATTTAGCGGTTGCAGCAAGCGTGTCTTACCCGTCAGCAGCTCCTGCATCATGCCTTGTTTGATTTGGCGGGTTTTGCCAAGGCGTTGTTCCAGCGCCTGAATCTCTTCGTCCATATCGGACAGAATGGTGGCGATGGCGGTTTGTTCTTCTATACAAGGTGCTGAAAATTCAAAATTAACAAAATCCTTTTGATACAAGTGGGTAATAGTCGAGCCTGCGGTAATTCTGTTAATGAAATCGTCAAAAACTCTGGATGTAAGTACGTAGAACAAAAAGCGTTGCATCAAATTATTGTTTTTAGGCCTAACAACGAAAACACCACTATTCAACGTGGCAGGCCGACTGAGTGCAGTGACATAACCAACTTTACCAATAGTTCCATCCTTGGTTATTAATACATCATCATTTCTAAGCTGAATATTTTGATCTTGTTTATAACGCCATTCGCTTACATAGAAACATCTTTCCCATTTCACGGCACCCGAATCAAAATCAGTACCAGTTACTAGATAGATATCTCCTGTTGTTTGGTATTCTTTGGTCGTTAACGCTTGCCAACCAATACGAGCTTTTAAAACCGTATCGCGACCAATTGATATACGTTCCCAATCCTCCGGGATTTCCCCTAACTCACTTGGTTTGGTGCCTTTTGGCTTGCCATCTTCACGCAAAGCAAACTGCGGCAGGCGGGTGCGGCCGGTGAGCAGTTGTTGCATGGTGGCGGTTTTGATGGCCTGTTTTTTGGCGATCAGTTCTTCCAGCTCGCTGACTAGCGCATCAACATCGGATAGCGCATTGGCGATGGCGGTTTGTTCTTGGATTTTAGGTAATGGGATTAGCAAGTCTCCGTATTCATTACCATTAATACCTGGCTGCCCACTTCGCATAGAATTCACAGTGACCCAAGACCAATAGCGTTGAGTCTTTAGGTACTGCGATAGAAATCGTGGCTCTAGTTTTTTTTTGTCTGGAGAAACTTTTATCAAGAACCCCGCATACACCAATACACCATCATCTTCTTTGTATAAGTAAGACTTGCCAACGCTTGCCCCTGTCCTAGCTAGAACAACATCACCGTCAGCTAGTTGGTACAAACCTGAAAACGAGCTTCTAACACCAACCTTTTCAGATGGTTTAAAGTAGCCATCTTCAGAAATATCAGTAATCCGAATGTAGACTGGTAACGTTCCTTCAAGCGGAACGGCTGGCGCATTAATTCCATATTTTGGAGGTTCTTTTAATAAATCTCGCAACCGAGATACCCCCCAATGATCTGGAATTACTCCAACGTCTGTTTGCTTATAGCCCGAGGGAATGGCATTCGTAGCCGCCTCGGCCAGATTCTTTGAACTTTTTTCAGCCACTTCGCTCATAGCGCCCACTCCAAACTCATCGCTTTTATGTGGCCTGCCACTTTATCGCTAAGGTTTTCTACCGATTGGGTAAGGGCAGGCAGGGGTTCGCTATAGCGCTCTTCCAACTCTTTCACACGATTAGCCAGTTGCTGGGTAACTCGCTCGATTTCGGCGACGATATTACTTTCAAGCGTTGCTAGCCATTTGTCGTCCACAATCAGGGTTTTGATGTCAATTTCACTAAGCCGTGGGTATTTCTTAAATACTGCCAAGTCGAGCTCAGCTTGCTTCTCTTTTGCTTTTTTCTTTGCTGCTGCCTCTTTCTTCACTAGAGATAAACACTTTTCTAGAGCATCTATTTCATCAGGATCACTCGGATTAACTTTCAGTTCTTTCAATCGAGCATTGATTAACTTTTGAGTCACCTTATCTTTATCATTTTTAGCTTCCAGCAGCAGGTCTTCTTCGCCGGAATGCAATTCCACAAATTCTTCCAGTGTTTGTGTTGCTGCCTCTACATCAGATTCAAGAATTGAAAGTTGCGCTAGCAAATCAGAAAAAAATCGTTTCTCAACCAATGTGCGTGGTATGACTTCTGCGCGATAGCGCTTCCTGGTTATTTCGAAATCATGACTTTCTTTCCATACATTTTTGCCGTCTTTTTTAGTAGGGAATATTTCACGTATTTGCTTACCACCAGTCCAGCCGTCTTGCACCAGCACATAGACATCGTCTTGCATGGACTCCGCCCAGTAATCCATCAAGATTTGGTAGATGTCGTATTTACTAAGTAGTGGCGTTTGTGCATAGCTTTGCAGCAAATCTTCGCTGATGCGATGGATAATTTGTTTAGGCTGTTCGCCTTGCTCAATGGCGTGCAGATTTGAGCGCTGCGCCCACTCGATAAAGGGTTCAAGGCTTTGTGCAGCAAAAGTTTTGAACTCGTCATGGTTAAGGATGGTGCTTTTCACCTCGGAAGCTTTGACCAAGGCTTCGCTATAACCTTCACGTGATGCTTCGAATAAGCTTGCACGAATACTCGGAAAGACTTGCCAGTAACGCTCTAAAGCATCGATATCGCGGTTTGGAATGCCGCCTTGCAGATGGGCGCTTAAATCGTGCAGGTCTTCGGGTTCGCTGCTGTCGATATAACGCGGAATATTGAGGTTGTAGTCGTTACCAGCGATTTCACTTAACGGTACCATACGCGAGTAACGCGGCAGTTCTAGCTGCTTGGTAAAGACATCGACGATTTTGTGAATATCTTGGCTACGCAGGCGGTTTTTATTGCCGTCTTTGGCAAAGCCTTTGCTGGCATCGACCATAAAGATGCCGCTGCGAGCGTTCGCGTGCTCTTTATCAATCACGATAATACAGGCAGGAATGCCGGTGCCGTAAAACAGGTTGGCCGGTAAACCGATTATGCCTTTGATGTAACCTTGCTTGATGAGGTTTTCACGAATGCGCGCTTCGGCGTTGCCACGGAACAACACACCGTGAGGCAGAATGACCGCGCCTTTACCGGTGCTTTTTAAGCTTTTAATGATGTGCAGCAAAAAGGTGTAGTCGCCGTTTTTTTCTGGCGGAATGCCCCAACTGAAACGGCCAAATTCATCCTCTTGCGGGTTAATGCCGCTGGTCCAGTTTTTGTTGGAAAACGGCGGGTTGGCCACAGCGAAATCAAAAGTCTTAAGTTGGCCGTTTGCCTCTTTCCATTGCGGGTCAGCAATGGTGTTGCCTTTCCAGATTTTGGCGGTGGCGTTGTTGTGCAAAATCATGTTCATACGTGCCAAGGCACTGGTAGCGTTGTCCATTTCTTGACCAAAAATCGACAAGCCACGCGGCGCTTCATCACTGGCTTTTAACAACAGGGAGCCCGAGCCGCAGGTTGGGTCGTAGACGGTGGCATCTTGCGGGGTATTACTATCAATACCAATCACTTTAGAAAGGATGCGTGACACTTCGGATGGCGTATAAAACTGTCCTTTGGATTTACCGGATTCGGTGGCAAAGTGGCGCATTAGGTATTCGTAGGCATCACCCAGTAGGTCATCGCCATCGGCGCGGTTATCGCCAAGGTTTAACCCTTCGAAAATGCCGACCAGCTTACCTAGCCGGTCAACCATTTCTTTGCCTTTGCCAAGCTTGTCTTCATCGTTAAAGTCGGCAACGTCTATCACGCCTTTGAGGTCGTTTTCTTCGGCCAGCGCACTGATGACTTTGTTGATTTTGTCGCCAATTTCTTTGTCGCCTTTCAGCGCAACCATATCGTCAAAGCTGGCACCTTGCGGCACTACAATCATGCCGTAAGGGTCGCCTTTGTATTTGTCAGAGACATACTTCATAAACAGCATGGTCAGCACATAGTCTTTGTACTGGCTGGCATCCATACCGCCGCGCAGCTCATCGCAGCTAGCCCAAAGGGAGGAGTAAAGTTCGGTTTTCTTAATGGCCATGGTTGTTCCTTACAGTACCGAGTATTGGCCCGGCACGATTGAATTTGATTCGTTATAGTTTGGCTGTATCGAGCCCGGCCGCTTTCAGGCGCTGAGTCAGATTGCGCATTTTGCTAAATTCGGTGCCAAAGCTGCTTCGCAGGCCTACCCCCTCACAAAACTCTTTGGCGGTGATGTTCTTTAACTCATCTGCATATTTGATCATTTGCAAATGCAGCTCCGCGGTGTATTGCTTGCGAGGTGCCTCTTGCAGGGCCTTTTTGATTTGTGCGTAGATTTCTTGCTCGTTCATTTGGGTACTTGCCACGGCTGATTTTTATAATTTAGCTAAACTAGCTAAATTTCCTTGCGATAGCAATATATCGGCCTATATTACTAATTATCGAATCACCATCGAATGGAGGCTTTTGTGGCTAAAATTACTGGGCTGGATAATCTGCAGAAGGAACTCAAAAAGGCAGAGAAAGCTTTTAAAGAGCTTGATGGGCACTTAGCACGGGTTGAGTTCGATCCTCACGATCCAAGTAGCGTTGAGGCGGCCATTCAATCTATTCATCAAGAGATCGATAGTCGCATCGCCCCATATGGAAATAGCTCTATCATTCGTCCGCTGGCAGAGCAAATGAAAGAGAAATGTCGTGAAAGTATTCTTAATAAGGCCTCAGAGGCTCGGCTTAAGCACGATGAGGATGAATGATGTCGAGAGATGTATTTTCAGAAATTAATAATGCGGTTTTTGATCTTCAAAGTTCCCATCTACAAACATTTGACAGGCCATTACGGAAACTGGCTCAGTTACTCCGCCCCTCCGACCTAGAGCCTTATAACACTGAGCTCACTAAAGGAGTCGATCTTGAAACCTTCCTTGCAGAGAGTGAAGCATCAGGTGGCAATATGGTTGGAACCGCTAAGCTTGCATTCCCCGACAATGATCGAGAGACGATGGGGTTAACACTGTTATTGATTGAAAAATTAGCTGATGACCCAAGCTTTGCAAGAGGCTTTGCCAATCACTTTTTTTACTCTGGTAATAAAATCATTGCAGGCATACATGCACTTACTGGCCAACTTATTATTCCCTTTGTTCGTGATTACAGAAACTACGTTCAATCAAAAGGGAGCACTCAAACTGTGTTAACTCGACCATTCTCTAAGAAAATATTTATTGTTCACGGCCATGACCAAGGCGCGCGCGAAATGGTGGCTCGTTTTATCGAACGTATCGGTTTAGAAGCAATAATTCTTCATGAGCAAGCAAACCAAGGAAGAACCATCATAGAAAAAGTTGACGCGCACCGTGATGTCGGATTTGCCGTTGTACTCCTGACACCGGACGATGAAGGCCGCGCCAAAGGCGGTAGCCTTGAGCCTCGTGCACGTCAAAACGTTTTACTGGAACTCGGTTACTTTATCGGCTGCCTGGGTCGAGACAAAGTTTGTGCGCTCAAACGCGGTTCACTGGAAATACCTAGCGACTTCGCTGGGGTGGTCTGGGAGACGATGGATGATTCCGGCGGCTGGAAGCAACGTCTTGCTCTTGAACTTGATGCCGCAGGTCACAAAATAGACTGGAATAAAGTTATGCGCACTTGATGTGCGCCTCTCCTAAACCAGCCCAGTTTAAGATCAAACTCGTAAATTCTTATCAGCGAACTTATCTTGGTAATACACGTTTCGAATTACACACGTCCCGAGGGCGGTATTTCCTTATCAAACATTTTCAGTATTTTGGCTGACTCGGTGTTTGACGGCAAATCTGCGCCGTCAGGTGGAGCTTTATCGACACTAGCCATTTGTATACCTTTCTGCCGCACATGAAAGGCAATTTGCTGCCATCGGCGCTGCCAAAGCTCTTCACGTTGCTTGTATACTTCGAGCTCTGTTCTAAGACGTGCTAGCTCTACCTGTAGCTCTTCGGCCTCTTTGGTTGCTTGTTCTTTTGTTTTAACCAAGCCACCCGACAATGCTCGTTTGGCGTGGTCATAGGCTGCCTTAATTTCTGATTTTGCTTGAAGTGATTGGCGACTAAAGCCAAAGCGCTCTTCTGGATAAAACGAACTCATTCGGCAAGGTGATCGGCATACCGTGTGCGTCTAGCATGATTGGTATTTGCTCGCCCGTTTTATGAGTCACATCTTTTATACGCATCGTACCGTCCTTGTTTACAAGGAAATACTAGATAAAACCCTATCTTTACAACTTTTGTATTATACGATTTTATAACGAGGCAACTGAAAGCCAAATAAAAAAGCCCCTTATATGTCTACACACATAAAGGGCGTGAAATTAAAAAATACTTTTATAAAACAGTATTGTCGGGAGTTAATTTAAGTCAAACTCTTAACACTTATAGTTTTATATGATTCAGAACGGAATATCGTCATCAAAGTCATTGTCAGGAATAAACGGGTCATTATTCTGTTGTTGCGGCTTTTGTTGCTGCTGTGCAGGCTGTTGCGCTGGGCGTTGTTGCTGCCCTCCGCCGAAACCGCCACCTTGCGACTGTGCTTGCTGGCCACCTTGATTATATGAGCCGCCTTGCGGTTGCCCTTGGTAGCCAGCGCCACCACCAGCGCCACCACGGCTATCTAGCATCTGCAGATCATTGATCACCACTTCGGTAGTGTAGCGCTCTACACCGTCTTGCCCCTGCCACTTACGGGTTTGCAGGCGACCTTCAACATAAACTTTTGAGCCTTTATCAAGGTATTCGCCAGCGATTTCTGCAAGGCGACGATAGGCCACACAACGGTGCCACTCCGTTTGCTCACGTGGCTCCCCGGTCTGTTTGTCTTTCCAAGTTTCGCTGGTGGCAATCGACAAGTTGGCAATCGCTGTATTGTTTTGCGTGTAACGGATCTCTGGCTTTGCGCCCAAGTTACCGATAAGAATGACTTTATTGATGCCGCGACTGGCCATGCCTTGCTCCTTTCCTCATGATTGATACGGCTTCACGAGCGCCGTAACTTGTTCTTCATTGTAATCAGTTTTGTGTACTTTTAAATAGGCGATTTGTTCGCTGGCAACCAAACGAACTTCTTCGACGCCAGCGCCCTCTGCAAGCTCTGTTGCCAAGGATTCGATCTCTGCATTGCTCAGCTGACGCAATTTGAAACTCACATTTTGCCACTGGGGCGGTGGTGTCATGCCCAAACTGACAAGCAACCAACATAGTAACAGCACCAAGCTAAAAGCGACAACGCCAATCAGGCCTCCCCATTGCAAAATCGCACCGCCTGCTGCACCTCCAACGAACGCACCAGCAAACTGTGAAGTGGCATAGATACCGCTGGCACTTCCTTTGCGGCCTGCAGGAGCAAAGCGCGTTAGTATTGACGGCAGCGTCGCTTCCAAGAAGTTGAACCCAGTAAAAAAGATGAGCACGGCCGCAACATAAATCAGCCAAGACCCCTCACTAAATCCGATAATAGCCACCGCAGCGGCAAGCAAAACAATGGCAATTCGGAAAAACAAAGGTTGCTGGCGACGTTTTTCGGCAATGATCAGCATCGGCACCATAAATACGAACGAGCCCAGTAAAGTTGGCAGGTAGAGCCAAGCATGCTGTTCACTGGCGAGACCACCGGCCACCAACTGGGTCGGAACAACGACAAAAAATGCCGTCAGCAAGCAGTGCAAGATGAAAACACCGACGTTCAGCCGTGCTAATTGTCCGTGTTTGAGAATCAAACCGAATTCTTTGCTACTCGGTAGCAAATCACCACGCGCAGCGCGCACTTCGACTTTAGGAACTGCGAAATAGAACACCAATATGCCAAAGACAGCGCTTATTGCTGTGAACAAGAAGAGTCCAGACAATCCAATGTAGGGGCCCATTAACGGGCCTAATATCAACGCCAAGGCAAATGCGAGACCAATGCACATGCCAATCATCGCCATGACTTTGGGTCGTTGCGAATCGCGAGTAATGTCCGCGGCCAACGCTAATATTGCTGCGGCAATCGCGCCCATACCTTGCAGTGCACGCCCAATCACCACGCCAGCGAGCGAGTCAGCATAGGCTGCGACTAAACTGCCGATGACGAAAACAAGTAAACCACCCATAATCACGGGCCGGCGACCAATCTTGTCGGACAGCATCCCCATTGGGATCTGCAGCAGCGCTTGCGTTAAACCATAAGCACCAATCGCGAGGCCGACCAAGAGTGGTGTGTAATCTGGGTAAGCCTGACCATAAATTGCCATCACCGGCATGATCAAAAACAGGCCTAACATCCGTAATCCAAAGACAGCAGCTAAGGCACCGGATGCGCGGCGTTCGAGGGGACTCAGACGTTGTTCATTCGCAGACTTTGGCATCAATCTCTCATTCTTATGAATTCAATGTGTTCGAGCTAGCGACAAAAATTTGCTGGTGATTGTACCAGAAGGTGGTCACTGTGCGATAATGCTCGTTTCACATTCGCCAACGGAGTTACAGGTTACCCCTATGGACTTTATTGAAGTACGCGGCGCTCGCACCCATAACCTTAAAAATCTGCAGCTTACCATGCCACGCGATAAACTTATCGTGATCACCGGGCTATCCGGTTCCGGCAAATCGTCGTTGGCGTTTGATACGCTTTACGCCGAAGGGCAACGCCGCTATGTCGAATCACTTTCGGCTTATGCACGGCAGTTCTTGTCGCTAATGGAAAAGCCTGACGTCGATAGTATCGAAGGACTTTCACCAGCGATTTCCATTGAACAAAAATCGACCTCGCATAACCCGCGCTCGACGGTCGGCACCATCACCGAGATCTATGATTATCTGCGCTTGATGTTCGCCCGCGTCGGCGAACCGCGCTGTCCGACCCATGACGAGCCGTTAGCGGCACAAACCGTTTCACAGATGGTCGACCAGGTATTGGAGCTGCCAGAAGGCGAAAAGCTTATGATCTTGGCGCCTATTATCCAAGATCGTAAAGGCGAACATACCAAAGTACTCGACAATCTCGCCGCGCAAGGCTTTATTCGTGCGCGCATCGATGGCGAACTTTGTGACCTCAGCGATCCACCGAAGTTGGAGTTGCAGAAGAAACACACCATTGAGGTGGTGGTCGACCGTATTAAGGTGCGCGACGGACTGGAATTACGTCTTGCTGAATCATTTGAAACCGCATTAGAGCTAAGCGGCGGTACTGCGATTGTGGCGCCAATGGACGACGACTCGCAACTCGCTGCGATGATCTTCTCAGCGAACTTCGCCTGTCCGCACTGTGGCTACAGCATGCAAGAGTTAGAACCACGATTGTTCTCGTTTAATAATCCAGCTGGCGCTTGTAGCTCCTGTGACGGTCTCGGTATCGAGCAGTTCTTCGATCCACAGAAAGTCATTAACAACGATGAACTCAGTCTGACCGGCGGCGCCATTCGTGGTTGGGATAAACGCAACTTCTACTATTATCAAATGTTGCAATCACTGGCGAAGCATTATGGTTTCGACCTCAATCAGCCGTTTAACTCGTTAAGTGACGAGCATCGCCAAGTCATTCTTTACGGTAGTGGTCGGCAAGAAATTGAGTTTACCTACATGAATGATCGTGGCGACCGCGTCGTTCGTCGCCACGCCTTTGAGGGCATCATTCCGAATATGCAGCGGCGCTATCGTGAAACCGACTCGACCGCGGTGCGTGAAGAGTTAGCCAAATACCTGGCGGCGCAACCTTGTAAAAGTTGCGGAGGTACCCGTCTACGCGAAGAGGCTCGCCATGTTTATGTGAACAACACCACCTTGCCGGAAGTGGTCGCCCGTTCGATCGGGGATGCGCTAGAATTCTTTACAGGTCTCGAACTCGACGGGCAAAAAGCCCAAATCGCAGAGAAAATCTTAAAAGAGATCAACGACCGTTTAGGTTTCTTGGTGAACGTCGGTCTAAATTACCTCAGCCTGTCACGGAGTGCAGAAACGCTCTCCGGTGGTGAAGCACAGCGGATTCGCTTGGCCAGTCAAATTGGTGCAGGTTTAGTAGGCGTCATGTATGTGCTCGACGAACCATCCATTGGTTTGCACCAACGTGATAATGAGCGTTTGCTCAACACCCTCACCCGCCTGCGTGACCTTGGCAACACGGTCATCGTCGTCGAACATGATGAAGATGCCATTCGCGCCGCCGACTACGTGATCGATATTGGTCCGGGCGCCGGCGTACATGGCGGCGAAGTAGTGGCCGAAGGCCAGCTTGAGGATATCCTAAAAAGTGAGCGCTCGCTTACCGCGGACTACTTGTCAGGTAGAAAGCAAATTGAGGTGCCCAAGGAACGTAATCAACCGAGTGACAAGTGGCTGACCCTTGAAGGAGCAACCGGGAATAACTTAAAAGACGTGACCCTGAAGCTTCCTGTTGGCCTGATGTCGTGTGTAACCGGTGTATCTGGATCAGGAAAGTCAACGTTGATAAACGATACCCTGTTCCGTATCGCACATCGTGATTTGAACAAGGCAACGGCCAACGAACCAGCTCCGTACCGTGACATCGATGGCATGCAGTACCTCGACAAGGTGGTTGATATCGACCAAAGTCCGATTGGTCGTACACCGCGTTCGAATCCTGCAACTTACACCGGTATCTTTACGCCAATTCGCGAACTCTTTGCTGGTACCGAAGAAGCACGTTCGCGTGGCTATAAGCCGGGCCGTTTTAGTTTTAACGTGCGCGGCGGTCGCTGTGAGGCCTGTCAGGGTGATGGCGTCATCAAAGTAGAGATGCACTTTTTGCCTGACGTCTATGTTCCCTGTGATATTTGTAAGGGCAAGCGCTACAACCGCGAAACCTTAGAGATCAAATATAAAGGTCGCAGCATTCACGAAGTACTCGAAATGACAGTTGAAGACGCCCGCGACTTCTTTGCGCCGGTTCCGGCTATTGCACGTAAGTTGCAAACGCTGATGGACGTTGGCCTTAGCTATATTCGTTTAGGCCAATCGGCGACCACACTATCCGGTGGTGAAGCGCAGCGAGTGAAGCTTTCCCGCGAGCTTTCTAAGCGTGATACGGGTAAGACACTCTACATCCTCGACGAGCCGACGACCGGTCTGCACTTCCATGACATCCAGCAGCTCTTGACGGTGCTCCACCGATTGCGGGACCATGGCAATACGATTGTGATTATTGAGCACAATCTCGATGTCATTAAGACGGCGGACTGGATTGTCGATCTAGGCCCTGAAGGTGGTGCTGGCGGCGGTGAAATACTTACAGAGGGAGCTCCTGAAGCGATTGTTAAGTGTGAACGTTCGCATACCGCACGCTTCTTGGCACCCTTGCTAGAGCAGTAAGTAACAAACATTAGGGACGAGCGATGACACACGATGTGATCAGTGGCGGGCAATCGATTCATGCCCCAGATAACCTGAAGAAACTGCTGCAATCCATATTGCAGCAGGCGCTAACCGTGAACGACGGCAAGGTCGCTGATTACATCCCGGCCCTTGCCGAAGTGAAGTCTGATTATTGCGCCCTCACGGTCGCCACACTTGATGGTAAGGTGACCTCAGTAGGGGATGCTTCAACCCCTTTCTCTATCCAGTCGATTTCTAAAATTTTTGGCCTAATGCTCGCAATGGAACGCATGGGCGATAGCTTGTGGGAACGAGTGCAAATGGAACCCTCAGGCCAACCGTTTAACTCAATCGTACAGCTTGAATGGGAACGCGGTATTCCGCGCAATCCGATGATTAATGCCGGTGCGATTTTGGTTAGCGATGTTCTAGTAAGCCATTATTCAGCAAGTAAATCAGCTGTGCTAAGCATGGTGAGAGGCTTATGTAATCGCGACACCGTTGGTGTCGACAGCCGCGTTCACGAGTCTGAGAAAGACCATGGTGCACGCAATGCTGCGTTAGCCTATTTGATGAAGAGCTTTGGCAACATCGAGTCGGATGTCGAAGAGGTGCTTGATCATTACTTTTGGCAATGCGCGCTTACCATGTCAACGGAAGACTTGGCGCGGAGTTTCGCCTTTTTAGCAAATCGCGGCAAATGTCCGCGCAGTGGCAAACAAATCACCTCTCACCGCGACGCACAGCGCATCAACGCACTGCTCAGTACTAGCGGTATGTACGACCAATCGGGGCAATTTGCTTTTACCGTAGGGTTACCGGCGAAAAGTGGTGTCGGTGGTGGTATTGTGGCAATAGTTCCCGACTATGGAGTGATTGCAGCGTGGTCTCCACCCCTCAACAGCTTCGGCAACTCGGCACGCGGCATGGCAATGATCCGGAACCTCGCTAATCAGTTGGGTTTGAGTGTCTACTAGCTTTTAGTGATCGATAAGATATCCACTCGTTTTGGCGGCCAAGGTAACTGATATTTTTTGAGAAGCTGTGTGAGTATTCCCTGCTCAATAAGCGGCTGCAGTACTCGCTGCCAATCCGCCAAGGCAAATCCCTTTTCCGGATTAACCAAGGTGCGAAGTTCGTATTCACCATACGGCGTTGGATTCACAAGTAACCGTTCAAACCAGGGCTGGTCTTGCAACTGTACTAAATACTCATCATGTATCATGACGACGTCCAGTCGGCCATTAAGCAACATACGAATGTTGATCTCATGGCTTAATGACAAATACACGTTGAAGTGTTCTTCAAGCAAGTCTGAATCGGTACGATTGCCTAAGAACGGATAGTGGTAACCGGTAAGCCCGCCAAAACGTAAATCTTTACGCTGGAAAAAAGCTGCGTCGCGTTGATCTTTCTTTTTGACCGCAATAAAACGCTCCGCACCCAGCACCAACACCCTACCCGCCTCGATCTGCGGAAGTTGCTCGTCCCAGCCCCATGTTGGAGATTCAAATAAAATCAGATGGCAACAGCCAGCATCACTTAGGGCTTTAAAACGGGCTTTAGATGGAACGTCATACAGTTCGAAACGATAGTCGTTTTGCGAGGCATTGAGCGCCGTAATAAGGTCACCAACCAGGTGCTCAGTATCGTAGGCAGAGAAATAGGGAGGGAAATCGTACGCAGCAATACGAATTGTCTCTGCGGCGCGACTGGTATTGGTTAATGAAACCGTGAATAGGGTAATGAATAAGATAACTAGGTATCGCACGGCATCCTCAACGAAGCGAAGTCTG
This sequence comes from Pseudidiomarina aquimaris, assembly GCF_003987395.1. Taxonomy (GTDB): domain Bacteria; phylum Pseudomonadota; class Gammaproteobacteria; order Enterobacterales; family Alteromonadaceae; genus Pseudidiomarina; species Pseudidiomarina aquimaris. The sequence goes on from NZ_PIPT01000002.1 coordinate 193,721, forward strand.
CAGCTATATTCGTCAGCACAGCCACAAAAGTCAAGAGCCAAGCAAAGAGCGTTGTTCGATGTTCGCTGTTCGCACGTTCGCTGCGCTCACTTTTCGTTGAAAGCGTTTGATGTTTCATGTTTTGGGTTTAAACGAACAGCGAACAGCGAATAGCAAACATCGCCTTTCACGCATTAAAAAAGGGAGCCGAAGCTCCCTTTTTCATATGCGTCAGATAAACGCGGCGATATTAATCTAAGATTTTAGATACTACGCCGGCGCCTACTGTACGGCCACCTTCACGGATTGCGAAGCGCAAGCCTTCGTCCATCGCGATTGGGTGAATCAAGTCAACAACGAATTTCAAGTTGTCGCCTGGCATTACCATTTCTACGCCTTCTGGCAACTGGACTGCACCAGTTACGTCAGTCGTACGGAAGTAGAACTGTGGACGATAGCCTTTGAAGAACGGAGTATGACGGCCGCCTTCTTCTTTGGTCAATACGTACACTTCTGCTTCGAACTTGGTGTGTGGAGTGATTGAACCTGGCTTCGCCAATACTTGGCCACGCTGGATCTCGTCACGCTTCGTACCACGCAACAATGCACCGATGTTCTCACCTGCACGACCTTCGTCAAGCAACTTACGGAACATCTCTACACCAGTTACAGTTGTCTTCGTAGTATCTTTGATACCTACGATTTCTACTTCGTCACCAGTGCGCACGATACCGCGCTCTACACGACCAGTTACTACAGTACCACGACCTGAGATCGAGAATACGTCTTCGATTGGCATGATGAACGGCTTGTCGATGTCACGCTCTGGCTCTGGGATGTATGAATCCAAAGCTTCTGCCAACTCAAGAATTTTCGCTTCCCACTGCTCTTCGCCTTCCAACGCTTTCAACGCTGAACCTTGAATCACTGGCAAGTCGTCACCTGGGAAGTCGTACTCAGAAAGAAGTTCACGAACTTCCATCTCTACCAATTCCAACAACTCTTCGTCGTCTACCATGTCACATTTGTTCATGAAAACAACGATGAAAGGTACGCCTACCTGACGTGACAACAAGATGTGCTCACGTGTTTGTGGCATAGGACCGTCAGTTGCAGCTACTACCAAGATAGCGCCGTCCATCTGCGCAGCACCGGTGATCATGTTTTTCACATAGTCAGCGTGTCCTGGGCAGTCTACGTGTGCGTAGTGACGAGTAGGAGTATCGTACTCAACGTGTGAAGTTGAGATGGTGATACCACGCGCTTTTTCTTCTGGCGCGTTATCGATGGCAGCAAAGTCTTTCGCGGCGCCACCGTAGGTTTTTGCCAATACGGTTGTAATGGCAGCAGTCAGAGTAGTTTTACCATGGTCAACGTGGCCGATAGTACCAACGTTAACGTGCGGTTTCGAACGTTCAAATTTTTCTTTTGACATGACTTTTCCTTAACTTAAGTTAAAAGTCCGGTCCCGTAGAGAACCGGACCAGACTCTACTTAATCTTTAGTTTGACGAGCGGCAATAACCTGCTCAGCAATGTTGTTTGGTGCTTCAGCGTACTTCAAGAATTCCATCGCATAAGATGCACGGCCCTGAGTCTGCGAACGCAGGTCAGTAGCGTAACCGAACATTTCTGATAATGGAACTTGTGCGCGAACTTCTTTCAAATCACCAGCGGCATCTTCCATGCCTTCGATGATACCGCGACGACGGTTCAAGTCACCAACTACGTCACCCATGAATTCTTCAGGAGTAACAACTTCAACTTTCATCATTGGTTCTAAAATCGCTGGGTTAGCTTGTAATGCACCTTTCTTGAAGGCCATGCTACCGGCGATTTTAAACGCCATTTCTGATGAGTCAACATCGTGGTATGAACCATCATACAACGTTGCTTTTACGCCAAGTAGTGGGTAGCCAGCAAGTACACCATTTTGCATTTGCTCTTGGATACCTTTGTCTACCGCAGGAATGTATTCCTTCGGTACCACACCACCTACGATTTCGTTAATGAATTCGTAGTTAGGCGTTTCGTCGTCAGAAGCGTCAAATTCCATAGGTTCAAGCTTCAACCAAACGTGACCGAATTGACCACGACCACCTGATTGACGTACGAACTTACCTTCCACTTCAACGCCCTTACGGATCGTTTCACGGTAAGCAACCTGAGGTTTACCTACGTTACATTCAACGTTGAATTCACGCTTCATACGGTCAACGATGATATCAAGGTGAAGCTCACCCATACCAGAAATGATCGTTTGACCAGACTCTTCGTCAGTCTTCACGCGGAACGACGGATCTTCTGCAGCCAACTTACCTAAAGCAATACCCATTTTTTCTTGGTCAGCTTTAGTTTTTGGTTCAACTGCAACAGAGATTACTGGCTCTGGGAATTCCATACGCTCAAGCGTGATGACGTTGTTCGGATCACACAAAGTGTCACCAGTCGTAACATCTTTCAGGCCGATCGCTGCAGCAATGTCACCTGCCAAGATTTCTTTGATTTCTTGACGGTCGTTTGCATGCATCTGAACCATACGGCCGATACGCTCACGCTTGCTCTTCACTGGGTTAAATACGGTGTCACCTTGTGACAGTACGCCCGAGTAAACGCGCAAGAACGTCAAAGTACCAACAAATGGGTCAGTCGCGATTTTAAATGCCAACGCTGAGAACGGTTCTGAGTCATCTGATTTACGAATACCTTCAGACTCGTCTTCCAGAATACCGCGAATCGCTTTAACTTCTGTTGGTGACGGAAGATACTCGATAACAGCATCAAGTACAGCCTGAACACCTTTGTTCTTAAATGCAGAACCACACAAAGTAAGCACGATCTCGTTGTTCAAGGTACGCTCACGCAAACCTTGCTTGATCTCTGCTTCTGACAACTCACCTTCTTCAAGGTATTTGTTCATCAGTTCTTCGTTGGCTTCGGCAGCTGCTTCTACCAATTCAGCGTGAAGCTCTTCAGCTTGGTCTTGAAGTTCCGCAGGGATCGCTTCGTAAGTGAAGGTCATACCTGAGTCTTCTTCATTCCAGTTGATAGCTTTCATTTTTACGAGGTCAACAACACCTTTGAAGTTGTCTTCTGCACCGATGTTCAAATGAATCGGAACAGCAGTTGCGTTCAAACGCGTTTTTAACTGACCTACAACACGCATGTAGTCAGCACCAGCACGGTCCATCTTGTTGACGAACACCATACGTGGAACTTCATACTTGTTGGCCTGACGCCATACAGTTTCAGTTTGCGGCTGCACACCAGATGAACCACAAAGCACAACGACCGCACCATCAAGTACACGCAAAGAACGTTCTACTTCGATAGTGAAGTCAACGTGTCCTGGAGTATCGATGATGTTGATACGGTGCTCAGGGAACTGCTGGTCCATACCTTTCCAGAAACAGGTTACGGCAGCAGAGGTAATGGTAATACCACGCTCTTGTTCCTGCGCCATCCAGTCAGTTGTTGCCGCACCGTCATGCACCTCACCCAATTTGTGAGATAGACCGGTGTAGAACAATACCCGTTCTGTGGTGGTCGTTTTACCTGCGTCTACGTGAGCACAGATACCGATATTACGGTAGCGCTCAATCGAAGTTTTACGAGCCATAAATTCCTCTTTAGGTTAACTGTGAGTTTACCAGCGATAATGGGCGAACGCTTTGTTCGCTTCGGCCATACGGTGGACGTCTTCACGCTTCTTCACAGCAGAGCCTTTATTTTCAGATGCGTCTAGCATTTCACCTGCTAGGCGCTGAGCCATGGATTTTTCACCCCGAGTACGCGCGGCATCAACTAACCAACGCATAGCCAGTGCATTACGACGCACTGGACGAACTTCTACAGGTACCTGGTAAGTTGAACCACCAACGCGGCGTGACTTAACCTCGACTGTAGGACGAACGTTGTCCAATGCTTCTTCAAATACTTCTAAGTGCTCTTTCTTGGTCTTTTCAGCCATGATGTCTAAAGCACCGTAGATAATTTTCTCTGCGACAGATTTTTTGCCGTCAACCATGACGACATTGATAAATTTAGCCAACAACTCTGATCCGAACTTAGGATCCGGCAGGATTTTACGTTGACCAATGACGCGTCTTCTAGGCATCTTAATATTCTCCGATTAATTCAGGGTTTTCCCCAAAACATTTAAATTACAGTGTTTGGCCTTACTAACGGAGAACCGTTAAGACTTCGGCCGCTTCGCGCCGTACTTCGAACGACCTTGACGTCGATCGTTTACGCCAGCACAGTCAAGCGCACCGCGCACTGTGTGATAACGAACACCTGGCAAGTCTTTTACACGACCGCCGCGAATCAATACGACTGAGTGCTCTTGCAAGTTGTGACCTTCACCACCGATGTACGAAGAAACTTCGAAACCGTTCGTCAAACGCACACGGCATACTTTACGTAGCGCTGAGTTCGGCTTTTTCGGGGTGGTTGTGTAAACACGGGTACATACACCGCGTTTTTGTGGGCAAGCCTCAAGTGCCGGAACGTTGCTTTTAACAACCGGCTTTTGACGACCTTTGCGCACCAGCTGATTAACTGTTGCCATTCATAACTCCTGATTTTGTTGATGTCGCTCAACAGAGTGAAAAAATCCAATCCCCCGCGACCACGAGCTAAACGCCCGCCAATTACGGGGAGGCCGAATTTTAATGGTCAATAATTGGACTGTCAAGGAAAAGCGACGATTGCAAACCCGAGCAAGCGTCGCTTTACTGTAGGATAACGGTAAGATTTACTCGCTAAGTAGGCGTTTCGCCTGAGAATTCACATCCATGGCTTGGTTGCTAAGTAAGATAACCGCTTCGGATCCATCTGCATAAAAGCCGACGTAACTGGCAAAGCCAGCTGTGCGACCATTATGCCATACCAGCGTGTGGTCTGCGTCGGTTTGTTCGAGCATCCAGCCCAACCCTTGCTCGCAACAAGCGGCGAAATCAACCCGTGGTGTTAACATCAACTCTCGCAATTGACTATCTTCTGCCAGCCTTGCTTGCATACCTTGAACATAGTTAACCATGTCCGGTAAGGAGGCTACCACAGCCCCAGCACCGGCCAAGGCCGAGAAGCGCCACGGGCCGACTTGCTGACCCAAGCTATTGTAGGGAGTGGCGAGCCGAGGCGATACTTCACGATCGGCTGTCGCAAGATAGCTCGACGTCATTCCAAACGGCTCAAAAATCCGCTCCTGCAGCAAACTTTCTAAGCTCATGTCTTGTGCTTTCGCCAACGCCTCACCCAATACCCCGAAAGCGTAATTGGAATAACTATGTTGCTTCTTGCCAAGCGTTTGTTCATTCAGTGCCGCCGTAAGCATGGCAAGGTCATAATGACGATACGGGTCATGTTGATTCGCATTGGCAAACAGATCAGCAGGCAGGCGCGGCAAGCCACTGGTATGGGTCACCAGTTCCAACATAGTGACACCTTCCGGTGCGCCAGGAAAAACGCTGCTTAACTCCGTTTCTAGTTCAAGCACACCTCGCTGCACAGCGTCGGCGAGCAAATAAGCAACGAATGTTTTACTAACCGAGCCAATCTCATACAACGTTTGTTCATCATGGTCCCCAGCATACTCAATGCTAACTTTATCACATAGTAGATGTGCAGTTGCGCCCCCGAAGGTACCGAACTCAGCTGCTTTTACTTGTGGGGCAGGACGCTCGGCGGTGACCTTACTTAAATTTAAAGCGAAAGCCATACCTTGAAACCATACACCTTCATAGACACCTTCATCATTCCGCTCACCTTTGTAAGTGGCTTTCAACATTGGCGCTGACGCAGTGAGTTTCTGGCCGTCGATGTGCACCTCCTGCAACGGTATGCCGTAAGATTCCTGCGCTGGGCTGTCGAGCGTTGCGACGAATCCATCTTTGACTACGGCGATATTAAAGTGCAGCGGCAATTCGGTTCCACTGGCATTCAACACGCCGGCGTACTTGCCCTCAAAAGCGAGGCGTTCACTGTCGGCTGCGGTCAAACGATGCAAGGTAAGAGGCAGTTTAGCTCCCTGCTCAAAGTCCCCAACAATTTGGTCTTGCTGATAAGCACCCGCGAACTTAACACCTAAGTCAGGCACCGCAAAACTTAGTTGCTCATCGGCAAACTTTAGCTCTTGCAGTGGGTACGTTTGCGGACCTTGATTAGGGCTCTGCAACTCAGCGCGTTCTTCAGTCAACGAAAGACCAATCGTCAGCCGCATCCCTTGGGGCAAGTCTAATGTGCCCCGCCACTCGCCGTGAAGCTTGGCAGGTACCTCAGACGCAAAGCTAAAAGGAGCAACCAGCAGTGCCCACACCAGCACCAACCATTTTGCTTGAATCATGTTTCATTCCTTTTGTTAACACTCACTAGGTTCAACATAGCCCAATAAAAAAGGCCAGTCGATGTCGACTGGCCTTTTAATTGTTAGCAGATGTAGCGTGCTAAGTGCTTATTCAGCGTTATCGCCGCTTTCGCCTTCTTCGTTACCGAAGTTCAAAGCGTCGGCCAACTGCTGCTCCGCTTGTTCTGCGGTTAGCTTAGGCGCTTCGCCTTGGGCTAGAGCTTCCATACGCTTGCGCGCACGGTCACGGTGGTAAGCGAAACCGGTACCCGCTGGGATCAAACGACCCACGATAACGTTTTCTTTCAGACCACGTAGTGGATCTTGCTTACCTTGTACGGCCGCTTCAGTCAGCACGCGCGTAGTTTCTTGGAACGACGCCGCAGAGATGAATGACTCGGTTGAAAGTGACGCTTTGGTAATACCCAATAGCTGACGCTCGTAGGTCGCTGGGATCTTACCATCTGCCTCAGCTTTCGCATTCGCAGCCAATACTTCTGAAAGCTCCATCATCTCGCCTTCGAGCAATTCAGTTTCGCCTGGATTCAGGATAATTGCCTTACGCAGCATCTGACGCACGATGGTCTCGATGTGCTTATCGTTAATTTTTACACCCTGCAAACGGTAAACTTCTTGCACTTCGTTAACGATATAGTTCGCCAAGGCGCTGACGCCACGCAAACGTAAGATATCGTGCGGTGCTTCTGGACCGTCGGCAATAACTTCACCTTTGGTCACTTGTTCACCTTCGAAGATGTTCAACTGACGATACTTAGGAATCATCTCTTCGTACTGGTCACCGCCATCAGTTGGGGTGATTAGAAGACGACGCTTACCTTTAGTCTCTTTACCGAAGCTCACGGTACCCGTGATTTCTGCCAAAATTGCAGGCTCTTTCGGACGACGTGCTTCGAACAAGTCGGCAACGCGCGGTAGACCACCGGTAATATCGCGTGTTTTTGAACCTTCTTGTGGAATACGTGCAACCGTATCACCTACTTTCACTTCAGCATTATCTTCAAGGTTGATAATGGCGTTACCTGGCAAGAAGTACTGCGCAGGCATATCGGTACCGGCGATATTCACGTCGTTACCTTTAGCGTCAACCAACTTAACCATCGGACGCATGTCTTTACCGGCACTGGTACGCTGACCGGTTTCTAGCACAACGATGCTCGAAAGACCGGTAAGTTCGTCGGTTTGACGGGTCATGGTGACACCATCAATCAAGTCAACAAACTTCAGACGACCTGCTACCTCGGTAATGATTGGGTGCGTATGCGGGTCCCAGTTCGCAACGATTTCGCCAGCATCCACGCCGTCGCCTTCGTTCTTCTTAAGAACCGCACCGTAAGGTACTTTATAGCGCTCACGCTCACGACCGAACTCGTCGATCAAGGTCAGCTCGGTTGAACGCGACGTGATCACGATGTGACCGTCAGTGTTCTCTACGAACTTAGCGTTGTGTAACTTAAGCGTACCTTTGTTCTTCACCTGTACGCTGTTGGCTGCAGAGTCACGCGATGCCGCACCACCGATGTGGAAGGTACGCATGGTCAACTGGGTACCTGGTTCACCGATAGACTGGGCAGCGATAACACCCACTGCTTCACCTTGGTTAACCAAGTGGCCACGAGCCAAGTCACGACCGTAACAGTTTGAACACACGCCGAAGTCAGTATCACAAGTGATAACCGAGCGTACTTTTACTTCGTCGATTGAGTTCTGTTCCAACACGTCACACATTTTCTCATCAAGAAGTGTGTTGCGCGGAATCAAGACATCGTTTGAACCAGGGGCCAACACGTCGTCACAGACCACACGGCCCAATACACGCTCGCGCAATGGTTCTACAACGTCACCACCTTCAATAAGCGGCTTGATGTAGAGACCTTCTTCTGTACCACAGTCTTCTTCAACGATAACAACGTCTTGTGCTACGTCGACCAAACGACGGGTCAAGTAACCCGAGTTTGCTGTCTTCAATGCGGTATCGGCCAAACCTTTACGCGCACCGTGAGTCGAGATGAAGTACTGCAAAACGTTCAGACCTTCACGGAAGTTCGCCGTGATTGGCGTTTCGATGATGGAGCCGTCTGGCTTGGCCATCAAACCACGCATACCGGCCAACTGACGAATCTGTGCGGCACTACCACGAGCGCCCGAGTCCGCCATCATGTAAACCGAGTTGAACGAGTCTTGCTCTTCTTCTTTACCTTCACGGTTGATCACGATTTCTTTCGAGAGGTTTTCCATCATTGCTTTGGAAACTTTCTCGTTCGCGGTCGACCAGATGTCGATAACTTTGTTGTATTTCTCGCCTGCGGTAACCAAGCCCTGCTCGAACTGTTCTTGGATCTCAGCAACTTCTTCTTCAGCTGCATCAATGATCACTTTCTTCGCCTCAGGGATAACCATGTCATCGATACCTACCGATGCACCCGCCACCATTGCGTAATGGAAACCGGTGTACATAATTTGGTCAGCGAAGATGACAGTTGGTTTCAGACCAAGGTCACGGTATGAACGATTCAACAAGCGGCCGATTTGCTTTTTGCCCATCGACTGGTTGATCATTTCAAACGGCATACCTTCAGGCAAAATCAATGACAAGATGGCGCGGCCCACAGTTGTGTCATACACAGTGGTCGTTTCAGTGCGCTCACCTTCTTCACTGATTTGAACTTCTTGCAAACGCACTTTAACGCGTGCATGCAATTCAGCAACGCCTGTACGGTAAGCTTTTTCAGCTTCCTTAGCGTTTTTGAAGATCATGCCTTCGCCTTTGGCGTTTACTTTTTCGCGGGTCATATAGTACAGACCCAAGACAACGTCTTGCGAAGGTACGATGATTGGGTCGCCGCTAGCAGGTGACAAGATGTTGTTCGTTGACATCATCAAGGCACGTGCTTCAAGTTGTGCTTCTAAGGTCAATGGCAAGTGAACGGCCATTTGGTCACCGTCAAAGTCAGCGTTATAAGCCGCACACACCAATGGGTGCAACTGAATCGCTTTACCTTCGATAAGGACCGGCTCGAACGCCTGGATACCCAAACGGTGCAGGGTTGGTGCACGGTTTAGCATCACTGGGTGTTCTTTGATCACTTCATCAAGCACGTCCCATACTTCTGGGATTTCGCGCTCAACCATTTTCTTGGCTGCTTTAATAGTGGTTGCAAGGCCACGACCTTCCAATTTTCCGTAGATGAACGGCTTGAACAGTTCCAAAGCCATTTTCTTCGGCAGACCACACTGATGCAGACGCAATTTAGGACCAACGGTGATAACCGAACGGCCTGAGTAGTCAACACGCTTACCAAGCAAGTTCTGACGGAAACGACCCTGTTTACCTTTGATCATATCGGCCAAAGATTTCAGAGGACGCTTGTTGGTACCGGTAATAGCACGACCACGACGGCCGTTATCCAATAACGCATCAACCGCTTCTTGTAACATACGTTTTTCGTTGCGCACGATAATGTCAGGTGCGGCAAGGTCAAGTAGACGCTTCAAACGGTTGTTACGGTTGATCACACGACGGTACAAATCGTTCAAGTCTGAAGTTGCGAAACGGCCACCATCGAGTGGTACCAACGGACGTAGATCCGGCGGCAACACTGGCAACACTTTCAGAATCATCCACTCTGGCTTATTACCTGACTGGTGGAATGACTCGAGCAACTTCAGGCGCTTGCTGATTTTCTTACGCTTGGTTTCTGAATTAGTTTCTGGCAACTCTTCACGAAGCTGTTTGATATCGGCTTCAATATCAATGTGTTGCAACAAGCTTAATACCGCTTCTGCACCCATTTTCGCTTCGAATTCATCGCCATGTTCTTCCAACGCATCGAGGTACTCTTCTTCAGTCAGAATTTGACTGCGTTCGAGTGACGTCATGCCGGCTTCAGTTACAACATAAGATTCGAAGTACAGCACGCGCTCGATATCACGCAAGGTCATATCAAGCATCAAGCCGATGCGGCTTGGCAGTGATTTTAAGAACCAGATATGCGCAACAGGGCTGGCAAGCTCGATGTGACCCATGCGGTCACGACGAACTTTAGTGAGGGTGACTTCAACGCCACACTTCTCACAGATAACGCCACGATGCTTCAAGCGCTTGTATTTACCACACAAGCACTCGTAATCTTTGACTGGACCAAAGATACGCGCACAGAACAAACCGTCACGCTCAGGCTTGAACGTACGATAGTTGATCGTTTCTGGCTTTTTCACTTCACCGTAAGACCAGCTGCGGATCATGTCCGGCGAAGCAAGTCCGATGCGAATCGCATCGAACTCTTCAGTCTGGTTTAGCGGTTTTAAAAACTTTAATAAGTCTTTCACGATTTATCTCCTGGCAATTAGCGTCCGGTCTAGTCTCAGTCTTGGTCCAACTCGATGTTGATACCTAGTGAGCGGATTTCCTTCAGCAATACGTTGAAGGATTCCGGCATACCAGCTTCCATGCGCAAGTCGTTGTCGACGATGTTTTTGTACATCTTCGTACGACCGTTTACGTCGTCCGATTTGACCGTCAACATTTCTTGCAACGTGTAAGCCGCACCGTATGCTTCCAATGCCCACACTTCCATCTCACCGAAGCGCTGACCACCGAACTGTGCTTTACCACCCAGCGGCTGCTGAGTAACCAAGCTGTACGAACCGGTTGAACGCGCGTGCATCTTATCGTCAACCAAGTGGTTGAGTTTCAGCATGTACATGTAACCCACGGTTACATCACGCTCGAAGCGTTCGCCAGTACGTCCGTCATACAAAGTGATCTGGCCAGACTCAGGCAAGTCACCAAGTTTCAGGAGTTCTTTAATTTCACTTTCAATCGCACCATCGAAGACTGGGGTTGCGGTAGGCAAACCTTTCTTCAGGTTGTTCGCGAGACGCATAACTTCGTCGTCGCTGAAGGTGCTGATGTCGACTTCTTGACGCGTATCACCTAAGTCATAGACTTTTTGCAGGAATTCACGCATCTCAGCAACTTTAGCTTGTTGCTTCAACATCTTCTCGATCTTGGTACCGATACCACGAGCCGCCAAACCTAAGTGCGTCTCAAGGATCTGACCAATGTTCATCCGCGATGGTACGCCCAGCGGGTTCAGAACGATATCGACTGGGTTACCCTCAGCGTCGTATGGCATATCTTCAACTGGCTGAATAGTTGAGATAACACCTTTGTTACCGTGACGACCGGCCAGCTTATCGCCTGGCTGGATGCGACGGCGAACCGCGAGGTACACCTTAACGATTTTCAACACGCCTGGCGCAAGGTCATCACCTTGGGTGATCTTACGGCGCTTGTTCTCGAACTTGCTGTCGAAGTCGTTACGCAGTTCTTCATACTGTTGAGCAATTTGCTCGAGCTGCTGCTGCGCATCTTCGTTCTTCAGGTTTTGTGTGAGCCACTTGCTTTGCTCAAGACCGGCAAGTTTTGACTCGTCAAAACCGTTGGCCAGCAACAAGCTACGTGCACGCTCATAGATACCGCGCTCAAGGATCTTGAACTCGTCGGTCAAGTCTTTCTTAACCTGTTCAAGCTGCATGTTCTCGATGTCGAGGGCACGCTTATCTTTTTCGACGCCGTCACGGGTGAAGACTTGTACGTCAATAACAGTACCGGTCACGCCGTTAGGTACGCGCAGTGAGCTGTCTTTAACATCAGACGCTTTCTCACCAAAGATGGCACGTAGCAGCTTCTCTTCTGGGGTCAATTGCGTTTCGCCTTTAGGCGTCACTTTACCTACCAGGATGTCACCACCGCCTACTTCAGCACCTACGTAAACAACACCTGATTCATCAAGCTTGTTCAGCGCTGATTCACCCACGTTTGGAATATCTGAAGTAATTTCTTCAGCACCCAACTTGGTGTCACGAGCCACACAACTTAATTCTTGGATATGGATAGTGGTCAAGCGATCTTCTTGTACCACACGCTCCGAGATCAAGATGGAGTCCTCGAAGTTATAACCGTTCCAAGGCATGAACGCGACGCGTAAGTTTTGACCCAAGGCCAAGTCACCCATATCGGTTGATGGACCATCTGCCAATACATCACCACGCATCACCGGTTCACCAACGTTAACGTTAGGAATCTGGTTAATACAGGTGTTTTGGTTCGAGCGGGTGTACTTAACGAGGTTGTAGATATCGATACCGGCTTCACCAGGTACCATCTCTTCTTCGTTAACTTTAACCACGATACGGCTGGCGTCGACTTTATCGACCACACCGCCACGCTTGGCGACCACAGTTACACCTGAATCCACAGCTACTGTGCGTTCAATACCGGTACCTACGAGCGGCTTATCAGCGCGCAAGGTTGGTACCGCTTGACGTTGCATGTTTGAACCCATCAAGGCACGGTTGGCGTCATCGTGCTCAAGGAACGGAATCAAGCTTGCAGCGATTGAAACGATCTGCTGTGGTGAAACGTCCATATATTGGACTTGTTCTTTCGACATCAATGTCGTCTCACCTTTGTGGCGACACGGCACGAGGTCTTCAGTCAACTCACCTTTATCGTTGGTCTTCACGTTCGCCTGGGCGATTACGAATTGACCTTCTTCGATGGCTGACAAGTAATCTACGTCATCAGTGACAACACCATTGTCTACGCGACGATACGGAGTTTCTAGGAAACCGTATTCGTTGGTACGCGCAAAGGTCGACAAAGAGTTGATCAAACCGATGTTTGGACCTTCAGGGGTTTCGATAGGACATACGCGACCGTAGTGCGTTGGATGTACGTCTCGAACCTCAAAGCCTGCACGCTCACGGGTCAAACCGCCCGGACCAAGGGCAGAAATACGACGCTTGTGCGTCACTTCTGACAACGGGTTGTTTTGGTCCATGAACTGTGACAATTGGCTTGAACCAAAGAACTCTTTCACCGCAGCACTAATCGGCTTGGCGTTGATCAAGTCTTGCGGCATGATGCTATCAAGGTCACCAAGGCTTAGGCGTTCTTTAACGGCGCGCTCTACACGAACCAAACCAACACGGAATTGGTTCTCAGCCATTTCACCTACTGAACGGATACGACGGTTACCGAGGTGGTCGATATCGTCCACTTCGTCGACACCGTTACGGATTTCGATCAGCTTACGCATGACATCGATGATGTCTTCGTTGGTCAAGGTGCCTGGGCCAGTTAAGTCATCACGACCTAAACGACGGTTGAACTTCATACGACCTACCGCTGACAAGTCATAACGGTCATCACTGAAGAACAAGTTATCAAACAAGGCTTCCGCCGCTTCTTTCGTTGGCGGCTCGCCTGGGCGCATCATGCGGTAGATTTCTACCAACGCTTCCAAGCGGTTGTTGCTTGGATCGATACGCAGGGTTTCGCTCATGTACGGACCATGATCAAGGTCGTTCACGAACAAGGTTTCAAATTTCTTAAAGCCAGCTTCACGCAGCTCAGCCAACAACTCAAGCGTTAGTTCAGAGTTTGCTTCTGCAACCACTTCGCCGGTCTTCTTGTTGACGTAATCTTTCGCGAGAACTTTGCCAACCAAGTACTCAAGTGGTACTTCCATTTCTGGCTGGTTAAGACCTTCGATTTGCTTAATGTGGCGCGCAGTAATACGACGACCTTTTTCGACGATCATCTCGCCGTCATCGTTCTTGATGTCAAATTTCGCGGTTTCGCCGCGGAGACGCTCTGGCACCAACTGCATGAATACTTTCTTACCACGGAACTGGAAGTACGTGGTTTCGAAGAACATCTCGAGGATTTCTTCCGTCGTGTATTCAAGCGCACGCAAAATGATCGACGCCGGTAATTTACGACGACGGTCGATACGTACAAATACGTTGTCCTTTGGATCGAACTCAAAGTCTAACCAAGAACCACGGTATGGAATCACGCGTGCGTTATAAAGTACTTTACCTGACGAATGGGTTTTACCCTTGTCATGGTCAAAGAACACGCCCGGCGAACGGTGTAACTGAGAAACGATAACACGCTCGGTACCGTTAATAACAAAAGTACCGTTTTCAGTCATCAATGGGATTTCGCCCATATAGACTTCTTGCTCGCGCATATCTTTAACGGTGCCTGCCGCTGCTTCTTTATCATAAAGAACCAAGCGCAGTTTCACTCGCAATGGAGCAGAATAAGTAATACCACGAATTTGACACTCTTTGACGTCAAAAACTGGCTCACCAAGGTGATAGCTCACGTACTGCAATTCCGAATTACCTGAATAAGCGGCAATCGGGAATACTGAGCGGAAAGCTGCTTCCAGACCATTATTACCTTCTGGATCCAGCTCAATAAATTTTTTGAATGAATCTAATTGGATTGACAACAGGTAGGGTACCTCGAGTACATGAGGTCGTTTACCAAAATCCTTGCGAATACGTTTTTTCTCAGAGTAGGAGTACGCCATGGGGTTCCTCAGCTAGCTGATTGATGACCCTAACCACCGGGGAGTCGATGGTTAAAAACAAACTAGTTACAGCTTGTCGTTCCCGTTTTTGTCACCGCGAGCATGCACCCCAATAACGGGCAAAAATGATACATGCTTAACAGCGCAAAAAGCCTGGTGACTCAAAAAGTCACCAGGCCTAGGCCTATGCGGCCAGTTTTTGTGTCAGTCGTTGATTATTTAACTTCAACTTCTGCACCAGCTTCTTCAAGCTGCTTTTTCAGTTCTTCAGCTTCGTCTTTCGCGATGCCTTCTTTAACGGCTACCGGTGCAGACTCAACCATAGCTTTCGCTTCTTTCAGGCCAAGACCAGTTGCTGCGCGAACTGCTTTGATTGCGCCAACTTTGTTTGAACCAGCTGATTTCAATACTACGTCGAATTCAGTTTTCTCTTCTGCAGCAGCGTCGCCGCCTGCAGCTGGGCCAGCAGCTACTGCAACAGCAGCAGATGCGTCAACACCGAATTTCTCTTCAGCAGCTTCGATCAGTTCTACCAGTTCCATTACTGGCATTTCAGCGATTGCATTCAAGATATCTTCTTTAGTAAGAGCCATAACTCTAAACTCCTGGGTTAAAAATTACAAAAAAATTGGTTAAAAAACCGCTTCTATTTAGCGTCTTTAATTGCCGCCAACACACGCACAAACTTAGTAGGTACTTCGTTAACTGTACGAACGAACTTACTAACAGGTGCTTTGAAGGTGGCCAGCAATTTCGCCAATGCTTCGTCACGCGTCGGAAGTGATGCAACTGCATCAAGTTTGTCTGCGCCCATTACACCGCTACCGATGTGGAGTGCAGTTACTTTAAGGTGCTTGTTCTCTTTAGCGAAGTCTTTGAACAAACGAGCAGAAGCGCCCGGTGCATCCAAAGAAAAGCCGTAAACAAGTGGACCTTTCAGTACTTCGTCCATGTCTTCGAACTGCGTACCTTCAAATGCGCGCTTCGCTAGAGTATTCCGAATAACCTTCAGATATACGCCTTGCTCACGAGCTTGACGACGCAGGACAGTCATGTCCGCAACTTCCATACCGCGATACTCAGCAACAGCGACGGATAGAGCGTTCGAAGCAACTTCGTTAACTTCTTTAACGATTGCCTTTTTTGCTGCTAAACCTAGTGCCACTGATATCACCTCTTTTTTTAGTTCTTGGCAGAGCCGCGAACTATCGTTACACATAGGTAGACCGGAATTGCATCTACCACGTTGTCACGGTGAATCTCTTACCCAGAGAGTCTGAGCCGGATTTCACCATCTGCGCAGGAAATTAAGTGTCGCTAATCATTTCTTCTCAGAAATCACCGCGAGACACCTGCGGTCTTGGACGGGAGCCACATTCACTAAGCTATTACACGAAGTGGCGACTCCAACCCACAAACCTTAGTTGCTGCCGAGTGAACCCTGGTCGATGGCAACGCCAGCGCCCATAGTTGTCGACAAGCTAACTTTCTTGATGTACTGACCTTTCGCTGAAGAAGGCTTCGCTTTCTTCAATGCAGCCAGCAATGCTTCCAAGTTTTCTTTCAATTTGTCGTTATCGAAATCAACTTTACCGATAGTCGCGTGGATGATACCCGCTTTATCGTTACGATAACGAATCTGACCCGCTTTCGCGTTCTGAACTGCCGTCGCAACGTCAGGTGTTACGGTGCCAGTTTTAGGGTTTGGCATTAGGCCACGTGGACCTAAGATTTGACCCAACTGACCGACTACACGCATTGCGTCAGGTGAAGCGATAACAACGTCAAAGTTCATTTCGCCTTTTTTCACTTGCTCAGCAAGATCTTCCATACCGACCAAGTCAGCACCAGCTTCTTTAGCTTTGTCTACGTTTGCGCCGCTAGTAAAAACAGCTACGCGAACGTCACGACCGGTACCGTTTGGCAATACAGTTGCGCCACGAACGTTTTGATCAGATTTACGAGCGTCGATGCCGAGGTTGACTGAAACATCAACGCTTTCTTTGAATTTTGCAGTTGCCAATTCTTTCAACAGAGTGATTGCTTCGTTGATTTCGTAATCACGAGCTTCAACTTTCTCTTGAATCAGGCGAGCGCGCTTGCTTAATTTAGCCATCTTACAGACCCTCCACATTCAGGCCCATCGCACGAGCAGAACCGGCGATAGTACGTACTGCTGCATCAAGGTCAGCCGCTGTTAAGTCTGGCTCTTTAACCTTGGCAATCTCTTCCAACTGAGCACGGGTAACAGTACCCACTTTCTCAGTGTTAGGACGACCTGAACCACTCTTGATACCTGCAGCTTTCTTCAACAAGAATGCAGCTGGAGGAGTCTTAGTGATGAACGTGAAAGAACGGTCTTCGAATACTGTAATTTCAACAGGAACTGGTGCGCCTTTTTCAAGCTGATCAGTTGCTGCGTTGAACGCTTTACAGAATTCCATGATGTTCACACCGTGTTGACCAAGTGCTGGACCAACAGGAGGTGACGGGTTTGCTGCACCAGCTGCAACTTGCAGCTTGATGATAGCGCTAACTTTCTTAGCCATGTTATATACCTCTTGGTTTGGGTCTAACGCCTTGTAAGTCTTCAATTTTTGCGACCATCAACAGGCCTCAAAAACCAAGGGGTGACTTACTCAAACGGCTCCCCGACGTAAAAAAGGAGGCGAAGTATAGCCGTTTTCGCACTCCAATGCAATACAAGGCGGACAAAAAACGTCCGCCGATGTTCGATGTTCGATGTTCGATGTTCGATGTTCGATGTTCGATAGTAACGAGAAACGCTTTAGTCTCAGCTTTCAACAAACATCAAACAGCGAATAGCAAACAACGCTTTTGTGTTTTAGGCTTTTTCTACTTGGCCGAACTCGAGTTCTACTGGCGTTGCGCGACCGAAGATCGAAACAGAAACCGTCAAACGGCTCTTCTCGTAATCTACGCTTTCAACGGTACCATTGAAGTCAGCAAACGGACCATCATTGACACGCACCACTTCACCTGGTTCAAACAAGGTTTTCGGCTTCGGCTTGTCTACAGACTCTTGCAGACGGTTAAGAATGGCGTCGGCTTCTTTCTGCGTGATTGGCGTTGGGCGATCTTGTTTACCACCGATAAAGCCAAGCACACGAGGGATGCTTTTAACCAAGTGCCACGACTCATCGTCCATCGCCATTTCTACCAAGACATAACCCGGGAAGAATTTGCGTTCGCTTTTGCGACGCTGGCCGGCTTTCATCTCAACCACTTCTTCGGTTGGCACGAGGACTTCACCGAACTTGTCTTCCATGCCATGCATTTTGATGTGCTCACGCAGAGACTGCGCTACACGCGATTCAAAACCTGAAAAGGCTTGTACTACGTACCAACGCTTCTTAATTTCGCTCATCGCTTAAAACTCCAGTCCGGTGAAGAATCCTACTACGCGTACCAGAATCGCATCCATGCCCCACAGAATCAATGACACAATCGCAGTAGCAACTACCACGATAATGGTGGTCTGAGTGGCTTCTTGGCGCGTCGGCCATACGACACGGCGTACTTCGGTGCGGCTTTCTTTGGCAAAGCTACGGAAGCGGCGACCCTTACCGGTCATACCCGCTACGATACCTGCAACAGCCACCAATACGACGACTGCGATAGCGCGATAAAGTACAGAAACTGTTTCACCGTAATAGTAATTACCTAATACAGCGGCAGCCAAAAGCGCGATAGCGATAATCCACTTGATGCTATCGAAAGAACTGCTTTGCGTTTCGGAAGTAGCACTCATTATTCAATCCTGTATTTAGAAAAACCGTTGTTTGCTATTTGCTGTTTGCTGTTCGAAAAAGCGTTCTCAACAAACAACGAACAGCGAATAGCAAACAGCGAATTTATGTTGGCAGGGGTGGAGGGATTCGAACCCCCAACCGTCGGTTTTGGAGACCGCTGTTCTACCAATTGGAACTACACCCCTGCAATTCACCGTCAGATGACGGAAAATGGACGCTGTATTATACCGATCAAGGCGCTTAAAACAAGAGCAAACGAAGGGCGTTGTTTGCTATTCGCTATTCGCACGTTCGCTGCGCTCACTCTTCGTCTAAAACAAAGAGCGCTTTGGCTTTAAACGAACAGCAAACAGCAAATAGCGAACAACGCTTTAGGTTTAAACGAACAGCAAACAGCGAATAGCGAACAACGCTTTTCCGAAATTAAAAAAGGGAGCCGAAGCTCCCCTTTTATAGCCTGACCCGTAGTAGAACTACGGGCTACGCGGCGATATTAATCTAAGATCTTAGATACTACGCCGGCGCCTACTGTACGGCCACCTTCACGGATTGCGAAGCGCAAGCCTTCGTCCATCGCGATTGGGTGAATCAAGTCAACAACGAATTTCAAGTTGTCGCCTGGCATTACCATTTCTACGCCTTCTGGCAACTGGACTGCACCAGTTACGTCAGTTGTACGGAAGTAGAACTGTGGACGATAGCCTTTGAAGAACGGAGTATGACGGCCGCCTTCTTCTTTGGTCAATACGTACACTTCTGCTTCGAACTTGGTGTGTGGAGTGATTGAACCTGGCTTCGCCAATACTTGGCCACGCTGGATCTCGTCACGCTTCGTACCACGCAACAATGCACCGATGTTCTCACCTGCACGACCTTCGTCAAGCAACTTACGGAACATCTCTACACCAGTTACAGTTGTCTTCGTAGTATCTTTGATACCTACGATTTCTACTTCGTCACCAGTGCGCACAATACCGCGCTCTACACGACCAGTTACTACAGTACCACGACCTGAGATCGAGAATACGTCTTCGATTGGCATGATGAACGGCTTGTCGATGTCACGCTCTGGCTCTGGGATGTATGAATCCAAAGCTTCTGCCAACTCAAG
The DNA here is from genome assembly GCF_003987395.1 of Pseudidiomarina aquimaris. Classification (GTDB taxonomy): domain Bacteria; phylum Pseudomonadota; class Gammaproteobacteria; order Enterobacterales; family Alteromonadaceae; genus Pseudidiomarina; species Pseudidiomarina aquimaris. Next base: position 213,340 of record NZ_PIPT01000002.1, read on the forward strand.
AATTTTCGCTTCCCACTGCTCTTCGCCTTCCAACGCTTTCAACGCTGAACCTTGAATCACTGGCAAGTCGTCACCTGGGAAATCGTACTCAGAAAGAAGTTCACGAACTTCCATCTCTACCAATTCCAACAACTCTTCGTCGTCTACCATGTCACATTTGTTCATGAAAACAACGATGAAAGGTACGCCTACCTGACGTGACAACAAGATGTGCTCACGTGTTTGTGGCATAGGACCGTCAGTTGCAGCTACTACCAAGATAGCGCCGTCCATCTGCGCAGCACCGGTGATCATGTTTTTCACATAGTCAGCGTGTCCTGGGCAGTCTACGTGTGCATAGTGACGAGTAGGAGTATCGTACTCAACGTGTGAAGTTGAGATGGTGATACCACGCGCTTTTTCTTCTGGCGCGTTATCGATGGCAGCAAAGTCTTTCGCGGCGCCACCGTAGGTTTTTGCCAATACGGTTGTAATGGCAGCAGTCAGAGTAGTTTTACCATGGTCAACGTGGCCGATAGTACCAACGTTAACGTGCGGTTTCGAACGTTCAAATTTTTCTTTTGACATGACAGCCTCTCTTTGGACAACGTACGGTGGTTAAACACCTAAATTGAGTCAAATTTACGTAACCGATGAGAATGTTTTCGAGGGGGCTGGCCGAAGAGATGGTGCTGATAGGCGGATTTGAACCGCCGACCTCACCCTTACCAAGGGTGCGCTCTACCAACTGAGCTATATCAGCACTTACAGATTATTGGAGCGGGTAGTGGGAATCGAACCCACATCATCAGCTTGGAAGGCTGAGGTAATAGCCATTATACGATACCCGCATGCCTTGAATCGGGCCACCTCAAACCATTCTGAACTCACCGCATTCAAACAGACAATGCAAATTGGTGGAGGGGGCAGGATTCGAACCTGCGAAGGCTGAGCCGTCAGATTTACAGTCTGATCCCTTTGGCCACTCGGGAACCCCTCCAAACAAATTTTGAGTTGGTGCCGGCAGAGAGAGTCGAACTCCCGACCTACTGATTACAAGTCAGTTGCTCTACCAGCTGAGCTATGCCGGCACCCCGGTTAGGTGGAGCGCATTCTATTGTATCGATTTTGATGATGCAATAGTAAATGCTGATTTTTTTACGATTCCGCGACTGTTTGGTTAATTTGCGAACGGATGTTGCAAAATAATCGTTTCAGCGCGGTCTGGGCCTGTTGAAATAATATCCACAGGAACCCCAGTAAGTGCTTCGATTCGCTTGATATAAGCAAGCGCCTCGGTTGGTAAATCTTTGTGCTCAGTAATGCCTACTGTGCTTTGTTCCCAGCCTGGCATACTTTCGTAAATCGGCTCGACACATTCGTAGTCTTCAGCCGCCATCGGTGGGTACTCAGTGATAGTACCATCAGGTAACTTATAACCGGTACAAATTTTTAATTCTTTTAAGCCATCAAGCACGTCAAGCTTGGTCAAGCAGAAACCACTGACAGAGTTAATTTGTACTGCACGTCGTGCGGCAACAGCATCAAACCAGCCAGTGCGACGCTTGCGACCTGTGGTCGCGCCGAACTCGTGACCTTTCACGCCCAAGTGTTGACCTACATCGCAATCGAGCTCGGTAGGGAATGGGCCACTACCGACACGCGTGGTGTAGGCTTTGACGATACCTAATACATAATCAATGTAACGCGGGCCAAAACCGGCACCGGTCGATACGCCACCAGCGGTGGTGTTTGACGATGTCACGTACGGGTAGGTACCGTGGTCGATATCCAGCAATGTACCTTGCGCACCTTCAAACATGAGATTCTCGCCGGCTTTGCGAGCGTCATCAAGTAGCGCTGGAATATCTGCAACCATGCCTTCAAGTTGCGCTGCCACTTCGCGACAGTAAGCGAGGACTTCGTCTACATCTACCGCATCAACTTTGTAGTAGTTGACCAAGGTAAAATTGTGGAACTCAACCACTTCACGCAATTTTCCTTCGAAGCGCGCAAAGTTGAACAGGTCGCCAACGCGTAAGCCACGACGCGCCACTTTGTCTTCGTATGCAGGACCAATACCACGACCGGTGGTACCGATGGCTTTATTGCCACGAGCTTTTTCGCGCGCTTGGTCGAGCGCAATATGATAAGGCAGAATCAATGGGCACGCTTCGCTGATCAGCAAGCGCTCACGAACAGGAACACCACGCTTCTCGAGCATGGCAATTTCTTCCATCAAGGCTTCTGGCGATAAAACCACGCCATTACCGATGACACACTTCACGTTGTCACGCAAAATGGCCGATGGAATAAGATGAAGTACGGTTTTCTCGCCCTCGATCACCAAGGTGTGTCCGGCGTTGTGTCCGCCTTGATAACGAACTGCCAACGAAGCTTTATCGGTAAGTAAATCAACAATCTTACCTTTACCTTCGTCACCCCACTGCGTGCCGAGAATTACGACGTTTTTACCCATGATTAGTGCTACCAGCGTTACTGTTGAAAAAACAGGCGGCGATTTTAACAGGTATTTGCCGCCTTCGGTAGCCCATCAAGCTCAGCTTAACGCTTTTTTCAAACGCTGATAGTCATCAACATCATGGTAAAGCGCAAAACCAAATCTAAGCCGCTTGCCGCGGTAATCGGTTTCGACACCAGCTTGCTGTAACTTATCAGCAAGTTGCGCAACTTCTTCTGCAGACGAGAGCTGGAAAGTTAAGAAATGTCCGTGATGACTAAGATCATCGACCAACAGGTTCTCTCGCTTCAATAGTGGGTGTGCAAGTGAATCAATCACTTGCAAGAAGGCTTGTTGAAGGTGCTGCACATACTGGTGGATCTGAGCAACACTGATGTTGTCTTCACGCCACCACTGTAATACTGCTTCAAGGCGATATAGCGCCGTAAAATCCATGGTTGCTCCTGCAAAGCGCAGGCCATCGTTCGCATATTCCACGCGTTGCTGTTGCGGCTTCGCCAAATTAGCAAAATCGGCGAACCAACCTGTATATTCAGGTCGCAAAGGCGTGTTACGCGGCACACTCATAAAGCAACACCCCTCGCCGGCCTGCAAATACTTGTATGCACCGGCAACATAGAAAATCCGGTCAGCAACCGCGCGTAAACGGGTTGGCAGCGCCCCACAGCCGTGATAGCCATCGATGATCACTTGTGTCGTTGTTGGTATTTCGTCGATCCAGGTTTCCACCCAGGGGGCAACTACCCCCGAATTAAAAAACACCTGACTACAAAAGACCAAATCGAAAGGCTGTGATTGCAAAGCCCGTCGCCAGCGTTGTGCAAAATCGCTGTAGGGCTCACAGGCAATGCGCACTACCTCAACGTTACCGCGCTCTTCGAGGCGCCGAACTTGACGCGAAAAACTGTGAAACTCACCGTCGCTCGTCAAAATCCGCAGCGGCTGCGCAGGGTCGCAGCAAGTGATGACGCGATACAGTAGTTCATGGGTGTTACCAGCAAATACAAACTGCTCCGGTGCAGGATGGTCAAGTAGCTCAGCAAGCAAGTGCTGAACACTCGGAATACGCTCACCGAAAATTGTGTTCCACTTATGGTCGACGCCTCTGGCGCTGTCGTCCCAATACGCAAGCTGCGCCGCACGGGTCACGTCAGGCCAATAGTGATGGCTATGAGGTGAGCAGTGGAGCGAGTCAGGATGCTGCTCAAGAAAATACCGATAATGCTTCTTATACGACATAAAAGATCCAAGAGCGATGTTTGCTGTTCGCTGTTCGTTGTTTGTTTAAACCAAAAAACTCGGAAGTAACAATATCCTGCTTTCAACGAAAAGTGAACGCAGTGAACGTGCGAACAGCGAACATCAAACATCGCCTTTCGCTCATAAAAAAAGCCGGCGCGGGGCCGGCTCTCGATTAACTTCCTGAAATGCTCTTCAGGTACTTGAAGAAATCGCTATCGGGCTCGAGAACGATCACATCATTACCCTTCGCAAAACTCGTCTCATAAGCTTGAAGGCTGCGCAAGAACTGGAAGAATTCCGGATCTTGTTGATAGGCTTCAGCGTAGATACCTGCTGCTTCTGCGTTACCTTCACCGCGGATTTGGCGCGATTGACGCTCTGCATCGGCAAGCATAACCGTAACACGGGCATCGACGTCTGCGCGAATGAACTCAGCCTGCTCACGACCTTCTGAACGGTGCTCACGAGCAACTGCTTCTCGCTCGGCGCGCATACGCTGGAAGATCGACTGGCTGACTTCGGTCGGCAAGTTGATCTGCATCACGCGTACATCGATAACTTCAATACCCAGCTCCTGTGCACTGTCGGCGCCACGAATCAAAGCTTCACGCATCAAGTTATCGCGCTCACCTGAGACAATTTCCTTGATGGTGCGACTACCGAACTCGGCACGCAGGCCACTGTTCACACGTCGCGTTAACAATGCTTCTGCTTGTGCTTGGTTACCGCCGTTGGTCGACAGGTAATAAGTAGCAAAGTCTGAAATGCGCCACTTCACGTAGGTATCTACGATAAGGTCTTTCTTCTCGCTTGTTACAAAGCGGTCCGGGTCGCCGTCAAGGGTTTTGAAACGAGCATCTAGTCGCTTCACTTGCTCAATGAGCGGCAATTTGAAATGAAGACCCGGTTCGTAGACCGTCGGCATACCGGTATCAGCATCACGCTGTACTTTACCAAATTGAATCACGATCGCCCGTTCACCTTCGTTCACCACAAATAGTGAGCTGAAGCCGAGGATAACGGCGATGATTACAAGTACTGCAATTAAGTTTTTCATAGCTTAGCCTCGACCTCCGTCGTACCGATCACTGGTGCGGCCGGTTGAATTCGTTGATGTCCCCTGACGGCTACTGTTATTGCGCGTCGAGTTACTTGAGGTTGAGTTTTGTCCTTCGTTACCTGACATGCTCGGTGCGCTGTCGGTATTGCGACGTTGCTGTTCAAGGATCTTGTCGAGCGGTAGATACATCATGTTGTTGCTACCTTCGACGTCGACCATCACTTTCGCAGTGTTGGCATAGATCTTTTCGAGCGTTTCGAGATACAAGCGGTCACGGGTAACTTCTGGTGCTTTCTTGTATTGCGGCAACAATTCGTTAAAACGCGCGACTTCACCCTGCGCTTTCAACACCTGCTCTTCGCGATAGGCTTGCGCTTCTTGGAGTACACGGCGTACTTGACCACGCGCTAGCGGCTCGACTTCACGTGCGTAAGCTTCGGCTTCACGAATGAAGCGTTGCTCGTCCTCTTGTGCAGCGATGGCATCGTCAAACGCATCTTTTACAGCTTCTGGTGGCCGCGCTGGCAACAGGTTAATGTCAACGATTTGGATACCAAGCTGATAAGGTGCGATGATATTTTCCAGTAATTCAAGGGTGTTGGTGCGAACATTTTCACGACCGACGGTGAGCACTTCATCCATCGTAGTGTGGCCAACGACATAACGCAGTGCACTATCCGTCGCTTGGGCAAGACTGTTATCGGCATTCTCAACGGCATACAAATAATCGCGTGGGTTGATAATGCGATACTGCACGTCAAGCTCGACATGCACGACGTTCTCGTCTTGGGTCAACATAAAACCTTCAGACTGGAACTGGCGTACGTTGCTCACGTCAACGGTTTCCACGCTATCGATAAAGACTGGACGCCAATGCAGACCAGACTCAACGAGGTTGTGGAAGTTACCAAACCGCAAGACAACGCCGCGCTCTGCTTCTTTTACGGTATAAAAGCCGGCAATAAACCAAACGACTACTAACAACACAGCAATGATGCCGAAGCCTTTGCTTGGGAAACCGCCACCAGAAGATGACGAACCGCCGCCTTTTTTACCTGAGCCGCCGATACCAAATTTGCTTAAAAGATTGCGTACCGCTTCATCAAGATCCGGTGGACCTTGATCGCGACCGCCTTGGTTTTTCCATGGATCACGGTCGTTATTGTTACCGTTTCCCGGTTGATTCCAGGCCATTGACTACTCCAACTGTAGGTCGAACTATAAATGAATTTTGTCGTCTTTAATGAGCTATTCTACAAAGCCTTGCAAACTATCGCCATACTCATCGGCAACTTGTTTGCATAAACGTTGCCAATCGACCGCTGACATGCGCACTTTTAATGCCAGTGCGCCATCGTCACAGGCGGCTTCTTCAGTGACGCTATTCAAAGCGTAGAGTCGCCCTCGTAACTTGCCCATCGACGGCGGAATTTTAAGCGCAACGTTAACCATGGCGGGTCGTAACCGTTGCTCCAGCGCTTGTTTCAGTAACTCAACACCCTCGCCGGTTTGCGCCGACAGCCAGACCCGAATCGGTTGGTTCTGATCGTCGTAATCAATCCGCGCTTCGCCCGCATCAATGCGGTCGATTTTGTTACAAATTAATAATTGCGGCACTTCATCTGCGCCAATCTCATGCAATACTTCGGTGACCTGCTCAACATTCTCTTGTTGGCGCTCATCACTTATATCGATAACGTGCAGCAAAAGATCAGCGTCTTGGGTCTCTTGTAAAGTTGCCTTGAATGCAGCTACCAGTTCATGTGGTAGATGCCGAATAAAGCCTACGGTGTCGGCCAAAATAATCGGGCCCACGTCAGGGAGCTCGAGCTTACGCAAAGTTGGATCGAGCGTTGCAAACAATTGGTCAGCAGCGTAGACATCCGACTCAGTAATGCGATTAAACAAGGTCGATTTGCCAGCGTTAGTATAGCCAACCAGCGATACTGTTGGTATTTCAGCTCGTTGCCGCGCACGGCGACCTTGTTCACGTTGCTTTTGTACCTTTTGCAAGCGCCCTAAAATATTTTTAATCCGTCCACGAATCAAACGACGGTCGGTTTCCAGCTGCGTTTCACCTGGACCCCGTAAGCCGATACCACCTTTTTGCCGCTCCAAGTGTGTCCAGCCCCGCACAAGACGCGTCGAAATGTGTCGCAACTGCGCCAGTTCGACCTGCAACTTACCTTCATGGGTGCGTGCCCGCTGGGCAAAAATGTCCAAGATGAGTCCGGTGCGATCAAGCACGCGACACTGACAGAGCTTTTCTAAGTTACGCTCTTGGGTAGGTGACAAACTGTGATTAAAAATGACAATGTTGGCGTTATGCAACTTCACGGCTTCAGCGATTTCTTCCGCTTTACCGCTACCAACAAAAAACCGCGAACTCGGTGTCGAGCGCGCGGCAGTGACCACCGCTAGCGTCTCTACGCCTGCGGAGGAAACAAGTAATTTGAGTTCAGAGAGGTCTTCCCGATCGTTTTCAGCCGGGAAATCAACGTGCACCAGGATAGCCTGTTCACCACTTTCAAACCTATCAAACAAGCTACCACTGCTCCTTCAAGAATCTTAGGTTAGTCAATCGCCTCATCACCCGCCGCTTCTTGCTGCGGCAAGTAGTTTTGCGGAATTCGCGCCGGTACTACGGTCGAAATCGCATGTTTATAAACCATCTGACTGACTGTATTTTTCAGCAAGATAACAAACTGATCGAACGATTCAATTTGCCCCTGCAACTTAATACCATTTACCAAATAGATAGATACCGGTACGCGCTCCCGACGCAAAGCATTCAAAAACGGGTCTTGTAAAGTTTGCCCTTTAGCCATTTTCGCATCCTTTTTCTTTTTATTGTTTTAGTCCGGCAGCTTACTACAGACCACAGATGCCAGTCCGCTCTACTATAGTCTAACGTTTTTCAATTACCAGCTGCGCTGATGTTGTTTTTCGAACTTACCTTAACTATAAGGCCTAATTGCCCGCTTTCAAGGTTTGTATTAGGTAAAGTTTTGCTGCGCTTCGCCGCAGTAGCCCAACACTTGCTCGACAAGGTCCGGAGCCAAGCTATCGAACCAGCGAACATCATGCCATTTGCGTAACCAGGTCAGTTGCCGTTTGGCCAACTGGCGGGTCGCAAAAATGCCCTTATCAACCATGGTCTCGTAATCGATATCGCCGTCTAAATATTGCCATGCTTGACGATAACCAACGCTCCGTAGTGCTGGTAAATCAAGATGCAAGTCACCACGTTCACGCAACGCTTTGACCTCATCTAGAAAGCCTTGTTCCAACATTTGCCGAAAACGCAATGCGATACGCTCGTGCAGAACTTTTCGATCAAGCGGTGCTACAGCGATTTGCACCGCCGGATAGGGCAAGGCTCCACTGCGGGTTTGACTAAGCTCAGTTAATGACCTGCCACTAATTTCGTAAACCTCTAGCGCACGAATGAGTCGCTGGGGGTCATTTGGGTGAATACGCGCAGCACTCGTGGGGTCTATACGGCTGAGCTCGGTATGCAAGGCCTCGCTGCCTTCGTCGTTGAGCCGCTGCGTCAATTTTTCACGCACCGCAGGATCAGCCTCCGGCAGCTTCGACATACCTTCCAATAGGGTTTTGAAGTACATCATCGTACCCCCCACCAACAAGGGAATACGACCCGCAGCAAGAATCGACTCGATTTCGCGCCGCGCATCGAGGGCAAATTGCGCTGCTGAATAGCGCTCACCGGGATCACAAATATCAATTAACCGATGCGGGGCTCGGGCAAGTTCCGCGGCTGTCGGTTTCGCAGTACCAATATCCATACCACGATAAATTAAGGCCGAATCAACCGAGATAATATCAGCGCCCAGTTGCTGACTTAACTCAATCGCCAGTCCTGTTTTTCCGGCTGCGGTTGGGCCATAAAGACAAATCACATAGGGCTGGCTCATCGTAGCGACTCCGGTAGTTCAGGTAGATCGACCGCAAGTGTGTAAGCTCGACTTGAGCTTAACTGTTGCTGCCAAACCTGCCACCAGTGCTCAGCTTGTACCTGGCTGTAAAATTGGTTGAGTTGTAAGCGCGCGAACCATTGCCAAAACTCAAGTGGTGGTTCAACGCTTTGCTCCAACATTTCAATGACCGTCTCAAGGCTCTTGCTGATGTCACTATGGCGCAGTGCGCTCGGTACTTGCTTTACCTGCCAATGACGGCCCTCTTGCGCTAATAATAGGCCCAATTGAGCAAGTCGTGATGACTCAATTTTTTCGATGCGCTCCACGAGCTCAGGATTCGTCAATTTCACCGGAATCAACAAAGGTTGCCCAGCTAGGCCGACTTGAAACTGTTGTTGCCACTTTACGGCATTTGCCTGTTGTTCGACCGCTTGTAAATTGAGAAGTGCGAGCGGTTCTACTCCACCCACCTCATGAGCTTGTTCCTTAATCAGTGCGAATCTACCGGCCAGCACCGTTATGACGCGCGCCTCGTCTGTCGCTTCCCGCGTCGCCATCGGCGGGCTGATGGGGTGGCTTGATTCCGTCGGCACGCCGTGTTTCGCAGGCTGTAGCCCGGGCAAGGGTGAATTTGAGCGCGGTTGCAGCTCCGCGACTTGTTGCCGCAATCTTTCCGGCGCAGCTTGATAGTGGTGCGCTGCGCTTACGTTGTGCTGCGTCCGCAAGCCTTCGCGCACTGTTTGTAAGACAAAGTCATGGATCTGTCGCGCATGATGAAAGCGCACCTCATGTTTGGCTGGGTGCACATTCACGTCGACGTCTTGCGGCGGCAGCTCTAAGTACAAAACAAATGTCGCAGAGCGGTCATCGTTCAGGCTATCACCGTAGGCTTGGCGAATGGCGTGATTCAGCATTCGGTCGCGCATCATGCGGCCGTTCACATAAAAATATTGGGCGTCACCCTGATGGCGGCATTGCTCAGCCGCAACGACCCAGCCCCATAACCGCACACCCAAATGTTCCGCCTCAATAAAGCTTGCATGGTCGGTAAAGCTGCTGCCAATGACCTTGGCGATGCGTTGTAGTGCGTCCGCATGAGTCACTGCCGGATAGTTACGCACGGTTTTTTGGTTATGATTGAGAACAATACGCACATCATAGCGGCTCAGGGCAATGCGCTTCAGCAGATCGTCAATGTGCGTGAATTCCGTTTTATCCGTGCGCAAAAACTTACGCCGTGCGGGCGTGTTGAAGAACAGGTCCTCGACATCAACGGTAGTGCCATCGGGATGACTTGCCGGCGCCAGCTCGGCACTCATGTCACGCCCTTCAACCCAAGCGCGCCAAGCTTGCGCTTGCGCGGCTGGTTTTGAGGTAAGAGTTAACCGCGCCACTGAGCTAATACTCGCTAGCGCTTCCCCACGGAAACCGAGACTTTGAATCGCCTCAAGATCTGCCAGTGAGCGGATCTTGCTGGTCGCGTGACGCGCCAGCGCGAGTGCGAGCTCATCTTTCACAATACCCGCACCATTATCGCGAATACGGATGCGCCGGCGTCCCCCTTTTTCGATATCGATAATGAGCTGATCTGCACCGGCGTCGAGACTGTTTTCAATGAGCTCCTTCACCACTGATGCGGGACGCTCGATGACCTCGCCTGCGGCGATTTGGTTTGCCAGGCTAATCGGGAGTAACTGTATGGGCATGGCTAAACCTATTCGGGACTCGGGATTTCGAGCACTTGGCCAATTTGAATGACCGAACTGTTTAAATTATTCCGCGCTTTAATGGCCGCGATAGAAGTGTTATAGCGCTGCGCTAGGATCGATAATGACTCACCCGAACGCACGACATGACGACTGGCACGGTTGTTTGCAAACATGGTGCCATCCGGTGGACGACGCATAAAGTAACTGCGCACCCCCTGATATATCGCTCGTGCGAGCTTTTGTTGGTGTTGATTACTACGCAACAATTGTTCTTCAGTGGGATTCGTAATAAACCCAGTTTCCACCAACATCGACGGCATCGCCGTTGAGGTAAGTACTGCTAAGCTAGCGTGTTGGGGTTTCGACTTGTGCATGCGAGTGATCTGTTTTAGCTCACGCAACACATCGTTGGCTGCTTCGTAGCCACTTGCCATGGCATGATCCATGCTCATCGAGATCAGCGTCTCGTTGAGAAAGTTGTCCTCGTTCTCAACCGCTGGCACACCGCCGAGTACGTCTGAAAGGCGTTCTTTGTTCTCCAACAAGCGACCCATTTCGGTGCTTGCGCGACGATTCGATAATACCCAAATCGATGCACCGCGCGGCTGCGGAGATGTAAAACCGTCGGCATGCACTGATACCAACAGATCGGCTTTAATGCGCTCGGCCTTACGCGGGCGCTCATTCAAATTGATATAGTAATCATCGCTACGAATAAGGTATGCCTGCATACCTGGGTCGTCGTTAATCATTTTCGCGAGGGCGCGCGCGACTTTTAACACCACATCTTTTTCATAGGTACCCGAAGGTCCAATTGAGCCGGGGTCCTCACCACCATGACCGGCATCTATCGCTATCGTCACTTTGCGCTCTTGCAAGTCGTCTGCACTTAACGCTGCGGCATCGCGTTTTAACGAAGCTCCCGGTAGGTCTACCACCAAACGATGCCCGTGCATCTGTTGCGGCGGTAAAACTTGAATCACTGGGTCAACTTGCTTATCGAGCTCAAGCACGATGCGCGTGCTACCAGGCAGCTTAGGTGTGCTGGTTCGAATCTTACTGAGTAGCAGCGACTTTGACTCAAGCTGCTCGAGGTTCACGTTCAGTTCGGTACTTGGGAAGTCGATGACGAGACGATACGGATGCGATTGATTAAGTGAAAAGTAGCTATACTCTGGTGCACCAGCCATGTCAAAGACCACTCGGGTGTTATCTGGCGACGGCCACATCCGAATGTTTTTGATTGTATTTGCCGCTTGCACGGGTAGCACAAAAGCCACCAACACCAGCGTCATGACCTTAGCAAAAAAACGTTGCATTAGAGTGTTTCGAGGAGCTCTCGACCTCGTGTAGTTAGCGCACCTATTGTCATATCACGTGCTTCATCAGCATAGGCGATGACAATCTTAAGATCTGGCTCTGGTAGCACGCCTTTTCCGCGTTGCGGCCACTCCGCCAGAATTATTGTATTACTGTCAAGGTAATCACGAATGCCCATAAATTCAAGTTCTTCAGGATCAGCCAAGCGGTACAAGTCAAAGTGATGCACCTGCCAAGGCGTCAAGTCATAACTCTCAACCAAGGTATACGTCGGGCTTTTCACTTTCCCTGCATGTCCGAGAGCTTGAATAAAACCCCGACTAAAGGTCGTTTTACCAGCACCCAGCTCACCGATTAAATGAATCGTTAGTGGCGCTTCACCCTCACTTTTCTTTTCTTTTACCGCATTTGCAAGACGCGTGGCCAAGGCCAATAGGTCGCCTTCTGACGCCAAGAAAAACTGCTTTTCACTCATGGATTAACTAACTTCCGTAACGGCCCAAATAAATCACTCGGTAGTGTACCACGTTCCCCTGCAATTGCAGCGTGCTCACCTGCTACCGCATGCAACCAGGTCGCAACTGGCAACACTGCCTCAGCAGGCAAACCCTGCCCCACGAGGCTACCAACGATACCGCTCAGCACATCGCCTGCGCCCCCTACGGCCAGCGCAGGACTGCCACGCTGACAAATTCTCAAGCGCTGTGCATCGGCATGAGCCATCAGCGAACCCGCCCCCTTCAACACAACAAACGCCTGAAAACGATGACTTAATTCTTCGACCGCAGCATAACGATCTTGTTCCACATCGCGGGTTTCACATTCGAGTAGACGTGCAGCTTCGCCCGGATGTGGCGTCAGCCATAAAGAAGCGGAGCGCGGCAACCAAGCGTTATGCTGACTCAGTAAGTTCAAGCCATCGGCGTCGAGCACTACAGGGAGGTCACTTGCTAATACCCATTTGCACAAACGCTCAGCCCAAGCACTGGTACCTAAACCGGGTCCCATCACCACCACATCACAACCGTTGAGCAAGGCCATGACTTGTTCGCGCGTTTCGGCTTGGGTTTGTTTCACCATAAATTCAGGTTGTGCGCTGGCGATAATCGCCTGACTTTCCGGTTGTGTCAGGATTGAAACTTTACCCGCACCAGAACGTAGCGCTGCTTGGCCGGCGAGCACTGCCGCCCCAGTCATGCCGAGACTTCCGCCGATAATAAGCACGTGCCCATGTCGACCTTTATGACTGCTACGCTGCCGCGGCGGCAAGTGGCGTGCGACCTCTTCTTGTTCGATGAGCGTGGCGAACGGGCGCTCTAATTGGCGAAAAGCCGCCGCAATACCAAGTTCGGCAAGCTCTAAGCGCCCCGCAAAATGTCCACCCTGGCCAGTCAAAAGTCCTGGCTTCCAGGCAATAAAGGTCACCGTATAGTCCGCCTCCACGGCTATCGGACAAGGCATACCGGTATCGCTTTGCAGCCCCGTCGGACAGTCGATACTCATCACCCATAATTTGTGAAAGCCCTTGGCATCATTAAGCGTTTCCACGACGCGGGCATACAACGGGTCCAAATCACGTGTTAATCCTGTTCCCAGCAGGGCATCAACAATGACATCTTGTTCAGCGAGATGCGTGCGATCGAGTTCTTCCAGCGGCTCAACTTGACCCTGCTGATCGCGCCACGCTTGCGCGGCTTGTTGAGCTAACTCGGTTTTTGCTTCACCGGCCACAACGGTAACTTTATAACCCACACGACTGGCGAGACGCGCAAGTACCCAGCCATCGCCGCCATTGTTTCCCGGACCACACAAAATCATGACGCGGGCGGGCGCCGGATGCTCTCGCTCGAGTGCAGCCAAACAGCTCTGAGCGGCACGCTGCATCAGTTGCGAGGGACTCACCCCAAGGTTCTTCGCTGCTTCTAATTCACGCTCACGAACTTGTTTGGTACGAAAGACCAACTGCTGCATACTTAATTGCATCGGTGCATCTCCACTGTTTTTTTGTTATTTTTGAGCACTCGCCTGTAAGCATAAGACGAATTACATGGATTTCCAGCAACTTGCGTTAGATATCAAAAAATGGGGCCAAGAACTTGGCTTTCAAAAGGTCGGTATCACCGATCTTGATCTAAGTAGTGAACGCGCTGCGCTGCAACAGTGGCTGGATGCTGGCATGCATGGCGAAATGGACTATATGGAGCGTCACGCCGAGCTAAGGACCCGTCCCGACCAGCTCCATGAGGGCAGCGTGCGTGCTATTTCGGTGCGGATGAATTACTTGCCCGCCGAAGCTGGCTTTGCGAAAACCCTGAAAAACCCACGCCTAGGCTACATCAGTCGTTATGCCCTAGGGCGCGACTACCACAAGCTTATGCGTAAACGTCTGAAGCAATTAGGCGAGCGGATTAAAGCGGCCTGCGCAGACTTGGACTATCGGCCCTTCGTCGACTCCGCGCCTATTCTCGAACGCCCTCTTGCAGTTAAAGCAGGATTAGGTTGGACCGGAAAGCATACGCTTGTGCTGGATGAGCAAGGCGGCTCTTGGTTTTTCTTAGGCGAATTATTGGTAAACCTGCCGCTACCCGTTGACGAGCCGGTCGAAGAAAAATGCGGTAGCTGCAAAGCTTGTATCACCATCTGCCCAACCCAAGCCATTGTCGAACCTTATAAACTCGACGCACGCCGCTGTATTTCATACCTGACGATTGAATTGAAGTCGGCGATACCGGAAGAATACCGTCCACTTATGGGCAACCGTATCTACGGCTGTGATGATTGTCAGCTGATCTGTCCTTGGAACCGTTATTCGCAACTCACCGCAGAGGACGATTTTGCCCCGCGTAAAGATCTTCATGCTCCAGAACTCCTCGAATTGTGGAGCTGGGACGAAGAGACCTTTCTGAAGCGTACCGAGGGCTCTCCCATCCGTCGCATCGGCTTTGCCTCTTGGCAGCGTAATTTGGCTGTGGCGCTGGGCAATGCACCACATGACCCAACGATTATCGAGGCGCTACAGATGCAACGCGGCAATGTGAATGACATGGTAGATGAGCATATCGACTGGGCGTTGCAGCGCCAGCATAATAAAGCGGCCACCACCACCAAACAGTTGCTTCGCCTAACGCGAGCTATTGAAAAAGGCTTGCCGCGCGACGCTTAATTGGATGGCCTACCTAATCGCGTTGCTGCAAACGCTGTAATAGGTCACGAAAGTAATCTGCGCCCTGCTCGTCTGCCACTTCGATATTGCGCTCGGGGATGGTTTCAGGATTGGGATAGCGTGCAAGCACCTTTTCTAAACTCTCCTCTCTTAACAGGTGTAAAACAGGGAAAGGGGCTCGATTGGTATAGTTGCTGACATCGTCCGCCGCCGTATCAGCGAATTGATAGTCGGGATGGAAACTAGCGATTTGCAAAACACCTTCAAGGTTAAACTCACGCAAAGTAAGCTGCGCATAGTCGAGTAAATCGAGGTAGTCCTCGAAGTCTGTAAAGCCTTTACCAAGCACCAGCAACGTCGTTTCGATGTGATCATTTTCGAGCAACTCTTGCATCGCACTAGCCAAGTCGGTGAGCGCAACCTCAACCGTTTGTGCGGCACTTTCGCGGTAAACAACCCGTTGCTTTTCGACTTCGCGGTGCGCAAAGGGGCAAAAATTGAGGCCTATGACCACTTCTGCAACCCATTGCTGCACCGCGCTGCAGGCCGGACTTAATTCGCTGGTGGCGGTGTGCCCCTGACTAGGTCGCGATAAATCTTCCACTGTCCGTCCTCTTTCTTCCAGCTCACACTGCCCGCACAAATGCAAATTAGAGCGCTTTAGCAGCGTACTCTAGAGCTCCTTTTATCGCCGCTACCTGTGCATCAACGCATTCGACTGGATTGGTGTTGGCGCTATCTGGGTAGACCTCGGTCGTGGTTACGAAACGCGCGTCAGTAAGCCCCATGCACAAGCCTAAACCTTTGCCGTCGTATTCAATCACCCCTTCTTGCACCATTGGGGCGCCGATTAAGCAGCCATCTTCGTCTGCCGGAGCGATATGCGTGACTGGCTTGACGGTTTCAATAATTGCACGCTGGAAATCGGGCTCTGAGCGTTGACTATCAGCCACTAAATAAAAGCCATCAGGAATGTTCCAGTTAGTATTGACGGTACCGTCGCGTGCCGCTTTGGCCGGACGGAATTCGCTGTTGTCGGTGTCTGTTGTTTCGTGCAAATCAATATGCACATCAGGCGCAAGCTTATGTTGATTCAAGTAGGTCATAATCAAGGCACATTCTTGCGCTGGGCTGTTCGCTTTGAACGAACGGTTCGGATCAATAGCGTCGGGGTTCCAACGGTTGATCGTCTCGTAACCCCAAGGACTCAAACAAGGGGCGACGATAATATTGAAACGTGCTAAGTGATTGACCGCCTCGGTTTCAAGAAAATACAAGGCTCCATGTACGCCGCTCGTTTCGTAACCATGTACCCCGCCAGTAACTAATACCGTCGGCAACTCTGCACGCCACTTGCGACTGCGCACTACGAACAATGGATAAGAATTACCCGCGTAGTTCAACTCACCGTAGGTTTCCACATCGAACTGTTCACGCAAGTGATCGATACGGCGTATCACATCATTTTCATAGTCACGCTGTTTGGTTTGCTGCGCGTACCATTCTTGCTTTTCTGCTTCGCCCCATGGCTTTCCTTGGGTACCGATTGGATAATCTTGGCTCATATTGCTTACCGCTCCTTTTTGCAGGTTCGCTAACGCTCAAACTGTGGCGCTATAGTCTAGGCGATTTCAGCTAAAGCCTCCAGTACTCGCGTCTGTACTTACAATTGCACCCACCAAATGAACCAGCCGGCAGCCAGTGCGCAACCAGCAATAGCGCCGCTGGCGAGGCGCATATTTGGATGGCCTAAAGTCGCCACAAGCCCAACCTTCACTGCGGTATTGACACTGGCAGCAAGCAATATCGCGGGCACCGCTACCGTATTCGAAAGACCATTACCGGACATCTTGGCCAGCGAGAGCGTGATAGCATCGACATCAGTCAAACCGGAAATGGCTGCTACGGCATAGATACCAAGCGCATCAAAATATTCATGGGCATAGTGAGCAAGGATAAGAATCACCACAAGGAGCGCAGCAAACTTGAGTGCTGTGACAATATCAAACGGGTTGTCGATACCAATATGCACCGCCTTGGCCCCTTGCCGTGCGCGTCGAATTAGGTAGAACACACCCACATAGGTCACCAACATCATCGCCGTCAGTGGCCAGAACAAGCTGCGTAATAACTCTTGGTTAAGCACGGCGACTTCGAGAAGCATACGCGGGAACATGGTCCCTGCAGCAAGTAAAATCGCAGCTACGAGTAATTTATGGCCCTGTTGTTGCACCTTACCGATTCGACTCAAACTCAGTGTTACTGCGGTTGACGAAGCCAAGCCCCCAAGGAGCCCCGTTAATAAAATACCTCGGTGGCTACCGAGGACTTTAATGGCAAAATAACCAACAAACGAGATGCCGGTAATCAGTACCACCATCCAGCCAACCAAGTACGGATTGATAACATTGCCAGGGCCAATACCCTCATTAGGTAGCAATGGCAATAACACCACACTAATTAGCAACATCTGCAGAATCGCAAATAATTCACGCTGCTGTAGGCGTTCCAACCAACCGTGCAAGAGGGGTTTCAAACTCAGTAAGAAGGCCGCAATAACGGCGGCAGGTACGGCGATCTCAACCAAGCCGATGGCACATAATGACCCCAATAGGAAGGTCAGCAGCAACGCGAGCTCGGTAGTGATACCAAAATCGGACGTTTGTCGCGCTTCGAGCAAATGTGCGACAACAACTAATGCGGTGATACTAAAGAAAACAGCAACCCACAACACCAACACAAAAGTTTCGGGTAGAACATGCGTTAGCAGCGGCAATAATCCGCCTAACAGGCTGGTTATAGCGAAGGTTCGCAGGCCAGCAAACCGCTGGCCTTCACTTTTGTCGCGCTGGCTCCAGCCGCGCTCGAGGCCGATGATGAGACCCACTGCGAGCGCATAAGCGAGCGCAAGAAAGTCCATGCACTAGGCCCACAAAGCCATAGCGCACTGCACTAATACGGCGATGTTCGCCACCGCACCTAGCACAAAGAACCAACTCCGCGGGCTCGGGTTCTTTTCGGTCGCTATCGCATAGTAGAGCACCATGTGCAGAATTCGCGCCAGTGCGAATAACATGACCCAATAACCAAACCACACTGAATCTAGGCCAATAAACATGCCTAAAAACACGGTGAACAAAAACATCGGGACATTTTCGAGCGAGTTCATAAACGTACGGTGGGTACGAAACACGAGTGAATCATGGCTAATATCTTCCGGCACCTTACCCGGTATCGCACCAGGTTGTTTGGCTTTCACTGCGGCAGCGGTTGCCCACTGCACCAATAATGTAGCGATAATTATCCAAATTCCGGTGAGTACGACAGGATCATAGGTGTTCATAGCTGTTCCCTTATTCGAGTGTGATTATTCGGGTTTAAATAAGCCGATCAACGTATCGTCGTTGTTTGTCGCTTGTTGTTTGGGTTCTTCTTTATCTTTAAACGTATGCTGACAGGCCACACACTGCACCTGTTCTTCACGCACATTCCCCTCTGGGTCAGTACTGATGGTTAGCTGCAATGTATCTGCAGCACCGCAAGCTGGGCATTCAGCGCCAGCAATAAATCGTTTCCGTGTGCGTGCCATATTCACCTCGTGTTGCTTCAGGTATAATTGTCGCAGATTCAAAGATCAACACCAAGCACAAGGTTCTGCATGATTTCTATCCGCGGCATGGCGCTAATGCGCGGCGGCAACGTCCTGCTCCAAAATACTGACATTACGATTTTCCCCGGCCATCACGTTGGCGTAGTGGGACGTAATGGCACCGGCAAGTCCTCGTTATTTGAGTTGCTGCGCGGCGAATTGCAAGTCGAGCAAGGTGACTGTGAGGTCCCCAAACAATGGCGTATTGCCAGCGTCAAACAAGAAACGCCCGGCCTTGATCAAGCAGCCTTAGATTATGTGCTTGATGGTGATACTGAACTGCGGGCGTTGGAAGATCAATTGAAACAAGCGGAAGCTGCAGATGATGGCCACGCCATCGGGCGTCTGCACGACCAGTTAGCAACAATTGGTGCTTACGAGGCCCCAGCTCGGGCCGCTTCATTACTGGCGGGACTCGGCTTTAGTGACGCACAATTCCAGCAGCCCGTGAAGGCCTTTTCGGGTGGTTGGCGCATGCGCTTAAACCTTGCCCAGGCATTGATTGCGCGTGCGGACTTGTTATTGCTCGACGAACCGACGAACCACTTAGACGTCGACGCTATTTTTTGGCTGGAAGATTGGCTACAAAGGTTTCCAGGAACCCTGCTGCTGATTTCGCATGACCGCGATTTCCTCGATGCGGTCTGCCAACAGATTGTTCACATTGAACAGCAAACTGCGACGTCCTACAGCGGAAACTACTCAAGCTTCGAGCGACAGTACGCTGAACAAATTGCCCAGCAACAAGCGCAGTTTGAGAAAGAACAAGCGCAGCGTAAGCATTTACAAAAGTACATCGACCGTTTTCGTTACAAAGCTAGCAAGGCACGGCAAGCACAAAGCCGCATCAAAGCCCTAGAACGGCTAACTGCAAGTGCTCCTTTGGTAGCAAATAGCCAGTTTCAGTTCCAGTTTCGGCCCCCCGAACAACTGCCAAACCCACTCCTTACCCTCGATAATGTGCAGGCGGGTTATGGTGACACGGTGATTCTGCAATCCATTAAATTCAATTTGGTACCCGGCAGCCGTATTGGCCTGTTGGGGCGAAATGGTGCCGGTAAATCAACCCTAGTCAAGCTGCTTGCCGGTGAAATTAAACCACAAAAAGGCACCTTAGAACTTAACTCCGGAATCAAGCTGGGCTACTTTGCGCAACATCAATTAGAGCTGTTGGATAGTAACGCGACCCCACTTCAGCATATCCAACGTCTTGATGCGCAGGCCACAGAACAACAATTACGTGACTTTCTGGGCAGCTTTGGTTTTTCCGGTGATCAAGCCACGCGGCTGGTCGCGCCCATGTCGGGCGGCGAGAAAGCACGCTTGGT
This sequence comes from Pseudidiomarina aquimaris, assembly GCF_003987395.1. Classification (GTDB taxonomy): domain Bacteria; phylum Pseudomonadota; class Gammaproteobacteria; order Enterobacterales; family Alteromonadaceae; genus Pseudidiomarina; species Pseudidiomarina aquimaris. The sequence continues at coordinate 233,210 of NZ_PIPT01000002.1, forward strand.
TTTAGCCATAATCGTGTATCAAAAGCCCAACCTACTCTTGCTCGATGAGCCGACCAACCACCTTGATTCCGTCATGCGAGAAGCCTTGGTCTATGCCTTGCAAGACTTTGAAGGCGCTATGGTGATTGTTTCCCACGATCGGCACCTGTTGCGCACGACGGTTGACGAATTCTTCTTAGTTGCCGATGCCCAAGTGCAACCATTCGACGGCGACCTTGATGCCTACCATGAGTGGTTACAAAGCCAACAGAAAGCCCCTGCAGAAACACAAGAAAGTCCATCATCGCCGAAAGTTGACCGCAAAGCGGAAAAGCGCGAAGCGGCTGAGCGACGCCAACGCCTCAAGCCATTTAAAGATGCGGTCGCAAAATACGAAAAAGAAGTCCACAAACATGAGCAAGCACTGGCTGAAATTAACGCTAAGCTTGCCGACAATAGTTTGTACGAAGCTGAGAACAAGCCCAAACTCACCGAGCTATTGCAGCAGCAGGCCAAACTCCAACAAGCGCTGGGACAAGCGGAAGAACAGTGGATGGAGGCAGAAGAAAATTTGCAGTCAGTAGAGGCGGAAGACTAATGCAGATCCCATGGCAACAACTTGACGAAGCGACCCTCGAGGCAATCATTGAAGCCTTTGTTTTGCGCGAAGGCACTGATTATGGTTTAGATGAAAAGTCCCTCAACGAGAAGGTTGAAGACGTACGCGACCAACTTCGCAGCGGCGAAGCAATTTTGGTGTGGTCGGAATTACATGAAACCGTGAATATCATGCCTCGGGCGGATTTTCAGGATGCCCCCGATGACGAATGAACACGTCCTGCCACGGCACTTTAGGATCGCCTAGTATCAGGAAGTTGGGATTGCCTAATTCGACTTCTTCATTGTAGGTCAGCGGCTTAAAGGCTTCACTGACAATACTGCCGCCAGCTTCGCCCACAATCACATCGGCCGCCGCTGTATCCCATTCGCCGGTTGGCCCGACGCGTAAAAAACAATCCGCTTGCCCTTCCGCTATCAGACAGGCTTTTAAGGAACAACTGCCAGCCGGCAGCGTGCTTAGGTCGCGGTCGGGATTCATGCGTTGCATCACCCGTTCACGGGGTTGGCGACGACTAATAGCGAGGATGACAGGGTCCGTTGCAGGCTGCCGCAGTTGCCGCACCTGTAATCGCTGCTCACCGTTAATATCACGCCGAAAAGCTCCTGCCCCACGCTGCGCAAGATAAAGCTTGTCGCCCGCAGGCCAATAGATGACACCTAAATGCGGTTGATGTTTTTCAACCAAGGCAATAACCACGGTAAAGTCGCCACTGCGTGCAATGAACTCTTGCGTACCGTCAATCGGATCGATTAACCAATAACGTTGCCACTTTTGGCGTTCCGCAAGACTCAGATGCGCTCCCTCTTCCGAGAGTATAGGTATATCAGGTGTGAGCTCGGTTAATTTTTCAGTAATCAAGCGATGCGCCGCATAGTCAGCGCTAGTTACCGGAGACTCATCAGCCTTTTCATAGGTGGCGTAAGCCTGTTCTTCGTAGAGCTCCATAATCAAGTCGCCGGCGCTTTGCGCGATACGCGCGGCGCCTTCAAGTAATTCTGTGTACTCTTTGGGGCTCACTTTTCTAATTCCCTCAAGGTCATTAACAGCGCCGCAATGCTTCGCGCTTCAGTAAAATCCTCTTGCGCCAACAGCGCTTCAGCCTTGCTTAAGAGCCATGGCACTTGCTCAAGTGGCTCCGGCTCATCCCCTTCCAACTTCTCTGGGTAGAGGTCCCGCGCGATAAAAATATGCATGGTCGCTGAGAAAAATTGTGGCGCCATAGTTACACTTTTCAGTGGCGTCAGTTCCCGAGCACCAAAACCGATTTCCTCTTTGAGTTCTCGGATGGCGGCCTGCTCTGGCGTTTCACCTGGATCAATGAGGCCTTTGGGAAAACCCAATTGGTAATTATGTAAGCCAGCGGCGTACTCACGCACCAGCATAATTTGCTCGTCATCAATAAACGGCACAATCATCACTGCGCCACGACCGCTGCTCTGCATACGTTCAAACTGCCGCTCCACGCCATTACTGAACTTCAAATCCACCGCCTCAATGCGCAACAGGCGACTACGAGCTACAATTTGACGTTGTAGGATTTCAGGAATTGGTTTTCGGGCCATGCTTTACCGCCAACGAAATGTTTTCTGGAAATAGCCGGAATAAGCTTGCCTTACTAGCTCTGCACCGGCCGTTTCGGTTACTATAGCGGCTCGTTATAGGCGGTACAACCAACAGGAGCTTTTCATGAGCGAAGTTACGACACAATTTGACGCTGTGGTTATCGGCAGTGGACCTGGCGGCGAAGGCGCAGCCATGCAGCTGGTCAAAAAAGGTCGCAGTGTTGCCATGATCGAAAAACATGATTCGCTCGGTGGTGGTTGTACGCATTGGGGAACCATCCCATCAAAAGCCCTACGCCATTCGGTCAGCCGTTTAATTGAATACAATACGAATCCGCTATTTATGGGAGCCTGCGCACCGCATAGCATGTCTTTTGCAGCGATTCTTAAACATGCCCAAGGCGTGATTCAGAAACAGGTACAAATGCGCAGCGGATTTTATCAGCGCAATGGCGTTACCGTACTCCACGGCACCGCCAGTTTCGAAGACTCCCATACCATCAAAATCACCCAAGACGATGGTACGGTCGAGTATATCGGTACTAAGCAAATCGTCATTGCTACAGGCTCGCGCCCTTATCATCCACCTGATGTCGACTTTTCTCACGAACGAATTTACGACTCAGACACGGTACTGTCGCTGAAGCACGAGCCAAAAAGCATCATCATTTATGGTGCAGGTGTCATTGGTAGCGAATATGCCAGTATCTTTCGTGGGCTAGGCGTTAAAGTTGACCTTATAAACACCCGTGATCGCTTGCTGTCGTTCCTTGATGCGGAAATTTCTGACGCCCTAAGCTACCACTTACGCAACAACGGCGTAGTGATCCGCCACAACGAAGAATACGAACGCATTGAAGGCCATGCAGACGGGGTGACCCTGTTCACCAAGTCAGGCAAGCGTTTGGATGCGGATTGCTTGCTCTATGCCAACGGCCGTTCAGGTAATATCGAAGAATTGAACGTTGCCGCTTTAGGGTTGAAGCCGAATTCACGCGGCCAACTTGAGGTTTCAAATCAGTATCAAACCGAAGTTGAGAACGTCTTCGCCGTCGGCGATATTATCGGCTATCCTTCACTTGCTTCAGCTGCGTATGACCAAGGCCGCATTTGCGCTACCGCTATGCTAGAAGGCGACTGCGAAAAACGCCTTATCAGTGATATTCCGACTGGCATTTACACGATTCCGGAAATCAGTTCAGTTGGTAAAACCGAAGAAGAATTGACGCAACAAAAAGTGCCTTACGAAGTGGGCCGCGCACAATTTAAACATTTAGCGCGTGCACAAATCTCAAACATGGCGGTCGGTAGCCTGAAAATTCTATTCCACCGTGAAACCAAAGAAGTGCTGGGGATTCATTGTTTTGGTGAGCGGGCTGCGGAAATCATTCACATCGGCCAAGCCATTATGGAACAAAAAGGTGAAGGCAACACGATTGAGTATTTCGTCAACACCACCTTTAACTATCCAACCATGGCTGAAGCCTACCGGGTCGCCGCACTAAATGGTTTAAATCGCATTCGCGACTAACAGTTCGCGGCTTTGATGCTTGGTAGTTCGATGCGGACTGCCAAGCCACCCAGCTTACTGCTGCGGCCAAAGGTGATGCGTCCTCCGTGGCGCTCAACGATACGCTTCACAATCGCTAAACCAAGCCCTGAACCTTTACTCGCGCGAGCTTTGTCACCTTGCGTAAACGGCTGCAAGACATGCTCTATTTGCGCCGCTGGAATGCCTTCGCCATCATCACTTACGGTGACCCAAACTTTTTCTTTATCCGCGCTGTAGCCGGTTTCAATCAGCACGCGGCCACCGCCATAACGCTCAGCATTTTCCAGTAAATTCAACAGCACTCGTTTGATTGAGATGGCCCGCACCGGGATCTCTGGCATCTCGCCATAATTCACCATAATATCCGCTTGCCAGGTTTCAGGGACGTGGCCGACGACGTCCTCAACGAGGTAATTCAGGTTCTCACAATCTGAATCGGCATGCGTGTCAATCCGCACGTAATCAATAAACTGGTCGATGATTGCATTCATATCATCTATATCACCGATGATTCCTTCGGCGAGATAGTCTTCATTGGGCGGCATCATTTCGGTGGCCAGCCGAATCCGTGTTAACGGCGTGCGCAGATCATGTGACACTCCCGCCATGAGCAGTGCGCGATCTTGCTCAAGTTGTTTCACGCCTTGCGTCATCTGATTAAAGGCCCGCGTCACTGCAATCACCTCGGTTGAACCACGCTCCGGCAACTCATCTGGGTATTCGCCACGACCGACTTGCGCAGCCGCAGCCTCCAAAGATTTCAATGGCTTATTCTGCCAGTTGGTAAACCACATCCCCCCCAACACGCTCAGTCCACCAATCAAAATAAGATAAAACAACAGCGGGGAAAAACGCGCTTCATCAAAGGTATCGAGACGAATGCGTAGCCAATAGCCATCGAGAGATTCGGTGCGGATCCACACATAATAAATCTCCCCTTGGGCGATACGTACTTCAGTGTCGGCCGCAAGATATTGACTCATTTGGTCGGAGAGAAAGTTGTACGTCGAGGCGTTGGTCAAGTCATTGGCCAGTGCCTCACGCTCGGTGAAGCCATCAATTCCGACCGCGTCGGTATAGCGCTTCGCCAACAATCGCTTTTCAGCTGTTGAGAGATCTTGCTCGCCAAGCCAGCGGTCGAGTACGATAATACCTTGTACCTGTTTGGCGACCACGGAACTAATTTGCTGCAAGCTGGGTTTGACCACATACAAGCCAACCATCACGTAGGAAACGATTTGGTTGATCAGTAGCAAGAATGCGATCAGCGCTACGGTTCGCGCAAACGCTGAGCGCGGAAAGAGTCTCATAAGCTAGGCTTTTTTACTGCCATCAGGCACGAATACATAGCCGAGTCCCCATACGGTCTGGATGTAACGCGGGCTGGTTGGGTCAACTTCTAACATGCGGCGCAGGCGTGATACTTGTACGTCGATGCTGCGCTCTAACGCGCTGTAGTCACGACCGCGTGCTTGATTCATCAGTTTATCGCGAGACATCGGCTGACGGGGGTGTGTGACGAGGGCTTTCAGGACCGCAAACTCGCCGCTGGTCAATGGCATCGGTTCGTCACCTTTGAACATTTCCCGCGTGCCCAAGTTCAAGCGAAATTCGCCAAACACGATCTCCTCATCATCGGCACTTGGCGCCCCCGGAATTTCTTTACCACGACGCCGCAATACCGCACGAATGCGCGCCAACAACTCCCGAGGGTTGAAGGGCTTCGCCAAGTAGTCATCTGCACCGAGCTCAAGACCAATGATACGGTCGACTTCATCGCCTTTGGCCGTCAACATCACAATTGGAATTTCGTTATTGGCGTGCCGTAAACGTTTGCAAATCGATAAGCCGTCTTCGCCGGGCAGCATTAAATCCAATACCATTAGATGGAAGTTTTCGCGTTCTAACAGTCGGTCCATTTGCTCACTTTGCGCTGCCGAACGCACGTAAAAGCCTTGCTCAGTGAGGTAACGTTCCAGCAAACCACGCAGCCGAGCGTCATCATCGACCACTAAAATTTTGAATGTTTCTTGTGACATGCGAGCGATGCTCCCAGTGTTATCTTGTTGTTGTCACTATAAAAGAAGGCACCCGTTTTGCCAACGCATCAACTGTGTCGGGCATCCTGTTTTTGTATCTAAATATGTTAACTATGCCAGCTCGTGCTTTAAAACCTTGCCATTGGCATTGCGCGGCAGGGCATCTAGTTCCAAGTAACTGCGCGGCAACTTGTAGTCGGCGAGACGTTGCGCGAGAAATTCGGTCAGTTCGTCCTGCAGATTGCTCATTTTTTCGCGCAATACGACGTACGCTTTAACCGACTCGCCCCACTGCTCATGCGGGATGCCTCTAACCGCCGCCTCTGCCACCGCAGGGTGCTCACTTAGAGCGTCCTCAATTTCGCGAGGATAGATGTTCACACCGCCACTGATGATAATGTCTTTCTTGCGATCTTTAATCCAATAGAAGCCATCTTGGTCACGTACCGCAATATCACCGGTTTTCAGCCAACCATCGCTGGTGAAGGTGGCTTGCGTTGCTGTAGGGTTTTGCCAATAACACTGCATCATGCCCTCGCCAAAAATCTCGACTTCACCTGGTTCTTCCACCCCAGGTTCATTGCCCGCCTCGGTGCGCAGTCGTACTTCGGTGTTAAAAGCCGCACGGCGACCGACCGAACCAGCCTTCTCGGCATGCTCGTCAGGTAGTAATAGAATTCCTGAGGGACCCGCCTCAGTGAGTCCGTACACACAATAAAAATCTGAAGAGCGGAAGGCGCGTTGCACTAACTTCGTGTGTTCGGTGGACATCGCCGCGCCGCCATAGATCCAGTGCGTCACGCTACTCAAGTCAGTCTGCTCAATGGCGGGCTGCTGTGCGGTAAGCAAGTACGCCACGGGCGCGCCAAAAAAGTGCGTCACGCGATGTTTGGAAACGAGGTTTAAGAGTAAGTCTGGAGTGAACGTTGGCGCGACTACATGCGTGGCACCGACCAAGGTACCAGCTAAAAGAAATAGGTTCAGCGGCGCCGAATGAGTAAAAGGCATTAAGTGCAATAACTTGCTGCGCGGCGACATCGCCATTTCGAGGGCAATCATGGTCGCCACCGATTGAATGGCCTTTTGTTGAAACAGTACACCTTTCGGCCGTCCGGTAGTACCAGAGGTGTAGAGCAGAATACATGGGCTTTCAGCACTTGCTTCAGTCTTCGGCAAAGACGTTTCTTTTGCCCAGCCAGGTTGCCATTCATCCAACCACAATGCCGGCAATCCAGAGGTAACCAACGTTTTTAACGCTTGATCTGTCATGCTGCAAGTAAGCACTAACTTAGCGCCTGAGTCCTCCATGATATAGCTTAGCTCTGGTGTTGTGAGTCGAACATTGATAGGTACGGCGATCGCATCCAAGCGCTGAATGGCAAAGAAGCCAAGCACGAAGGCAATTGAGTTGGGGATCACCAAGGCCACGCGATCGCCGGCCTGCACCTGATATTCCTGCTGCAGCCAAGCGGCTAGCTCTTCTACTTGGGTATTGAGTTCAGCCCAACTTAACTGCTTAGCATCATCAGTGATGGCCAAGGCATCGCCGTATTTGCGAGCATTACGCGCGAGCATTTCCGATAGAGTCATGGAGAGTCCTTGTTATTCTTCATTGTTCTCAGTTATTCATGAGGCCACGCGCGACGTAAAATCGTCTTTGCCGCTGTTGCGTCAGTCAACCTACCATAGCCCATATGAGATACCTCACCCAAGCGACTTTGACAAAAGGCGTCGGCGACAGCATTGGGCGCATGTTGTTGTAACAGAGCGGCTTGCATCGTGCGCGCCATATGCTCCACCCATTGCCGGGCGAAGAACGGTTGCGCCTGCGCTTGCGCAAGGCGTTTGGGTAACTCAGCAATTGCTTTATCAAGGGCTTTATTTGCGCCTTTTACCTGTAGTAGCTCAGCTTGCAGGGCAGCGTAGGACTCAGGCTGTCGCTCCACCGCCCGCAGAGCATCCAGACACTGAACGTTACCACTGCCCTCCCAAATTGCGTTGATCGGAGCTTCACGATAGAGCCGCGGCATGATGCAGTTCTCCATCACGCCGCTACCACCAATCACTTCCATCGCTTCATAGGCATGTTCCGGGGTACGCTTGCAGATCCAATATTTGCCCGCCGGAACCACGATCCGCGCCAGCGCTTGTTCATGTTCATTGTCACGCTGATCGAGCGCAGTGGCCATGCGCATTGTCAATGCCAGTGCTGCCTCACTTTCTAGGGCTAGATCGGCAAGTACGTTTTGCATGAGTGGCTGGTCAATGAGTTGGGCACCAAACGCCGCACGGTGCTGACAATGGTGCAGCGCCTGCACTGTCGCCTGGCGCATACCGGCGGAGGAGCCGATCATGCAGTCGTAGCGGGTCATTGCCACCATTTCGATAATGGTTCGAACGCCGCGCCCTTCCTCGCCAATCATCCACCCCATAGCACCGCGCAGCTCGGCTTCGCTTGAAGCATTCGCTACATTGCCCATTTTGTCTTTCAAACGTTGAATTTGCAGTGGGTTCTTCGTGCCATCGGGGCGCCAGCGTGGCATGAGGAAGCAACTCAAGCCGTGTTTAGTTTGCGCCAGCACCAAGAACGCATCGCACATTGGTGCCGAAACAAACCATTTATGCCCCACCAGCTCATAGAGTTGTCCTGGCCCTTCAGTGCCCACCGCATAAGCACGGGTGGTGTTGGCGCGCACGTCTGAACCGCCCTGTTTCTCGGTCATCGCCATCCCTATAGTGACCGCCTGCTTTTGCTGATCGGGAACGTTACGCGGGTCATAGCTAGGCGCCAAGAGTTTCGGCAGCCACTGCTTAGCAATGTCTGGCTGGTGTTGCAAGGCCGGCACGGCGGCAAAAGTCATGGTTATGGGACAGCCGTGCGCCGCCTCAACTTGCGTGTGCATATAGTATTGCGCCGCCCGCGCTACATGGGCACCAAGCTGCGGTTTTGCCCATGGCGACGCATGCAACCCATGCGCGGTAGCTATCTGCATGAGCTGATGATAAGCGTCATGATACTCTACAAGGTCCACCCGATGGCCAAAGCGATCGTGGGACTGAAACTGCGGCCTATGGGCATTTGCCTGAAAGCCCAAGGCGATGGTGTCCGCTTGCCCAGCCAAAGCTCCCATCGCGGCGATATCAGGCTCTGCCCAATTCGCATGTCCGCGCTGCACTGCCTCTTGCAGGGCTAGATCCGCATGGAAAAGGTTATAATTTTCCAATGCCGGTGGCTGGTTTAATACCTCATGGGTCGTCGCTAAAAACTGCTCAGCTTTTTGCCACTGGGTCATGACGCCTCCAATCCTTCGTTTGTATCTGTTGAGTAAACTATAACTTAGGCCTAGGCTTGTCACTTGTCGAACGAGATATCCATTCGTTTGCGCTAAATTAAGATTTGCTTAAGTTTCGAAATGTAGCATTGTTATAGACATCACTTGAATCGTGGAGAAACTATGCGCCTGCTGCTCGTGGAAGACGACACCCTGATCGCTGAAGGCATCGTTACTGGACTCAAAAAGCTAGGCTATCATGTGGATCATTGCGTCAGCCAACGGCAAGCCGAAAGCGCCCTGAGTACCGATACATTTCAACTGCTGATTCTTGATTTAGGCTTACCCGATGGGCTTGCCATTCCTCTCATTGCAAAACTTAAAAGCCGCGGTTTGCCAACTCCAATCCTCGTTCTCACTGCATGGGACGACGTCGAAAAGAAAGTTGCAGCGCTTGATGCCGGAGCCGATGACTATGTCGTCAAGCCCTTCGATTTACGCGAACTCGAAGCACGTATACGGGTGTTGGTCCGGCGTCACCAAGGTCGTCAATCGGATGCGATTCACTGGCGCAACTTAACCATGGATCTCGCCAGTCATGATGTACGGGTGGATAACGATATCGTCGATCTAACGCGACGTGAGTGGCTTTTACTGAAAGAGTTCATGCTGAATCCCAAACGGATCTTATCGCGCGAACACTTAGAGTCTGTACTCTACGGTTGGGAAGCTGAAATTGAGAGCAACGCAATTGAAGTCCATCTGCATCACTTGCGCAAAAAGCTGGGCCGCGATTTACTCCGCAACGTCCGTGGTGTCGGCTATATTTTGAACCAAGATTACCAAGGACAGCAAGTATGAAGTCCTTATCTTTAAGACGACAACTCTTAATCAGTACAAATATCGTGGTCATTGCGGTCTTGGCATTAGGTGCATGGCTCAACTACCGCATGACCCTACATGAGCTAGACGAAGTCTTCGATGCAGAGTTGGCTCAAACCACACGCGTTTTGAAAAGCCTGATCCACGACCCAGGCTTTCTCGATCAAACCGGTTCATTGCGTATCATCGAATTGCCTCAGCTACCCGGAAATTACGAAGAAGAAGGTGACGAACGCCAAACGGACGGACACCCTTATGAGCGTAAGCTAGCCTTTCAGGTCTGGGACACAAAGGGTAATTTATTATTGGCGAGTGAAAATGCGGTTGGCACACCGCTTTCCCAGCCCACGCGCGGCTACCACGAAGTCGTGCGCGGCGATTATACTTGGATCGGCTTCAGTTATTTCGACCGCCAGACACAAAGTTGGATCTATACCGCACAGCGTGAAGATGTACGCGGTGAACTTTCCGCCTATATTACCGAAAACCAGCGCTGGATAGTATTACTCACATGGTTGCCTTTGTCGCTGGCCATCCTCTTGACGATTATCTGGTTTATGCGGCCAGTCAAGCAGTTCGCACAACAGTTGCAGCAACGCGATGCCCATGACTTACGACCACTCAATGCGCACCTACCGAGCGAGCTAGAGCCTATTCAGGCGAATATGAATGCGCTGCTTGCACGCGTGCACACTTACCTAGAGCGCGAGAAAAACTTTATTGCCGACGCCTCGCATGAATTACGCACGCCACTCGCTGCGTTGCGCTTGCATGCGGCCCAAATCGACCCTGCGGATCCCGCTAGCATTCGCGCGGTACAGCAAGCGACGGAACGATTAACTCATCTGGTGAATCAATTACTGCTCTTAACCAAGCTAGAGGGTACTCAGCTAAGTCGCTCGCAACTCACCCCAGTATCACTCGAAGCCTTGGTGCATGAAAGCATTGCTGAGTTACCGGAGGCCGTTACCGCAGAATGTGAATGGCAGTTAGCTGTTGCGACACAGCCACAAGTATTGGGGTTACCGACCCTCCTGGCCGTGATGCTTCGCAACCTATTACAAAATGCCGCTAAATATGCTGGCCCGCAAGGTCAAGTGACCGTTAACACCCAACCAACACCAAACGGCGTGTCTCTGCTGATTTGTGATAACGGACCGGGCGTTCCAACGGCAGATCTTAACCGGCTCGGCGAGCGCTTTTATCGGCATCCAGAAACCCGTCATATCGAAGGCGCGGGACTCGGCTTATCCATTGTCAAACGCATCGCCGAGTTGCATACTATCGAGCTGATTTTTTCCAGCCCAAAAGATAGCGGGCTGTGTGCGCAACTCAACTTTAATTTGCTCGTAGACAATTAAACACAACGTCCATTATGCCTAGAACCAATCTCATCACCCGCAATGGCTATGCCAAACTTCAGGCAGAACTCGATCATCTATGGCGTGTTGAGCGACGTGAAACCACAGAAAAAGTTGCCTGGGCTGCCAGTCTGGGCGACCGCTCGGAAAATGCCGACTATAAGTACAACAAGCAGAAGCTGCGGCAAATCGACCGTCGAATTCGGTTTTTACGCAAGCGCCTAGAAGTCCTCAAAATAGTTGATTATGCGCCTGCACAAGATGGCAAAGTGTTCTTTGGTGCGACCGTAACGGTGGAAAACGAAGACGGTGATGAAAAGCGTTTTTCCATTGTTGGACCGGACGAAATCTACGACGATAAATCTGTGGTTTCCATCGATGCCCCCATGGCGCGCGCGGCACTTGGTAAAGGCATCGACGACGAGTTTGCGGTTCGTACACCAACGGGTCAGCACTTTTGGCTGATTACCGCTATCACCTACGAACGCACCCGCACCGCCAAATAAAAGTGTAACTTAAGCTTTTCTTAAGTCTTCTCGCACAAACTCTGCTCAGTGCTATCAAAGGAGCAACGGTTTGCGAGCAGCGTTACAACACTTTTTTCATGGCTTAAATGCCTATCGGCCACTCTTATACATACTTTTGCTGGGCTTGCTAGGACTTAGTCTGAGCCGCATGGCGCTATTTGCAGCTTATGCGGAACGCATCCAGCAAATACCTGACTGGCCACTACTTTTGTTGACCGGCGTACGTGCCGACTTAATCGTCATTGGCTACATGTTGGCAATACCACTGCTCATTGCACCACTGCTTTTGTTGCCCCCGCTACGAAGCCTCTGGCAACGCTTTTTACAAGCTTGGCTGGTGGTTAGCTTGCTACTATTGTTTTTTATGGAGGCCGCGACCCCCGCATTTATTGCGCAATATGACGTGCGCCCTAACCGTCTATTCATTGAATACTTACTCTATCCACGCGAGGTCCTTGGGACGCTTTGGAATGGCTTTCGCGGCTGGTTGCTGCTGACACTGTTGTTCACTGTGGTTACCGTTTGGCTCTTGCGCCGCTTGGCACGTAGCCAGCGTGTACAACCCAAGTGTACACGGTATTCCGCCGCAATTTTGGTGTGGCCTTTCCTCGTTGTGCTCACGGTCATCGCAATCCGCTCGACCTTCGATCATCGCCCCGCGAACCCAGCCTTTTTTGCCCGCACCGGTGACGCGCTGGTAAATTCATTAACCATTAGCTCAGCCTACTCGGTCGAATTTGCGCTCTACAACATGCAACACGAAGCATCCGCTAGCGACCAGTATGGCAAAGTAGACGCCGACGATTTAAAAGCTTTTGTCGCAGATATCGACTATTTGCAAGAAGTTCAGTTTCCTTACCCTGAATATCCCACAGTACATTGGCAACAAGCTTCGCGAGACCGCACACAACCGCTTAACATTGTCATTATTTTGCAAGAAAGTTTGGGCTTTGGCTTTTATGAACGCGGCTTGACGCCCGAGCTCGCGCGTTGGTCGGAAGAAGGCTGGTGGTTTGAGCAGCTCTATGCAACGGGTACACGCTCCGTGCGGGGTATTGAAGCTGTGGTCGCTGGCTTTTTGCCGACGCCAGCCCGCAGCACCGTCAAATTAAGCTTGTCGCAACGCAACTTCTTTACCCTAGCTGATGTGTTACAGCGCCAAGGCTACCAAACGGAATTCATTTACGGCGGTGAATCGCATTTCGATAACATGCGCAGCTTCTTTACCGGCAATGGCTTTTCTTCGATTATCGATGAGAACGATTACAGCGCACCTCAATTCGTTTCAACCTGGGGAGTCAGTGACGAGGATCTCTTCAACAAGGCGCATGAACGCTACAACGAATTGCACCAACAGCAAAAAGCTTTCTTTTCGTTGGTTTTCACCTCATCCAATCATGAGCCCTTTGAGTTGCCACAAAACAAGATCACGCCGGTAAGCGGTGTTCCACTGCAAAGTGTCGAAAATGCTGTGAAGTATGCGGACTATGCCTTAGGCAACTTTTTGCAGCAGGCGAAAAATAGTAGCTATTGGGATAATACCTTGTTTTTAGTCGTGGCTGATCATGACAACCGAGTCTATGGCGACGCACTGGTTCCAGTGGATAAGTTTCATATTCCAGGCCTAATTCTAGGCGCAGACATTAAGCCACAACGTCTTCGCACCATCGCTAGCCAGGTTGACCTTGCGCCAACCCTATTATCACTTGCCGGCGTTTCGGCCTACTTACCCACATTAGGCCAAGACCTCAGTGCTGAAACGGCTCCGGCCAACCGTGCCTTTTTGCAGTTTAATCAAACCTTTGCCTATTTAGATGGCAGCACGCAACCGGCCAAAATAACTGTTTTACGACCCGACGCAGAACCGCTCGCTAGTACCTATGATGTTGCGCAACGACAACTTGGCGAGCTTCAGCCCGCTCCAGCCGAAGAAGCAGCACAAGCACTGGCATGGGCAGCTTTACCTTCGTGGTTGTACCGCGAGCAACGCTACTTTGTGCCACTCGCCGCAGAGGATGCGACAAATCAACGTAAGGAGGTCGCAAGCAGCGCAGAATGACTGCTATACTGCGCGGCAACTCAAGAAGACGTAACCAAGAGAGATTTTTTATGAGCTCGATTTCTCAGCAAATCGCGACCGAATTAGCAGTGAATGCCCAGCAGGTCCAAGCGGCCATTGCCCTGCTCGACGAGGGTGCAACGGTGCCCTTTATTGCGCGTTACCGAAAAGAAGTAACCGGCGGATTAGACGATACGCAACTGCGTAATTTGGCCCAGCGGTTAACCTATTTACGTGAGCTTAATGACCGCCGTGACGTGATTTTGGCTAGTATTCGTGACCAAGAAAAACTTACTCCAGAGCTCGAAAAAGCCATTCTTGCCACACAATCCAAAACTGAATTAGAAGACCTTTATCTACCCTACAAACCGAAGCGTCGTACGAAAGGCCAAATTGCGATTGAAGCAGGTCTAGAACCGCTTGCCGATCAGCTACTGCAAGACCCCAGCCAAGACCCGGAAGCACTCGCTGCAGGTTTCCTCAATGCTGACGCAGGTTTTGCTGACAGCAAGGCGGTGCTTGAAGGCGCGCGCTTTATTTTGATGGAGCGGTTTGCTGAAGATGCCGCATTATTGAAGAAAGTTCGCGATTATCTGTGGAATAACGCTGAAATTACTAGCACTGTCGCAGCAGGTAAAGAGCAAGAGGGCGCCAAATATCGCGACTACTTTAGCTTCAGCGAAGCCCTGAAAAAAATTCCTTCGCATCGTGCGTTGGCGCTGTTCCGTGGCCGTAATGAAGGCATCCTGCAATTAAAGCTCGATGCCGACCCGCAACAGGAAGACCCGAAAGCGCGGAGCTACGGTGAGCAACTGGTCGCAGAACACATTCAGTTTAGCCCTGCAGATCGCGCCGCCGATGCTTGGCTGCAACAGACCATTCAGTGGACCTGGCGCATCAAGCTGCTCTTGCACATGGAAACTGAACTATTTGGCAGCGTGCGCGAGCGCGCTGAAGCGGATGCAATTAAGATCTTTGCCAATAACCTCAAAGATCTGTTGATGGCAGCACCCGCCGGGGCGAAGACCACCATGGGTCTTGATCCGGGCGTTCGCACAGGCATCAAGGTTGCGGTAGTAGATAGCACCGGCAAGGTACTGGGCACCAATACGGTATTCCCGTTCCAGCCGCAAAACCAGGTCGACAAGGCTATGCGAACGCTCGCTGGTATGTGCAAACAACACAAAGTCGAACTGATTGCTATCGGTAACGGTACTCACTCGCGTGAAACCGATAAACTTGTTACTGATATGCTTAAAGCGCAAAGCGATTTGAAAGTAAATAAAGTGATTGTGAATGAGGCAGGCGCGTCGGTTTATTCGGCTTCTGAATTGGCCGCACAAGAGTTTCCAGACCTTGATGTATCACTACGTGGCGCCGTGTCGATTGCTCGTCGCCTGCAAGATCCACTCGCCGAGTTAGTGAAGATTGAGCCGAAATCTATCGGTGTTGGGCAATACCAACATGACGTAAGCCAAGCGCAGCTTGCCCAGAGTCTTGATGCTGTGGTTGAGGACTGTGTTAACGCTGTGGGTGTCGATGCCAATACCGCATCGGTTGCCTTACTTGCGCGCGTAGCCGGTTTGAATAAAACGCTCGCCCAAAATATTGTTGCCCACCGTGACAGCAACGGCCGGTTTGCCGATCGTAAAAGTCTACTCGACGTTGCCCGCATGGGGCCGAAATCGTTTGAGCAAGCGGCTGGCTTTCTACGCATCATGGATGGCACCCAACCTCTCGATCGCTCGGCCGTGCACCCTGAAGCGTATTCACTGGTAGAGAAAATCGCCGCTGACCATGACAAACAAGTGGCCGAACTCATAGGCGACAGTCCATTCCTGAAAGGTTTGAATGCGCAAAACTACACCGATGAAAAATTCGGTTTGCCGACCGTCCGCGATATCTTGCGTGAGCTTGATAAGCCGGGTCGTGATCCGCGCCCCGAGTTTAAGACCGCGACGTTTAAAGAGGGCGTTGATACCCTGCAGGACTTGCGTCCTGGCATGACACTTGAAGGGGTTGTCTCAAATGTAGCTGCCTTTGGCGCGTTCGTTGACATCGGTGTGCATCAAGACGGCTTAGTGCATGTGAGTGCGCTGTCGAACAGTTTCGTCAGCGACCCGCGTGAGGTCGTGAAAGCCGGCGACATCGTGAAGATGAAGGTGCTTGAAGTTGACGTTCAACGTAAGCGCATCAGTCTCACCATGCGTTTACAAGACGACGCACCTGCTGCACCGACGCAAAAAGCTGAAACGTCAAAGGGCAAAGCGCGCCCTACGAATAAGCAGCCAAAACCTCGTTCTGGGGGCAAGAGCCCGCAGCCGGCTGCTAATTCAGCAATGGGCTCTGCGTTTGCGGAAGCTTTTGCGAAGGCAAAAAAATAGCCCGATACAGCAATACCGAGCTATCTTGACCGACAAGGCGAGGCTTTTTAGCCTCGCTTTTTTATTGCTGCCGTTTAAGCAGCGAGCTGTGGACTGCGCAACATTTGCTTAAAGTTACGCTTATGCTCCTCGAATGCTGAGCGCAGCTCGGCGACCTTGGCCTGCATGTCATCCATGCTTGGTACGTGGCCAGCCAAAGCTTTGGTCTTGCTGTCGAGCAGTTGTTTCCGTGCCAGATAATACTCACGTAAACGTAACATCAAGGCGTCGTATTCATCATGCAATTTTTGCAGGGTTGTCTCGCAGCCAATAGCGGCTTTTGCCTTGGCTTTTTTAAACTGCATTTCCAGCTTGGCTTTTTCAATCTGGTAACCATTGGTACGCTTGAGGTTACGCGTCAGCCCTAACCAAGAACAACTACGAATTAGCCATTTGGTCGGGTCAAACTGCCACCAGCGGATACCGTTGCGATAATCAGCCGAGAAAATATGGTGGAAATTGTGGTACCCCTCACCAAAGGTCAACAGCGCCAGTACACCATTGTCGCGCGCAGTGTTACGGTCGGTGTAGGTCTGCTTGCCCCAGATATGCGCCAAGGAGTTAATAAAGAACGTGGTGTGATGGTTAATCACCAGCCGCGCGAAGCCAACTAAGATAATCGCGCCCCACACATCACCAAGCATCAGACCAATCGCCAGCGGCCAACCAATCGTGGTCAATAGGGTCAATGCTAAGTAGTGACGGTGCTGCCACATAACCACTGGATCTTTCTGCAGATCTTTGACGTTGTTGTAGTCATGATAACGCGAGGCTTGATATTCACGCAGCATCCAGCCGATGTGCGAGTACCAAAAGCCGCGCTTCGCTGAATAAGGGTCATTGTCGTTATCGTCGACATGCTTATGGTGTTCTCGGTGATCTGACGACCAATGTAAGGCACTGTTTTGTACAGCAAGCGCACCACCTAAGGCAAATAGTATGCGCAGTGACCAATGCGCATCATAAGTACGATGTGACCATAAACGGTGGTAACCCGCGGTGATTGAAATTCCGGCAAAGGCGATGGTGCCAACCAGTGCAAACCACATTCCTGCGGAAAAACCATGGGTCAATCCGTACCATGGAACACCAATGGCAGCGACAAGAAATGTGATGGCAAAAACAAGGGTATTGAGCCAAATGACTTTTGGCTTAGCAACTGAAGACTTCGACATAAAAAACCTATATTAAAAAAGCGGCATGTCCGTATTTCCGAAGAAACAAATTTTTAGCGAACATGTGTACGCTGAATTTACGCATCTTTGCTCCGCCTTGCAACCATTATTTGCTCTAAATCGACGAATTGCGTGTACAAGCGTTCACTGACATAATCTCTCTTTTAGGCATCAAAGCACAAAGGAAGTTCAACTATGGCAGGTGTACGCGCCGCGCAAAAAGAAAAAACTCGGCGAGCTCTGATTCAAGCAGCAATGAATCAGCTCAGTGCTGAGCATGGGTACGCGTCGTTGAGCTTGCGGGAGGTTGCACGCGAGGCGGGTATTGCCCCTACCTCGTTTTATCGCCACTTTCAAAACATGGAAGAACTTGGGCTTACTTTGGTCGATGAAGGCGGTCTTGCATTGCGCCAACTCTTACGCCAATCACGTCAGCAAATTGCCAAAGGCGGCTCCATCATTCGCGCTTCGGTGACGACCTTTATGGAGTTTGTTAGCCATAACACGGCTATCTTTCGGCTATTACTGCAAGAAAAATCCGGTAACTCGCGTGAATTCCGATTGGCCGTGCAGCGTGAGGTTGAGCACTTCACCGCCGAACTCGTCGACTATCTGGTCGATGAACAAGACTTTGAGCGCAACCTTGCCGAACTGCAGGCTGATGCCATTGTCCGCATCGTTTTTAGCGTAGGTGCCGATGCGCTTGATGCCTCCGCGGCCGAACGTCAAGAACTCTTAGAAAACACTATTGCTCAAGTACGTATCGTCGCGCGCGGAGCTGCTGTTACCCGTACATTGGCCAAGTCAGCGAAATCATAATCAGCGCCACAACGGACATGACGGCTGATAGCGGTAGACCTAAACGCCAGTAGTCAGAGAATTTATAGCCGCCAGGTCCCATCACCAAAATATTCGATTGGTGACCTATCGGCGTTAAAAATGGCAACGATGCACCAATCGCGACCGCCATGAGGAACGGGTCTTGCGACGCTTCCAACGTATTCGCCATGCTCAATCCGATCGGCGCCATTAACACGGCAGCCGCAGCATTGTTGATGATATTCGACAGCAGCATGGTCACCACGAGCAACAAACTGATGGCCACCATACCTGGGGCGTCCTGACTAACCCATAGCGCCATGCTTGCTATGGTATCCGCCGCACCACTACGCTCAAGCGCCCCGCCGAGTGGAATGGTGGCGGCCAAAAGAACGATGATTGGCCATTCGATATGTTCATAGAGCTCTCGAATAGGGATGACGTTCGCAAGCACCATCAATCCCGCCGCCATGCTAAAGGCCACGGGAACACTTAAAAAGTTCAAAGCACTTGCTAGGATTGCCCCAGCAAAAATACCGAGCGGCATGAGTAATTGACGCTTTTTCCCGAGGCGCAAGCTACGTTGCGCTAAGGGAAAACAACCAAAGCGGTTAAACACATCGTTTAAGACTTCGGCGTCACCTTGCAGGAGTAGCACATCACCAGGCTTAAACCGCACATCCGACAGACTGGGCTTTAACGGCTGGCCTTCACGCGCGACGGCAAGCACATTCACGCCGAAGCGGTGACGTAGTCGCAAGTCGGCAGCCGAACGCCCTATCAAACGCGAATCATGGCCAACGATTCCCTCAATGACCTTGATTTCGTCAGAAACTAAAAACCGCGTGTCGATTTCTTCTTCGGCGTTGAGTTCAAACTTAGTGACATCCAAAATTTGTTGCAGGGTACTCGCGTCCGCTTCAACAATCAGCACGTCTTCCGCCCGCAAGCGTTGATAGCGCGGCGGGGCGGTAATCATCTGCTTACCACGTTTAAGCGCCACGACAGCAAAGTTCTCTTTGATCTTCGACTCAAATTCAAACAGCGTATGACCAACTAATGTTGCCCCTTCAGGCAAATAGAGTTCGGTCAAGTAAGCACTCACGTCATAGGGCGAGGTTGACGTATCACGACTTTTACTGCGCGGCACCAACCAATGTGCGGTCAACCACATCATCAACAAGCCTGCGACAGCAACGGTAAGACCCACCGGGGTGAAGTCGAAAATACCAAAAGGCTCTGCGCCATGGCTGGCTCGAATGTCAGAAATGATGATATTTGGCGGCGTACCGATCATAGTGATGGTCCCCCCCAAGAGCGAACCAAACGCCATTGGCATCAACATCAAAGAAGCGTGCCCTGCACCATTGCGAGACAACTGCAGAGCCACCGGAATCATGATGGCCATCGCACCGGTGTTGCTGATAAAAGCCGAGACAAAGGTCGTAAGGCCCGTCAGCACGATCATCTGTAGCCAGACGCGGTCACCCATTTGCTTAACGCCGCTAGCCATGGTGTCGACCACACCGGAACGCCACAACGCATGGCTGATAACTAAAACTGCCGCAACGGTAATAACCGCTGGGTTGCCGAAGCCTGAGAACACTTCTTGCCGCGGCACCAAGCCGGCAATATAGGCAGCAAAAAGCGCGCCCATTGCGACAAAGTCATAGCGCCAGCGGTCCACCACAAAAAGCACCAAAGCTGTGATGAGGATGACCCCAATCCAGATTTGATCGGCCATACTAAGTTTCCTTGTTATGCTTGGTTATGCATAGTCTTGCTTAGAGTGGCTTGATTTCGTGGGAAGTCAACCATTTTACTGCTACTATGTTGAAGAAAAATAACACTATAGGAGAGAAAGATGTTCCTTCGTATTGGTCTCACAGCGCTTTGTGCAAGCCTTAGTTTGTCAGCGTTTGCGCGTGACATAACACTACAAGAAACCGTCACCACGCAGTCGATCAACAGCGTCGCGGTAAGTGAAGACGGACAAGTCGCAGCTTTTACTCGGGTCCTACCGCGTACCCCCTATGTCGATGAAGATGGCGGCAGCTACGTTGAACTGTTGGTCGTGCGCGGCGAACAAGACCCTGTGCCATTTATTACTGACAAGCAAGGCGTGGGTGATGTCAGTATTCATGGCGACGCGATCTATTTCACCAGTAAACGAGATGGTGACGACCATACCAGTCTTTATAAAATCTCTCTCAACGGTGGTGAAGCGCAAAAAGTTTTCAGCCATAGCAACAGTATCTACAGTTACGCACTGAGTGCAGATGGTCGTTACTTGGCATTTCGCGCCCGCTCTGAGGCCGACAAGAAAGCTAAGGAACTGGCGAAAAAAGGCTTCAAAGCTGAAGTATATGAAGAAGAGAACGAATTTACCCATGCCTGGCTCGTCGATCTAACCAACGAAGAGCCGATGGCCGCGCAAATTACCAATGACCGTCAGGTTCATTCGATTGCGTTTCGTCCTGGCCATGAACAACTTCTTCTGCGCACCGCACCAACCGCGCTGGTTGATGACAATTACATGAGCAGTCAGTACGAACTGGTTTCTTACGCTGGCGCGCAAGAAAGTGCATTTGAGACGGTAGGTAAACTAGGCAAAGCTGAGTTTTCTCCAGATGGCCGTTACTTGGCGGTGATCGGCTCAGCGGACTATAACGACCCATCAGATGGCCGTTTGTTTGTATTTGATTTACAAAACCAAAACACTGTGCGCGAGGTTTTGCCTGACTATCCGGGTCATGTGCAAGACATCGACTGGCGCCGCAACGACGAGCTTATCTATCTCGGTCACATGGGAACCGAAAGTGAAGTGCGCGCGATCACCATGCAATGGCTCGAAACCCGCACGCTCCTTGAGCCCGGCGAAGCTATCGTGGTCGATATTGAAGCAACGCCACAACAGCCAGGTGTGTATGCTCGCGCTCACCGCGCAACGCATCCTACCGAATTATTCCGTATTGAAAACCAAAGCATGATTCGCCTAACTGACTCCAATCCTTGGTTAGCCGACATCACTATGCCCCGCCAAGAAACCATCACCTACGAAGCACGTGATGGACTTGAGTTAGAGGGGATTTTGGTTTACCCAACGGACTATCAGGAAGGCACGCGCTATCCGTTGATCACCGTCGTGCACGGCGGTCCAGAAGCGCATTACAGCAACGGTTGGCTGGATCGCTACGCTAGCCCAGTGAAGTATGCAGCGCAACAAGGTTATGCACTGTTCTTCCCTAATTACCGTGGCAGCACCGGTCGTGGTGTCGAGTTTTCCAAACTTGGCCAAAACGATTATGCCGGTAAAGAATTCGATGACATTGTCGATGGCAAAAACCACTTGGTTGAGTTGGGATTAGTCGACGGTGAGAAAGCCGGTATCACTGGCGGCTCTTACGGCGGCTTTGCTTCAGCTTGGGGCGCAACGGCACAAACCGAACATTGGGCGGCGAGCGTCATGTTTGTCGGTATTAGCGATAATATTTCGAAGTTCGGTACCACCGATATCGCCAAAGAAATGCATGCAGTGCATGCTCGTAGCTATCCGTGGGAGAAATGGCAGTGGTATCTCGAGCGTAGTCCTATTTATCACGCCGAGAAAGCCCGCACGCCGATTCTAATCATGCATGGCAAGGAAGACACGCGCGTGCATCCAAGTCAGTCCATGGAACTCTACCGCTATTTGAAAACACACGGTAATGTTCCGGTGCGCTTGGTACTCTATCCTGGTGAAGGCCATGGTAACCGCCGCGTTGCCGCGCAGCTGGATTACAGCATGCGTTTGATGCGCTGGATGGATAGTTTCCTGAAAGAAGGCGCTACTGAGGCACCTGCTCATGAACTCCCGCACGCAGAGCAACTTAAGTAATACTCCACAGGACCCGCTTTACCGGCGGGTCCAATTTCTTTGGGCCCTCCTTTGGGTCATGCTCATTACATTTCTAATTCTGGGGGCGTTCAATTACGCCTTGAACGATATCCGCTGGATCGCTCACATGCATTGGACGACCAGTATCTTGAGCGTTGTTCTTATTTATTGGCATTGGCAACGCCCCGACCAGACTTTCTATGTTTCGTGGGCGGTCGTCATTGTCTGCGCTCTTGTATTAGCAGCGTATGTTGTTGTAATGGAAGGACGTGACTACTCACTGATTTGGTTAACTATCTATCCACCCGTGGTGTTTTTCCTACTGGGTCGCCGCTGGGGCTATATCTTAAGTGTCTTGGTTGCCGGGGGGGGCCTTATTTATGCAGGAAACTCAGCGCCCAGTTGGCACCCTGCCGAATTTACTGGTAATTCTTTACTGAATATAGTCCTAGCACTTGCTGCTCTGATCACTATGTTGCGCCACATTGAACGCACCCGTTCAGAGGCGTTCCATTATTTGCATGAGCACAGTCAGCGGCTGGAATATATTGCGGTTACCGACCCGCTAACAGGTCTCGTCAATCGTACCAAGCTTGACCACGCGCTTTACCGCGGGCTGCAGAGTGCGAGGCAAGAGCAAAAAGCTTTGTCGGTTATCATTTTGGATATTGACCATTTTAAGAAAGTGAATGACACCTACGGGCATCAAGTGGGCGATCGTATCCTTATTCAGCTTGCCCAAGTTCTGCGCAGTAATACACGCGGCTCAGATACCCTAGGCCGTTGGGGTGGTGAGGAGTTTTTATTGATTGCCGAAAGTTGCTCGCGCCCACAAGCAAAAGTGCTTGCCGAAAAGATTCGCCACGCCGTTGCCGCCTTTATTTTTTACGATGACATCCGCATTACCGTAAGTTTAGGCGTCGCTAGCTTTCAGCCCGACGATGATGAAAGCTCACTAATGCGACGCGCAGATAAAGCTCTGTACGCCGCAAAAGCAAATGGCCGAAACTGTACGATTACCGAAGCAGAACTAACTCAGCTTGCGCCCAATTAAGGCGCGCCCCATCATGCGCCAAGAGGGCTCTTTGCCGTACATCGTGATCCCCATACGGAACACCCGTACTGCTGCCGAGCGAATCAGGTAGGTTGCTAACACCAATACGGCGAGGCTACCAGCGACTTCCCACCAGGCAACGCCGCCATCGGCAACGCGCACAGGCATGACCGCAAACGAGGTTAACGGGAACCAGCTTAACACTTGCGCCAAAATGCCTTGTGGACTGTCCATGATGCCGAAACCAGCGCCAACGAATAAAGCCGGAATCAACATCACCGCAGTACGACCCGAGTGATTAGGATCGTCGATGGTCGCAGCAAAGCCGGCCATCATGGCATTAATCATTACTAAGCCAATCAGCGCAAACAGTACACTGATAGTAACTACGCTTGGGCTAATCGGTGGCAGATTAGTGACGCCACCTTTGATGACACTCATGAGCACCGTCACCAACACCATAATGATGACCACCGTCAGCATGCTTTTTAGGCAATGCAGCGTGATACCAAGAATCTTCCCGTCCATCCATTCACTGGGGGTGATGAGCGTCAATAATTGCTCGGTAACCCGTTGTTGCTTTTCTTGGGTAATCGCCGTCATCATTAAGCCGAAACTACCAAAGACACCGACCATAATACTGACGAGAATCAGTAACGGAATCGCTGTACTTGCCTCAACATCTTGCGACGCATCATCGCGACTTATTGTGACTGTGACAGCCACAGGGGTATTCACCAGCTGCACTTGCTCGGGACTTAATGGCAAACCACTCAACTTGCGTTGTTGCAATACTGCCTGCACCACTTGCTGCACACGTTCTTGCCAACTCGCACGGTTGCTCGCCCACAATTGAGCGCCATAGCCTTGCTCAGCGTCAGCACTTATCTCCAGCACACCGCTGTAGGTTTCATTGGCTAAAGCTGTGCGTGCCGCCTCTAGGTCAGTGACTGGCTGCCACTGGATTTGCGGTATATTCGGTAATTCAAAAGGCGCCACGACCGCCACCGTATGAGTCTCTTCCAATGAAGATTTGAGGACACCCCAACCGGCTGAAATACCGAACAGTGCAGCCATTAACACCAGCGAAAACAGCTCTTGCTTCCATTTAAAGAAACGACGAAATTCAAAACCGCCTATTTGCGCAACTTGTTGCCAACGTTTCATGCTTGCACCGCCTGTAAATAAAGTTCATGGAGACCATAATGCTGTCGACTGAACTGCACCACTGGCGCCAGAGACTGCAACCGCGTCAGCAGTTGCGCTAAGTCAATTTGCCCGCCACAAGTAAGTTCAAAGGTGTTGTTGGGATGAGCAACAACCGTGTTCATATCGCCCTCTAGTTCAGCAAGTTGCGCTTCATCGATGGTGTCAGCAAACTGCACACGGATGCTCTGCTGCGGCTGTAATGTCGCACGGACCTCGGCTAACGAACCTTGCGCGATAACACGACCGCGATTCATCAACACCAGTTGGTCGGCCATGCGTTCTACCAAGGCCATTTGATGCGCACTTAAAATCACCGTTTTACCGGCGCTTCGCAGCTCTTCTAACACGCTTAAAACGAACTCTTGATTGACCGGATCTAAACCTGAAAAAGGCTCATCTAGAATCACCAATTGCGGACTGTGCAACAAGGTAGCGATAAGTTGTACCTTTTGCTGATTACCCTTGGAGAGTTGGCGCATCGGCTCACTCGCACGTTCGCTTAGATCGAAGCGTTGAAGCCAATTTGCGATGCTTTTTTGTGCATCATCTCGAGCCATACCACGAAGCTTAGCAATGTAGCGCAAGTTATCCTGCACTGTGCGGTCGAGGTAGAGCCCGCGGTCTTCTGGCAAATAGCCGAATTGAGTCGTTGCCAGTGTGGCGCTGGCCACATCACCCGTTTGGTAAGAAATACTGCCGCTATCAGGCTGCGTCAAGCCGACCATCATGCGCACCAGCGATGACTTCCCTGCACCATTCGGCCCCAGTAGCGCGAGAATCTCACCACCGCGTGCGCTTAAACTTACCTCATCGACCGCACGGACCGTAGCGTAATCCTTGCAAACGCCTATTACATCGACCTGCATTGCTTCTTCCCTCATTCGCCTTTTTGAAAGTAACGGTTGGTAGTTTAAAGGAAGGAAGACGCGCTTGGGTTAATAAAATGTGAACAAGTATGTCAAAAAAAAGCCCCGCTTGGTGCGGGGCTCTTCGCAGTAACCTTGTGCGAGCTGTTACAGTTGCGGACCTGCAGCAACCAATGCTTGACCTTCTTCGTTGTCAGTAAACTTCTCGAAGTTAGCAACAAAGCGACGCGCCAAATCATGCGCTTTTAATTCCCACTCGCCAGCATCCTCGTAGGTGTTACGCGGATCAAGAATTGAAGTGTCTTCAACGCCGGCCAATGCGCTTGGCATGGCTAAATTAAAGTATGGCAGATTAACGAATTCTGCATCTTCAATGCTGCCGTCAAGAATCGCATCAATGATGGCACGCGTTGCTTTGATCGAGATCCGTTTACCGGTACCGTTCCAGCCAGTGTTTACCAAGTAAGCCTCAGCACCAGCTGCTTCCATGCGCTTCACCAACACTTCTGCGTATTTGGTTGGATGCAATGACAGGAATGCCGCGCCAAAACAACTTGAGAAAGTGGGTGTTGGCTCGGTGATACCTCGCTCGGTACCTGCGAGTTTCGCGGTAAACCCTGATAGGAAGTGATACTTGGTCTGCTCTTTAGTCAGCTTAGAAACTGGCGGTAATACACCAAATGCATCAGCGGTTAAGAAGATGACCTTCTTCGCATGACCCGCTTTTGAAACTGGTTTTACGATGTTATCGATGTGATAGATGGGGTAAGAAACGCGGGTGTTTTCAGTCTTCGAACCATCATCGAAATCGACTGTGCCGTCATCAAGAACCGTTACGTTCTCAAGCAGCGCATCACGGCGAATCGCATTGTAAATATCTGGCTCGGCTTCTTGCGATAAGTTAATCGTCTTCGCATAGCAACCGCCTTCGAAGTTAAACACGCCATCGTCGTCCCAACCGTGCTCGTCATCGCCGATAAGCTGACGCTTAGGATCGGTCGACAAGGTGGTTTTACCGGTACCAGAAAGGCCGAAGAAAATGGCCACATCGCCTTGCTCGCCAACATTCGCTGAGCAGTGCATTGAAGCAATGCCTTGGAGCGGCAAAAAGTAGTTCATCATTGAGAACATACCTTTTTTCATTTCGCCGCCATACCAAGTACCACCGATAAGCTGGATACGCTCGGTAAGGTTAAAGGCCACGAAGTTTTCTGAATTAAGGCCGTGTTCTTGCCACTTCGGGTTAATACACTTAGCACCATTCATCACCACAAAGTCAGGCTTAAAGGTTTCCAGCTCTTCTGCAGTAGGACGAATGAACATGTTTTTGACGAAGTGCGCTTGCCATGCAACTTCAGTAATGAAACGTACTGATAAGCGAGTATCAGCATTGGCACCACAGTAGGTGTCCACAACAAATAAGCGCTTACCTGACAATTGTTCGGTAACAGTACCTTTCAAGTCAGCCCAGATTTCTGGTGAGATAGCTTTGTTATCGTTTTTGCCTTGGTCAGCCCACCACAGGGTGTCTTTTGTCGTCTCGTCACGGACGATGTATTTGTCCTTCGGAGAGCGACCGGTAAAAATGCCGGTATCAACGGCAACTGCACCAAGTTTGGTTACGGTGCCTTTTTCATAGCCTTGAAGGTCGCTGCGGGTTTCTTCTTCGAACAACACATCATACGAAGGGTTATGGACAATTTCAGTGACGTCTGTGATGCCGTATTGGCGTAAATCCAGATCAGTCATGTCATGGACTCCTGCGGGTCTGGTCTGAGCAAATTAAAATGAAACGAAAACGGGCCGCGATTTTACCTCGAAACGCGCAAAAATGGTAGCCTACGAGGCCGGCCACCATTTAACTTATCGGTTTCTTTACGATTTTTGTTTCGCTGCAATTTTTTGCTGGAGTGCTTCCGCGACCTCAGGAGCCGTAAATTGACGTACATCACCATGATGCAGCGCCACTTCTTTGACTAACGTCGACGAGATGAATGAATTCTCTTCTGAAGGGGTCAGGAACACGCTTTCTAGGCCGGGGTAGAGGCGTCGATTCATGTTTGCCATCTGGAATTCGTACTCAAAATCCGAAACGGCACGCAAACCACGGATCAGCACCGTCGCGCCGTATTCTTTGGCAAAATCCACCAACAGACCGCTGAATCCAACCACAGTCACATTCGGTAAGTCAGCGGTGACTTGACGCACCAGTTCGACCCGTTCCTCTAGGCTGAACATAGGATTTTTACTGGGATTGTTCGCCACACCAACGACAATTTCACTGAACAAGCTTGCAGCCCGTTCAATCAGGTCAGCATGACCATTGGTGATAGGATCAAAGGTTCCTGGGTAGATAGCACGCTTGTGCATGAATTTCCTCCAACACAAGAAATGAGGATGCGCGATGCCCCGCAAATCAGGTAAACTATAGCTAATTTCTAGCGATTACGTCTGCGTAAGCTTAATTCAAGCTCGGAGAATTACATGAAGAACGATTTTTATCAACAGCTCGACGCCCAACTTGAAGAACTCCAACAAGAAGGGCTCTACAAAAAAGAACGCATCATCACCAGTGAGCAAGCAGCCGAAATCAAGGTTGGTGATGGCCAATCGGTGCTTAATTTCTGTGCCAATAACTACTTGGGCCTTGCCAACCACCCTGACCTCATTGCAGCGGCCAAAAAAGGTTTGGATGAACACGGCTTTGGTACCGCTTCAGTGCGTTTTATTTGCGGCACGCAAGATATTCATAAAACCCTAGAAAAGAAACTAAGTGATTTCTTGGGTACTGAAGACACCATTCTTTACTCATCATGCTTTGATGCGAACGGCGGTCTCTTTGAAACGTTGATGGGCCCTGAAGACGCAATTATCAGCGATGAGCTTAACCATGCTTCAATCATCGATGGCATCCGACTAAGTAAGGCGAAGCGTTATCGTTACAAGAATAACGACATGGCGGACCTCGAAGCACAGTTACAGCAAGCCAAAGCCGATGGCGCACGCCATATCCTGATTGCCACCGATGGCGTATTTTCGATGGACGGCGTCATTGCCAACATGAAAGGTATATGTGACCTCGCGGACCAGTATGGCGCTTTGACCATGATGGACGATTGCCATGCTACCGGTTTTCTTGGTGCCAAGGGTAAAGGTACCCACGAGTACTGCGACGTCATGGGTCGCGTTGATATTATCACCGGCACCTTAGGTAAAGCCTTAGGCGGTGCCTCTGGCGGTTACACCTCGGGCAAAAAGCAAGTCATCGATTGGTTACGTCAGCGTTCACGCCCCTACCTATTCTCGAATTCTGTAGCACCAGCGATCGTCCAAGCCTCGATTCGCGTACTTGAGATGTTGGAACAAGGCGACGAGTTACGCCAACGTTTGTGGGATAACGCTAACTATTTCCGTAGCGAAATGACGAAAGCGGGCTTTACTCTGAGCGGAGCCGACCATGCCATCATTCCAGTCATGATTGGTGACGCTAAACTTGCTTCGGAAATGTCCGACCGCTTGTTAGCCGAAGGCATTTATGTGATTGGCTTCTCGTTCCCAGTAGTGCCACGCGGAAAAGCACGTATTCGTACGCAGATGTCTGCGGGGCATAGCCGCGAACAATTACAGCGTGCTATCGACGCCTTTATTCGTATTGGTAAAGATCTCGAAATTATTTAACCGGTCGCTGCACCTGCGGAGGCAATTTTTATGAAAGCTTTAGCCAAATTACACGCCGAACCTGGTATTTGGATGACCGATGCCGAAAAACCTGAGTACGGTTACAATGACTTGTTGATCAAGATTAAAAAGACCGCTATTTGCGGTACTGACGTGCACATCTACAAATGGGACGAATGGTCGCAACAAACTATTCCGGTGCCTATGGTCGTCGGGCACGAATATGTCGGTGAAGTCGCCGCAATGGGCGATGGCGTCCGAGGCTTCGAACTTGGCGACCGCGTCTCCGGCGAAGGACACATCACCTGTGGCCACTGCCGTAACTGTCGCGCTGGGCGTCGCCATCTGTGCCGCAACACAGTTGGTGTTGGGGTAAACCGCCCTGGCGCTTTTGCCGAATATCTGGTTATTCCTGCGGAAAACGCATTTAAATTACCAGACGATATCAGCGATGATTTGGCTGCCATCTTCGACCCATTTGGTAACGCCGTGCATACAGCCCTGGCCTTTGACTTGGTTGGCGAAGATGTACTTATTACCGGTGCCGGCCCTATCGGCATCATGGCCGCAGCCGTTGCGCGTCATGTTGGTGCCCGTCATGTGGTGATCACCGATGTGAACCCTTACCGCCTCGACTTGGCACTCAAAATGGGCGCCACTCGTGCGGTTGACGTAAGCAAAGAAAAGCTCAAAGACGTCATGACCGAACTTGGCATGAAAGAAGGCTTTGATGTCGGCCTCGAAATGTCTGGCGTACCGTCAGCCTTTTCACAAATGCTTGAAACCATGAACCATGGCGGCAAGATTGCCATGTTGGGAATTCCGCCGCAAAGCGTTGCTATTGACTGGAACCAAGTGATCTTCAAAGGTTTAACTATCAAAGGCATCTACGGTCGCGAAATGTTTGAGACCTGGTACAAAATGGCAAGTCTCTTACAATCGGGACTCGATTTATCGCCGATTTTGACGCATCATCTACCTGTAGATGAGTTCGAAAAAGGCTTTGAAATCATGATCTCAGGTCAATCAGGAAAAGTCGTTCTCGACTGGGAAAACGCATGAGTGACTGGACCCATATGAATGTCGCCACAGCCTTTGAGCTGTGGCAGCAAAAGAAAGCAGCATTTGCCGACATTCGCGATGCGCGCTCGTTTGCTATGGGCCATATACCCGGCGCGGTACATTTGACGGATGCCACGCTGAACGACTTTCTCGCGGAACTTGAAGACGACCAACCGGTCATCGTCGTTTGTTATCACGGCAACAGTAGCCAAGGGGCCGCTGAATATCTCGCCCATCAAGGCATCGAACCGGTCAGCAGTATGGATGGCGGGTTTACCGCTTGGGCCCAACAACACCCGGACGCCGTGGAGCGCAGCTAGCCATGCAAAAATTACTGGTAACCCGCAATGCAGAAATGATGAAACGCCTGCACACTTATCTACAACGCCGCGGGATACCAGTCACAGTTAGCGAACATGGTAACCAGCTTGAGTTATGGCTTACGCAGTCCAGTTACAGTGCGCTGGCGAAAGATCTAATCAACGAATTCAAAGCCGATCCAGATGCCGCGGAAGCCGAACTCGAAAGTGCCCCTGCAGCAACGCAACCCGCGAAAGTCAGCGCATCAATGACCCAGCAACTGCTACAACAAGCAGGTCTCGTCACTATTATTTTTGCCGCGTTGGTCAGCTTGATTTTTGCCCTGCTCAATACGCAGCTCGCGACCGCTGTGTTCGATTCACTGCGTATTAGCGATACCTTCACCGACTTGCCATGGAACCAGCCGTGGCGTTTTCTGACGCCAGTGCTGCTGCACTTTAGTTTGTTGCACTTCTTATTCAACGTGTTCTGGTGGTGGTATTTAGGGGGGCGCTTTGAGCGTTTTTACGGCTCCACCTATCTGCTAATTGCCTTGGTTTTCTGTGGCGTGTTCTCGAACGTCATGCAATTTATGGTCAGTGGACCCTATTTTGGCGGCCTTTCCGGCGTGGTCTACGGGTTGTTTGGCCTAGCCGTAGTGGTTTCATGGCAACGCCCTCGCCATCCGCTCTTTCTGCCGATGGGACTGATCGCTTTCATGCTCGTCTGGTTACTGTTGGGCTATACCGATTTACTTTGGGTAAGTGTCGCCAATACCGCCCACTCAGCTGGTTTGATTGCCGGCCTAGTACTAGGTGTAGCCCTGCGCTACATTGAATATTTCCGCAAGAAAAAACAGATCTCCTAATGACAAGCTTCCCAGATATTACATTTCCCGTGGTCACCACGGGTGGTGAGGCCGCATGGCAACACACTTCGAGTGAACATTGGTCGCGCTTGGCAAGTGATTGGTTGTTGGATCCCAGTTCACTGACTGCGAAGTTGAAAGAGCAGTGCCAGCAGTTTCAAGTGCAACTTCTTGGTCAACGCGAAGCGCCTCTGCTAGCTGACGAACAAGCTTGGTTGGGTCCGCAGAAAAGCTGCATTGTGCGCGAAGTCATTCTGTGGTGCGACGGCCAACCCTGGGTGTTCGCCCGCAGCGTATTTCCATTTAGCGCCCTCGCCCAACAACAGCTACGCTTAGAAGACTTGGGAACAAAGCCGCTTGGAGAGCATTTGTTTAAGCAGCCCGATCTGACCCGCAGCGCGGTCGAAGTTTCAAGCTTCGACCCTCACACCAAAGTCGGGCAACTCCACCAGCAGCTTGGTTTTCCCTCGGCGACCTTGTGGGGGCGCCGTAGTCGCTTCACCGCCGCTGGGCAGCATGTCTTGGTTGCGGAAGTTTTTATTGGCGCCTCTCCACTGGCGCAGGAGTATGTAAATGATTGATGCATTGTGGCGCCTGATGCGCGCTGACCGCCCAATTGGTACGCTGCTTCTAGCTTGGCCGATGCTTGCCGCATTGCTCATTGCGGGAGAAGGCAATCCTCCATTAAAAGTGGTTGTGCTATTTTTGCTTGGTGCCTTCGTGATGCGCTCTGCCGGCTGTGTCATCAACGACTTTGCTGATCGCGCTATCGATGGTCATGTCACACGCACTAAGACGCGTCCACTGGCAACCGGCGAACTGCAGAGCTGGCACGCATTAGCACTCTTTATTGCCTTGCTGGTGATCGCTTTCGTCATCGTTTTACAGTTTAACAAGGCCACAATTCTCTTGAGTTTTGCCGCTGCGGGGGTTGCCACCCTGTACCCATTTTGCAAGCGCTTTACACAGTTGCCACAAGTGGTGCTAGGTATTGCCTTTAGCTTCGGTATTTTGATGCCATTTACTGCCTTAGACCAGGGACTTCCGCTCAGCGCCTGGTTGCTGTTTGCGGCCAATATTTGTTGGACGGTTGCCTATGACACCGAGTATGCAATGGCTGATCGCGAAGACGACCTAAAGATCGGCGTTAAGTCGACAGCTATCCTCTTTTCCGGCTATGACCGCATTGCTATCGCGGTTTTGCAAATCGCGACACTCGGCTTACTGTTTTGGCTGGGCCATTTGTTGCAATTGGGTGTGCTATTCACGGCCGGTCTGATTATTATTGCGCTCTTGTTCGCTTGGCAGCACCGCTTAATTTGGTACCGCGAGCCGAGCAAATGCTTCCATGCCTTTTTACACAATAACCATGTTGGCTGGGTGCTTGCGGCGGCAGTCGCCGCAAGCTATTGGTACGGGTCTTAATTTTGCGCCTGTAGACGGCGCTGCACTGATTGGCGAATGGTTTGCATTACCGCAGTATCAAGCAACCGATCGATAGTGTCACTTAAGGCAGCCACGTCGCTATGCGCAACGAAATTACCATCGCTATTCACCTCAATAAGATCTTCACGTTTCAAGGTGGAAATCAAAGCACTGAGTAACTTCTTATCGAAGAATTCCGGCGCATTGACCCCATGCATGGCACTTAAGCGTTCGGCGAGTTCAACCGATGCTTGCTCAAGCTCAGCTCGGCCTTGAGCGCCACCTTGCTGTAATAATTCAAAGAGGATCGCATAGCGTTGCAGCGTTTCACTCGCCGCGCGAGCCAACAACTGTAGTTGGAAAAATTCTGAACTCTCCCGTGACGCCGCACGATAATGCTCATTATCTAGCGCATGTAGCAATCCCGCGTTGACCATGTGTTCAACGATGGCTTGCGACCATAACGCCATGGCATCGGCGTCATGACTTAGGAATAGTTCCTCTTTCAACAATGGCTGCAGTTGTCGTAGCAAATCACTAAGCTGCTCGACTTTGAAGGTCCGATGGGCACAAGCAAACGCCGCGATCATGGCTGGCACAATCACCATGTGCATAATGTTGTTGCGGTAATAGGTCATCGCAATGGCAGTGGTGCCATCAAGACGAATCATTTCGCCCATGGTATCGCTCACCACGGTGAACTTATCGTGCCGTTTCGCTAACTGCCAAAGCTCCTCGCCCGACTCTGCCGGCACATAGGCAAATTTACTATAGGGAACGTCACGAAGCAGACGGGTGTAAACATCCAACTGCGCTACCAACTCCTCGCGCGACAGCGTATGTTGCTCAGCGCTGAGTAAAGCTAGCGCAGTCAGGTTTACGCTGTTCATGCCAGCGGCATCGTTGATGCGTTGCATGATTTGCTCAGCAAACAAGTTCACTGTCGGGGTTAGCCAACGCGGACGTGCGGGCTCTTCTGCGCCGAGGGTGATCGACTCGCGCCAACTCGGAGTTAATTTGTCGAGGGTCTGCCCCACATTAATGGGTTCGCCAAAGGTCACATAACCATGGCCAAAGTTACGTAAATGGCGAATGCTGGAAAGCACCTGCCAAACAGACTCTTTCTCTTTTGACTTCCCTTTCAACTCTTTTAGGTAGGTCCCGACTTCCATCACATGTTCATAGCCCAGATAGACTGGAACGATCGACATTGGCCGCTGCTGGCCGCGCAGCATGCCTTGCAACGTCATAGCGATCATACCGGTTTTCGGTTGCAACAAGCGTCCGGTCCGACTACGTCCACCCTCGGTAAAGTATTCTACGGGATAGCCTTTTTGGAACAAACGGTCGAGGTATTCGCGGAAAATGGCCGAGTAGAGCTTATTGCCTTTAAAGCTGCGACGAATGAAGAAAGCACCACCGCGGCGGAACAACGGCCCCGCTGGGAAAAAGTCGAGGTTCACGCCCGCTGCGATATGCGGCGGCACCAAACCTTCTTTGTAGATGACATAGCTGAGTAGCAGGTAATCCATGTGGCTGCGATGACAGGGTACATAGATAACTTCGTGCCCAGCTTGCGCTAAGGCACGAATACGATCGCCACCTTCAACATGGATGCCGTTATAAATGCGGCTCCACATCCAGCCCATAATTCGGTCGAGCATGCGCACTAACGTATCACTATAGTTGGCGGCAATTTCGTCTAAGTATTCGTAAGCGCGTTTGGTCGCCTTTTCGTGAGTGATTTTTTTGCTGCGCGCCTCGTCGGCAATGGCCTTTTGTAAGGCTGCACTTTGCAGTAGCTCTTGAATGACCCGCTCACGGTTAGCGACTTTCGGTCCAGCCACCGCATGGCGCAGTCGTACGAAATGTACGCGTGCAACTCGCGCCAGCTTGTGCGCGACTTTGCGCTCAGCACCAAACTGATCAGTCATCTGGCGCAAACTCACAGGGCGGCTGCCCCGCACTAATATATTGCGCCCAGAAAACATGACGAGCCAAAACTTACGCCAGCGCCCTGGATTATCAAGATCCGCCACCATGGTATTGCCTTGGCGTGGCTCCTGACCAGCTTTACGGCCCCAGAACAACCCAATCGGCACCAATTGAACGTCGAGCTGACGCTCTTTTTGGTGACTCTTTAGTAAATGTAGAAACTCATCGATTGCCGCTTCGTTAGTATCGGCTTTAGCCTGCTCTAAAAACATGACGCGGGCATGCCGTTCACCGTTGATCAAAAGCGGTTCAAATAACTCGGGTAGTCCCGCCTTTTTTAACGCCCGATTGGCGACAATAAGGTCGGTAATAGAGGTTGAGCGCATCACGTAAACGACGTGTTGCGGATCGCCTACAGCAGCAATGTTTTCATCAAAAATCGTCTCAAACCGCGTCAACCAACGAATCGGCCAGTACAATACCTTCGCGACAAAGGCTTTCCAACGCATGCTTTTCCCCTACTATTTCTACTCTATAAAAGGATACCATCGATTGCCTCGATTTGCTGTTAGAAAAAAAATGCACAAAAAAGTTGCGATTCAAAAACACCTGTATATACTCACAGTATTACTGTATGAATAAACAGGTACTGATATGCGACCTTTGACGCCCCGACAGCAAGAGATTTTGAACCTCATTAAGGACACGATTGAGGCAACTGGTATGCCGCCAACCCGTGCAGAAATCGCACAACGGTTGGGCTTCCGTTCACCTAACTCAGCTGAAGAGCATTTAAAAGCCCTCGCCAAAAAAGGTGTGATTGAGATGCTCCCAGGTATGTCACGAGGTATTCGCCTGATCGGTGCCAACGATGAAGAAATTCCCGAAGGTTTGCCACTGATCGGCCAGGTCGCTGCCGGTGAACCTATTCTGGCGCAACAACACATCGAAAGCCATTATCAAGTCGATGAGAACCTTTTCCGCCCGCATGCAGACTTTTTATTGCGTGTAAACGGCATGAGTATGAAAGATATCGGAATCCTTGATGGCGACTTACTCGCTGTCCACAAAACCCATGAAGCACGCAACGGCCAAATTATTGTCGCCCGAGTTGAGGACGACGTTACGGTCAAACGCTTCGAACGCAAAGGAAACATCATTCTCCTACATCCAGAAAATGAAGAGTTTTCACCCATTCAAGTCGACCTTACCCATCAATACTTTACTATCGAAGGGTTAGCGGTTGGCGTGATCCGAAATGGAGCCTGGTTATGAGATACAATTATCCACACGCAAACCTCGAGTTTGCCGTAGAAGCCCTCAACATTAGCGATGAGAGCACCTTATCAAGCGAAGATTTTGCAACCATGATGCCGCGTATTCAGTCACTTGCTCTGCGCACCAAACAGTGGGTTACGGTGATTGGTGGCTCCCGTCAGGTGATTCAGCAGTTGGTTAACGCGGGCGTAAGTCGATCGCGTATTCGTTGGGTCGCAGGGCGCGATGCTGACCAACGGGAATGGGCTACGGAGCAAGCGCTGCTTGCCGGTACCTCCAGTGTTGTATTGAGCTTTTTAGACGCTCTATCGTCGCCGCGCGTTGCACAGCGATTGAAGATGGCCAGTAAAGTCAGTCAAACCCACAGTTTCGTTTTCCGCTCTCTACCTTCTCAATCCCCACTCCACTAAAATTGGGAAGGTTCCCTGCAAGGCTGCTTCGGCAGCCTTTTTTTTCGCCGTCAGCTAAAAAATTCTTAACTTTAGCGGTGGCTTTTTCAGCTACTCATGGTATTTTGATCGAGCAGCTTACTGCTAACACAATAAATAACAATAATTATTGATACAAAACAACAAAGGGTTAGTAGGGAAAGCGATTTTCTTGTCTGAAATGCTGTTCCTTTTTCTGCTCACCTCGTTGTTCTTCAGGCTCGCACTTCGGTGTATTCGCGGTAAAGTCCGCGTCGGAAGAATGAGAGGAGATGTCGCGTGAGTATTAAACTCATCACTGCGCTAACAGCTATGATCCCCATGGCTGCGCAAGCTCGTTCTCAGTTAAACCTCCCACAGGGGGTCACTGAGATTAGTAATCGTGTTTACGATCTGCACATGACGATATTTTATATCTGTTGTGTGATAGGTCTCGTTGTCTTTGGGGCCATGTTTTGGTCCATGATCCGCCACCGCAAGTCTAAAGGTCGCAAGCCAGCGACGTTCCATGAGAACGTCAAGGTCGAAATCCTTTGGACTGTCGTACCTTTCTTGATTCTGATTGGTATGGCCATTCCTGCTACCTCTACGTTGATTGCGATGGAAGACACTTCCGAAGCGGAGCTCACAGTATTGGTGACCGGCTCGCAGTGGAAATGGCATTACAAATATTTTGATAGTGATGTGGAGTATTTCAGTTTACTCGCCACGCAGCGTGAGCAAATTGAGAACAAGTTCGATAAAGGTGAAAACTACCTACTCGAAGTTGACCGCCCACTGGTAATCCCTACCGACCGTAAAGTTCGCTTCCTAGTGACTTCAGATGATGTTATCCACTCTTGGTGGGTTCCTGACTTCGCAGTCAAGAAAGACGCCAACCCTGGTTTCATCAATGAAGCTTGGACCAAAGTTGATGAGCCTGGCATCTATCGTGGTCAGTGCGCTGAACTCTGTGGTAAAG
Organism: Pseudidiomarina aquimaris; assembly: GCF_003987395.1. Taxonomy (GTDB): domain Bacteria; phylum Pseudomonadota; class Gammaproteobacteria; order Enterobacterales; family Alteromonadaceae; genus Pseudidiomarina; species Pseudidiomarina aquimaris. The sequence goes on from NZ_PIPT01000002.1 coordinate 270,423, forward strand.
ACCACGGCTTCATGCCGGTTGTCGTTATCGCCAAAGAGCCAGCAGAATTTGATGCTTGGTTGAACGAGCAAGAAGAAATCGCACGCCGAGAGAAAGAAGAAGAGCAACGTCTGCTGGCCATGTCGATGGACATGGACGAGTTGATGGAGCTTGGCGAACGCGTCTATCTCGGTAGCTGCGCAGCTTGCCACCAAGGCAACGGCGAAGGTATCCCAGGAGTCTTCCCAGCGCTTAAAGGTTCACCCATGGCATTGAATGACATGCAAGGCCACATCGATATCGTGGTTAATGGTAAGTCAGGCACGTCAATGCAGGCCTTTGGTAACCAGTTAAGCCTGCGCGAGCTTGCCGCAGTTATTACCTATGAGCGTAACGCTTGGGGCAACGATACCGGTGAAACGGTCCAAGCCGCTGACGTTAACGCATTCATGAACGAATAAGGGAGACCTGACTATGAGCACAGTTGTTGGCGAAGTTGATCAGCACGACGATCACCATCATCATGCGCCGTCGGGTATTACCCGTTGGCTATTTACTACGAACCACAAAGATATTGGCTCACTGTATCTTTGGTTCTCATTTATTATGTTCCTTGTGGGCGGCTCGATGGCGATGGTTATTCGCGCCGAGTTGTTCCAGCCTGGACTGCAACTTGTAGATCCGCACTTCTTTAACCAGATGACCACTGTTCACGGCCTTATCATGGTCTTCGGTGCTGTTATGCCAGCCTTTACTGGCCTAGCGAACTGGATGATTCCAATGATGATTGGTGCGCCTGACATGGCGTTACCACGGATGAATAACTGGAGCTTCTGGATCCTGCCATTCGCATTTGCCATCCTTTTGGCCTCATTGTTTATGGAAGGTGGCGGCCCTGCATTTGGTTGGACGTTCTACGCACCCCTGTCGACCACTTACAGCAGCGACTCTACCGCGTTGTTCGTGTTCTCAGTCCATATCATGGGTATTTCATCGATCATGGGGGCGATCAACGTCATCGTCACCATCATGAACATGCGTGCGCCTGGCATGAGTTACATGAAGATGCCGTTGTTCGTCTGGACTTGGTTTATCACCGCGTTCCTGCTTATAGCTGTTATGCCAGTCCTGGCCGGGGCGGTGACCATGGTTCTCACCGACAAGTATTTCGGCACCAGCTTCTTTGATGCGGCCGGTGGTGGTGACCCCGTATTGTTCCAGCATATATTCTGGTTCTTCGGACACCCCGAGGTGTACATCATGATCTTGCCGTCGTTCGGTATCATCTCGGCAATTATTCCCGCTTTCTCCCGTAAACAGCTGTTTGGCTATGCCTCGATGGTTTACGCCACCGCAGCGATTGCAGGTTTGTCCTTCTTAGTTTGGGCTCACCACATGTTTACCACCGGGATGCCGGTCTTTGCCGAACTGTTCTTTATGTACTGTACGATGCTGATTTCGGTGCCCACGGGGGTCAAAGTCTTCAACTGGGTTGCGACTATGTGGCGTGGTGCTATTAGCTTTGAAACACCCATGTTGTTCGCCCTTGCCTTTGTGATTCTATTCACTATCGGTGGTTTCTCAGGCTTGATGTTGGCGATCACCCCAGTCGACTTCCAGTACCATGATACCTACTTTGTTGTGGCTCACTTCCACTACGTACTGGTGAGTGGCGCTATCTTCTCGATTATGGCGGCAGCTTACTATTGGCTACCGAAGTGGACCGGTCATATGTACGACGAGAAGTTGGCGAAAACACACTTCTGGGCATCACTCATTTCCGTTAACGTGTTGTTCTTCCCAATGCACTTTGCCGGACTCGCGGGTATGCCACGTCGGATCCCTGACTACTCCATTGCCTTCGCTGACATTAACCAAATCGTCAGTATTGGTGGCTTTGCCTTCGGTCTTTCACAGCTGATCTTCCTTTGGGTAGTTATCAAGTGTGTGAAAGGCGGCGAGAAAGCACCGGCGAAGCCTTGGGAAGGCGCTGAAGGCCTTGAGTGGACAGTGCCATCACCCGCGCCATACCACACCTTCGATACTCCACCAGAGGTGAAGTAAAATGAGTGAACGACCAACTCAACCTGATAACACGCGTATCGTCCGTCGGCTTTTGCTGACGGTCGTAGGCATGTTCGCGTTCGGTTTTGCGTTGGTTCCACTGTACAACGTGTTCTGTGATATCACTGGATTTAACGGTCGCTTTACCGATGGGCAAGCGGCCGCCAACACTAAAGCAGTGGATACTAGCCGAACGATTAATGTGCAATTTATTACACGTGTGAATAAAGGCATGCCATGGGGCTTTGAACCTGAGGTTCATTCGGTGCGCGTGCACCCGGGTGAAACCAAAGTGGTGAACTTCTTAGCCAAGAACCCGACTGGGCAAAATATGGTCGCGCAAGCGATCCCGTCCGTCGCGCCTGGTGAGGCTTCGCTCTATCTCAACAAAGTCGAGTGTTTCTGCTTCAACCAGCAGCCACTTGCGGCAGGTAGTGATACGGCAATGCCGATGCAGTTCTATCTCGACCCCGAGATCCCCGAACATATTCACACGGTTACCCTGTCTTATACGATGTATGACATGACAGAAAACGCTCAACCTGATGCACTGGCTGCGCTCGCGCAACCAGTGAACTGAGGATTTTGCAATGGCAGAACAAAAACACGAAAAATATTACGTGCCAGCCTCAAGCCCATGGCCGATTGTCGGCGCCATTGGCTTAGGTCTCATTGCTTTTGGTGCCGGCCACACAGTGATCGACGCCAGTAAGGATGCTGACGGCTGGGGTATTAATGTCTTACTCGGCGGCATCGCCGTCATTTTAGTTATGTTATTTGGTTGGTTCCGCGACCAAATCAATGAGTCCATGTCAGGACTCTACAGCAAGCAACTTGGTCATTCCTATCGCCAAGGTATGGCATGGTTTATCTTCTCCGAAATCATGTTTTTCGCGGCTTTCTTTGGCGCCTTATTCTACGCCCGCGTGATTGCCGTTGAATGGCTCGGTGGCGCCAGCAATAACGCCATGACCAACGAAGTCTTATGGCCCGGATTTGAAGCTATTTGGCCGTTAACCGAAACGCCTGGTGGTACTGAGTCGGGCGCGATGGGTTGGACCGGCTTACCGCTGTATAACACCATAATCCTGATCATCTCTTCATTTACCTGTCACTTTGCCCATGTCGGCTTAGAAAAGGGTAAACGTAAACAGCTGACAGCTTGGTTGGGTATTACCATCATTCTCGGCTGTATCTTCCTGTACTTGCAGGGCGCTGAGTATGTTCACGCCTATGAAGAGCTCGGTTTAACTTTGGATTCAGGGATATACGGTAATACCTTCTACATGCTTACCGGTTTCCACGGCATGCACGTTACCTTAGGAACGATCATGCTTATCGTGATGTTCTTACGGGTACTGAAGGGCCACTTCACGCCAGAAAGCCACTTTGCTTTCCAAGCAACCAGCTGGTACTGGCACTTTGTTGATGTGGTTTGGGTGTGCTTGTTTATCTTTGTCTACGTACTTTAACGAATTGCGCATGGCCGTACTAAACCACGTACTAAACCAAGGGTTTAGTACGGTCGCGGATTCGGATCGAGCAAGCCAGTTGCGAGAAGAATAACAATAATAAGTATGGCGAGAGCCGATGCGCCCACGCGGCGCCCTAAATAACGCGTCATGGATGGTTTATTTGGATCGTCGCGCAGCATCGCTAATAACGCGCGCATCAGATTGAAAACCATAAATAACATGAGTAGTACTAAGATGATTTTTGCAGTAACGACCATTCTTCATTCCTATTTCGGTAAGAGCTGATGCGCCGTAGCACCCTTCTGGTTTCGCTCACCACTGTGCTGGCAATTGGCTTTCTGGTCAAGCTTGGTTTTTGGCAGCTCGATCGCGCTGCTGAGAAGCAAACACTGTTCGATGACTTTGCCACCGCCAAGAACCAAGCCGAGTCAGTGGACTTCGCAATGTTACCGCGGCAGACCCAAAGCTTAGAGCGCTATCAACCAGTGCAACTCACAGGAACCTTCGTTGATACCTACTTACTGCTAGATAATCAAATTTATCAAGGGCAGGCCGGCTACCATGTGATCGGCTTGCTAAGCGCCAATGACCGGCCGCAACTGGTACCTGTCAACATGGGCTGGGTGCCTGTTGGATTGGACCGAACCCAGCTGCCACAGTTGCAATTGCCAAGTGACACCATTACCGTCAAAGGCTGGTTTTATCACGCATCTACTGCCGGCTTTTCCTTAGCCGATCAGATCGTGGAGCCAAATGGGCCACCGTGGCGCGTGCAGCAGCTAGATTTTGCTGTGATTAGCGACATGCTTGAGCTTCCCATGGCTACCTTTGTGGTGCTACTCTCCGAAGCAGAAGATTACGGCTGGCCAAGAGATTGGCAGCCACAGGTGATGCCACCCGAGAAACATCAAGCCTATGCTTTGCAATGGTTTTCGCTGGCTGTTGCCTTACTTATTGTGGTACTTCTCGTCCGCCGTTCCATAACGAAAACAAAAAAGGAAGGGACATGACTTCAGTTAAAAAATCCCGCGCCACCCTGATAGGCGTGGTACTCGCCTTTGCGCTACCCGTCATTGGCGCTAAGTTTGTGCTCGATCAAAGCTGGTATCAAGGCGCGGCAACCAACAAGGGAACCATGCTGGTGCCACCTATTAAATTAGGTGAACAACTCAACGCGCGGTTACCCGAAGGCTGGCATGTAGCATTAATTGCCGATGACAATTGCGGCGCCCAATGCGAGCAAGGCCTGTATGCGATGAACCAGCTTGATGTAGCGCTCGGGAAAGAGAGTGACCGCGTTAAGCCGCTGGTATTCAGTCGTGCGCAGCTGGCTTTTGATTTGGGCCAGACGCCAATGGTGCAGCCTTTTAATGATAAAGAGATTATCGACAACTTAAGTGCACTGCCGCCGTATCGACTCTTTATTATCGATCCGTTGGGCAACGTTATGTTGCACTACCCCACTTTTGCTGACGAAGAGCAAATGCGCGCTGAAGCGAAAAATCTGCTCTCTGATCTGCGAACTTTATTGAAGCTTTCTCGAGTAGGATAACCTCATGCGTCTTCTGGTTAATATTAGTATTGCTTTAGCGCTTGTTGTGATTGTACTTGGCGCCTATACGCGCCTTACCGATGCAGGCCTAGGCTGTCCGGATTGGCCGGGTTGTTACGGTCATCTAACCGTCCCGACTGGCGAAGAAAAAGTGAGTGCCGCACAGCAGTTGTTTCCGGATACTCCGCTGGAACACCAGAAAGCATGGAACGAAATGATTCACCGTTACGCTGCTGGTTTACTTGGTTTGATGATATTAATCATCGCTATTACGGCAGTCGTGCGCCAACGAAAGCGTGCTGAAACGCCGGTTAAGCTGCCGTTGCTATTGCTAGCCTTAGTGACCTTCCAAGCAGCTCTTGGAATGTGGACGGTCACCTTAAACTTGCAACCCTTGATTGTTATGGGGCATTTGCTTGGTGGCTTCACTACCCTATCGTTGCTCTATCTCTTGCGCTTACGTTTGCAACGACTGCACCTACCTATGGGCGATCCTAAGGCCCGCGCGATTAGTGGCTTGGCGCTTGTCTCCCTGCTGGTCGTCGTCGCCCAAATTGCTTTAGGTGGTTGGGTCGCCGCGAACTATGCAGCGCTCGCCTGTACCGACTTGCCGATTTGCGAAGGTAATTGGTCCGCAAATCTTGATATCGCCGGTGCTTTCTCTGTGCCAGAGGCTGTTACCTATCAATATGGTGCGCATGATTATGCGGAACGCATGACCATGCACGTTACCCACCGAATTGGTGCGATTGTTACGCTGTTAGTCGTTGGTTTTATGCTGATTCGCGGCTACAAATCTGCGCAATCGTCGAAGATTCGTAGCAGCCTCAATTGGGTTACGATCGCCTTAATCCTACAAATCGCCTTAGGGATTAGTAACGTGGTACTCATGCTACCCATCGGCGTTGCTGTCGCACACAATCTAATGGGTGCATTACTCCTACTAAGTTTGGTAGGCTTAAATTATAAAATCGCACGACACGCTTAATTAGCAGTCAAAATAATAATAATAGGTCAGTGCGTAAGGAAGTTAGTTGTATGACCGAGATGACATATAAACGTCACGCCCAGTGGCGCGACTATTTAGAACTTACAAAGCCCCGGGTGGTATTGTTGCTATTGTTGACCGCACTCGTCGGTATCTGTTTAGCAAGTCCTACCTGGGTCGGCTGGGATATTGTTGTTCCTGCCATGGTAGGCATTGGCCTGATGTCGGGCTCCGCCGCTGCCGTGAACCACTTGGTCGATCGACATATCGACGCGCGTATGGCGCGTACACTGCGCCGGCCGCTTCCATCAGGGAATCTCTCACCACGCCACGTGTTAACTTTTGCGGCACTCATTGGCGCCTTAGGTTTCGTCGTTTTGGCGCTGTGGGTCAATATGCTCACTGCATGGCTTACCTTCGCTAGCTTGGTTGGTTACGCTATTGTCTACACCATGTACTTGAAGCGGGCGACGCCACAAAACATCGTGATTGGCGGCTTAGCAGGAGCAGCCCCCCCGCTACTTGGTTGGACCGCTGTAACTAACGAGATTCATCCACACGCAATCTTGCTAGTAATGATCGTTTTCACTTGGACGCCCCCGCACTTTTGGGCCTTAGCCGTGCATCGTGCGAAGGATTACGCCAAAGCAGAAATCCCAATGCTACCGGTAACCCACGGCATCGAATTTACCAAAACTTGCATACTGCTCTACACCATCTTGCTCGCGATCATCTGTCTGTTGCCTTATATTGTTGGCATGTCAGGTTTGATTTATTTGATCGGCTCTAGCGTTCTCAGCATTTGGTTTTTGGTCTATGCTTGGAAACTCAAATTTGCGCCAGAAAAGCACACAGCCTATCGCATGTTTACCTTCTCGATTTGGCAGCTAATGGCACTCTTTGTGCTATTGTTAGTAGACCACTATGTTGCAACACCAGCACTTCAGTTGGCTAGTTAGCAAAAGGATATGAGGTTTTCGGAATGCAAAAATTATTAGTTTCGGTGGTTGCCATTATTGCGCTGGTTGCAGGCGTTGTGATTTTTAATAGCTTACCCAAACCACAACCACAGGCTTTGGTGTACAACCCACCTCGCGCACTTGAGCCATTTATGCTTGAGGGCCATAACGGTTCACAGCTCACAAACGCTGACTTGACCGGGCAATGGACGCTGTTATTCACGGGGTACACCTCGTGTCCAGATATCTGCCCCACCACCATGGCAGATCTGCGCAAAATAATGCCGCAGTTGACCTCGTTTACCGAACGGGACGTGCGGGTGTGGATGATTAGTGTCGATCCTAAGCGCGATACGTTGCAGAAACTTGCTGACTACAACACTTATTTTGGCAAAGAATTTATGGGCGTACGTGCGGAACACAAGAACTTGTACCCATTTGTTAACGGCTTAGGTTTGATGTATTCAATCCCAAGCGAAGGCGAAACAGATTATTTAGTCAATCATAGCTCCGCTATCGTCTTAGTGAATCCAGACGGCGAGCGCCATGCCATCTTCAAAGCGAGCCATGAGGCCGGCCAACTACCAACCGTCGACATGGAACAATTGGTGCAGGATTTCCAACTAATTACCCAACAGTATAATTAATCCGGCCAGCGCCCCTGTGCATTGGGGCGCACTAACGGCACCGAATACCAATAGAAACGTCCACTTTCACTCAGGCTTGGAACCGTGCAGTTGACGCGCGAACGCCCTACCGGAATGTCCTCTACAGTAAAGTAAGCTTCTTCGTCCTGCCATTCAGGCTGAAATTGCTGACCTTGATAGAAACAGTTCATTTGCGCCGCTCTAAAGTCCTCGATAATCGCCGCAAAACGGATCTCAACCGAATTCTGCTCATGACCTAGAACCATATTTTTCGGTTCTACGCTTCGAACGGGTAACGGTAAGCTGGCAATCTTGGTCGCAAGGGTCTTCAAGTCAGCGTATTGAGCGGAAGCCGGAAAGCGTGGCACTTGCGCTAACGGGCTGTGTGTACCCCACGGGCCGCTATGTTGACCAAACGCCACGAAGTCATGCTCAATCAATAACTCAGCCAGCGCTGGATTGTACTCGCCGTAAGGATAAGCGAAGAAACGCGGCTGCGCGCTGCCCATACCCTCCTCCAGCGCCTGCTGGGCCGCCAAAATATCGTGCTCTTGCCGTGCTAACCATTGCGCTTCAGATTCGCCGTCGCGGCGCCAGGTCATGTGTGCATGACTATTGGAATGATTGGCTATCTGCGCGCCATAGCTTTCCAATTCTCGTAACTGTTCCCACGTCATATAGAGCCGCGGTGTCTCGGCCATGAGCGCAGGATTTACAAAAATCGTGAATGGGTAGCGATAACGCTTAAACACTTCAAGACCATTGTCATAGACATTGCGCCAGCCATCGTCAAAGGTCAGCGCGACTAACTTGTCCGGCACTTCACCTGACGCTATAAGTTGTTGCGCTTCGCCTAATGAAACGACGTTATAGTCATGCTCTTTAAGATAAGCAAAATGCGCTTCAAGCTCTGCCGCTGTTACCGAAGTCACACGCGGTGTATCATCACCGATATGGTGATATTGCAGCACGACGACTCCATGTGCTGTTTGCGTCTCATTTGCTTGTAAAGGACCTACTGCTCCAATCATGACCAAAGCTAGCAGAACAACTACCAATCGCATTGTCGATCTCCGAAAGTTTTGGGGTACTTGGCCGGCGCACAAGAAGATCGTTGCCATCGCCTTACCGATGATTATCTCCAACATTGCCGCGCCCCTATTGGGCCTCGTTGATACTGCCATCATAGGTCATCTGCCCGACTCAATCTACCTGAGTGCAGTCGCACTCGGCGCGATGATCGTGAGCTTTATCTTTCTGCTGGCGGTATTTTTGCGTATGACCACCACCGGCGAAATCGCGCGGGCGTTTGGTCGCAAAGATGAAAGCCAACAACGCTTGATAGCGATCCATGCACTGACCTTCGCGTTGCTATTAGGTGGTGCTATTTTGCTCGCCAAACCATGGCTCATCGATTTCGCTTTCTGGCTGATTCAACCCAGTACTCAACTCGCAGGTTACGCTGCTGACTATATCGCCATTCGTCTATGGGCCGCGCCTGCAGCACTTATTAACCTCGTTGTCCTTGGCGTATTACTCGGGCGCCAGCAAAGCAAACAAGCCATGCTGCTCGTGATATTTACCAACGCAGTCAATGTCGTTGCCGACGTCATCTTAATCATTGGTTTAGGGCTTAACGTTGAAGGTGCGGCCTGGGCTTCTGTTGCCGCTGAAGTCAGCACCGCGATACTCGGCCTTTATATGCTGCGGGGTCTGCTACGACTGGAGTTGAGCTGGCAATTACAAGGCAACTATTTCGCGCGTTTTTTTGGCATGAACCGTGACGTTTTTATCCGCTCGCTGGTCTTGCAGTTGTGCATGGCCACCATGACCGGTTATGCCGCCCGTTTTGGCGACCTTTATGTTGCCGTCAATGCCGTGCTGATGCAGTTTTTGATGTTAATTTCATTAGGCTTAGATGGCATAGCGTATGCAGTCGAAGCTCTGGCAGGTGCAGCTGTCGGTCGCCGCCGTAGGGCCGAGGTTAATTATTGGCTGCGCCTCACGCTGCTATGGTCAGTGGTGTTTGCCGGCATTTATAGTCTGACCTTTGCCATGGCCGGTGAAGCCATTATTCGCTTGCTGACCGATCTTCCGGACGTGATTACCACCGCTTTACGGTATTTACCATGGGTGATTCTGCTGCCCCTGCTTGGGCATTGGAGCTACTATTTTGACGGGGTATACATTGGTCTTGGTTGGACTCACGCAATGCGTGACACGATGCTTATAAGTGCTTTACTGGTATTTTTACCAAGCTGGTGGCTCGGTCAAACATTACTGACAAAAGAAAATGCCAACCACGGTTTGTGGTTGGCATTGAGTGCTTTTCTTTTAGCCCGTGGGGTTACCCAGTGGCTATTTCTACTCGCTCGCCGGCGCCAAATCATCCAATAAGATGAGGCCTGGCGGCAAACCACCACCGGTCGCATCAACTGCTGCCGCAGTATAGATACCACCACCTTCAAGTGTTAGTGGTACTGGGCCAATCGCAGCTGTCTTGGTACCGGTTGCAGTGACAGTCACGACATAGTCACCCGGTAGCAATGATACATAGCCTGTTGACACTAGACCTTCAGCGTTAAATGGAATGTCAGTGAAAGCTGGATCTGCAGTGCTGATGTCGTCGGTTGCGGTAACATAGATATCAACGTTACCCGCGCTTGGTGATGCGTGCACCAACTGAATTTGCGCGTCCGTCGCAATACGACGCTGCATTTCAGTGACTGCGGCTAAGGTCAACGAACCGTCAGCAACAGCACCTACCGCATAGACGCTTAGCTTGTCACTGGTTGCCAAGCTTAACGGCACGTCATCAAGTACGGTCGCACCGCCAGCAACATTTACATCAACAACATAGTCGTCGGCTGGTAGGTTAATAAAGCCAGTCGCTTCCGTGAAAGCTAAGTTAGTGATCGCTGGATCGCCATTATTTACCGCTACATCCACAGCTGGGGCATCGGCACTTGCGTGGACAACACGAATCTCAGCACCCGCATTGACGTCAGGTAAAATGGCCGCGCCCTCACCGTCAGCAACTTGCAGCATAATCGGTGAGCTACCCGTCATGGTATTGGCGACTGCGGCAACAACTAAGTCAGCACCATCAGGTAGTGTGATCGTACCGCTGTCATAGACAACTGTTGCTGGCTCGCCAGCTACAGTAATACGCACTTGGTAGTCCGCTGCTGGCACTTCAACTTGACCAGAATTATCTTTGTAAGCCAGCGTTGTAACCGCTGCTTCAGCGCTTAAATCAGCACCTGGTGCAGTTACATAAATATCCACCAACGGAGCATCAGGAGCAGCGTGTACAACTTCAACCCGCGCATTACCTGCGGTGACGTCAGTATCTTCATTTGCAAAAATCAGCGGCTCGATCGAACCGTCGCCGACTTTACCTACCGCGAAAACTTCATAGCGTAAGTTTTCACCCAAGTTAACGTCAGCAGGTCCAATCACGGTTGCAGTTGATGCGTCGGCGAGAATACCGTCGACTTGGATGCTGTAAGAGCCTTCATCAAGCTCGAGTACGCCAGAAGATGCACCGTAAGGTACGCCTTCGAGTACTGCGTTACCATCCACTAAAACGTTTACGTCTGGAGCGTCCGCAACACTATGGTGTACACGAACAAAGGTTGATTGCGGGGGTGGTGTTGGAATATCAACGACCGGATCTGGGTCGTTACTATCACTACCACAAGCTGCTAGCATAAGCACCGCGACAGCGGGTATACTAAGTTTTGTGATCCCATTCATAGTTTGTTCCTCGTTGTGTTATCGGCAAATTCCACATACGCAGGGACAAATTGTTTGGGATCACTTTTTCACTTATACAACTTTTAAAATTTACACAGTCTTAATAATAAGAATGTTCGCCATGCTGGTGTTCAGTAACGTCTTTCACGCCTTTCAACTCTTCAGGAAAGCGCTGTAACAACTCTTTCTCAATGCCTTCTTTAAGCGTTACATCGACCATGCTACAGCCGTTACAACCACCACCAAATTGCAAGATTGCGAAACCGTCGTCAGTGATCTGGTTAATCGCTACCCGTCCACCATGGTTGGCCAACTGCGGGTTAATTTCCGCTTGAATCACGTATTCAACGCGTTCAATCAACGGCGCGTCGTCATCAACCTTTTTCGCTTTCGCGTTAGGTGCTTTCAAGGTGAGCTGCGAGCCTAATTCTTGCTCTTCAAAATCAATAACAGCATCTTGCAAGAACGGCGCACTGCCTGAGTCCACCACCGCATCGAAACCGCTAAATGGCAAGGTTTCGTCGTCCGGTTCGACCGAGTCAGGCGGGCAATACGAAACGCCACACTCTGCTGACGGCGTCCCCGGGTTCACCACAAACACACGGATATTAGTGTTATCCGGCTGTTCGGCAAGCAATTTGCGAAAATGCGCTTGCGCGCTTTCAGTAATACGAATCATGGGGTTACCACCTCACTGCTATACTTGAGTGTTTTAGTAAGGTATATCTTATCGCAAAAATCGGTCATTGCATAGTAAGCAGCTTGGGGTAAGGCGTGTCTTTTGCTAGCTTAGAGCGGTGTTTCAATCATTTAGGAAAGAATTATGCGTTTGCTCAAGATGTTTGCAGCAGTGCTTCTTTTGGTTTCAGTGTCAGCCTCTGCCACTACGTTAAAAGATTATCTGCCGACCGATGTGACTTATGACCCAAGCATTCCAACGCCTAAGGAGATTTTAGGTTATGAAGTTGGAGAATGGCACGTTCGCCATGATCAGTTGGTGCGTTACATGGAGGTTCTTGCAGAGAAAAGCGACCGCTTCACTATTGAAGTAACAGGTCGCACGCATGAGCAGCGCCCATTGCTGCTCTTAACGGTAACCACTCCAGAAAATCACGCAAACATCGATAGCTTACGCGATGCGCACACTGCAATTGCAGACCCGAACCGCAACGGCGATCCGGAAACAGCTCCCCTAGTCCTTTACATGGGCTACAGCATTCATGGTGACGAGCCGAGCGGCAGTAACGCAGCCTTACTTTATGCCTACTACTTAGCGGCGGCACAAGGCGAGAAAATTGAGGCGGTACTGCGCGATACCATCATCTTGCTCGATCCTAGCTTGAATCCTGACGGCTTGGCTCGTTTCGCGCAGTGGGCAAACCAGCATCGCAGTCAAAACCTAGTTGCCGACCCACAGCATCGCGAACACGTACAAGGCACGCCGCGTGGCCGGGTCAATCATTATTGGTTTGACTTGAACCGTGACTGGTTGTTGTTACAGCATCCGGAGTCGCGCGCACGCATCGCTAACTTCCAAAAATGGAAGCCAAACGTGTTAACCGACTTCCATGAAATGGGTACCAACAGCACGTTCTTCTTTCAGCCGGGCATTCCGACGCGTCGCAACCCAAATACCCCAGAAGAGAACGTAACACTTACTGCTAAACTGGCCGAAGGCCATGCAGCTGCGCTTGATGAGCAAGGCCGCTTGTATTTTACCGAAGAATCTTTTGATGACTTTTACGTCGGTAAAGGTTCAACTTATCCCGACGTACAAGGCGCCATCGGTATCTTGTTTGAGCAAGCCTCGAGCCGCGGACACGCGCAAGACTCCATCAATGGCTTAGTTGAGTTCCCGTTCACTATCCAGAACCAGTTCACCACATCGTTGACCACCATGTACGGTGCGCACGCCAACAAGGTGGCGTTCTTGGATTATCAACAACGCTTCTTTGACAGTGGCCTAGAGCTTGCTGATGATGCAGATTTCAACGGCTACGTGTTCGGTGACAGTACCGACCCTGCGCGGTTAGCTGGTATGTTAGAGATCCTCGACCAGCATGAGATTCAAGTGTACCCGCTGACCTCAGAGGTCAAAGAAAACGGCAAAACATTTAAGCCGGGTTCGAGCTACTATGTGCCACTAGAGCAGCCGCAGTACCGCCTGATTCGGGCCATTTTTAGCACCCAGCAAAGCTTCCTAGATAACACCTTCTATGATGTTTCAGGTTGGACCTTGCCATTAGCCTTCAATGTTGAATTTGCCGCCACTGACAGCCGTGTGCGTCATAGCGAGCAAACTTGGCAACAACCGCAAGCGCCAGCCGTTAGCATCGCAGCTGACGCCTATGCTTATGGTTTCGATTGGCACAGCTACTTTGCACCACGTGCGCTGCAGGAATTACTCGCAGCAGATATTCACGTGCGCCAGGCTGCACAAGGCTTTACCGCAAAAACCGGCGACGGTCAGCACCAGTTTGCGTCGGGCGCCGTTGTTGTTACCAAAGCTTACCAAAGCAAACCTTGGCAAGAAGTTCAAGAACAGCTGCTTGAAATCGCCACGCGCAATGGCATTGCCTTACATAGCATTAGTTCTGGCCTAACGCCGCAGGGTATGGATCTTGGTAGTCGCAACCTGAGCCCAGTCGAGCCCGTAAGCGTAATGATGCTGGTAGGTGATGGTGCCAACATGTACGAAAACGGCGAAGCATGGTACTACCTCGACCGCCATGTCAGCATCCCCGTCTCGATGATTGATACCGACCGCTTTAACCGTGTCGACCTTGAGCGTTACACTCACATTCTCTTGGTGGATGGCAGCTATCGTACACTGGATGACCGTAGCGTATCGCGCCTACGTGATTGGGTGCGCGCAGGCGGTACCGTCATCGGTCAACAAGGCGGCGCGAAGTGGCTTGCCGAGCAGAAATTACTGGCGGCTAAGTTTGTCGAAGGCGCAGCTTTTGATGAGAAATTTGATAGCAGCGCACTGAGCTACGCTGATCGCGATAGCTACTATGGTAAGCGTCGTGTTGCCGGTGCCATCTTCGGTGCTAAACTCGACTTGAGTCATCCACTGGCTTTCGGCTTCCCACGTACCAAGTTGCCGGTTTTCAAAGATAGTCTAAACGCGATGGAGATCCCTGAATCGCCGTTTATTACGGTGGCTCGTTACCAGGAAGAGCCGCTATTAAGTGGTTATGCTGCAAAAGAAAACCGCGAAGTCATGAGTGAGAAAGCAGCCATTGTTGCCCACCGCTATGGTAGTGGTCGTGTGGTTGGTTTGGCTGATGACATGAACTTCCGTGCCTTCTTCTGGGGTACAGCTAAGCTACTGAGTAATGCCATCTTCTTATCGCCAGCCATTGACGCCTACGCTCAAAGCGATGAAGATGCCGCAGCGGCAGCAGCCGAGGCAGCAGAAGAGAGCCACTAAGCACACCCTGACGCATGCGGCTCGGTATAACATAACGTCCATGCGTCAACGGCCTTTGCACCCCGTCGCTGTAGTGCTGCAGCGGCGGCGGTCACCGAAGCACCACTGGTCAGCACGTCATCGACCACAGCAATCGTCAAACCACGCACATCTCGAGTGCAATGCATCGCATTTTGCATACTGACCCAGCGTTGCTGACGCCCTAATTTATGCTGCGCAACCTCATCGCGAAGTCGCCTGAGTAACCCCGCACTATAGGGAAGTTGCAGCTGCTCCGCTAAGACGCGGGCTAATAACCCAGCTTGATTGTAACCACGACGTTGCCATCGTCTTCGGGTCATCGGCATTGCCACGATCAGATCTGGCCAGGCCACCTGATACTTCTGATAACACGCAATAAGCTGGGCTGTCATCAGCGGCGCTAACCAACGCACAAGCTCGGGTGAGCGATGAAATTTATAACGTTGCACTAAGTGCCGGCTTTCTGCTTGCCATGCCAAGACAGCGAACCAATGCCGACCAAAGCTTTGTGCTTGCCGTTGCCCGCGCCAATGCAAACAGGCTGGAGGTAAACGCGGTAAATCGGCAAAACACGCCTTGCAAAAACCATTGTGCTCATTGGCTTTCAGTGGTAGTAAACAAAGCCAGCAGCAGCCCGTTTGCAGCTTGGCAAAAAACCTCGGTAAAGTTACCATGTGCTCCTCCATGAGCGGGTTGGAATATCTAATGGTAGATCAGGTTTGGACTGAGGTCAGTGGTAGCGGGGAGGATATTGTCGTCCTCCATGGCTGGGGCTTGAATGCGAATATTTGGACACCTATCGTGTCACAGCTTAGCCAACAAGGACGCCTGACGCGGCTGGATTTACCGGGTTACGGCGAGTCACCATGGCCGCAAAACGAAGCCATTACCTTTGCCAAGCTATGCCAGCTTACCTTAGCGGCGTTACCTGAGCGCTGCCACTTAGTAGGGTGGTCGCTCGGCGGCTTGGTCGCAACGCAGCTGGTGCTTGATGCGCCTGAGCGCTTCCAGAGCCTAACCACAGTCGCCTCCTCGCCGTACTTCCCAGCGCAAGAGCCAGATTGGCCTGGAATTGAGCCCAGCATTCTGAATCAATTCGGCAAGCAGCTCAGCAAAGACTTTCGCCGCACGGTTGAGCGGTTCTTAGCGCTGCAGTCGCTAGGAAGCCCGCATGCGAAAGCGGATGTAAAAGCAATCAAAGAGTGGCTATTTAGCAAGCCTATGGCGAGCGTTGAAGTCTTAGATGCTGGACTCGATATGCTTGCACAAGTCGATTTACGCGCGCAGTTGAAACATATCGAGATACCCTTTTTTCGCATCTATGGGCGTTTGGATGCGTTAGTACCAGCAAAGATCGATAAACAAGTGCAGCAACTGGCGCCAGCAAGCCAAAGTTACATTGCCCCGCATTGCAGCCATGCGCCTTTTATCAGTGACCCTGAGGCTTTTTTAGCGGCTTGGACAAGCTTCTTTCAGGACCTTTCTCAACGTTGACACTGCGCGCAGTAAACGGTACTCCGCTGGCCTAAGCGAATTTCTTTTAATTCGCTTTTACACACCATGCATTGCTTGCCACCGCGTCCGTAGACGTTTAAGTGCTGCTTGAAATAGCCTGGGCTACCATCAGCTTGGGTAAAGTCCTGTAAGGTGGTTCCGCCTTGCGCTATCGCCGCAGTCAAAATCTCTTTAATAATTGGAACCAGCTTCTGGTAGCGCGCAAGGCTAACTTTCCCTGCCGCGCGCTTCGGATGGATCCCCGCTTTAAACAACGACTCATTGGCGTAAATATTGCCGACCCCAACGACAACATGGTTGTCCATAATGAAGGTCTTGATGGACTGCTGCTTGCCCCGTGACTGACGATGCAGATAATCTGCCGTAAAAGCTTCGGTAAGTGGCTCGGGGCCAAGCTCACGAAGTAAAGGATGGTCTAGGCCGGGATGTGCATCACTCACTAACACACAGCCAAAACGGCGGGCGTCATTGAAACGTAGACATTGGCCATTCGTTAGCTGTAAATCAAAGTGATCGTGCTTTACTACCAAACTATCACTTGGCACTACGCGCAACTTACCCGACATGCCCAAATGCAGAATTAGATAGCCCTTATCTGTATGCAAAATAAGGTATTTCGCTCGCCGCTCCACCTGAGTAATCAGCGCACCAGCAAAGTTTTCCACGTGCTCAGGTATGGGCCAACGCAGGCGCTTATCTCGCACCACGACTTTATCGATCTGCTGCCCTTCAAGATGCGGCGCAATGCCCATCCGGCTGACTTCAACTTCGGGTAACTCTGGCATTTAATTTCTCTTGTGTTTAAGCTCGAGGTTCATTATATTCCGCCGAAAATTCGGAGGTACATCGCTCATGACTTTAACGGATGCTCGACTTGCGGCCGACGACTTCGCCACCGACGCGATTGATATCGACCAATTGGCTGAGCACGGCTATGTCATTGTACCGAATTTCCTGCCACGCTCCCAATGTTCGGCGCTTTATGACTATGCGCAACAATTGGCACCGCAGGCCTGGCAGCAGGCGGGCATCGGCCGCTCCGACAACTACACCACCAATACCGCGGTACGCCAAGATAAAATCCGCTGGTTAAGCGCACAAGAACCCTTAGAGAACGCATATCTAGAGATGATGGATCAGCTTCGGGTGCAGCTTAATCGTGAGCTATTTATGGGCTTATTCGACTATGAATGTCACCTAGCCCATTACCCGCCAGGTGCGTTCTATCGTAAGCACTTAGACGCATTCAAAGGGCGCAGCAATCGCATCTTGACCACGGTCTTTTATCTCAATTCTGAATGGCAAGAAGCCGACGGCGGCCAGCTTGTTATCTATGGCGAGCGTGGCGAAGTGCTTGAGACTGTACTACCGGAAGCCGGCAAGCTAGTGGTGTTTCTCAGTGACGTGTTTGTTCATGAAGTTCTCGCGGGCCTGCGAGATCGCTTCAGTATTACCGGCTGGTATCGTCTTAATACCAGCATCGGTGGCTTGGTCGACCCTACTTCATAAAGTCAGCTGGCAGATACAAAAAACCCAGCCGAAGCTGGGTTTTTCAATTTATCGCACAAAAAAACGAATTACTTAATTTTCGCTTCTTTGAACATCACATGCTTGCGAACAACCGGATCAAATTTTTTGATCTCGAATTTTTCTGGCATGTTACGCTTGTTCTTGTCGGTAGTGTAGAAGAAACCAGTACCGGCAGAAGAAACTAGACGAATCTTATCGCGCATGGTTTAGCTCCTTACACTTTTTCGCCACGTGCACGCAAATCTGCAAGCACAGTGTCGATACCGTTTTTATCGATAATACGCATACCTTTAGTAGAGATACGCAGCTTCACCCAACGCTTTTCTGATTCTACCCAGAAGCGGTGAGATTGTAGGTTCGGCAGGAAACGACGCTTGGTCGCATTGCGCGCGTGAGAACGGTTATTACCGGTAACCGGACGCTTTCCTGTAACTTGACATACTCGTGACATCGTTTTTTACTCCAAAAATTGCTTCAAGCTCGCCTGTCGCCCATCGCGGCCTTGCCTTGAATCCGAGGGCGCATTTTATACAGTAAACCGGCTCGGTAATCAAGAGATAAGCGTTATTTTTTGATCTTTTTGATCGTTTCAGATGGTGGCGCTACTCTACTACAACAGACCGCGTTCGGCAAATGAAACTGGCTGCCCGCTGCCTATGACAAAGTGATCCAGCAGCGCTACATCGATCATCGACAGGGCTTTTTTTAAACGTTCGGTGACTCGTTGATCGGCTTGGCTGGGTTCCGCTACACCTGAAGGGTGATTATGCGCCAAAATCACGGCGGCGGCGTTGTGTTGCATGACGAGTTTTATAATTTCACGAGGATAGACCGGAGCCGCGTTTATGGTGCCATGAAACAGTTCGACGTACTTCAACAGTCGGTGTTGGCTATCCAATAGCAACACCACAAAAACTTCGCGTTGTTGGTGTCTCAGTTGCGAAGTTAGATAGTCGCGCACCATTGCCGGCTGGGTAAAGCCATCGTCACGGCGTAACTGCCAAGCCAAATAGCGTCGTGAAATTTCCATCACGACTTGCAATTGCATAACCCGTGCTGGGCCCATCCCTTGCTGCTGCAAAAGATCCGCGGCTGGGGCGCCAAGTAAGCCACCAATGCCTTCATATTCCGCCATCAGGTCGCGCGCATAGGTCACCACGTCTTTACCGCGCACGCCAGTACCCAACAAAATAGCCAATAGTTCGGCATCGCTTAGTGCCGCAACCCCCATTTCTGCCAGCTTTTCACGCGGGCGCTCACCTACCGGCCATGCCTTCACTGTTGCCATGTGTTCCTCCTTGAACGGTGTTTCATGTTAGAAACAAAAAAGCCACTCTAACGGTGGCTTTTGGCGATGGCAATCATCAATTTTTGTGCGCTTTGCACCCATCGAAATTAGTTATCGATAGGAGCTTCCATACCGCTGCGCTGCATGTTGGAAAGCTCACGTTGAGCCTCTTCACGGTCTTGCGCAACTTGCTCTTTCGTGCGGCAGCGACGACGTTTGAAGTTAGTACCCACTACATGTTCCGCACTGCAAACAAATTTTGCATCTGCAGTTTCTGTTGTTTCTTCTGCAGTTGCGTCATTGGTAGCGGCGGCTTGCTGCTCGGCGTCACCATTGCTAGCGCAACCAGCAGCAAAAACAGCGACAAATGCCGCTAAGATAAAATGTTTCATAATCATCTCCGTTTCATTGGACCACAATCGTAACAGGGACAAATAATACAAACAAGTTATTTACATTTATTTTGATTCGCATCTTATAAGCGCCTCATGCTATCTTATCGCGTAAAGATTACGTAAGGACTCACTATGACGGAAAGCCTTTCTACAGCGCTATCAGGCCGCCATGTACTGGTAGCTGTTAGCGGTGGTATTGCCGCTTACAAAAGCCCTGATCTGGTTCGGCGGTTACGCGACGTAGGCGCTATTGTTCGCGTCGTAATGACCAAAGGTGCGCATGCTTTTATCACTCCCCTGAGCTTGCAGGCGGTTTCTGGGCACCCGGTTCATGATGACTTGCTCGACCCCGCGGCAGAAGCAGCGATGGGCCATATTGAGCTAGCCAAGTGGGCCGACGTTATCCTCATCGCACCCGCCAGCGCCAACACCGTCGCTCGTTTGGCGAATGGTTTTGCCGGTGACTTACTTAGTACCCTTTGCTTAGCAACAACGGCCCCGATCATGGTCGCCCCGGCAATGAATCAGCAAATGTGGTCAGCACCCGCCGTACAGGACAACATTAGCCGACTTCACGCCCTTGGCGTACATGTGATTGAGCCTGACAGCGGCTCTCAGGCCTGTGGCGATATTGGCGCTGGGCGTATGCCAGAACCGCTTGCCTTGCGTGACGCCGTGGTAGACTTACTATCCCCCAAAGATAGCCCGCTGCGCGGCTTGAATATCCTTATCACCGCAGGACCAACGCGTGAAGCCATTGACCCAGTTCGCTATCTAAGCAACCACAGTTCAGGCAAGATGGGCTATGCTCTTGCCGCGCAAGCGCAGCGGCTTGGGGCTAATGTGACGTTAGTGAGTGGCCCCACTCAGCTCGCAGCACCTGAGGGCGTCAACCTCGTCGCGGTCGAAAGCGCGCAGGAGATGCTCGACGCGGTCGAGGCTCATGTCGCCGATGCTGCAATCTTTATCGCCTGCGCCGCCGTAGCTGATTATCGCCTCGCCGCCGTCGCAACCGATAAAATCAAGAAAAATGCGGATACGATGCAACTCGAGCTAGTAAAAAACCCAGATATCTTAGCAACCATTGCCAACCGCCCTCAGCCGCCAATGTGTGTCGGCTTTGCTGCAGAAACTCAGGACGTCGCTCATTACGCTGCCGACAAACTCAAACGCAAGAAGTTAGCCTTAATTGCTGCCAATGACGTAAGCGACAGCAGTATTGGTTTCAACAGTGATGAAAATGCCATGACGTTGTTCTGGCATAACGCGAAGGGCGAACTTGAGCAAAAAGCGCTCGATCGCGCACCAAAGCTAACGATTGCCGAAGCTATCTTGCGTCAAGCAGGTGAATTATATGGAGAGAGAAATCACTAATGACAAGTAAACCTAATCGCAAAGAGCAGATTCTTGCTACGCTCGCGCACATGCTAGAAACCAGCCCTGGCCAGCGCATCACAACTAAAAGCTTGGCAGCCGAGCTAGGTGTTTCAGAAGCGGCTCTTTATCGGCACTTTCCTTCTAAAGCGCGGATGTTCGAAGGGCTCATAGAGTTTACGGAAGAAGCGGTGTTAAGTCGTATCAACCAAGTGATGGAAGTCGAAAAAGACACCTTGGTGCGCTGTGAAATGATGCTGCGGGTGGTGCTGACTTTCATCGAACGCAACCCAGGCATTACGCGAGTTCTTACCGGTGATGCGCTGATGGGGGAACACGAGCGTTTACGTTCACGCGTGCAAAACCTTTTCACCAAGATCGAATCGAACATCAAGCAGGCATTACGAGAGCGGCGTTTACGTGAGAACGTGCAAGCGCGACTGGACGAGGCGGTTCTGGCGAATTTATTGATGGCCTATGCCGATGGCAAAATCGCACAGTTTGTGCGGTCCGAATTCAAGCTCAAGCCAACGTTAGAATTTGATGCGCAATGGCAAACCATTGCACACCAATTACTCTGATGTCTTCGCGCGACTCAGCAGGTTAATTGCCGCCTGCTGAGGCGTGGTATCACCGTATAAAACATCGTAGATTTGCTCGCAAATCGGCATCTCGACATCATTCCGGCGCGCCAACATCACCACTTCTTTGGTATTGCGATACCCTTCGACAGCCTGTCCAATTGACTTCATCGCTTCATCGACGCTTTTACCCTTGCCCAGAGCTAATCCAAAGCGCCGGTTGCGTGATTGGTTATCGGTACAGGTGAGAATCAAGTCACCAAGACCCGCCATACCCGTGAAGGTTTCTGGCTTCGCCCCTAACTTCAAACCGAGACGTGTGAGCTCGGCAAGACCACGGGTAATAAGTGCCGTCCGCGCATTAGCACCAAAACCTATACCGTCAGCCATACCCGCGCCGATGGCGATCACATTTTTCACGACGCCACCGAGTTGAACACCAATAAAGTCATCATTGGTGTAGACGCGGAAGCTTCGGTCACAATGCAATAAATCAGACAATTCTTGCACGAAGTCAGGATCAGTCGACGACATAGAAATCGCGGTCGGCAAGCCTTTCGCCATTTCCATCGCGAAAGTGGGTCCCGAAAGCACCGCAAGCGCGTGTTCATGACCGAGAATTTCTTCGGCTACTTCAAATAACAAGCGCCCTGTACCAGGTTCGAGGCCTTTCGTTGCCCAAGCGATGCGGGCATCACTGCGTAACAGCGGCTTGATGTCATGCAAGACTTCAGCGAAGCCGCTACTTGGTACCACGACCACAATATTACGCGCATCTTCAACTGCTTCAGCTAAATCGCTGGTGACCTTGAGCGCGTCTGGCAGCTCGATACCCGGCAAATAGCGCTTGTTTTCGCGCTCTTCTGCCATAGTTCGAACCTGTTCAGGGTCACGCCCCCACAGGCAGATGGGACTGCCCTTGCGCGCAAAACAAAGTGCTAGGGCAGTTCCATAAGAACCGGCGCCTAGCACTGTAACTTGAGTATTTTTCATTAGTGGCTTAGAGAACCAACTAACTTACGCGTCTGCTTGTTCAGCTGCTTGTTGCTGCTGACGCTGCACGTGCTGAGCAAAGACTGCGTCAAAGTTTACCGGAGCAAGGTTCAATTGTGGGAACGTTGCGCGGCTTACCAGGCTTGCCAAACACTCACGTGCGTATGGGAACAAGATGTTCGGGCAGAATGCGCCAAGCAATTGAGCGCGTTGCGCTTCTTCAATTGAATCAGCGATAGTGAAGATACCGGCTTGATGAACTTCAGCCAAAAATGCAACGTCGTCACCGACTTTGTTGGTCGCAGTGATTTTCAAAACAACTTCATAGGTGTTGTCTTCAAGCTTTTCGTTCTTGACGTTCAGGTCAAGGTTCAGCTCTGGCTGCCACTCTTTGCGGAAAATTTCAGGTGCATTTGGCGATTCAAAAGAAACATCTTTAGTGTAGATGCGTTGGATTGCGAATGCTTGTTGCTGTTGCGCTGCGTCTTGTGCTGCGCCGTTTACTTGCTGTTCATCAGCCATGGTAATACTTCCTATTAACTATACGAAAAGACAAAATTATTTTTTAACGAGCGGAAAACTAGCGCCCTGCCAGGCAGAGATTCCACCTTGTAATAAGGCAACGTTTTCATAGCCCGCTTTTGTGAGCTGCTGCGCAGCTGCTTTTGCGGTCATGCCGGTTGCACATACTACCACGATGGGGGCAGCTTTATATTTATCAAGTGCAGCCGTATCATTTTTCCGGATCCGCTCAGAGGGTAAATTGATCGCACCATGGATATGTGCTTTGCGATATTCGTCTACCGAACGGATATCAACAAACACGCCGTCATTGCGATTGACAAGTAAGGTCGCTTCTTGTGCTGACAAGGCTTTCACTTTTGAAGTGGCCGCGGAAACATAAGAGACAATTATCGCAATCAGCAAGACCACCCATAAAATACTCATCAAATAGTGGTCGGCGGCAAAAGCAAGAAGTTGATCCATGGTTATTCACTACTCCTACTGAAAAAATCAAGCACAAGAGTATACCGCCTGAAATGTCAGTTACCAGTAAAATTTGGTGGCATTTCGACCGACAGCGGATGCGTTGCGGCGGAAAATCGCATAAACTAATGACTTATCAAGCACAACCTAAAAGCAAGCAACTCCGAGGATGTTTCATGGCGAAGCCGCACACTCCATTAGCCCTTTTAATTCTTGACGGTTGGGGCCACCGTGAAGCGGCAGCAGACAACGCTATCGCTGCTGCCAACACACCAACCATGGATGCGCTCTGGAAAAACTACCCACATACCTTAGTGGATGGTTCAGGGATGGCCGTTGGCTTACCCGACGGGCAAATGGGCAACTCCGAAGTAGGTCACGTCAACTTGGGTGCAGGTCGTGTGGTTTATCAAGATTTTACCCGTATCAGTAAAGCGATTGCCGATGGCGATTTCTTTCACAACAGTACCTTAGTCAACGCCGTCGACGCTGCTGTGAATAACCATGGCGCCGTGCACATCATGGGCTTGCTTTCGCCAGGCGGCGTGCACAGCCATGAAGACCATTTGCTCGCCATGGTCGAGCTCGCCGCACAGCGCGGCGCTAAACAGGTCTATGTTCACGCTTTTCTAGATGGTCGTGACACCCCGCCACGTTCTGCAAAGCCTACCATTGAGCGCTTCGAACAACTCTTTAGCAAACTCGGTGTCGGTCGTTTTGCCAGCCTTTGCGGTCGCTACTATGCAATGGACCGTGACAAGCGTTGGGATCGTGTGGAACAAGCATGGCAAGTGGTCGTTGAAGGTCAAGCGTCATTTCATGCCGACAGCGCCGGCGTTGGCTTAGCGCAAGCCTATGAACGCGACGAAAGCGACGAGTTCGTGAAGCCAACCCGTATTGGCGACGCCGCGCCCATTCAAGATGGCGACAGCGTGATCTTTATGAACTTCCGCGCCGACCGCGCGCGCGAACTGAGTCATGCCTTTGTCACTGATGGTTTTGACGGCTTTACCCAAGCACGTCGTCCGCAACTCGCCGCTTATGTGTCGCTGACTGAGTATGCAAAAGATATCCAAAGCCAGGTCGCTTTCCCGCCCGAAGAGTTGAATAACGTGCTCGGCGAATGGCTAGCTAAACAAGGTTATTCACAACTGCGTATTTCCGAAACCGAGAAATATGCGCATGTCACCTTCTTCTTTAGTGGTGGCCGCGAGCAAGAATTTGACGGTGAAACACGCGTTTTGGTGCCCTCACCTCAGGTGGCAACCTACGACCTGCAACCAGAAATGAGTAGTGAAGAGCTTACTGACAAACTCATCGAAGCCATCGAAAGTGGCCAACAAGATGTCATCATCTGTAACTATCCAAATGGCGATATGGTCGGTCACACTGGTAACTTTGACGCTGCAGTTAAGGCCGTCGAAGCGGTCGACCGTTCGATTAAACGTGTCGTTGACGCGCTACATAAAGTCGGTGGCGAATGTCTTATCACTGCCGATCATGGTAATGCCGAACAGATGCAAGATCACAGCACTGGACAGTCGCACACAGCCCATACCAGCGAACTCGTACCATTTATTTATGTCGGTCGGGACGCTACTGCGCGTGAAGGGGGTACACTGTCGGATGTGGCCCCCACTATGCTGCATCTGCTTGGCCTGGAACAACCGGAAGAAATGACCGGTAAGCCGATTGTTACCTTAAAATGATGACAGTTGCCATGCGTGCGCTCCTTATCAGCTTGCTGTTGTTAGTAACAACAGAGAGCAGCGCATGGCAAAATGCCAGTCAGGAAACCGCCGCCGAAACCCAAGCACGCATTGATGCAATCGCTCGCGAGTTAGAGCGGCGTTCCGCTGCGATGCAACAGCGGGCACGCGAACTCAGCGCCACCGAAAAGCAAGTTCAGCAACTCGACCAACGTATTGCAGCAGTTGCGAGCCAACTCGCTGAGCTCGCCACCTCTTTGCAACGCACCAACCAACGCATTGATCAACTGCAACAGCAACAACGGCAACTTATCGCCGAGCAAAAGCAGCAACAACAGTGGCTGGCGAAGCAAGTCGATATGGCCTACCGTATTGGCGAACACGACCTGCTGAAGCTTATTCTTAACCAAGAGGAACCGGCTGAAATCGAGCGGTTGCATGGCTACTACGGCTATTTCAATCGCGCGCGATTACAGAAGCTAGATGAACTGAAAGCCACGCAAGCAGAACTTGAAGAAGTAACCGCGCAGGTGGCCAGTGAGCAACAGCAGCTCGCACAGCAGAAACAACAACAAGAGCAACAACAGCAGCGCCTCGAACAAGAGAAATCCGAGCAACAAAAACTCGTCCGTCAACTTGCTCAGGAGCAACGCCAAGATCAATCACGCGTGGCACAGCTCGAGCAAGACCAACGCGAACTTGAGAACGTCTTAGCAGCGATTATCGCTGCACTCCGAGACGAACCACAACTTGATGGGCTGCGCCAGCTCAAGGGTAAAATGAGCTGGCCGACGCAAGGTAACGTGCAACGCATCTTTGGCCGTTCACGCAGCGGTGGAGTGAAATGGAAAGGCATATTAATTGACGCGGCAGAGGGCACACCCGTGAAAGCAATTGCCGATGGCCGTGTTATTTACGCCAATTGGATGCGAGGCTTTGGCTTGTTGTTAGTGCTTGACCATGGCGACGGCTACATGAGTCTTTACGGCCATAATCAGACGTTGTTACCTAATGTGGGTGAAGTGGTCCGCCGCGGCGAAGAAATTGCCCGGGTTGGCCAAAGTGGTGGGCGTGAGAGCCCGGCATTGTATTTCGAGATCCGCCTCAAAGGTGATCCCGTCAATCCCACACAGTGGGTACGCTAGATGCTGCAGTTCATAGCAATACTTACAGTGCTGCACCTGCCATTGGTTGCTGCCAAGGAAAACTCAAATGCAGGCCCTCCCGTCGAAACTCCACAGGTAAAACCGCGTATCGCTATTGTTATCGATGACCTCGGTCATCATGCCAGTAATACTGCTTTTACTGAACTTGATTACCCACTGACTCTCGCCATCATGCCGTTCAGCGCCAAAGCTGAAGAGCTGGCTACGCAGGCTTCTGAGGCCGGACATGAAGTCATGATCCACATGCCCATGCAGCCCGAATCAATGCCCGCGCAGGCGCAAGAAGTACTCGACCTCGAGGATACCAAAGCACAATTCCTTGCGACATTAAGCGCTGCGTTTTCGCGCTTGCCTCAAGCGCAGGGGCTTAATAACCATCAAGGCAGCCTGATGACCGCACAGGCGCTGCAGATGGAATGGTTAATGGATGCGCTTAAGCAGCGCCAGATGTATTTTCTTGATAGTCGCACAAGTGCGGCAACTGTGGCGGAAGCGACTGCACGCCAAGTCGGGATACCCAGCAATCGCCGCCATGTTTTCCTCGACAACGCTCCAAGCCTTGAAGCAATTGCGGAGCGCTGGCGTCGCGTCGAACTGATAGCCGAGAATCAAGGTTACGCTATTGTCATCGGCCATCCCTACCCAACGACGCTGCAGTTTTTACAAGAGCTTGCGGTCAAACAAGGCCGTCCCTACGAGCTGGTTTATTTTTCTGAGCTACTCTGCCTACCGGATGCCTCATCAAAAACTAGCAACTCGTACTGCTGGCACCCCGTCGACTAAGAAGTTTCGTTTTCAAGTTTGGTGAGTAAGATGAGTGCCTCGTCACGTGTTGTACCACAAACCGTAGGTTCGGCAGCAAAGTCAGCACACACTTGCGGGCGGTCGGGATGATGAAATATACCGCAGAGGTTATTTTCAGTGAGGTGAATACAACGAATGCCAGCGGGTTTCCCGGCTGGCATTCCTGGTATTGGCGAGCTTATGGACGGTGCAATGCAACAGGCACCGCAACCGACTCTGCATTCCATGGCTTACGCCATGGCCATGCGTAACTTCTTCATCGCATTCGCTTCGAGCTGACGTACACGTTCTGCAGAAACTTCATACTTGTCAGCAAGCTCTTGCAGTGTGGTTTTGTTGTCTTCGTCTAACCAACGTGCCCGCACGATATCTTGGCTGCGCTCATCAAGCGTTTTGATTGCCGACAACAAACGCTGTTGTGTGTAGGCTTGATACTGCTCTTGCTCGATTTCTTCAGCCAAGTCAGAGCGCTTGTCTTCAAGGTACTGCGCTGGTGAATAGGTAGAACCTTCACGCGCGTCGTCATCGTCGGAGCTCAATTCAAAAGCTTGGTCATGAGCACTCATGCGCGCTTCCATTTCCATCACTTCTGAGGTGCTCACGCCGAGTGTTTCGGCAACGTTGTTCACTTCTTCTTGGGTGAACCAACCAAGACGTTTTTTCATCTTACGCAAATTAAAGAACAATTTGCGTTGTGCTTTGGTGGTTGCGATTTTCACGGTGCGCCAGTTTTTCAGCACGTACTCGTGAATCTCAGCTTTGATCCAGTGCACGGCAAATGACACCAAGCGCACGCCAACCGATGGGTCGAAGCGACGCACGGCTTTCATTAGGCCAATATTACCTTCTTGAATCAGGTCAGCTTGCGGTAAGCCATAGCCTGAATAACTACGCGCCACATGCACCACGAAGCGTAAATGCGACATGATGAGCTGGCGAGCAGCCTCTAAATCGTTTTCTTCGGTTAACCGTACCGCTAAATCATGCTCTTCTTCAGCAGTAAGCATAGGAATGCGGTTGACCGACGAAATGTAGGCCTCAAGGCTTCCGCCACCTTGCGGTACTGCTAATGCCATGTTTGTCATTTCAGTGCTCATGCAACAACATCCTCTCTTTGCTGGTGACTGCGGTCTCTGGATTGCTTTTGCAGCCACCGATTCAGACACTTTTTCGGCCTGAAAGTTCCCTCATTCTAGCAAATCTGACGCTGCTGACAATGGGATCCTTGTGATCATCTTATTACATACATGGGGCTATTTTACTGGGGTTCAATAGCTCTGACATGTTTTCTTACAGCTATGTGCGATCCTAACAACCCTAAACCAATAGCGAGGCCCCAAATGACGCCCATTTCAGCCAGATTTAACCCAGTTAAACGAAATTGACTTTCATAGAGATCAGCAATGTTACGTACCGCACCACTTAACCACCAGAGTAATGCCGCTGTTGCAAGCCAGGTAATGACTCCACCAACAATGCCATACCACAGTCCGGTATATAAAAAGGGCCGTTGAATATAGGCATCCGTTGCACCGACCAACTTCATCACCATGATTTCATCACGCTTACTACTGATATTTAAGCGAATCGTGTTGCCGACAATGAGAACAACAGCGATACACAGTAGTAATGCCAAGCCTAAGAAGCCGTCGCGAATGAGTTGCACAATTGCTTCAAAGCGTTGCAGCCACCCCACATCTAGGCGTGCTTCATCGACTTCGCGTTGTTGTTTTAACTCCTGTAACAGAGCCTCAGCGGCGGCTGGTGCACGATGATTGGCATGCGGCGTCACCAACAACACATCAGGCAATGGATTGCTATCAAGTGTTTCGAGGGCATCGCCAAAACCAGAACGCTCACGAAATTCGGCCAGTGCGGCTTCTTTCTCGATTAATTTGATTTCGGCAACAGCAGGATTTAGCTCGATACGCTTGGCAAACGTCGTCACCGCTTGATCGTCGAGATCCTGACGAAGAAAAACCGTTATCTCTGACGCGTTTTGAAAGTTTGCACCCACGCTATCAGTGTTTTTAACAATCACATAGAGTGTCGCCGGCAAGGTTAAACTAAGGCCTAATACCGCCATCGTCATCAATGAAGCAAACGGGTAACGCGCGAGTTCACCTAAACTGCCAATACATTGCTGGGCGTGATGCAGCCAGAAGGTAACGAAGCGCCGCCAAGCGGAAATTTTTACCTGCTGTGCACCTTGCTGGCGTGAACGAAATAGTACACTCATGCCGGTTCCTCCGCCAAGCCATCGTCAATCATGCGGCCATCTTTCAACGTCAGGGTACGATAGCGCATCCGCGCAATCAGGCTTAAATCATGGGTGGCTATCAGCACCGAAACGCCCACGCGATTGAATTCCTCGAACAGCTTAATGATTTCTGCGGAAAGCTTAGGGTCAAGGTTACCGGTAGGTTCATCAGCGAGCAGGAGTGGCGGTTTATTTACAACTGCGCGCGCGATGCCGACACGCTGTTGCTCACCGCCCGACAACATCATCGGGTAATGCCGAATTTTGTCCGCCAAGCCGACTTTATCGAGCGCAGCCTGCACGCGTTTGCGCGCCTCACTCATGCTATACCCCTCAATCAGGAGCGGCAGCGCTACATTGTCGAATACAGTGCGATCCATTAACAAGCGGTGATCTTGGAAAATCATGCCAATATCACGACGCGCATAGGCAATTTGTTTACGCTTAATACGTTTTAAATCATGACCATTAATCAGCACGCGCCCTGTGGTTGGGCGTTCCATAAGACTGATGAGCTTTAGTACAGTACTCTTACCGGCACCGGAATGGCCGGTCAAAAATGCCATCTCACCAGCAGCAAGCGAAAAACTCACGTTTTTTAGCGCTTGAAAGCCGCCGGGGTAGACTTTACTGACTTGCTCAAATTGAATCATTCGCCTTGTGGCTCCTCTCTCTGATCCTCAATTGCTTTCTGGAACAAGGCCTGCACGAAAGGCTTCGCCTCAAATGGACGCAAGTCATCAATCCCCTCACCCACACCAATATAGCGAATCGGAATGTTGAATTGGTCGGCGATGGCGAAAATCACGCCGCCTTTTGCCGTGCCATCAAGCTTAGTCAGCGTAATACCACTCACGCCTACCGCTTCAGTAAAAAGTTTGGCTTGGCTAATTGCGTTTTGTCCGGTGCCCGCATCTAAGGTCAGCATGACTTCATGGGGGGCATGCTCGTCGAGTTTTTTCATTACGCGTACGACTTTCTTCAGCTCGTCCATCAAGTGTGCTTTGTTCTGTAATCGACCTGCGGTATCGGCAATTAAGACATCAACATTACGCGCCTTTGCGGCGGCTACCGCGTCATAAATTACCGAAGCACTGTCAGCGCCAGTGTGTTGTGCAATTACCGGAATGTCGTTACGTTCGCCCCATACCTGTAACTGTTCAACTGCAGCGGCACGGAAGGTATCCCCCGCTGCTAACATGACCGATTTGCCTTGCTGACGGAACTGCTGTGCCAGCTTTCCGATTGTTGTCGTTTTACCGACGCCGTTCACACCGACCATTAAGATCACATACGGGCCTTCCGCCTGCTGCGGTAATTCGAGGGGTTGCTCAACCTCTTTAAGAATCTCAACCATATCGTCTTGGAGTAATTGATAGAGGGTTTCGGCGTCTTTAAGTTGGCGACGATCAGCCTGTTCGGTTAAACGCTCGACGATACGCATGGTTGTGGGTACGCCGATATCAGCTGTGAGCAACTGCGTTTCGAGTTCTTCAAATAACTCGTCGTCGATCTTTTTATCTTTGAAAATGCCCCACAGGCCGTCGCCGATTGCTGTTGAGGTTTTCTTCAAACCGCTTGTTAAACGTTTCCAAAGGCTTGGTTTTGATTGCTCTTTGGCGGGCTTAGGCTCGGGTTCTGGCTCGGGTTCTGGCTGCGGTAGTGGTTGGCCAGCGTGACTCTCGGCAGTGACTTGTGCACAAATTTCGGTGGCGTCCGGCGCAACCATTTCCGACACTGAAGGTTTTTCATCGTCTTCAGACCTGCGCTTCTCATCAATTTCATCAACCTGTTCTGGCGTCACATCATCTGGAATGGCCTCATTCACCGGTGCTTCATTCACAAAAGGCTCGGGTTCCGAGGACGCTTTCTCTAAAGCTTCGTCTTGCTCAGGTTCGTTGACTGGGTTTTCATTTACAAATGCCGAGTCCTGCTGTTCGCTTTTGTCCTGCTGCGCTTCCTCTTTATCCTTTTTGAACAAACGCGAAAAAAATGATCCTTTTGCCATGCCTTGTTTACCTTTGGAAGTTCACTGCGAGTCAGTTTACAATGGCGCCAGTTTAACATGTACGCTGGCCGACGGCACCTGCACTTGCTGCTCGCGACAGTCTGAATTGAGGGTTACTTTAGCATGCGACGGCAGGCAAACAAGCAGAAAAACAGCGTCAGCCAACTGCGTATTATTGGCGGTACTTTGCGCGGCCGTAAGCTAGCCATCGCAGACTTGCCTGGCCTGCGCCCGACCACCGACCGCGTGCGTGAGACACTGTTTAACTGGTTACAGTTTGAAATAGCCGGCCAACGTTGCCTTGACCTTTTTGCGGGAACAGGAGCATTGGGCTTTGAAGCTCTTTCACGCGGCGCTGATGAAGTCGTCCTTTTTGAGCAACAACGGCAAGCGGCGCAACTGCTCCGCCAGCACGCCCAAGACCTTAACCCGCAGTGCACGGGAACATTATCCGTAGCACAAGTGGACACCCTGCAGTCGTTAAAAACTGAGGCACCAGCCCCATTTGCGATTGTTTTTGTCGATCCTCCTTTCAGAAGTGACTTAGCCGCGCCAAGTTGCGAACTACTGCAACAAAATGGTTATGTCGCCGAAGGGAGTTGGGTCTATGTAGAAACTGAAAAAGAATGGCCACTGCAAGTGCCAGAAAATTGGCAGTTAGAACGTGAAAAAGTAGCTGGACAGGTTTGCTATCGACTCTTTTTAGTCGGCGCCGTCGCTTCCGAGCAAGAGGAAACAGAATGAGTGCATTAGTTTGGATTGGCCGTGTTGTTTTTGCGGTGATTTGGGGCGCGATGCTCGCAAACCTCGTTTGGCCGTTTCCTGGTAAGGGTTATGCGTTGTTCTTGATCTTACTGTTTTTGCTAATCGCGCTGCACTTGTTGCAATTGCTGATGTTTGCAACCGTCTACCGCGAGCACATTCAGTGGCGTCGCGGTGATTATTGGCAGATTCTACTGTTTGGCGTGATTGGTTGGCTCGCCATTGTGCAAGCGCAGCCTCAGCGGAAACAACAGTCTTAGCTTTCGCTATCGCGTTCCATACCAATATTGGTGATGCCCTCGGTCACGACCATTTCTTGTAGCTGTCGCACCATCGCTTGGCTTGGTGGTGCTTTACTCGCTTGCATCGCCTCTAAAAAGTCGACCAGCGCTTGCTGAACTTCGATTTCGTACACCGCCAGCTCATGCTCGCGGAGCATTTGACGGCGCTCCTCGGGCTCCATGTCGGCACCTTCAGTCAGCTCTAAGAATTTAGCTACGCCGGCTTGCGATACTTTAGCGACGCTGACGAGGTCGGCCTCGTTTTTGTCGATAAAGCCTTGCAGCATAATACTGATCGCAGTGCAGGCATCCATCGCCGGGTACACTCCCAACATATCGTGACCATGCTCACTTGGTGTCACATCGTCGACTTTCTCTTGCCAACGACTGAAATTCACTTTGACCTTTTTGCCTTGCCAACTCCAATCCCAGCAAGCATTCAAAGCACCACGCAGAGGCTGCGGATCGCCAAACCCTGTCACCTGATGAAACAGCTCATAATTTGGGTACATACGCTCACATAAGTACAGAGCCGCCAAGACCTGATAACCAAAATCGAGTTCGCGCAGTCGTTGAAAAGTGTTAAGTGCCAAAGTGTTGTCCTTAATCTGTATCTGATGTTCTAGCTAAGTAATTCGATGCATTCATTTGCTGATGTAAAATTCGCACAACAAAAATGTCGTCCGTGTCGCATCGATAATAAATCGTATGATGATGATGCTCGTGCCGACGTAGGTCACCTAATGAATCCGTAAATAATTCCTCACAACTACGTCCCAATTGCGGGTGAGCAACAAGGATTTCAAGCTTTTGCTTAAGTTCATGAAGGTATTTATCTGCTTGTTTTTCGCCAAACTGAACTAAGGTGTAGCCGTAAATATTGGCAAAATCTGTCGCCGCTAGACGCGATAACTTATAGCCCATGGGTACGTTTCACTTGCTGCGCAATCGCATCAAGCGATAATTCGCTTTCGCCGCTTGCGGCGCCAGCTTCTAATGCATATCTCAAGGCATTGACTTGCGCTTCTTGCTGCTCCAACAAACGCAACGCCGAACGCACTACTTCGCTGGTTGAGCCATAGCGTCCCGAATTCACAAGCTCTTCGACAAACTCATCAAGATGAGTACCTATCGTGATGCTTGTTGTCCGCGATCTAGATGAATTCGCCATGACAATCTCCTGTGTGAATAGTTAACACAGTATAGCAAAGATAAAGGATTGTACCCTGCGATTTTCGTCAGTACACTCAAGTCATGCGAGTAGTTTCAGATTTTCCCCGCAGTAGAACTGCGGGCTACAGGGTGCGTCATGGTTGATTTTAAGCAAGTGAGTGCGGCGGCGGATCGGATTGCTGCGCGGGCGTTGCGAACGCCGGTGAAACAAAGCCAAGCATTGAATTCTGCGTTGGGCTGCCAAGTTTATCTGAAGTGCGAAAATGAACAGAAAAGTGGTGCTTTTAAGTTTCGCGGTGCCTGCAATGCCCTACTGCAACTCTCGCCAGAACAACGGGCAAAAGGCGTCGTCACGGTCTCTTCCGGTAATCATGGCGCGGCGCTCGCAGCTGCCTGCCAAATGCTGGGTGTGCCTGTCACGGTTGGCGTTGCACACAATGCTTCGCCAGTGAAACGGAGCAACATGTTGCGTTATGGCGCCAACATTATTGCAATCGAGCCGGGGATGGAGGCGAGAGAAGCCTTTATTGCGGAACAGCTTGCACAAAACGCCATTGTCATTCCACCCTACGACCATCCCGATATCATCGCTGGGCAAGGCTCAGCGGCGTTAGAACTGTTTGAAGAATATCCGCACCTGTGGGGTGTCGTAACGCCACTCGGCGGCGGTGGATTGCTAAGCGGGAGTTGCTTGGTCGCGGAGCATTATGATGCGTTTTGTTGTGGTGTCGAACCTGAGCTTGCCGCCGATGGTAAACAGTCATTGGAAAAGGGTGAAATACAGCCTGCCATGCCACCGCAAAGCATCTGCGACGGCCTTTTGACCAGCTTAGGCAAACATACCTTTGCCATTATCAAAGAAAAAGTCACGGATATCTTACTGGTCAACGACGCTGAAGCAAAAGCCGCGCAAGAGTTAGTGGAGGAAACCACAGGCATGTGGATAGAGCCCAGCAGCGCCACCGTCATCGCGGCCCTGAAACGCTACCCCGACATCTTCAAGGAAAAACACGTCGGCGTCATCCTCTCCGGCGGCAACTGCGTTAAATCTTGAGGATTAGGGTTTTCGCTCTAGTGTTTCGCTTTAAACAAACAACAAACAGCGAATAGCAAACAACGCTCTTCGCTATTTAGCGAAGAGCCCCGACAAATCGGCAAACGCCTTAAACTCCAACGCATTACCACTGAAATCATAAAAGAACATCGTTGCCTGTTCGCCCGGCTGACCTTCAAAACGAATATGCGGCTCGATAACGAACTTGATACCAGCAGCAGCCACACGATCCGCAAGTTCACGCCAATCCTCCATCGTCAGCACCACACCAAAATGCGGAACTGGCACGGCATGACCGTCGACAGGGTTGTGATGAGCTACACCAGTACGTTCGGGTGCGAGGTGGGTCACCAGTTGGTGGCCGTAGAAATTCCAGTCAACCCATTCTGTAGCTGAGCGACCTTCGCTGCAGCCAAGAATAGCGCCATAAAACTCGCGGGCGCGAGCAATGTCGTCGACGGGGATAGCTAAATGGAAAGGTCGTAAGGCAGAATCGACAGGACGCATTTAGGGCTCTCGTTGTATACGTTTAGTGTTTGAGTGTCATCACTGCGGCAGGTTTGCGCCACATACGCACACCCACAGCAGTGAGTAATAACATCCAATTCAGCGGTGGAACCATTCCACACAATAGTACGGCAAGCATACTCCACAATGGCTGGCGATAATGACGACCGACCAGCACATAAAACAACAATGCCGCCACTAAACCTTGTAATAAAAGAAGGCTAAGAGGCATAGGATAACCCTTGTTTTTATGTCTGTTTTTAGTGTCGGATTAGCCTACCGTAACTTCATGCAATTGTAAAAGAATGTAAATGCTACTGTAATATCAAGCGTTTAGAGCTTGATCTAAGTCTGCAATCAAGTCTTCCACATCTTCAATACCCACTGAAATACGCACGAAATTGTCGAGAATACCGAGTTTTTCACGGTTCTCTTTTGGAATCGATGCGTGGGTCATAATCGCAGGATGCTCGATCAAGCTTTCAACGCCACCAAGGCTCTCAGCAAGGGCGAAGATTTCCACGTTCTCGAGGAAGCGACGCGCCTTCTCAATATCGCCTTTCAGTAAAATTGAAATCATACCGCCGAAGCCTGACATTTGGCGCTTCGCCAATTCATGCTGCGGATGACTTTCCAGTCCAGGGAAGATGACTTTTTCGACTTCTGGGTGTTGCTCCAACCATTTGGCGATGGTCATCGCAGCTTCGTTATGCGCTTTCATGCGCAACGCCAATGTTTTCAGACCACGCAAGGCTAAGTAGCTGTCGAATGGACCGGCAACAGCGCCTACTGAGTTTTGTAAGAACGCCATCTTTTCGGCTAGTTCTTCGTTGTCACCAACAACAGCAACGCCACCCACCATGTCCGAGTGGCCATTCAAGTATTTAGTTGCCGAGTGCATGACGATGTCAGCACCGAGCGCCAACGGCAGTTGGTTGTATGGCGTCGCAAAAGTGTTATCGACCACGACGATGATATTGCGGCCTTTAGCCACATTGACGATCGCTTCGATATCGACCAGCTTAAGCATTGGATTACTTGGCGTTTCAACCCAAATCATACGGGTCTTATCAGTAATCGCTGCTTCTACAGCGCTGATGTCACTCAAGTCGACATAAGAAAAGTCTAGCCCTGCTGAGCGGCCACGCACTTTGTCGAATAAACGGAAAGTACCGCCATAGAGATCGTCCATAGCAACGACATGGTCGCCGCTATCCAGCAATTCCATGATGGTTGAAGTTGCCGCCATGCCTGAACCAAAAGCAAAGCCACGGCTACCGCCTTCAAGACTGGCAACAGCCCGCTCCCACGCGAAGCGAGTCGGGTTGTGCGAACGCGAATATTCAAAACCTTTATGCACGCCAGGGCTCTCTTGAATGTACGTAGAGCTAGTAAAAATTGGCGGCATGACTGCGCCAGTCGCCGGCTCAGGAGCCTGACCACCATGAATGGTTTTGGTTGCAAATTTCATCTTCTTAGCGTCTGCCATTACTTACTCCTCCAGCAGATTCTGAGCGGCCATCCACTCATCGTTATACAGTTTCGATAGGTAACGGTTACCGGTATCACATGCTAGGGTAACCACACGCTTCGGTTCGGTTTGTTCACGGCAATAACGCAGTGCTGCGGTGATCAAAGTACCGCTTGATGAGCCCACCATAACGCCCTCTTTCACTAGTAATTCGCGCGCAGTGCTAAAGGCGTCTTTATCGCTCACGGCATAAGCTTTGTTCGCCAGCTTGATGTCGCAGATGTCAGGAATAAAATCTTCACCAATACCCTCTGCCAGCCAGCTTCCCGCTTCCACTGTTTCGCCACGATTTACCAGCGGTTCTAAAATTGAGCCCTCTGGGTCAGCCAAAACTAAGTCGATGTCAGCGTTTTGCTCGCGCAAATAGCGACCAATACCGGTAAGTGTACCGCCAGAACCCACACCACAAACAAACGCATCAAGGTCACCTTCCATTTGATTCCAAATCTCGGGACCTGTGGTTTCATAATGCGCTTTTACGTTGGCTTCATTGGCAAATTGATTGACATAAAAGTAGCCATTCTCTTCAGCCATGCGTGCGGCCATGTCTTGGTAATACTCTGGATGGCCTTTTTGCACGTCTGAACGAGTCCGAACCACATCAGCACCCATGGCTTTCAAATTATTCACTTTTTCTGCCGACATTTTATCTGGCATGACAATTTTCAATGGATAGCCTTTGCTGGCGGCAACCAATGCGAGTCCAAGGCCAGTATTACCAGCGGTCGCTTCGATGATGGTCATGCCTGGCTTGAGCTTGCCTTCTTTTTCAGCGGCTTCAATCATGCTGACCGCAATTCGATCTTTGATCGAGCCACCTGGGTTCATCAGCTCTAATTTCAGATACAGCTCACAAGGGCCGGTATCCATGTTGCTAACTTTCACCATTGGCGTGTTGCCAATCATTTCGAGTACGTTTTGATAAACTCGCATGTTATTTGGTCCATTCTCTTTGCAAAGTTGCCGCATTATCGCACGATGCCGCCCTAAGATGCCAATCACAGGTGCTCGTTGCATCATGCTTTTTGCTATAAGTTATGGCACATTAGTTTCATCATTGACGAATCAATTGCCCAAGGGGGCCTCATGACACTTTCATCTCTACTCTACAAAGCCGGTTTTGTTGCCTGTGCGACACTAACTGTCGCGGGTTGCCAACCGTCCTCACAATCACCTCACGATGCTTTTATGGCAAAGTTCCAACCCTACTGTGGTAAAGCTTACGCCGCCGAAGTTGTCGCTGATAACCAACCCAGTGATGCATGGCAGCAAGACCTAGTGGTACACATTCGCGACTGCGAAGCGAACGTCATACGTATGCCGCTCCACGTGGGTGAAGATCGCTCGCGTACCTGGGTTTTAACCCGTACCGAGCAAGGCATTGATTTCCAGCATATTCATCTGCATGAAGACGGTACGCCGGATGACGTATCGCCCTATGGCGGCCATACCGTAGCGAGCGGTGAAGCAAACATGCAAGCCTTCCCCGTTGATGAAGCAAGTAAGGCCCTATTTACGCTGAACGGCCTCGATGTCTCGACGGCCAACACGTGGATCATCTCGTTTGAAGGCGAGACCATGTATTATGAGCTCACCCGCCCAGGGCGCGAATTCAGAGTGGCTGTGGACCTGTCGCAACCGATCGCTGAGCCACCTGCGGCTTGGGGCTACAATCCTTAATTTGTGTGAAGGAGCAGTGTGTGATTCTTGATTTACGTAGCGATACCGTAACGCAACCCACGGCAGCCATGCGCGAAGCTATGGCGGCAGCGCCTGTCGGTGATGATGTCTTTGGCGACGACCCGACTATTAACGCCTTGCAGGAGCGTGTGGCGACCATGGCTGGTAAAGAGGCAGCGCTCATTGCCAGTAGCGGCACGCAAACCAACTTGTTGGCGTTGCTCAGCCATTGCCAACGTGGCGAGGAATATCTCGTCGGTCAGGAATACCACACCTATCGCTACGAAGCCGGCGGCGCAGCAGTGCTGGGTGGTATTGTGCCGCAGCCCTTTGAAATAGAGGCCGACGGCACTTTAGATTTAGCCGCTGTCGAAAAGCGGATTAAGCCTGATGACCCGCACTTTCCAGTCACACGGTTGTTAGCGCTTGAGAATACGCATACCGGCAAAGTGATTCCGCACACCTATATGCAGCAAGCGCGAGCATTGGTCGATAAACACGGCCTGAACTTACACTTGGACGGCGCACGCGTCTTTAACGCCGTAGTTGCCACGGGTAAGTCACTTGCTAACCTATGCGCGCCATTCGATAGCGTCTCGATTTGCTTCTCGAAAGGACTCGGTACACCGATTGGTTCGGTTTTAGTTGGTGATCGCGACTTCATTAAGCGCGCATACCGTTGGCGTAAGATGCTTGGCGGTGGTATGCGTCAAGCAGGTATTGTCGCGGCGGCGATGGACTACGCACTTGATCACCATGTGGAACGCTTAGCCGATGACCACGCCAATGCCTTAGCGCTAGCCGAGGGTCTGAGCCAACTAAAAGGCATTCGCGTTGAGCCCGCACAAACCAACATGGTCTATGTGAACTTCGAGTCTGCGGAGCGTGCCCTCAAAGTGAGTGACCACTTACGTAAACAAGACATTGTGGTCGGCGCGGCCCAGCGCATGCGCCTCGTCACTCACTTAGGTATTCCTGCAAACGCTATTGAGCAAATCGTTACGGCTTTTCGCGACGCTTTGTACGCCTAACTTAGAATAAGCTGTGCCAGTTCAGTTGCCCGTTGGGTGATGTGAATTGGCGCCTTCTCAACAAACTTCACAGCTCGTGCGTTGTAGTCGACCGACTTGAGTTGCGTTAATAAAATAGCGC
Organism: Pseudidiomarina aquimaris; assembly: GCF_003987395.1. Classification (GTDB taxonomy): domain Bacteria; phylum Pseudomonadota; class Gammaproteobacteria; order Enterobacterales; family Alteromonadaceae; genus Pseudidiomarina; species Pseudidiomarina aquimaris. The sequence goes on from NZ_PIPT01000002.1 coordinate 310,053, forward strand.
CAGAAGTTTCATTGTCTTCAGACAATAGTACCTCAAGGGGATGGTTACGGATGGTCGAAGTGATGGGCGCAACTACAGCCAAGCCTGTTTTTGCATTGAAAACCTTCCGCGAAATAACAAACACAGGGCGATACTTCATAATTTCGCGTCCTGCACTGGGGTCAAACGAAAGCTGGATAATATCGCCCTTATCTGGAATATACATCTAGAGCAACTCCTTACCCACAGGCTGTGACGCCAGCCACTCCTCATCTTCTTCAGTACGAGCAAAAGCTTTCGCGTCGCAATCAGCAAGCAATTGTTCCAGCGTTTGCTTCTTCTTTACGGGGGTCAATACCAGTTGCCGATCATTGATGCTTAGCTCCAGCTCAGCTCCAACATCCAGATCAAGCGTCTCCAAAATAGCCTTGGGTAAGCTAACGATGGTCGCCCCGCCTGATTTGCGAAGTGTTACTTTTGACATAATGACCTCCCTAGCAATGTTATACCTAAGTATAACTTTGGATGTCAGATTTGCAAATAACATCAGAGCTCCTGTAACTGTTGCAGCAACCGGTCCAGCGCGCGGTAGCTGAGCGCTTCGGCCAGGTGGGTTTTGTTGATGTGTTCCACCTCGGCAGCATCAGCGATAGTGCGAGCTAAGCGCAAAACCCGATGATAGGCGCGATGCGAAAGCTTGAATCGCTCGATAGCTGCTACGAGAAAGCTATGATCGTCATCGCTCAAGCGACAAAATTCTGCCAATTGCGCCGTTTTGAGTTCCGAGTTGAGGCAGCCTTGGCGTCGCATTTGTAGCACCCGAGCTTTAACGACTTGCTTGCGCAGTTTTGGCGTCTGCGGCTCTTGCTGTTGATGCTGCTGTTTCAGAACATCGGGCTGTCGCGGCACCTCGACTTGCATGTCCAAGCGATCCAGCAGCGGCCCCGAAAGCCGGCCGAGGTAGCGGGTTATTTGATCAGGCGTGGCGCGGGCACTCGCTAAGGTGCCGTCAAAATGTCCACATGGAGAGGGGTTCAAAGCACAGACTAACTGAAATTGCGCGGGGAAAGTCGCTTGGTAACCGGCGCGGCTGATCGACACCTGCCCTGACTCCAACGGCTCACGCAGCGAATCGAGCACATGTCGCGAAAACTCAGGGAGCTCGTCGAGGAACAACAGCGACTTATGTGCTAAGGAAATCTCTCCTGGTTGCGGCGGCGAGCCGCCACCCACCAAAGCTGCCGCAGAGCATGAGTGATGCGGCGAGCGCAAATTGCGCTCGAGCCAAGCGCTGGGGTGCTCGGCATTGTAATTGTGCCCGGCGACACTGCGAATTGCGGCAACTTC
>NZ_PIPT01000020.1 GCF_003987395.1 Pseudidiomarina aquimaris
TGACGTCTCCCCCAAGAATAGAACCATGACATCGATGAGATTTCCATTAAAATGGGTCAAGTGGAGATCTCAAAATGAAAAAACGTTACAGCGAAGAACAAATCATCAAGGCTATCAAAGAGCATGAGGCCGGTGCCAAGGTTGAAGACATTTGCCGTCGCCTAGGTATATCGAACGGGACTTTTTATAACTGGCGCAGCAAGTACGCTGGTATGGAAGTCAACGAAGCGAAGCGCCTACGCGAGCTTGAGGTTGAAAACACCAAGCTGAAGAAGCTCCTCGCGGAGAAAATGCTTGAGACGGAAGCCTTGAAGGACGTCGTGTCAAAAAAGTGGTAAAGCCCGCCAGCAAAAAGCGTGTGGTTACGCACTTAGTAACCACCTTTAAGCTTAGTGAGCGCCTCGCGTGCAAGTTGGTCGGGCTGAGTCGAACCGCTTATCGATATCAGCCTAAAAAGCGCCACGATGAGCCTGTTACAGCTCGCTTAAAGAAGCTTGCAATCGAATATCCGCGGTACGGGTACTTGATGCTTCACGGCCTTCTGAAGCGCGAGGGATTAGTTAAAAACAAGAAGCGGACGTATCGTTTATACACGGAACAAGGCCTCCAAGTGCGCACAAAGAAGCGCAAGAAGCTCACACGTCCACGTGTTGTTATGGATGCGCCAATAGCGGTGAATCAACGCTGGTCGATGGACTTTGTTTCCGACCAATTAGCTAACGGGCGTCGTTTTCGGGTTCTGAATATTGTTGATGACTTTAGCCGCGAAATTGTTGGTCAGCTGATCTCGGTATCGATATCAGGACAACAAGTGGCGCGATTTTTATCGCAGATCATCGAAACTCGTGACCGACCGGACTCAATTGTCTGCGACAACGGTACCGAGTTTACCAGCAAGGCGATGTTCTTCTGGAGCAAAAACACAGGTGTTCGCTTGAGCTTCATTCAGCCAGGTAAGCCAACTCAGAATGCTTTTGTGGAAAGCCTCAACGGCAAGTTTAGAAACGAATGCTTGAATCAGCACTGGTTCAGAACTTTGGATGAAGCACGTTACGACATTGAACAGTGGCAGCGGCATTACAACGAAGAACGCCCACACAGTTCATTGAATTATTTACCGCCAGTTGAGTACGCAAACCAGGTGGCATAAAAACTGAAATCTCATTGAAAATATGGTGTTATTTCAGGGGAAAGGTCA
>NZ_PIPT01000021.1 GCF_003987395.1 Pseudidiomarina aquimaris
TGTAATCCCCCCGAAAAATCGGAGCAGTTATAAGTAGAAAATTCCGTTAAACTAAAACGAAGGAGTTTTCTATGCGCAAATCACGATACACAGACAGTCAGATCTTAGCGATTCTGAAACAAAACGAGAACGGGGTACCCGTTCCAGAGCTTTGCCGTGAACACGGCATGAGCTCGGCTCAATTTTATAAATGGCGCGCCAAGTTTGGCGGCATGGACGCATCGATGATGAAACGTCTCAAAGAGCTTGAGGACGAAAACAAACGCCTCAAGAAAATGTATGCCGAAGAGCGACTCAAAGCTGAGATCCGCAAGGAAGCCCTTGAGGGAAAGCTGTAAAGCCATCTCAGCGCAAGGAGATGGCGCGAGCTGCCATTCAACGCCATGGTATTAGCGTTCGTTTTGCCTGTGTTTGCATGGGTATTAGCGAGAGCTGCTACCACTATCAAAGCAAACTCAGCGATGAAAATGCTGTGATTGCTGATTGGTTGCTACGCTTAACCACCGCACAGAAGCGCTGGGGTTTTGGTTTATGCTTCTTGCACTTGCGTAACGTGAAAGGGTTTCGATGGAACCACAAACGCGTGTACCGCATTTATCGCGAGCTAGAGCTGAACTTACGAATCAAACCCAAGCGTCGCCTGCGACGCGACAAACCAGACGCTTTAAGCGTGCCAACTGCAATGAATCAAGTCTGGTCGATGGACTTTATGTCCGACAGTTTAGCTGATGGTCGTTCACTGCGAACATTTAACGTCATTGACGATTACAACCGTGAAGGATTAACCATTGAAGTCGATCTCTCGCTGCCAAGTGCCCGGGTTATCCGTGCCTTGGAGCAAGTTATTGAATGGCGAGGAAAACCTGCGGCTATTCGTTGCGACAATGGCCCTGAATACCTTTCGGGTGAGCTCATCAGTTGGGCTGAAAAACATCAAATTACGATGCTCTATATTCAACCCGGCAAACCAACTCAGAATGCCTATGTTGAACGATTTAATCGAACAGTACGACATGAATGGCTCGATTTACACCTGTTTGAAAGCGTCGAACATGCACAAGAACTTGCCACTCAGTGGCTTTGGCTTTATAACAACGAACGGCCTAACACGGCCATCGGAGGCATTCCGCCCAAACAATTAACGCAAGCGGTTCATTAATTCTACGAATAACTGCTGCTTAAAATGGGGGGATTACA
>NZ_PIPT01000022.1 GCF_003987395.1 Pseudidiomarina aquimaris
ATGACGCACGAGCGATTTGTGAAGCAGCGAGCCGGCCTGGCATGCCAACAGTACGATTAAAAACAGTGGCTGAGCAAGACGCAATGATGCTGATAAAGCAACGCGATGGCCTCGTCAGAGAGCGTACACGACAAGTGAACCGCATTCGCGGACAGCTGAACGAGTACGGCATTTTCATCGGCCAAGGCATTAATACGCTACGCCGTAAGTTGCCGGAGATTTTGGAAGATGCGGACAACGGCCTAGAAACGCTAGGGCGGTCATTGGTGCAGCTGTCGTACGATTATATCGTGGGCATTGATGCGCAGATTGAGTTGTACGAGAACAAGATAAAAGAGTTGGCACGCAGTAGTGCGCAAGCACAACGCTTGCAAACAGCACCGGGCATTGGGCCGATAACAGCGATGACGCTGATAGCGCAGCTCGGCGATATGAAACAGTTTGCGCACGCCAGAAGTGCATCGGAGTACTTAGGTGTGGTGCCTCGGCAGTTTAGTAGTGGCGGCAAAACGGTGCTTGGCGGCATAAGTAAACGCGGCAATAGTCAGTTACGAAGCTTGCTGATTCACGGTGCTCGCTCGGTGATACGAGTGGCCCGAAACAAGGATGATAAGCTCAGCCGCTGGGCGGTCAGCTTGGCAGAGCGCCGTGGCAATAATGTTGCCGCAGTTGCGGTTGCCAACAAGCTGCTCCGCATCGTTTGGGCGATGCAAACCAAAGAGCAAGAGTATCGAGTGATGGCTGCGTAAGTCATCGCAAATTTTAAATAGAGTACCCTGAAAGAACGACGTAAGAGCTACAACAACGATTGTGAATTAAAACTGATGGTAAACGAGTCATCCTGCATGGCGTGAGACCGATGAACTGCAGTCATTTTATGACGTTAGCCCGATAGGCCACACCATGCGCGGATTACATCAAGGCCCTACAATGAGCTAGAAGTGAATACATTGTGACTCGAGGCCGAATATACGAACGCAACTTCGCTTACGACCGGTTTTAACTTGCAAAGTTGGAGGAGACCATATACG
>NZ_PIPT01000003.1 GCF_003987395.1 Pseudidiomarina aquimaris
CAAGTTTATGCCTGGCGGCCATAGCGAAGTGGAACCACCTGATCCATTCCGAACTCAGACGTGAAACGCTTCAGCGCCGATGGTAGTGTGGGGCTTCCCCATGTGAGAGTAGGACACCGCCAGGCTTCAATTAAGATGAGACCCCGAGCTAACGCTCGGGGTTTTTTCGTTTTAGGACCGAAAAGCGTTGTTCGCTATTCGCCCGTTCGGCTTCGCCTCACTCTTCGTTGTTCGATAAACACCAAACCAAAGAGCGTTCTTGGTTTTTGCTTTTCGCTTTAAACGAACAACGAACAGCAAATAGCAAACATCGCTCTTCGCTCTTGCCTCTTCGTTCTTGGTTTTCGTTTTTCTAACTCGCCTTTAGTGTACGGCTGGTTTAAAATGCCAACATGACAACGCATCAAAAAGCAATTTCATTAAAACCCTTACATACCTTTCAGTTACCTTACTCCGCATCTGAAGTTATCACCATAACTGAGGCCGGAGAGGTCGCTGAGCTTGTAGGTGACTACCTCGTTCTGGGTGAAGGTAGTAATACAATTTTTACCTGTGACTTCTCGCGCCCTGTTCTGCGCATTGCCATCAACTCAATAAACGTTGAGGAGACCGATGAAGGTTTTCATTTAAGTGTTGGAGCTGGAGTAAATTGGCATCGCTTAGTTCGCGATACACTAGAACAAAACATGCCGGGTCTAGAAAATTTAGCCCTAATACCAGGGAGCGTTGGTGCTGCTCCGGTACAAAATATTGGCGCTTATGGTGTTGAAGTTGGAGAGTTTATTACGAGTGTAACCGCTTGGGATCGCGAACAGCGAGAGTGGCGTGAGTTCAGTCAGCAGCAATGTGAGTTTGCTTATCGGGATAGTGTTTTTAAACGCCATCCCAAAAGGTTTGTTATTACGAAAGTACAGTTCTTTCTGCCAAAAGATTGGCGGCCGCGTTTAAGTTACGGTGCGTTGGTAGATATCGATAAGCATGCGTCAGCATATGACATCATGTCGGCTGTCATTGCGATCCGCAATAGCAAATTGCCAAATCCGACGGAGATGCCCAATGCTGGTAGTTTTTTCAAAAATCCGGAAGTTACACCTACGGCTTTTAACGCCATCCTGCAGCGTCATCCTGATGTTGCGCATTACCCATTAGCGAATGGCAATATTAAATTAGCCGCAGGATGGTTAATCGATAAATTAGGCTTAAAGGGATTTAAGTATGGTGGTGCAGCTGTCCATCTGAAACAAGCGCTCGTTTTGGTTAATAACGGTAAAGCAAAGGGTGAAGATGTGGTCGCACTTGCCCGATATATTCGGCAAAAAGTCGCAGAAGAGTTCGGTGTGCTGTTGGAGGCCGAAGTAAGGTTAATGGACGACAATGGGCTGATCGAGCTATGAGCAAGCGAAATGATCGTATGATCCGCGTTATTGAATTACTAGCCGATGGAAACTTTCATTCTGGGCAAAGAATTGGCGAAGAAATTGGCGTCTCCCGTACGGCCATTAGCCAATATATTAAGGACGTTCAAGCGTTGGGGCTGGATGTCTTTCGTATAACAGGCAAGGGCTATAGATTGGCGCAAGCCATTGAGTTACTCGAGCTAAACGCGATTGAAGCGGGGGTAGCAACGCCATCGTCAGCACCTATTCATCTTGAACGGATTGTGACGTCTACGAATGACGTTATGCGTGAGCGCTTACAGGCCGGTGGTGAATTTAAGGCCGGAGAGGTTTTATTGGCTGAAGCTCAGACTGCAGGCCGCGGGCGCCGTGGCAAGCAATGGTATTCTCCTTTTGCAACGAACCTTTATCTATCGATGTACTGGCCATTGCGCCAGGGTATGAGCGCCGCTATGGGGCTTAGTATTGTGATCGGCGTTCTGTTAGCTGAGGCCGTGCGTGAAGCTGGCGTATCAAATGTGACTTTGAAATGGCCTAATGATGTACTTGTAAGCAATAAGAAACTTGCCGGTATACTTATCGATCTTGAAGGCCAAGTGATTGATGATGCACATGCCATTATTGGCGTCGGAGTCAACTTGTCGATGCCCGAATGGTTGGCAACGCCGATTGACCAAGCGTGGACGGACCTACAATCTGAACTGTCAACAAAACTCAATCGTAATGATTGGGTGGCAAGCTTAATCGCTCGGTTACGCACGGGATTGCAGGACTTTGATAGTCAGGGACTTGCGCCTTTTATCGAGCGCTGGTTGGAGTTTGATGATCTACTCAATAGAAACGTGACTCTGACGATGGGCAATAAAAAAATAAACGGTGTGGCCAAAGGTATTGCTGAAGATGGCGCACTATGTGTCGAAATCGAGGGTGCAATCAAGCACTTTCATGCTGGCGAGGTAAGTCTGCGTTATGACACCAATTAAGCTATTAGTAGATGCGGGCAATACGCGAGTTAAGTCAGCGCTTATGGACGCCGAAGGGCACATTGAGCCATGGTTTAATTTGCCGTATGAGGAGCTCGCGGCACAACAACTACCAGAGACGGTGACCGAGTGTTGGTTGTCGCTTGTGGGTGGTCCACAGCAGTACCAGCTTCTAGAGCGTTGGTTGTTGGCCAAACTGACGGTGCATCAAGTTCATTCGGAGGCGCAGGCCTTTGGCGTTAAGAATGCTTATGAAGCACCCACGACCTTGGGTGTTGATCGATGGTTGGCGCTGCTAGGGGCTTATAATGAACAACCCAAAGCCACTGTCATTATTGATGCGGGTACGGCCATTACCGTCGATTGGGTAACTGCAGAAGGAAAGCATTTAGGTGGTTGGATAGCGCCAGGTGTTGACCTAATGCAAAGCTCGGTAACCAGTCGCGCGCCGAAGGTTTTTACCCGTCAAGATCAAATGTGGGGTAGAGCCAATCAGCTAGGCGTAAGCACTCCTGACGGACTGATGGATGGCTGTGTGAATATGTTTGCCGGATTGGTTAGGCAAGCTCTTCATGTGACTGAAGTTGAGCTTGATTGGTTTGATTACCGGCTGTTATTCAGTGGCGGCTCGACGCCATTATTGCCGCTTGAGTTAAAACGTCGTGGCGAGCAGCGCAGCGAACTTGTGTTACAGGGGCTAGCTCTTTACGCTAATGCATAAAAAAAACGCGTCACAGTGCTGCTGTGACGCGTTTTTCGTTGTGTCGTTTAAGCTTCACTTATGACAAGCGGTTACGGAAATCCTCATAAGTAAATGACCGCACTAAATCAAATCGACCATCGCGTCGCAGGATACCAATCGATGGGTGTTCCACGCCGTTGAAAAAAGTCGTTTTGACCATGGTGTAATGCATCATGTCTTCAAAAATAATTCGCGACCCCGGTTGCAAGGGCTCGGCGAAACTATACAGCCCAATCACGTCACCGGCCAAACAGGAGTTTCCGCCTAACTTGTAGGTATGTGCCAACACTCCTGGCTCTTTCGCATCGGTTATTGTTGGGCGATAGGGCATCTCTAACACGTCTGGCATATGCGCAGTGGCAGAAATATCCAAGATAGCAATTGGGCCATCGTTTTCGACGATATCGACTACTTCTGCAATCAACGGACCTGTTTGCCATGCAACCGCAGAACCTGGCTCAAGAATAACCTGTAAGTCATAGGTTTCGCGTAGGCGTTTTAACTGCGCAATGAGGTGCTCTACGTCATAGCCCTCGCGCGTCATTAAGTGACCGCCACCTAGGTTTAGCCATTTCATCTTATGCAGTAAGTGACCGAATTTGCTCTCAACTGCTTGGAGGGTGCGCTCTAATGCGTAGGAGTCACACTCGCACAAGTTGTGCACGTGTAAGCCTTCGATTCCGCTTAGGTCAGCGTGCTCCAAGTCTTGTGCGCGAATCCCAAGGCGTGAGCCTGGAGCGCTCGGGTCATAGAGCTCCGTCTCCGCTTCTTGATGCTCAGGATTCACACGTAAGCCAGCTGAAACCCCGGCTGCCGCAACTTGGTCACGGAAGTGTTGCCACTGACTAAGGCTATTGAAAGAAATATGGTTGACGAGGGGTAAAAGCGCATCAATTTCTTTTGTCTTATAACCTGGCGCATAGGCATGCACTTCACGACCAAATTCGAATGCAGCTAGTTTAGCTTCCCAAACAGAACTTGCTGTACAGCCCTTCAGGTATTCACGTACAAGGGGAAACGTGCTCCACATGGAAAAGCCTTTCAGCGCCAAGATAATGTCAGCACCGCTTTCCTGCTGTACTCGCTGCATCAATTTTAAATTACGCTCCAACAACGCCTCGTTACACACGTAACAAGGCGACGGGATGGCTGCATCTAAATAAGGATTATGCTTCATAAAGTTATTGCTTAAATGGAGTGTCGCATTCGACAACTTGCCAAGGTAAACCGTACTGGTTCAAACGCTCCATAAACTCGTCTGGATCAAATTGCTCCATATTCCAGACGCCGGACTTCATCCAGTGACCTTGCAGCATCATTGAAGCGCCAATCATCGCTGGAACACCAGTGGTATAGCTGACTGCTTGAGCGCCCACTTCGGCATTACAAACAGCATGGTCACAGTTGTTGTAGATGAAGATAGTTTTTTCTTTGCCATCTTTCAGACCCGTTACATAAGTACCGATACAGGTCATGCCGGTATAGCCTTCAGCTAATGAGCCAGGGTTAGGCAACACTGCTTTCAAGAATTCCAATGGCACAACTTTTTGGCCTTGGAATTCAATAGGCTCGATGGACGTCATGCCAACGTTCTCAAGAACCCGCAAGTGCGTCAGGTACTGGTCACCAAAGGTCATCCAGAAGCGCGCGCGCTTGAGCGTTGGGAAGTGCTTCACCAACGATTCAAGTTCCTCATGGAATAATAAATAAGATGGGCGGACACCGACGTTGGGATAGTCGAGATCTTCACGAACACTGATTGGATCGGTTTCGTGCCATTCACCGTTTTCCCAGTACTTGCCGCGTTGTGTAATCTCGCGGATATTAATTTCTGGGTTGAAGTTGGTAGCAAAGGCTTGACCATGATCGCCGCCGTTACAATCAACGATATCTAGGTAATGAATCTCATCGAAATAGTGTTTGGCCGCATAGGCGGTGAAAACATTGGTTACGCCCGGGTCAAAGCCTGCGCCCAAGAGTGCCATGATGCCTTTTTCTTTAAAGCGCTCGTGATACGCCCACTGCCAAGAATACTCAAACTTCGCTTCGTCTTTAGGCTCATAGTTCGCCGTATCAAGATAGTGCACACCTGTCTCTAAACAAGCGTCCATAATTGGCAAATCTTGGTACGGTAGGGCAACGTTAATTACTAACGCAGGTTCAACCTTGCGAATCAATTCAGCAACTTCACTGGCTTGATCAGCGTCGACCTGATAAACCCCAACAACACGATCTTTGCCCGCTTCTTCTTGCAGTTTTTCGCACTTCGATAGGGTGCGGCTGGCAAGGTGAATTTCTGAAAAGTATTCAGGCAACATTGCGCATTTTTTTACCACAACACCAGCAACACCGCCGGCACCAATAATTAAGACTCGAGACATGTATTGACCCTTTTTTCTGATCCATTAACGGGTGACATAAAGGCTGAAAGATAGCATATTTTTGCGAAAACAGCATCCGCATTAGGAGGGCGTGAGGTAAATTACTAATCGCTTATGCTGAGTAAAAACGCGTGGGCTTCGACGCGCAGCTTTTGCTCTAGTTCGGCGCGGCTAGCGGCCCGGTAAGCTTCGACTAACGTGGCTATCGGTGTATTAGGTTGTAGCAGTTCGACAAGTTGACCACTGAGTTTGTCGTGTTGAGCGGCGAGCATCCACCAAGCAAAACGTGCATCGGAGAAGGGCAAAGCCGCTTGACAAAAACCATCTAAAATCGTGCTGCAAATGTTAAGAATTTCTGCGTGGGCTGATGCGCTCACGTCTACAGGCATGCCATGTACCCAGGCTTGCTCGATATGTTGTAAAGAGGCGAGCGCCTGAATGTGCATCTCTGCTTCGGGGGTTAAGCCAAGCCCCCAAATTGCACTCACCGTTCCGCTAGCGGCATTTTTCTTCAAGCCTCGACGTATTTCTTGCAGCGGCGATTGTTGCCAAAAATTTAGAACTTCTGGGGTGACACCAAAACTGGTGCCAAGGGCATCAACAGCACGTTGTTGTGCGTGGCTAATGACAACATCGAGCATCTTGCTACCTATCAAACTCCGACGCTGTGTCTGGGTAACGGCGATTCGCGTTATTCGCCACCACGTCCATTTCAAGCAAGCAGATTGTTGGCGGTAAAAGCCGAGCGCTTGAGGCAATAAATGCCCTTTTAACCGCCGCTTGCCGGCCATGATGAGCTCTTGAAGTTCGCTCGCTATCGGGCCTTCAGTAGCGAGCCAGATAACACCGACGACCTCGGCGGTAGAACGAGCGAGTAAAAGGTGCTGTGCTGGGTCATCAAGCAAAAGGCGTAAATCATTAGGACTGCTTTGGTAATGTGCCTCAAGTAACAAGGTCATTGTTTGCGATAAATCGTCTTCATCGAGTTCACTGGCGTGGCAAAACTCAAACTTCAGCTCTTGATGCTTCTGACTTGAATGTTGCGTGGTAGTGTTGGTGCTTAAGAGCAAGGCGTCATTGAGCCATGTTTCACAGCCATCCTCTGGTGACCATCGCAGAGGTTCGTGAAGTCGATGCTCGCAAACGTCAAAGTGGCTGTTTAGCCACGCCATAAAGCGTAAGGCAAACCCTTGGCCACACCCTTCGTAGCCATCGACTGTTGTTGCTACCGCCCAAACCCGAAATTTCACAAGCAGTTCTTGCAAACAGTGCAAGGGAATTGCCGCAGCCTCGTCTATGACCAAGGGTTGGCCATGGTATGATACTTCACGCAACAGCCGATCCCAAGCGCGAAAAGTTGCTGTAGCACCGGCTTCTTTCAGCAAGGTCGTCAGCGCCGATGGTCGCGGTCCAGTTACTAATATCGGTTGGTGGAACTGTGCCTGCTTTATCGCCAAACCAAGCGTTGTGCTCTTACCCCGGCCTCTATCTGCTAGTAAAACATGGGTTTTGTTGGGGGCGTCAAGAAGAGCATCAATGACAACTTGCTGGGCCGAACTGGGTCGGTTTGGCAGCGGTGGGCTGTTGGCGAATTGGGGCGGGCGTTGCTCGATCGCGGTGAGCATTGCGGTCCAGTTATCGGCACTGAGAACACTGGCATTTGCTGCGGCATGCGCGACTAATCGTTGTTGAAAAGGCGAAGTCTGAACGGGGAGTACCAACCATAAACAGCCGCCGCCATTAACCGTGCCAGCTAATGCAGCGAGAGCGTCAGCATGGATTAAATGCTCGAAGTCGAGCACGACATGGGTGGTCGTAAGCCCGAGGTAGTCTCGGTACCGATGCATCTTGGCGCCTGTACCAGAGGTATCCGACAGCCACAGCGGTGAGGGGAGTGCAGCCCCAAGTTGCGCTAAAATTTCATTACGTTGTTGCTGACTTTGCGGCGTAAAAACAAAGACAGCGCGTTGCCGCGCTGTCTTGAATGGAACTAACCATTGTTCGAGTCGTTGTTCGAACATCTTACGCTCTTATAAGAATGAGGTCCCAAAGAACTTGGTCGCGACCGTATTGGCAAAGATCACAGCAAGAATCACTGGAATAAAGGTGCCAATCGAAAAGTCGACGTATTTGTGCAACCAAGACGTTTGGTAATTCGGGTTACCTTCACTCAGTTCAGCGGCAAAGTTACTGCGCTTCCAGCGGAAGCGAACGAACAAGCAAATCAACAATCCATTAAGCGGAAGTATCGTGTCGTAGAAAACGTCGACGATAATGTCAAAGAGTGACTTGTCTACCCCTGCATAATGGGCAACGTTGCTCACCCATGGCAACAGACCGAACGATGTGGCTGCTAGCAAAGTTAATAGAGTGATAGCAAAGCCCATCGCCAGTAAGGCTTTTTTCCGCGAAACATTATGGCGTTCCATGAACGATGAGGTAGGTACCTCAATAATGGACACTAGCGAGGTAATTGCCGCGACGAATGCGAGTAAAAAGAAAATTGCTGCGGCGACCGTGGCGAAGCCATAACCAACAATGTCAGAAAGCTGCATGAAAATTTGCGGGAAGAAAGAGAAAATCATCGATACTGATGAATCACTTAAACTTTCTGGGTTGGTGTCAGGGTAAATCGCAAAAATCGCTGGAAGGGTCATCAAGCCAGCGGTGAAAGCGACTGCGGTATCGGTAATGGCAACCAGTTTACCGGAGGTAACGATGTCATCACTGCGGCGGAAATAGGAGCCGTAGGTGATAAGAATACCCATACCTAATGAGAGTGAAAAGAACGCTTGGGCGAGTGCGCCGTTAATGACACTGCCGTCAATTTTGCTGAAATCAGGTACTAAGTAAAACTCTACTCCCGCCATGGCGTTATCTAGCGTTAAGACAAAGATAACGAGTAATACCAACATCAGAAACAGCGTCGGCATTAAGATTTTAGAGGCGCGCTCGATACCCTTTCTAACTCCACCGACCAATATGAAATTGATGATAACCGTAACGGCAACCAAGTAGCCGACAAACGAATAATCATTGACGAACTGGCCGAAATAATCCGGTTGTGCGATCAGATCTAAGTTGCCGGAGAGCGTTTGGAATAAGTAACCAAAAATCCATACGGTGATGACCATATAAAAAACGGCAATCATAAATGGCGTAATGGTCGCTAACCACCCCGCGATGCGCCAACGTTTGGTATCCTGACCTAACACTGCATAAGCTTTATAGGGACTATGCTGGGCGCGGCGACCTAAGCCCATTTCTGCTAACATGACTGGCAAGCAGATGAATGCCACAAACAACGCGTAGATAATGAGAAAGGCACCGCCGCCGTTTTTGGTTGCAGCAACTGGAAAGCCGACTAAGTTTCCGATACCCACTGCAGAGCCTGCGGCAGCAAGAATAAAGCCGATTTTCGAGCTAAAGTGCTCGCGAGAAGTACTCATAGAGGAGACCTTTTGTTTATAGTTATTATGCGCAACGACAAGGAGCACCGATAGCATCTCATACGTTGCTGCAGCCCCTTGAAAGTTATTCGCTCAATCCTAGCGTATGCCGTAAACTGCGGCAAGCACTCAACACGTAACAAAGTTATGCAACAGGATCTTTTTTCTCAGAACGAACACCAGTCGATAGTGCAGTTAGATACGCAAGCCTTTGTGTTAAAAGGCTTTGCTTCGGCACAAGATCTTCAGCTGTGGCAGTTGATACAAGAGGTCGTAGCAGTGTCACCGTGGCGCCAATTGACGACCCCCGGTGGTAAGAAAATGTCCGTGCGTACCACTAACTGCGGTCGTTGGGGTTGGCTTAGTGACGCCAAAGGCTATCGATATACGGCGCAAGATCCGCTGCGCAACGAGCCTTGGCCGGCAATGCCAGAATTGTTCTCAGAGCTCGCTCAAGATGCGGCGGAGCGTGCTGGTTTCGCAAACTTTCAACCCGATGCTTGCTTGGTGAATAGCTATCTGCCTGGAACCCGAATGGGTTTGCATCAAGACCGTGATGAAGCAAATCTGCAGGCGCCAATTGTTTCGGTGTCGCTTGGGCTTAGTGCGCAGTTTCTTTGGGGAGGAGATAGTCGTAACGAGCGTCCGCAGCGTATTGAACTGCACCATGGTGACGTGGTGGTTTGGGGGGGCGTCGATCGGCTGAAATTTCACGGTATCGGCAAGATTTTAGCGGGAAATCATCCGCTGCTCGGGCAGCAGCGGATTAATCTTACCTTTCGGCGCGCCAAATAAGTCGCTGCGGCCAATCAGCTAATACATCATGCTGTAGAGTTTACGACGGTAGTGGGCCGCAAGCGGGTCACCCTTTGGTAAGCCATTTAACATGTCGAGCGTTTGCTTTTTGGCTGTTCCGAAGTTGAAATCTTGCATGAGAACGTTAAACGCCAGCTCTAAAGCTTCTTCCATGCGCTGCGCATCGTAGAGCTTAGTCGCTAACTCAAGCTGTAAGTCGAGATTGTCGGGGTGCGCATCCGCTTGCTCTTGCAAGGCGCGCAGTTCTGGACTGTCGGCTGCTTGCTTTGCCAGCTCAAGCTTACTGACGACATGCTGATAATGGCTGTCTTGATCGGCCAAGCCGATAGGCGCTAATAACTCTTCTGTTTGTTCTAGGCGGCCAACACTGCAGGCGGCGTCTGCAAGCGTAAGTTGCGCGGTAATATCCGTCGGTTGTAGGTCATAAGCTTGTTTGGCGAGGGCGTAAGCCTCTTGATAGCTCTCTTGCTGAAGCAATTCCTGTGCCTGTTGCAATAGATCGGCACCCGGTCCCGGAACATGTTGTTCGATACGGGCCCGAATGGCGCTTTCAGGCTCCACACCAGCAAAACCATCAACCGGTTGGCCATCTTTGAAAAAAGCAACGGTAGGTAGACTACGAATGCCAAATTGGGCAGCTAATTGTTGTTGAGCCTCACAGTCAATTTTTGCCAAGGTAACGCGGTCGCTGAACTCGTTGGCTAACTTTTCGAGAACCGGCATCAGTTGCTTGCACGGCTCGCACCAGTCGGCCCAAAAGTCGACCATGACCAACTTGGATTTAGAACCCTCTAAAATGACCTGCTGAAAATTCTCAATGGTGACGTTGATACCTACGTTTGCCACAGTAATTCCTTCTTAACGACAAGTGAATGCTTATTTAATGAGGGCTGCGAGGTGTTTTTCAACACTCTCACAGTACTTTTATTAGCTGAACCAACGTAATAATTTTTGCTTAAACGAGGTATAGGGTGGGTAACGAAATTTCGGGTCAAACCAGAATGGACGCTGCATTACAGCTTTCTGGTGACTGAAGGTATCAAACCCAAATTTACCGTGATAACGCCCCATACCGCTCGGACCGACGCCACCAAAGGGCAGTTCCGGATTGAGCATGAACATGAGGGTATCGTTATTGCATTGATTGCCCGCATGGGTTTGTTCTGTGAGTTGTTGCAATGCCCGCTTTGAGGCACTAAATCCGTAGAGTGCGAGGGGCTTGTCACGCTCACGAATGAATTCGACAGCACTAGCTAGATTCGGCACGCTCAAGACTGGCAGGATGGGGCCAAAAATCTCTTCTTCCATTACCGGACTGTCGACGGCTACATCAGTGAGAATAGTGGGTGCAAGAAAACGTTGTTGGCGATCATGGTCGCCCCCATGGACCACGGTTCCTTGCTCTAAGTAGCCCACGAGCCGCTGCCAATGTTGCTCGTTGACAATGCGGCCGTAGTCGTTGGCATCGCTAGCGTCGGTACCATAAAAATCTTCCACTGCCTGTTTGAGGGCGGCGACGAACTCGTCGCGACGGTTATCTGCAACTAAGACATAGTCGGGGGCGATACAGGTTTGCCCAGCATTAAGCCATTTACCCCAAGCAATACGTCGTGCCGCGGTCTTGATATCCGCATCGTCTAAGACCACGGCAGGGCTTTTACCGCCGAGCTCAAGCGTCACTGGTGTGAGATGTTTGGCTGCGGCTTCCATAACGATACGCCCGACGCGACCGCCGCCAGTGTACATAATGTGGTCGAACCGTTGGGCAAGTAGCTCCTGCGCAACTTCTGCACCACCGGTCACTACTTGTACTGCTTCGTTAGCCAAATAATCAGGTAATAACTTGGCAATGATGTCGGCTGTGCGCGGGGCCAGTTCTGAGGGCTTAACCACTGCGCAGTTACCTGCGGCAAGGGCTGCAACAAGTGGGCTTAGTAACAATTGCAGTGGATAGTTCCAAGCCCCAATAATGAGCACTACGCCAAGCGGCTCGGGGTGCAAAAAGCTTTTTCCGGGCCATGCCATCAGTGGTTGTGACACCCGTTTACCGCGCATCCACTTACGCAGATGCTTGCAGGTGTAATCAATGTCACTATTGAGGTAACCAAGCTCGGTGAGCCAACCTTCAGCTTTGCTCTTGCCCAAGTCACTTTCCAGCGCCTTGAGTAAGTCGCTCTCGTGCTCCTCGAGCATGAGTTGCAGCTGTTTTAATTGATTAATACGCCAACTTAGTGGGCGGGTAAGCCCACTAATGTAGCTGTGACGCAGACGTTGCATCATATCGTTCATGCGAATCCACCTAAGGTTAGGGTCTTGGTTTCTTGGTATTCCGCCAAGCCATAACGTGACCCTTCACGGCCAATACCGGACTCTTTCACGCCGCCAAAGGCATTGTAAGCATGTGAAATAGCTCCAGCATTAATGCCTAACATGCCGCATTCGAGGGCTGCACTGACCCGTTCAATGCGACGATAATCCTGCGCACAGAAATAACCTGCTAAGCCAAATGGAGTGTCATTGGCCTTGCGGATACCTTCCTCTTCGTCAGTAAAGCTTTGCACAGCAACAACCGGACCAAAAATCTCTTCTTGGGTGATTGCCATGCTTGATGTGACGTCGGTGAGCAGCGTCGGCGCATAAAATAGCTCGCCGAGGTCATTTAACACTTCACCACCGAGCAGACATTCAGCGCCATTCTCACGCGCATCGCCGACCAATCGTTCGACTTTTTCAATGGCCGCGGTATTGATAAGAGGTCCGTAATCAACTTCATCGGCAGTACCGGCGGCAACCTTCAAGTCACGCATCGCCGCTTTCAGTTTATTGACAAATGAATCCAGAACGTTCTCTTGCACCAGAATTCGGTTTGCGCTGATACAGGTTTGCCCGGCATTGCGGAATTTACAAATCATCAGTTGCTCGACGGCGTGATCCAAATCAGCGTCGTCGAAAACAATGAAAGGTGCATTACCGCCCAGCTCAAAGGAAACTTTCTTCACATTGCTGGCACACTGCTGCATAAGCTGTTTACCCACTTCGGTTGAGCCAGTAAAACTGAACTTACGAATTAATGGGTGCTCGGTTAATACCTTGCCTACGCTTTTGGAGTCGCTGCTTGGAACAATATTGAGCACACCGTCTGGGATGCCAACTTCACTTGCGAGTTGTGCTATTGCAAGCGCGGATAAAGGCGTAAGTTGTGGCGGTTTGACCACCATGGTACAGCCAGCGGCTAGGGCTGGAGCCACTTTACGGGTAATCATCGCATTCGGGAAATTCCAAGGCGTGATGGCACTGCAAACACCAATGCCTCGCTTAACGATGGACACGCGTTTGTCGGTTGTTTGCAATGGCACTATATCACCGTAGCTACGCTCGGCTTCACCCGCGAACCACTTAACGAAGCTGGCGCCGTAATCGATTTCAGCAGCCGCTTCGGCGACGGGCTTGCCTTGCTCAGCGCACATAAGTTCTGCCAGCGCCTGCTTATTGGCTTGCATTGCGTCATACCACTTCAGCAGTAAATCCGCGCGTTCATGGGCGGGGCGTGCGCGCCATGCGGGCAGGGCGCGATTGGCGGCTTCAACGGCGCGCTCGGCGAGTGTTGCATCGGCATCGGCGACTTCGGCGAGAACTTCACCAGTGGCGGGGTTAGTTACTTCGAACCGCTCATCTACCGGCACCCAGTGGCCATCAATGAACGCATTGGTTTTTGTTAACGAACGCATGCTATGGGATGACATAGTATTCCCCCTGCTGTGTCATTAAATGATTGGTTTATGAGTATGTTGCTTATACGCGCCACTTGCAATGATAGTTTACCTTGTACTTTTGTTATGTTTAGCGTATAGTGCGCGCTCCTCAGGGTCATTACCGCTAATGATGGGAGCGGCTCAACCCCTGATTCGCTGGGGTTCAGCGCCTATTTCCTGCCAGAGTGTTCATCGTGTTCTGTAGCTGGGCGTACATTCCCCCTTATGCTTTACAGAAATGATGTGAGAAAACTATGTCAGAAGTTATTGTGGACCAGTCGTTCGCCGACTTGGGCCTGCCTAGTGCTGTCCTAAATCAACTTAACAGCATGGGCTTTACTGCTCCTACGCCTATTCAATTACAAGCCATTCCAGCAATGTTGGCTGGCAAAAACGTGCTTGGTGAAGCGCAAACCGGTACCGGTAAAACCGCTGCTTTCGGTTTGCCAGGACTTTCGTTGCTTGACGCCAATACGCGTGAAACGCAAATGCTGGTGGTTGCGCCGACGCGTGAGTTAGCGATTCAGGTTGCTGAAGCATTGTCTGAGTTCGGCCAAAAAATGCGTGGTCTGGAAGTTGCTACTGTTTACGGTGGTGCTGCTTTTGGTCCGCAAATCAAAGCATTGCGTACTGGTGCCCAGATTATCGTGGGCACGCCGGGACGTTTGCTCGACATGCTGAACAAAGGTGTGTTGAAGCTCTCAGCTTTGCGTATGGCGGTGCTCGACGAAGCCGATGAAATGCTAAACATGGGCTTTATCGAAGATATCGAAACCATCATGGGCGCGGTACCGAACACTTCGCAGCGTGCGCTATTCTCGGCGACCATGCCAAACGCGATTCGCAAGCTGGCGAAGACCTTCTTGGTCAATCAAGAAGGTGAGCAACCGGTCAATATTAAGATTGCACCGAAGACCCAGAACAAAGCCAATATTCGCCAACGCGCGTGGCAAGTTCGTGGCCTAACGAAAATGACTGCGTTAACGCGTCTCTTAGAGACCATGGACTATCAACGTGTGCTTATCTTCGTGCGTACCCGTAACGACACCATGGAGCTGACCGAGCTCTTACAAAAGTCAGGCTTTAAAGCATCGCCATTGAGCGGTGACTTAAACCAAAGTCAGCGCGAGCAAACAGTGAGCCAGTTACGTAGTGGCCACATCGAAATCCTCGTCGCGACCGACGTTGTAGCTCGTGGTCTTGATGTGCCAGAAATTACTCACGTAATTAACTACGATTTGCCGGGTGATAACGAATCTTACGTTCACCGTATTGGTCGTACCGGTCGTGCTGGCCGCAGTGGCGAAGCGATTTTGTTCTTCCGTCCACGCGAGAAGCATCTACTGCGCCAATATGAGCGCTTGACGAATAGCTCGATCGAGTTTTTCGAGGTGCCTAATGCCGCTGAACTGAGTAAGTTCCGCCAAAACTCTCTGCAAGAGAAGTTAGTTGCACAGGTAGCACAAGGTGGCCTTGACGAGATGACGTCAATCGTTGAAAAAATGCAGGCTGAAACGAATTTAACTGCGACGCAAATCGCTGTTGCCTTACTGGCGCAACAGCAACAGCAGCGCCCGCTTATCGTGCCAGCTGATCCGGCACCGAAGAAGTTCGCTGAACGCCCAGAGCGTGCGGACCGTGGCGATCGCAAGCGCAACGACAAGCGTGCCAATGGCCGAGACCGTCGCGACGCGAATGTTGAATTCGACACCTACCGTATCCAAGTCGGCCGTGAGCATGGTGCGCGTCCACAAGATATCGTGGGTGCTATTGCTAACGAAGGGGACATCGACAGCAAATATATTGGTCAAATCCAATTGTTTGATAACCACAGTTTAGTCGAGTTGCCTAAAGGTATGCCTACAGGCGTACTACGTATCTTGCAACGTGCGCGTGTTCGCCAGCAACAGATGGCGATGGAATTATCTGACAATGCGATCGCAGCGCGTCCGCGTAAGCCGCGTGGTGAGCGTCCAGCACCAAAAGGCTTCGCTGGCGGCAAAGAACGCCAAGGCCGTGGTGGCGAGCGTCGTGGCCGTCGCTTTCAATAAGTGACACAGGTTTAGAGAAAAGGGAGCTTCGGCTCCCTTTTTTATAGGCTTGCCAGAAACTCCTCGGCTTCTTGTGTGATCTGCTTTTTGTCTTCTTCGCTGCGCTTTTCCCATTGCTTAAGGATCAAGCCCATGCGGCCGTTCCCTTGCAGTTGCTCAAAATGGCGATCAATAAAATGCCAGTAGAGTAGGTTAAACGGGCAAGCACCTTCACCGGTTTTACGCTTCACATCATAGTGACAATCGGTGCAGTAATCGGACATTTTATGAATATAACTGCCGCTTGAAACATAGGGCTTAGTTGCTAGTATGCCACCATCGGCGTATTGGCTCATACCACGCGTGTTAGGCAATTCGACCCACTCAATCGCATCAATATAAATGCCAAGGTACCAAGCATCGACGGCGTCCGGATCACAGCCTGCTAAAAGTGCAAAGTTCCCGGTGATCATGAGGCGTTGAATATGATGGGCATATGCGTAATCCAACGACTGCCGAATACTTTTCTCTAAGCAGTTCATTTGGGTTTCGCCGTTCCAGTAGAAATCAGGCAATTGCCGTTTGTGGTTCAAGTGATTACGTTCGCCATAGTTCGGCATGAATTGCCAGTAGATCGCACGCACAAACTCTCGCCAACCAATGATCTGCCGAATGAACCCTTCAATTTGATTCAGTGAAATAGCCTTGGGGTTATTCTGCCATGCTTGAATAGCTGCATCGACAACTTGCTTCGGCGCTAACATTTTCGTGTTTAATGCGAAAGAAAGACGGGAGTGATAAAGGCTCCATTGCCCAGTTACCATAGCGTCTTGATAGTCACCAAAGTTAGGCAGTAAGCGTTCGACAAAATCGGTTAACAGTTCTTTCGCCTCACGTCGTGAAAGGGGCCAAATGAACTGTTTGCTGTCGATTTCACCGAGTGTATCGATACCGGAATCAAGCAGAAGTTGATGTATTTCAGAGACATCATGGGCGAATAAAAGGGGCGTCGGGTAGTCATGTCCTGACTTAGGTGTTTTGCGATTATCGTGGTCGTAATTCCACTTGCCGCCCTCTGGCTTATCACCGTTCATCAAGTAGCCGGTTTGTTTACGAACACGGCGATAAAAGTGTTCCATGACATAGTTGTCCTGCTCGCCAAACCAGTCCTGCAAGACACTGCGTTGGGTAATAAAGTGTTCGCTATCAAACCAATCAACGCGGACATTTAAGCTGTCAACGACTGTCTCAGCCCAGTGCTGCAGCTGTTCGTCAAGTCGGTACTCATCGGGCTGTTGCAACTGCACCTGACATGCTTGGGTGGTTTTGCAGATGGCCTCGAGGTTGCTGGTGATGGATTGCTGGTTATCTTGGTTATCAAGCGTCAAGTACAGCACGCGATGCCCAGCCTCGGCTAGAGCGCTGGCGAATTTCCGCATGGCGGCGAAGAAGCCGACCACTTTCTGCACATGATGGCGACAGTAATCGGTTTCTTGGCGAATTTCCATCAGCACAAAAAGGCGTTCGTCATCGGTTTGCTGGAACCAGCTGTGACTGGCATTAAGTTGATCGCCGAGAATAAGTGCAACGGTTTTGAGACCACGTTTGGGTAACTGATTGAGTTGCAGCTTACATGCGGAACTTAGAAATATTGGTTCAGAGGATGACGACATAGATGGCAACCTAGCACAGGTGTATTAAAGTAATAGCTGAGCTACGCGCAAAAAAACAGAAAAGATCGCCAACGCCTGCGAGATTCGCCGCGAAAGCGCTGGCTAAACATAGCCATGGCAGGCAATATTTGGCAGAATACGCCCATAAGACACGACATCTACAGGCAGAATAAAATGCAGCCAGTTAACGTAATTTGTATCAAGTGGGGCCAGAAATACGGCTCTGATTATGTAAACACTTTATATTCGATGGTTAGCCGTCACTTATCACGTCCTTTCCGTTTTGTGTGCTTTACCGATGACAACGACGGTATTCGTGATGAGGTTGAGGTCAAACCTATCCCTGAAGTTGGTTTCAAGGATTTTGATGAGCGTAAACCATGGACCTTTGGACACGGCTGGTTGAAATTAACCGTATTCGCACAGCCGCTTTATGACCTCGAAGGACCAACGCTATTCCTTGATCTCGATATTGTTATTGTCGGCAGTCTCGATGAGTTTTTTGAGCCAGAAGGCGACTTCTTAGTGATTAAGGAATGGGACAAGTCAGACGCGACCGGCAACACCTCAGTGTTCCGATTTAATATTGGAGCGCATGTCGATGCGATTGAACATCTCAAGAAAGATCCTGTAGGCGCCCGCAAAAATGTGCGCAACGAACAGGAGTATATTACCCAGTATGTGGATCGCCAGAACAAGCTGAAATATTGGCCAGCTGAGTGGTGTCGCAGCTTTAAACGGCATTGCTTACGGCCGTTCCCGTTGAGCTTTTTCCAAGAGCCGCGCATTCCTGAGGGCGCTAAGGTCATTATCTTCCATGGCCGTCCGCACCCAGATGATGCGATTGCCGGCCGGAGTGGTAAATGGTATCGCAAGGTGTTACCGACCTCGTGGATTAAAGAGTACTGGCGCTAAGAGTAATGACAGCCGTTTATCGACTGCTCATACGGCTGTTAATGCCGGCTGTATTTCTCTATTTATGGTTGCGGGGGCGCAAAGCTCCCGCCTATCGAGAGCGCTGGGGTGAGCGTCTTGCTCGGCAGACGATTCCAGCAAACGGTCGTCATGGTTTGCTGATTCACTGTGTTTCGGTTGGTGAGACGGTTGCGGCGCGCCAACTCATCGAAAGCTTACTGGAGAGTTACCCAAACCTCCCAATAACACTGTCATCAATGACACCGACAGCGGCCGAACTCTCCTGTAAGCTGTTCGGTAATCGTGTGCACCACCTTTACTTGCCATTCGATACTCCGGGCGCGATGCGACGTTTTTTCGATAAACTTGCGCCCCGAGCAGTGCTAATTCTAGAAACCGAAGTGTGGCCATGCTTCCTACGCGAAGCAAAGCAGCGACAGATACCCGTGTTGCTTTTAAATGCACGCATGTCGGAAAAGTCTTTTGCATCCTATCATCGCTATGCATGGTTGGTCGGACCGATTTGGCAGCAACTCGATTGGGTGGCTGCACAAACTCAAGCCAGCCTTGAGCGCTTCATCAACCTTGGTGTTGCAGCTGACCGGGCGGCACTACGCGGCAATCTGAAGTTTGATAGTCATGTGCCAGTAGATGTATTGGCCACAGCTACGGCGTTGAAACAGCGTTGGGCTCGCCCCGTTTGGGTGGCTGCTAGTACGCACAAGGGCGAAGATGAGCAAATTCTGCGGGCGTTCCAACAGATATTGCAGGAATTACCATCAGCGCTGCTTATCCTTGTGCCGCGGCACCCAGAGCGCTTTAATAGTGTCGGCGAGCTGTTATCCACTGGCGGTTTTAATTTTGTGTCGCGTAGCTCAGGTTTAGAGCCGCAAGCAGATCATCAAGTCTTACTCGGTGATACCATGGGCGAACTGCTACTTTGGTACGCCCTCGCTGATGTAGCATTTGTTGGCGGTAGCCTCATAACCCGTGGCGGTCACAACCCGTTGGAGCCCGTCGCCACCCATACGCCGGTCATATCGGGGCCACATGTCTTCAATTTCAAAGATATCTATCAGCGTTTGGCAAATGCGGAAGCGGTTCGTTTTGCTACCTCAGCAGAACAACTGGCGCGGCATTGCCTTGAATTACTCACCGATGCCCAACTCCGTCACAAACTACAACAAGCCGCACAAAATGAATTTGCCCAAGACCAAGGTGCAACAGCAGCAATGTTGAATGATATTAAGACTCAGATGCCACAGCTACAACGAGGAGCAGCGAGCGCAATGCAACAAGTAGAAGTTCTGCAACCGTCTAAGCGCGAAACAATTTGGTTTCGCAAAGATCGTTTTGATGATTTTTCGGCGCAGTATTTCACTGCAAACTTCTGGCAAGCGCAGGGAAAAATAAAGGGCGCAGCAACGGGACGCAGTACGGCCTGGTTTATCGCCAGCGAACCGACAGACATGTTACTGCGCCACTATTATCGCGGTGGTTTAGTCGGTAAGGTCAACAAAGATCGGTTCAAGCGTGAAGCCATATCTAAAAGTCGCGCTATGGCAGAGTTTGAGCTGTTGCTGGCACTTCGTGAGCGGAATTTACCAGTCCCTGAGCCACTTGCGGCACGCTATGTCGCCGCGCCTCTATGGGGCTATCGTGCTGACATTTTGGTGGCTGTGATAGCTGGCGCAAAGGATGTCTTTAAGTTACTTGGCGAGCGGCAATTGCACTCAGACGAGTGGAAGGTTCTGGGTGCGGCAATTCGCGAGCTCCATGACAATGGGGTGTATCATTCAGACTTAAACTGCCACAACCTAATGCTCGATGACGCAGGTAAAGCGTGGATCGTTGACTTCGACAAATGTGGTTTCCGTGAGCCTGGCGAATGGCAACAGGCTAATTTGGCGCGTTTATTGCGGAGCTTTAAAAAGGAACTAGGGAAAGCAGAAGAGGCCAACCGCGACTTCCATTGGCAGGAAGAGCGCGATTGGCCTCTATTATTGGCGGGCTATCAGGGCGACTAAATTGTTAGCCGCGAATTTGTCCTGTCCCCGTTACTACGAACTTCTCAGTAGTCAGCGCTTGCAGGCCCATAGGACCATAAGCGTGTAGTTTACTGGTTGAGATGCCGATTTCTGCACCTAAACCTAACTGACCACCGTCGCTGAAGCGTGATGAAGCATTCCACATCGTTACTGCAGAGTCGACTTCACGAATGAAGCGCTGTGCTGTGGTTTCGTTTTCGGTGGCAATCACTTCAGTGTGACCGCTACCGAAGTCTTGGATATGCTCGATTGCTGCGTCAAAGTCGGCGACTGTGCGCACGGCAATTTCGAGGGCCAAGTACTCTTCACCAAAGGCATCATCGGCAATTACATCAGCATCGGCGAAGTATTCAGCAGACGCTTTATCGCTGTGAATCTTCACTCCTTTCTCTTGTAGTGCTTGTGCTGCCATTGGCAAGAACTTATCTGCGATTGCAGCGTGCACCAAGAGTCCCTCAAGGGCATTACAAACACCTGTACGCTGAGTTTTACCATTGAGCAGAAGGTTCAGCGCTTTGTCGAGGTCGGCATCTTTGTCGACATACAAATGACAGACGCCTTTGTAGTGTTGGATAACTGGAATCTTGCTGTTATCACTGACAAAGTGAATCAGGCCTTCGCCACCACGTGGGATGACAAGATCGATGTACTGGTCTTGTTGCAGTAGCTCAAGCATGAGTTCACGGTCAGGGGTCGGTACCACGGTGATGACATCTTCAGGTAGACCACTTTCACGCAACGCTTCGTGCAACGCTGCAGCAATCGCTTTACTACTTTCAATGGCTTCACGACCACAGCGTAAAATGACTGCATTACCTGATTTAAAGCATAAGGCACCAGCATCTGCTGTTACATTTGGACGCGCTTCATAAATCATGCAGATCACACCCAAAGGAATGCGCATCTTCTCAACTTCGATGCCGTTCGGGCGGGTAGTGAATGGCATACGCTCACCCACTGGGTCTTGCAGTTCAATGATTTCTTCAATGGCAGTTGCCATGCCCTCAATCCGTTCAGGATTGAGTTGCAAACGGTCCAACATTGCATCAGAGAGCTGCTTTTCGCGGCCTGCAGCCATGTCTTTTTCATTGACTGCTAAGATCTGATCTTGGTGTTTGCGAATGGTATCAGCCATTTTTTGCAAAACAGCATTCTTTTCAGCTTCGCTCAGTGTTGCCACTGCGCGCGCCGCAACTGCAGCGCGCTTTGAAATTTCTGTTGCTACGGAGTTACTCATACATCCTCCAATATCATTAAATCGTTACTTTCGATGACTTCGGTGATCGGGCTGTAGCCATATTGCTCAGCGATGTGGCTAACCTCTTGCCCTTTAATGTGCAGAAGCTCATGGGAGCTGTATTGGCAAATCCCTTTGGCAACGGCCTCTGCATTCTCACCATTGCGGATTACCACCGCATCACCGCGATTAAAGTCACCTTGAACATCAACAATTCCTGTAGTGGTGAGCGCTTCACCCGAAAGTAGGCTTTCCGCCGTTTCACTATCAACGACAATCTCGCCCTGCGAGATAAGTGTGTGGCGCAACCAATGCTTCTTATTACTCATCGGATCTTGCTGACGTTTGAATAGCGTGCCAGGGTTTTCACCTTGCAGCATCAATTCGAAAGTCTCACCTTTACGACCATTCACAATGTAGGTGTCGATACCATGCGAAGTGGCTTTCTCTGCCGCTTCAATCTTGGTACGCATCCCGCCGGTCGCAATTTTGTTCGTGGTTCCACCAGCTAGGGCAAAGATCTCTTCAGTGATCTCATCAACCACTGGAATCTTTTTAGCGTCTGGTTTTACGCGTGGATCGGCATCGAACAAACCATCGATGTCTGAGCAAATAAACAGCGCGTCAGCATCCACCAAGGTCGCAACCATCGCCGCGAGATTATCGTTGTCACCGACTTTCATTTCGTCGGTGGCGAGGGCATCGTTTTCATTCACAATCGGCAATACATCGTGTTCTAACAATGTGTGCAAGGTGTTGCGAATGCTTACGTACCGAGCGCGGTCACGTAAGTCACCGTGGGTCATCAGCACTTGCGCACATGGGAAGTCAAAAAAACGTGACCAATTGGCCATCATGTCGTTTTGTCCGACTGCCGCCATGGCTTTCTTCACAGTGACTGGGATGGTATCGCTATCATAAGCGATATGTTTGCGTCCGGCCGCAGCACTGCCGGATGAAACTAAGACAACTTCTTGCCCACGCTCGTGGCACTCTATAATGAAGCGGGCAATAGCTAATAAGTATTTACTGCTCGTTCCTGTATCGTCTGGCGCAATCAACGCACTGCCTACTTTTACAACGGCGCGCTGCCAGGAAGGCATTTTCATAGTGGCTCCCTCTTGAAAAATTCGTTCGTAGTCTAACAGAATTGCTGGGGTTTCTCTAGGTTCGAGCTATAACTCATGCCTATGTTGATCATAGCTTAGTCAAATTTAGGAAATAGTGCTTAAAGATTGTGCAAAAATATGCAGCGACGGACACAAAAAAGCCCCTATGAAAGGGGCTTGAGTAGGTATTTATGCACTGGGCGGGGTATAACCTTCGATTTTGACGTCTTTACCTTCAAAAAGGAAAGCTTTCATTTGTTCTTCAAGAAACTCCCGTGACTTTGGATCCATGAGATTTAGCCGGTTTTCATTGATCAACATGGTTTGCTTCTTTTGCCACTCAGCCCATGCTTCTTTGGAAATGTTCTCAAAAATCTTTTGCCCTAACTCACCAGGGTAAAGTTGGAAATCCAAGCCTTCAGCTTCTTTCTTTAGGTACTGACAATAAACGGTGCGACTCATGGTTACCTCAACGTCATCAATGTTTGTAGCGAAATTTTACGCTCTATTGCACGGTGTTACAAACCTCATCCCACGGGATCGTCGTAAGCAGTTTACGAATGGGGGCCGGCAAGCCGTAGTCATCAAGTGCAGCATAAGGCACACGGATATGTGGTGGCTTGGTGTGGTTTGCCGACGTTAGCCAAACTTTTGCGGCAAGCTTGTAATGGCTAAAAATATGCTTGAATTCGAAGTTGTGCGTGCCAGTGGGGGATTCATCAACTTGCGGTAAGCACCAAAGCGACGGCCAAATGCCTTCGCTGGAGCGTTGTTGTAACAGGACGCCAGCTGGACTAATGTCCAAAAGAAAATGCCCAGCGCGGGTCGGGATTTTCTTGCTCTGCTTGCGCTTGGGATAATCGGCAACGCTGTCATTAGCGAAAGCTCGGCAGCTTTGTTGTAAGGGACAGGCGTGACATAACGGTTGTTGCGGCTTACAAATCGTCGCGCCAAGGTCAAGTAACCCTTGGGCGAAGCGGCGGTTGTTGGTGTTTGGAGTGTAGTGTTCTGAGATCTTCCAAAAGTGGCGGTCATGCGGGCTGTGATTGACGGCGTAGGGCAATTCAAATAAGCGTGCAAACAGTCGTTTGACGTTGCCATCGACTATTGCCGCAGGGGCATCGAACGCGAAACTACGAATCGCCCCCACAGTGTAAGGACCTACACCTGGGATCTCTTTGAGTTCGCTAGCTGCTTGCGGAATCACAGCATCATAATCCGCCACAATGGTTTTCGCTGCAGCGTGCAGATTGCGAGCGCGGCGATAGTAACCGAGCCCTTGCCAATGCGCCATCACCTCTTGTTCTGGAGCCTCGGCAAGTGTTTGCACGTCAGGGAAGCGTGTCAGCCATTTATTAAAGTAGGGAATGACTGTGGCGACTTGGGTTTGCTGCAACATTAACTCGCTAACTAACACATGGTAGGGGTCACGCGCCTGTTGCCACGGCAAGTCGTTACGGCCATGCTGTTGTTGCCAAGTAACAACCGTTTCGGCGAAAGCGTGTGCCGGAAGTTGCCGTTGCATCTGTGCTATAGATAAATCAACCACTTATACTGCCCCAATCTTTACATTCTGAAATTCTTTTAAAGAGCTACGAAGATTCCGTAAAACTTTTGTAAAGCTTAAAGAAATCCCCAAAAACCAAGCAAAATCCTCATATTTCGTATATAGTAATGGGAAATCAGAATCAATTCATTGGGAAATTAAAGGAGCATCTCGTGAATCGTATCGCCGCAGTATCTTTAGCAGTTTTAGCAGGCCTCTCATTCACTGGCAACGCATATGCGCAGTCAACGAACGAAGGCGAGTGGTATGTCGGTCCGCGTCTTGGACCATTAGGTACCGATTCTGATCGTGTCGCTATCGACAACAATCAGTTACGTACCTTCAAAGGCGGATTCGACAGTGCATTCTACGGTATTGAAGCCGGTTTCCAGTTTACCCCTGAATGGGGCTATCGCATGTACTACGATTACCTGCGCGGTGATCTAGAAAATGCCGATACAGCTGACGGTCGCGTGTTTGGTGTCGACCTGATGTACAACTTCACTGAAAGCGTTTACGGTACTATTGGTCTTAACAACACCGAGCTAGGTGACGTATCCAACCGTTTTGTTCGTGTAGGTGCAGGTTACCGTGAGCAATTGTCGAATAACTGGGACCTCTTTGTAGAGGGTGGTGTACAGCAAAGTGATGGTGACCTGACCGAGTTCTTATTGATGACCGGTTTACGCTACTACTTTGGTCGTTCAGCGCCAGCGCCGGCTCCAGCCCCAGCGCCAGCAACAGCAGCGCCAGTTGATTCAGACGGTGATGGTGTAATGGATGCAGATGATTTGTGCCCGAACACCGATCCTATGTACCGAGTCGATGCTACCGGTTGTGTTATGTATCGTAACGAAACCATCACGCATGAGTTGATGATCAACTTCGCTTTCGATTCAGCGAAGATCCCTGCGAATGAAGTGGGCGAACTTCGTGAAACCGCTGACTTCATGAAGGAATATCCACAATTGGATATCCGCGTTGAAGGTCACACCGACAGCATTGGTACTGTTGAATATAACCAAGGCTTGTCTGAGCGTCGTGCGAAGTCAGTAGGCGACAGTTTGATCAGCGACTACGGTATCGAGCAAGAGCGTGTAAGCACTGTAGGCTACAGTGAGAACCGTCCACTGGTACCAAATGATTCGAAAGAGAATCGTGCGAAGAACCGTCGTATTGAAGCTAAAATGTCTGTCACCAAAGAAATTCCGGTGAAAAAAGACAATTAAGGTTCGATAAGTAAGATAAAGGCGCGCTAAGCTTTGCTTAGTAGCGCCTTTTTTGTCTTTAAGTAAGCTATGAAAATTGAGTAACGAAAGCCTCATGTCTGCAAGTAAAACTCCATCAGAAACACAAAAGAACTTAGCGGAAGCGCAAGAAAAAGGCCGCTACATTCGTCAGATCCGTAGTTTTGTTAAACGAGAAGGTCGCCTAACTAAAGGACAGGCAGCGGCGATGGAGCGCAGCTGGCCAACGATGGGCCTAGAACATGCGCAAGGGCCGATTCATTTATCTGAAGTTTTCGGACGTGACGCCGATACCATTGTCGAAATAGGCTTTGGTATGGGGCATTCGTTGGTTGCGATGGCAGCTGCGGCACCAGAAAAGAACTTTATTGGTATCGAAGTACATCGTCCTGGTGTGGGCGCTTGTTTGATGGAAGCAGAACAACAGGGCGTGAGTAATTTGCGTGTGTATGAACACGACGCGGTCGAAGTGTTTCGTGATTGTATCGCGGAAGAAAGCCTTGCCGGTGTGCAAGTTTTCTTTCCAGATCCGTGGCACAAGAAGCGCCATCATAAGCGCCGTTTGATTCAACCCGAGTTTGTAGAGAAGCTCCGCGCGAAGCTTCGCGTAGGTGGTGTTTTGCACTTGGCTACGGATTGGGAAAACTATGCGGAGCATATGCTTGAAGTCATGCAAGCAGCTGAGCAAGAAGGCAAGTGGGAAAACCTATCGCCAACGAACGACTATGTTCCGCGTCCTGACGAGCGGCCACTGACTAAGTTTGAAAAGCGTGGTGAGCGACTGGGCCATGGTGTGTGGGATCTCAAATTTCGCCGTACTAGCTAAGCACTTAAACCATCTCGTCGAGAATTGAATTAAGAAAACGGCGCCCTAGTGGCGTCGTTTGCCATTCTGAGCCGCCATCAACGATAAGACCTTTTGCTTGAGCGGGCGCAAGGGCCTTCTCTGCGATGTCTAATGGCAGGCCGGTCCGTTCACTAAATAACCGTTTAGCAACAGGCTCGGTAAGACGCAGCAGGTTCATAAAAAACTCAAACGGCAGCTCATCTTTGGCCACGTCCCAAGTGCGGTAACGCAGCGGCCGCGTGAGGTCTAGATAGCCCTGCGGGTGTTTAATTTTTTCACAGCGCAGAATGCGGTTCTCTTCAGGCAATGTCACTTTACTATGCGCGCCACAACCAATCCCTAAGTAATCGCCGAACTGCCAATAGTTACGATTGTGCTGGCTCTGGTGGCCGGGCTTGGCATAGGCACTGACTTCATAATTTTCATAACCTGCGGCGGTGAGTTTGGCATGACCGCGCTCATTGATTTCGGCCAGCACATCGTCTTCAGGTAGGCGTGGCGGACGGCTTGCGAATGAGGTATTCGGTTCAATAGTCAATTGATACCAAGAGATGTGAGGTGGCTCGAGCGCAATGATAGCATCCAAATCGGCCATTGCTTGGTCAATTGTTTGCTCCGGTAAGCCATGCATCAAGTCTAAGTTAAAGCTTCGTAGCGGCAACTGTTTCGCATAGCGCGCGGCAGTGAGTGCTTGTTCAGGATCGTGAATACGTCCAAGGCGCTGCAATTGTTCCGCATTAAGGCTTTGTATCCCGATTGACAAGCGATTCACGCCGGCAGAAATAAAGCCCTCAAAACGTTCTTGTTCGAACGTACCAGGGTTCGCCTCAAGCGTGATCTCACAATTGTCGGTCAGTGGCAGTAGCGCACGAACACCCGAGAGTAAGCGTGCAACCGCTGCGGGCGTAAGTAGACTTGGCGTGCCGCCGCCAATGAAAATACTCGAGATGGGCCGTTCTTGCGCCCAATCCGCATCTGCACGCAAGTCATCAAGCAAGCGCGCAATATACGCATCTTCAGGTACGCCGCCTTTTAGAGCGTGTGAGTTAAAGTCGCAGTAAGGACACTTTTGCACGCACCAAGGGACGTGTATGTAGAGTGCAAGCGGCGGCAGAATCATCGTGTCTGTAGCTGCTGAATAAGTTGTTGTAATGCCTGTCCGCGGTGGCTGAGCACTTGTTTTCGTTCTTTGCTCAACTCGGCGGCTGTGCAGCTCTCACTGGGCACCCAAAATACTGGGTCGTAACCAAACCCTCCGGTTCCGGAAGGTTGGTGAGTTATTTCACCGTGCCACGTGCCGTGACAAATGATAGGAGTAGGGTCTTCAGCATGACGCAAAAACGCCAGCACGCAATGAAAACTTGCTTGCCGCGCAGGGTCGGGCACTTGTGCCAAGGCATCCAGTAATTTGTGCACATTGTCTGCATCGCTCGCTTCAGGCCCGGCGTAACGTGCCGAATAGATCCCCGGCGCGCCACCCAGTGCCTGCACGGCGAGTCCTGAGTCATCGGCTAAAGCGGGCAAGCCCGTTTGCTGGGCCGCGTGGCGCGCTTTTAAAATGGCATTTTCGATAAAGGTTAAACCGGTTTCTTCTGCTTCGGCGAAAGCCCACTCACTTTGCGGGCGAACGCGCCACTCAAGCGGCTCTAATAGCGCGCTCAATTCGCGAATTTTACCTTGGTTTCCAGTAGCTAGTACGACTTCTTGCATGACAGCTGCCTTGCTTTTCGGCACAATGAAAAACATTATACGTCATCGTAGCAATCGCACCCAAGGAGAAATACTTGTCTGATATAAACAGTGTCATGTTTTTAATGGGCTCATTGTTATTGGTCAGTATTCTGGCTGCGGTGGTATCGTCGCAGTTTGGTGCACCATTGTTGTTAGTTTTCCTTGTTGTAGGAATGCTAGCAGGAGAAGAAGGGTTATTAGGAATTGAGTTTAACCAGCCAGAAATAGCCTTCTTTATTGGCTCTTTGGCGCTAGTGATTATTATATTTGACGGCGGCATGCGTACCCGCAAAGAAAAGTTCCGGGTGGCGCTGTGGCCAGCGATAAGCCTTGCGACATTAGGTGTCGCGCTAACCTGTTCATTGACCGCTTTGGGAATTGTTTGGTTGTTTGACCTGCCCTGGCCAATAGCCCTGCTCATTGGCGCAATTTTAAGTTCCACTGATGCCGCTGCGGTTTTTGGAATATTCCAATCGCAAAACTTGAAGATCAAACAACGGGTCGCCTCAACCTTGGAGATTGAGTCGGGAACGAACGACCCTATGGCAGTTATTCTGACGCTGACAATGACTTCAATCATTGCGACTGCTGAAGCATTCTCACTCACAGCGATTAGCTTGAATGTCATGCAGCAGCTGGTGTTAGGCTATATTGGCGGTTGGCTTGGTGGGCGTTTGTTTATCTTTATGGCCCGTAAAATCACCGCGCAATTCACTTTCTTCCCATTGCTGGCAGCGGCGAGTGCCGTGGTGATTTTTGCCATCACCTCTGGGGTTGGCGGCAGTGGTTTTCTGGCAGCTTATCTAATGGGCTATATGATTGGTAACGCTCGCTTGCCGCAGCTAATGCATATTTTACAAGTGCAAGATGGCCTGGCATGGCTCAGTCAGATCATGATGTTTTTGATTTTGGGGTTATTGGTTACGCCATCTCACTTAATCGATAATATCGGTCTGTCGTTGGCGGTCGCGGGGATAATGATTTTTATCGTTAGACCTTTAGCGGTGTTCATTAGTCTAGCGCCATTTTCATTTCCGCTACGTGAGCAATTTTTCATTAGTTGGGTCGGGCTGCGTGGTGCCGTGCCGATTATTCTTGCGTTGTACCCATGGCTTAATGGCGTAGAGGGACAGGAGCTATTTTTCGATATCGCTTTTGTGGTGGTTTTGGTGTCATTAGTTCTGCAAGGTTGGACGTTAGCGCCGATGGCGCGCTGGTTGAACCTCGAGGTACCCGCTCAAGCTGAACCTGATCGCCGCATGGCGCTTGACCAAGTCGGAAGTAAAGACCCACTGGAATTATGGGCTTACGAGATTAGCGAGCGCTCACCTGCATGCGATCATTATTGGCATGAACTGCGTTGGTCGGTGCCCCTCGAATTTGTCGGTGTGATAAGAGAGGGCGAGTGGTTACGTCCGCAAAGCCGGCTCAGGCTCTACGAGCATGACCGTGTATTGGTGGTCGCCAAGGTTCAGCACATTGATGAAATCAGTCGTGTTCTCGCCGCCGGAGGAAAAGCGAGAACATTGAACACCAGTGATTTCTTCGGCGATTTCACCTTGAACGGAGACCTGTCGCTTGGTGATGTGGGGAGTTTTTATCCGCTAGGCGAGCTCGCTCCCGAGCAACGTCAACTGTCCTTACACGACTACTTTTCACGGAAGTTCCATCGGCGCATGGTGGTTGGCGATCAGCTGGTGCTGGGCAGTGTCCAACTCACCGTGCGTGAGTTGGACGAGCAGGACAAAATCAGTAAGGTTGGGGTTAAATTACTTGACCAAGGTGAGTCTTAGTTGCGCCAAAGTTCTTCAGAAAACCGTAACTCTTGAACTTTGTCACCCTTCTTGAGAGTGATAAAAAAGCGCAACGTCTCAAGGTTTGAGAATGAAGTTTGAGCAAGATAGTAAACCGCCTCACCTTCAATAACTTCAGAAAACTCTAAAGGCTGCTGCATACTGAGCGGGTTCATCGCATAGCCCTCAATACTGACCTGTTGTGCGGGTTTTCCAGGCAATTCAGCAGCGAGTACCGCAATATTAATAGTGGCGATGGTTTCGCCACGTTCGAGATTATACTGTCGTGCCATTTCGGGCCGTAACAGCGTCGAATTGAAAGCATTGTAGTGGACTTCCCACGGACCTAAACGTTTGCTTTGTTCCGCCCAGCTTGGCTGAGCGGCAAAGAGAGCGAAGCTTAGAAATGCTAGGTAAGCACTTACCAACATGAGTTTTTTCATGACCAGCCTCTTCTTACATGCCGATTAAAATGCGCAACGCTTGAATCGCGATAACTAGCACAAGCACCGATAGGTCAAGTCCACCGATGGGCGGAATGATCCGACGAATCGGTGCTAAAAACGGTTCGGTTAGCTGCACGAGAATTGCCATCATCGGGTTATACCCTTGGGCAAACCAGCTCAGCAGTGCGCGAATAATTACAATCCAGAACAACAATTGGAGGAACTGGCTGATAGCACCCAGAACACCGACGAATAACAAGTCACTCCAAATCATTGGGTAACCGAGCAAGGCTGAGAGTGCGACGAACTTGCCCACGCTGACCAGCAGAGCCAAGACAATCGTCGCAAGATCCCACACGCCGACAGTCGGAATAAGCTTGCGTAACGGCAATACCAATGGGTTGGTCACCTTCACCACAAATTGACTCATGGGATTATAAAAATCGGCTCGAGCCGCTTGCAACCAAACACGTAAAATCACAACCATTAAAAATAGCTCGAAAATGATTGTGATTAGAAAACGGGAGAGTTCCATAGTACGTCGCCTTTAGAAGAGTTTCGCCATTTCTTGATTTCGCTTCACTGCTGCTTCGACCGCATCAGCAGAGATTTTATCGATATCATAGGCCTGATATTGTTCGATACCTTTTGCGGTTGAGCCGCCTTTACTGGTGACTTGTTTACGTAAATCTTCCAGTTCTAGTTCGCTGGCGATGGCCATTTCGGCCGCCCCAAGCGCAGTTTGCTGGACCATTGCGCGGGCTTTGTCGGAGTCAAACCCAAGCTTCACCGCGGCTTTTTGTAAACTGGCCATAAATTCGAAGAAGTAAGCAGGCCCGCTACCCGCGACCGCGCCTAAAATATCAAGCTCATCTTCGTCAGCGACCCACAAGGTCGCACCGACGCCATCAAAAGCCTCGGTAATATAGTTTTTATCTACATCACTCACGCGGTCATCAGCAACTAACCCGGACATGCCTTTGCCCACTAACGATGGGGTGTTTGGCATCACGCGAATCATGCGAATGTCATCGCCAAGGTAGTGACGGTATTTTTCAATGCGGATACCGGCGGCGATGGTCACAATTAATTTTTCGCTTAAGCTGGCGACGTCTTTACGTAACGCTGCACAAACATCGGCCATCAGTTGGGGTTTAACGGCCAAGACGATGACATCGGCTTTGTTTGCGACTTCAGCATTGTCTTGGCTGGTATTGACCTGCAGTTCATTGGCCATTTTCTCAAGCTTACCGGGACTCGGGTTACTGACATAGACCGAGCTTGCTGGATAGCCGCTGGCGACCATACCACCAACAATACTTTGGGTCATATTTCCAGCACCGATAAAAGCGATGTTACGTGCGTGCGTTGACATTCATTACTCCTTAAGTTTTCTCGCGGGCACCAAATAGCGACGTACCGACACGCACCATGGTGGAGCCGGCAGCAATGGCGGAAGCAAGGTCGTTGCTCATGCCCATAGAAAGTGTATCTACAGTTGGATATTGGGACGCTAACGCAGAATACAACCGTTGCATGCTGGCAAAACTCTCAGCTTGCGCTTCCGCCGAGCTCGCTGCAGCTGGGATTGTCATCAGTCCACGGAGGGTTAACTGTGGTAAGTCAGAAATGTATTTCGCAAGATCTGCTACTTGCTCAGGGCCAACCCCTGATTTACTGCTTTCATCATCGATATTGACTTGAATTAGCACTTGCAATGGTTGTAACTCTGCGGTGCGTTGCTCATTTAGGCGACGCGCAATTTTAGCGCGGTCTATACTTTGTACCCAGTCGAAGTGGGCGGCGATATCGCGGGTCTTATTGGACTGAATGGGCCCAATAAAGTGCCAGCAAATAGCCTCTAGATCTGACAGCTCTTGCTGCTTGGTTAGCGCTTCTTGTAAGTAGTTTTCGCCAAAAGCACGTTGCCCAGCCTGATAAAGCTGGCGAATGGCAGTGGCTGGCTTGGTCTTACTCACAGCTAACAATTGCACCGAATCTGGACTACGATTGCACTGTTGGCATGCGTTTTCGATCTGACAGCGGACTTCTTTTAAGCGCTCAACTATGCTATTCATTTGCTAACGGCTCACCCATAACAACAAAGAGAAAGAGTATGGATATTACAGAGTTACTCGGCTTCGCCGTCAAACATAATTCTTCGGATTTACATTTGTCAGCGGAATCGCCCCCTATGATACGGGTAGATGGTGACGTTCGTAAAATCAATATTCCTGCGCTTACTCATAAGCAAGTGCAAGAGCTGGTGTATGACATTATGAATGACCGCCAGCGTAAAGAGTATGAACAGAATCTAGAATGCGACTTCTCTTTCGAGGTACCTGATCTTGCTCGCTTCCGGGTTAACGTTTTTGTGCAAAACCGCGGTTGCGGTGCAGTACTGCGGACCATTCCAAGTGATGTGTTAACTCTCGAGCAATTGGGGGCGCCGGATATTTTTAAAACCATCGCCGATCAACCGCGCGGCTTGGTTTTGGTGACCGGCCCGACGGGTTCAGGTAAGTCGACGACCCTAGCGGCCATGGTCGATTATATTAACGAGCTTAAGCATCACCACATTCTTACCATCGAAGACCCGATCGAATTTGTACACAAAAACAAACAAAGCTTGATTAACCAGCGGGAAGTCCACCGCGACACCCATAGCTTTAATAACGCATTGCGTTCGGCGTTGCGGGAAGACCCTGACGTTATCTTGGTCGGTGAGATGCGTGACCTTGAAACCATCCGCTTAGCGATGACGGCGGCCGAAACCGGTCACTTAGTGTTTGGCACCTTGCACACCACCTCAGCACCGAAAACCATTGACCGTATCATCGACGTATTCCCTGGTGATGAAAAGCCAATGGTGCGTTCGATGTTGTCGGAATCATTGCGCGCGGTTATTTCACAAACACTGTTGAAAAAAGTCGGCGGTGGGCGCGTCGCTGCACACGAAATCATGATTGCCACACCGGCTATCAAAAACCTTATTCGCGAAGATAAAGTGGCACAAATGTACTCGTCAATTCAGACCGGTGCGGCTCACGGTATGCAAACACTCGATCAAGGCCTGCTAAACTTGCTAAATCAAGGCTTGGTATCACGCGTGGATGCTCGCGCCAAAGCAGCGAACAAAGAGGCGTTCAAGTAAGCCATGACGAATGCAACAAATTCAGGAGGCCGTATGTTGTTAGATAAACTACTCAAGGTCATGATTGAAAAGGACGCGTCGGACTTGTTCATCTCGGCATTGTTACCACCAAGCGCCAAGATAAATGGCGAGTTGCGTCATTTAACTGAACAAAAGCTCAGCGAGGAGCAAGCGCTTGAGCTAGTCAAAGAAGCGTTGGGCGAGAAGCATCACGATGAATACTTCGAGGAGCAAGAAGCGAACTTTGCGATCTTCCGCGAGGGCATCGGTCGTTTCCGGGTAAGCGCCTTCTGGCAACGCCAACGCGCCGGTATGGTGATTCGTCGCATCGTTACCGAAATCCCAACGGTTGAGCAATTAAAGTTACCTGAGGTTCTGACCAAGCTGATTATGGCCAAACGCGGCTTAATGCTGGTCGTTGGTGGTACCGGTACTGGTAAATCGACAAGCTTGGCGGCGTTAATTGGTTTTCGTAACCAGCATTCGCGCGGGCACATCCTCACCATCGAGGACCCCGTGGAGTTCGTCCATGAACACGGTAAGTCGATGGTAACGCAACGTGAGGTGGGAACCGATACGGAAAGTTTTGAAGCTGCTTTGAAGAGCTCCTTGCGACAAGCGCCAGATGTTATTTTGGTCGGTGAGATTCGCTCACAAG
Source organism: Pseudidiomarina aquimaris (assembly GCF_003987395.1). Classification (GTDB taxonomy): domain Bacteria; phylum Pseudomonadota; class Gammaproteobacteria; order Enterobacterales; family Alteromonadaceae; genus Pseudidiomarina; species Pseudidiomarina aquimaris. Next base: position 33,955 of record NZ_PIPT01000003.1, read on the forward strand.
AGGTGATGGAATATGCGCTCACCTTTGCCGAAACCGGTCACTTGTGTGTGGCAACATTGCACGCCAACAACGCGAACCAAGCAATCGAACGTATCATGCACATGGTACCGAAGGAAAAAATCGGCAAGTTGATGTTTGATTTGTCGCTCAACTTACGTGGCATTGTGGCGCAACAGTTGGTACCAACCACTGATGGCGGTCGCGTCGCAGCCATTGAAGTATTGCTTAACAGTCCCATCGTGGCCGAGAAGATTGCCAAGAACGACATGGGCGAGATAAAAGAAATCATGGCGAAGTCGCGTGAGTTGGGGATGCAAACCTTTGACCAAGCGCTGTTTGATCTCTATAAAGCGCGAAAGATTTCTTTCGAAGAGGCACTACGTCACGCCGATGCACCAAACGACCTTCGCTTGCGCATCAAGTTGAGCGGCGAATCGCGTGGCGGCGAAGATGGTCCATTGAAAGGTGTGACTGTAGATTTGGAATAACATCGAGTACACTATTGCCTTTCCGAAAAGTGCTGTTAAGCGCAGTTTGTATGAGGTTAGGCAATGCGTGTTCTAGGAATTGAGACATCTTGCGACGAAACCGGTATCGCTATCTATGATACCGAGCAAGGGCTATTGGCTCATCAACTTTACTCACAAGTAAAATTACACGCTGACTACGGTGGTGTGGTGCCAGAGCTGGCATCACGCGACCACGTACGCAAAACCCTACCTCTTATTCAAGCTGCACTGAAACAAGCAAACCTAGCGCCACAGGATATCGACGGTGTTGCATATACAGCGGGCCCAGGTCTCGTTGGTGCGCTGCTAGTTGGCGCCTGTATTGGCCGAAGTCTCGCGTTAGGTTGGCAGGTTCCGGCGGTGGCGGTACATCACATGGAAGGGCACTTGCTCGCCCCAATGCTAGAAGACAATCCGCCTGATTTTCCTTTCATTGCGCTGCTGGTGTCCGGTGGACACACGCAATTAGTTCGTGTCGACGGGATTGGCCACTATCAATTACTTGGTGAGTCAGTGGATGATGCAGCTGGTGAAGCGTTCGATAAAACCGCTAAACTGATGGGCCTTGATTATCCCGGTGGACCGCGATTGGCTGCGCTTGCTGAACAAGGGCGTCCGGACTGTTACAAATTTCCGCGGCCGATGACCGATCGGCCAGGACTCGATTTTAGTTTTAGTGGTTTAAAAACCTTCGCTGCGAATACCATTGCTGCAGAAGCCGATGATGAGCAAACCCGTGCAGATATTGCGCGAGCTTTCCAAGACGCTGTGGTCGACACGCTCGTTATTAAGTGCCGGCGTGCACTGAAAGAAACAGGTTTAAAACGACTTGTGGTTGCTGGTGGAGTCAGCGCGAATAAAGAACTGCGGGCACAGTTGCATGCTTTTGCCGAGAAAATTGGCGGCGAAGTATTCTTCCCGCGGCCAGAATTTTGTACTGATAACGGCGCTATGATTGCGTTTGCTGGCGCGCAACGTCTGCTTGCAGGTGAACAGGTCGATGAACGCGTCAAGACCTTTCCGCGTTGGCCATTAGAACAATTGCGCGCCCCAGCTAGCGGTCACGCTTGATACGTTGTTCGTTACCGTGGCGTAGGCGCGAGATATTCGATTGATGGCGCCAAATGATAAGTGCGGAAATCATGATAACTGGCACGGTATACTGCGGCTTTATCCAGTAAGCGTAAAACGGTGCCAGTGAAACGGTAATAATGGCAGCAAGTGACGATAGTTTGCTTATCTTAAACACCACGAGCCAGGTAAAAATGAGCAATAATGCCATCTCCCAAGCTACCGGGAACATAGCTCCCAATGCCGTGGCCACTGCTTTGCCGCCACGAAAATGAAAATAAAGTGGGAAGATGTGCCCCAGACAAGCTGCCACCGCAATCATCCCGAGAAAAAGTGGTGGAATGCCAAGAAAGTAAGATGCCCATACGGGGATCATACCTTTGAGGACATCGAAAAACAGGGTCAGTAGGGCAGGGACTTTGCCGCCAAGGCGGTAGACATTTGTAGCTCCCGGATTATTGGAGCCAGTTTGGCGTGGATCGGGAAGGCCAAATAGTTTGCAGATCAGCACAGCGCTGCTAATAGAGCCAAATAAATAAGCGATAACAATCGCTAAAACAATTAAACCACCCATAGGGAAACGTTTCCGCTGTGCTTTTCATTCTTGATTAAAGCACTTAGCATAAGCGCTTTGTAAGAAAATTTCTATGCTGATAAAAAGAGTAACGCATCATGGATAAAGTGTTTGTTAAAGGTCTGCGCGCGGATGCCTATGTTGGTGTCTATGAATGGGAGCATGAACAGACCCAGCCGTTGTACTTTGATTTAACCATGACGTGGGACCAGACTGCAGCTGGCGTAAGCGATGCCCTCGAAGATGCGCTAGACTACGATACCTTGAGCAAGGCAGTGATAAAGCTAGTAGAGGAGCGGCCGCGCCAACTTATTGAAACAGTTGCTGCGGAAGTGGCTCAGCTAATTCTTAGCGAATTTCACGTGAGCGAAGTAACGGTGCGAGTCGAGAAGCCTCAAGCGGTTGCCGCAGCGAGTACGGTAGGCGTTGAAATTACGCGGAGCCAGCACTAAATGGCGTTAGTTTATTTAGGTTTGGGGAGTAATCGTGAACGGACACAGCATATTTTAGCAGGCATTCGTGCCCTGCATGATAGGTTTGCGTCTACCGAGCGGCCCATCAGGGTTGCTCGGGTATTTGAGAGTGCCGCAGTTGGTTTTGATGGTCATGATTTTTTTAACACTGTTGTTGAGTTACAAACTGACCTAACGCTTGCTGAGGTAGTGCGAACCTGTAAAGCCATCGAGCAGGCACATGGTCATCCCTCCGAGGTGCCAAAGTATAGCCCGCGCACCTTGGATATTGATGTATTGCTCTATGATGATATGGTGTGTGCGTCGCCGATTGTACTGCCGCGTGGTGAAGTATTGAAAAACGCTTTTGTGCTGTGGCCTTTAGCGGAGTTGGCGCCGCAGTTAAAACACCCACAAACGGGCATTAGCTTTGCGCAACATTGGCAATCTTTTGCTAGCGAGCAACGCCTAAAGCCGTTAGAATTTGCCTTCGAGTCGTTACCCTATCTGCATACACCCTAGATCACAAGGAAGCTGACGTTGTCTACTTTTGAAGCCATCATTCTCGCGCTTATTCAAGGACTCACCGAGTTTTTGCCCATTTCAAGTTCAGCGCATTTGATTTTACCTTCGCAAGTGCTTGGTTGGCAGGATCAAGGGTTGGCCTTTGATGTAGCTGTGCATGTCGGCACGCTTACCGCCGTGGTGTTTTATTATCGCCAGCAGGTAGGAGAGCTTTTGGTTGGTTGGTTTGGGACGTTTCGTGGCCAATACACAGAATCCAGTCGCTTAGCGTGGTTTATTATTTGGGCGACAGTCCCAGCGGGTCTTGCCGGTTTGTTCGGTGGCGATTTATTGGAAAACTATGGTCGCTCAGCCCTCGTTATCGCGACCACAACCATCCTGTTTGGTCTGCTGCTGTGGTATGCCGATCGACGCGCCAGCGAGAAAGCCGCATTGACGACATTGACCTTGAGACAAGCAATGTTTATCGGTATTGCCCAAGCGATAGCGTTAATTCCTGGGACCTCGCGTTCGGGTATTACCATCACCGCAGGCCTCCTATTAGGATTAACTCGGACCGATGCCGCACGTTTTTCTTTCTTACTTTCGATCCCGGTGATTACGCTTGCTGGGGGCTACAAAGGCTTGCAACTTGCTCAGCAACCTGAGCCGGTGGCTTGGTCACTCGTGCTGATTGGCATGTTTGTGTCGTTTGTCGCAGCATACCTTTGTATCAAGCTGTTCTTACAGGTCATTGAGCGCATGGGCATGCTGCCCTTTGTTATCTACCGTCTCGCCTTGGGCGCGCTGTTATTCTTCATGTTTCTATAATTTAGGCCAAGGCTGCGGTGATTGCCGCGGCTCGCGCCCGCTGCACGGCCTGACCTATCGCTGGGCCTGCTAACGTCTGCCCCTCAGCACTTGCGGCATGAATAAGCTCTTTGGCATTTACGGCTTGTGCCGCTTCATAGGCGCGCTTGAGTCGCCGCGCATCTTGTTCTTCAAGCCCTTGGTGTTGCCAGATAATCGTAAGCTTGGCAAAACGCTCCGAGCGCCGCCAGCAGTCCGCTTGATTCAGGCAGTCATGTAGGGTTTCGCCGTTCGTTAGCTCGTGCTTGGCGGCATGCCAGCGACAAGCTAAACGTCCAAGCTGACGCCATTCCGTTGGCACGCGTAAGCGTTCGCAACATTCCGTTACCTGTGATTCTGTGAGTTCACCTTGCCAGAGGGCAAAAGCTAATTCTGGTTTATCGCTGGGAAAGTCACTCAGCCGCTGTAAGACAATTTCTTGGGTAAGCTCATCTTCTAATTCGACGAACCATGGCGCGAGAGCAGATGCTTTCGCCAAAACCACAAAATAAGTTGCTGGACTGGCAGTGCGCAAAGCCTTGACCGTTTCGTGCCAAACGCGTTCATTGGCAAGTTCAGTGAGTTCGCCAGCGGCACTCATCTGTTGCATGAGCTGCATGGTTTCTGGGGCCACTTGAAAGCCGTCTTTAGCAAAGCGTGCAGCGAAGCGCGCGACGCGTAGAATACGTAATGGGTCTTCCACAAAAGCCGGCGAGACATGTCGCAGAGTGCGTGACTCGATGTCTTGTAAACCGTTATACGGGTCGATGAGTTGACCGTCCAAGTCTTGTGCAATGGCATTGATAGTGAGATCACGGCGTAACAGGTCATCTTCGAGAGTTACCGACGGGTCTGCATCGACTGCAAAGCCGGTGTAGCCGCGACCTGATTTACGTTCAGTTCGAGCCAGTGCATATTCCTCATTGCTCTCTGGGTGCAAGAATACTGGGAAGTCTTTGCCGACTTGGCGGTAGCCCTGAGCCAACATCTCAGCTGGTGTGGCACCTACCACGACATAGTCTTTTTCATGTACGGCTTTGCCAAGTAATTGGTCACGTACCGCACCGCCAACAAGATAAACTTCCACACTGAGCTCCTTAAATGTTTCATTGATGATCGCTAATGACTAGCCCTGATGCAAGTCAATCGTTACACTGGAGTTCGACTTGGTTGCGTAAATGAAGACAGACTATGTATCTGAATTACTTTGGCTTACAAACAGAGCCTTTCTCAATAGCACCGGATCCAACATTTCTATATATGAGCGAGCGTCATCAAGAGGCGTTGGCACATTTGAGTTATGGGTTGCAGGGCAGTGGTGGCTTTATTCTGCTGACCGGCGAAGTGGGGACTGGCAAAACGACTGTTTCACGGGCTCTGCTTGATCAATTACCAGAAGAAACCCGCACGGCGTTCATTCTTAATCCGATGCTGAATGAAACGGAATTGTTAGCGACGCTGTGTGATGAATTCGGTATTCGCTATGCGAAACGCAATATTACCAATAAGCGCCTCACTGACAAACTGTCTGAGTTCCTACTTAAAGCGAATGCTGAAGGCGAGCAATGTGTGGTGCTTATCGACGAAGCGCAACATTTACGCCCGCAGGTACTCGAACAGCTACGTTTGTTAACCAACCTTGAAACCAACCAGAATAAATTACTACGGGTCATTTTGATTGGCCAACCTGAGCTGCAGGACTTGCTGCGCCGTCGCGAATTGCGGCAATTGGCGCAGCGAATTACCGCGCGTTATCATTTACTGCCACTGCAGCCGAGCGATACAGAGCGTTATATTAATTACCGCCTGCAAGTCGCGGGTGCGCAGCGCGCATTGTTTGACAGTGCGGCCATTAAACGTGTGCATGAAGCGAGCGGGGGAATTCCGCGTCGCTTGAATTTGCTGTGCGACCGCGCCTTACTCGCTGCCTACAATGACCAAGTTCAAACTGTAGGGAAAGCGCAAATCAACACGGCAGCTCGGGAAATAGGGGAAGCAGAAGCAACGACCGCGCGCCGGTTTTCTCCCTTGGCAATGGCGGCCAGCATTGTGGTTGCGCTCTGCCTCGGCGTGGCGCTCGCCGCTTGGCAGTTTCTGCCTGCGCAAGAAAATAGTTCGCCAACCGGGCAACAGTCTCAGGACAGTCAGCGCGTCGTAGACACCGCTAATGAAACCGGGATTCGTGAACTCTTGCGGGCGTGGCAATTGCCACAACCGCCAACGGAGCAAGCAATTTGTGACTGGGTTGCGGAATACCAGCTCGCCTGCGTGCAAACACGCTTGCGCTTTGATCGTATTGTCGCGTTAAACTTACCCGCGTTGTTACAGCTGACGGATGGGAGCTGGCAGTTTGTTGGGGACCTCCAAAGCCGGCCCGCAGATAGCTGGACCGGTGAATTTTTAGCGCTGTGGCCATTGCCGCCTGGGTATCAGCTCGAAGATGCTAGCACCTATCAGAAGTGGCTTGCACAACAGTTGCAGCGTTACCGACAAAGTGCCGATGATGGCTTAGCGCAGCTCGCACAAGCGCTGCAACAGGAGCATGGCTTGCCAGTCACCACGCAGTTAGACGCGTTGACTCTGGCTTGGTTAGCCAGCCATAACACCACGTTAGGCCCACGTTTAGCGGAGGCTCGATAATGTCGTCTGTACTCAAGGCCTTGCGCCAACAACAGTCACAGCTGATTCCAGCGCAACAACCGATTCATCTGGCTGCATCAACGCCAGCAGCAACTCGCTCAAGGCGCTTCTGGTGGCTTGCGCTCTTGGCGGCACTGTTGGTTGCACTCGTGGTCGGCTGGGGCGGCAGCTACTGGTATTTCATGGGTGCGGCAACGCCGAACGGTGGCGCACAGCAGGCGGCACAACCAATGTCATCCCAAAGTCAAAGACCGGCGCCTGAACCGTCGCTCAGAATAGGTCAAGCACAACAAGTTCGTGTGGTTGAGTTACCAAGCACTACAGATAATGTAGTTCAGCCGCAAACCCAACCCACCACCTCAACTTTTCAAGCCGCACCTGAAGTCGCTCGTGACGAAGCGGTCGACTTAAATGAGGTTCCAGCTGACCTTCTAGCGGCCTTCGAAGAGGCGATTGCGGCAACCGGAGCTAATACTACTTCGGCACAAGCGACCCAGTCAGTACTGCCACGTATCGCTGAACTTGACGGGGCATTACAACGCCGCATACCGGCCTTCACTTACGATGGTCACCAGTATTCGTCACGGGCCTCAGAACGTTTCGTTGAACTGGCTGGACAACGCTTGCGCCAAGGAGATTATTGGCAAGGTATTCAGGTGCTTACGATTGCACCTAATCATGTAGTGCTGGCGCTTGGCAACGACGCTTTCCAACAACCCGCATTAGAAGACTGGACAACACGACCGTAAGTTGATATTAAAACACCTGTTTAAATTCATTGTTTGATTTTTTTGAGGTGTGGTATGGCAGACTATCGTGTTCCCCGTGAAGATATGCAGTTTTTGCTGCAAGACGTATTCCGTGTTGATCAAGACTGGGCGCGTTTTTCCGCGTTGAGCGAAGTCGATATGGATATGGCGAGCGCAATTATTGATGAAGCAGCTAAACTTGCCGAGAGTCTCATCGCCCCGCATGCCCGTGCTGCAGACGAAGAAGGCGTTAGCTACAACGATAGTGTCGTGACTACACCTGCAAATTACCGTGAAAACTACCAACAATTAGCCGCTGGCGGTTGGGTTGGCGTAACGGCAAACCCAGAATTTGGTGGTATGGGCCTGCCAAAAGTAGTGTCGGCACAATATGAAGAAATGCTCTGTGCGGCGGATATTTCGTTTTCTCTGTATCCTGGCTTGACTGCTGGCGCGATTATCACCATCGATGCGTATGCGAGTGATGAGCTGAAGCAACTGTATCTACCGAAAATGACCAGTGGTGAATGGACTGGGACCATGTGCCTCACCGAACCGCATGCCGGTACGGATTTGGGAATTATTCGCACCAAAGCTGAGCCGCACGAGGATGGCACCTTCGCCATCAGCGGCACCAAGATTTTCATCACAGGTGGCGAACATGATCTCACCGACAATATCGTTCACCTTGTCTTAGCAAAACTCCCTGACGCGCCAGCAGGCAGTAAAGGAATTAGTTTATTCTTAGTGCCCAAATTTTTACCTGATGCTGACGGCAATGTAGGCGAACGCAATGCCGTGAAGTGTGGTTCGATTGAGCACAAAATGGGGATCCATGCCTCGGCCACCTGCGTGATGAACTTTGATGGCGCCAAAGGCTGGCTCGTTGGTGAACCGCATCAAGGCTTGCCGGCCATGTTCACGATGATGAACTACGAGCGTTTGGGCGTTGGTATTCAAGGCCTCGGTGCGGCGGCGCGGTCGTACCAAAATGCCTTAGAGTATGCGCAAGATCGCTTGCAAGGGCGCGGTGCTAAGGCCACTCGCCAACCAGAGAAAGAAGCAGACCCTTTGATTGTCCACGGCGATATTCGCCGTATGTTGCTCACCATGAAAGCTTTTGTTGAGGGCGGACGGGCGTTTTCGACTTACGTCGGCCAGCAACTTGATATCGCTAAATACAGTGAAGATCCAGCTGAGAAAGCGCGCGCAGACGCTTTAGTTGCCTTGCTGACGCCGATTGCCAAAGCCTTTATTACGGATACCGGCTTCGAAGCTACCGTCATTGGCCAGCAAATTTTTGGCGGTCATGGCTACGTGCGTGAATGGGGGCAAGAACAGCTTGTTCGCGATTGTCGTATTGCGCAAATTTACGAGGGTACCAACGGTATTCAAGCGCTTGACTTGCTCGGTCGTAAAGTAGCAGGTTCGCAAGGCGAGCTGGTGAAACCTTTGTTAGAAGATATTCAAGCATTGTTAGCTGAACCTGAAGCGGAGCTAGCCGCTGAGTATGAACAGCTCGGTAAAGCGGTGCAACGTGCGCAAGCAGTCACCGAAACAGTATTGCAGCAAGTGGCTGGCGGCGATGAGAACATTATCAACAGCGTTGCGGTCGAATACTTACACCTGCTGGGTTATGTGACCTACGGTTACCTGTGGCTGCGTATGGCGAAGAGCGCCCAACCGTTGGTTGGCGAACGTCCGTATCTGGCAAGTAAAATTAAAACTGCGAAGTTTTACATGGCGCGGTTGCTACCGCGGGTGGAAAGTTTGGCCGCCGCCATTGAAGACGGCAGCCAATCGTTGTACCTGCACGAACTGGGCGAGTTTTAGTCGCCCAGCGATAGCAAGGTCGCGTTACCACCAACAGCAGTAATGTTGTTGGTGCGCGTTTTTTCAGTGATGAAGCGGGTAAGGTAGTGAGGACCGCCCGCTTTTGGACCTGTTCCTGACATGCCACGGCCACCGAATGGCTGTACTCCAACCACTGCACCAATCTGGTTACGGTTGATATAGACGTTACCTACATCGATACGGCGGGCTACGTCGGCAGCGAAGGTTTCGTTGCGACTGTGAATGCCAAAGGTCAAACCAAAGCCCGTTGCGTTAATGCTTTCGATAACTTCGTCAAGCTTGTCCGTTGAATAGCGAATAACGTGCAAAATTGGCCCGAAGTTCTCTTTCACCAATTGGTTGATGCTGTCGATTTCAATCGCTGTCGGCGCCATGAAGGTGCCACCGTTAGTGTAGTCAGGCATTGGCGCACGAGCAATCAGGCGGCCTGCTTGGGAAATATCCGCCACGTGTTGCTCTAGGTTACTCTTCGCAACGCCATCAATCACTGGGCCTACGTCAGTTTCGTGGAGTAACGGGTCACCGACTTTAAGCTCCGCCATGGCTCCTTTCAGCAATTCGATCACGCGGTCGGCAATATCATCCTGCACGAACAGTACACGTAGCGCCGAGCAACGTTGTCCCGCACTCTTAAATGCGCTGGCGACGATATCCGTCACTGCTTGCTCAGGCAGCGCTGTGGAGTCGATTAGCATGGCGTTCTGGCCACCAGTTTCGGCAACGAGCGGTACGATAGCTCCGGTACGTGCCGCCAAAGCGCGGTTAATCGATTGCGCTGTGTAGGTTGAACCGGTAAAGCAGACCCCACCGATATCTTCTTGGCTGACCAAGAAAGAACCAACTTCGGCACCACTGCCCGGCATGAAGTGCACCACATCACCTGGGATGCCAGCTTCTAGCAGTAGTTGTACGGCACGGAAGGCGATAAGCCCTGTCTGCTCAGCAGGTTTGGCGATCACGCAGTTACCCGTTACCAGCGCAGCAACAACCTGACCGGTAAAGATTGCCAACGGGAAGTTCCATGGGCTAATACAAATGAAAGTTCCGCGGCCTTGTACGAACAGTTCGTTGGTTTCGCCTGTCGGGCCAGGCAGGGTAGTGCCTTCGCCCATCAATTTGCGTGCTTCAACGGCGTAGTAACGACAGAAATCAACCGCTTCGCGGACTTCATCAATGCCGTCTTGCAAACTTTTACCGGCTTCCAGTGAGCACAAGGCAATCAATTCGTCACGGTTGGCTTCCATTAGGTCAGCAAACTTTTCTAACGCCTTAGCGCGGACTTCAACGTCGGTATCGCGCCAGCGGCGGTAGGCTGCATTGGCACTGTTTAGCGCTTGTTCGGCAAGTGCTTTGTCGCCCCAACAGATACTACCAATCTGACGTTGGCTCTCTTGCGGACTAGCAATGCTCACGCGGTGATGGGCATCGTCAATCACGTCGCCGTTTACGATGGGGCCACCTTGCCATTGTTTATCACGGTACTGCTGCACTGCAGCAATGAAATCATCTGCTTGAGAGTGAATATTCATGTTCAGTCCTAACGAGTTCTTACGATCGCTGAAAATCTGCGTCGGTAAAGGAATTTTGGTATTAGCTAAGCTTTCGTACTTAGTAATGGTGCGCATTGGGTGCTGAGTCAACTCTTCCACTGGTGTTTCAGGGTCAACTAACTTGTGCACGAAAGACGTATTCGCACCGTTTTCTAACAGACGACGAACTAAATAAGGTAGTAAATCTTTGTGCGCGCCGACCGGTGCGTAGATACGCACCGTAGTATTCTCGTCTTCTTGCAACAGCGTGTCGTACAGGTCATCACCCATACCGTGCAGGCGCTGGAATTCGATGCGGCGCTTGGTGCTTTCATTCATCTGACGAATTGCTACCACAGTTTGCGCATTATGCGTGGCGAATTGCGGATAAATTGCGCCGTCGGTGTGTTCACATAACAAATAACGAGAACACGCGAGATAACTTACATCGGTGTTCGCTTTGCGAGTAAAGACCGGATAGCCGGTTAGCCCGTTCATCTGGCAGAGCTTGATTTCGCTATCCCAATAGGCGCCTTTCACCAAGCGCACTGGGATCTCGTCGCCACACTCTTTGGCAAGGGCAGTTAACCAGACCAACGTCGGCAGGGCGCGTTTCGAGTAGGCTTGTACCACCAGCCCGAAGCGTGGCCAGCCTTTACAGACGCCGCTACGATAAACTTTCTCGAATAGCTCTAATGATAGCTCATGGCGATCTGCTTCTTCAGCATCAATGGTAACGCCAACATCAGCTTCTTTCGCAAGCTTGACCAACTCAGTCAAACTCTGTGCAAGCTCTGTCAACACACGCTCGTGATTCGCAGACTCGTAACGCGGATGCAACGCCGACAACTTGATCGAAATAGTAGGTCGCGGTGCTTTCGGATTATTAAAGTTTTCTTTGGCGACCACTTTGATAGAATTTACATAATCAGCGTGATAGCGCCGTGCATCGGCCATGGTGAGCGCTGCTTCGCCGAGCATGTCATAGGCGTGGGTGTAGCCCTTGTCACGGTTCGCGCGGCTGTTCTTTAGGGCTTCCTCAATGGTACGTCCTAAAACGAACTGCTTACCCATAATGCGCATCGCAGCATAAGTTGCTTTGCGCACGATTGGCATACCTAAACGGCGTGTTAAGCGTCGAAATACGCCACGAGGTGTTTCCATGGGTTGACCGGTTGGGTTGATCACCGAGTTGGTCAAAGCTAAGCCCCAAGTGCCTGAGTTCACAAGCCACGAGGCGCTTTCGCCCATGTGCTTTTGCCAATCGCCGCCGGACAAGCGGTCTTGAATTAGCGCATCGGCAGTATAGGCATCAGGGATGCGTAACAGTGCCTCGGCAAGGCACATCAGAATAATGCCTTCTTTGGTATCGAGACTGTATTCTTGTAAAAACGCGTCAACGCCACCGCCATCTGCGCGGTCACGTACGGTATTGACTAACTTGGCGGTACGCTCGGTCACTTGGTCAAGCGTCGCGTCATCGTTAGGCACCAGTTGCATCAGTTCTTGCAAATAAGCGTCTTCATCGACGAGATAATTGTCGGTAATCGCACGTTGCAGGGTGCCGAGGTCGGCACTGGTATACTGAGCCTGAAGTACTTCACTGGCTTTGAACATAGCATCTCCTGTAAGACTCAGCCGTCGGCTGGAGGGGACATAATTTGCGCGCAAGTATATTGCTTTTTTACTGCGCGTAAAGCCCAGTTCGTCAGTTTTTATAAACTTTTCGTCGCCGCCCACGGTGCAATTTTTGTACGCACCTGTCAACCCCAATAAAGTTGACCCACACAACGCCTACGAGTACCGTATTTAGCAAGATCAAAATGATGACGTGAGAGCGCCTGTGAGCCAAGAAATCGAACTAAAATTACTGGTCGATGGAGCCAGCAAAGAGAAAGTGGTGGAATTATGCCAAAGCTTAGCGAAGGACGCTGAGCAGGTGACCATGGAATTAGGCAATCGCTATTTCGATACTGCTGACCTGCGGTTACGACAGCATGATATGGGTCTAAGAATTCGGCAGCGTGGCGAAGAACGCGAGCAAACTATCAAATTAGCCGGGAAAGTGCTCGGCGGGATGCATAGCCGCCCAGAGTACAACGCCGTGATTACTGCCGACACGCCTGACCTAACACTGTTTGAAGAAGATATCTGGCCCGATGATTTTCCGCTTTTTGATATTAATCGTGAGCTGGAGGAAATCTTCGCCACTAACTTTACCCGTCATCGTTGGCATATTCCGAGCGGCGAAGGGCGTATCGAACTGGTCTACGACGAAGGGGTGATACAAGCAGGCGAACAACAGCGTGCGATTGCCGAAGTTGAAATTGAAGTGCAGCAAGGCGAACTTGCTGATGCCTATAAAATTGCGCGGCGATTGGTCACTCGTTTGAATGCCCGGATGGGCAGCTTAAGCAAGGCTGCGCGCGGCTATTTATTGGCGGGTAAGACAGTTTTGGAACCGTTCACCCATGCGCATTTTGTGCCGCAAGAGGCCAATGATGATGTGGGCTCGGGACTTTATCGGGCGCTTACCTATGCCTTGCAATACTGGCAACATAACGATGCCTGTTTAGGCGAGAGCCCAAGTGTGCGCGCGGTGGCTGGCATCACTGACGGTATTCGTTTAAGCAAAGTCGTGTTGCAGCAACTGGCCACGCTTGAAGTCGACGTCAGTGATCATATTCTCCGACTTGAGCAAATGCTCGGTCACCTTGGCTGGTTAAGTCGTTATGACGGTTTGACTGAGCTCACTGCCGAAGATGGTGCTTACCATCGTGCGCTCAAGCAATACCCCAAACTGTATGAGGCAATTCTCGAGCAGCAGGAGCATGCGGTACAGCTCGAATTGGTACAGAGCTTAAGTATCCGTGACGACTATCAGTTAACCTTATTGGAGTTGGGCGCTTTGTGTCAGCAGCAACCGCGACACGAACAAGTAGCTAAATTACCTTTACGGCAGTGGGCCGCCCAGCGTTTGCGCGAAGACTGGCAAAATGTCATCGATGCATTTGCCAAAGATGGCGAGTTAAAACCGGAATATTATTTGAAGCAATTGCCCTTGCTGCAAAGTTCCCTGCAACTCGGCTACTGCGTCGGCTATCTGTTTGATGAAGAAGATCGCGAGCTGTTTCGTGCGCCATGGCAAGATATGGTTCGCGGTATTCGTGAGATCATGGCACTCAAATTACTACGTGAAGCTATCAAAGATAACGAAGACAACCAACCCGACCGCTTATTGAACTGGCAGGGCGTGCAACTTGAGTCATTGCTTTACGCGCTCGAGCATTCACGCAAAGCAGCACTGAAACAAGAACCTTATTGGTTAAATTAACGGTTGAGTTAACGGATAAATCGCCCATGACCACGAGCACGTCTGAGATAATTACCAAGATATGCCAATTAAGCCCTTTTGTGGCGGACGTTATAGCGCAAGATGAGACAGCGCTCGTGGTCGATGCTGAAACGCATAAAATCCAGCTACTGCCACCACAGAACTATCTACCACAGTTACAGAGCGCACTCGCACAAGTCAGCGAAGAGAAAGCTGCACAGCAGGTCTTACGTCGCTATCGCAAGCAGTGGTTTGCGGCCTTAGCTGCGGCGGATTTAACGGGGCAATTGTCTCTACCTGTGATGTTAGAACACCTGAGTGCGGCGGCGGATGCATTTATTATTGCCGCCCGCGACTGGCTCTATCCGCGCTTTACCGCGCGTTACGGCACCCCCCGCGACAGCGATGGCAATGCGCAACCCTTATGGGTGCTCGGTATGGGTAAGCTTGGTGGGCGCGAACTTAACTTCTCCTCTGATATCGATCTTATTTTTTGCTATCCGGAACGTGGCGAGACCGATCATCAGCGCAAGCCTATTGAAACTGATGTCTTTTTCACCAAACTCGTACAGGGGATGATGAGTTTACTTGATGCCTTAACGGTGGAGGGCCGCGTGTTTCGAGTCGACTTGCGACTGCGGCCTTTTGGCCAATCAGGTCCCGTGGTGACCAGCCTCGCGGCGCTGGAGAATTATTACCAAGAGCAGGGTCGCGACTGGGAACGCTACGCCATGGTAAAAGCGCGTCTCATCGGTGCCGAACCGGCGAGTGAACAGGCCTTTAAAGACCTACTACGGCCATTTGTTTATCGTCGCTACATCGATTTTTCAGCGATTGATGCACTGCGCAAAATGAAAGCGTTGATCAGTCAAGAAACCAAACGTCAGGGCGTGCAGAACAACATAAAACTGGGCCCTGGTGGCATCCGTGAAGTGGAGTTTATTGCGCAAACGTTTCAACTCATTCGCGGCGGACAGCAACGGCAATTACAAACTCAATCGTTGTACCAAGCATATCAGGTTATTGCAGAACAAGAGCTATTGCCGCAGCAGACGGTACAAGAGCTGCTCGAAAGTTATGAGCTGCTGCGTCGTGTTGAGCACGTTCTGCAGGAGTATAACGACGAACAGACACAAACGTTGCCAGTGGATGAGGAACGCCAACAAGCAATGGCAGCGGCGTTTGGCCATGACTGGGAGAGCTTGGTTGCAAAGATCCACCAAGCGATGGCTATTGTGCATGAGCATTTTCAGAATGTGATTGGCGACAATGACAGTGATGACGAGGATGCTGGGCCCTTACAACTGCTTTGGCAGGACATGGTGGAAGACAGCACAGCACTTGACGTCCTGCATGAATACGGACTGGACAAACAGCGCGCGCAGTTGATTTGGCAGCAAGTGAACGAGTTACGTATGGATGTGCGTAAACGCGGCAGTGGACCACGCGGACGCAAGGCGATGGCAAAACTCGTACCGGTGCTCCTGCAGCGGTGTATTCAGTTGGCCGATGCCGAAGTGGTGTTGGAACGCGTATTTACCTTATTGCGGCGGATCATGAGTCGCACCGCTTACGTCGAGTTACTGGTAGAAAATGTCGGCGCACGGGAGCAACTAGTGAAGCTCTGTCGGGCGAGCTCATGGATCGCGCAACATCTTGCCAATTTCCCAATCTTGCTCGATGAACTTATTGATCCTCAGCATCTGTATCAACTGCCACAGCTCGAAGACTATCGTGCGATTGTCGATGAGTATTTATTGCGGATCCCCGAGCAGGAGGATGATCTTGAGGCACAAATGAATGCGCTACGCCAAGCGCGGCAGTCGTGCCAATTGAAGATCGCCGCCGCTGATATCAGTGGCGCCTTGCCGTTAATGAAGGTGAGTGATCATTTGAGCTATTTGGCTGAAGCCATCATCGCTGCGGTGGTGCACTTAGCCTGGCATCAACTCAGTGCGCGCCACGGTACGCCACCAGGGCGCTCACAGGAAGATATGGGCTTTGCAGTGATCGCCTATGGTAAGCTCGGTGGCCTTGAGTTGAGCTACAGTTCCGACCTTGATTTGGTCTTTGTGACCGATAGCGACTACCAGGGTGAAACGGATGGTGCGAAACCTCTTGAGGTACAGCAATTTTACTTGCGCTTGGCACAGCGGGTGCTGCACCTTTTCACCACACGTACGGTGATTGGGACGCTTTATGAAGTTGATATGCGTTTACGCCCCTCCGGTAAGTCTGGACTATTAGTGACGCGGCTTTCGACCTATGCAAGTTATTTGCAGGAAGATGCGTGGACTTGGGAATTGCAAGCGCTCGTGCGAGCGCGCCCAGTATTCGGCGATCAGCGACTGTGCGAAGCATTTAAAACACTGCGGCGCGAGCAGTTGCAGGAGCGTCGGGCGGGGGAGAGTCTAGCGCAACAGGTGGTTGAGATGCGCGAGAAAATGCGTAGCCATAAAGAGTTACGCAGAGAGCAACACAGCTTCGACCTCAAGCAAGGTGTCGGCGGTATTACTGATATTGAATTCCTCGTGCAATACCTGGTGCTACGTTATAGCTGTGACTATCCGGCGCTGACAGATTTCACGGATAACGTCAGGATTTTGGAGCAGGCCGGTCAACTGCAAGTGATGAGTACCGAGCAAGCCCAGCAACTCACCGAGGTATATATTCGTGAGCGTGAGTGGCTACATCAATTGGCACTGGACGACCGCGATTCACTCACCCATCAAGCATTTACAGATGAGCGCACGGTCGTTGAAAAAGCTTGGCAGCAGTGGTTCGCTGAGGTGCTCAAGAGCGCTGATACAGACTCGGATCGGTCTCGTTAGGCCGCGTCTTGAAGCGACGATGTACCCACAAATACTGTTCGGGACGTTGCATGATTGCGTATTCGACCATTTTATTAACGCGGGTTACATCCGCCAAGTCATCACCGGTGGGGAAGTGCTCGAACGCCGGATAAAAGGTCATATCGTAGCCAGTGCCGTCGTCGCGGCGAAAACACGTCGTGGGTAATACTGCGCATTTCTTACTATTAGCGAACAGCAGGGTACCTGTTGTTGTGCTGGTTTCGGGAACCGCAAAAAACGGCGCGAAAATGGTGCGACGTCGACCGTAATCTTGGTCGGGAAGGTAGCCGGCAATCTCGCCACTCTCAATAGCTTGTTTCATGCTCCGCACGTCGTTGCGTGGGATCATATACTTGTTCGATCGGCCACGGCCTCGGGTTTGCAGAAACTCCATGACGGCGTTGTTATGAGGTCGATAGAGCCCAACGGCAGGTTTCACGAAACC
Source organism: Pseudidiomarina aquimaris (assembly GCF_003987395.1). Taxonomy (GTDB): domain Bacteria; phylum Pseudomonadota; class Gammaproteobacteria; order Enterobacterales; family Alteromonadaceae; genus Pseudidiomarina; species Pseudidiomarina aquimaris. The sequence goes on from NZ_PIPT01000003.1 coordinate 51,317, forward strand.
ATGCAAGCGAGCGTGGACTTCGAGACTTAAAAAGTGAAAGAGCAGAAGTAAAACGCCCTTACCTTCTTTTTGTGGTGCTTCTAAGTGTTCGACACCATGCACATGCAGCTTACGACGGATGCGCCAGTCGGGCCACCACCATGCCATCCCCGTTTCAAAAAAGGCGATGCCAGTATTGGCCATATTCTTTTGCACCAGCGCTTCGATTTCAGTGGCCGACTTATCGGGAAAACATAACTCTAAGTTACGACGGGCCACTTCGGCACGCTTGGGTACGAATTTATAGAAAAGCTTCCCCAAGCCACGACCCATGGCAAGCTGCCATTTGTAAGGTAACCAGGAGATAATATAAAGAAGGCTGACCCCGAACCAGGTCAGCCAATACTTAGGAAGTAAAAACCGTGCTTCAAATTTTGGTTTTTCAATTATTTTCATTAATGAGACTTGCGTTAATGGCCATCAGATCTTGTTCACTGATCTTACCTGAAGCTTGCTGCAGTGTCAGTGATTGTCGGATGTAATTATAACGCGCGGTCGAAAGATTACGACGGGCATTGAACAGGTTACGGGTACTATCAAGTACATCAACGATGGTACGGGTACCTACTTCAAAGCCAGTTTGCGTCGCATTCAATGCACTTTCTGCAGACACAACAGCTTGCTCGAGCGCCTTGATGGTTGCGACTGCAGCGACCACATCGTAGTACGCATTGCGCACTTCACGCTCGACACCACGACGGGTGAACTCGAGCTGTTGGCTGCTTGCGACATAGTTGGCACGTGCTTGATCAGCTTGTGCGGAAGTACGGAAGCCACTGAAAATAGGTACGTTTAAATTAACGCCAATCGAAGAGCTATCCATGCGTGGACTGTCGTTGGTACGTCCTTGGATTTCTTGTTCAGAGTCCGAGGTACCGAAGCTTGCCTCAAGACCCACACGAGGGTAATGACCCGCTTGCGCTAATTCGATCTGTTGCTCTGAAATCTCTACGGCTACACGTTGTACCAGTAATTGCAGATTTTTATCTTCGGCAGTGGTTACCCAAGTTTCAGCTTTTTCTGGGTTAGGCGTTGACGGTGAAAAGTTTTCGGTATCGAGTTCCGCCAACTCTTCGTGATAGCGACCGGTGATTTCGCGCAGGCTTTCTTGGGCGATTTCAACGGCGTTTTTGGCTTGGATTTCACGCGCGACCGCATTATCAAATTGCGCTTGCGCTTCATGCACGTCAGTAATTGCGGTAAGTCCTACGGAGAAACGCTGCTTGGTTTGCTCAAGTTGACGTTCAATTGCGCGCTTCTCGGCCTCAGCAAACTCGAGGTCATCCATGCGTTCAAGTACGCTGAAGTAAGCGTTTACCACACGAATCATCAATTGTTGACGCTCACTCAAGTAGTTGACTTCGGCTTGGTAAGCTTGCTTTTCAGCGATTTGGGTTTGTTCCCAAACGGCTTTGCTGAACAATGTTTGAGTCAGATTAACGCCAGCATCCCAGCCAGTGGTGGTAATATCGTACATGAAAGTATTACCGGCGTTATCGAAGTAGAGCGTTTCACGCTGACTGCGTGAGTAGCCAGCTTGGAAACCCAGCTGTGGCCACCAGTCTGCTTGGGCAATATCGACGCCTTTTTGTGCCGCATCACGTTGCGCTTGTGCTTGCTTCAGCGTAGGGTCGTTTTGTAACGCGAGTTGGAAAATTTCTGCAAGGTCGTCAGCGAATGCTGCCGAGCTGCTTGCTGCGAAAGTAAGTCCGATAACTGCTGAAATAATCGTTTTTTTCATGAGTTCCGTAATCCTGGAGGTTCGTCTGGCTCAGATGACCGTTGCTAAACTTGTTCGGTATTTTACATACACATTTGAATGATTACTAGCATACTCCGATAGCCAGCGCGATTCATGTGTTGAGTTGCAACAACTTAGGTCTAAATGTAACCAAGTATGAGCGTGTTGCACATGTTATTTAGTAAAATCTAATAGACGCGATGAAAAGAGAAAAGGTTTACAGTGCAAAAATTTAATCATGAAGATTATCAAATCATTGAGAAGACAACAGTTCGCAAGGGCTTTTTAAGTATTTTTAAGTATCGCCTTAAGCACCGTTTGTTTGCCGGCGGTTGGTCGCAGGAGTTTGAACGTGAAGTCATGGATCGTGGGCATGCAGTGATGGTGATTCCTTATGATATCGCCCGTGATCGGTTGGTGGTGTTGGAACAATTCCGGATTGGCGCACTCCAACAAGAAGAATCCCCATGGCTGCTTGAGTTTGTTGCTGGCATGATCGATAAACCAGAAGAGAGCGCCGCCAGTGTAGCGCAGCGTGAATTAGATGAAGAGGCGGGGTTAACTGTAGAGAAAATGCACTACGCTCTGACCTATTTATCGACGCCCGGCGGCTGCACTGAGAAGATCTCGATCTATATTGGCGAGGTCGACAGTAGCCAAGCCGCGAGTCACGGTGGGCTGGCGACGGAAAACGAAGACATCAAAGTCCACGTATTGCCGCGTAGCGAGGTTATGGAGCTGCTTGAGCAAGGAAAAATTAACAACGCCGCAAGCGTCATTGGACTACAATGGTTGCAATTACATTTGGAGCAAATTCGTCAATCATGACTAAAGACGTAAAACGCCAACGCTATCAATTTGATCTCGCTGCCCTGCAACGACTGGCGGCGGTCAACTATGCGGCGCTGACAAAATTGGTCGCTCAGCTGAAGCAAGGCGGAGAGAAGCTCATTAAAGTCGGCAGTCATTTACACTTTCGGGTGAAAGTTCTGCAGCGGGCCCCTTACACCACGGATATTCGTATTCAACAGCATGCATTGCAAACGCAATTGCCGGGGCTGGTCGAGACGGAGCTTGAAGTGCGACTGTATCACGATGCGCAACTGGCAGAAGTGTTGCGTAGCCAGAACATTGCGCGTTTGAAACCTATCTATGAACAGCCTAATCCTGCTATGCACCAGAGCAACGAAAAGTTTCAAGTGAATCGCTTTTTGCAAGAGTGGCTTGAACTTATCCGCGAACAGGGCCTTGCGACTGAATACTAGCTTGAGTTTCCGCTCATCCTGTAACAGTATATGAGCATTCTATAACTACAATTCTTGTCACCGAAAAGAAGAGCGCATGTCAGACTACAAAGCAGATGCGATAGAAGTCCTCAACGGACTCGAACCGGTGCGTCGCCGCCCGGGAATGTATACCGACACCACACGCCCGAACCACCTAGGCCAAGAAGTCATTGATAACAGTGTCGATGAGGCGTTGGCGGGGCACGCCCGTGAGTTGATTGTCATTCTTCACCCCGATCAATCCCTTGAAGTGCAAGATGACGGTCGCGGAATGCCGGTAGATGTGCACCCAGAAGAAGGGTTGCCAGGCGTTGAACTGATCATGACCAAGCTGCACGCCGGCGGTAAGTTCTCCAATAAAAACTACAACTTTTCAGGTGGTTTGCATGGAGTGGGTATCTCGGTGGTGAATGCGCTATCGACACGCGTTGATGTGTTAGTGAAGCGTGACGGGCAAGTTTATGAAATGGCCTTTGAAAACGGCGATAAGGTTTCAGAGTTAACCATTACCGGCACCGTAGGCAAACGCAATACAGGTACCGTGTTACGTTTCTGGCCGGACGCAAAGTATTTTGACTCGCCAAAGTTTTCGGTATTGAAGCTGACACACTTGCTGCGCGCAAAAGCCGTCCTCTGTCCGGGGCTGAAAATCACCTTCAAAAATCTGGTCGACAATGACGAGCAAACCTGGCAATACGAAGATGGCTTGCGCGATTACTTAGTTGAAGCAGTGCAAGAACTGCCGACACTTCCTGAAGAACCTTTTATTGGCAGCTTTAGCGGTAACGAAGAAGCTGTCGATTGGGCTGTGACTTGGTTGCCTGAGGGTGGCGAAGGTGTCTCGGAAAGCTATGTGAACTTAATCCCAACGACTCAGGGTGGTACGCACGTCAATGGTTTACGCCAAGGCTTGCTTGAGGCCATGCGCGAGTTTTGCGAATTCCGTAACCTATTGCCACGCGGCGTGCGCTTGACCCCAGAGGATATTTGGGAGCGCTGTACCTATATTCTCTCGGTTAAGATGCAAGACCCACAATTCGCGGGGCAGACCAAAGAGCGTTTGTCTTCACGACAATGTGCCGCTTTTGTTTCAGGTGTGGTTAAAGACGCGTTTAGTTTGTGGTTGAACGAACATACCGAACAGGCCGAACAACTGGCGGAGCTGTGTATCAATAACGCACAGCGGCGTATGCGGGCAAGTAAAAAAGTGGTCCGTAAAAAAGTAACTCAAGGTCCGCCGCTGCCAGGAAAGTTAACGGACTGTGCGACGCAAGACCCCGCCCGCGGTGAGTTGTTCTTAGTCGAGGGTGACTCGGCCGGCGGTTCGGCAAAACAAGCTCGCGATCGTGACTTCCAAGCGGTGATGCCGCTCCGCGGAAAGATTTTGAATACGTGGGAAGTAGAGTCGGACCAAATCCTTGGCTCACAAGAAATTCATGATATTTCAGTTGCGCTCGGTGTTGATCCCGATTCTGATGACCTCGAGAAGCTGCGTTACGGCAAAATTTGTATCCTCGCCGACGCTGACTCTGATGGCTTGCACATCGCGACCCTGCTTTGTGCGTTATTCGTGCGGCATTTCCGCGCCTTGGTAGACCATGGGCACGTATACGTCGCGATGCCACCGCTTTACCGTGTCGATGTGGGGAAAGAAGTGTTTTATGCCCTCGACGAAGATGAGAAGCAAGGCATCCTCGATCGTATTGATGCGGAAAAACGCAAAGGCAAAGTCAATGTGCAGCGTTTTAAAGGTCTAGGTGAGATGAATCCCCTGCAACTGCGTGAAACCACCATGGACCCGAATACCCGCCGGCTTGTTCAGTTGACTGTGGATGAGCCGACTGCGACGGAAGAATTAATGGACATGCTATTAGCTAAGAAACGTGCGGGCGACCGACGCGAATGGCTAGAGAGTAAAGGCAACCTGGTCGACTTGGCTGAGCTGTAAGGAGTAAAACAAGAATGTCATTGGATACTGTTGAACAAATTCCGCTGCGCCGCTTTACCGAGGATGCCTACCTCAATTATTCCATGTATGTGATCATGGACCGTGCTTTACCGCATATCGGTGATGGCCTGAAACCGGTCCAGCGTCGCATCATCTATGCAATGTCTGAATTGGGCTTATCGGCGTTAGCAAAATATAAAAAATCGGCACGTACCGTCGGTGATGTGCTCGGTAAGTTCCATCCTCACGGGGATAGCGCCTGTTATGAAGCCATGGTACTCATGGCGCAACCCTTTTCTTATCGTTATCCGCTGGTGGATGGGCAAGGAAACTGGGGCTCGCAAGATGATCCTAAGTCGTTTGCGGCCATGCGTTATACCGAAGCGAAGCTTTCACGTTTTAGTGAGTTGCTACTGAGCGAGTTGGGTCAGGGCACGGTCGATTGGGTACCGAACTTTGATGGCACCATGAAAGAGCCGCGCATGTTGCCAGCACGCTTACCGCATATTTTATTGAATGGCGTGACCGGTATTGCGGTAGGTATGGCGACGGACATTCCGCCACACAATGCGCGTGAAGTTGCACACGCCTGTGCACTGTTGCTAGAAAAACCAAGCGCCGACTTAGCCGAAGTCATGGAACACCTGCGTGGTCCAGATTATCCCACCGATGCTGAAATCATCACCCCGCAAGATGAAATCGTAAGACTCTACGAAACCGGGCGTGGCAGTATTCGGATGCGCGCTAAGTATCACATGGAGGACGGTGAAGTCGTCGTCTATGCGCTACCGCATCAAGCCTCAGGCGCAAAAGTATTGGAACAAATCGCCGGGCAAATGCAGGCCAAGAAACTGCCGATGGTTTCCGACCTTCGGGACGAGTCAGATCACGAAAACCCCACGCGTCTGGTGATCGTGCCGCGCTCTAACCGCATCGACGTTGAACAAATGATGCAGCACTTGTTTGCAACGACCGACCTAGAGAAGCAGTACCGCGTCAACCTCAATATGCTGGGACTTGATGGGCGTCCGCAGGTGAAGCCGATCCTCAATGTGTTGAAGGAATGGCTGCAGTACCGTCAACAAACGGTTACGCGACGTTTACAGCATCGTTTGGATAAAGTGCTGGCGCGCTTGCACATCCTCGAAGGTTTGTTGATTGCTTATCTGAATATCGACGAAGTAATTGCCATTATTCGCTACGAAGATGAGCCCAAAGCTGAGTTGATGAAGCGCTTTTCGCTGACCGAAACGCAAGCCGAAGCGATTCTTGAACTGAAGTTACGCCATTTAGCCAAACTCGAAGAAATGAAGCTAAAAGGCGAGCAAGACGAATTAGAAAAAGAACGCGAACAGCTTGAGTTGTTGCTTAGTTCCGATCGTCGTTTGAAGACATTGATTCGTAAAGAAATTCTTGCTGACGCCGAAAAATATGGCGATGACCGTCGTTCGCCTCTTGTCGAACGCGAAGAAGCCAAAGCCCTGAGTGAACGTGATTTAACACCAGCGGAAGCAGTCACTGTTGTGTTATCGCAGAAAGGTTGGGTACGTGCGGCGAAAGGTCATGATGTGGATGGTTCAAGCTTAGCCTACAAGTCAGGTGATAGTTATCTCGCCAGTGCACAAGGTAAGAGTAACCAGCAAGTCGTTTTCCTCGATAGCTCGGGGCGTAGTTTCGCCTGTGAAGCACACTTGTTGCCGTCGGCTCGCACCCAAGGGGAACCGCTTACTGGGCGCTTCAGCATGGTTGCCGGTGAAACCGTGCAACAAGTGATGATGGCGCAAGACGAGCAACGCTATCTCTTGGCTTCGGATGCCGGCTATGGTTTTGTCTGTAAGTTCAGTGACTTGGTCAGCCGCAATAAGAATGGTAAAGCGATCTTGAACTTACCGACTGGCGCTAAAATTTTGCCGCCGAATCGCGTCACTGATCGCGACAAAGATTTGCTCGTGGTGGTTTCAAACGAGGGACGCATGCTGATTTTCCCTGTTGCCGATTTGCCTGAATTGGCCAAAGGTAAGGGCAATAAGATGATTAGTATTCCAGCGTTACGTGCGCAATCACGTGAAGAGTATGTGGTTGCGACTTCGGTGGTGCCGCACGATGCTGCCATTACCTTACTCGCCGGTAAGCGCAAGCTCACTCTCAAACCTGATGATCTCGAGCATTACCGCGGTGAACGTGGGCGTCGTGGTAACAAGCTGCCACGCGGCTTGCAACGCGTTGACGCAATTACTGTCGAGAGCCAAGACTGATCGGACGTATTTTGCTGCTGAAACAGGTATACTAACGCGCAGCAAAATACGAGGAGATTGCATGCTCGCAGTAGTACGATTGATTTTATTGGGTTGTTTTGTCGTTATATGTGGTGTCTTAGGCCTACTCTTTTGTTTAGTTCGGCCTTTTCACCCAAACAATACGCCGATCTTTGCGCATTGGTACGGACGAATGCACAAGTTGCTTGGTGTCGAGCTCGAAATTCGCGTGCCTGAGGGGCTTTTTGCGGGTGGTCCCTATGTATATATCGCCAATCATCAAAACACCTATGACATCTTTACGCTAAGCCGAGCAATGCCGCCGAGTACCGTCAGTATTGGTAAAAAGAGCTTAAAGTGGATCCCGTTTTTTGGTCAACTTTATTGGCTGGCGGGTAATATTCTAATCGACCGTAAGAACAGCGGTCGGGCACGCGGCACTATTGAGCAAGCTGCTGCTGCGATAAAAGAACGCAAAATTTCCGTGCTGTTGTTTCCGGAAGGTACACGTAGCTATGGGCGCGGACTGTTACCGTTCAAGACGGGAGCGTTTCGCACTGCAGTGCAAGCACAAGCCAACGTGGTGCCGATTTGTGTCTCAAACTTACACGGCCGTATTAAGCTCAATCGTTGGAACAACGGCAAAATTATTATAGAGATGCTCCCGCCGGTAGACGTAGGTGCGTTTGGCGCAAACTCAGTGCGCGCGCTCAGTGCGCATTGCCACCAATTAATGCAAACTAAAATAAGCGAACTCGACCACGAGCTCGCTACACTTTCTGCCAAAGGAGCTACGGACCATGGCAAATGATATGCAAGCTTTAGTAGCGCAGAGTGATGATACCGTTGCCGCACTGCTGGACGATGGCGCTAGCCCTGATGACCGCTTCACAATAGAGCATCACTTGGTCAGTGCTGATTTTACCAAGCTCGAGAAGGCTGCCGTTGAACTCGTTAAAGTCGGTTATCACGTTGATGATGCTGATGAGTTTGAGCTCGATGATGGTAGTCGTTTGTTTGCTTTTGCTGCGGTTTCTGAGGTAAAACTAGATGCAGAAGTGCTACGCCAGCAAACGCAAGAAGTTGCAAAAATCGCAGATGTTGCCGGCGTCGATTATGATGGCTGGGGCACGTTTTTTGGTGACGCGGACGAAGAAGAATAAATGACGCATCAAGCCCCCATAGATAACTAGTTTAGGGGGCTTTATGTTGGCAAACTCATGGGTCGCAGACCTAGGGCTTATTGCTGGACTCGTATTACTCATTTTTTTGGCGCTACGCGGCGTCAATATCCTGCTCGCAGTATTATTTTCGATTCTTATCATTGGCTTAACGAACAGCATTCCGCTGGCTGATGTCTTTCTGAAACACTTTCCTTTCGGCGCCTCTGGCGCATTTAGTTTTGCCGGTAACTTCTTATTGCTGTTCTTATGTGGTGGTCTGTTTGGTCGTATTATGGCTGCAAGCCATGCTGCCCAAGGTGTTGCTATGGGGGTTACCGCACGGTTAGGCCAACAACGCGCCTTGTGGATTGCGATGTTGGTTTGTGCGGTACTCACCTACGGCGGCGTGATTGTGTTTGTGGTGATGTTTACCATGTATCCCATTGGGGTGAGCCTAATGCGCAGCGCCAATATTCCTCGCCGGCTCTATGCGGCAGCTATCGCCCTTGGCGCTGGCACTTTTACTATGACCGCGCTGCCGGGTACACCATCGATTCATAACGTTATTGCCGCACGAGGCTTAGGCACCGACCTGTTCGCTGGCGGCTGGTATGGGTTACTCGCTGGACTCATTATGGCCGGGATAGGGATGCTCTATTTGCAGTGGCAATGGCGGCGGGCGCTTGCGCAAGGAGAACAGTATGTTGCCAATGAAAAAGACCAACAGATGGCGGCGCTAGCGCCAAAAGAAGATGCTGACTTGCCTGGGCTTACGCGTTCACTGCTACCGATTGTATTGGTGTTAGGTACCATTCTAGTGCCACGTTTGTTGGCAATGAGCGGGGCTGACTGGCAGTGGGTGGGCTTTGCCAATAGTCAGCCCGTGTTGTGGGCTAGTTTTGCCCTGATCCTCGGTAGTCTATTTTGCTTCGTGTTGTTTGCCGCGGTGCGTCAGCAATTTATTCAGGCTGCTGGAAGGGGTGTCGATGACGCGATGTTACCGTTGATAAACACCGCTGCTGTTATTGGTTTTGGTGGTGTGGTGATTCAAACACAAGGCTTCCATGCTTTCGCGCAATGGCTATTGGGGTTGGACATCCCAGCTCTACTTTCGGTTTTCGTTTCAGCCAACTTGATTTCTGGTGTAACAGCGTCGGCGTCGGGCGGTTTGCAGATTTTTATGTCGAGTTTGGCGCCGGCTTATCTTGAGGCTGGGGTCAGTGCCGAAGTATTGCACCGTATTGCTAATCTGGCAGCGGGAGGTCTGGATTCCTTGCCGCATTCGGGCGCAGTGATTGCGTTGTTTACCTTGATGGGTTTGAGTCACAAAGAAGCCTACAAGGACATCTTTGTGGTGACCGTACTGATCCCGATGTTGGCAGCTTTAGTTGCGGTAGTTGCAGCATTACTCTTCGCCTAGCACGAAAAGTAATGCTGCTTTGCAGTTGGCTAGCAACTACAGCGCGGCGATTTTCGCGCGCTGTTGTTGCAACTGTTGCAAGGTCTCTTCGGCGTCAGCAAGTTTCTCGCGTTCCTTGGCGATAACCTCAGCTGGCGCTTTGCTGACAAAGTTTTCATTGCCAAGTTTGCGGGCAAACATCGCCACTTCTTTCTCAGCTTTTTCGATGGCTTTGTCGAGTCGCGCTAATTCCGCAGCCGTATCAATAAGGCCTGCCATTGGAATATGGATTTCCATGCGGCCTACCAACGCGGTGGCACTCGCCGGAGCTTCATCAGCGGTCGTCAAAAACGTCACCGATTCGAGCTTAGCCAATGCTGCCAAGAAACTCTCGTTTTCTTGCAAGCGTTGTTGCGCGGTGGCGTCAGCGTTGGCAATGAGAATCGGCAGTGGCTTATTCGGTGAAAGGTTCATCTCTCCACGAATGTTACGCACAGCGACAATCACTTGCTTTAACCATTCCATGTCGTCACGGGCCGTGGCGAAACGTTCTGGCTGTACCTGTGGGTAGGCCTGTAACATGATGGTATCGCCGTGGACGTTCGCCAGAGGTGCCACGCGTTGCCAAATTTCTTCGGTAATGAACGGCAACAATGGGTGTAATAAGCGTAAGAGCTGCTCAAGCACAGTTACCAAGGTATGGCGGGTGCCGCGCAATTGCGCGTCGTTGCCATTAAACAGAATTGGCTTGGTCAGTTCGAGGTACCAGTCACAGAATTGGTTCCAGGTGAATTCGTAAGCAATTGCAGCGGCTTGGTCAAAACGGTAATTGTCCAAAGCATGACGGAATTGTTTGACGGTATCGTTGAAGCACTCGATGATCCATTGATCCGCGAGCGATAATTGCAGCTCGCCGCCATTAACGCCGCAGTCGTGCTCTTCGGTATTCATCAATACATAACGGCTGGCGTTCCAGAGCTTGTTACAGAAATTACGGTAGCCCTCGAGACGCTTCATGTCCCAATTGATATCACGCCCAGTAGAGGCCAGCGCAGCTAGGGTAAAGCGTAAGGCATCGGTACCATGAGCGGTGATCCCCTCAGGGAATTGTTTCTCAGTACGCTTCTTGATCTTCGCTTCAAGCTGCGGCTGCATCATATTGGCAGTGCGCTTTTGCACTAAAGTATCGAGGTCAATGCCATCAATCATGTCGAGCGGGTCAAGTACGTTACCTTTCGACTTCGACATTTTTTGGCCTTCTTCGTCACGAATGAGACCGGTTACATAGACCGTCTTAAACGGTACTTGCGGTTTGCCGTTTTCGTCTTTCAAGAAATGCATGGTCATCATGATCATGCGCGCTACCCAGAAGAAAATAATGTCAAAACCGGTCACCAACACATCGGTTGGATGGAAGGTCTTGAGGTCATCAGTATTCTCTGGCCAGCCTAAGGTAGAGAAGGTCCACAAGGCCGACGAGAACCAGGTATCCAGCACGTCTTCATCTTGTTGCAAGGCGACATCATCGCTTAAGTTGTTGTCGCGACGCACTTCGGCTTCATCACGACCCACGTAAACATTACCGTCGTTGTCGTACCATGCTGGAATGCGGTGGCCCCACCAAAGCTGGCGTGAGATACACCAATCCTGGATATCGCGCATCCAAGCGAAATACATGTTCTCGTATTGCTTCGGTACGAATTCAATTTCGCCATCTTCTACTGCTTTCGTTGCAACTTCAGCGAGCGGCGCAACACGCACGTACCATTGGTCAGTGAGGTGCGGTTCAATTGGTACACCGCCGCGATCGCCATAAGGTACTTTGTTGGTGTGCTTTTCAACTTTATCGAGCAAACCTAAAGCCTCAAAGTCGTCGACGACGCGTTTACGAGCTTCGAAGCGCTCAAGCCCGCGATAGGCCTCAGGCAACATGCCGTCGAAATCATCGATACTGTCGATGGCTTCACCGGTCGCGGTGTAAAGGCCCGCCCGCTCGCGTACGTTTGCGTGGTCGTCGAGCACGGCGATCATCGCCATTTGATTGCGTTTACCAATCTCGTAATCGTTAAAGTCATGGGCAGGGGTGATTTTCACACAGCCAGTACCGAAGTCTTGGTCAACGTAACTGTCGGCAATAATTGGAATGCGACGGTTCACTAAAGGCAAGTCGATAAACTTACCGACCAGCGCTTGATAACGCTCGTCGTCGGGGTGAACTGCAACGCAGACGTCACCTAACATGGTTTCCGGACGGGTGGTAGCGACTACTAAATAATCTTTGCCATCAGCGGTGGTGGCGCCATCAGCTAATGGGTAACGTAAGTGCCAAATGTGGCCTTGCTGCTCTTTGTTTTCGACTTCAAGGTCAGAAATTGCAGTCTGCAGCTTAGGGTCCCAATTCACCAAGCGTTTACCGCGGTAAATCAAGTTTTCCTTGTGCAGGCGGACAAAAACCTCTTTGACCGCATTCGAGAGCCCTTCGTCCATGGTAAAACGTTCGCGATCCCAGTCGACTGAGTCGCCAAGCCGGCGCATCTGTTGGGTAATAGTGCCACCTGACTGTGCTTTCCAATCCCAAATTTTCTCAATGAACCTTTCGCGGCCGAGCTCGGTGCGACTTTGGCCTTGTGCGGCGAGTTGACGCTCAACGACCATTTGTGTGGCGATACCGGCATGATCGGAACCGACTTGCCACAAGGCATTAAAGCCGTCCATACGCTTGTAGCGGGTGAGCGTGTCCATAATTGTATGTTGGAATGCGTGGCCCATGTGCAGGCTGCCCGTCACATTCGGAGGCGGGATCATAATACAGTAACTACTGCCTTGGCCGGAGGGCTTGAAATAACCTGCCTGCTCCCATTTTTGGTAGAGCGCTTGCTCGATAGCATTGGGCGAATACGTTTTATCCATGCGAAACCTTCACGACTTTAATTTGCTGTAATTTGAGTAAGCTCAGTAGCGTTGACGGTACTGAGTTCAACCCCCTGTTGGCGATACCATTTGAAGCGCTCGCGCGCGAGCTGGCGTGCCTCGGGGTCACTAGGAACTTGGTCGAGCACCAATTGGGCGCCGGCAAATTGCGGTGCAGTGGGCATAAAGTTGACCACTACTTTGCAACGCCGAGGACCCACTGGTGCATCGGGCCAGCAGAGTTCAACAGGCGCGCCCTGACTTGGACCTTCACCGACCAAGTTATGAGGTACAAATGCGTCTGCTGGTTGCTGCCAAAGCGCTTCATCAAGTGCTTCAGCATGTTGTTGGTCACGGCACCAGACGCGCACGCTGCCGAGCTCGCGCCAACGCTCTGCAATGATTTTACAGAACAGCGAGAGCTGCTGCGCTTCGTCGAGTCCATCGAGGACATAAAAGATACCGTGCACCATGTTAGTCGTGCTGCCCTTGACCCGCGCGGTTTAAGAGAAACTGCGTGAGCATCGGCACCGGACGACCGGTCGCACCTTTCTTGGCACCGCTACGCCAAGCGGTACCGGCGATATCTAAGTGCGCCCAATGATATTTCTTAGTAAAACGCGACAAGAAACAAGCTGCGGTAATGGTACCTGCATCGCGTCCGCCTAAATTTTGCATATCGGCAAACGGGCTGTCGAGCGCTTCTTGATATTCATCCCACAACGGCAGACGCCAAGCGCGATCACCACTTTGCTCGGAGGCATTGAGGAGTTCGTGCGCTAGTGGGTTATGTGGACTCATTAAGCCGCTGGCATGATGGCCGAGTGCAACAATACAAGCACCCGTCAACGTAGCCACATCAACCACGGTGTCCGGGGAGAAGCGCTCAATGTAGGTGAGCGTGTCGCATAACACTAAACGGCCCTCGGCGTCGGTATTCAATACTTCGACGGTCTGGCCGCTCATGGTGGTGAGAACGTCGCCGGGACGATAGGCTTTACCGTCAGGCATATTTTCACAGCCCGCAATGGCACCAATGACATTCACCGGTATTTGTAGCTCAGCTAGGGCCTGCATGGCACCGAGGACCGAAGCCGCTCCGCCCATGTCATATTTCATTTCATCCATATTAGCTGAAGGTTTGATCGAAATACCGCCGGCGTCGAAGGTAAGGCCTTTACCTACCAGTACGATCGGGGGAGTATCGGCATCAGCGCCTTGATAGTGAATCAGTGACAGTACGGACTCATGCTCTGAGCCGCGGCCTACTGCGAGATAGGCATTCATGCCGAGTTCCGCCATTTGAGCTTCATCGACAGCGCTGAAGCTGACGTTGTCATACTTGTCGGCGAGCGCTTGCGACTGCTCAGCTAAATAGCGTGGGGTACAGATATTCGGCGGCATATTAGCGACGTCGCGACAAATGGTCACCCCTTTACTGATCGCCAGGCCATGTTGGATGGCACGCTCACCAATCGGTAACTCGCGGCGCGTTGGTACGTTGAAGACTAACTTCCGTAGCGGTCGGCGAGGCTCTTCTTTACGCGTCTTCAATTGGTTAAAGGTATATAAACCTGCTTGCGCCGCCTCGACGGCTTGGCGTACTTTCCAATAGGTGTCGCGGCCTTTAACGTGCAGCTCGCTCAAGAAACAAACCGCTTCCATTGAACCTGTTTCGTTCAATGTGTGGATCGTTTTCTCAATAATTTGTTTATACTGACGTTCATCAAGCTCACGTTCTTTACCGCAACCAACGAGGAGTACGCGTTCACTGAGAATGTTTGGCACATGATGTAGTAACAACATTTGCCCAGCTTTGCCCTCGAGGTCACCGCGGCGCAATAGGCCGCTCAGGTAACCATCGCTGACTTGGTCAAGCTGCTCGGCAACACCTGATAGGCGGCGTGGTTCGAAGACGCCAACGACGATACAGGCGGACCGTTGTTTTTCTGGACTGCCACTTTTAACGCTAAACTCCATAATGACTCCGTTTTCGGCGGTTGACAGGGTAGGGCTGCCGTAGAATAATTCTTGTCAAAACGACAAGTTTACTGAAAAATTGCGTTTTTTCCAGCAAAAAGCAACGTTAAGAGTGGTCACTAGTGCGTATATTCCGCTATTTAATGCGAGAAACATTTAAATCTCAGATCGCCGTTTTAGTGGTGCTGATGACCATTTTTGTCAGCCAAAAATTCGTTCGCGTGCTGGCAGACGCCTCTGCTGGCGAAATTCCTGGCGATTTGGTGATTAAGCTACTCGGACTTAATTTGCCTGCTCTCGCTGCGTTAATCCTGCCACTGAGTTTGTTCCTTGGGATTTTGCTCGCCCATGGACGCATCTACGCCGACAATGAAATGACCGTTTTGCATGCTTGTGGTGTGAGTGAGTGGTATGTAACGCGGGTCACTCTGGTGCTGGCGACCATTTTAGCTTTAGTTACCGCCACTTTGACCCTATGGTTGGTGCCCTGGTCTTTGGAGCAAGAACGTCAAGTGGAGGAGCGCGCGCGAAGCGATACCGGGCTTTCGGTCATTATGCCGGGGCGCTTCCAGCAAGCGAGTAACCAAAAAGCCGTGATTTTTGTGCAAGGACTCACTGAAACCGGTGATCTGGATGAGGTCTTTGTGGCGCAGTCGCTGCGTGACGAGAATGAGCGCATCATCGGCGGCAGTGTGGTGATGGCCGACACCGGCACCGTTATTGCCAACGATAGTGGCTCGCAGCAGCTAGTGCTGAATGATGGGACCCGTTATGCCCGCAATTCAGGCGAAGGCGATTACCAAGTCATGGAGTTTAATAGCTACCAGTTACAAATCAAAGAACAAGAAGCAAGTGAATACAGTCGTAAGCTAGAAGCCTATGGCACCACCGAATTGTGGGGCGAGGAAAATCCAGAAGCCGCGGCAGAATGGCAATGGCGGGTGGCGATTCCGTTGGCCATGCCATTATTAACTTTAATTGCTGTACCGTTAAGTCGGGTCAACCCGCGCCAGGGTAAATTCGCCCGCATGGCGCCTGCTTTATTAATTTATCTCGGCTATTTCTTGTTGCTGATGGCGGCCCGCTCAGCTGTCGCTGACGGCGTGATCCCAGCCAGCATTGGCCTATGGTGGATTCATGTGTTGTTGCTGATTTTTGGTGTTATTTTGGTCGGCAAAGGCCGTCCGTTAGGACTGCGTGTACTTGCGCAGTTGCGGAGGTCTTAAGATGTTGCAATTCAGCATTCTCGATAAATACATTGCCCGCACGGTGTTAACTACATCTTTGCTGAGCTTGGCGGTATTGAGTGGGCTGTCGGGCCTGATCCGCTTTGTTGAACAATTGAAGTCAGTGGGTAAGGGGACTTACTCGGTGGCTGAAGCAGGCTTGTTTGTGCTCTACAGTTTACCGCGCGACATCGAGGTGTTTTTCCCGATGGCAGCCTTGCTTGGCGGGCTCATTGGCATGGGTATGCTGGCCAGTAATTCTGAGCTGGTAGTGATGCTTGCCGCCGGTCGCTCGCGTTTGAATATTGTGGGCTCGGTAATGAAAGCCGCAGTGGTGATGATGCTCGCAGTGATGGCCATGGGCGAATGGGTTGCGCCACAGCTGGAAGCGCAAGGCCGGGAATTGCGCGCGTCAGCGATTTCCGGTGGTAGTTTAATCTCCGCGCAACAAGGGGTGTGGGCAAAAGACGGCACGCACTTTGTGAATATTAGCGAGGTTGAAGATACGGGGCGTTTGCGCGATCTCACCGTGTATCGTTTCAATGCACAACGCGAACTCGAATCTGTGGTGCAAGGGCAAACAGCGACCTATCAAAACGGTCAGTGGTTACTTACTGATGTAGAGATCACTGAGCACAGTATTGAACGTATCAACCGAAAAGAGCTCGCGCGATGGGTGTGGGAGTCATCACTTACGCCTGACAAGCTTGGGGTCGTAACGGTTAAGCCAGAAGCTCTGTCGATTACCGGATTGGTGGACTATTTGGAGTATTTGCAGGCCAACCAGCAAGCCACCGAACGTTATCAGCTCGCACTGTGGCGGAAGCTCTTCGCACCGATCACGGTGGCGGTGATGCTGCTTGTGGCCTTGAGTTTTATCTTCGGTCCGTTGCGTTCGCAAACCATGGGGGCGCGGATTTTACTTGGTGTCATAACCGGTTTCGGTTTTCACGTAAGCAATGAAATTTTTGGACCGTTGGCACAAGTATATAGCTTACCGCCAATACTGGGAGCTTTATTACCGAGCTTGCTGTTCGCTGGCGCTGCGCTTTACTTAATGCAAAGAAAGTAAGACTTACAGCTCTTTCCAGTAATAGAGTTGATTGGCTTCTTTTGACAAGGTCACCATTTCGGTTCCAGCGGCATAATCATGCCAAGCGCGGCGGTTTTTGAAGTCGACGAGTACCCATAGATTACCCAGCCCAAAACAACAGGTAATGAGCCGTACAAAAGTTTGTTTCTTAGTAATGCGAGCGCCGTTGCGTTGTTGAATCTTGAGCCGCCATGCGCGCATACCAAGAGTTTGACCGCTGCGATACCAGAACCAACCGAAAAATAGCCCCAACACCGTAAGCAAGTAGAGACCGTACAGTGGCGAACTATTTAACCAGCCCGCATGGTCCATGCCTTCCGGTAGCGTGACCCACCCCAAGCTAGTAAACAGCGCAGCCGCCGCAAGTGCGAGGCCAGATGCCAGCATGACAATGGCGACAGCGACCAATAAGTCGTAAACCCAAGCCGCCAAACGACGGAAAAAACCTGCGCTAGGGAAAGATGCGTGAAGTTTTTGTGCTGGGCTGATTTCGCTCACGAGGACCTCGGTGTTGATTGATTTAGGCGAGTGCAGATTATCATTAAGTCGCTGCTAAGAAGCAAGGAAGGGCGAAAAAAAGCGCGCGTTGCTCACGAAATAGCCGAACAAACGAAAACTGTCATAATTTGCTTGATCGGAAAAATCCCTTGCGTATAATGCCTCGCACTACCGACGTTCAAGTCAAATCTTCAATGCCGAAGTGGCGGAATTGGTAGACGCAGCGGATTCAAAATCCGCCGCTGGTAACAGCGTGGGGGTTCAAGTCCCCCCTTCGGCACCATCTCTTCTGAGGACGACCTCACCCATCATGGGAAACAACTGACCAGGACGACCTGGCGTGAAAACGCATAGGAAATCGTATGGCTTGGTTAATACTTTTCTTAGCTGGAATCTTAGAAGTTATTTGGGCATTTGCGATGAAGCTCTCGCAAGGCTTCACTCGCCCTGTACCTGCATTCATCACTATTACGGCGATGGTCGCGAGTTTTTGGCTATTGGTGTTGTGCTGATGAGCCTTGCCCCTTCCTCAACTCATTAATCTGCTTAACTTTTAAGCAATAAGAATGCGGTGTTTTTCCGTGTTCTCTGTTATGCTTACAGCAATTGGAAACACACGAATTCGCGTGAGTTTACCCCGAGGTATTATGACCGAAGAAAATAAACAACAACCTGAATATGAGGTTGAAATCCCCTCACGGGATGAGCTTTTAGCGGCCGTTGAAGCGCGCTTGAAGCCGATTACTTTTGATGAAATTTTGGAGCGCTTTCAGCTCACCGATGAACGCCAACATATTGGCGTAAAACGTCGTTTGCGCGCCATGGAACGCGACGGCCAACTCATATACACCAAAGCCAATGCGTATGGATTGCCGACGCGCATGAACCTGATCAAGGGACGCATAATTGGCCACCGCGATGGTTTTGGTTTTTGTCGCCCCGATGATGGCGGCGATGACTTATTTATCCCGCCGAAACAAATGTACAGCGTATTGCACGGTGACATTGTGTTGGTGCAAGAGCAGGGTAAGGACCCGAAAGGTCGCCGTGAAGGCCGTATTGTAAGGGTGATTGAATCACGTGAAATGAGTGTGGTTGGGCGCTTTTTTGTCGATCACGATCTCGGTATCGTAGTGCCAGACGATAGTCGTCTGAACCAAGATATTCTGATCCCAGACGAAGCGCGTAATGGCGCTCGGCATGGCCAAATTGTAGTGGCGAAAATCACCCGCCGCCCTAACCGACGCACTTCGCCGGTGGGCGAAGTGACGGAAATTCTTGGTGACCATATGGCGCCGGGAATGGAAATTGAAATCGCTATTCGTGAACACGATATTCCAACGGACTGGAGCGCGGCCACGCTTGACTATGTTGAAAAGCTTGCCGAAGAGGTGCCGCAAGAAGCGTATAAAGATCGCAAGGACTTGCGAGAATTACCGCTGATTACGATCGATGGCGAAGACTCACGCGACTTTGATGATGCGGTGTACGCTGAGCCCGAAGGCGACGGTTGGCGTTTGTGGGTAGCAATTGCCGATGTAAGCTACTATGTGCGCCCCAACACGCCACTAGACAAAGATGCGCTCGAACGCGGTAACTCGGTGTACTTTCCGAACTTTGTTGTGCCGATGCTACCAGAGAAACTTTCCAATGGACTCTGCTCGTTGAATCCGGATGTGGATCGTCTGTGTATGGTCGCTGAAATGAAAGTTTCCAACCGCGGTAAGCTATTGGATTCAAGTTTTTATCCGGCAGTGATGAAATCGCATGCACGGATGACCTATACCAAGGTCGCGGCGATTCTCGAGGGTGAACCGAAATTGCGGCAAGAGTATGAGGCCGTGCTGACGCCTATTGAAAACTTACATAGCTTATTCAAAGTGCTCAAAAAGGCCCGTCAAGGGCGTTCAGCGATTGAATTTGAGACGCTGGAAACGCGGTTTATCTTCAATGCTGAGCGCAAGATTGACAGTATCGAGCCGGTACGCCGTAATGTCGCACATACGATTATTGAAGAGTGCATGATTATGGCGAACGTCGCCACCGCACGCTTGATTGAAAAGCACGAGGAAGCCGGTGCTTTATTCCGTGTGCATGAGCCTCCATCGTCTGAACGACTAACAAATTTCCGCGGCTTTCTTGCCGAACTTGGTTTGAATCTAAAAGGCGGTGACGATCCGAGCACGCGCGACTATTCAGAAGTGCTGGAGCAGGTGCGCGAGCGACCCGATGCCGAGTTAATCCAAACGATGTTATTACGCTCGATGCAGCAGGCCGTGTATACACCAGATAACGCGGGTCACTTTGGTTTGGCACTCGATGAGTACTCCCATTTTACCTCGCCGATTCGCCGCTATCCGGATTTAGTTTTGCATCGCGCCATTAAAGCTTTGTTGAAAAAGCAGCAAGGCCCTAACCAAGCACTTGAAGGCGCCTGGATGTATCCTGATGAGCAACTCGATGAACTGGGTGAGCACTGCTCTATGACTGAGCGTCGTGCGGACGATGCCACCCGCCAAGTTGATGAATGGCTCAAATGTGAGTACATGCAAGATCATGTGGGTGAGGAATTTACTGGGGTGATTGCCTCGGTGACCAACTTTGGCTTGTTTATTCGCTTGGATGACCTACACATTGATGGTCTAGTGCATGTTTCAAACCTCGACAACGACTACTATCACTTTGACAACGAACGCCACTTGTTGATTGGCGAAAATAGCCGTCGCGTTTACCGTTTAGGTGATAAAGTGCGGGTGAAAGTTCGCAGCGTTGATTTAGATGAGCGTAAAATTGATTTGAAGCTTCTAGCAGCGGAAAGCCCGAGCGGTAAAGATCGGATGTCGGGTAGCGCTGGTCCAGCCGAAAGAAGACCTGAGAAACGTCCAGAAAAAAGTACAGCGCCGAAAAGTAAGCGCCAGCAAAAGCGTGAGAAGGTCGGCAAAGCAAAAGCCAAACGCGCCAAAGTAGAGCAAAAGCGTAAAGCCAAAAAGCAGCGTTCAAAAAAGAAAAAGTAAGGAACCTTCGTTAGCATGAGTAAGAAAGTAGCAGTGTTTGGTTTGCATTCGGTGCGTGCCCTTGTTGAACGCCACCCTGAGCGGGTGGTCGAAATGTTTGCACTCCGTGAGCGGCAAGATAAAGCCTTGCAATCACTTATTCAAACCGCCCAAAAACTTGGTATTCGTCCGCAATTTGTGCCGAAGCAGACATTGGAAAAGAAAGCGGAAGGCGGTAATCATCAAGGGGTGGTCGTGGTAGCGCTTGAAGCGCCATTATTAAGTGATAATGACCTTCCTGATCTTGTGCAAAATAGCGCAAAAGCACCGTTGTTTTTAGTGCTCGATGGTGTCACCGATCCGCATAACCTTGGTGCCTGTTTGCGTACCGCTGATGCCGCCGGTGTTACCGCTGTCATTGTGCCTAAAGATAAATCAGCGTCGCTCAATCCTACCGTGCGTAAAGTTGCCTGTGGCGCCGCTGAGACCATGCCCCTCGTGCAAGTTACCAATTTGGCGCGTGCGCTGAAGCAATTGCAAGACCTACAGGTCTGGGTGATGGGCACAGCTGGTGAGGCAGAGCAGTCTGTTTATGCGGTGGATCTAAAAGGGCCGACGGCGTTGGTGATGGGGGCTGAGGGCGATGGCATGCGCCGCTTGACGCGTGAAACCTGTGACGAACTAATTAAAATCCCGCTACTGGGGACGGTCTCGAGCTTGAATGTTTCCGTGGCCACTGGTGTATGTTTATTTGAAGCCGTACGGCAGCGACAAGGTTAATCTATACCATGAAAAAAGTACCTTTTTTGCGCTTGCGACCGGTCGTCTTATCTCTGATTGTGATGACCTTTTTGGCTGCCGCATGGTTACCGACAGGAACCTTTTTACCGGGCGAGCGTACGAATAAGCCCCAGTTGTTCTTGGACTTGGATGGCAGTGTGCCCTCTCAGACAGCTGAAGATATTCTGTTTGATGTGCAACAACGCATTGAAAGTCGTCATGAATGGCGCATGGTTGAGGCTGCGGCTCCTTATGCTTGGCATTTGCAAGTTCGAATTGAAGAAGGCGAGCAACTGCAGATTCTTGGTGTGCTTACCAGCCCACAAGTCGATGAACGGCGCACTGCGCAAGAGCAACGCTTCAAAATACAAGGCCCATACGATGCTGTAGGCGCGCTCCCCGAGCAATTCGTAAAAGTACTTATTGATTTAGTCGAAAACGCAGAAAAACATAGCGCAAGCTTGTGATCACAGGCAAATTCGGCTAAAATCCCGCCGCTTAAATCAGTCTGAAGTTATTTAACTCACAAAAAGCGTTCCTTGCTGCTGCAGGTGTGACTGAGCCTATCAGTAGCTATGAACCATAAGGAGCAGAAATGCGTCATTATGAAATCGTATTCATGGTCCACCCGGACCAGAGCGAGCAAGTACCTGGCATGATCGAGCGTTACAGCGAGACCATCACGTCAGGTAACGGCACGATCCACCGTTTAGAAGACTGGGGTCGTCGTCAACTGGCTTACCCAATCAACAAGTTGCACAAAGCACACTACGTGTTGATGAACATCGAAGCGTCTGCAGAAGTTGTTGAAGAGTTGGAAACAGCTTTCCGTTACAACGATGCAGTATTGCGCAACATGATCATGCGTAAGAAAGAAGCTATCACTGAAGCCTCTCCTTTGACTAAGAAAGAAGAGCGCAAAGGCGACAGCCGCAACGAAGAACAAGGCGACAACGAAGCAGCATAAGCTCGCTTGTTAACGTCTAACCATTGTGGAGCTTAGTAATCAACTTGTATTAGGTGGCAGCGTCAGCAAACCACCCAAGTTAACCACCAGCCCAGCCGGCATTAGCCATTTGCGTTTTGTACTGGATCACCAGTCAGAGCAGCAAGAAGCAGGGTACCCGCGGCGCAGTTTCGTAAGAGTCTTAGTCGTGTTAGGTGGCGAAGCAGCAAAGCAGTGGACACACGAATTGACCGTTGGGTCGCAGGTGCAAGTTACCGGTTTTTTGAATCGAATCGAAGATAAAAACGGTGTTGGTAAATTGGTCTTGCATGCCCAGCAACTTGTGAAGATTTGAGGAGACCATCATGGCTCGTTTTTTCCGTCGCCGTAAATTCTGCCGTTTTAAGGCTGAAGGCGTAAAAGAAATTGATTACAAAGATATCGCTACTCTGAAAAACTATATCACTGAGAGTGGCAAAATCGTTCCTAGCCGCATCACTGGCACTTCAGCGAAGTACCAGCGTCAGTTGGCGCGTGCCATCAAACGTGCACGTTATTTGTCGTTGCTGCCTTACACTGATTCACATCAGTAAGCCGGCATCGCGAACGATCTCAGAAACTCAGAGGTAGCGAACAATGGAAATCATTCTATTAGACAAAATTGCCAACTTAGGTGGCTTGGGTGACCAAGTTTCTGTTAAGTCTGGCTATGCACGTAACTTTTTGTTCCCACAAGGTAAAGCAGTTCCTGCAACCGAAGCGAACATCAAAGTATTTGAAGAGCGCCGCGCAGAATTAGAAGCGAAAATCGCTGCTGATTTGGCTGCTGCTGAAGAACGTGCAGAGAAAATCAATGCACTTGACGCAATCGTAATCAGCTCTAAAGCTGGTGACGAAGGTAAATTGTTTGGTTCTATCGGTACTAAAGACATCGCTGATGCAGTTACTGCAGCAGGCGTTGAAGTACAGAAGAGCGAAGTATTGTTGCCAAACGGCACCTTACGTGAAACCGGCGAGTTCGACATCGAGTTGCACTTGCACGCAGACGTATTTGCTAGCATCAAGTTGCAAGTGGTTGCTGCTGACTAATCAGCACAAGCACAAAGCACAGAGAAACCGTAGTCTGGAAACAGGCTACGGTTTTTTTTTGCGTTTTTATAAATTCATGTAAACCTTAAGCGCGGTCGATGCGACCTATTTAACAAGAAAAGCAAAAAGGGCAAACCGGTGACGGCACAAGTATTAACCCATCAAGCGTTTGAGGATCCTGACAAGGGCTTGGTGCGACAAGCAGCGCAAGGCAATATGCAAGCCTTCCAACAGTTGTTCGAGCGCCACCATCGTAAGGTGTACAGCTTGGTGTGGCGCTTAGCAGGTGATAGTGATACCGCGCATGATCTGACGCAAGAAGTGTTTATTAAGCTGTGGGACGCACTCGGTAGTTTTCGCGGTGAGAGCAAGTTCAGTACCTGGCTGCATACCGTGGCAACTCGCGTGGCGATTAGCGAGATGCGCAAGCAAAAACGCTGGCGCCAAGATGTTTCGCTGACCGATGACAGTAATTACGCTGCGAATTTAGAGCAGCAAGAAAGCGCAGATTTAGGTGAGCTCGATAAGCTTATCAAACGTTTACCGGAACAAATGCGTTGGGTTTTTGTACTGCACTGCATCGAAGGTTTACGCCACGATGAAGTCGCTGAAGAATTAGGGATCGCGGTGGGCACCAGCAAAGCGCAAGTCCACCGAGCCCGGACATTACTAGAGGAGTGGCTGAGCGATGAGTAATTCAACCGCAAGCAATAAACTTGACCGCTTGATTCGCCAAGCAGCAGAGGGCAACGATGCGCCAGCACCAGAACGCGAATTATGGGCGGGAATTGAGCATAGCCTCGCCCGGCGGCAACAGCGCTCCGGTAAATGGCTGCATTGGGTATGGGCAAGCGCAGCCTGCATGGTGTTAGCGGTAGGCGGTGTGACTTTTATGAGTCTGCAGTCGCCGACAGGCAACCCTGAACAACCGGCGGCGAGCGCACTGCTCACTTATTTGAACCAACAGCATGAACAACAACGTCAGTTCGTGCTCACGCAATACCAGGCGGTGGGCTGGAATGGTGAAAGTGAATTCGTCGCTGCGGAAATTGAGCAAATTCGCGCAAGCATCGATGAAGTGAGCGCCCAGCTTCAGACGGAACCAAATAACAAGGCGTTGTGGCAGCTTTTACAGTGGCTCTACAGCAAAGAATTAGAACTTTTAGAATCCCAATTTGTCGTGAGCGATAAATTACAACAGCTATAGTGGTAGGAGATCATGATGAAAACGTTAATGAACGTAGTAACCAGTACAGTGCTTATGGCCGGCCTTGTCTACAGCGGCCTTGCCGAAGCGAAACAACAACGTGTCGATGAGCGCTTAGCTGTGCCCGCGAATGTCTTTGTAAAAATCGAAAACATGCGCGGTGACGTGCGAATCATCGGTAGCAATGACAACTATGCCGAAGTTAAAGGCGAGCTGGATGAATATGCCACGGGCCTAACTTTTAGCCTAGACGGCAGCACCTTGTCGATCGTCGTTAATATGGAAGATCGCCGTAACTTTTCCGGTGACCATGCGACTGATTTGAGTATTTCGTTGCCAATGTCAGCGGAGTTAAATGTGGAAGGTGTTTCAACTGACTTTTGGCTGAGTAACTTTAATAGCGATGTACGTGTGAACACCGTCAGCGGAGATCTGGAAGCTGAAAAACTCAACGGCGACATTCGCCTTAATTCTGTAAGCGGTGATGTTTTAGGTAAAAGCTTAGCAGGCACGGTGCAAATGAAGTCCGTCAGCGGCGACATCATCGACCGTGATAATCAAGCAACTAAGGTGCGTTACGGTTCAACCAGTGGCGATGTGACTGCTGACAGCTCAGCAACTGAAGTCGAAGCCGAAACGGTATCTGGTGATATTGAAGTCGCCCTCGGCAATGTTCGCAAGCTGGAACTACGTTCTGTGAGTGGTGACGCGGAAGCGAGCTTCACGCTGCTAAACAATGGCCGTGTGAGCGGTGAGTCGGTAAGCGGTGATGTGAAGCTAACCCTTGCTGGCGATGTAAACGCTAAAGTAAACGCAGAAGTCAGTGGTGGTGGCAATATCATTAATCGCTTGAACGGAGCAAAAGCCAATGAATCGCGTTGGGGCGTGGGTGCGCAACTCGAAACTACCGTCGGCTCTGGTTCGGGGCTCATCGAAGTGACCAGCATGAGTGGCGATTTGGTTCTGCGCAGAAACTAAGTATTAAAAATCAACAATTACAGCGGATCCGATGTGGATCCGCTTCCTTCCTTGCGCCGCATTTTGTATAGTCGTAGCCATTGTTTGAAACTCTGAGAGAACCATGGCAGCAAACCGTCCCGAAAAGCAATCCCGCAGCGACGCCAAGCTAGCTGCAATCAAGACCGCACCTCATTCAATCGAAGCTGAGCAGTCCGTGTTGGGCGGTTTGATGCTGGACAATCAGGCCTGGGATGCGATTGCTGGCGATATTATTAGTGACGACTTTTATCACCGTGGCCATCGTCTCATTTTTGCGGCGATGTCGCGTCTCACTGAACGTAACCAACCCATCGATTTGGTGACGGTTTCCGAGAACCTCGAAGCTGCTGGTGAGCTGCAAGATGTCGGCGGTTTTGCATACTTAGGCGAGATTGCGAAAAACACCCCGAGTGCCGCCAATATTCGCGCCTACGCACAAATTGTGCGTGAACGCGCAGTGTTGCGCGAGCTTATCGCTGCTTCTAATGAGATTGCCGAAAATTGTTACGACACGCAAAACCGCACCAGTGCAGAAATACTTGATCTTGCTGAGTCCAAGGTTTTTAAAATTGCCGAACAACGCACCGATGCCAACGAGGGGCCGCAAGCAATCTCGCCAATTTTGGAGCGCACAGTTCAGCGCATTGAGGAACTTTCAACTAGCAAGAATGCCAACGGTGTTACCGGCCGCTCGACAGGCTTTACCGATCTTGATCGTATGACCGCCGGCTTACAGCCTTCGGATTTGATTATCGTCGCTGCCCGTCCATCCATGGGTAAAACAACCTTTGCCATGAACCTCTGTGAAAACGTCGCGATGCGCGAAGACAAGCCGGTTCTGGTATTCAGTCTTGAGATGCCATCTGAACAAATCATGATGCGGATGATGGCGTCACTCAGTCATGTCGACCAAACGCGGATCCGTAATGGCCAGCTGAAGGATGAGGATTGGAGCCGCGTGGCTTCGACCATTTCCATCTTAAAAGAGAAAAACAATATTTATGTCGATGACTCTTCTGGTTTGACGCCTACCGAGGTGCGCTCGCGTGCGCGTCGTGTGGCCCGTGACCATAAAGGTTTGTCGTTGATAATGGTGGATTATCTGCAGTTGATGACAGTGCCGGGTATGGCGGAGAACCGCACGTTAGAAATTGCCGAAATCTCGCGATCATTAAAGGCCCTAGCGAAAGAATTGGAAGTTCCCGTGGTCGCGCTCTCGCAGTTGAACCGCTCGTTGGAGCAGCGCTCGAATCGCCGTCCGGTTAACTCAGACTTGCGGGAGTCAGGCTCTATCGAGCAGGATGCCGACGTGATCATGTTTATCTATCGTGACGAAGTATACCACCCAGAGAGCGAAGAGAAGGGCATTGCTGAAATCATTTTAGGGAAACAGCGGAACGGTCCAATTGGTACGGTGAAACTCAAATTCCAAGGGCAGTATTCGCGCTTTGATAACTTAGCGCAGCACGAAATTCCAGACGGACCTGATTACTAGGTCCGTTTTTGTTTACGCACACTCAGCGCAAATGCCGTGGGCTTCGATGGTTTGGCTTTCGACGCGAAAACCTTGGTCTTCGGCTTGTTTACGTAGCGCGTCGTAGACACCTTCTGATTGAATCTCTTGCACCGCTCCACAACTTTCGCAAATGAGCATTTGCACAGGGTGCTGGTGGTCGAAGTGGCTGCATAGAACGTAGCTATTCGACGACGTGATTTTGTGCACAAAGCCTTGTTCTTGCAGAAAGTCGAGCGCACGATAGATGGTCGGTGGTTTCGCATTGGGGACTGCCGACTTGAGTTTATCGAGCAGGTCGTAGGCGCCAATCGCACCGCTTTGATCTGCGAGAATTTCGAAGACTTCACGACGTGCAGGAGTCAACCTTGCCCCGCGTTGCGCACATAATTTTTCGGCCTTAGTGACCAATCGAGCAGTTTCTTTCGTTGTCATAAGGCGCAGTTTATCATGATGCTATAGATTCGGGTAGCAATCGAAGCAGGAGAACAATAACAATGACAACAAAACGGAAACCCACTTGGCGGCGATTGCTGCTCACGCTTTTCAGTGCCGGGTTACTCTGGCAAAGCCAAGGCTTAGCGGCGACGGAATTTAATTACCAGGAGGCGACAGTTGACCAGTTGCAAGCCGCTATGACCAGCGGCGAGCTAAGCGCCGAAGCAATAGTGAAGCATTACTACGCTGAAATTGTCAAACACAATGAGCGTGGCGCTGACCTGCGTGCCGTGACGCAGTTATTGCCTTTGGTGGACGCTGTCGCACTTGCGCGCAAGTTGGATCGCGAGCGCGCAGCAGGGCAGTCGCGTGGACCTTTACATGGCATTCCAGTGCTATTGAAAGATAATATCGATAGCGCGGATGGTTTGGCGAATACCGCGGGGTCGTTGTTGTTGCAGGACCATTATCCCGCACAAGATGCCTTTATTGTCGAGCGTCTACGTGCTGCAGGTGCATTGATTATTGGTAAAGCGAATCTGAGCGAGTGGGCGAATTTTCGCTCGACCGGCTCCAGCTCTGGTTGGAGTAGCTACGGTGGCCAGACCAAAAACCCGTTTGACACCACCCGCAGTACCTGTGGCTCGAGTGCTGGTTCGGCCGCCGCGGTCAGTGGCAATTTGATTCCGCTTGCTGTGGGTACCGAAACCGATGGTTCGTTAGTATGCCCTGCGGCAATTACTGGCATCGTTACCATCAAGCCAACCTTGGGGCTACTGAGCCGTAGCGGTATAATCCCGATTGCCCATAGCCAAGATACCGCAGGCCCCATGGCGCGTACCGTGCGCGATGCGGTTTATATGCTTGATGCGATGCTCGGTGAAGACGCTGCCGATAGCGCGAGCTACACGGTGAGTGAATCCTTCGTTAGCTATCTGCGCAGTGACGGTTTACAAGGCAAGCGGATCGGCGTGATGCGTGATTTGATGGGCTATCACACGGGTGTCGATGCGGTCTTTGAAGGCCAGTTACAAGTGCTCGCTAATGCTGGCGCAGTGCTCATTGATGACCTTTCTTTCGTGAACGGGCGCAACTGGGGCGAGGACGAATTTACCGTGCTACTCCACGAGTTTAAGTTCGGCTTGGCTGATTACTTTGCCCAGCACCCGCAAGCACCATACCAAGATCTCGCTGGCTTACGTGCTGATAATGATCGTTATGCCGACTCACTCATGCCGTTCTTTGGTCAAGAACTCTTTGTCATGGCAGAGGCGCGCACAGCTGAGCAACAAGCGGACTACGAAGCTGCGCTAGCACGAGCTAAACAAGCAGCGGGCCCTGATGGTATTGATGCAACCCTTGCAGAATACGATTTAGATTTGTTGGTGGCGCCCACCACAGCTCCGGCTTGGAAGATTGACCTCGTGAATGGCGACAACTACTCCGGCTCGGCCAGTTCTCCGGCTGCGGTCGCCGGCTATCCGCATATCAGCGTGCCGATGGGCTTTGTCGAGCATCTACCAGTGGGTATGAGTTTTTTCGCAAGCGCGGGCGATGAGGGCGTATTGATTGAAGCTGCCTTCGCCTATGAACAGTTGACCCAAGCGCGGCGTGCGCCGAGTTTAATGCCGCGCAACCATTGATAACTTGCATTAGGAGGCCGAAACCGTAGAATACGGCCTCCATTTGATAGCAAGCGAAATAGCGAAATAGTATGAGCCAGACAGCGTTGAGCAAACCAACTCTTGCCGTAGCACCGATGCTGGACTGGACCGATCGTCACTGCCGCTATTTTCATCGGCTTTTTAGTGAAAAAGCCGTGCTTTTCACGGAAATGGTGACGACTGGCGCCATAATTCACGGAAAATATGATTTCCTCGCCTTCAATCCCGCAGAACAACCGGTGGTATTGCAGCTCGGTGGCAGTGACCCAGTAGCGATGGCGGAGTGCGCAGCGCGCGCTTATGAGCGCGGCTATCAAGCGGTCGACATTAATGTAGGCTGTCCGTCTGATCGGGTTAAGAATGGTAGCTTTGGTGCCTGTTTAATGGCAGACCCAGAAACCGTGGGCCGCTGCGTCAGTGCCATGCAAGCCGCCGCGCCGCAACTCCGAGTGTCGGTCAAAACACGCTTAGGTATCGATGAACAGGACAGTGATGATTTTTTGTATCGGTTCATCGACGCCGTAGCCGCAGCCGGTTGTGGGTACTTAACGCTCCATGCCCGCAAGGCCTGGCTTCAAGGCCTCAGTCCGAAGCAAAATAGAGAAATTCCGCCACTCCAGTACGATCGGGTTTATCGTGCGAAACAACGCTATCCGCACATGCACATGATGATTAATGGCGGGATCACTAGCGCCGAAGCTATCGTAGAGCATCTTGCCCATGTCGATGGAGTCATGATTGGCCGCGAGGCTTATCAGAATCCCGCTTTTCTGCATTGCTTCGATGCGTTATGCGAGCAACCGACGACCGTCCCGACCGAGCAGCAAGCGAGTTTTGCCGAGCAGGTGAAGGTCGTTGAGGCCATGATCCCCTACACTGAAGCGCATCTTCAACAGGGTGGACGCTGTTGGCATGTTGTTCGTCATATGTTGGGCCTGTTTCAAGGTCAGCCGGGCGCAAAACGCTGGCGCCAATGGTTAAGTCAACAAGGACCCAGCGCGGAAAGTGCGGAGCAATTACTGCGTGATGCCTTAGGTTTTGTCGTCCAAGCTCGTGAGCTGGCTGACCAAAAAATGGCGGAAATGACAAAACCGAATGCTTGAGAGGTACCCTGAACTCAAGTGGATTTTAAAATAAAAACCCATTAAATACAGGTGGTTGCCAATTTTATTTGAAAGTTGGCACAACCTTTGAATGGTTTCTAGCGACATAACTGTTACTCGTTAATACAAGTGAATGAAAACGACTAACATTTAATTCATCGCTAGGAGAACAACCATGAAAACCATCGTCGCACTTTTTACTTTGGCCGTTGCTGCAACATCGACCAGTGCTTTTGCAGATTCAAAGTCTGAACTTGAGCTTGCACTTAGCAAAACCTTTCATGCGCAAGCGCAACAGGTGACGTTGCAAGTAGAACAGCAAACTCGCCGCGAGCATCATGAGAACATGCTGCGTATGCGCCACGGTTCTGACGCATCCACGATTGTGATTGCAGATAATCGTCAAGTAGCCAAATCACAGCCAAGCAAAGCCGAGTAATTGCTATGGTTGATTACACTTCAAGCTGGCTTTTATTGTTAATGTTCGCACCAGTAGTAAGTACGGTGGTTGCTGGTGCGGTCGTTGCGATAAACCATACGTTTAACGCCACTAAGACAGGGTGATTTTTCCGCAGTTTCTGTGCTAGTCTGCTGTTCACTTGTTGATTAAGCAAGTATCCAATAATAAAGCTTAAGCAGAGGAACAAGCAGTGAATAAATTCGCATGGTTAGGAATGGTGAGTGCCGTGAGCTTAGCGGTGACCGCAGCTCTACAGACCCCAGTTAACGCAGAAGAATACAAAGCAAGCGATCGCGCAGTGCAATTAGCGCAAGAAAATATGCTCATCGACACCCATATCGATGTCCCTTATCGTCTGACCGAACATTGGGAAGATGTCACTAAAGCAACCGCAAGTGGTGATTTTGATTATCCTCGCGCTGTAGCCGGTGGCTTGAACGTCCCTTTCATGTCGATTTATATTCCTGCACAGCTTGAGCAAACTCCAGGCGCAAGTAAGCAACTCGCACATCAGCTTATTGATAGTATGGAAGCACTGGCGTGGCGCGCACCTGACAAATTCGCTATGGCCTACGATGTAGCCGATGTTGAAGAGCAATTCGAACAAGGCTTAATTTCACTTGCCTTGGGGATGGAGAACGGCTCGCCGATGGAAGGCGACATGGCTAACCTCAAAGAGTTTTATGATCGTGGTATCCGCTATATTACCTTGTCACACTCGCTCTCTAACCACATTGCCGACTCGTCTTACGATATTCGTCGTCAGTGGGATGGCTTGAGCCCATTCGGTAAAGAGCTCGTGAAAGAAATGAACAACATCGGCATGATGATTGACATTTCACATGTATCTGACGATGCCTTCTGGCAAACGCTGGAAATCTCTGAAGCGCCGGTCATCGCATCGCACTCATCGCTACGCCGCTATACCCCGGGCTTCGAGCGCAACATGAGCGACGACATGATTAAAGCCTTAGGCGAAAACGGCGGCGTTATCATGATCAACTTCGGTTCGACCTTCGTGACCCAAGCAGCGAACCGCTATCGCGACATGATTAACCAGCAAATCGAGCAGGTTAAAGAGAAGTACGGCGAAGAGAGCGAAGAAGCCAAAAGCCGTATCACCGAGCTACAAAAAGATAACCCATTCCCGTTTGCCACTCTTGAGCAAGTGCTCGATCACATCGACCACGTGGTCAAGCTGATCGGCATTGAGCATGTAGGTATTGGTTCTGACTATGATGGTGTCGGTGACTCGTTGCCGGTCGGCCTCAAAGACGTATCGACCTATCCAAACTTGGTACAAGGTCTACTTGACCGCGGCTATTCTGAAGCAGACATCAAGAAAATCCTAAACGAGAACCTACTCCGCGTCTGGCGCGAAGTCGAAAACTACAAAAAACGTTAATCGTTATTCGTCCGTTCGGCTGCGCCTCACTGTTCGTCCGCTCACATCGTTCGCTGTTCGAATAGCGCAGCGGACGAAAAGCGAAGCGCACGAACAACGTAGCGGACGAAGAACGCTGTTGCTTTTCGTTCAGTTCCGTGTATAATTCGCCGCCACAGTTGTTGATCCCACTTGTGGGGCGAACACTGTAAGTTAGGTTGCCACAGCAATCCCGATAGGGGATTGAATGTTGATTCGTTGAAAATACCTCGCCCGGTATGCTGCCAGGGTGTAGGTTTTTTTCTGTGCTCTTTTTTAAATGCTCTTTATTTTGAGGCTTTGATTTTTTATGGCTAATCAAAGAATTCGGATTCGACTGAAAGCGTTCGATCACCGTCTGATTGACCAGTCAACTGCAGAGATTGTTGAAACTGCAAAACGCACTGGTGCTCAGGTACGTGGTCCAATTCCTCTGCCAACGCGCAAAGAAAAGTTCACCGTGTTGATTTCTCCACACGTGAACAAAGATGCACGTGACCAGTACGAGATCCGTACCCACAAGCGTCTGATCGATATCATGGACCCAACTGACAAAACTGTTGATGCACTTATGCGTCTCGACCTTGCAGCTGGTGTTGATGTTCAGATCAGCCTAGGTTAAGCGGGCAGTAATAGGATTACACACGAGAGGTTTTAACAATGGCTATTGGTCTAGTCGGTCGTAAAGTAGGAATGACACGTGTCTTCCAAGAAGACGGCGCTTCTGTACCTGTTACTGTGATTGAAGTGACTGCTAACCGTGTGACTCAGGTTAAAACTGAGGAAACAGACGGCTATCGTGCGCTTCAAGTTACAACAGGTGAGAAAAAAGCGAACCGCGTAAACAAACCAGCTGCTGGTCACTTCGCTAAAGCGGGTGTAGAAGCAGGTCGTGGTCTCTGGGAATTCCGCCTAGAAGACGGCGAAGGTGAAGATTTCGCAGTAGGTTCAGAAATCACCGTAGAATTATTTGCGGACACCAAAAAAGTAGACGTTACCGGCACCTCTAAAGGTAAAGGTTTCCAAGGTGCTGTTAAGCGCTGGAATTTCCGTACTCAGGACGCTACCCATGGTAACTCGTTGTCACATCGTGCACCGGGTTCTATCGGTCAAAACCAGTCTCCTGGTCGGGTATTCAAAGGCAAGAAAATGGCAGGCCAAATGGGTAACAAACAAATTACCGTACAGACACTTGATATCGTACGTGTAGACGCTGAGCGTGGTTTGTTGCTGATTCGCGGCGCTGTCCCTGGTGCTACTGGCGGTGATGTCATCATCAAGCCAGCAGTCAAGGCTAAGGCGTAACGTCCGAGGAGAATGGTGATGGAATTAACATTTAAAGACGCAAAAGGCGCTCTTGAAGTTTCCGAAGCTACCTTTGGACGTGAGTTCAACGAAGCTTTGATTCATCAAGTCGTTGTCGCTTATGCTGCAGGCGCTCGTCAGGGCACTAAAGCACAAAAGACGCGTTCTGAAGTAGCTGGCGGTGGCAAAAAGCCATGGCGCCAAAAAGGTACTGGCCGTGCTCGCGCAGGTACTATCCGTAGCCCAATCTGGCGCTCTGGTGGTACTACTTTTGCAGCGAAACCACGCAGCCACGACCAGAAAGTAAACAAAAAAATGTACCGCGGTGCGATGAAAAGCATCTTGTCTGAACTGGTTCGTCAGGACCGTTTAGTCGTGGTAGAGAGCTTTGGTGTTGATTCACCAAAGACTAAGCAGTTGGCTGCTAAGCTGAAAGAAATGGAATTGAACGACGTATTGATCGTGACTAAAGAACTTGACGAAAACTTGTTCTTGGCGTCACGCAACTTGCACAAAGTTGACGCACGCGACGTTCAAGCTGTTGACCCAGTTAGCCTTATTGCTTTTGAAAAAGTTCTGATGACTGCGGACGCAGTTAAGCAACTTGAGGAGGCTTTAGCATGATGCGCGAAGAACGTTTATTGAAAGTGATCATTGCTCCTCACGTTTCAGAAAAATCAACGGTTGCTGCAGAAACTGCAAACACCGTGGTTTTCAAAGTTGCTACTGACGCAAACAAAGCTGAAATCAAAGCAGCAGTTGAAAAACTGTTCGAGGTTGAAGTTGAAGGCGTTCGTACTGTCAACGTGAAAGGCAAAACTAAACGTACAGGCATGCGCTTTGGTAAGCGTAGTGACTGGAAAAAAGCCTATGTCACCCTGAAAGAAGGTGCTGACATCGACTTCGTCGGCGGCGCTGAGTAAGAGGAGGAATTCACATGGCATTAGTTAAGTGTAAGCCTACGTCTCCAGGTCGTCGCCACGTCGTTAAAGTGGTTAACGAAGACCTGTACAAAGGTAAACCTTACGCGCCTTTGTTGGATAAAAACAACAAGAAAGGCGGTCGTAACAACAATGGTCGTATTACTGTTCGTCACATCGGCGGTGGTCACAAGCATCACTACCGTATGATCGACTTTAAACGCGACAAAGACGGTATCCCTGCGAAAGTTGAGCGTTTGGAATATGATCCAAACCGTTCAGCAAACATCGCATTGGTTCTGTATGCAGACGGTGAACGTCGCTACATTCTTGCTCCTAAGGGCATGAAAGCTGGTGACAAGATTCAGTCTGGTTCAGATGCACCGATCAAAGCGGGTAACACCTTACCACTGCGTAACATTCCAGTAGGTTCTGTGGTACACGCAATCGAAATGAAACCTGGTAAAGGTGCTCAGTTGGCGCGTTCAGCTGGTGCTTACGTACAGGTTTTGGCTCGCGATGGCGGCTACGTAACTTTGCGTCTGCGTTCTGGCGAAATGCGCCGAATCCAGTCGGATTGCCGTGCAACCATCGGTGAAGTAGGCAACGCAGAACACATGCTGCGTCAATTGGGTAAAGCTGGTGCGAAGCGCTGGCGTGGTGTTCGTCCTACCGTTCGTGGTGTGGCGATGAACCCAGTTGATCACCCGCATGGTGGTGGTGAAGGCCGTACTTCAGGTGGTCGTCATCCGGTTACTCCTTGGGGTACACCGACTAAGGGTTATAAGACCCGTAAGAACAAGCGTACTGATAAGTTCATCGTACGTCGTCGCAACAAATAAGAGTTGAGGATTAAACATGCCACGTTCTCTTAAAAAAGGTCCATTTATTGACCTTCACCTGTTAAAGAAGGTGGAGAAAGCGTTGGAAGCCGGTGACAAAAAGCCTATTAAGACTTGGTCCCGTCGTTCAATGATTATCCCTGATATGATCGGCCTTACTATCGCTGTTCATAACGGTCGCCAGCACGTGCCAGTTTTCGTTTCTGACGAAATGATTGGTCACAAGCTTGGTGAATTCGCACCAACCCGCACTTATCGTGGCCACGCCGCTGATAAGAAAGCCAAGAAACGCTAAGGGAGAGTTGAGATGGAAGCTATTGCTATTCACAAGTTTGCTCGCCTTTCTGCGCAAAAAGGCCGGTTGGTTGCTGACCAGATTCGCGGTTTACCAGTAGCGAAAGCGCTGGATATCTTGAACTACAGCCCTAAAGATGCAGCTGGTCTGCTGAAGAAGGTGTTGGAGTCAGCTATCGCGAATGCTGAACACAACGAAGGTGCCGACATCGACGAGTTGAAGGTTGCTAAAGTAATGGTTGACGAAGGTCCTACCATGAAACGCATCAAGCCTCGTGCGAAAGGTCGTGCTGATCGTATCTTTAAGCGTACCAGCCACATTACTGTGGTTGTATCAGATAGCTAGGAGATAAGTTATGGGTCAGAAAGTACATCCTAATGGTATTCGCCTAGGTATCACCAAGCCATGGAATGCAACCTGGTTCGCGAATACAAAAGATTTTGCCGATAACCTGCACAGTGATCACCAGGTTCGCCAATTGCTGAACAAGAAACTAAGCAACGCTTCAGTTTCTCGCATCGTAATCGAGCGTCCTGCGAAAAGCATCCGTGTCACCATTCATACTGCACGCCCAGGCGTGGTCATCGGTAAGAAAGGTGAAGATGTTGAGAAGCTGCGTCAAGCAGTTTCAAAATTGACTGGCGTGCCAGCTCAAATCAACATCTCTGAAGTGCGTAAGCCTGAATTGGATGCGCAGTTGGTTGGTGAAAACATTGCTGGTCAGCTAGAACGCCGTGTTATGTTCCGTCGTGCGATGAAGCGCGCGGTACAAAACGCAATGCGTCTGGGTGCCAAGGGTATCAAAGTGGAAGTTAGCGGTCGTTTGGGCGGTGCAGAAATTGCTCGTTCTGAGTGGTACCGTGAAGGTCGCGTACCGCTGCACACATTGCGTGCAGATATCGATTACGCAACTGCAGAAGCTAACACCACTTACGGTATCATCGGTGTGAAAGTTTGGATCTTCCGTGGTGAAGTACTGGGCGGTATGCCAGTTGAAGAAAAGCCACAAGCTCCAGCGAAACGCCCTAAAGGCCGTAAGTAAGGAGATACTAAATGTTACAACCAAAGCGTACAAAATTCCGTAAGGTTCACAAGGGCCGCAACCGTGGTCTGGCGCAAGCAGGTAACAAAGTTAGCTTCGGTACTTTCGGTTTGAAAGCTGTTGACCGTGGTCGTATGACTGCGCGTCAAATCGAAGCGGCTCGTCGTGCCATGACGCGTCACGTGAAACGTCAAGGTAAAATTTGGATCCGCGTTTTCCCTGACAAGCCAATTACCAAGAAACCTCTTGAGGTTCGTATGGGTAAAGGTAAGGGTAGCGTGGAATACTGGGTAGCTCAAATTCAGCCAGGCCGTGTCCTGTATGAAATCGACGGTGTTTCGGAAGAGCTGGCGCGTGAAGCGTTCACTCTTGCGGCACGTAAGCTGCCATTCAAAACCATCTTTGTATCTCGGACGGTGATGTAATGAAAGCGAACGAACTGAATGAAAAAACCGTTGAGCAGCTGCAAGAAGAATTGCTGGGTTTGCGTCGTGAGCAGTTTAATCTGCGCATGCAAGCAGCGACTGGTCAGCTGAATCAAACTCACATGTTGAAGCAAGTGCGTCGTGATATCGCACGTGTGAAAACTATTCTGAATCAGAAGGCAGGTGCGTAATGGCTGAAGAAAAACGTGTTCGTACTCTGCAAGGTCGTGTAATCAGCGATAAGATGGACAAGTCTATCACTGTTGCTGTTGAGCGTCGGGTTAAGCACCCTGTGTATGGTAAGTACATTTCTCGTACTACTAAATTACACGCTCACGACGAAGACAACTCGTGCAAAATGGGCGATACCGTGATTATTCGCGAAACGCGTCCAGTATCTAAGACTAAGTCTTGGGCACTTGTTGAAATTGTAGAGCGCGCTGAAGTTATCTAATTTAGGTAACGAAAACGCTTAAAAAAGGCCTCCCTTCGCGGAGGCCTTTTTATTTCCGTTGTGATCGAAATTCGCAACTTTTGCATAAGTCTCTATAATTAATAGGAAATCACAACAACACAAACTGGGAGAATCGAGCATGGAGTCGAGCGAGAAAGCCCGTCTAAATCCCCCCGTGTTTTACAGCGCGGCGGGTCTCATCTTTATCA
The DNA here is from genome assembly GCF_003987395.1 of Pseudidiomarina aquimaris. Classification (GTDB taxonomy): domain Bacteria; phylum Pseudomonadota; class Gammaproteobacteria; order Enterobacterales; family Alteromonadaceae; genus Pseudidiomarina; species Pseudidiomarina aquimaris. Next base: position 88,962 of record NZ_PIPT01000003.1, read on the forward strand.
TCTTACTTTTTTCAAGCATCTTCCCTGATGCAGCAGCAACAACTTTCGACACGATACAATCTGCGATTATTACCAATGCGAGTTGGTTCTATGTGACGGCTGTTGCCGTCATTTTGTTGTCAGTAGTGTATTTAGGTTTTTCCCGTTTTGGCACGATTAAACTGGGGCCGGACCACTCGAATCCGGATTATTCGAAATTAACTTGGTTTTCGATGCTGTTCTCTGCGGGTATGGGCATCGGACTCATGTTCTTCGGCGTTGCCGAACCGGTCATGCACTTTTTGGCACCACCGGTGGTTGAAGCGGGTACAACCGAAGCCGCTCGTGAAGCAATGAAGATTACTTTTTTCCATTGGGGGCTACATGCGTGGGCGATTTATGCCATTGTCGCGTTAATTCTAGCCTTTTTTGCCTATCGTCATGGCTTACCATTGACCTTGCGCTCGGCTCTTTATCCGTTAATCGGTGAGCGTATTTATGGTCCCATCGGGCATGCGGTCGATGTTTTCGCGGTCATTGGTACCGTATTCGGTGTTGCCACGTCATTAGGTTTTGGCGTCGCGCAGGTAAACTCGGGTCTTGGTTATTTGTTTGATATTCCCGTGTCGACCATGGTTCAGGTCGGCTTAATCATCGGGGTGACAGGCTTAGCCATTATTTCGGTGACCACCGGTCTAGATAAAGGCATCCGCCGTTTATCCGAGTTGAACATGGGGCTGGCAGTACTCCTGTTACTTTTCGTCTTAATCGCCGGTCCGACCGTGTTCTTGCTGCAAGCCTTTGTGCAAAATACCGGTGCTTATGTCTCCGAGATTGTTGGTAATACCTTTAACTTATTCGCTTACGAGAAAACCGACTGGATTGGCGGCTGGACAGTATTTTATTGGGGTTGGTGGTTAAGCTGGGCCCCGTTTGTCGGTCTCTTTATTGCGCGGGTATCGCGCGGTCGTACGATTCGAGAGTTCGTGCTTGGTGTGTTGTTGGTGCCAGCAGGCTTCACCTTGATGTGGATGACCTTTTTCGGTAATTCGGCAATAGACATGATCATGAACCAAGGTGCTGAACAACTCGGCGAGTTAGTGCAGAACGACACGCCTGTGGCACTATTTGCTTTCCTAGAGCAATTCCCTTTTAGCACGTTCCTATCAGGGCTTGCGACCATCATGGTTATCGTGTTCTTTGTAACCTCATCGGACTCAGGTTCGATGGTGGTTGATATGCTTTGTTCGAATGGTCGCGATGACACCCCCGTGTGGCAGCGTATTTTTTGGGCAAGTGGTGAGGGAGTTGTCGCCATCGTTTTGCTTCTTGCTGGTGGCTTAGGGGCTCTGCAGACCATGGCGATTGCCGCCGCATTGCCGTTTACGATTATTTTAATGATAACCACTTTTGGATTGATTAAAGCCTTACGCATAGATGTGCACAAGAAAGATGCGCTGCAAAACAACTACCTAGGTAGTTCCGCACTGAGCAACAAGAACTGGCGTGAGCGTTTGCATAACATTATTGACTTTCCTAGTAAGCAAGTGGCGCAGCGATTCTTGCAGCAGGTGGTGAAGCCCGCTTTCGAAGATGTGGAAGAAGAAATGAAAACCAGCGGCTTAACTGTGCAAATGTCGCTCGATGAGAGTGATAACCTGGAGTTTCGTGTCGTCCATGGCGATGAAATTGACTTCGTTTATAAAGTGCACATCGTGAGCCATATCCAACCGGCTTTCATTCAAGCTGATGCTGATCAGCCGCTGACTGAGGTGACCGAAGAGCAGAAGTACTATCGAGCGGAAGTTCACTTGCGCGAAGGTGGTCAGGACTACGATATTCTCGGCTGGTCACGAGACGCGGTAATCGGTGACATCATTGATCACTATCATAAACATATGCACTTCTTGCATGTGTTGCGATAAGGAGGGCGTATGAACAAGACCTTATTAGCAGTTTGTGTGGGGGCTCTTATGAGCTCCCCAGCGTTGGCGCAACAGGATGGCGAAAGCACCACTTCCGCGCAACTAGAAAAGTTGCTGGAACAAATGGAACAATTGCAGAGTCGCGTTGCGGAACTCGAAGAGCAGCTTGCTGAAGAGCGCGAAAAAGAAGTCGAAAAAGAAGTTGTTATCGTTAAGCAAGATGAAACGTCAACCTCTGACACTGCGAACGCCGAAGTGGCTCCACGCCAACGTATTACCAATAACACTGCTTTGGCAGCGCGAGTTGAGCGCTTAGAGGAGGACGTAGAGGCGGCCCAAAATGCGCCGATTACGATTGGTGGTGCGGTACGTGCGCAATATGTTTGGGAAGACTACAACGATGCGAATAAAGATCGTGGTGGTGACCTCGATTTTGATTTAATTCGCATTGATTACAGCGGCTCCATCGGCGATGTCATTCTCTCGGCTCAATACCGCTGGTTCCAATACATGGAGTCAGTGCAGCATGCCTGGGTCGGCTATAACTTTGATGAAAATTGGCAAGGTCAACTGGGTATCACTAAAGTTCCGTTTGGCGTCACGCCCTATAACTCCAACAGCTACTTCTTCAGTTCAAATTTCTACGTTGGGCTAGAAGATGACCATGATGCTGGGGTGAAGCTACGTTACCGTGACCCTGAGTGGGATTTTGATATCGCCTTTTTCAAAAACGACGAGCAAGGCGGCGTTGATGGCTTTGTTAGCAACCGCGATGATCGTTACGCCTATGATCCCGTTGGCGTGAGGTTTGCTGACGAAGGCATCTATGACACGCCGACGCTGGAAGTTGCTGAAAGTAATAGTTTCGCGGCGCGGGTCGCCCGAAAATATACGCTGGCCGATGACCAAAGCTTTGAATGGGGTCTCTCGGGCCAGTTTGGTCAAATGAATGATGGCGTTGATGATGTCGGCGATCGCAGTGCCTGGGCTGCGCACGGTGTGTATTCAGTGGATCGTTGGACTTTCATGGGCCAAGTCAGTCAGTATGAATACGACATGGATATGGCCAATGACGGCATCGTGGTAGGCGCCTATGCGTTTTACGATACCATCCCAAGTAAGGCGACGCTATACACCGCCAACATTGCCTATAGCTTGCCGGTTAAATTCGGTCCAATTACCAATTTAACCTTCTACAACGACTACAGTTTAATGACCAATAAGCGTGATGGCACCGAAGACACCTTTATGAATGTGTTGGGGATGGCGGTATCTGCCGGCGGTCTTTACACCTACTTTGACTTGGTTACGGCCAAGAATCAGCCGTTCGTTGGTGGCTCCATGGTGGGTGATGCGGATGAAACCAATACCCGCTTTAACATTAACATTGGGTATTATTTCTAATTCAAACCCGCATTGTTTCACCGCTTGGCACTTGCCGCCAAGCGGTGAAATCAGTACAGTGAATGAATTCAAACAGCCGTTTAAGTTGAGGTCACTGTGACAACCCCCTATCCGCATTTACTCGAACCTCTCGATTTAGGTTTCACCACGCTCAAAAACCGCGTGTTGATGGGCTCCATGCACACCGGTCTGGAAGAAGAAAAACATGGCTTCGACAAGCTCGCGGCGTTCTATGAAGCGCGTGCGAAAGGCGGTGTCGGCCTGATCGTTACGGGGGGAATTAGTCCCAATTTCCGTGGCCGCGTACAGCCTTTTGGCTCGGAGTTAAGCCGCCCGTGGCATGTTGCTAAGCATCGCAAGATCACGGACGCGGTACACAAACATGATGGCAAAATATGTCTGCAGATTTTGCATACCGGTCGCTATGCTTACCATCCGTTTGCGGTGGCACCAAGTAAACTGAAAGCGCCGATTTCGCCATTCACACCAAAGGCGATGTCAGAGCGTCAGATCCTCACCACGATTAAGCACTTTGCCCGCTGCGCCAAGCTAGCTCAAAAAGCGGGTTACGACGGGGTTGAGGTGATGGGCTCTGAAGGCTATCTGATTAACCAATTTTTATGTCCCCGCACCAACAAACGCACCGATCGCTGGGGCGGCTCGTTTGACAACCGTGCCCGTTTTGCTTTGGAAATCATGAAGGCAGTGCGTGCCGCCGTGGGCAAAGATTTTATTATTATTTACCGCCTGTCGATGCTTGATCTGGTGCCCGAGGGACATGAGTACGAAGAAGTCATTCGTTTAGCCAAGCAAATTGAAGCGGCTGGGGCGACGCTTATTAACAGCGGGATTGGTTGGCACGAAGCGCGCGTTCCGACGATTGTTACCTCGGTGCCGCGCGGGGCATTTAGCTGGATCACTGCGCGTGTGCGGGAACAAGTCTCGATTCCAGTGGTTGCCGTCAATCGGATCAATACCCCAGAAATCGGCGAGGAGATTCTCGCCAAGAATGAAGCGGATATGGTCTCCATGGCTCGACCTTTACTTGCGGACGCCGATTTTGTCGCAAAAGCAGCAGCAGGCAAGGCCGATCGCATTAATACCTGTATCGCCTGTAACCAAGCTTGTCTGGACCATGTATTTGAAAACAAACGGGCGAGTTGTTTGGTGAATCCGCAAGCCTGTTACGAAACCGAGCTAGTCATGCAGCCAGCGCAGGCGGCGAAACGCATTGGCGTAGTTGGGGCAGGGCCCGCCGGCCTTGCGTTTGCCTGTTATGCGGCGGAACGTGGACACGAAGTGCATCTTTATGATGCCAGTGACCGCATTGGTGGACAATTTAATTACGCCAAGCAAATTCCGGGCAAAGAAGAGTTTCATGAAACCTTACGCTATTTCGATAAGCGCCTTGCCGATACCGGTGTGCAGGTCCATCTCAATAGTCGGCAAACAGCTACTTCACTTGCCACAGAAGCGTTTGACGAGGTGGTGCTAGCGACCGGTGTGGTGCCGCGTCAAGTTGACTTCGCTGGCGCCGATCATCCGAAAGTAGTGGGCTACCTCGATGTGCTGCGAGATCATAAAGAACTCGGTCCAAAGGTTGCTTTGATTGGTGCGGGTGGTATCGGTTTTGACGTGGCCGAGTATATCACCACCGAACATTCCCCGACCCTTGATGCTGAAGAGTGGAACGAAATCTGGGGTATCGATAAAGCGTATGAGAGCCGCGGTGCATTAACCCAACCCAAAGCAGAGTCAACTTCTCGCGAGGTCTGGCTATTGCAGCGTAAAACCAGCAAAGTAGGGAAAGGTCTTGGCAAAACTTCTGGCTGGGTGCACCGCGCAACATTGAAGAAAAAAGGTGTACAGATGCTGGCAGGGGTCACCTATAAAAAGGTTGATGATCAGGGACTGTGGATTGAAGTCGATGGTAACGAGCAACTGTTGGCGGTGGATAATGTTGTGATCTGTGCGGGCCAACTACCATTGCGCGAGTTACAAGACGAATTGCAACAGGCAGGTCAAAGTGTTCACCTCATTGGTGGTGCGGATGTTGCGGCGGAACTCGACGCCAAACGTGCCATTCGCCAAGGTGCAGAATTGGCGGCGGCGTTGTAATGACCGAACAGCAACCACGCTTTGAACCCAACGCTGGGGAAAAGTTATACGACTTGCATTGCCACAGTCATTTTTCTGATGGTGAACTTGCGCCGGCAGAACTTGTGGCGCGTGCCGCCGCACAGGGGGTAACCCACTTGGCGCTGACCGACCATGACACCACCGCTGGTATCGCCGCAGCTGAACAGGCGATCGCCGCGCAGGAATTACCGTTGCAACTTATCCCTGGAGTGGAAATCACCTGTCGTTGGGAAGCCTTCGAAATTCACCTGGTCGGTTTGAATGTCGAGGTCACTCATCCAGCCTTAGTCAACTTACTTGAGCAGCAACAAGCTATGCGGCAGCAGCGCTATGAAGCCATGTTAGCTAAGCTGCATAAAGCTGGCATTGAAGTGACTCCACCGTTAGCGGCGGAGTTAACCATGCCAACTCGAAAACACTTGGCTGATGCGTTGGTTGAGCAAGGCTGGGTGAAAGACGTAGAAACAGCTTTCCGGCGGTATCTCGGTAAAGGTCAGCAAGCTTACATCGCTACCGACTGGTGCTCATTGGCAGATGCTGCGACGGCGGTACAGGCTGCTGGGGGCAAGGCTGTGATCGCGCATCCTCACGCCTATCAATTGAGTAACAAGTGGTTGCGACGATTGTTGCGTGAGAGCAAAGAGAGCGGTGTGGATGGAGTTGAAGTGGCAATCAGTCAACAGCGCCCCGGCGATCGTTTGGCGCTCGCGACTATGGCCCGTGAGATTGGTCTTGCAGCCTCGGCTGGCTCCGACTTTCACGGTCCACGGCCGTGGCGTGAACTCGGCAAAAATCTTTGTCTACCACCAGACACTGTGCCAATATGGAGTACATGGACACATCCCTAAAATCGAGCTAGTAAAAAGTTATGAGTCAATACTTTGCGATTCATCCAGAAAACCCGCAACAACGCCTAATAGAACAAGCCGTTCAAGTCGTGAGGCAGGGTGGCATTTTGGTCTACCCAACGGATTCAGGTTATGCCATTGGCTGTCGCATTGGCGATAAAAGTGCGCTCGAGCGAATTTGTCGTATTCGTGATATCGACAAAGACCACAACTTCACCTTGATGTGCCGTGATTTATCAGAACTATCAACCTACGCTCGGGTCGATAACATTGCTTTTCGGCTCTTAAAAAACAATACTCCGGGGCCCTACACCTTCATTCTAAAAGCCACCAAAGAAGTGCCGAAGCGTCTACAGAACCCCAAACGCAAAACGATCGGTATTCGGGTCAGCGACGATCCCATCACTATGGCTTTATTGGAAACTTTAGGCGAGCCACTGATGTCGACTAGTTTAGTGCTAGGTGATAACGATTTTGCTGAATCTGATCCCTACGAAATTCAGGATAAGCTCGACGCACAAGTTGATGGCATCATCGACGGCGAGCACCGTGGTGAAGCGCCGACGACAGTTGTTGATCTAGCTGATGGCGATATCGTCGTTACGCGCGTGGGTTCCGGCGACCCCTCGCCGTTCCAACAATAGGCATAGTTAAGCAGCTATGGACGCGAAAACCGGAGCCCCACAACAACAGTCCTTACCGCTTGGTTTTGTGCGCGGCGAACCGGTGATCGAAAAGCCTGAAGACCTCTATATTCCACCTGATGCACTAGAACTCATCTTGGAAAGCTTTTCTGGGCCCATGGACTTGCTGCTGTATTTGATTCGTCGTCAAAAATTAGAAATTACCGAGCTTCCGATATTGCCTATCACCAAGCAATACATGCAATACGTGGATATGATGAAGGAGCTGAAGCTCGAGCTGGCGGCCGACTACTTGGTGATGGCAGCGATGTTGGCGGAAATTAAAAGTCGTATGTTATTGCCGCGGCCGCCTGCTGAGGAAGACGATGAAATAGATCCCCGTGCGGAACTGGTGCGGCGTTTGCAAGAATATGAAGCGATTCGGCAAGGCGCAGGCTATTTGGATGAGCTACCGCAAGCGGGTCGTGACCACTTTGTCGTGCACGCCGAGACCGACGCGAAAGAATTTGTCCAGCAACAGCTACCGGATATTGCTTTGGCTGAGTTGGCAGTCGCGTTTGCGCAAGCATTAGCGCACGCTGAGTTACAACATCACCATCAGGTGCAACGGGAAAAACTCTCAACCCGTGAGCGCATGAGCCGCATTCTCGATATGTTACAGAATCAGCAACGTTTGCGCTTCGCGGATTTATTCACCGCTGCTGAGGGCAAACAGGGCGTTGTGGTAAGTTTTCTCGCGGTACTCGAACTGGTCAAAGAAGCTTTGATTGATGTTGTACAAGTCGATGCTTTTAGTGAAATCCATATTTCAACGCGTGGACAGGTTTATGCAGAAACAACAGCTTAAACAATTACTGGAAGCGCTTCTGTTCGTTGCAGAAGCCCCCTTAAGTGTTGCGCAGCTATGTGATTATTTGCTGGAGCATGGCCGCGATGTGAGCCGCAAACAAGTGCGCGAAACCATCGACGAGTTGCAGCAAGATTATCAAGAGCGCGGCGTGCAATTGCAGCGTGTCGCTTCTGGTTATAGATTTCAGACGCGCGCGGAATTAGGTGGTATAATCGCCGGCCTCTGGCAAGAGAAGCCGCCACGTTATTCGCAAGCATTATTGGAAACGTTGGCTTTAATCGCCTACCGGCAGCCGATAACGCGCGGTGACATAGAAGAAATTCGCGGCGTGAGTGTCAGTTCGCAAATTATGAAAACCTTGCAAGAGCGGGGCTGGGTGAAGGTTGTAGGACATCGAGAAGTGCCGGGTCGTCCGCAGCTTTACGCCACCACCAATGAGTTTTTAGACTATTTTAATTTAACCGATTTAGCTGAGTTACCTGCGATACCAGAGCCCCCCACAAAGGCCACAAACGCTGAGACAGCGCCAAAAGAGAGTGAAAACGCCCAATGAGTGAAAAGTTACAAAAAGTACTAGCCCGTTCAGGACATGGCTCGCGCCGTGAGCTGGAAGCGATGATCGCAGCCGGCCGGATTAGTGTGAATGGCCAAATCGCCAGTCTTGGTGAACGTATTGATGGTGACGCAAAGGTTCGGATTGATGGTCGCGAAGTAGCGATAAAGCCGCCTGAAGACGTGGTTTGTCGGGTGTTGATGTATCACAAGCCAGAGGGCGAGATGTGTACGCGCAAGGACCCTGAAGGGCGACCGACAGTTTATGACCGTCTGCCGCGTGTGCAAGGTGCACGGTGGGTTGCGGTAGGGCGACTGGACGTGAATACCTCAGGTTTGTTGCTATTCACGACGGATGGCGAATTGGCGAATCGACTGATGCATCCGGGGCATCAAATTGAGCGCGAGTATGCCGTACGCGTGTTTGGTGAAGTTACCGATGCTATGTTGCGAAAGCTCACCAAGGGCGTGCAACTTGAAGATGGCCCAGCGGCGTTTAAAGAAGTCAAACGGACTGGCGGTGCGCACAGTGAAGGTATGAACCAATGGTTTCGCGTGGTGTTGACTGAAGGCCGCAACCGAGAAGTGCGACGGTTATGGGAATCGCAAGGTGTCACCGTCAGTCGTCTGATGCGAGTACGCTACGGCAATATCAACCTTGAACAAGGGTTACCGCAAAGTGGCTGGGGCGAGTTACCTCTGAGCCAAATTAATTACCTGCGTGAGCTGGTAGGGCTCCCTGCCGAAGAACGCACCTTTATTGACCCGCGCAAGCAAGAGTCACGGCAGAAACGCTATGCCCGAGCCCGCCGTAATCAGGCGAAACGACTGCAGAACGCGAAACAACGCACACGCAAATGACCTTACTGGCCGACTGGCAGCTGCAGGGGCCGCTGCTGGCACTGTGGCCCTACCGTAATGATGTTTGGCGTGGCAATGCTTGCTACGCCCAACAGGCAATGCTGCAGATGTTAACGCGCATTGCCCCATACCACAGCGTACGTCTGGGTATTCATCCTCCGCAACTACAGCAAGCGCTGCAGCAATTACCCGAAGCGTTAGAATGGTTTCCGCTAAGTTACGACGATAGTTGGATACGCGACTATGGCCCACAGTTTGTTGCGGCTGAACAGCTGTATGCATGGGGTGCCGATTTCGATGGTTGGCAAGGCGTTCATAGTGCGCATCGACGTGATCAACGCGTAGCGCAACGCCTGAGTCAACGCACAAGACGCCCGTTTCGAAAGCTGCCCTTCATTTTTGAAGGGGGCATGCTGAGTCACGATGGTGCCGGAACCGCTTTCGTGCATGCTGCGAGTCTTCAACGACGTAATCCACAGTGGGGCCGCAGCCAACTTGAGCGCGTGTTAAGAGCACGTCTTGGGTTAACGCGAATCATTTGGATTGAGACAGCGCTCTGTGCTGACGAGACGCTGGGCCATGTGGACAATCAAATTCAGTTCATTGGACCCGATCTGATTGCCTATGCGCAGTCAGAAAATGACCCTAAGTGGAACCAAGAGGTGTTGAGCTTACGTCAACAAGCTTGGTCAGCACAGTATCGTTGGCTCGAATTGCCCCCGTGCCAAGCGGTTATAGATAAGCCTGAACTTTTTCATGATGTGCAGCGAAAAAAAGGCGTGCGGGTGCGCGGACAGGCGCCAATGTTGGCAAGCTACGTCAATATGATTCGCCTGGCAAATGCCATCGTAGTGCCACAGTTTCGCCACGAGCGTTTTGCTGACTCGAACCGATTGGCGCTCGTTCAGGTGGGTGAAGCGTTGAGTGATGTGAAGGTCATTGCGGTCGACGCCACGGAGTTCATCCGTGGCGGCGGAGGCCCGCATTGTTTGAGTCTAATCTTGCCCAATGAGGTTAAAGACCACCGCGATTCGCGCTTCGATACTTTGTTGTCCGGGTAAGCTGACCGAGTCAGCCATTGCCGCTTGGGCCACGCGGTAACGCACTACCGGTGCTTGTTGTGAACTCTCTTGTAAGCTCTGAACTCCCTTGATTGCAACGCCCGCTGCGTTGGCCATTCGTTCAGCTTTGGCACGTGCAAGCGCAATCGCTTCAGTTAAGGCTTGCTGATAAAGTTCGTCCGCGTTACTAACGCTAAACACAGGCTCGTCGACGCGTTGCACGCCATTGTTAAGAGCAAATTCGAGAAATTCTGCGTGTTGCTCAATGCTGGCAAAATCGACGACCATGCGGCGGTTCACTTGATAGCCAACGAGCTTCTGCTCACCTTCGTCATAGCGGTGTTGTGGATAAACCCGAAGGGCATGAGATTGAATCGCAGTTTCCGCTACATTTTGCTCGCGCAAGCGCTCAATGAGTTTCGCTGTTATGCCATCCACTTCGGCTTTCAGAGCCGGAATATCCATACCTGTACGCTCTACGTTAACGGTTAATTGCACTTGATCGGGAACCGCTTGCACACTCGCTGACGCTGAAACGGAGAGTGTCTTTTCAGTTGCCTGTTGTTGCGGAGCTGGCGGTTGACAGCCCATCAAAACAAAAGCTGCAAGGGCGATAAAAACTGAACTCAAATAACGCATAAAACTTCCTTTTCTTTAAGAGATAGAACACACACTTGGCGCTCAACAGTTGTAGTTATAGAGTGTAGACTAAGAAAAAAATTCCATGGTGAACGAAATGTCTGAAGCTGAAGAACAATTACAAGCCGATGAGGTCGTGGTGCGCTTGCTGGGTCGGCGCGAACACAGTGCATTCGAGTTGAAACAAAAGCTGCGCCAACGGGAGTTCAGCGATAAAGTCATTCGCCAGGCATTAGCAAAAGCGCAAGAACAGGGCTGGCAATCCGATCAACGCTATACCGAAATATGGCTAAGACAAGCGTTACTAGGTGGTAATGGCTGGCTAAAAATTAAAGCCAAGGCTGCCAGCAAAGGTATCGATGAAGACCTATTGCAGACAGCTGTTACAGCCGCCAGTCCCGATTGGGTTGAACTTTGTTATGAGCGGCTGTGTAAGAAACTAGGTGAACATCCCCCACAATCGGCAAAAGAACGCGATAAAGTCATGCGACATTTACTCAATCGCGGCTTTCGATTCGATGAGATAAAAAGGGCGCTAGCAATGCACGCGGATGCGTTTGCAGACTAGTCGAAAGCACACAATCATGGTAGTCTTGCGCGCTAATTAAACGAATTTTCACCCCGACAAGTTGTAGTAGGAAAGTGTTCATATGAGTATGACCAGCGCGCAAATCCGTGAAGCGTTTTTGTCTTATTTTGCTGAGCGAGGTCACCAACGCGTGCCTTCAGCATCATTGATTCCAGGAAACGACCCCACCTTGCTTTTTACCAACGCGGGAATGGTGCCGTTTAAAGATGTATTTCTGGGTGACGAGAAGCGTGACTACAACCGTGCGACTTCTTCACAGCGCTGTTTGCGTGCCGGTGGTAAGCACAATGACTTGGAGAACGTTGGTTATACCGCTCGCCATCACACTTTCTTTGAAATGTTGGGTAATTTTAGCTTTGGCGATTACTTCAAGCGTGAAGCGATTCAGTATGCGTGGGAGTTTCTTACCGGCGTATTGCAATTACCGAAAGAAAAGCTTTGGGTAACTGTCTTCACTGAAGATGATGAAGCCTACGACATTTGGGCAAAAGAAATTGGCGTGCCAGAAGATCGTATCTCGCGCATTGGCGAGAAAGACAACTTCTGGGCCATGGGTGATACTGGGCCTTGCGGGCCTTGCTCTGAGATTTTCTACGACCACGGTGAAGAAGTATGGGGTGGACCACCAGGAACACCTGAGGAAGACGGTGATCGTTACATCGAAATCTGGAACCTCGTTTTCATGCAATACAACCGTCAAGCCGACGGTACCTTAGACCCGTTGCCTAAGCCATCGGTTGACACGGGCATGGGCCTTGAACGCATTGCCGCAGTGCTGCAGCACGTGCACAGTAATTATGATATCGACTTGTTTCAGGCACTGATAAAAGCTGCGGCAAAAATTATCGGGACGGACGATTTAGATAGTAAATCGTTGCGCGTTATCGCTGACCACATTCGTTCGTGTAGCTTCTTGATTGCTGATGGCGTACAGCCGTCCAATGAGGGTCGTGGTTATGTGTTGCGGCGCATTATTCGTCGTGCGGTCCGCCACGGCAATATGCTAGGCGCCCAAGGAACCTTCTTCCATAAACTCGTTCCGGCGTTGCTCGAGCAAATGGGCGAGGCATACCCTGAACTCGTCGAAAAAGAAAAAGTTATTAGCGACGCGCTATTGCGTGAAGAAGAGCAGTTTGGCAAAACGCTCGAGCGTGGCCTAGCTATTTTACAAGACGCATTGGATCACCTCAAAGGTTCGGTCATTCCGGGAGACGTCGTCTTCAAACTTTATGATACCTACGGTTTTCCAGTCGACTTAACGGCGGATATCGCCCGCGAAAAAGAACTGACCATTGATGTCGAAGGCTTCGATAAAGAAATGGCTGCGCAACGTAAACGTGCGCAACAGGCTTCGCAATTTGGTGTTGATTACAATGAGCGCATGAAGTCGAGCCAACGCAGTGAGTTTACTGGGTACACCGACGTTGCGGGCCAAAGCAAAATCGTCGAGCTATTTGCTGACGGTAAGTTGGTAGAAAAGCTTGAAGCTGGCCAGCAGGGTGTTGTGGTGTTGTCACAAACACCTTTTTACGCCGAGAGCGGCGGTCAGATTGGTGATGTTGGCCGCTTAACCGTGAACGGCGGTGAATTTGTCGTGACCGATACCAAGTATATTGGCAAGGCGATTGCTCACCATGGTCATACCGAAGTCGCTCTGCAAGTCGGTGATGAAGTGCAGGCTCAAATCGATGCCGAGCGTCGAGCTGCGGTGAAGCGCAACCATAGTGCCACCCATCTGGTGCACGCAGCGTTACGCAATATTCTGGGCGAGCATGTAACGCAAAAAGGTAGTTTGGTGACCGCTGAGCGTTTGCGTTTTGACTTCTCGCATTTTGCTGCCATGACCGCAGATGAGATTGCGGCAATTGAACAGCAAGTTAACGAGCAAATCGTAGCCAACCATGAGTTAACGACTGCCTTAATGCCGATCGAAAAGGCCAAAGAGGCTGGCGCCATGGCATTGTTTGGCGAAAAGTACGATGACGATGTCCGCGTTGTGCGCATGGGCGACTACTCCATGGAACTATGTGGTGGTACACACGTCGCCCGTACCGGTGATATCGGCAGCTTCCGCATTGTCAGTGAAGCAGGTATCGCATCAGGCGTACGCCGCATCGATGCAGTGACTGGGCTCGCTGCACTGCAGTACGCACAGCAACAAGAGCAACTGCTACGTAGTAGTGCGAGCTTGTTGAAAGCGGATCCGAGTCAGTTACCTGAGCGCATTCAGCAACAGTTACAGCGCCATAAAGAACTCGAGCGTACAATCGCTGAGTTGCAACAACAAATGGCATCGCAAGCAGGCGGAAGCTTAGTCGAGAACGCGAAGGAAATCGGCGGTCATAAAGTGATCTTGGCTTCGCTCGATGGCGTAGAAAGTAAGGCTCTACGAGGCATGGTGGATGATCTTAAGAACCAACTCGGGAGTGGCATCGTAGTCTTAGCTGTCGCCGCTGATGAGAAAGTGAGCTTGATTGTTGGCGTAACCAAGGACTTAACTGCTAAAGTTAAAGCGGGTGACGTTGTCAATTGCGCCGCTGCTGAAGTAGGTGGCAAAGGAGGCGGACGACCTGATATGGCGCAAGCCGGTGGTAGTGATGCAGGTAATATTCCTGCTGCGCTAGCAGCAGCCGAGCGTCGAATCGAGGAATTACTGCGATAAACAACATGAGACCGGAGTTAGATACCCGTATTCGTGCTGTCAAGGTCGAAAGTTCCTTGCTAGAATGAATGTTGTATGACAGTTGGTGATAAATCATGCACCGTCATAATAGAATTCTAATCAGGCTGGTCGTGTGGAGTTTCTCAAGGATGCCCACACATAAAAAGTAGGGAAGGAGCAGGTAACATGTTGATCTTAACCCGTCGAGTGGGTGAGACCTTGATGATCGGAGACGAGGTCACAGTCACGGTATTGGGTGTAAAAGGGAACCAAGTGCGGATTGGTGTCAATGCGCCCAAGGATGTCTCGGTACACCGAGAAGAAATTTATATCAGAATTCAGGCAGAGCATCAGGACAAGTCTGACTCATCCGAATAATGTTTTCCTGTCGAAAAAGCTGATGAGCCGTCATCAGCTTTTTTTGTCTGTAACATCCTAAAACACTGCGTTCTGCGGGAAATTTGCTCGAGATGTTCAAAATTCCCACAAACGATTCGGATTACAGAAAAAATCAATTGACATTATTGGCTGTGCCATTAGAATGCAACGCCACAAGTAAGCGGTGAGGTGGCCGAGTGGCTGAAGGCGCTCCCCTGCTAAGGGAGTATAGGGTTTGTAGCTCTATCGAGGGTTCGAATCCCTCCCTCACCGCCATTTGTGAAAATTGCAACGCGCTCGTAGCTCAACTGGATAGAGTACCTGGCTACGAACCAGGCGGTTGGAGGTTCGAGTCCTCCCGAGCGCGCCATTGCAACAATAGTTTTACAAGTAAGTCATTACCGAAAGTGCGCTCGTAGCTCAACTGGATAGAGTACCTGGCTACGAACCAGGCGGTTGGAGGTTCGAGTCCTCCCGAGCGCGCCATTTCTCAGATTTATACTTCCTATATTGCTTCCCTAGACTTTCTGCACCGAAAGTTGTGTTATTCTGCTTTTCAGTTACGCTTATTCTTAAGGTTTAACGAGCAGGTGCACAATGGAACAACAACTTTCTGAAGCATTCACAATTATGCTCACGGGCATGGTAACGGTGTTTGTTTTTCTTACCCTGTTACTCTTCGCTATGGGACTGTTACGTCGCGTTGCTGCGACCAATGAGCCCGAGCAAGCACCTACTCCAAGTAGACGCAAGCGCACCAACGAAGCGGCTACCGATGGCCAACGCTTAGCTGCGATAACAGCAGCCGTCCACACCTACCGCCGCGACCACGAATAACGAACAACGAAGAACGAAAAACGAATAACGAGTCAGTTAGGGAAGGAGTCTAAGATGTCAAAACCACTGCAGCTCACGGAATTAGTGTTGCGTGATGCACACCAATCGTTACTTGCGACGCGTATGCGCCTCGACGACATGTTACCTATTGCCGAGCAGCTTGATAACGTAGGCTACTGGTCAATGGAGTCATGGGGAGGCGCTACCTTTGATGCCTGTATCCGCTACCTTGGTGAAGATCCGTGGGAGCGTATCCGTGAGTTAAAGAAAGCCATGCCAAAGACGCCACAACAGATGCTGTTGCGCGGTCAAAATCTACTTGGTTATCGGCATTATGCGGATGATGTTGTGCGCCGCTTTGTCGAGCGTGCCAAAGAAAATGGCGTAGACGTATTTCGCATTTTTGACGCCATGAATGATGTGCGTAATCTGCAGACCGCTATCAAAGCAGCAAAAGAAGTTGAAGGTCATGCGCAAGGAACGCTTGCCTACACTGTCAGCCCAGTACACACGCTCGATAAGTGGGTCGCTATGGCGGAAGAGTTAGCTGATCTTGGCTGTGATTCACTGTTCATTAAAGATATGGCGGGTCTGTTACGTCCGCAAGCTGCGTATGAACTAGTGACCGCCTTGAAAAAGGCGACCGGTCTTCCTATTGCCATGCAGTGCCATGCGACGACGGGGCTTAGCACCGCTACCTACCAAAAGGCCATCGATGCTGGTATCGACATGCTCGATACGGCTATTTCTTCAATGAGTATGACCTACGGCCATTCCGCAACAGAAACCATCGTTGCAATGACCGAAGGGACTGAGCGTGATACCGGTTTGGATTTAGAGAAGCTCGAAGATATTGCCAGTTATTTCCGTGACGTACGCAAAAAATATGCACAATTTGAAGGCTCGTTGAAGGGCGTTGATGCGCGTATTCTGTTGGCACAAGTACCAGGCGGTATGTTGACCAACATGGAAAACCAACTACGAGAGCAAGGCGCGGTCGAAAAGTTCGACGAAGTGTTAGCCGAAATTCCGCGTGTGCGCGAGGACCTTGGTTATATTCCATTGGTAACGCCGACCTCGCAAATCGTTGGCACCCAAGCAGTATTGAATGTGCTAAGTGGTGAGCGCTACAAGTCCATTTCTAAAGAGACCAAGGGTGTCTTACGCGGCGAATATGGCGCCACCGCAGCGCCCGTAAATGAAGAGTTGCAGCAACGCGTTCTGGAGGGAGATGAGCCCATTACGTGTCGCCCCGCCGACTTGATTGATGACGAAATGGACAAGCTCACGAGTGAGCTACGCTCGCATGCCAAAGAGAAAAAACTACGCATCGCCAAGCATGAAGTCGATGATGTGCTGACCTACGCGTTGTTCCCACAAATTGGCCTTAAATTTCTCGAAAATCGTGATAATCCAGATGCTTTCGAGCCGGTTCCAACTGCGGAATCTGCGGATAGTAAACCTGCTGCACGTAAGCCTGCCGCAGCAGCCGGAAAAACCGCAGCTTACAGCGTTAAAGTGGATGGTAAGGTGTTTAATGTAGAAGTGGGTCCAAGTGGCGAATTAAGCGCTTCTGAACAAGCTCCGAGTGCGAATGCTGATCCGAGTAGCAGCGCGGGTGAAGAGGTAGCCGCGCCATTGGCTGGTAACGTCTTTAAGGTGGTGGTCAAAGCTGGCCAACAAGTACAAGAAGGTGATGTGTTGATCGTGCTTGAAGCGATGAAAATGGAAACCGACATTAAAGCCGATCGTGCCGGTACTGTGGCTGAGGTTTTTGCCAAAGAAGGCGACAGTGTAGCCGTTGGTGATGCCCTGTTAACGTTGGAGTAAATCAGCATGGAGAGATGGATAACTCTTTGGCAGAGTACTGCATTAGCGGCATTCACTTGGCAGCAAGCAGTGATGATGGGCGTCGGCGCATTGTTGCTCTATTTGGCGATCCGCAAGAAATTTGAGCCCTTGTTATTACTGCCGATAGGTTTCGGTGCAATTTTGGCGAATATACCGCTTGCGGGCTTTACTGAACCTGGCGGCATTCTTTACTACATTTATGTGGTAGGTATCGATACCGGCGTTTTCCCACTGCTTATTTTCATGGGCGTTGGCGCAATGACTGACTTTGGTCCGTTGTTGGCGAATCCGCGGACGCTTATCTTAGGGGCCGCAGCGCAATTTGGCATCTTTGCAACCCTATTTGGTGCGATCGCGTTAAACGTCATTCCCGGCTTTGAGTTCAGTATGAAAGATGCCGCTGCGATAGCGATTATTGGCGGTGCGGATGGCCCAACGGCCATTTTCTTGGCGTCCCGCTTAAGTCCCGAGTTACTCGGAGCTATTGCAGTAGCAGCCTATTCCTACATGGCTCTAGTGCCGATTATTCAGCCACCGATTATGAAGCTCTTAACTACCAAAGAGGAGCGTTCGGTGCGCATGGAGCAACTGCGGCAAGTAGGGCGGCGTGAGAAAATTCTCTTCCCGCTGGCGGTGTTGTTCCTAACTTTATTATTCTTGCCAACGGCAACGCCGTTAGTCGGTATGTTTTGTCTGGGCAACCTAATGCGCGAAGCTGGCGTGGTGGAGCGGTTAAGTAAAACGGCACAGAATGAGCTGATTAACATAGTGACAATTTTCCTTGGGCTAGCAGTCGGCTCAAAACTCTCTGCGAGTGAGTTTCTTACCGTCGAAACCCTAGGCATCTTAGCTTTAGGCGCAGTCGCGTTCAGTATTGGCACGGCTTCGGGCGTGTTGATGGCGAAATTGATGGCGCGTTTCAGCAAAACACCAATCAATCCACTCATTGGTGCCGCGGGCGTCTCTGCCGTTCCCATGGCGGCACGGGTCGTTAACAAAGTTGGGCTTGATGCCAACCAAAGCAATTTCTTGCTGATGCATGCGATGGGGCCAAATGTGGCGGGCGTGCTGGGGTCAGCCGTGGCAGCCGGTATTTTATTGGCGTTGGTGGGTTAAATAGCGACTGAAAAACGGCTTGCGAAGGGCGCTAAAATTGGCGCCCTGATACCCAAAGTAAAAGTGTGTAGACAGCGGCAATAAAAAGACTCACAACCAAAATGTACACGAATCCTTTGCGTCCCTGTTTGAGGTTGTAACCATTGGCGCGAAGGTATAGCCACCATAGCAAACCAAGTACCAGCGGAATAAGAAATAAAAATCGAATCATTGACGTTCCACCCAAAGTTGTAGATCCGTTGCCGCGAGTTGCGCTTGCTCGAGCATGGGTCGTAAGCGTGTAATATGATCAGCAACCTGATCAAGTTCGGCATTCTTCATCGCCAGCTCTAATTGCGCTGCAAGTTTTTCAATTCCCGATAGACCAAGGTTAGCCGCTGCGCCTTTTAGCGTATGAAAATAACGGCGTGCCTCCTCATGCTGTCCTTTACTGAGAAAATCGACCACCCGTTGCGGTGCTTCTTGGTAGCTTTCTTGTAATCGTGCGACTAAGTCAACGTACAAAACAATATTATGGTTCAGTCGCGTCAAAGCACTTTGAAAGTCAATATCATGGTGGCGCGGGTAGCGCTGCTTTTTCTCCGTAACCACGGTTGGCTTGACGGTCGGGGCCTCTTGGCGGTCGCGTCGACACCACTTTTCCAGGGCTGCTTTTAGCTTCGCCTCGTCAATCGGTTTGGCGATATGGTCTTGCATGCCAGCCGCCAACGACTGCTCGACATCTTCACTGGCGCTATTGGCTGTCATTGCAATAATCGGCAATTGCTCATAGGCGAAGCGAGAGCGAATTTCTTTCGCTGCGCGGTAGCCGTCCATGACCGGCATCTGAATATCCATAAGCACCACGCCATAGGCGTATTGTTCGACGAGCTCGATGGCTTCACCACCATGTTGTGCGAGATCGACTTGAAAGCCAAGGTGCTCGAGCATCTCTTTGGCAATATGTTGGTTGATATCATTATCTTCAACGAGTAATACGCGTGTGCCTTCTAGTTCAGACAAAGCGCTATCATGGTTGGTTTGCTGTTGTTGCGCATGTAACGCCAGAATAGAGCTTAGCTCACGTATTACTGCATGGCTGGTGTAGGGCTTTAATAAGTGGCCTTGGACACCGTACTCGCGCGCCTTATCGATAAGCTCAGTTGCGTGATAGCTAGTGGCTAAAATACACTTTAGCGCCTGATCCTCACTTAGCAGTTGCTGGCAAAGTTCCAAGCCGCTCATGCCGGGGAGTTGCCAATCGATGATGGCTGCTGCGAAAGGCGCCGCCTGGTGTCGTTGCATAGCTTCTTCCGCAGTGCGAAAACTCTCAACATCAATTTGCAGGCTACGTAATAGGTCGTTCAGCATTTCGCGCGTGGTGAGGTTGTCTTCTACGATCATGACGCGTGTGGCTGCGAGTTTTGCCAGAACGTTTGCTGGAATACGAGGTTGCTGAGGTTGCTGCAAAGGCAGTTGTAATTCGATGAAAAAAGTGGTGCCTTGCCCCTTACTACTGGTGACCCCGATACCATGTTCGTTCATTAATTTCACAATGCGTTGGCTAATTGCCAGACCTAAGCCGGTACCGCCGTATTTCCGTGTTGTCGAGGTATCTGCCTGGGTGAAAGCTTGGAACAGCTTATGGCGTTGCTCTTCGTCCATGCCGATACCGGTATCGGTTACGGAAAGCCGCAAGAAAAGGTGACTTTCGGTTTGGTCTAACTTGGTTACGGATACCACGACTTCACCATGTTCAGTGAATTTGATTGCATTACTCACTAAATTAACGAGGACCTGATTCAGGCGCAGCGGGTCGCCGATCAGCTGAGTGGGAAGGTTGGCTGGTAAATTGATGATAAATTGGAGATTCTTATCATGTGCCCGATAGGCAAAAAGATCGGCGAGGTTACGCAGCACCTCCTCTAAGTCGAAAGGAATCGACTCAATTGTCAATTTGTTCGCTTCTAACTTCGAAAAGTCTAAAAGGTCATTGATAATACCTAAAAGTATTTTCGAAGAGCCTTCGATAGATTTCAAGTAGCCGTATTGCTTGTCACTTAGTTCTGTCTTTAGGCACAACTGCGTCATCCCGAGAATGGCATTAATCGGGGTGCGGATTTCGTGGCTCATATTTGCCAGAAACTCACCTTTAGCACGGTTTGCAGCTTCTGCAGCTTCGATCGCTTGTTTTAGCTCGGCAAAGTCCTTGGAGCTGTTATCGTTGTTTGCCATATACTTCCAATCGCCAGAAATGTTGCTAAATATCATGCCACGGGCGCATGCAATCGCCAAATTATCTCATGATCATGGACGTTTGGCGCCAGAAACAGTAAGCTTTGCATCATCTAATACCTATGTAGCCAAAGGCAGGACTGAGTTTGCAAACAACACTGTTGAAGTCGCTCGAGCACTTGCAATCCCAAACGGATTTAAAGGCGTTAAAACGTATCCAACGTGGTATCGAGCGTGAGTGTCTTCGTATTACTCCAGAAGGGCGCCTAGCCGCCACCACCCACCCGTTAGCATTGGGTAAAACCCTGACGCATCCGCATATTACGACCGATTATGCAGAGATGCTGTTGGAGTTCATCACGCCGGTGGCTAGCGATATTCAGGTGACCTTGGATCAACTAACAGACATTCACAGCTACACTTATCGCTACATGGGAGATGAACTCATGTGGCCACTGAGCATGCCGTGTTTTGTTGGCGATGAACAGGATATCCATATAGCGCGTTATGGCAGCTCGCATAGTGGCCGCATGAAGAATCTTTATCGCCGTGGCTTAACCTATCGCTACGGTGGCGGCATGCAGATCATATCCGGAGTTCACTTCAACTTCTCGGTGCCGCACAGCATGTGGGAAGCCTTAGCAGCTGAAGACGGCGTGGCGGCGGACGCTGAGTACATTTCGCAGCGTTATTTCGGTTTGATCCGTAATTATAAACGTGTCTGCTGGGTGATTCCTTATTTGTTTGGAGCGTCGCCAGCGATTTGCCAATCCTTTTTGAAGCATGCGGATAGCACGTTAGAGTTGAAATCGCTTGGTAAGGGGACGGTCTATCGCGAGTATGGCACTTCGCTGCGAATGAGCGACTTAGGTTATACCAATAAAGAGCAAGCGGACTTACAAATCACCTATAACTCGCTGACGGATTATGTCACGCGGTTACGCCGCGCGATTACGACACCCTCGCAACGGTTTGCCAAAATCGGTGTGAAAGAGAAAACTGCAAACGGTGAAACTGAGTACCGTCAGTTGAACAGTAACATTTTGCAAATCGAAAACGAATTTTACTCGCCGATTCGCCCTAAGCGCGTCGCTAAGAGCGGCGAAACGCCCACTCAGGCGCTAGAGCGTGGTGGTGTTGAATACATTGAAGTGCGTGCACTTGATGTCAATCCGTTCAGTCCTATTGGTATTAGCGCCGAGCAAATTCGCATGCTCGACCTACTAGTGCTCTATTGTCTACTTAATGACAGCCCATCACTCGATTGGGATGCCCAGCAAGTCACAGAAAAGAATTTCAATAAAGTCGTGTTAGATGGGCGTAACCCGCGCTTAACCCTAGATGACAATGGCTATGACCGACCTATCAGTGATTGGTTAGAGGATATTTTCGCCGATTTACAAGCGCTGGCGCGCTTTATGGATGGCCCTGATCAGAATGACTACAGTCAAACTGTGGCCGAGCATTATCAGATGGTGCTGAATCCAGAGTTAACGCTGTCGGGTCGTATGCTGGCGATGATGCGCGAAGAAAATCTTGATAACAGCCATTTGGGCATGCGACTGGCGCGCGCGTACCAAAAAGAATTAGCGCAGCCGTTGCGCTACTTTAGCGAAGCCGATTTCAGTGCTTGGACGCAGGCTTCGATTGCTGAGCAAGAGGCGCGCGAGCAAGAAGATGAGGGGACTTCATTTGATGATTTCCTCGATAATTACTTTGCGCAAGCAAAATGCACTGCTGCTGATTGTAAAAAGGCGTCTGAGGCATCATGAGCAAGTGGCCGTTGCTCGCACTAAGCAGTGCTATGGTTTTGGGGTTAGCGGGCTGTGCCACGGCGCCGCCTGAACAACCGGATGACTTGTGCGAGATTTTCTACGAGAAACCTGACTGGTACGACGCCGCAGCTGATATGCAGGAACGTTGGGGCGTACCCATTCAGATCCCGATGGCCATCATGTACCAAGAAAGCTCATTTAAGCACGACGCGGTGCCACCGCGCGACTATTTACTATGGATTATTCCATGGGGTCGAGTAAGCAGTGCCTATGGCTACTCCCAAGCCAAAACACCGACTTGGGATGACTACGAACGCGAAACGGGTAATAGCTGGGCCTCGCGTGACTCTTTCGAGGATGCCATTGATTTTATGGGCTGGTTTATTGATAAAAGCCATCGCCTCAATGGCGTGTCAAAGTGGGACGCCTACGGCCTATACTTGAACTATCATGAGGGCTGGACCGGCTATAAGCGGCAAACCTACCGCTCGAAAGCGTGGTTGATGCGTACCGCCGAACGCGTCAAACAACGCGCGGGTAACTATGGAGCGCAACTACGACGTTGCGAGGAAGACTTGCAGAAGAACTGGTTTATCGACCTGTTCTTCTGAGGTCATTAACTAAACAGGTTTTGTTGCTCTTGATGGTGCGACTCCTGCGGCAGAAAACGAACTTGCTTTACCATACTTTCGCTACTTTCGACAATCTCGATGGCATAACCCTCAATCCGTAAGCAAAGGGGCTGTTGCGGAATATCACCGAGCCATTCGATAATCAGGCCACTGACGGTTTTTGGCCCATCGGTTGGCAATTCCCAGTTCATCTCTTTATTCAATTCACGAAGGTTAGCGGTCCCTTCGACCACGATGGAACCGTCTGCTTGGGCACTGACAGTCTCACTCGGAGCAGGGGTGATATTCGTGGTAAAGTCGCCAACGATTTCTTCGAGAATATCTTCGAGCGTTACAAGTCCTTGAATATCGCCATACTCGTCGACTACCAAGCCGATCCGTTCTTTATTGTGCTGAAATTTCAATAATTGCACGTTCAGTGGCGTACCTTCTGGAATAAAATAGATCTCGCGGGCGGCCCGGATGAGCTCGGCTTTGTCGGTTTCACTGTTGCTCTTGGTGACAATTTGCATGATGTCGCGCGCATGCAAGAAGCCAATGGCATCGTCGATCTCGCCCCGGTAAAGCAACAGACGGGTATATTGTGCCTGAGAAAGCTGTTTGATAATCGATTTGATATCGTCCTGCACATCAATACCGCTGATATCAGCACGCGGTATCATTACATCTTCAACCGTTACTTTCTCCAGATCCAAAATACTGATAAGCATGTCTTGGTGACTGCTTGGGATCATGGATTGCGCTTCGTTCACCACGGTGCGCAGCTCTTCAGAGCTCAAAGCGTCTTGACCCATGGTGGTATTCGGATTAACGCCAAGTATGCGCATGAAACCATTGGTGATGAAATTCACGGTAGCCACGAATGGATACATGATGGTCAAAAGTGGCTTCAAAATGATCGAGCTAGGAAAAGCCACGCGCTCGGGATGTAGTGCCGCGATTGTTTTTGGCGTGACCTCGGCAAAGATAAGCACGATGATGGTGAGGCCGAAGGTGGCTACCACAATGCCGGCATCGCCAAACCAACGGAAACACAGTACGGTCGCAATTGCCGAGGCACCAATGTTTACCAGGTTGTTGCCGATCAGAATAAGACCAATCAGTCGATCAGGACGATCGAGTAGATACTGTACGCGTTTCGCGCCAGAGTGATCTTGTTGAGCCAGGTGACGCAGACGGTAGCGGTTGACCGACATCATGCCGGTTTCCGAACCTGAAAAATACGCCGAGAGAAACAGTAATACCCCTAAGATAATAAGCAGGGTTGACGTGGCTATCTCGTCCAAGAAGGTTACCTATATTAAATACTTGAATGCCTAATTTAATGAGATGGTCTGACAAGTCAAGTTTGAATTAGCTCAGCAAGACATCCCGCACAAAGCGACTACCGAAATAACCTAGGCTGAGAAGGATACTCGCCACGACACTTGCGACCACCAACAAACGTCCGCGCATACCCTGCGCACGATGTAATAGGACAATCGCCAAATAAATCAGCGCGGCAATCGAGCTGAGAATGGTTTTATGTGCTTGGCCTTGTGCGAACATATCGTCGAGAAAGATAAAGCCACTGGCAATGGCAATAAATAGCAGCAGTGTGCCGGTGCTCAGCAGGCGGAAAAAATATTTCTCTACCACCATTAACGGCGGCAGGTAATTAGACAATGCGTTCACACGATGATTTTTCAGCAGATAATTCAGGTACAAGAGTTGCACTGCGTATAGGGTCGCGAGCATCAGAATGGCATACGCCAGCAAGCTCAAGACAATATGGATGGCAAGACCATGCGTGTTGGTAATAGTGGCGCCCCAATGCGCTGGGCTGAGAAACAGAATGACACAGCTGACCGCAGCGAAAACATAAATAACAGGGCGCAACACCAAACCACTATTACGTTGCACTCGCACGAACGAAAGCAGGGCGAGCAAGAATGCGACCACGCTGAGGCTACTTGCCACATTTAAGTGGTCAAAACCGTCACTGGCCAAATACCAGGTGAGTAGCGCACCATGACTCACTACCGCAGCAAGCGCAACCCAGCCATTCACGGTGGTCGCAGCACTTTCGCGGGCTAGCTGACGCCAGAGCAATCCAGCGCTGACAAGGTAAAGCACTAAAGTGAGAGCGAGCAGGCCTAGCATCATCGATTCCACGCGTTAATTGGTTTAACTGAATGTTGTAACTTACTGAGTTGGAAGCTCAAGTATATGCATTGTGCCAGAGAAACCCAATAGGATCAGGAAACTTTGCTTGAATTACGTTATAATCGCCGCCAGATTATCTCCAGCTAGTCGTAGATGGACAACAACAGATGTTTGAGAACTTAAGTGAACGCCTCTCGCAGTCGTTAAAAAATATTAGTGGTCGTGGGCGACTCACCGACGACAACATTAAAGACACCTTACGCGAAGTACGGATGGCCTTACTTGAGGCCGACGTGGCATTGCCTGTGGTGCGCGAATTTATCAAGCGCGTGAAAGAGCGTGCAGTCGGCACTGAAGTGAATAAAAGCCTGACGCCTGGCCAAGTCTTCCTGAAAATTGTGCAACAGGAACTTGAACATGCCATGGGTGAAGGCAATGTGCCATTGAACCTCGCAACTCAACCGCCAGCAGTTATTCTGATGGCCGGTTTGCAGGGGGCAGGTAAAACCACCAGTGTTGGTAAACTCGCGCGCTATCTGCGTGAAAAGCAGAAGAAAAAAGTCTTGGTTGTTTCCGCTGACGTTTATCGTCCAGCGGCGATAAAGCAGCTCGAGACGTTGGCGAATGAAGTAGAGGTTGAATTCTTCCCGTCGAGTACTGAGCAAAAGCCAGTAGCTATTGCCGAAGCGGCCATCAGCCATGCACGGAAGAAATTCATCGATGTGGTGTTAGTGGACACCGCCGGTCGTACGGCCATCGACGATGCTATGATGGCAGAAATCAAAGATTTACATGCAGCCATCAAGCCGATCGAAACTTTGTTTGTCGTGGATGCGATGACCGGTCAAGATGCTGCCAATACTGCGCAAGCCTTTAACGAAGCTTTACCGCTAACCGGTGTTGTACTGACCAAGACCGATGGTGATGCGCGCGGTGGTGCGGCCTTATCAATCCGCCACATTACCGGCAAACCCATCAAATTCTTAGGTGTCGGCGAGAAAAATACTGCGCTCGAACCTTTCCACCCAGAACGCGTGGCATCACGTATTTTGGGCATGGGCGACGTGCTCTCCTTGATTGATGAGCTTGAGCAAAAAGTCGACCGTACGAAAGCCGAGAAAGTTGCCAAAAAAGTCATGAAAGAAGGCAAGTTCTCACTTGAAGACTTTCGTGAGCAACTTGCGCAGATGCGTGACATGGGCGGTATGATGGGGCTTATGGACAAGCTGCCAGGCATGGGCAAAATGAGCGCCCAAGTCAAAGGTCAAATGGATGACAAGATGACGGTGCGTATGGAGGCAATCATTAGCTCCATGACACCGAAAGAACGTGAATTCCCCGATTTGATCAAGGGCTCACGGAAACGCCGGATCGCCGCTGGTTCGGGTACGCAAGTACAAGACGTCAATCGTTTGCTGAAGCAATTTATGCAGATGCAAAAAATGATGAAGAAAATGAAAGGCGGCGGTATGGCAAAAATGATGCGAAGCCTTGGCGGAATGGGCGGCAAAATGCCTCCAGGCATGTTCCCTAAACGCTAGAGAATACTTGCATTCGACAGAAAAATCGGTAGAATTGCCGGGCTCTTCGACCCCGGTCGGAGATTTTTCTATTTATTTAACATTATAAAACTGTATCGAGGAACGTAATGGTAACCATTCGTTTACAACGCGGCGGCGCTAAAAAGCGTCCATTCTACCAGATGGTAGTAACCGACAGTCGCAATGCCCGCGACGGTCGTTTCATTGAAAATGTAGGCTTCTTCAACCCGCTAGCGCGTGGTCAAGAAGAAAAACTACGCGTAGATCTTGAGCGTGTTGAGCACTGGGTTGGTCACGGCGCAACAGTATCTGAGCGCGTAGCCAAGCTTTTAAAAGATGCGCGTAGCGCAGCTTAATTCAGCTTAATTAATCAACGTTGGTAATCGCGTAACTATGAATCAACCTGCAGAACATGTCGTCATTGGCCAGTTAGGCGCAGTGTATGGAGTGAAAGGTTGGCTAAAAATTCAGAGTTATACCGACGACGTTGAAGCCATTTTTGATTATCACCCTTGGCAGATTCGTAAGCAGGGTAAAGTGCAAGAAGTTCAAGTCGAGGAATGGCGTCGACACAATAAAGGACTGATTGCCAAGTTGGCAGGCGTAGATGACCGTGATGCGGCGCACTTAATGACAGGTGCTGACATCATTATCGAAGCCGAACAACTGCCTGAGTTGCCAGAGGATGAATTTTACTGGCGTGACCTTATTGGTATGACTGTGGTAAACACTGACGGTTATAACATGGGGACTGTTGACCAGTTAATGGCCACAGCATCGAATGATGTGATGGTGGTGAAAGCGAACAGCAATGATGCGTTTGGTCGTTCTGAACGTCTGATTCCGTTTATTCAGAGTCAGTACATTCAAGAAGTCGACAAGGTAAACAAGCGTATCGTTGTGGATTGGCCGTCGGATTTCTAATGGCTGGAAAATTACAGGTTGGCGTGATAACGCTGTTTCCTGAAATGTTCCAAGCAATTACCGACAACGGTGTAACGGGTAGAGCAGTACGCGATGGGCTGTTAGATATTCAGCTAACGAACCCACGCGATTTTACTCACGATAAGCATCGCACCGTTGACGATCGCCCCTATGGCGGTGGTCCTGGCATGTTGATGATGGTGCAACCGCTCACCGACGCGATTGCAGCAGCCAAACAACAGCTAGGGGCTGATACCAAGGTGATGTATTTGTCACCTCAGGGTCGCAAGCTTGATCACGAAGGCGTGCAAGAACTGGCACAACGTGACAAGTTCATCTTGATTGCCGGTCGCTATGAAGGCATCGATGAGCGTGTAATAAAGCGCCACGTTGATGAAGAATGGTCGATTGGTGATTACGTGTTAAGCGGGGGCGAATTGCCTGCCATGGTCATGATTGACAGTGTGGCACGGTTAGTTCCCGGAGTGCTTGGTCACCAAGACTCAGCTGAAGAAGACTCTTTTGCAGCCGGGTTGTTGGATTGTCCGCACTATACACGACCAGAAGTTTTAGATGGTGAGGCGGTTCCACCAGTGTTACTGAGTGGAAATCATGAAAAAATTAGACGCTGGCGTCTGCAGCAGGCTCTCGGTAGAACCTGGTTGCGACGTCCAGAAATGTTAAACAGCCTAGCTCTGACTGACGAACAGCAACAGCTACTCGATGAATTTATTCATCAATACCAAGCTGATTCTGATGCGGGTAGTTAATCTAGGAAAGTGAGGCTAACATGGCAAAAGTAAGTCAAAATTTGATCAAAGCGATCGAAGACGAACAAATGAAAACCGACCTTCCGGACTACGCACCGGGCGATACAGTGGTCGTTAATGTTAAAGTTGTTGAAGGTAACCGTGAGCGTGTTCAGGCATTTGAAGGCGTGGTTATCGCTAAGCGCAACCGTGGTTTACATTCTTCTTTCACGGTTCGTAAAGTATCAAATGGTGAAGGCGTTGAGCGTACATTCCAAGCGCACAGCCCAATCATCGATAGCATCAAAGTGAAGCGTAAAGGTGCGGTACGTCGTGCTAAGCTTTACTACTTGCGTGAGCGTTCAGGTAAATCTGCACGTATCCGTGAGAAGCTGTCTTAAGATCAGCTTAGATCTGAAAAAACCCGCCAATGGCGGGTTTTTTTATGCCCGAAATAAGGCACAATAAAAGCTCTAGAGAAGTAAGGAGCCCAGGATGTCAGACGCCGCTGTCCCCAACGACCCGCAACAACGCTTACAGCAATTGCGTGAAGCAATTGATGAAACCGATAACGCATTATTACAACTCTTGCAGCGTCGCCGTCAGCTCGCCGCTGAAGTCGGGACCGTGAAGCGTAGCTTGGGCCAGCCACTTTATGTTCCAGAGCGTGAAGTAAAGCTCATCGCGGCGCGACGCAGCGAGGCTGAGGCGATAGGCTTATCACCTGATCTGATTGAGGATGTCCTGCGCCGGGTGATTCGTGAGTCTTATCAGCAACAGCAAGCGGCAGACGTACATCTGGAAGACAAAACCATTGTTGTGGTGGGCGGTTACGGTGCGCTCGGTGGACTCTTTGCCGAACGTTTCCGCGAGGCTGGCGCACACGTACATTGCATTGGCGAAGGAGAGCAAGATCAATTAGCAGCTGTGTGTGCCAACGCCGACTTGGTACTTGTGAGTGTGCCCATCGCTGTCACCGAGGCGGTGATTGAGACCTTGCCGCAGCTGCCGGAACATTGCATCCTTGCGGATGTTACCAGTATCAAGGCAAAGCCATTGCAAGCCATGCTTAAGCAGCATCAGGGCCCAGTGGTTGGCCTGCATCCTATGTTTGGACCGCAGGTAGCGACCTTAGCGAAACAGCTGATCGTGGTGACCGAGGGCCGCGACGCTCCGGCCTATCAATGGTTGCTCAACACTTTGATCCGTTGGGGGGCTCAGCTCTATCAAACCAGTGCCGAGCGTCATGATGAAGCCATGGGCTTTATTCAAGTGATGCGCCACCTTTCCACGTTTGTATATGGCGCGCACCTCGCCAGTGAAAAAGCCGACTTGCAAGAGCTGTTAGATCTCAGCTCCCCGATTTATCGTTTGGAGTTAATGATGGTCGGGCGCTTATTCGCACAGAACGCTGATCTATATGCCGATATTATTCTCGCGCACCCTGAGAACTTCGCCATGATGCGCCGCTATCTGGAGAGCTTTACGCAGGTACTCGGCCAGCTTGAGCAGGGAGACAAATCAGGTTTTGTTGAGAAATTCGCCGAGATAAGCGACTACTTTGGCGAATTCTCACAAAAGTTTTTAGAGGACAGCCAGCGCTTACTTGCCAGTGCCGGCGATGCGCATCAGCTCAGTCAAGTCGCTGGGCGCTAGTGGCTTTTGAAGTAACGTATTAATGCCGGCGGCTTTGCATTCCGCGCTATATTCGCTCGGGTCATGGCCGGAAATCATGGCGGTGGTCGGGGTTTGCTCGCCTAATGCGTCATGAACTTTGCAATAGAGTTCAACGCCATTAAAATCAGGTAGTTCGTGGTCAAGCAGGACAAGATCGGGGCGTTTTTCCACGATGAGTTCGAGTGCTGCTTGGCCGCTTTGTGCGGTACTAATTTGGGTGTCGGGAAAGTGGCTGAGCATGGCTTTCATGACTTCGAGAGAAATGAGGTCGTCATCGACGATGACAACATGAGTTTCCGCAGCAGCCATAAATCCCCCTTAAAAGCGTTGTTTGCTATTCGCTGTTTGCTGTTTGAGAAGACAGATTAAAATAGCGCTCATGTTTTGGCAAACATCAAACATCAAACATCAAACAACAGTGGGTTATGAAGATTTGGGATAGTTTTGTGCGCGGCTACCACTGGCTTCTGGTGATGGCCATTTTCGGTCTTTGGTGGACCGCAGAAGAAGCTCTTATGGACTGGCATATGCGCATTGCTTTTGCCGTTGGAGCATTGTTACTAACGCGTTTCGTGTGGGCAATCGTTGGTAGTGAAAATGCACGCTTGCGGGCTTTTTTCCGTGGCCCCAAAGAGGTGGTACAGCATCTCAAGCATCTACAACGAAAAGACTACACGCCAACCGCAACCCATAACCCCGCTGGCGGTTGGGCTGTGATGTTGATGTGGGCGCTGCTGGTCGTGCAGGTTTCCACCGGCTTATTTGCGACCGACGAGATCTTTTTCTCGGGCCCTTTAGCGAGTCTTGTTAGCAGCGATCTGCAAGGGCAATTAACCGATTTACACGAGTTAAACTTTAATGTGTTACTCACGGTTATTGGCTTACACGTCTTTGCAATTCTGGTTTATCGGCTGAAGGGCGTAAATTTGCTGGGGGCCATGCTGCATGGCAAACGCGAGGGCGTTTCGCAGCCGAAGTTAGTAAATGGCAGTTTGGCTTGGGCACTGGCCGCGGCGATTGCAGCCAGTGCGTACTATTTTTGGTGGTAAACGCTTAGTCTTTGTATTGGTCGTGGCAACCTTTACAGTTTTTTGCGGCGGTCATGAAGGCGGAGCGCATTTGCCCTTGATCGCCGGTTGCCGCTGCAGCTTGTAAGGCATTCGCGTCGACTTGAAGTTGCTCAGCGCGTTCCTGAAAGTCATCCCAGTTATCCCAGATAGCGGGCAAGGCATCAGTGTTATTGCCAGGCATTGCGCCTTCTTGACTAAAACCAACCCACGGGACTGACGCTAGGGCTGCAAAGGTTTCCGCACGCTCTGCGAAAATAGCTGCATCGAACGGCATGTCGCCCTTTAGCATATCGCCCATGTAGGCGAAGTTGTTTTGCATCACTGAAAGTGCTTTTTGGCGATACTCGACCGCTTTATCGGCATCATTGAAAGCGTGTTGTGCGATGCCTGCGGTACTGACGATGAGTGCGGTAGCAACCGTGAATGTTTTGAGCGTTTTCTTCAACATGAAAGAACCCCTTTTTAGAATTGTATCGTATTCAAACTCATGACTAGCATACAACGCTTTACCGATTGTTCTAAGCTGTTTGTCCCTAAAGGCATTGCACTCAGCGCATGAATCCACTTAATGTAGGCTAGAACGTAAAGAATTTAAACCAAAACTCCAACTGCAGAACAACCTACCAAGGGGATGCCGATGATTAGCAGTAACCGCCTCAGCAAGTTGGCGGTGGCGATGTGTGCCGCGTTACCAGCGCTGGCAAGTGCGTCGCAGACCACAACTGTGCAAGGGTTGCATGACAACTCATCAAGTTTCGTCGCATTGCAAAATGCGACTATCATTACCGAGCCAGGCCGTAGCATTGAAAATGCCACGTTAGTGATTCGAAATGGCAAAATTGAACGCATCAATGAAAACAACCGAGCACCAGAGGGTGCGCGTGTGGTTGATTTAACCGGCCATACGATCTATCCGGGTTTTATCGATGCCTATAGCAACTATGGCGTACCAGCGCCGAAGCAAGAGCAACGTGGCCCTTGGTTTTCAACACGCCCGGAATACAACAATAAGCGTGAAGGCGGTAATGCGGCGAACGATGCAATTCATGCCCAAGAACGTTGGGTCAGTGCCTCTGCATCAGATATGAAAGCAGCCAAAGACTATATTGAGCAGGGTTTTACTGCGGTCCAAAGTGCGCGCTTGGATGGTATCTTTCAAGGCCAAGCAGTGACCTTGTCGCTGGCTGATAAAATCGCCAATGATGTGATTTATAATGCTGAAAGTCGCCACTTTGGTTCTTTTGATAAGGGGACGTCTCAACAGCAATATCCGAATTCACTCATGGGCTCGATTGCCTTAATTCGGCAAACGCTTTCCGATGCAAACTGGTACGAGCAAGCTTATGGCAAAGATGCCTATAACGGCCCGGTAGAATACAACGCTGCTTTAGCAGAGCTGGGACCGATTGAACAAGAGGGCATGGTTTTTGCCGTAACTGACGACAAGTCACTGCTTCGCGCCCATGCAGTATTGAGTGAATTTGATGTGCCAGTCACTTTTGTCGGTTCCAATTATGAGTATGCCCGTCTCGACGCGGTGAAAGCCACGCAGGCAAAACTTATCCTGCCGCTCAACTTCCCTGCGGCACCTGAAGTGTCAGGTGTAAACGACGATCTCGATGTCGATTTAGCCGATCTACGCCACTGGGAGCGCGCACCGGGTAATGCTGCAGCGCTGGCGAGCGCTGATATCGACTTCTCATTCACCTTACATCAGCTAAAAAAAGCAGGTGATTTCTGGCCGAATCTGCGCAAAGCGGTTCAACATGGTTTGGATAAAGATCGTGCGCTTGCTGCACTTACCACGGTTCCAGCACAAATTGCCGGTGTTAGTGATAAGGCCGGTAAGCTAGCGCCAGGCTACATGGCTGATTTTGTCATCGCTGAAGGGGACTTGTTCACCGACGGAACCATTAAATCAGTTTGGCTACAAGGTGCGGAAACTGAGCTAGCGCCTTTGCGTACAGCCAATTTTGCTGGGACTCTCGAGGCAGAGTTGGCCGGCCAAGCGGTAAGCTTTGAGTTCACGGGGTCTGACCGCGTAAGTGGTAGCCTGAAGGTCGGCGACGACAGCCATAAACTGCGCTCGGTACGTCGCGATGATGGCCATCTTAACTTTGTTGTTGATGCGACTATCGATGGTGCCCAAGGGGCATGGCGTGTGCAACTTGAACAAACTGCCGAGCATGCGTACGCCGGTGTAGCAGTGGGTCCTCAAGGGCAGCAATTGGCTTTCACCGCTAACCGCGCAGCAAGTGCTGAGACTGAAGTGACCACGGACAGCGCCGATAAGGCTGACAGCACCGTTGATTATGTCAGCCGTCTTACCTATCCGAATGTCGCCTATGGGCTCAATGGCCTGCCGGCACGACAAAACTTGCATATTAAAAACGCAACGGTTTGGACAGCGGATGAAGACGGTGTCTTGGAAAACACTGATAT
This sequence comes from Pseudidiomarina aquimaris, assembly GCF_003987395.1. Classification (GTDB taxonomy): domain Bacteria; phylum Pseudomonadota; class Gammaproteobacteria; order Enterobacterales; family Alteromonadaceae; genus Pseudidiomarina; species Pseudidiomarina aquimaris. Next base: position 122,466 of record NZ_PIPT01000003.1, read on the forward strand.
TTTGATTCGCGATGGCGAGTTCTATCGTATTGGTGAAGATTTACGCACCCCGTCAGGCTACGAGGTAATTGATGCGACTGGAATGCACGTCACGCCGGGCATTATCGATGAACATTCGCACATCGCTATTGACCGCGGTGTCAACGAAGGTTCTGAAGCAATCACCTCAGAGGTTCGTATTGGCGATGTAGTCAACCCTGATGACATTCACATCTATCGTTCGTTAGCTGGCGGTACGACGATGGCCCAGCTACTGCATGGCTCAGCCAATCCAATTGGCGGTCAAGCTCAGGTGATTAAACTTCGCTGGGGCGCAACGGCTGACCAGATGAAATTTGATGCGGCGCCGCCGTCCATCAAGTTCGCGCTGGGTGAGAACGTGAAACAAAGTCGCTATCCGTCATGGCTGAGCTCTCGCTATCCGCAAACGCGGATGGGGGTTGAAACACTGATGCGTGATGGTTTTACCGCGGCCTTAGAATATCGCGATCGTATGCAAGCCTACGAAAAGTTAAGTCGTAGTGAGCGGGCGAAAACCGCTGCACCACGTCCTGACTATCGCCTCGAAACCTTACTTGAAATCCTTGATCGCGAGCGCTTTGTACATGCTCACAGCTACGTGCAGTCAGAAATCTTAATGCTCCTGCGTTTAGCCGAGGACTTTAACTTTACCCTGACGACCTTTACTCACATTTTGGAAGGCTACAAAGTTGCCTCTGAAATGGCCAAGCACGGCGCTGGTGGTTCGTCTTTCGCTGACTGGTGGGCTTACAAGTTCGAGGTTTATGATGCGATTCCGCACAATGCCTGTTTAATGTCTGAAAAAGGCGTTTTAACTAGCATTAACTCCGATAGTAATGATTTACAGCGCCGCCTGAATACCGAGGCTGCTAAGTCCGTTACCTATTGTGGTATGGACGAGCACGAAGCACTGAAAATGGTGACCTTAAATCCAGCCAAGCAACTCAAAATTGATGAATATGTGGGTAGTATCAAGCCTGGTAAGCATGCGGATTTTGTCATCTGGAATAACCATCCGTTGAGCTCTTATGCGCGTGTCGAGCAAACGTGGATCAACGCTCGCAACTTCTTCAACCGCGAACGTGACGAAGAGCTGCGCGCAGAACTCCAGACTGAGAAGCAAGCGTTGATGCAAAAAGTTTTAGCTGACCCTAACGCAAGTAAGGGCGAGAGTAATGGCTACAAACGCGAGCAACCAGCTTGGCACTGCGACACTGAACATGATACCTGGCTAGGTACCTTTACTGCGCATAGCCACGGAGGACACTAATAATGAAGAAACTATTAATAGCGGTTGCTGCGGCGACAGTCACTTTGTCTGCTGCTGCCAACGATATCGTGCCGGCGGAGCCACAACAGCAACCCATTTTGCTGCAGAATGGCACCTTACACACGGTGACCAATGGCGTGCAAGAAGACACGGACTTACTCTTTGTCGACGGTAAGATAAGTGCTATTGGCAGTGACTTGGCAGCTCCAGCAGGGGCGCAGATCATTGATATTAGCGGCAAGCACGTGTACCCAGGTGTCATTGCGCTGGATACCACCATTGGCTTGCGTGAAATTGAGGCCGTACGCGCTACTGAGGACGCCGAAGAAGTAGGTGCAGTGACGCCAGAAGTTTCCGGTCATGTGGCTTATAATCCGGATTCAGAGGTGATTCCGACTATTCGCTACAACGGTGTATCGCATGCGCAAATCGTTCCGCAAGGCGACTTAGTTATGGGGCGTTCGAGTTTATTGCAACTCGACGGTTGGACCTATGAAGATGCCGGTGAGCGATTGAACGTGGGAGTTCACGTTAATTGGCCGCGCGTTGGCATCAATACCGCATGGTGGGAGCGTCGTTCGCCGGAAGAACAACGCAAAGCCAATGCTGAAGCCCGTAAGAACCTAGAAAAAACCTTGGTACAAGCGAAAGCTTATTATGACGCTAAGCTTGCTGGGGAGTTACAGGGTACCGACCTGCGTTGGGAAGCAATGCTTGGCCTGTTTGACGGTACATCAACTTTGTTTGTACACGCTAACGACCAGCGTCAAATCGAAGAAGCGATGGACCTTACGCAAGAATGGGGCTTTGATTGGGTGCTGATGGGCGCTCGGGACGCATGGCGCATGGCTGATGAACTCGCGGCGGCTGAAGTTCGCGTGGTGTTCGGTGCGCCGTTTGGTCTACCAAGTCGTCATGACGAAGCCTTTGACCAAGCGTTTGCAACGCCGGCCGCACTTGCTGAAGCTGGCGTGAACTTTGCGCTTAGCTATCCAGGTTATTGGGATGTTCGTAACTTACCGTTTGCGGCGGGTAACGCTGTTGCTTATGGCTTAGATCGCGAAGCTGCGCTGGCAGCTATTACGCTCAAACCAGCCGAGTTTCTCGGTGTTGCCGACCGTCTTGGTTCACTCGAAGAGGGCAAGCAAGCAACCCTGGTTATTTCTGCGGGAGATTTGCTGGACCCAATTGGACAAAAGGTAGAAGCATTATTTATTGAGGGGCGTAACGTTGATTTAAACAACCGTCATTTGCAACTCTATAATAAATATAAGCAAAAGCCTTAAGTAAAATGTTAAAGACAAAAGCCGATTCATTAGAGTCGGCTTTTTTTATTCAGGATTAGCGTAAAAATACGCGGCAAAGCTTGTGTTTAGTGGCTTCTATTGGCACTATTTACAGGTCTCTAATCAAATAATAACAATCAAAGTAGGTATCGAATGTCGGTTTCCCGTCACTTAACGAGCGATGGCAAAGAGTTAACGATCTCAATACATGGCAAATTTGACTTTGGAGTCGTTAATGATTTTCGCCGAGCCTATAGCTCGCTCGGCGATGAAAAGCCAAGAGTTTACATCGATTTACGAGAAACAGAATATTTAGATAGTTCAGCATTAGGGATGTTACTTAATATGCGTAAAGCAATTAACGAACATGTTGAATCTATCCACATCATCAATTGTCGCGCCGAAGTTCGCAACATCCTCGATATTTCGCGTTTCGATAAACTCTTTATTATCGACTAATCGTCGGTAACGGAGGCTCTCGTTATGTTGCAGCCGTCCAAACAAGCCGTTATTGACATCTTTCATGATGATTCGTCGTTCGCTGCGCAAGTAATCGCAGAGGTGCGACGTTTACGGCTGGCACGGAAGATACGGCAACGCAAGTTGGCAACGTGGTCTGCTGCAGATCATCCTCCGCATCCAACGCTTCTAGTCACTGTCGATGCTACCGGCGTGTTAACACCCGCGTTAGCTTGCGCTGAGCAATTGCTTATCGTTCCGGAGCCATTAAGTATAAGAGAGCTATCGCGTTGGCCGGGCGAAGTGATTGAATGGCCGCTCCACCCGACACATTTGTCGCGCCGTATTCAACGTGTATGCAATGCTTTTAATACCGCAGGGCAGTTGCGCGCGGTGCGCGAAAGCCTTTTCTGGCACAATCGCCGTGTCGATCGCGAATATGAGTTGATTGAACACATTTTTCGTAACGCACTAAGCCGCAACTATCTTGATTACCCGCATATCCGAACCTTGCTGGCGCCGGCAGCAAAATTTAACGGCGATCTGTGTTTAGTAACACCAGGGCCGCAAGGTGGCTTATACGTGATGATGGCCGATTTCACGGGGCATGGCTTGGCTCCGGCTACAGGCGCGCTGCCACTTTCTCAAGCCTTTTTCGCCATGGCAGACCGAGGCGTGTCGATTGCTGAGATGGTCACTGAGTTTAATTATCGGCTACATCGCCTGTTACCCAATGACATGTTCTGCGCCTGCTTTATTTTGGAGCTGTCGGCCAGTGGAGAGCGTTTGTCCTATTGGAATGGTGGCATGCCCCCAGCGTTGGTTTATGACGCCGAGGGAACGATTCGTCACCGCTTAAAAGCGCAGCACATGGCGCTTGGCGTGTTGTCCCCCGATGACTTTGATGCACAACTGGTAACCATCCGAACTGAACGCTCTGACTTTGTGGCGCTTTATACTGACGGTGTGATTGAGCTGCTGAGTCAACAACATGAATTTCTGGGTGCGGAAACGTTTGAGCGCTATCTCGCCGACTATCCGAGTCTGAGTGACTTTGATCGCCTTGTGGCCAAGCTTGAGAGCTTTCGCGGTAATCAGCCGCTGCATGATGATTTATCGTTGGCGGTCTTGCAGTGTCTTCCTACAGAGTTAGGTGCACCGGATGAAGAAGCCGAAGTCCATGCACTGCCGTTTAGTTTTGAATCACGACTTACCGTTGAAGACTTGCAACAGCTTGATGTCGTCAGTGCGGTCCTCAGTGTGCTTCGGCGTTTGCCAAAGTTACGTAGTCATCGCACGACGATTTACCTATTGCTAGCTGAAGCTTTTAACAACGCCCTAGAACATGGCCTATTAGGGCTCGATTCACGCATGAAAAATGATCCTGAGGGGTTCGCTTACTATTACCAACTCCGTGCGGAACGACTGGCGGCGTTACGCGAAGGCTGGATTGCAATTCGTGTGGAATATCATCCCCATGAACATTATTTGAAGTTTAACTTAGCGCATTCGGGCGAACCCTATGACCTCACTGAATTAGAGCAAGATAACCAGATACAGCGTACTTATGGCCGTGGTGTAACGTTACTGCAGCAGCTCGCCGACAATGTCCAGTGGCATGCCAACGGGCAAAGTGTCGAATTCGGTTACTACCTCAACAACGGCAACTCAACCGCCCGCTAGTTTCACCGTAAAGCCCTGTTGCTCGAGATAGGCTTTACTCGCTGCGCGCTGGTCACCTTGTAATTCAATCGTGCCATTTTTTACACTGCCACCCACACCACACTGTTTGCGTAAGGCTTTTGCATAGCGTTGCAAGAGTTCTTCTTGAGCAGGCAAGTCAAGAAGAACCGTGACACCTTTACCTTTACGCCCTTTGGTTTGGCGCTGAATACGCACCGGTAAACTGGTATCGGGCGTAACCTCTTGGGTTTGTGCGTCAGGCGTCGTAGCAGGCTCGTTGCTGCTGGAAAAACCTAAGTTCTTTAATTGCTCAGATAAGCTTGACACAGAATCCTCATATTTTAAGCTTGGAATAACTAATGATCGTGTTATATATTTTTAGAATAAGTGAACCATCACCTGTGAGGCTAGAGTTCGGCCATGAAATTGCAGCAGTTACGCTACATTGTGGAAGTATTAAATCATAACTTGAATGTTTCAGCGACCGCCGAGAGTCTCTACACCTCGCAGCCAGGGATCAGTAAACAGGTCAGGATGCTTGAAGATGAGCTAGGGATCAAAGTTTTTGAGCGTAGTGGTAAGCACTTAACGAAAGTAACTCCCGCCGGTGAAGAGGTGATTGTCATCGCGCGCGAAATTTTAAGCAAAGTCGACAGTATAAAAGCGGTAGCAAATGAACACACCTTACCCGACCAAGGTAAGCTGAATATCGCCACAACGCATACACAGGCTCGCTATGCGTTGCCGGCAAAAATAAAGCAATTCATGCAGCGTTATCCAAAAGTTTCGCTGCATATGCATCAAGGTTCACCAGAGCACATTAGCGGACTCGCTGCCAAAGGTGTCGCCGATTTTGCTATTGCAACCGAAGCCCTGCATCTCTATCAAGACCTTATCATGCTGCCGTGCTACCACTGGAATCGCTCAATCATCGTACCTAAGGATCATCCGCTCACTGAGTCGAATCATGTCAGCATAGCGCAGCTTGGCGAATTTCCTATTGTGACTTACGTCCATGGTTTTACTGGGCGTTCTGAACTCGATCGCGCCTTCAGTGCGGCAGGAATCGCGCCCAACGTGGTATTTACGGCAACCGATGCGGATGTCATCAAAACCTACGTGAAGGCTGGATTAGGCGTGGGTGTGGTTGCCACTATGGCGTTTGATGCGCAGCACGACAAAGGCTTAGTCGCATTGCCAGCACAGCACCTTTTTGCGCCAAGTACGACTAAGATAGGCTTTCGCAAAGGAACTTTTTTACGTAACTACATGTTTGAGTTTATCGAGACCTTTGCACCGCACTTGACCAAACCGGTAGTTGAAGAGGCGATGCAACAGCGTACACAAGACGCTGTTGATCGCTTATTTACCCAAGTGCAACTGCCAACACTCTAATGTGCAGGTGCGTGTTTAACACTCAATGATATTGACGGCGAGGCCGCCACGTGCGGTCTCTTTGTATTTGGTTTTCATGTCGTTGCCGGTGTCCCACATGGTTTTGATCACTTTGTCGAGTGAGACTTTGTGATCGCCGCTTCCACGCAACGCAAGGCGCGCAGCATTAATAGCTTTCACTGCCCCCATGGCATTACGCTCAATGCAAGGGACTTGTACCAAGCCACCTACAGGGTCACAGGTTAGGCCGAGGTTATGCTCCATACCAATTTCCGCGGCATTTTCGACATTGCTCGCGTTGCCGCCCATGAGCTCCGCTAACGCACCCGCTGCCATAGAACAAGCGACACCTACCTCACCTTGACAACCGACTTCAGCACCGCTAATTGAGGCATTTTTCTTATACAAAATACCGATGGCTGCAGAGGTCAACAGAAAACGCACGACCGTTTCTTCGTCGAGCGGTGAGATAAACTTGTCAGCATACTTCATGACCGCCGGAATGATGCCTGCGGCGCCGTTGGTTGGCGCGGTTACAACGCGTCCACCTGCGGCATTCTCTTCGTTTACCGCAAGGGCAAATAAGTCCACCCAGTCCATGGTTTGCATTGGGTCTGCTGACTTTTCGTTCTTCAGGCGTTGATAAAGCCCTGGAGCGCGACGACGCACCTTCAAACCGCCGGGTAAGATGCCCTCGGTTTTAATGCCACGGTCGATACATTCGTCCATGGTTTGCCAAATATGCATCAGGCGCTCGCGAATTTCTTTTTCGCTGCGGAACACTTTCTCGTTGGCAAGCATGAGTGAGCTAATACGCAAACCATGCTCATTGCACTGCGAGAGGAGCTCGGCGGCGCTATCGAATGGGTATGGGATCGGCTTACTCGATTGTTCGATGGCTTCCTCTAAGGTGTCATCGAAGTCGGCATCGCGGACAATAAAGCCACCGCCAATGGAGTAGTAAAGATCCTTATAAATGACCTCGTCGCCTTTGTAGAGGCGTAACTCCATAGCATTAGCGTGACGGGGCATAGTTTTGCGTCGATGAAAGGTGATTGCCCCTTCGCGCGGAAACTTAATCTCGTGTTCACCCAGTAACTTCAGCCGTTGGCTTTTCTCCGTCGTGGCTAAAAACTCATCGACTACCGTGGTATCTACGGTTTCGGGGTCTTCACCGGCAAGTCCGAGGATAACAGCTTTACCAGTACCGTGGCCTTTACCGGTTTGGCCAAGAGAGCCGAATAGCTCGACTTTGATGCCGGTAGCTTCGCTAAGCGATACCTTTTGTGCCGCGTCATGCAGAAATTCTTTAGCTGCGCGCATAGGTCCGACAGTATGTGAACTCGATGGGCCAATACCCACTTTGTAGATATCAAAAACACTAATCATAAATGTATTCGTTAACCTTCGTTGAGTGAGCGATACAATGTATGGCGCTCAGGATACACGTGATCGGCCAATTCTCGCAAAATTCCAGCCGTCGCACCCCAAATATTTCTATGTTCATATGGAATAAAGTATACCTGATCGTAAATAAAGCGCCGCAAGCGATAGGCAAAATGGCCTTGCTGCTGCATTAAGTGTGCCAATGGAACTGTGAAAATTTCTTCCACTTCACTGGGATCTGCTTGCAACGGTTGCTTAGGTGTAATGAAGCCGACATACGGGCGGATGAGAAAGTTACTAATGACTGGGTAGTCTTGTAGTACACCCACCAATTCAACATCGTTGGGCTGGAGGGCTATCTCTTCATGGGCTTCACGTAAGGCGGTGGTGTACAGATCAGGATCAGCTAATTCTTGCCGTCCGCCAGGAAAGCTAATCTGCCCCGCGTGGTGCCGCAAATGATTACTACGTTGCGTTAACACTACTTCGAGTTGCCCTTCACGCTCCCACAGAGGGATAAGCACAGCGGCAGGGCGCAGGCGTTTCAATAGTGGACGTTGCTGCAGCTGTTTCGAATGCAGTTGAAAACGGCGCAAAAACTCGTCGCGGGTCATGTGCCCATCTCGCTTACGCTGGTCGAACGTAACACCGGCAGAATTTTTGCGACCTTATCAAGGGTTTCTTGATACTCTTCTGCGCCGGCAGAGTCGATCACCAAGCCGCCGCCCGCCCAACAGTGCAACGCCCCATGCTCGGCTACGAGAGTGCGAATACAAATATTGGTGTCGCTGGCGCCATGCTGCGAAATATAGCCCATGCTGCCGCAATAGAAGCTCCGTCGGTGGGGTTCTAACTCGTCAATAATTTCCATCGCCCGCACTTTGGGGGCACCGGTAATCGAGCCGCCTGGAAAGCACGCTGCAAGCAAGTCTAAGGCCTGCATGGGGGGCTGGAGCTCGCCCACGACCGTACTCACTAAATGGTGAACGGCAGGGTAGCTTTCGATCGCAAACAATTTGGGCACCTGCACGCTACCAGGTTGGCAGACGCGACTGAGGTCATTGCGTAATAGATCGACGATCATGACATTTTCGGCGCGGTCTTTGCTGGCTGATTGTAACGCGTTGGCAAGCGCTTGATCGCGCTCGGGTGTAGCAGCGCGGGGGCGTGTGCCCTTGATTGGTTTGGTCTCGACATGACCTTTGGCATCGACGCGTAAAAAGCGCTCGGGAGATTGGCTCAACAGCGCGCCCTCGGGCAGCCGCATAAAGGCTGAATAGGGCCCTTGGTTGGCGTCACGTAAACGCTGGTAGGCGTCCCACTCGTCACCGTGGTAAGGGGCGGTAAAGCGTTGCGCGAGATTAATCTGGTAGCAGTCGCCAGCCCGCAAATAATCTTGTACTTGCGCGAACTTGGTCAAGTAATCGGCACGGCTCATGTTGCTCTGCCATGCGCCGGCTAAGGCGAAGGCTTCAGGATTCTTTGCAGCTGAGTCGCTGGTTTGCCAGAATTGCTGCCAGTGCTCTATTTCGCCAGCGGGGGCAAGCAGCCAGATACAATCTTTCACGCGGTCATGAATGAGCGCTCGCACATAAAGCCCCACTGCGAGTTGTGGTAACTGAATATCAGCAAGTGCGTGTTCTGGTAGACGTTCCAGCGCACGTCCCGCATCGTAGCTCCAGGCACCTGCAAGTCCACCTTGGAAGGGCAACTCACTAGGACCTTGGTAATGCGGTAACTGCGTCATGAGCTCGCTGAGCTTGCTCGGCCATGCGGCGGCGTCAGTGACAACTGCTTCCGGCTGCCAAAAAATGAAGTCATAATGGCTATGCGGGTGCTCGCAGCTGTCTAATAGTAGCGCCCATGGCTGCTCGGCAACCTTGCTGAACAGATCTACTAACGTCACTTTATCGTTTGCTTGCAGTGCCAGCGGAACAGCAACAATCGTCACGACATCTTTACTCCAAAAGCATTTGCCACAAGCTTAACATAAGCTCGGCTAAAACTGGTCAGCGTGCGCTGAAAACGCTATGATAACGCCCAATTGTAACCGCATGAAGTAGAGGAAAACATGGCCATTATTCGTCAGGCTGACTTTATTGAAAGTATTGCCGATGCCCTGCAGTATATTTCGTACTACCACCCGCTGGATTTTGTTCAAGCTTTAGAAAAGGCCTATCACAAAGAAGAAAGTGAAGCGGCTAAGAATGCGATTGCCCAAGTTTTGACGAATTCACGCATGGCAGCTCAAGGGCACCGCCCGATTTGCCAAGATACCGGTATCGTGACGTGTTTTGTCAAAGTTGGCATGGGCGTGCAATGGGACAAGACGGACATGGCCGTGCAGCAAATGGTTGACGAGGGCACGCGTCAGGCGTACACCAACCCAGAAAACCCGCTACGCGCATCGATTGTCGCCGACCCAGCAGGTAAGCGTAAAAATACCGGCGATAATACGCCAGCCGTGGTGCACATTGATATGGTGCCGGGTGACAAGATTGAAGTCATGATTGCAGCCAAAGGTGGCGGCTCAGAAAATAAATCGAAGATGGTGATGCTTAACCCAAGTGACTCAATTGCCGACTGGGTGGTTGAAACCATGCCGAAACTTGGTGCGGGCTGGTGCCCACCGGGCATGATTGGCCTTGGTATTGGCGGTACTGCAGAAAAGTCGGCAGTCTTGGCGAAGGAAGCCTTGATGGACCCAGTCGACATTCAAGAGTTGCTGGAACGTGGACCGCAGAACGCCGAAGAAGAACTACGCCTCGAAATTTATGAGCGGGTAAACAAATTAGGTATTGGAGCGCAAGGCCTCGGCGGCGTGACAACCGTCATGGACGTCAAAATCAAAACGGCACCCACTCATGCTGCGTCCAAGCCTGTGACCTTGATTCCAAACTGTGCGGCGACACGCCACGCGCACTTCTATCTCGACGGTTCAGGTCCCGCAGATTTGCAGCCACCGAAGCTTGAAGACTGGCCCGATATCACTTTTGAACTTGGTGATGATGCGCGTCGTGTCAATCTGGATGAACTCACGCAAGCGGATATTGAAACTTGGAAAACCGGCGAAACCGTATTGCTCTCGGGTAAAATGCTGACCGGTCGCGATGCTGCGCATAAGCGCATTAAAGATATGCTTGATAACGGCGAAACCCTGCCGGTCGACTTCAAAAACAAGTTCATTTATTACGTCGGTCCTGTTGATCCGGTGGGCGACGAAGTCGTCGGTCCTGCGGGCCCAACAACGGCCACACGGATGGATAAGTTTACCGACTTAATGCTCGATAAAACGGGCATTCTTGGCATGATTGGTAAGGCTGAGCGTGGACCTGCGACGGTTGAAAGTATCAAGCAACACAAAGCGGTTTACTTGATGGCTGTGGGTGGTGCTGCTTACTTAGTTGCCAAGGCAATTAAGAAAGCCAAAGTCGTCGCGTTTGAAGACTTAGGTATGGAAGCTATCTACGAGTTTGAAGTTGAAGATATGCCTGTCACCGTAGCCGTGGATAGCACCGGTGAAAATGCCCATGAAACCGGGCCGGCGATTTGGCGCGTCAAACTGGAAGCTGCTGATGCTTAGTCTGCAGCTATGGCAATGGTTAACGGCGGGTGCTGCGGCGCTCGTCGTTGGCGGCATGCTGACCTGGCTTTGGCAACGGGCAAAAGTGCAGCAGGCGGCGCAGCAGTTGGAACACCAAGTGGGGCTTGCGGCACAACGTGAAGAACAGCTCGAACATGAACTCGAGCAAACGGAACAGCGCCTACAGCTTGCCGAGCAGCAACAGCAACAATTGCAGCAGCACCGCAGCCAGCTACAAGCCGATCTTGCGGCAAATCAAAGCAAACTCGAAAGTTCACTGAAGCACGCGGAAGAGAAGCAACGCTTGCTCGAAGCGAGTGAAGAGCGCATGAAAAAAGAGTTTGAGCGCTTAGCACAGCAGATTTTTGAGCAAAAATCAGAGCGTCTTCAGCAAAGTAGCAAGCAGACGCTGGAAGTCACTTTAGCACCGTTCAAACAGCAGCTTGAGGCCTTCAAGAAGCAAGTTGAGAGCCAATACACTGAAGAGCTAAAACAACGCGCCTCGTTAACCACTGAAATCACCTCATTGAAAGAACTCAATAAGCAAATGGCAGCTGAAGCTGATGCGCTTACCCGTGCTTTGAAAGGCGATACCAAAGCACAGGGCAACTGGGGGGAAGTCGTATTAGAGCGTATTTTAACCCAATCGGGTCTGCGCGAAGGTCATGAATACGACACGCAAAGTCATCATCGTGATGAAGACGGTAAGTCATTTAAGCCTGATGTCGTGGTGCATTTACCCAACGAAAAAGACGTGGTGATTGACTCCAAAGTGTCGTTGGTAGCGTACGAACGCTATTTCAACAGCGACGATGATAAAGAGCGTGATGCCGCGTTAGCTGAGCATGTTAACTCGCTGCGCGCGCACATTAAGGGCTTATCTAAGAAAAACTATCAACAGCTCGACAGCGTGCGAACGCTTGATTATGTCTTGATGTTTATTCCGATTGAACCGGCCTTTTTGCTTGCGGTTGATCGCGATCCGGAACTGATTCGTCTGGCGCTCGAACACAATATCATGTTGGTGAGTCCTACCAACTTATTGGTGGCCTTGCGTACGGTGAACAATATCTGGCAATACGAACATCAAAACCGTAACGCGCAAAAAATAGCTGAGGACGCCGGAAAGCTTTATGACAAGTTCGCTGGCTTTATTGAGGATATGCAGAAAATCGGTAATAGCCTCGATACCGTGCGTAAGCATTATGATGGTGCGATGAATAAATTGTCGACTGGGCGCGGCAATCTAGTCGGGCGTGTTGAGAAGTTCAAAGAGATGGGCGTACAGACCTCGAAAAAGCTCGATAGCAAGCTGCTTGATGATGACAGCGACGCATAAGCGCCGCTGTCATTTCGTAATACAGAACTTGATATTAGCGAACCACAGTACCCCATAAATCGTACTCGTCGGCATGCTCGATTTGCACTCGAACACGTTCACCGGGTTGCACCTCGTATTCGCCATTGAGGTAAACCAAGCCATCAATTTCTGGCGCGTCGGCATAGCTACGACCGATGGCTCCTTCAGCGTCAACCTCGTCAATCAACACATCGAGTGTACGTCCGATCTTCTGCTGTAAACGTGCTGCGCTGATTTCTTGTTGGACTTCCATGAAGCGCGCGTAGCGCTCTTGCTTCACTTCTTCGGGTACAGGATCAGGTAGCTCGTTGGCCTTGGCACCTTCCACATCTGAGTAGGTAAAACACCCCACACGGTCGAGTTGCGCATCACGCAAGAACTGTAATAGCTCCTCAAACTCCTCTTCCGTTTCTCCTGGGAAGCCCACAATAAAAGTGCTGCGAATGGTTAAATCGGGGCAGATCTTGCGCCAATTCTGGATGCGTTCAAGGGTGCGATCAGCAGAACCCGGTCGCTTCATTAAACGCAAAATACGCTTGTTGGCGTGCTGCAGCGGAATATCCAAATAAGGCAAGATTTTGCCATCGGCCATGAGTGGAATAACATCATCGACGGATGGGTACGGATAGACATAGTGCAAACGCACCCAAATCCCTAACTTGCCGAGCGCTTCGCAAAGCTCCAGCATGCGGGTTTTCACCGGCTGGCCGTCCCAGAAGCCGGTTTTATGTTTGACGTCCACACCATAAGCGCTGGTGTCTTGTGATATTACCAGCAATTCTTTTACACCTGCATTGGCAAGTCGTTGTGCCTCGGCTAGGACATCACCGACGGGACGGCTCACAAGGTCGCCACGCATAGACGGAATAATGCAGAAGGTACAACGGTGATTACAGCCTTCGGAAATTTTTAAGTAGGCAAAATGCTTTGGTGTTAGCTTCACCCCAGTTTCAGGGACGAGGTTCTCGAATGGAATCCTTTCGGGTTGCGGCACATATTGGTGCACATGTCCCATAACTTCCTCATAAGCATGAGGACCGGTGATTGCCAAAACATTTGGATGAACTTCACGAATTTCGTCATCTTTGGCTCCCAAGCAGCCGGTGACGATAACTTTGCCGTTTTCATTCAGAGCTTCGCCAATTGCATCGAGTGATTCTTGCACCGCACTATCAATAAAGCCGCAGGTATTGACGATGACCATGTCAGCATTATCGTAAGTGTTAACGATGTTATAACCCTCAGTGCGCAGCTGAGTCAGGATTCGTTCTGAATCGACCAGGTTTTTAGGGCAACCGAGGCTGACAAAACCAATCTTTGGTTGGCTCTGCACAGTATTTTTTACTGGGGTGTAGGACTCAACACTCATATTAACCTTCGCTATTTGCTGCAAACACGTCGTTCAAGTACGCCGCGATGCGCACACCACCTTGTTGCAGGCGCTGTTTCATCACCGGTGTGTAATTGTAGACATAGTCCCAGCCGAGATACGGCTCATCGGTTTGTGGGTAAACCTCGTCACGTAATTGTGAACTTTCATTGATCCATGTGTAGGGATCGGGAGTTGCCCATGTTTGCGCTTGTGCAGGGGTAATACGCCGCTGTAACCAATGCGAGAACTCGCTGTAAGAAAGCTTTTGGTGATCGACTAAACCAGAGTCCCAAACGCGATGTAGGTTGCTTTGCTCACCGAAGAACACAACTTTAACGTCGTTACCACCGCGATCACTAAGTGCGGCTGAACCCACGTGAAGAGGCTGATGTAAATCGCCAATGATATGCACGATAAAACGCAAGGCTAGTTGCTTTTCTTCGCGGCTGGCATCGTCGCTTTTCAGAGTGGCAGTGAAGTCTTTCAACGCGCTCATGGCGTCGCCTTCTGGCGGACAATCGTCAGCATGATAGTCGTGCGGCTGCTGCAGGGTGACATAGTGAAATGGATTGGCTGTTTTTTGCCAGAATTCACTTGGGTTTGAGCGCATTTCATCTGCATAAGTAGAAGCTTCTGCCAATGATTCAGGTCCCAGCAGCTCCGCAATTGCCGCTTTTGCTTCAACAGAGAGATAGGCCGTTGCGATTTTACCGGTAATGCGGTGGCCCGTTTTGCCCCATGCATGAGCAGGTGTGGCGACCAAATTCGCGGTCGACGCCAAAGTGACAGCGCCAAGCGCCGCAATAGTAAATTTAGAGAGTTTCATACTATCAGCCGTTAACTATAAGGATGCTGATATTTTACGGGTTCTGTAGCAGAAGCCAACGATCTTTTGCGGCTTGAAACTGGGGATCTTGTTGAACTGCGGGTATTGCCTCGTTAATCAGTTCGATTGCGCGCTTGCCCCAAGGCGTTGCAGGGCAACCTACTGCCCCTTCAACCGCAATGCCTTGATTCTGCAGTATTGGCACGAAAACGAGGTCAATCGGCAGCACTTGATTATGGTAGTTGAGCAGTATTGGGTAGTCGATGACAAAATCGACGCGTTTGGCGTTGACCATGGCGAGCATATTGGCATTGGCGTCTTTGCCAGAAACCTCGGAATATTGCTCGCTATTTAGCAAAAAACGTTCGATGTAGGGTTGTAGATTACCGTAGCGGCGGCCCATGGGTTGGGCAAAACGATAACTGCGCTGCTTGAGCATTTCGACAAGGTCCACGGGGTTGCCAAATCGTTCGGTAAATTCTTTCGCTAATTCGGGACGGGTAATAATGCCATGTGGCGGGTAGCTGAAGACGCGATCTGAATAAGTCACTATTTCCGCCGGACTAATATTACGAATCATACAGGGAAAACAGAGATTTCCACCTTGGCGTATTTGCGCCGCGATGCGCGCTTGCGGGTAGTATTCGATCTGTTGTTCGACGTTGGGTAAAGCCCGTTCAAAAGCCGCGATCATTTGGTCACAGACGCCCTGATTAGCAAAGTAGCCGTCGAGAATATGGAAAGGTGGCGCACTGTTTACGCCCCAAATAATGCTATCTTTCGTCTGAGTTTGATTTTCTAATGCGTGCGCAGAAGCAATCGGCGGGAATATAGCCTGTAGTGAAAATAAAAAGGCACTGCATATGAGTGCTTTTAGCAGGCGGCGCACACTTCGATCCTCGTTTAGCTAACATTAGGTTAACTATCATAACGATTGCTAAAGCGAAGCGCTAGCCCAAATTTTCAGCACGCATATGATCGACCCACATCGCGGTTGAACCGCACACCGCAACAGGAATCATGATGAGATTAATCACTGGAATTGAGGCCAGAAAGGCAACGACGACACCGAAGGTAAGGCTCTTACCCTGATGCTTATATAAGCTAGCGCGCATATTACGAAAAGGGACTTTATGGTTATCGAAGGCATAGTCTGCGTATTGAATGGTCATCATCCATCCGCCCCAAAGCAACCAGAGAACTTGCCCGATAACTGGCAAAAAAATCAGCAGTAAAAAGAAGCCGAGCGAGCGAGGAATAAAGTACAGGATCTTTTGCATTTCTCGCCCGAGTGTACGAGGGATGTCCTTTATCATGCCGCCCACGCCGCCATTGGCTGCGGGTACGCCAGTAAGACGCTCCTCAACTTTTTCGGCCAAAAGGCTATTGAAGGGGGACGCAATGATGTTCGCAACACTGGTAAAAGTCAGGGCAAAGAGCAATAACACGGCGATGATGATTAACGGCCACAGGACAACTTCCAGCCAATGCAGCCATCCGGGAAGCCACGCCATAAAATCGGCAACCCAAAGCGTCGTGTAGTGGAACACAGCGGCAATTGCGAAACTGAAAAGTAGCACATTGATGGTGAGTGGGATGAGAGCATAGCGCCGGACCCCTTTTTGAAAGGCCAGCTCGAAACCCCGTGCCACATAACTGGCACCATTGTCGCTGTATTTTGCTTGCTGCATGCTCAACTCCTTGTCGCTTTATGACTACCGAACGTATTTTGCGAGAGCTTTACGCAGTATACAAACTTATAATCGCCAACTAACCTTGAAAATGTTACAAAATCTAGCATTATGAAGGTCTGCGAAGAATTACCCTGACATAATAACTAAAAACAGGACTCCATGCGCCTCAAACATATCAAGCTTGTTGGGTTTAAGTCGTTCGTCGACGCCACCAAAGTACCGTTTCCGCACCAGATGACGTGTGTCGTCGGGCCGAACGGCTGTGGCAAGTCGAACGTCATTGATGCTGTGCGCTGGGTATTGGGTGAGAGTTCTGCAAAAAACTTACGCGGCGATGCCATGACCGATGTCATCTTCAATGGTTCAGGCGCACGAAAACCAGTATCGCAGGCCAGTGTAGAGCTGGTCTTTGATAATTCAGATGGCCGTATTCAAGGCGAATATGCGAACTACGCGGAAATCTCTGTAAAGCGTTTGGTAACGCGAGACGGTCGCTCTGATTACTTTCTCAACAATAGTAAATGCCGCCGACGCGATATCACGGATTTATTCCTTGGTACCGGACTTGGTCCGCGCAGTTATGCGATTATCGAACAGGGCATGATTTCGCGACTCATTGAGTCGAAGCCGCAGGAATTAAGAGTATTCCTGGAAGAGGCTGCTGGGATCTCGAAATACAAAGAACGCCGGCGTGAAACCGAAAACCGCATGCAGCACACTCGCGATAACTTAGATCGTCTGAACGACGTGCGAGATGAGCTTGGCAGTCAATTAGATAAGCTACAACGCCAAGCAGCTGCCGCACGGCGCTACAAAGATTTGAAACAGCAAGAGCGCAAGTATAAAGCGGAGCTGCAAGCGCTCCGTTGGCTGACCCACGAACAGCAAGCAGAACGCTTGCGGCAAACCATTCGAGAGCACGAGGCCGAGCTCGAGCGCTGGTTGGCAGAGCAACGCGGCAGTGAACGTGGCACATTAGAATTGCGCGAACAAGCGAACGAAACCAAGGCAAAGTTGGACGAAATTCAACAACGCTTTTATCAGTTGGGTAATGATGTCACCCGCACCGAGCATCAGTTACAAGCGCTACGCACTCAAGCACAACAACGCCAACAGCGTCAGCAGCAATTGCAAAGCGAGCTGAGCCAGTTGGACCAAACCTATCAGCGCGATGTTGAACAAGAAGTCGAAATCAAACTGCAATTAGAGCAATTGCAACCAGAACTGGAGCAACTCGCTGAGACGGCTGAACAGGCGCAAGAAGCATTTCAGCAACATGAAGAAGCTTGGTTACAACTACAAAACGATTATCAACGCTTTCTGACCGAGCAACAGCAATACCGAGAGCGCTTGCAACAATTGCAGTTGCAACGTGAGCGTTGTGCTGACCAACTGCAACGAACCCAGCAACAAACCGATGACATCGGACGCCAGGCTCAGCAACTCAAGCAGGAGCTGCAAGAGCTCGCTGAGCACGAAGCTAATCAACAATTAGAGCAAGCAGAGCAGGCGGCCAGTAACGCAGAAGTCGAGCTAAAAGCTCTGCAACAACAACAGCATCAGTTGCGTGAACAACGTCAACAGCAGAGTCAGCAGTTAACTCAATTACAGCAACAAGAGCAGCAACTACTTGGTCGCGAAAGTTCGCTACAAACATTGTTGACGGCAGCGCAGGCCGACTGGCCCAACGTACTCGTTGACTGGCTTGCGCAGCAGGGGCTTGAGCCGCTAGGTCAGGTGCGAGACCTGCTGAATGTAAGTGATAAATGGCGGTTAGCTGCCGAGCAAGCTTGCCATGCGTGGCTTGATGCTTTTGTACTAGAACGAGCGCCCGCCGATTGGCCTGAAGAGTTGGGAACACGTTTGGTTATTTTGGGGCAAGACGAGGCACCGCGTGACTCTTTAGCTGCGCAATTGAGTGGGCCATTGCAACAGTGGCCGTTAGCGCAACAAATGCAGCTATGTGCTAATGCTGACACCGTGAATGAGATCTTACCGCAAGCAACGTCGCGCTGGTTGCTGACCGAGCAAGGCCAACTATGGTGTGCAGGAAGTTATCAGGCGCAACAGATTGCCGCACAAGAAAGTCAGTTACTGCAACAACAAGAGTTGGAGCAAACAACGGAAAAGCTCACAGAAACACGCAAGCAGTTGCGTGCCCAAGAGCAACACCTTGAACAATTAAATCAGCAACGAGAAACGCTTGCAGTGCAACTCGATGCGGCGCAGACGCGACTGCATGAAGCACAAGCAAATGCCGCGACTTGGCGCGAGAAACAGCGCTGGCAGGCCGCTCAGCAAGAGCAATTACAAGAGAAATTAGTGCGTTGCGAGGCGCAACAACAGGAGCTTGCGGAAAGCGCTGAAACCTTGTTGTTACAGCAAGAGGAGGTCAGCGCGCAATTGGCGGACGCCGAGGCAGCGCAACCGAATGTTGATGAGCACGAGTGGCAGAGCAAACGTGAACTGCTGCAGGCTGAGCGCCAACAGTTGCGTGATCAAGCACAGCAGAGCCAGCAGCAGTGGCAAGATAAAAAGCTGCAAGTCGAACAATATAAAACGCAGTTGCAGCACACGCATACTCTGTTGCAGCGTTTGCAACAACAGCAGCAGCAGGCGCAAGAACAGTTGCAACTGCTGGCCGATGGCGGTGAAGACCAAGAAGAAACCGAAGTGCTGGCGCTACAGCTAGAGGAGTTATTGCAACAGCGTGAAACGGTCGACGAAGAACGTCGAGAATGGGCTGACAAACTTGCCGAAATTGAGCAGCAATTGCAACAAGTGAGCAGCGGCGTCAAAGGCGTCGAAACGCAAATTGAGAAAGCTCGGCAGCAATTACAGAGCAGCCAGATGGAACTTGCTGCCGTACAGGAACGTAGCCGTAATGTACTTGCGGTCCTCGATGACATGCAGCAGCCATTGAAGCCCGTGCTTGAGCAGCTATCCGAAGATGCCGATGAGAAAAAATGGCAGCATGAAGTCGAACGTTTGCAAAGCGCTATTGCACGGCTTGGGGCAATTAACTTAGCTGCTATCGAAGAATCTGAAACACTTGCTGAACGTAAAGAGTACCTTGACCAGCAACACGAAGATCTTACGTCCAGCCTTGAAACCCTAGAAACGGCGATTCGCAAGATTGATCGCGAAACGCGACAGCGCTTTAAAACGACCTATGATGCGGTGAACAACGGTCTCCAAGAATTGTTCCCGAAAGTTTTTGGTGGTGGCAGTGCCTATTTGGAACTTACCGAGGATGATCTACTCGAAACAGGTGTAGCGATCATGGCGCGTCCACCGGGTAAGAAAAACAGTACAATTCACTTGTTATCGGGTGGTGAAAAGGCGTTAACAGCTTTATCATTAGTGTTTGCGATCTTTAGATTAAATCCAGCGCCGTTTTGTTTACTCGACGAAGTCGATGCGCCTCTGGATGATGCCAACGTGGGACGTTTCTGTCGTCTCGTTGAAGAAATGTCGCAAACGGTGCAATTTATTTATATCAGTCACAATAAAGTGGCGATGGAAATGGCGTCTCATCTAGCCGGGGTCACCATGCAAGAGCCAGGTGTCTCACGCTTAGTAGCCGTAGATGTGGATGAAGCTGTCGCCTTGACCGAAGCTTCGTAGAAGAACAACAACAGAACATCAAAATCATGGAAAGCCTGCAATGAGTACCATGCAAATTGTTTTTAGCATTATTGGATTACTGTTGATCGCGCTGATCATCGGCCACGGTATGTGGAATATTCGTCGCAATGAGCGGCGCAAACTCGAGCAGCAAATGGAGCTCGAACAAAAGCGTCAGCGTGCACAGGACAACTCAGGTTTCGATGATGATGGTATTGGCGAAGTGCGGGTGATTCGCCGTGCTTCCGAGCGCCAAGCAGAAGCACAGGTGCATAACTCCGCAACGAGCTCCGCAACGAGCAGGGCACCGACGCGCAAGCCGTCTCCTGCCAGCCGTGAAGACACCAGAGTTGCCGCTGAGGAATTAAAACCGCGGACTCAGCCTGATAGTGCGCCGACAATGGAATCGCAAGCGAGTATTCGCGCAAGTAGCGATGACGAAGACTTTGAATTGCCATCTGTGGCAGCACAGCCCGATGAGTTGAAAAAAGCAGAGCAAGCGGCAAAACCGGCTAAGCCGGTAGCGAAGGCATCTGCTAAACCTGCGCCGAAGAAAGCTGCCGGACCAGAACCAGCGCAGCAGAGTATGGATTTGCCTCTTGAACCGGATGACGAGCCGCCATTGACACAAGAGCCGGACATGGTGATTGCGCTTCATGTTGTCGGCCAAATCAACGGCCCGGTGCTGTTGCAACAACTCACTGAGTTGGGCTTTAAGTATGGCGAGTTTGATATCTTTCACCGCCATGTGGATACGGCTGGAACAGGGCCGGTACTCTTTAGTTTGGCCAATATGTTCAATCCAGGCACCTTTGATATTGATGCTATGGAGCACTTTGAGACGAAAGGTATCGCTTTGTTCTTGGCCTTGCCGATCAAGAGTAACTCCACTCAAGCCTTTACCATGATGCACAACGCCGCCGAGAAAATTGCTGCGGCGGTCGAAGGCGGGCAAGTGCTCGATGAACATCGCAATCCTCTTACCCGCCAAGCGGTTCAGCATATTCATCAAAGCATTCGTGAATACGAACGTAAACGTTTAATTCGACAGTAGGCCTATGACAGATTCAGCAGTCGTCAAGCGCGCGCAAGAATTACGTGCGCTCATTACCCAGTACAATCGTGAATATTATGAGCTCGACGAACCGACAGTTCCCGATGCCGAATACGATCGTCTCTTTCGTGAGTTACAACAACTTGAAAGTGACTACCCAGAATTAAAAAGTGCGCACTCACCCACACAGAAGGTGGGCAGTCAGCCGCTTTCCGCATTCACTCAAGTCGCCCATGAAATGCCAATGCTGTCGTTAGACAACGCCTTCGACAGTGATGAATTTACGGCGTTTGCGAAGCGCGTCAACGAGCGTCTTGATAGTGCCGCAGCTATCGCTTATTGCTGTGAGCCAAAGCTCGATGGCGCAGCGGTCAGTGTGCTCTATGAAGAGGGTAAGCTCGTGCGCGGGGCAACTCGTGGTGACGGGCAAACTGGTGAGGATATCACCGCCAATGTGCGGACCATCCGAAACTTACCCTTACAGTTGCAAGGTGATTATCCGCAGCGTCTTGAAGTGCGCGGTGAAGTCTTTATGCCGGTGCAAGCGTTTAGCGAGTATAACGAGAAAGCATTGGCGCGCGGCGAAAAGACCTTCGCCAATCCTCGTAATGCCGCCGCGGGTAGTTTACGCCAATTAGATTCGCGTATTACCGCCCAACGGCCACTGCATTTTTATGCCTACAGTATGGGCGTTGTAAGCGAGGAAACGACGTTAGCTAACTCGCACTATCAACGCTTACAGCAGCTTGCCGAGTGGGGTCTGCCTATTAGCGGTGAAGTTAAGCAAGTGAGCGATGCGCAAGGCTGTGAGGCTTATTACAACGAGATCCTGAATCGCCGTGAACAGTTGCGTTACGAGATTGATGGCATTGTGCTCAAGGTCGACTCGATTCAACATCAGCAAGACCTTGGCTTTGTGTCGCGGGCGCCACGTTGGGCGATTGCTTGGAAGTTTCCAGCGCAAGAAGAAATGACAGTGCTTAAAGGTGTTGATTTTCAGGTCGGCCGAACCGGCGCTATTACCCCTGTGGCTCGCCTTGAACCAATCTCTGTGGGTGGCGTAACCGTATCGAATGCAACGTTGCATAATGCTGATGAAATTGCGCGTCTTGATGCGCGTATTGGTGATACCGTGATCATTCGTCGCGCGGGTGACGTTATTCCGCAGGTCGTCAGTGTCGTTAAAGAGCGCCGTCCCGATGATGCCGAACAAATTGAGTTTCCCAGCGCTTGCCCAATTTGTGCGTCGCATGTCGAACGCGCTGAAGGCGAGGCTGTAGCGCGCTGTACCGGCGGCCTTATCTGTGCTGCCCAGCGTAAAGAGGCGATCAAACATTTTGCTTCACGTAAGGCGATGGATATCGACGGTTTAGGTGACAAACTGATTGAGTTGTTGGTTGAGCGCGAGTGGCTCGAGTCGCCTGCGGATTTATTCAAGTTGAAAGCGCGAGAATTAGCGATGTTACCGCGTATGGGTGACAAGTCAGCTGAAAATATTGTCGCAGCGATCAGCGCAAGCAAAACAACCACCTTAGCGCGTTTCCTTTATGCCCTCGGTATCCGCGAGGTCGGCGAAGCGACGGCGGCGAACCTAGCTGCACACTTTGCGACGCTTGAGGCGCTTATGGACGCAGAAAAAGAGCAGCTAGAAGAAGTGACTGACGTTGGTAGCGTGGTCGCCAATCATATCTATCAGTTCTTCCGCGAGCCGCACAATCAGACCGTTATTGATGAACTCTTAGCGCAGGGCATCAGTTGGCCAAAAGTTGAGCAGCTGGCTGCGAGCGAAGCGACTTTGGCTGGCAATACCTATGTTCTAACGGGCACGCTCACGCAAATGACCCGTGATGAAGCCAAGCAAGCCTTGCAAGCGCGCGGCGCCAAAGTGACTGGCAGTGTCTCGGCGAAAACCACCGCAGTAATTGCCGGTGACAATGCTGGTTCGAAGCTAGCGAAGGCAGAACAGTTAGGTGTGACGGTGTTAAGTGAGGACGATCTTGCAGAATTGCTGGGCTCATAAGTGATGAGCCCAGCAAACTGTGGCTTTATATGTCGTTTGTCATGCGGGTCACGTCGACGATAAGTTTCAAGCGTTGCCCTGGTTGTAAGTAATTACGGCGATTGATCTGATTCCACTTTTCAATATCGCGGATGGTGACATTGAAGCGGCTCGCAATACGCGCTAAAGAGTCGCCAGAGCGCACTTGATAATGAATGTTACGCGTCACCCCTGAAGTTTTCTCCTCTCCCTGCCAAACCACTAACTTACGCCCTGGGCGTAGTGGGTCGGTGGGAGCCATGCCATTCCATTTGGCAAGTTGGCGTAAATTAACGTCATATTTGCGGCTTAAATCCCACAAGGTATCGCCGCGTTGAATCGTGTGATCAATCTTGTAGCTTCCTTGCTGCTGCGATTGAGTGGCCGTCAGGCGCTGATCGGCAGAGAGGCTGTAGTCATCTAGCTCACGTGATGCCGCAGGAACGACTAAATAATCACCCGCACGAATCAAATGGCCGGTTAAATTGTTGGCTTGCTGAATGGCATGAGGCGTCGTGTGGTATTGCTTGGCAATCACGATCAGGCTCTCACCTGACTTTACTTTGTGGCGGTGCCAACGCACAAGATCTTGTTGTTCAGCGTTGGCAAGCCATTGCTGCAGACGTTCGGCATTTTCCAACGGTAATAGCAGACGATGTGGCCCTTCAGGGTTGGTCGCCCAGCGGTTATAGCCAGAGTTGTAATGATGCAACTGCTGCAACTCTAAGCCTGATTTTTCTGCTGCTAAGGCGAGGTCGATCTGACTACCCGTTTCAACCACTTGTAGATAAGGTTCATTTTCAATCGGTAGCCAACTCACCTGATATTTCTCTTGTTGGCTTAAAATATCTGCCAACGCTAGCAGCTTCGGCACATAGGCACGGGTTTCCCGTGGTAGATCAAGAGACCAGAAGTCGGTTGGTTTGCCAGCTCGTGCATTACGACGAATCGCCGAGTTCACTCTGCCACCGCCAGAATTATAGGCAGCGAGCGCATGCAGCCAGTTATCGAAACGCTCATTTAAAGCGGTGAGATAATCGAGTGCGGCGTGGGTAGCTGAATAGACGTCGCGACGACCGTCATACCACCAGTTGATATCCAAACCATACTGCCGTGCCGTACCCGGAATAAACTGCCAAATTCCTGAAGCACTGCCATGGGAATAGGCAAATGGGTCGAATGCACTTTCAACAATGGGTAAGAGCGCCAGTTCAAGCGGTAAATTGCGCTTTTCAATCTCTTCAACAATTAAGTGCATGAATGGTGCTGCACGCTTGGCGACACGATCCATGTAAGTTGGGTGCTGCAAGTAAAATTTACGTTGCGCATCAATGCGTGCATTTTCCGGTATTTGCATGGTCAATTGCCGACGGATACGTTGCCATAAGTCAGCTTCTTGTTGCGGAGTGATCTCTTCGACTACTGGCAAGGGTGCAATTAGCTCAGGGTTTAACAATTGCACTTGTTGTTGCACCGGCGGTTGTGGCTTTGCAGTTTGCGTTTCAACGTGAGTGCTTTGATCTTGCTGGTTTGTAGTTGTTGTTTTCGCAGTGTCCGTCGGCGTTGATTGGCAAGCAGCCAAAACCGACGCACTCAGCGTCAGCATTATCAATTTTTTCATGCATGCCTTCCTATCGGTAGGTTGAAATTCGTGCGTACTGTAGCGCAGTTTACGGTTTTAAAAGTTATCTTTCCACTGCCTTAACTTACCGAACTCCGCGGCGTCTTTGGCGCGGAGGAACGGATTTATTGCAAGTTCACGCTCGAGTCGCGAGGGCAGTGAAGGCTGATGTTGTTCACGTAGCTTTGCCACCTCATTTTGCGCAGCTTCGATTGCCATATTATCGGGCTCTGCAGCACGCGCAAAACGCAAATTTGCAGCGGTGTATTCGTGCGTACAATAGACGTGTGTTGTCGCTGGAAGTTCTGCCAATTTACGTAAAGATGCGAAAAATTGAGGTGCCGTTCCTTCGAACATGCGTCCGCAACCTGCACTGAAGAGGGTATCCCCGCAAAATAACATGCCCTCAGCTGTGTCTGGGGTATAGAAACTCAAGTGATCAAGGGTGTGACCCGGTGTTTCGATGACTTGAAACTCGACGGTTAATCCCGCTGGAATAAAACGGTCGCCTTCGTGTAACTTTTGACTGATACCTTGTATTTTGGGGTTGTTTGGACCATAGACCGGAACCTCAAAATGTTCTAACAGCGGCAGTAGACCATCGGTATGATCCCAATGATGATGGGTGATCAGGATACTGGCGAGGCCAATACCTTGCTGTTCTAACCATTTTAATACGGGAGCTTCATCACCTGGATCGACGATGACGGCATCCGCATTCTGTGTTGGCTGAATAGCCCAAATGTAGTTATCATCAAAAGCAGGGATGGGCGTAATAATCATGGCGCATTCATCTTTAGTTGCTAGCATTGCCATCAGTATACAGGGCCACGAGCACGATGTTAAAACCCGCTTTGCGAGATAAACGTACAGCAGCACCAGCGAACTGGCAGGACGTTGCGCATGGCACTTGGTTACAAAGCCAGGTTGAGCAAGTGTTGGCGCCGCATATCGAGCGTCTCTATGGTTATCATTTTGCCGCGGTAGGTCCCTTGAGCGCTCATCTGAGTTTACCAAAGTCTGCGATCAAGCATTGTTTTACCTTGGCAGAAGGGCACGGCAAACATGTCAACGTGTGTGCTGAATCGACTCAGTTGCCCTTTGCCGAAGCTAGCCTTGATGCAATTCTTTTAGCCTGTGAGCTTGAATTTGCGCAAGATCCGCACCAAGTATTAAGAGAAGTAAGTCATAGTCTTATCGCTGATGGTAAATTAATTTACGTCGGCTTTAATCCGTTCGCCTGGCATCAGGTGCAACAATTGTGGCCGCGGCAGGTGAACCAACTACCATGGCGAGGACGTTCTTTTACTAGAGCACGCGTTTTGGACTGGCTGGCGCTTTTAAATTTTGAGGTATGCGAAACGCATTACTTTGCGCCAAGCTTCCTTCAACAACGTTGGCAGTGGCCTGAGCGATTGGCAACAAAAGCGCATCAATGGCTGCCGCAACTGGCGAGCTGTTATTTTATCGTGGCGCGCAAACGCGAGTATCCGCTGACGTTGTTACCAGAGCGCAGCAAACGTAAACGAGTACAACCGAACTTACAGACGGTTCCCTTAGCGAACCAGACGCAATTAAAGGAGTGATGATGTTAAGTCCACAAGAATTATGTGCAACCGCAAAAGGTAATGTTGAAGAAATCAATGTTGAGCAATTGCAGGAGCGGATTGCTGAAGGCGCACGGGTGATTGATGTGCGTGAGCCAGGTGAATACGCAGCAGGACATATTCGCCAGGCGGTGAACATGCCACGTGGCGTACTCGAAATGCAACTCAACCAACATCCCGATGTCGCTGGCTATGATGATGCATTGCAGCGCATCGCAGAGCAGCCACTGTATCTCATTTGCCGCTCGGGTGGTCGCTCGGCTCTGGCTGCAGAGTCGCTGCAGCGTATGGGCTTTGATAAAGTTTATTCAGTGGATGGCGGTATGCAGGCTTGGGAAGAGAAAAAGTACCCACAAGTCACCGGTGAATAAAGCCGGCTAAGTTACCCTTCGTAGCCAGTGTCCTCAGCGAGTTTGTCGCCACTGGCTGCTTGTCGTGCCAGCTCATCGCAGCGCTCATTTTGCGGATGTCCAGCATGGCCTTTGACCCACTTCCAATGAATCGTGTGACGTTGGGCCGCTGCATCTAGAGCGCGCCACAAGTCAGCATTTTTTACTGCCTTTTTTGCGGCTGTTCGCCAGCCATTGCGCTTCCAGTTGTGGATCCATTTCTGAATGCCGTCCTTTAGATACTGGCTATCTGAGGTAAGGGTCACTTCACAAGGTTGGTTAAGTATTTCTAGGGCTTTCACCGCCGCCAACATTTCCATACGATTATTGGTCGTCAGGCGGAAGCCCTCGCTCATTTCTTTGTGATGTTTGCCATACTCGATAACAATTCCGTAGCCACCGGGTCCTGGATTGCCTAGGCACGAGCCGTCGGTATAAATATGGACGTGTTTCTTGGCTCCACTCACGAGTTCGGCTCCTGCCAGAGCGGCGCATCAATTAATTGCAACCGCTCTCGGTGCGCTTGCTCTTCGGCTGCTGTGGCTTTCACAACCTTCAATTGCGGTTTATTGGTAACGCGACTCCAATCGACAGCTTGTCCATTATGCTGATGGTTTTTCTTTTGGCTTGCGAGTTCAAGTTTGGTTTGTCCACCGGTCATCGCGAGGTAGACATCGGCGAGCAATTCAGCATCCAATAGTGCGCCGTGGAAAGTACGGTTGGAGTTGTCGATGCCAAAAGCTCGACAGAGCGCATCGAGATTATTTTTCTGCCCTGGACGCATTTCGCGTGCCAGCATTAGGGTATCGAGAACCTTACAATAGTCCGTTGTTTTGCCGGTGCCGTTGCGGAGCAGGGCAAACTCGTGGTCCATAAAGCCTACGTCGAATGCGGCGTTGTGAATAACCAATTCGCCACCGTCAATAAACTGCAAAAATTCATCGGCAATTTGCGAGAACACCGGCTTGTCCTGCAGAAACTCATTGGTGATACCATGTACTTCAATGGCCTCCTGCTCAACCACACGTTGCGGGTTGATATAAACGTGGAAAGTGTTTCCAGTGAGTTTACGGCCAATCAATTCAACTGCGCCAATTTCGATAATTCGATGTCCGCGCGCTGGGTCGAGACCCGTAGTTTCCGTGTCGAGAACGATTTGTCGCATGGTAAGATAGTCCTGAGCTTAAGCATCATGAAGTAGCAAGAGTACCTGAAAGCGGGGGCTTTGCGAACCCGCGAGGGGATGCAAAACTTGTAAAAATAGTACGATCTGATTGTTTTTCAGGCAAACGGAATAAATCTTCAAAAAAAAGGTTGACGGGAATGAACAGCCCTCGTAATATTCGCTCCGCATTCGGGGGGACCCACTCGGGAAACCCAGAATCAGGAAGTTGGAGCGGTAGTTCAGTTGGTTAGAATACCGGCCTGTCACGCCGGGGGTCGCGGGTTCGAGTCCCGTCCGCTCCGCCACTTTCCTGAAACGCAAATCACCGCTGCGGAGCGGTAGTTCAGTTGGTTAGAATACCGGCCTGTCACGCCGGGGGTCGCGGGTTCGAGTCCCGTCCGCTCCGCCATTTCAAACATGATTTTTTGTTGTGGAGTGTTGCGCGATGAGTACGGTTTCGGCCTGCTTGACGTGTGGGGCTTGCTGCGCCACCTATCGTGTTTCGTTTTACTGGGGAGAAGCCACTGGCGCTCCTGCGGGTTACGTTCCTTCTGAACTCACCGAAAACTTTCATCCTCATTTACTCTGTATGCAAGGCACTAATCAGGCCGAGCCGCGCTGTGTTGCGCTCGAAGGCGAGATTGGTAAGCAGGTAGGTTGTAGCATCTATAACAATCGCCCGTCTCCTTGTCGTGAGTTTGTGGCTGGCGATGAGGCAGCCAACCCGTTTTGTGATAAAGCCCGCGCCAAATATGGCTTAGCTCCCCTAATTCCTGTCAAAGAAGTAGCGTAATCCGCTCAAATGTAGGTTTTGCGCTACGAAAAGCTCTTGAGCCCCTGTTTACCAACGGTTACATTATTGAACGTTATAAACTAGCCCGATCTGCTATGGTAAAGGGCTACATAATTCACAGGGGAGTCTTACTCATGCGTAAAAGCCTGATCGCCGTTGCTATTGGTGCCGCACTAACTGTTGCTGCATGTGCCGATAAAGAAGCAGCGCAAACAACTGAACAACAAGCTGAACAACAAGTTCAACAAGCCGAGCAACAGACCGCTGCGGCAACCTTCAATGAATCGAATCCGTTCTATGCAGAAAGCACCTTGCCTTTCCATGCACCAGATTTCACTCAAATCGAGTTTGCTCATTACGAACCTGCGTTACTTGCAGGGATGGAACAGCACACTGCTGAAATCGAAGCGATTGCTAACAACCCAGAACCAGCGACGTTTGAAAATACCATCGTTGCCATGGAAAAATCAGGTGCTTTGTTAGGTCGTGTGAGCTCAGTATTCGGTAACGTTGCAGGCTCTGCTGGCAACGATGACTTCCGTGCTTTGCAAGTAAAAATGGCGCCTAAGTATGCGGCGCACGGCGATAATATCAGTCTGAACCCTGATTTGTTCGCACGCGTGAAAACGGTCTATGAAAACCGTGACCAGTTTGAAGGCGAAGAGTTGCGCTTGATTGAAGATACCTATAAAGGTTTCGTTCGCGCGGGTGCAGAGTTAAACGAAGAGCAAAAAGCGCGAATTCGCGAAATTAACTCTGAGCTTTCGTCGCTGACCACTGAATTCCGTAACAACCTCATGAGTCTGGTTGACGAGAATATGGTTGTGGTTGAAGACAAAGCAGAGCTTGCTGGTTTGAGCGATTCACAAATTGCACAATTAGCCGCAACTGCTGAAGCTAAAGACATGTCTGGAAAGTATGTGATCACGGTCACCAACACCACACGTCAGCCAATTTTACAGTCGCTTGAAAATCGCGAACTGCGCGAAAAAGTTTGGCGTGCTTCTGCCGAGCGTGGCTCTGGCAACACCGCAACGGACAACCGTCCACTGGTTAAACAAATGGCGCAGTTGCGTGCTGAAAAAGCGCAGCTTCTGGGTTATGAAAACTGGGGTGCTTACGTACTTGAGCAAAGCATGGCCGCTACGCCAAGTGCCGCACAACAAATGTTGCGTGACTTAGTGCCAGCAGTAGTAAGCAACGTTGAAGCCGAAATGGCCGAAATCCAACAAGTGATTGATGGCGAAGGCGGTGATTTCGAAGTTCAGCCATGGGACTGGGCATACTACGCAGAGAAAGTACGTGCTGAGAAATATGCGCTCGACTCAAATGAAGTGAAGCAATATTTCGAGTTCAACCGTGTGGTTGAAGACGGCGTTTTCTACGCAATGAACCAGTTGTTCGGTATTACTTTCGAAAAACGTGACGATATTCCAACGTATGCAGACGACATCGTTGTTTACGAAGTGAAAGACGTTAACGGTGAAAGCCTTGGCTTGTTCTATGGCGACTGGTTTACCCGCGACGGTAAGCGTGGTGGTGCATGGATGAGCTCATTTGTTAGTCAGTCGCACTTGCTTGGTAACAAGCCAGTGATCTTGAACAACATGAACATCACCAAAGCACCTGATGGCGAACCTACATTGTTGAGCTTTGACGAAGTAAGCACCATGTTCCACGAAATGGGGCACGCGTTGCACGGCATGTTCTCTGACGTAACTTACCCGTCACTGGCAGGTACTTCGGTATCACGTGACTATGTTGAATTCCCGTCAACCTTCCAAGAAGACTGGACGTTGAACCCGAAAGTTATCGCTAATATGGCGAAGCACCATGAGACAGGCGAGCAAATCCCACAAGAATTGCTTGATAAAGTAATGGCTGCGAAAAACTTCAACATGGGTTACGACACCCTTGAGTACATTGCCGCAGCATTGCTAGACCTTGAGTATCATACGCTTACTCCTGATTCAGCAGCGGGTATTGCGGACGTTAACAGCTTCGAACAAGCTGCATTAACACGCAATGGCGTAGCGGTTGAAGCGGTACCACCACGTTACAAGTCTAACTTCTTTGCACACGTGTTTGCTGGCGGCTATTCAGCTGGTTACTACGCTTACATGTGGTCAGAAGTATTAGCTGCAGATGCCTTTAAATTCGTACAAGACAATGGCGGTTTGACCTTGGAAAACGGCCAAGCATTTCGTGATGCGATTTTGTCGAAAGGTAACAGCAAAGACCCAATGCAACAGTACATCGACTTCCGTGGCCAAAAGCCTACGGTAGATGCGTTACTTGAGCGTCGTGGTTTGACTGCGCCGACCATCGACTAAGACTGACTACGACTTTAGTCGAATAAAGTCTGCTAAAAAGCCCGTCAAGCCGTTGAGGTTTGGCGGGCTTTACATTTTCATTACACTGTTATCTTGCTGAATTTCTTGTTTTATGCCATAAGTTAAGTTCATATTCTTTAAGAATATGTTAACTCATGTGGAAAATTATCCAGGGAATATCATCATGAAAACACCATTTCAATTATCGTTGTGCGCACTGGCTCTCAGTGCTTTTTACTCTCCACAGACTATCGCTCAAGAGAATGACTCTAGTGCTGAGGCTGACGAACGTATTCAAGTTACCGGTTCACGTATCAACCGCACAGATCTTGAAGGCGCATCTCCTGTAGATGTCATCTCGCGCGATGAAATAGAGGCTTCGGGTTTTTCTAATCTACAACAGTTGCTGGAGCGTAATCCGGCTGCTGGCGTGGGAACTTTCTCAACGCGTGGCAATAGCCAAGACTCTACCGCCAACGGCGGGGCAGCAGTAAGTCTGCGTGGCTTTGGCGCAGATGCGACATTGGTACTTGTGAATGGGCGCCGCGTGAACGTATCGGCGTTCGCCGAAGGGGTTGCCAACTCGTTTGTCGATATCAATACCATTCCGGTAGCGGCCATTGAGCGCATTGATATTTTAAAAGACGGCGCTTCGGCCATCTATGGATCTGATGCGGTTGCAGGTGTAGTCAACGTTATTTTGCGTGACGATTATGTAGGCACTGAGTTCAATGCGGGTTACGGCGGTACCACTGGGCCTTCGTACGATGAAACAACGTTTAGCACAGTCTGGGGTAATGGCGATTCATCGGGCAACACCACTGTTATTCTCGATTACTTCAAAAACTCATCCATCATGGGCTATGAGATGGGCCGATTCGGTACCGCCAACCAAGCACCTTATGGTGGTAATGATTTTCGCTCATCACGTGGTTATCCAGGGAACTTCATCCTCAATGGTGAAGTGGTTATTGATCCCGGTTGTCCAGCAGAAAATGCGTTCGGTCAAACCTGTGTCTACGACTATGGTCCGTGGACGATGACGATTCCTGAATCTGAGCGGGTGGGCGCATTAATTCTTGCGAATCGCGAACTGGGTAATAATGTTGAAGGCTACTTGGAAATTGCCGCGCAGCACAATTCGTCAATGGCAGGTGGTGCTGCGACACCACTGGACCTAGATGCAGGTTTATATGTGCCGGCAGATCATCCGAATAATCCATGGGGAGAGCGGGTTGATATTAACCGTTATCGTACAGTTGATGCTGGCAATCGGGTCTGGAGTATTGAGTCGGATACATTGCGTTTAGTAGCAGGCTTGCGCGGTATGGTCGGTATGTGGGACTGGGACGTTGCAGTGCAAAAAGCACGTAGCCGTTCGTTGCAAACCGGCGACAAGTCGCAAGGTTGGGTACGTACTGACTTGCTGCAGGAAGAAATCAATGCTGGCCGGTATAATCCGTTCGGTGGTGTGACCAACCCGCAAAGCGTGATTGATGCAATTACTACAAGCCTTGTACGTCGTGGTGAATCTCACCTTACTGCAGTTGACGGGAGTATCACCGGTGAAGCCTTCGAACTTGCTGGTCGTCCCGTAATGATGGCAGCCGGCTTTGAATATCGCGAGGAAGACGTTGAAGACATCCCTGATGATCAGTTCCAGCGTGGTTTAATCTTTGGTACTGAGTCGGTTTCAGCTAGCGCTGAGCGTGACCAGTGGGCTGCGTACGTTGAGTTTTTAGCGCCACTAACCGATGACCTTGAATTGAGTGTTGCAGCCCGTCACGATGATTATAGCGATTTTGGAACCACTACTAATCCACAAGTGAAGCTGCGTTGGAATGCGTCAGATACCTTAAGTTTCCGAGCTTCTTATGGTGAAGGTTTCCGTGCTCCGTCACTGGCGCAAATTGGTCTTGGGCCGTCACAGGTGTCACAGTTCTTCCTCGATACCTATCGTTGCCCTGAAGTTGATCCGAGCAATCCAGCGTGTGCGGCGACCGACTACACCATCGTGTTTGGTGGTAACCCAAATCTTGAAGCTGAAACCTCTGAGAGTTGGAACCTTGGCGCAGTTTGGCAGGTCAACCGAGACTGGGATATTAGTGCGGATATCTGGTCAATCACTCAAGACAATAAAATTGATCGAAATGACTTTGAGTTGGTTTATCAAGCTGAGTGTAACAACCAAAACAGCACCGTGTGTGTGCGTTTAGATCCGCTACCAGGCGAAACTCTGGGTCCGTTGTCACGTCTGTATAACAGCTATATCAATATTAGCTCACAAGAAGCTAATGGTATCGATTTTTCAACAAACTATGGCATGTCTCTTGAGGATATGGGCGATCTTAAATTTGCCTTAGATTGGTCATACATGAATAAGTTTGAGAAAAATGGTATCGACTATGCGGGCGAATATAATTACCCCGAGCACCGTTGGGTGGCTTCCGCAAATTGGACACGTGGAGTGCTTGGCGCAACTGCGACCCTGACTTATATCGGTGAGTTTGAGGATTACCAAGCGCCACAAGCTGTAGAAGCGAGTGAAGCTAGAATGATCGATGCACAAACACTGTTAGACTTGCAGGTTCGTTATGATGTTTCAGCGAGCATGCAGTTGGTGTTTGGCGGTACCAATGTCTTAGACGAAGAACCTCCATTTGCTATCGGTGATGGTGATGGAGACCTATATGGTTATGCTTCTTCAGTACATAACCCTCGTGGTAGCTTCGTGTATGGCAAGGTCAGCTATAAGTTTTAAATAGCTTTACTTACATACTTACAGTAAAAGGGATAGCTTGGCTGTCCCTTTTTTTAGGTTTGACTGGTGCCTTTTATTCCCGCTCAGGTTGATAGATAAACCAAGTGATCAAGGCGATGGAAGCTAAATAGATAAAAGCTCCGCGCATGGATGCGTCGCCCAGCTCGGTCTGCCACATTTGAAAAAATGCGCCACCGATGACTTGGAAAAAGCCAAACCATACCAGTAACGCAATACCGGCACCGACCAAAACCCAATACTTTTGTGCTTGAAAAACAACACTTTCATTACGTGCGCCGAGTAACCTCCAAGTGGCAAAGAGTAAAACCAGGCCTGCGATAAACTCCGCAGCGATAACTAAAGTCGCTGCAAACCATACCAAACTGGGTTGTGTCACGTTTACAGCGAAGGTTTGAGGGTAATACTGGTGACCGTCCATACCCATTACTGCCGACATTACGCCAAAAACAGCGTCAACATTAGCGATATTTTGTAGGGCGTAAAAAAGACAAAGGTAACTTAGCGCTAAGGTAAGTAGTATTTTTATCCATTTGAGTAGCATCGTGGGTTCCTCTCTATTATTCGTTATTCGTTATTCGTTACCCGAATGACCGCACGGATAAAGAAGGAATAGACTTTCGTTGTGGAACTGTCAAAGATAGGTAAGGCCATAATTCATATTATGAATACTCAATTTCAAGCTATGCTTACTGGTCTATAATCCGCTTTATTGCTATACTTCGCGCCACTTTTCACATCCTTTACGAACCTATTTGTGAGTAGGTTAGTGCAACCAAGTAAGGAATGACTATGGCGAATGACAAATCAAAGATTATCTACACGGAAACCGACGAAGCGCCGCGTTTAGCGACCTATTCGTTGTTGCCGATTATCCGCGCCTTTACTGATGCTGCAGGCGTTTCAGTTGAAACTCGTGATATTTCTTTGGCGGGGCGTGTCATTGCGTTGTTCCCAGAATTTTTAAGTGAAGAACAGCGGATCAATGATGCTTTGGCAGAACTGGGTGAGCTGGCGAAAACGCCAGAGGCCAACATCATCAAATTGCCAAACATCAGTGCTTCAATTCCGCAGTTGACGGCCTGTATCAAAGAATTGCAAAGCCAAGGCTATGCCTTACCTGACTATCCGTTTGAACCAAAAACTGACGAAGAGCGCGACATCAAAGCGCGTTATGACAAGGTTAAAGGTTCTGCGGTAAACCCTGTGTTACGTGAAGGTAACTCAGACCGTCGCGCGCCGGCGTCTGTTAAAAACTATGCCAAGAAACACCCACACCGTATGGGCGCATGGAGCAAGGATTCACAAACACGTGTTGCTCACATGGATGATGGCGACTTTTACAGCAGCGAGCAGTCAACTACGTTTGCGCAAGCAGACGACTTAAAAATCGTGCTAAATACGCCAGCGGGTCAGACTGTACTGAAAGACTCGGTCAAAGTGCTGGCTGGTGAAGTTGTTGATTCAGCGCGTATGGATGTGGCGCAGCTACAAGAGTTTTTCGCCCGTGAAACTGCGAAGGCGAAAGAAGAAGGCGTTTTGCTCTCGTTGCATTTGAAAGCAACCATGATGAAAGTCTCTGACCCCATCATGTTTGGTCATGCGGTCAAAGTTTACTTCAAAGAGTTGTTCGACAAGCATGGCGAGCTATTTAAAGAATTAGGCGTTGATGCCACCAATGGTTTTGGCGATGTGCTAGCAAAAATCGCTGACTTGCCAGCCGAACAACGTGCAGAAGTCGAAGCCGATATTCAAGCGGTGTACGACAACCAGCCTGATTTGGCGATGGTGAACTCACACAAAGGTATCACCAACTTGCACGTACCAAGCGATGTCATCATCGACGCTTCAATGCCAGCGATGATCCGCGACTCGGGCAAAATGTGGAACAAAAACGACGAGCGTCAAGACACCCGTGCGATGATCCCTGACCGTTGTTATGCCGGTGTGTATCAAGAAACCATTACCTTCTGTCGTGAAAATGGTGCGTTTGATCCAGCAACTATGGGTACCTGCCCGAACGTTGGCTTGATGGCACAGAAAGCCGAAGAATACGGCTCGCATGACAAGACTTTTGAAATTCCAGCGGATGGTACGGTGAAAGTTTTGAACCAAGCGGGTGAAGAGGTTTTCTCGCATGACGTGAAGCAAGGTGACATTTGGCGTATGTGCCAAGTCAAAGATGCGCCGATTCGCGATTGGGTCAAACTTGCAGTGAACCGTTCACGTTTAAGCGGCATGCCTGCGGTCTTCTGGCTTGATGCAAATCGTGCCCACGACGCTCAGTTGATTGAAAAAGTCGAGACATATCTGAAAGAGCACGACACTGACGGTCTTGATATTCAAATCATGGCGCCGGTTGATGCGACGCGTCACACATTACAGCGCATGAAAGAAGGCAAGGACACTATTTCTGTCACCGGTAACGTATTACGTGACTACTTGACTGACTTGTTCCCAATTCTTGAATTGGGCACTTCAGCGAAAATGTTGTCAATCGTGCCACTGATGAACGGTGGTGGTTTGTTTGAGACGGGCGCTGGTGGTTCTGCACCTAAGCACGTGCAACAGTTTGTTGAAGAAAACTACCTGCGTTGGGATTCACTCGGTGAGTTCTTAGCGTTGGCGGCTTCGCTTGAGCATCTAGCACAGCGCACTGACAACCAACGTGCACAGATTTTAGCTGATGCTTTAGACAAAGCGACTGCGAAGTTCTTAGAAAACGATAAATCGCCAGCACGTAAGCTAGGTCAAATCGATAACCGTGGTAGCCATTTCTACCTGGGCATGTACTGGGCCGAAGCTCTCGCGGCGCAAACTGAAGATGCGGACTTAGCTGCGCGCATGGGTAAATTGGCAAGCTTCTTGAATGAAAACGAAGCAAAAATTGTTGATGAACTCAATGGCGTGCAGGGCAATGCAGTTGAAATTGGCGGTTACTATCAGCCAAATGGTGAACTGGTAAGCAAAGCGATGCGTCCGTCAGCGACGTTGAATGAAGCACTAGCAAGTCTCTAACCTGTTAGCTGCTCGTCCGTCTTAACGACGAACAGAAGGCCGCACTTGTTGCGGCCTTTTTTATTACCGCACTACTAATGTCTGCGGTTCGTTGTTTGGCAGCTGATAGCGGATCCGATTGCGGCCTTCCGCTTTCGCTTGGTAGAGCAGAGCATCGGCCTGTTTTACCGTCTCTTCCCAGTTCGGTGGCATCCGACTGCTGGCGATGACGTTACAACCGCCGCTAAGGGTGATATGCAAACGCCCCACGCTGGTATGGAATGCTTTGCCACTGATGTCACTGAGGAGTTTGCGCGCGACTTGTAAAACTTGCTCGCTGTTGACATGTTCCAACACGATCAAAAACTCTTCACCACCCCACCGTACCGCCATGTCCGTTTTGCGAACTGCCTGTCGCAAGCGGCGGCCGAACTCAATTAAGACTTCATCGCCAACGCTATGGCCGTGCTTGTCGTTGATGGTTTTAAAATGGTCAATGTCAATTATAAATAATGCGTGATCACCGGTGTAAAGACGCTTGTCATCTTGTAGTAATCGGTCATAGATAGCGCGTCGATTGTAGAGGCCCGTTAATGGATCACGGAGTGATTGTTCATGGAGTTCGTTATTGGCATCGTTCAACAGGGCATTGAGTCGCCGCGTTTTGCGGTAGCCAAAGGCGAACAGCAGGATAAGCAGGATCAGCGAGCCGGCAGCCACAGCGAAGAGTTGTTGTTGGCGTTGTTTGACGGCTAACTCTTGTTCTTGGAGATCAGCTTGTTGTTCTAGTAATTTTATCTCATAGGATTTTTCTGCTGCTTGATAACGCACTTCGAGCTCGCTGATCTTTTGCTCGCGTTCTTCGGTAGCCAACTCGGATGTCATTTCCACTTGCTGCTGCAACACTTCTGCCTGCTTTTTATAGTTACCGGCAACTTCGTAGGCGCGCGCGATGTGGGTTAACAGGATGGCTTGCTCACGCTTTTGTGCAAAGCTGTTGAACACTTCGGCGGCGGCCAGCATTTCTTCTAGCCCTTGCTCATGTTCCCCTTGTAATACTTTGATGTAGCCAAGGTTGAACTCGGTTACAGAGCGTTCATTGACGTTACCGATCTCTTTTGCGACGGCGAGCCCTTGTTGTAGATAGAGCTTCGCCTCATCAAGTTCGGACATTAACAGCTTGGCTGCGCCCGCATTGTTATAGGCCAACATTTCGACCCGAGGGTTATCCAATAAGCGACCGGACTCTGCGGCTTTAAGAAACGCTGCGACAATCTCATTTGAAGGCCCCTCGGCATATTGCCGCGAATAAGCCGCAACCAAGTAGAGTTCGGGGAGGTGATTGTTATTGCCTGAGCGCAATGCGTCACTAATGGCATTTTCAGCTGTTTGTGCAGACGCTTCCCAGCGTCCGAGGTTAGCTTGCATGCGTGCTAGATGAAGGTTCAAAAATTGCCGACGACGTTGCTGTTCAGATGGCTCCGTTTGTGGGATTAACGTCTGAGCGGCGAGCAAGTGCTCGAGTGCCTTGGGGATTTGTCCATTTTGTTGCAAGGTACGCGCGATCAAATGATGGGCATGATAGCGTACCCGAGGATTCGTCACGTCAGGCAACAGTGCTTCGACGCTTTCTGCTTCGACTAACGCCTGCGCATAGTCGGCGTTGGCTAAATAAATTTCAGCAAAATCGATTTGCACTTCGGCAATCGCATTAGGATTACCGCTCTTTTGCGCAATGCTTTGCACTTCGTTGGCAATGGCCAATGCCGCGGGTAGTTTTTGCTCCAAGGCAAGCGTTAACACTTGATAGCCCTGCGCACGGACAAAGGTTTCGACTGGGGTATCGACGTCGACATTACGTAATAATTCGTTTAGCGCGCTACGGTTACTGGGAACTAAGTCACCGTCCATCAGCTCGTCCAAGCGTGCTTCTAAAGCTGGATCTTGTTGGCTAGTAGCGGTGGGTGCAACGATTGCAGTCTCATCGTCAAAAAGTGCGAAAAAGTGCTCTTGTTCAGCCGCAGCAGATTGGCACCCAAGCAACGCAAAGATGAGTACGGTAGGAGTGGTCAAAGTTTTACTGCGGTAGCCCATTGCCGTGCCATATTAATAATCTGGGGACGTTTCTTAACCTTACTCGTTAAGGCATGAGCTGTCTAGATTTTACCCACGCTTTTCTAAGCTAATCAGTACCTTTGAAAAAAGCTATGATTTGAGCAGGATAGCGCGCGAAGTCGACAAAACCGTGATCGCCCCCAGTCTCGATAGTTTGACGTGCGTGAGGCAACGCGATGACAGCTTCACGATAGTCCAAAAGTTCATCAGCGGTTTGCGCAAGCAGCCAGCAATTATCGTCGCTAAGTGCTGAAGGGTACGTTGGCTCGAGTTGTAGCAGAGTGTCGACGTAACTTTCGCGCCACTCATAAGGACTGTTATCGTAGTAATTGATAGCCTCACCCAAAGCACGTTGCAATGAGGTTCCAGCGTGCATCGAAGGGTTAATGAGCACGACTTTAAGATGATATTTGACTGCCAGGCAATGGGCATAAAAACCACCCAGTGAAGAGCCCATCACGCAAAGCTGCTGGGGCGCCAACAGAGCAGATAGTTGCTCTACCAATTCAGTTAAGGTTTGCCATGCAAGGGCTGGGATATGAGAAAGCGATGGCGCAATAAAGCGAATATCGTGCTTGGCACAGTAGTCGCGCATTATTTGCGCTTTACTACCAAAACCATTCGAGCCGAAGCCATGAATAAACAAAATGACCGGTTGCATGCGTGCCTCAGGAAGTTTTAATCAGTGATGAAGTATGCGGCATCAGCCCAGACTTCGTTGCCGTGCTGCATCATCAGTTGCAAGGTAATAGGTAATAGAGCTGCAAGAATACCGCAGGCATCGCGCAATTGCTCGCGATTAAGTCCACCATTCCAAGTGGCACCACCGTGCACCAATTGATTTCGGAGTGTATAGAGTCGATCCATGATGATGCTCAGGCTTGTTACGACATTACTTTCCGCCAGTGCTTGATGTGCTGCGCGCTTGGCTGAAGCGAAAGTGTCTTGCCAACTGTCTGCTGGGTTACGGCCAGAGGCACAATCCCAAAATGGCTGAAAAACATAAGGGTTATCCATCAAGGTGCGGATCTTGGTGGGGTAGTGTTGCCAGATGACCTGATAAAGCTGTTGCGTTTCGTCGTAGTCGACAATGCGGGTGAAAAACCGCGCAAAAGCATCGCGCTGCTGTAAGCGTTGATCATGGGTGTATTCACTGGCGTACGCGGCGTTGAAGCTGATCCACAAAAACAGGAACTCGGCATCCAGATCTTCTCGGGCACGCTCTTGTTCAGCTCGGTCGAGCCAACTGAGCGCGCGATGGACGCGCAGCGATAAGCCTTGGTTCCAGGTATCGCGGTGCGCACGTTGATAGTTTTTGAGTTGCTTGTGGGAAAGCTCTGTCATGTCTATCTCGCTAGAAATTTAATCGAAATTAGAATTAGTTGTATCACAATTGCTTGTGGCGTTGCAGTTGCTTGTGCTAACTTTTTTAAAAGAAAAGTTAACAAAAGGGATTGTTAAACCTATGTCGAAGTTTGTCCATTTAAGCTATTGGGTTGTCATTTTGGTACTGAGTGCACTGCTGTGGCGAGCGCATAATGACACTGTTGCGGAACCGAATACGTCCTTAGTAAACGGCGACGAGCAAGCTTCAGCAACAGCTTCGCAGCCGGCGAAGCGTTCTCCGGGAAATGAAGTAACAAACGAAAACCTCGGTACCACCAGCAAGCTATCTGAGCAACAACCTAGCGCCACAACGCCGGTGCCACAAGACGACATCCGACAGGTTGCTACAGTGGTTCGCCCAGCCACTGAAGATGAGGCGACCGCGCGTATGATGGCGCAGTTACAACGGGCGCAGAGTTACCCAGAGCGTTTGCAAAGGGAAGGAGTGGATCAAGATTGGAATTACCAAGTGAGCAGCGATGTCGAGCGTATTTTCTCTGAAGTGACGGGGTTGTCTGAGGACTATTTAGGCGAAGTAAACTGCCGCATGAGCTTATGCGAGGTGCAAGTATCCGCAAACACCACCGCGCCGATCGATACCATGATGCGCTTGCAAAAAGCCTTGATTGAGATGCCGTGGTACACCGAAGATTATTCCACAATCTTCGATGCCACGGATAAAAATGGTTACTACCGCATTTATTTAGAGCGCGAGAGCCCCTAATACGTCGCGCGCAAAATCATGTTCATTAAAGCCTGGCTCACCGGCGATATCGTAGCCGCGACGGACAATCACGAGGTTGTGACTCGGGATGATCACTAAAAATTGACCGCGGTTCCCGCGCGCAGCAATGGTATCATTCGGTAGTTCAGGGAAACGCTCATTATAGAGCCACCATTGCGCCCCATAACCAGGGGCACCTTCAGGCGGCTGTGCTGGCGCGGGGGTGCTGATGTACGCAAGCCAGTCGTTAGGTAAAAGCTGCTCGCCGTTCCATTGTCCGTTCTGCAGGTGCAATACACCTAGCCGGGCGAGATCTCGCGCGGTGGTCCACACTTGTGAAGACAGAATAAAGTCATCCTGCCAATCGGTTTCCAAAAAGGTGTGATGCATACCGACTTTATCGAGTAGCTGCTCATACGGGAAACGCAGATAGCCATCGCTGGTAGCGAAGCGCTCACGCAGTGTACGTAGGGCCAAAAGCGTATCGTTGTTGGCGTATTTCCAGCGCTCACCTGGCGTCACTTCGAGCGCACGCTCGGTTGCAGTATCACTCACCAGTCCGCCGCCCATATACACGCGATCGGTACGATTACCGGCGCGATTGCTATCGAGGCCAGATGCCATGTGCAATAAATTCGCTAGGGTAATGTGGCGACGTGGATCAAGTTCATGAGACCAATTCTCGAGGGCCGCAGGTGTGTCGACTTCGAGTAATTGTTGTTGCACCGCCACCCCGATGACACTAGCGCCAATACTTTTCGCTACCGACCAAGTCCGCTGTGCGGTTTCTGGAGTAAAACCAGGTAGGTATTGCTCGGCGAGGATATGCTCAGGCGTGGCGACCAAAATGGCTGAAGTACGTGCGCCACTACCGTAAGCTTTGCTAAAGGCGCGCTCAACCACCTCTGCTAATGCCTGCTGTTGCGCAGCAGTTAAGCCATTGGGTGTAGCTGACCAAGGCGCGCCTGAATCAGCGCTCGGTGCTGTACTGTCGGCAAAAGGGTTAGCGACTTTTTTCAGATCGGCGCTGCTGGCGCCAACGGGCAAGTCCACACAACCAAGCTTGGGTCGCCAAACTGAAATACGCTGACGTTTGCCGCCGTCATAACTCACGCTGACGAACTTATGTTGGTGATCGATATTCGGTGTTAACTCTTGCACCTGCGCCGCAACTAAGTCGTAGATGCCGGTGAGTTCATCGCGACGAATGGCGTCCATTTCTTTCTGTCCATTAAAGACCGCACTGCAGGTGAAGCCCGCGAGATAGCCCGCTGCATAAGCATGCTTGGTGGTTTCGGTTTCTTCGGCATGACCTACCGAGAGCGCTCCGGCACTAACAAGCAGCGAGGTAAGCACATAAGCAGAAAGAGGACGCATGATATTCGCCTTAGTTAGTTGAGTTTAAGGTGATTTTAAATATCTCAGTCTGATTGGTCACGTAGAGCACGCGGCCATCGGTCTCAACTAACGTAACATTCGCCGTAAAGTCGGGGAGGGCTATCGTTTCAAGCAGCTCGCCGCTGGCGTCGTAGACGTAAATTCCCTCGGGGCCAGCAACGTATAGCGTACCGTCGGCGGCTACGGCCATGCCATCCATGCCTTGATCATATTCACCTTCAAGTTCGGCAAACAAACGCTTATTGGTAATGCCTGCAGGGCTTACATCGTAAGCAAATATCTGCCAACGATAGGCGTCGGTGACATAAAGTGTCTGCTCATCAGGGCTTAAAATAATGCCATTAGGGCGGTGCAGTTGGTCATCGATGAGAGTTAATTCACCCGTTGTTGAGAGGGCGAAAACTCCAGCGAAAGCAAGCTCCTGCTCTTCTTCGCTCACTGCAAAAGGTGGGTCGGTAAAATACAGCACGCCATTTTCACCAAGTACGAGGTCATTGGGACTGTTGAGTCGTTTGCCTTCATAGGCATCAGCCAGTGACGTCTGCGTGCCATCGGCATTCAAACGCGCAATACGTCGCGCAGTGTGTTGTGCCATGAGTAAGTTGCCGTCGGCATCGGCAATCAAGCCGTTGGCACCACTTGAAGGGCGCACGGCGACTTCGCTACCGGTCTCAGGCTGCCAGCGGTAGATGGTGCTGGCAGGGATATCGGAAAACCATAAAGCATCATCGTGCCAGAGCGGCCCCTCGGTAAACTGATGGCCGTCACTTATGACCTCAATTGTATGCTCTTGGGCTGATATAGTTGGTATAAACGTAAGCAGCAAAAGAACCCATAGCAGTTTATTTTTCATTATCTTAGCCTCAGGTTTGTAACGGTAAAAAGTGTGACTTCAGCTTAGTCGAATAAGCGCAAAAAGACACCCGAACAGATTGAATCAGGGCATGACATCAGTGCTAGCATGCGGCACAATAGACGGATAGTCTCACGATAAGAAACGCCGATTGCGCATGACGGAACAAGCTCAAGACTCTACGCCAGCCTTTATTCACTTGCGGGTGCATAGTGATTTCTCGATGATTGACGGCCTCGCCAAAGTCGGACCTATTTGCACGGCTACGGCCGACCAAGGCATGTCGGCGCTGGCGCTGACCGATCAGATGAACATGTGTGGCCTGGTACGGTTCTATCGTACGACCCACGGCAAAGGTCTCAAGCCGATTGTCGGCTGCGATTTGTGGGTGTTACCTGAGGGCTGGACGGCAGACAGTCAGGAGCAACCTTTTCGCTTAACTGCGCTGGCGATGAACAATGACGGTTATCAGCAGCTGACGCAGCTTATTAGTCGTGGCTACTTGGCTGGGCATCGCGCAGGGCGACCTTGTGTTAATAAAGAATGGCTAGCCGAACATGCGAACGGTGTGTTGTTACTCAGTGGTGGTCGCGAAGGCGATGTGGGACGCAAGCTACTGCAAAATAGAAAAGCCGAAGCTGAAACTGAACTCGCTTTTTATCAACAGCACTTTCCCGATCGTTATTATCTCGAACTGTTGCGTACGGGTCGGCCGCAAGAAGACGATTACTTGCATGCCGCCGTGGCGTTGGCTGCTGAGCAAGATGTGCCGGTAGTTGCGACCAACGAAGTGGTCTTCTTGCGACCGGAAGACTTTCATGCGCACGAAGTTCGGGTTGCCGTAGCAGACGGCTACACCTTAGACGATAAACGCCGACCGAAAAAATACAGTCGTGAACAATATCTGAAAAGCCCAGCAGAAATGGCTGAGCTCTTTGCCGATATTCCAGAAGCGTTGGCCAACACCGTCGAAATTGCCAAGCGCTGTAACGTAACCATTACCCTTGATGAATACGTACTACCGGCGTTTCCAACCGGTGGCATGACCCCCGAAGATTTCTTGGTCAAGAAATCGGAAGAGGGCCTCGAAGAGCGTTTGTTGCAGCTCTTTCCTGACGAAGCTGAGCGCGCCGAGAAGCGCAAAGAATATGATGAGCGCCTAAAAATAGAGCTCGACGTGATTAACCAAATGGGCTTCCCCGGTTACTTCCTGATCGTTATGGAGTTCATCCAGTGGTCGAAAGATAACAATATTCCGGTTGGCCCGGGGCGTGGTTCAGGTGCCGGATCTTTAGTTGCCTATGCACTGAAAATTACCGACCTTGACCCGCTAGAACTCGATCTCCTATTCGAGCGATTCTTGAATCCAGAGCGGGTCTCCATG
Organism: Pseudidiomarina aquimaris; assembly: GCF_003987395.1. Taxonomy (GTDB): domain Bacteria; phylum Pseudomonadota; class Gammaproteobacteria; order Enterobacterales; family Alteromonadaceae; genus Pseudidiomarina; species Pseudidiomarina aquimaris. The sequence continues at coordinate 167,064 of NZ_PIPT01000003.1, forward strand.
CCTGACTTTGATATCGACTTTTGCATGGAGCGTCGAGATGAGGTCATTGACCATGTAGCCGAGCTCTATGGCCGTGAGGCAGTGTCACAGATCATCACTTTCGGTACCATGGCGGCCAAAGCGTCGATTCGTGACGTGGGTCGTGTGCTCGGCCATCCTTATGGCTTTGTCGACAAGATCACCAAGTTAGTCCCAGGCGATCCGGGCATGACCCTTGAGAAAGCCTTCGAGGTTGAGCCGCGCTTACCGGAAATGTACGACCAAGACGAAGACGTGCGCGACTTGATTGATATGGCGCGTATTCTTGAGGGGGTAACGCGTAACGCAGGTAAACACGCAGGTGGTGTGGTCATCGCCCCTGAGAAAATCACCGATTTTTCGCCGTTATACTGCGATGAAGAAGGTAAACAGCCGGTCACGCAATTCGATAAGAACGATGTTGAAGCGGCGGGCTTGGTCAAGTTCGACTTTTTGGGCTTACGGACGCTGACGATCATTCAGTGGGCGCTTGATATGGTGAATGCGAAACGCAGCCGTAAAGGTGCGGAGCCGATTGCGATCGAGCGCATCCCCTTAGATGACCCGCGTTGCTTTAAGTTACTGAAAAAGGCGCAAACGACCGCTGTGTTTCAGCTTGAATCAAGCGGTATGAAGCAGCTGATCAAAAAGCTGTTGCCAGATAGTTTCGAAGACATCATCGCTTTGGTTGCTTTGTTCCGACCGGGTCCATTGCAATCCGGCATGGTCGATAACTTTATCGACCGTAAGCACGGGCGCGAGCAGATCTCCTACCCTGATAAAGACTACCAACACGAGTGGTTGAAGCCGATTCTCGAGCCGACCTACGGCGTAATTTTGTATCAAGAGCAGGTAATGCAAATCGCCCAGGTCTTGGCCGGCTACTCACTCGGTGGCGCCGACTTGTTGCGTCGTGCGATGGGTAAGAAGAAACCAGAAGAAATGGCCAAGCAGCGCGCGGTGTTCGCCGAAGGTGCTAAGAAGCAGGGCATTGACCCTGACCTCGCCATGAAAATTTTCGACTTGGTAGAGAAGTTTGCTGGCTACGGCTTCAACAAATCACACTCGGCCGCCTATGCCTTGGTGTCGTATCAAACGCTGTGGATGAAAACCCATTATCCAGCAGAGTTTATGGCTGCAGTAATGTCCGCCGATATGGACAACACCGACAAGATCGTCACCTTAGTCGATGAATGTGAGCAGATGGGACTGAAGCTCATGCCACCGGACGTTAATGTCGGTCAATATAAGTTCACCGTCGATGATGAAGGTAATGTGGTTTACGGTATCGGCGCTATCAAAGGCGTAGGAGAGGGGCCGATTGAGGCAATCCTTGCAGCGCGTAGTGAAGGCGGTGCGTTTAGTGATTTATTTGATTTCTGCTGTCGGGTGGATTTGAAAAAGCTTAACCGCCGCGTGTTGGAACGCTTGATTCGTGCTGGCGCGATGGATTCTCTCGGGCCGCATCGCGCGGCGCTTATGGCAACCTTAGAAAAAGCTATGCGCCAAGCCGAGCAGCATGCCCGCGCTGAGGCTATTGGGCAGTCTGACTTATTTGGCGTATTAACCACAGCGAGCGATACTGACGAAATCGAGCACGAATTCGAAAAAGTGCCGGAGTGGCCAGAGGCTATCTGGCTGGACGGCGAGCGTGAAACCCTTGGACTATACTTAACGGGACACCCGATCAATCGCTTCCGTCGTGAGTTACGCAACTATGTGCCATGCAATTTGAGCGATGTCCGCCCCACTGGGCGCGACCAAATGACCACTATCGCAGGTTTAGTGATCGATATGCGGGTGATGGTGAACAAGAAGGGCGCGCGTTGGGCCATTGTGACGTTAGATGACAAGACCGCCCGCTTTGATGTACGCTTTTTTGCACAAGATTATGAAAATTACGAGCATTTGCTGGCGAAAGACCAAATTTTGGTCATAAAAGGAGAGGTCAGCTTTGATGATTACTCGGGGGGCAATACAATGACCGCCCGAGAAGTTATGACCATAACGGGTATGCGCGAGCAATATGCCAAAGGCTTGCGTGTTGCGGTACGCCCAGAGCATCTAGAAGGTGCTGGCATGAAGAAGCTGTTAACGACGTTGCAGGCCTATAAAGGTGGTGCATGTCCGCTGCTTATTGACTATCAACGGCCGGATGTAAAGGCCAGCTATCAAGCCGCAACCGAATGGTACATAACGCCAGAAGACGAATTAATTTATGAGCTGGAACAACAGCTTGGGCCACAACAGGTCGCACTAGAATTTTGATCCGCAGCGGGCAATGACCGTTGCACATGGGAGTCCAAATGAATTTGCAATTTTTAGAGTTCGAGAAACCAATTGCCGAATTGCAGGCACAAATTGATGAGCTAAAAGCCGTTGGTGCAAAAGGCGACTTTGATATTTCGATTGAAGAAGAAATTGCCAAGTTGCAAGAGAAGCGTGAGCAACTGATCGAAAAAATCTTCGGCGACTTGGGTGCCTGGCAAGTTGCACAAATGGCACGTCATCCCTTACGCCCTTATACGTTGGACTACATCGAGCATATTTTCACTGACTTCGACGAGTTGGCAGGTGATCGCGCGTTCGCCGATGACCGTGCGATTGTAGGTGGTACCGCCCGTCTTGACGGTCAACCGGTCATGATCATTGGCCATCAGAAAGGCCGTGAAACCAAGGAAAAGATTCGCCGTAATTTTGGTATGCCTAAACCAGAAGGCTACCGCAAGGCGCTGCGCTTAATGGAAATGGCTGAGCGTTTCAAAATGCCAATTATTACTTTCATTGACACACCGGGTGCCTATCCGGGTATCGGCGCAGAAGAGCGCGGCCAGTCAGAAGCGATTGCCCGCAATCTGAAAGTCATGGCGCGTCTCAATGTACCGATTGTTTGTACCGTTATCGGTGAAGGTGGTTCTGGTGGGGCACTGGCGATTGGTGTGGGTGACCGCGTGAATATGCTGCAGTACTCAACCTACTCGGTGATTTCACCAGAAGGCTGTGCATCCATTTTATGGAAGAGTGCCGAGAAAGCCTCTATCGCAGCTGAAGCGATGGGTGTTACAGCCGATCGCAGCCTTGAACTTGGCCTCATTGACCAAATCATTCCTGAGCCATTGGGCGGCGCTCATCGCGACTACTCAGCGATGGCGCAGAGTTTGAAACAACGCTTACTGAGTGACTTGGCTGACTTAAAAGGGCTGGATAAAACCGCTCTGTTAGAGCAGCGTTATCAGAAGCTGATGTCATTTGGCTACTGCTAAGTCGACTCGGCTTAACGCAAAGTGAACGTTGAGTATCGCGACCTTTATCCAGAATTCTCCGTAGCGTTAGCCGCGCTAACGCTGCGTCCCTCACAACAAATTGTCGCTTGTCTCGGTGGCGGTGCAGATTCGCAAACCATTCTTGATCTTCTCGATCGCTGGCGGACTGAACATCCAAACCTGAGTTATCTCGCTATTCATCTCGATCACCGTTTTCATCCTAGTTCCGCTGAATGGGCGGCTGGTTTAGAAAAGGATTGCGCGCGGCGTGGTTTTCCGCTGCGCTGCGAGGTCCTACCGGTTGCACAAGGTGCTCGTATTAGCAAAGAAGCAGCAGGACGCGAAGCCCGTTACCAAAGGCTTAGCGAGTTGGCCGAAAGCGATGCAGTTATGCTGCTGGGGCAGCACCGAAATGACCAAATCGAGACATTCCTGCTGCAACTCAAGCGTGGCGCCGGGCCGAAAGGGCTGGCCTCAATGGCCCATGCGATAGCAAGTGATGCGCCACAGCGACCGGGTCAACAAACTTGGCTGCGGCCTTTACTGGGTGTCAGTAAGGCAGAAATTTATGCATACGCGGAGTACCATCAGCTGCATTGGATTGAAGACGATACAAACTACGACACCGCAATTGACCGCAACTTCTTGCGTCATGAAGTCGTCCCAAAGCTCGAACAACGCTGGCCCCATTTTGGCAACGCGGTGCTGCGTAGTGCGCAACTTTGTGCCGAGCAACAAGACGTACTCGATGAACTATTGGCAGAACAATTAAAACAGCTGCTAAATAGTGACGGGGCGCTTGCAGTTGATCCGTTACGGGAACATTCAGCGGCGACCCAACGGGCGTTATTAAGAGCTTGGTTGCACCAAAATGGTGCAACTATGCCGTCTTATGCGCAACTGGAAGAAATTCGCACTCAAATGGTGCAATCCGGTAATGATAAGCAGCCGCAGGTCGGGTGGGGTAGGTTTTTACTGACTCGCACACGACAACGCTATTTACAGTTGCAACAACGTCACGAGCGTTGAGGAGAATAAATGGCTGCGCCGCCCGTAGAACTCAATCAACGCCGAGCGTTGACGTTTGGTTTGGCCGCTGTTGCGCTGTGGTCGACGGTGGCAACGGCCTTTAAGATCGCGCTGAGCTATCTGTCGCCGCTTCACTTGCTATTCCTTGCTGCGCTCACCAGTACCTTTATCTTTTTTGTCTTACTCGCTTGGCAGGGTCGCATACGTGAAACCTTTGCTTTAGGACGACAGCGCTGGCTGTTTTACTTAGGACAAGGCGCACTGAATCCGTTTATTTACTATTGGGTGCTGTTTGCCGCCTATGACCAATTGCCGGCGCAACAGGCGCAAGCGATCAATTACACTTGGGCTATTACTATGGCACTGCTGGCCGTGCCGCTGTTGAAGCAACGTTTGAGTCAGCGAGAACTGTTGGCGATGCTTGTTGCCTACGGCGGCGTGGTGCTGATTGCAACCGGCGGGCAATGGGACTTTGCCCAAACCAATTGGGTTGGCATCGGTCTGGCATTGCTGAGCACTATGCTATGGGCCAGTTATTGGCTGATTAACACCAAAAATAAGGATGCCCCAATTCCCGCGATGTTTTGGTGCTTTGCCTTTGGTAGCCTATTGTTAGCATTAGCCGTGAGTGTGGATCCGACACCGGTCCCCTGGTTCGAATGGCGAGCACTGGTTGCCGCAGCTTACGTGGGCTTATTTGAAATGGGCATCACTTTTTTATTATGGCTCACGGCGATGCGCACGGCAGAACGGACTTCACAACTGTCGATGTTAATTTTTTTAAGTCCGTTCATGAGTTTGTTATTGATTTACTTTATTCTAGGTGAAGTGATTCAAACAACGACATTGATAGGACTCAGTTTGATTTGTCTTGGTCTTTACCTACAAAGGAAAAAAGCATGAATGGAGCTTTTGCGGACGTACTGTTACTTCTCGCTATCGCCGTAGTTCTGGTGTGGGGCTTTCGCCGCATCAAACTGCCTGCCATTCTCGCCTATCTCGTTGCGGGTATTATTGCCGGTCCTGATGTCACCGCGTGGATAAAAGATCCAAACGATTATCACTTTGTTGCAGAGCTCGGGGTAGTTCTGCTGTTGTTCTCGCTTGGGCTTGAATTCTCGTTGCCGAAAATGATTGCCATGCGACGTTTAGTATTTGGTCTCGGTGCGGGTGAAGTGGTTATTTGTACGCTCATTTTTGCTGGGCTTGCGTACTTGTGGATGGGCGACTGGACAGCGGCAATGGTGATTGGTGGTACCTTGGCACTCAGCTCCACCGCGGTGGTGATTAAGCAATTAGGCGAATCCTCACAACTTACCACGCGCAAAGGGCAGGCCACTGTCTCAGTGTTGCTGTTCCAAGATATTGCGGTGGTGCCGATGTTGATTATCATCCCGCTGTTAGCCGCAGAAAATGCACAAGTAGGTATTTGGGAAAGCCTCGGCATAGCGCTCCTGAAAGGAGCCGGCGTCGTTGTCGTACTGATGGCGATTGGTAAATGGGTGTTACCCCATATCTTCCGAGAAATCGCGCGCTTGCGTACCGATGAGCTTTTTGTTTTAGCGACCTTGCTTGTCGCTTTAGTGGCCGGTGGCTTGACTCATTTGTTTGGTTTATCGATGGCGCTCGGGGCGTTTTTGGCCGGCATGATGCTTGGTGAGAGCAAATACAAACACCAACTTGAAGCAGATATACGGCCGTTTCGCGATATTCTGATGGGGCTTTTCTTTATTACCGTGGGGATGCAATTGAACCTACAGGTGTTCTGGCAGAATCTGCATTGGATTTTGCTCGCCGTGCTAATTATTGGTGCTATTAAAATGGTAGTCGTGCGGTTATTAGCCGGTACTATGGGCGAACGCGAAGAAGACGCATGGGGCGCCGGCCTCATGCTATTCCAAATGGGTGAATTTGGTTTCGTACTTGTCTCGTTAGCGCTTACTTACGCGTTATTACCGCAAGATATTGCCTCTATGCTGGTGGGTGTCGGGGTGTTGGGGATGGCTGTTACTCCGTTGGTGATTCAGCGTTGTCGACAACTGGTTGCGCCCTTGGTGCGCGGGCGCACACGCGGTGAGCAAACTGAAATTATTCAGCCCGATGTTTCAGAACCCAAGCGCGTATTGGTCTTAGGTTTCGGTCGTGTTGGGCAAACCATCAGCCGCTTCTTGACTAACGAAGGCATTGACCACTTAGCGATTGACCATGACACCAAGCGGGTGCAAGAAGCTGTGGCGGGTGGCGCCAAGGTATATTTTGGTGATGCCGCACGACGCGATATTTTAAAAACAGTGCATGCTGATCAGGTGGAGCTCATCATTATAAGCTTTGCAGAAGACTTCAAAGCGCTCGAGGTACTCAAAGCCATCCGTGAACTCAATGAGCATGCCGAAGTTATCGTTCGCTCGCGTGACGACTTGCATCTTCAAGAAATGATGGATGCAGGTGCAACGCAAGTTGTTCCCGACACACTTGAAGCAAGTTTGATGCTTGTTTCTCAAGTTCTAAGCCGCTCTGGTATTCCGATACGCCGTATTTTGTCACGCTTAGACCAAGCTCGACGGTCGCACTATGGCGACATGCATGGCTTTTATCCTGGTGAAACGACGGATATGGATCCAGAAAAGATTGATCGGCTACAGTTTTTGCATGCGGTACAGTTAAACGACAATGCTTATGCTTGTGGTAAAGAGTTACGACAACTGGGACTCGATGAGCTCGCGGTGCAAGTGAAATCCGTGCGTCGTGAAGAAGAGGAGTTCAGTGAAGTGCATGGTGACTTCGTTTTAAACAAAGGTGATGTTGTCTTGCTTGCCGGTGGCCCGCGTGCAATCGAGGCCGGCGAAAGTTATTTGTTGAATGGTTAATGTAACAGTTGTTACAACTCGCAACATAATCTGGCTTAATAATCCCCACAAGCTAGCGCATACTATGCGCCATCTTCATGTTCAATTGGAATGATCTCAATGGCTTTTAAGAAACGTGCTCTACTTCCTCCGCTCATCATTATTGTGGCGATCGCTCTCGTGGTGTTGCTCGGTATGCTGCGCCCGCAGTTACCGATGCGTTCGATGGAACGCCCAGCCGTCCTTGTTGAAATTCAAGAAGCGCAAGCTGAAGACATTAACCTGTTAGTAAGCGGGCAAGGTAACGTAATGGCTAAGCACACCACTAGCTTGGTAACGCAGGTGAGTGGTCAGGTGATTGAGATCGCACCTAACTTCCATAACGGCGGCTACTTTAATAAAGGCGATATGATCATCAAAATCGACCCGCAGGATTACCAAGTCGCCCTGCAAAATGCTAAAGCAAACTTAGCGCAAGCCAAGGCTGCACTTGCTGAAGAGAGTGCACGAGCCAAAGTCGCCAAAGAAGAGTGGGAATCGCTGCAGCTTGGCGAAATTCCAGCGTTAGGTTTGCGCGAGCCGCAAGTTGCGAGCGCGGTCGCGGCGGTCCAATCGGCAGAAGCTGCAGTTGCCAAAGCGCAACGCGACCTTGACCGTACCGTCATTCGAGCTCCCTTTGCAGGCTTACTGCAGAACAAAAACGTCGATTTAGGTCAATTCGTGAACCAAAGCAATCAGGTCGCACAAATGATGGGAACCGAAATCGCCGAAGTGCGCGTGCCACTGAGTGACCGCGATCTAGCTTATCTTCAGCTCCCTAGTAAAGACCAAGAAAGCGACTTTCCGCGCGTCCGTTTGAGCTCTTTTGTCGCCGGCGAAAAGTATGAATGGCAAGGTCGTCTGGTGCGCAGCGAAGGTGTATTGGATAGCAATAGCCGTGTCATCTACGGCGTAGTAGAAATAAAGGACCCGTATAATCGCGAGGGGCAAACCCACGAAGAGATTTTGCGCTTTGGCCGTTTTGTGCAACTCGAAATTGAAGGTAAGTACGTTGAGAATGTCTTCCGTGTGCCGCGCTACGCTCTGAATACCGATGGCAACTTATGGTTGGTCGACGAGGAGCGCCGCTTAAAACGTCAACATGTTGAGGTGCTGCGCGCTGAAGAAAACCAAGTCATCATCAATGAAGGTTTGGAAGCTGGCGACAAAGTGGTGCTAACGCAATTAGCGAATGCGCTGCCAAGCATGAAGGTGCGTTTACCTGGCGACCCATTACCGCAACAAATGGAGCGGCCAAAAGCTGAACAAGATGACACCGCAGTCGCGGCGAAAGACGCCTCTGACGAAGCTGGCGAGTAAGGAGCTTAGTAATGCAAGTACCACAAAACTCGCCAGAAGCTGGCCGCGAAAAGGGATTGATTGCCTGGTGGGCTAACAATACCGTTGCGGCGAACTTGCTGATGGCATTGATCATCATCACCGGTATTTTCATGGTGTTTGAAGTTCGTAAGCAAATGTTTCCCGAAATCGAACTCAACACTATTAGCATTCAAGTGCCATTCCCAGGTGCTGCACCACAAGAAGTCGAACAGGGCGTCATCGTCCTCATCGAGGATGCTTTGGAAGACGTCAACGGCGTCGAACGCCTGACCTCAACTGCCCGCGAGGGGGGTGGCTCGGTCACCGTCGAGGTCGAAAACGGCTATGACCCACAGGTGGTCATGGATGAAGTGAAGATGCTTGTCGATGCCATTCCAAACTTCCCGCAGCAGATTGAAAATCCGAATATCTATCGTATACGGCCTCAGCGTCAGGTGATCTGGATTAGCGTGTTCGGTGATATGAGCGAGCGCAACCAGAAAGAGTTGGCCAAACAGATCCGTGATGATCTGAAGAATATTGGCGGAATCACCAAAGTTGAAACGGTTGGCGCCCGTGACTATGAAATTTCGATAGAGATTTCTGAACACGATCTGCAGCGTTATAATCTGACTTTTCAACAGGTCGTGAACGCCGTACGTGGCACTTCGATAGACGTTGCAGGTGGTTCGATTCGTACACCGAATGGCGATATCTTATTACGTGCGAACAATCAGGCGTACTACGGTGAAGAGTTTGAAAGTATTGTCCTGATTAACCGTCCTGATGGGACGCGTCTGACCCTTGGTGATATCGCCACCGTCAAAGATGAGTTTATTGAGCGGCGCCGCTTTACGCAATTCGACGGTAAGCCGGCAACTTTTGTACGCGTCGATTCTGTGGGTGATCAGAATGACCTAGCCGTCGCCGAAGCAGTGCGTAATTACATCGAGCGTAAACAAAAAGAGCTGCCGCCAGAAGTAAGTGTCGCCCATTGGGGCGATTCGTCCTACTATCTACAAGGCCGCCTCGACTTGATGCTCGATAACATGATCACCGGTGGTTTCTTGGTGTTCTTAATGCTGTCGTTGTTCTTACAGCTGCGTTTGGCTTTTTGGGTGATGATCGGCATCCCGATTTGTTTCTTGGGTACCATCGCCTTGATGCCGTTACCGATGTTCGACATTTCCATCAACATGATCAGTCTGTTTGGCTTTATTTTGGTGCTCGGGATAGTGGTGGATGACGCCATCGTTATAGGTGAAAGTGCCTATTCCGAAATTGAAAAATACGGCAAGAGCACAGATAACGTTGTGCGCGGCGCGAAGAAAGTCGCCATACCGGCAACTTTCGGGGTGTTAACCACCATGGTGGCATTTATTCCGATGCTGATGGTGGATGGTGGCATGGGCGCCATTTGGGAATCGATCGCTTGGGTGGTTATCTTGTGCTTGGCGTTCTCTTTGGTCGAATCTAAGCTGATTTTGCCAGCCCACATCGCGGCGATGAAATTCAGCAAAGGCGGTGGCGAGAAACTCAATGCCTTCCAACGTGGCCGCAATAAAATTTCCGATAGTTTGCGGGTGTTCGTTGAACGTTTCTATCGTCCATTTCTAGCGAAGTGCTTGCACTATCGCTACACCACGCTAGCAAGCTTTATTGGCATGTTCATTTTGATGATTGGCTTGATTAGCGGTGGCGTGGTACGCTGGGTGTTTTTCCCGAACATTCCAAGTGACTTCATTCAAACCAGTGTGGAAATGCAACCTGGCTCATCGGAAGACGCGACGATTCGTGCCCTGCAAACCATCGAAGATGCCTTGATGCGGGTCGACGCGCAAATTAAGGAAGAAGAAGGTGAAGGCGTGGTGCGCCATACCAACGTTTGGTTGCAAGGCACCACCAACGGCATGATCATGAGTGAGCTGCAAAAAGGCGAAGAGCGCGAAATTGACGGCTTTGGCATCATCAACCGTTGGCGTCAAGAGACGCCGGAAATCGCTGGCGTGAAGGCGATTAATTTCCAAGGAAGCATCGGCGGCGGTGGCGGATTTGACGTCGAATTTCAGCTCGCCGGCGACGACCTAGATCAACTTTCAGCTGCAGCCAATGATTTAAAAGAAGTACTCGGCCAATTTGATGGTGTGTTCGATATTGAAGATACCTTTGGTGCGGGTAACGACGAAATAATTCTCGAGACCAAACCGCTGGCTACAGCGATGGGCATCACCCTAAGCGATCTTGCCAACCAAGTGCGTTATGCCTTCTACGGTGCGGAAGCGCAGCGCATTCAGCGCGGTGATGAAGAAGTTCGAGTCATGGTGCGTTACCCAATTGATGAACGTCAGTCGGTTGGTAACCTCGAAGACATGAAGTTGCGTACCGATGATGGCGCTATGATTCCATTTACCGAGTTGGCTGATATTCGTTTCGCGAAAGGTTATAACACCATTACGCGTATCGATCGCGAGCGCTCCGTGCGGGTGCGAGCGCGGGTGGACAAAGAGCGCGTCGAACCGTTCGAAGTCGTGCAGCAGGTCCGCCAGCAGCATATTCAGCCGATATTAGATAACTACCCGACGGTAAGCTTCCAGCTCGAAGGGGCTTCACAAGACGAAGCCGAAGCCACCAACTCACTGGCGATTGGCTTTGTACTAGCGTTGTTTGCAATTTTCGCGCTGATGGCGATACCGTTGAAATCCTACAGTCAGCCGTTGATCATCATGTCGGTGATTCCATTCGGTATGATTGGTGCGGTTATTGGCCATTGGGTTATTGGTATGCCGATTTCGATTTTGAGTCTGTTCGGTATCATTGCCCTCGCGGGTGTTGTGGTAAACGACTCGTTGGTCATGGTGGACTATGTTAACCAAGCTCGACGTGATGGTGTGGCACTTCGCCAAGCTGTGCAGGACGCAGGCTCTGCGCGTTTCCGCGCGATTATCCTGACCAGTTTAACAACCTTCTTTGGTCTGCTACCGATCGTGCTCGAAAAGAGTTTGCAGGCGAAGATGGTAATTCCGATGGCGATTTCTTTGGCATTCGGTATTTTGTTTGCCACCGTGATCACCTTGCTGTTGATTCCATGTCTGTACTTGATTCTGGACGATACCAAGCGGGGCCTCAAAACGATGCTCTCGTGGTACGGCTTAGCGGAAAAGCCAGCACCGAAATCGGAGTCGGACAATCCCGTCACATAATGGTAAACTAATGACCTTAAACTAATTATCGAAGCCGCAGGTGGGAACACATTGCACCCACTGCGGCTTTCGTGCGTGGCACGTTAGCACAAGGTCAAAAGCATGAACCTGAGTACACTTGATATCGTCACCTTGACGTTTTTTGTGACGGTTTGGGTTTTCTACACGCAATTTGCGCGGATCCGTGCGCGCAGTACCTACAGTTTGTCGCACATTCTGCGGCAGCTTCGTATCGACTGGATGACGACATTAACGCGCAAAGAGCATCAGATTGCTGATGCCGCATTGCTTGGTAATGTCGAACGTACAGTCACCTTCTTTGCTTCATCGACGGTTCTGGTTTTGGCCGGTGTGCTGACTTTACTGGCCTCCGCAGACAAAGTCGTGACGGTGTTGCAGTCTTTGCCGCTCACGGCCGATACCTCGCCTGAAAAAGTGCAATTTAAATTAGCCGTATTAGCGCTGATTTTCGTATTCGCGTTTTTTAAGTTCACTTGGGCCATTCGTCAGTTTGGTTTTGTGTCGGTGTTGCTTGGCGCCGCGCCGCAATATCGTAGTACCGAATTTACTGATGAACAGCGTGAGGTGTTTGCGCGACAGTCCGCTAAGGTTATCGACCAGGCAGGGCATGAATACAATAATGGCTTGCGCGCGTATTACTTCGCATTAGCCTTCCTCACTTGGTTTTTACACCCCTTACTATTCATAATTTCTACTATCGTGGTGGTGTCGGTTTTATATCGTCGCGAATATCGCTCGCGCGTGTTACGCGCATTATTAGCGACCAAAGGTTTGGAACCAGGACGCATTAAACAGCAGGAGTCAGAAAGTGAGTCAGACGACAAATGAGTTAGCCACAGTTAATGTACTTGATTGGACGTTAGCGGGATACAACGGCGAACCGGTTGCCGAATCACAACAACTTTTAGGTAAATCCATTTCATACGCTGGCGGCGAATTGTATTTCCCCGATTACGGCATCGTCATTGTTGAGCCAAGCCGGCCGAGCGACAAAGATGTTGTTTTATCCTGTGCGGTGCACGGGGACGAGACGGCTCCCATTGAAATTGTGCGTGACATGATTCACGGCATTATGCGCGGTGAACTAAAACCCGTGCAACGCACCTTGTTTCTAATTGCAAACCCGGCGGCTATCGCAATTGGTAAGCGCTTTGTGGATATGAATATGAACCGACTGTTCAGCGGCGCACATCGCGAAGGCGATAGCCGCGAACATCAACGTGCGGCGCAGTTGGAGCAAGTGATCACTGACTTCTTTGCGGCGGCTCCAGCGGGTGAGCGACAGCGCTACCATTACGATTTGCATACCGCGATTCGCGACTCTGAGTTTGAAAAATTTGCCGTTTATCCATTCACTCACGGCGCACCCTACAAAAAAGAGCAGCTAACGTTTTTAGCCGAGTGTGGAGTCGAAACTATTTTATTGAACCAAGCTCCAACCACGACCTTTAGCTATTACAGCGTGCGCACGCACGGTGCTGATGCTTTTACAGTCGAGCTTGGGAAAGTTCGTCCATTTGGTGAGAATGACCGCAGTAAGTTCGCCGCAGCACAAAACATGTTTACGCGACTTATCTGCGAGCACGAGCTCAACTTACCTGCGTTCGATGAAAATCGTACACGCGTTTTTGACGTCTGCCGTACAATTAACCGTACAGTGGAGAGTTTTACCCTGCATTTTCCTGATGATGTTGCCAATTTTACCGCCTTTGAAAAGGGCGAGCTGTTGGCGACTGATGGGGACCAGGAGTATTTGGTTGAGCAGTCCGGCGAACGAATTATTTTCCCCAATGCCAAGGTGGCTCTGGGCCAGCGGGCATTACTGACGGTTGTCGAAGTTCCATTTGCGAACTTGCAACTGGTCTGATTTTTACGCAAATGCGTAGTCGCTTATTTGCATGTCAGTTGACGTAAAGGTAAAGTGAGCGCAATTTTTCTGAGAACGAGAAAGTTATGGCACAGGATAAACAACATCAGTTGGAAATCGTGACCAAACCGAGCTTTTTAGACGGTTCAGCGTTACAGATTCCCATGCTTCAAATCCTCAAAGAAGACGGTACCGTGCACAAAGGTGCAAAGGTTCCTGAGATCGATAAAGATCTTGCTTTGAAAATGTTCGATACCATGCAGTTCATCCGTATTTTGGACGAGCGTATGATTGCCGCCCAACGTCAGGGGCGTATCAGCTTTTATCTGTCTTCACTTGGTGAAGAGGCGGCCAGTATTGGCTCAGCTGCGGCACTGGATGATGGCGACATGATCATGGGCCAGTACCGTGAGCAAGGCGCATTGGCTTATCGCGGTTTCACTGTTGAACAGTTCATGGATCAATTGTTCTCGAACGAGCGTGATTTAGGTAAAGGTCGACAAATGCCAGTGCACTACGGCTGTGCGGCCCTGAATTTCATGACGATTGCCTCGCCGTTAGCGACGCAAATTCCTCAGGCTACTGGTTATGCCTATGGCCAGAAGATGGATAAAACCGGTAACTGCACCATCTGTTACTTCGGTGAAGGTGCGGCTTCTGAAGGTGATTTCCACGCTGCATTGAACATGGCTGCGGTTTATAAAGTTCCGGTGATCTTCTTCTGCCGTAACAACGGTTATGCCATTTCGACTCCGTCACAAGGTGAACAGTATGCTGGCGACGGCATCGCACCGCGCGGTGTGGCGTATGGCATGAAGACCATTCGTGTGGATGGTAATGACATTTTTGCCGTTTACCAAGCGACGCAGTTGGCACGTAAACTCGCCGTCGAAGAGAATGAACCGGTCTTGATAGAAGGTATGTCGTATCGTATGGCGGGTCACTCAACTTCAGATGACCCGACCGGTTATCGTACCCGTGATGAAGAAGACGCTTGGCGTGCAAAAGACCCGTTAGCGCGCTTCCAGACCTACTTGATCAAGAAGAAATGGTTAACCGAGAAAGACGCAGAAGAGAACTTCGCTGAAAAGAAAGCTGCTGTTCTTGCGGCACTCAAGAAGTCAGAAAAAGTTCCTGCGCCACACATTGATGAACTCATTAATGATGTGTACGACACCCCAACTCAACAGCTGAAAGAGCAGCTTGAAGAGTTAAAGGCGCATATTCGCAAGTACCCAGAGGCGTACCCGAAAACTGCGTCACGTATTGATGGGGGAGATAAATAATGGCGAACATGAACTTACTACAAGCCATCAATAGCGCACTTGATATCGCGATGGCGAAAAGCGACAAAGTGTATAGCTTCGGTGAAGATACCGGCGCTTTTGGCGGCGTGTTCCGCGCAACCTCGAAATTGACCGACAAATACGGTCGTCACCGTAACTTCAACACGCCGTTGGTCGAGCAGGGTATTCTTGGTTTTGCCAACGGTTTGGCCTCGCAGGGCAGCTATGCAGTCGCAGAGATTCAATTCGGCGACTACATCTTCCCAGCATTCGACCAAATCGTGAACGAGTCTGCGAAATTCCGCTATCGTTCTGGTAACGAATTTAACGTCGGTGGTTTAACGATTCGTACGCCATACGGCGGTGGTATTGCGGGCGGTCACTATCACTCACAGTCACCAGAAGCCTATTTTGCTCATACGCCTGGCTTGAAAATTGTCATGCCGCGTAATCCTTACATGGCAAAAGGCTTATTGTTGAGCGCTATTTTCGATCCAAACCCAGTGCTCTTTATGGAGCCGAAACGTTTGTATCGAGCCTCAACGGGCGAAGTTCCAGAAGAAGAGTACACGTTGGAGCTAGGCAAAGCAGACGTCGTGCGTGAAGGTAAAGACCTCACTATCGTCGCCTGGGGTGCGCAGGTTGAGATGGCCGAGAAAGCGGCCGAGAAAGCTGCTGAAGACGGTATCGATTGCGAAGTGATTGACCTTGTCAGCCTGTTACCATGGGATATCGAAACCGTGGCGAAGTCAGTAATGAAAACTGGCCGCTTAGTGGTCACGCAAGAAGCACCTTTGACCAATGGTTTTGCCAGTGAAGTGGCGGCAACAATTCAAGACAAGTGTTTCTTATACCTTGAGTCGCCGATTGCTCGCGTGTGTGGCCTTGATGTGCCGTATCCGCTGTGCCACGAGAAAGAATACTTTGTCGACCACCTGAAAGTGTACGAAGCCGTCAAAGCTTCGATGACTTACTAAGAGGGCCGTAGTATGAGTAAAGATTTTATCTTACCGGACATCGGCGAAGGCATCGTTGAATGCGAGATCGTTGAATGGTTAGTTGCTGAAGGCGATACCATCAAGGAAGACCAGCCTGTGGTCGACGTGATGACCGATAAAGCCTTGGTACAGATACCAGCCAAAGAAGATGGCGTGGTCAGCAAGCTTTATTATGCCAAAGGCGATATCGCCAAAGTGCACGAGCCGCTCTTCGCCATCACCGGCACCGACGATGAGGGCAGCGACGACGTAGCCCGCAGTTCTACTGCGGGGGAACCTGAACCCAAAAACGATGCTGAACCTAGCAGCGTTGCCAGTTCAAACAGCTCCGTCACCGATTTCATCCTGCCAGATATTGGTGAAGGTATCGTTGAGTGCGAAATCGTCGAATGGCAAGTCAAAGAAGGCGACGTTATCGAGGAAGACCAGCCTGTCGTTGACGTAATGACCGACAAAGCGTTGGTGCAGATTCCCGCGAAAGAACACGGTGTGGTCGAGAAGCTCTATTACGCCAAAGGCGACATTGCCAAGGTTCACGAACCGCTATTCGCCATCCGTGTTGAAGGCGAAGAGGGCGAAGGCAACGTAGCCCGTAGTTCTGCTACGGGGTCAGCTAGTGCCACGAGCGATGCTCAATCATCTGCCGCCAGCTCATCTGCCGCAAACCCAGGCCAAGCCGATGCTCCACAAGCAGCACGCCAAGGCAAGGCGATTGCGAGTCCTGCAGTCCGTCGCCGTGCACGTGAACTTGATGTCGACATTAGCAAAGTTCCAGGTTCTGGCGCCAAAGGCCGCGTGATGAAAGAAGACGTCGAAAACTTCGTAGCCCGTGGTTCTACCACGGGAGAAGCTACAACATCGCAATCGACGTCCGACTCAGCAGCCAAGCCGGTAGCAACCAGCGGCGGCACTCGCACCGAAGCCATCCGTGGCGTGAAAGCCGCTATGGCCAAAGCCATGACCGAGTCCGTCAGCACCATCCCGCATTTCACCTATGCGGACGAGTTCGACATGACCAATGTCATGGCGTTACAGAAGCAGTTGAAAGAACGTTACAAGGACGAAGGTATCCGCATCACCATGATGCCATTCTTCATCAAAGCCTTGTCGTTGGCGCTGAAAGAATTCCCAATCATGAATGCGCAGGTTAACGCTGATTGTACCGAGATCACCTATTTTGATGATCACAACATCGGTATGGCAGTCGACACCAAGATTGGTTTGTTGGTACCGAACGTCAAACAGGTACAGAACAAGAGCATCATCGATATTGCCAATGAAGTAACACGCCTAACCCAAGCTGCTCGCGAAGGGCGCGTGGCACAGGAAGATATGAAAGGTGGCACTATTTCCATCTCCAATATCGGCGTTATTGGCGGTACCGTGGCAACGCCTATCATCAATAAGCCAGAAGCGGCGATTGTTGCGCTAGGTAAAGTACAAGAACTGCCTCGTTTTGATGCGCAAGGCAATGTTGTTGCACGCAAGATCATGAATGTCAGTTGGTCTGGCGACCATCGCATCATTGACGGCGGCACCATTGCGCGCTTTAACAAGCGTTGGCAGGAGTACCTCGAGGATCCAACCTCGATGCTGGTGCACATGGTTTAAGCACCTAGCTCGTAGACGAAAGCCAGCCCTTCGAGGCTGGCTTTTTTGTATCTTCGCACTGACTTGTTAGATGTATTCTGTTATGTTGAGTTTTTGAAAAAAAATAACAAAAAGGTGTGTGTTTTGAAGTCTCTTTCTCTGCAATTTAAAACCGCATTATATGCGTCAGCGTTCAGTGTGTTAGCGCTGCAAGTTAATTCTCCAGCTTCTGCATTCGAGCAAGTCGACGCTAAACAAGCGTTTCAGCACTCTTATAAAGCTTATGAAACAGCAAATGCTGATGCTTCGACACCGAATAGCGTATTACAAGAGCTTGCCTTCGAAGCCTATATAGCAGGTCGCGATTACTTTGGCAGCGAACACTTAAATACCGCCAACTTAGCGCTAAATTACCTATTTTTGTTGAAGCCTAAGGAACGCGTTAGTGAGCAAGCACATGCATTAGCTGCTTTAGTTGTACGCATTTATCAACGTGAGTATGACGCTTCTGCAATCGAACTACTTGAACCACTGTTGCTCGCGTTTGAGACCATGCCAAGCGCAAAAGATGAGCAAATATCTCAATACGAAATTGCCATCACTGAAGTATTTGTCGCGCAAGAAGCAGCGCATCCTGGAGTGGTATTAGCGGTGAAAACCGCAATGGCAAAGGCGTTTTTGCGGTTGAATCAATCGCGGCCAGCACTTTGGTCGTCACTGTATGACGCATATCTTGAGCGTAATGGCGCGGATCATGTGCTGACTGTTACCAGCGCGTTTTATGCCGCAATGGAAGATGCAGGAGAAGGCGACGTTGATGACGCGATTGAAAAGCTTGAACAAGTGGTTGCTGTTGATGCCCTAGGTCGTGCAGCAGTATCGCAGTTGCAGTTAGCGGCGAATCACCGATTGGTAGCCTTTTATGCTAACCAAAAGGATGAAGACGCGGTCGACCGCAGTTTGGCGCGTATTGCTGAAATGAGCGCGGAGTTAGGTGTCGAGTCGACCAATGAAGTTGTGTATCGAGTCAATCCATCCTATCCAAAAGAGCATCTAAGATCAGATGAAGGTGGCCACGTCAAATTGAAGTTCGATATTAATACCTCAGGGCGCACCGAGAACATTCGCATCGAATCGGAGAGTGCGCCTGAGTTTGGTCGTGAGGGACTTAAGGCACTATCGAAATGGTTGTACGTTCCGGCCTATGAAAATGGTCAACCGGTTAAGGTGAAAGACGAGACCGTACAACTGGATTTTAGCATCCAAAAGTCAAACTAACGCTTAGCTACCATGCGGCGCACGAAGCTAGGCGAGATGCGCTGCAAAAAAGGAGCTAATTTCGACATGCCGGAGCCAACCACGACTTCGGCTTTTCCTTTCGCAATAGCTTGCAATGATTGGCGTGCGCATTCTTCAGCTGAAATACCACTGGCGTTATCTGGATCTTCTTTGCCAAGTGTAGAACCGTCGCCCGACAGTGAGTTGTGGGCAATGGCGGTATTGATAAAGCCTGGCAAAATTGAAGTGACCACCAGTCCATGTTCGTGCATTTCTGCGCGTAACGAATCCATAAAGCCAATGACCGCAAACTTAGCGCCGTTGTAACCACTACGCAGCTTGGTGCCAACCTTACCAGCCACAGACGAGACCGTGACGATCTGGCCACTACGGCGTTCTACCATGCGCGGTAACACAAGCTTGGTGAGCGCAACGACGCCGAAATAGTCGATTTCCATCAACTGACGATAGACTTTTAAATCGGTATCCAAAATCATCGAGCGTTGTGAAACACCGGCGTTATTGATCAATATATCGATGACTTGGTCGCCCAGAGCTTCGCGTGCCTGCGCAGCCGCAGCTTCTGGCTGGCTCAAATCGAGGGCCAACACTTGATGATGCTCAGGGTGAGCAAGTTTACTGCGAACTTGTTCGAGAACCTCGGCGCGGCGCGACGTCAGAATCAAATGGGCACCGGCTTCGGCAAGTTGCTCCGCCATAGCCAAACCGATGCCTGAAGAGGCACCGGTTAGCCAGACGGTTTTACCCGAAAAGTAGCTCATGGTTTAGCCTACCGCTGGGTACATGTAGTTGGCTTGGATACCGAGTGGAATGCCAAGCATCCAGTAGATAACTAGGAAGGCCGACCACAGCACTAATAAGCTAACGGTAAATGGCAGCATCAATGCAACCAACGAACCAATACCAGTACCTTTCACATAACGCTGACAGTACAACACCACGAGTGGGAAGTAAGGTAACAACGGCGTAATAATGTTACTGGTGGAGTCACCAACACGGTACGCGGCCTGAGTTAAGTCAGGTGAGTAACCTAGCTGCATCAGCATTGGTACGAAAATCGGTGAAATCAGTGCCCATTTCGCTGAAGCTGAGCCAACAAACAAGTTAATGAAGGCCACCAAGAAAATGATGCCGACCATGGTGACACCACCGGAAAGCTGCAATGAGCTCAAGAAGGTTGCACCTTTGATTGATAGCAGAATACCGAGGTTAGAGTCGCCGAATGCTTTGATAAACAAGGCACAGAAGAACGCCATAACCATATAGTAGGCCATGCCTTCCATCGACTTGGTCATTGCCCCAATCACATCTTGTGAGTTAGAGAAGTTACCCGAAACATAGCCGTGGACGATACCCGGTAAAATGAAGAGTAAGAAAATCAGTGGCACGATCATCTGCATCAATGGCGCGCTGAAAGACGCCAACTCACCAGTCACAGGATCAGCTAGAGGCGTGTTTTCCGCCGCTGCGGCAAAGTAGAGGCCGACTAAACCAACTACCATGGTTAACACGCCTAAATAGAACGCTTTACGGTCACGAGGCGTCACATCGTCAAGCGCAGGCATGTCTTCTTGGTCGCCGTCGATAGGCGTTTTGCTCAAACGTGGCTCAATCACGCGGTCGGTTAAGTACCAGCCAACTAACACCACTATAATTGACGATGCAGCGGTGAAGAAGTAGTTGTTCAACGGATTCAATTGAATATTCGGGTCAAGGATCTGCGCCGCAGACTGGGTAAAGCCTTGCAAGAGCGGGTCAATCGCTGACGGGACAAAGTTGGCACTGAAGCCGCCCGAAACACCGGCAAACGCAGCGGCAATACCCGCCAATGGGTGACGGCCCGCGGCGTAGTAGATGACACCACCAAGCGGAATCACCAGCACGTAGCCGGCGTCAACGGCGGTATGGCTGACAATCGCGATCAAGATGAGTACCGGAGTTAACAAGGCCTTCGGCGTGACATTCAACATCAGCTTGATAGCGACGTTAATAAAGCCACTGCGTTCAGCAACACCAACACCGAGCATGGCAACTAGCACCACACCTAACGGCGCAAAGCCCATAAAGGTGCCGACCATATTGGCGAGGAAGTCGGCCATGGCTTCGCCGCTCAGTAAGTTGGCAACTTGTACGTTCTCGCCCGTAAGAGGGTGTTTGGCATCAAACTCAACGCCCGAGAGCAAGAAGCTGAAAACCCAGACGATAATCAGTAAGCCGAAGAACATAACGGCCGGATCAGGAAGTTTGTTACCCACCTTCTCGACCTTGTCGAGCATGCGGTTGAGTAACGAAGGCGATTCGGACACGAGAAAACCCCTTTTCTATTGTTATTATTTGTTAGACGAAAGTATCATACCCCATCAACCGACAAGCACAATAGAAGAACGTGAGATCCGATGATTTGTGGAACTGATGAAGCAGGGCGCGGACCCATTGCGGGGCCAGTAGTAGCCGCAGCGGTCATTCTCGACCCCAACCAGCCCATTGCTGGCATTAACGATTCGAAAAAGCTTTCCGAGAAGAAGCGCCAGGCTTTGAGCGAAGAAATCAAAGCAAAAGCACTTTATTGGGCAATTGCGCAATGTGATGCCGAAGAAATTGACCAAATCAATATTTTAAAAGCTTCGCTGCTGGCCATGAAGCGCGCGGTAGAGGCGTTGCCAGTGGCGCCAGAGAAAGTTTTAGTCGATGGTAATCATTTGCCGCAACTAAAGGTCCCAGCGGAAGCTGTGATTGGTGGTGATGCCTTGCACGCCTGCATAGGTGCCGCGTCGATATTGGCGAAAGTCGAGCGTGATCGACAGATGCTCGAATGGCATGAGCTTTATCCGCACTATGATTTCGCCAAACATAAGGCCTATCCAACGAAAGCGCACCTAGCACTGCTTGAAGAGCACGGTGCGTGCCCGATTCACCGCCGTAGTTTTAGGCCTGTGATGCGAGTGTTGGGCCACATACCCGAGTAATAATCTGCCGCAGCTGGTGCTGTGCCGGCGCAATTTCATCGAGTCGAATAAACTCGTCGGGCTGGTGGGCTTGGGCAATGGAGCCTGGGCCCATGACGATGGTTTGGCAGCCTAAGTCCTGCACAAACGGTGCTTCAGTGCAGTAATTCGCCGGTTCAGCACTGTTGCCGGTGACCTCTTGTACTAATCGCACGATTGCGGAGTCAGGATCGCATTTGTAGCCAGGAATCGCCTCATGGAGGTGCTCGAGACAAATCGCATTGGGGAATTGTTGCTGCAGTGGTTTCAGCTTGGCATCTAGAAGGCCGTAAAGCTCGTCCATTGCCATTCCTGGTAATGGGCGCAAGTCAATATGCATTTCACAACACGCACAAATACGATTGGCTGCGTCACCGCCATGAATGTTGCCGAAGTTTAGCGTCGGGTAGGGCACGGCAAAGTTAGCATCATGGTAACTGCGCTGAAAATCACGCTGTAGCTCACGTAAGCCGGTGATGACGTCGTGCATTATTTCAATGGCGTTGACGCCACCCGCTGGATTAGAACTATGCCCGCTTTTCCCTGTGACTCGAATACCTTCGGTCAAATGGCCTTTGTGCATGGTCACAGGGGTCATTGAGGTGGGCTCACCAATAATGGCAAAGTCGGGTTTTAGCTCACCGAAAGCGGCGAGTTCACGTGCGCCTGCCATCGTTGTTTCTTCGTCTGCGGTTGCCAGCACATAAATAGGCTTGTCGAACTTAGCTAGGTCAAGACCTCGAAGTGCCTCTAACACAAAAGCGAAAAAGCCTTTCATATCGGCGCTACCTAAGCCATAGAGCTTGCCATCTGCTTCGTGGAGTTGGAAGGGGTCTTTGGTCCAGCGGCCCTCGTCCCAGGGAACTGTATCGGTATGACCGGCGAGTAATAAACCGCCTTTGCCATTGCTGCCAGAGGGGACGTATTTGGCAAGTAAGTTAAATTTACCTTGTTGTCGCGTGAGTTCATTAACCGAAACTTCGAAACCCAAGCTTGTCAGCCAGCCCGCGAGCTTATCTATTAACGCTTTATTACTAGTATCCCAGTGCGGATCGAGGCACGACACCGAGGGTGTGGCAATCAATTCACGATAAAGCGTGAGGAAGGCGGGTAGCTGTGACATCACGGAACTCCATAACTAGCGTGTTGATGTCACAGCATACCTGATTTTCTTAGAAGTGATAACTGGCTTCGATGCGTAGACCGTCGCCAAATTCACTATCTTGGTAACGCGCACCAACAGCAAATTCAGGGGTGATGTAGAAACGCGTACCGAACTGATATTGGTTGTCGCTACCGGCATCAGTGTAGTCGACCCAACCTAAACCGCCGTATATTTCGAAGCGGTCGATACGGGTACGTAGATTACCTTCAACGCCCCAGAAAGCGCTATCTTCAGGGCCGAAGTCAACGTGACCGAAACGCCCGGAAAAGTCTGCGACAAGGTTATCGCTTAACCATACATAGCGGCCAAGTTTGAGGCCTTGGGCATCACGACCATCGCCAAAGGGGCCGTCGTCGCCATCGCGAAGGTAACCACTAATAAACCAGGGAGAGTTAAATTGGTAGCTACCTTCAACGATGATGCTGTCACCACCGCCATCGTGATCGGCGACGCCGGCGCTTAGAAAGTTAAACGCGCGCGACGTTTGTGGTGTCTCAAACGGGGTAGACTCTTGCGTCTGTGCAAAGCTTGGTGCAGCGCAGGCAAGGGCACTGGTAACTGCTGTAAGGGTTAACACTTTGCTAAACGTTTTCATGGTTATTTACCTCGTTACAATGAATTCGCTATTGAGTGTGCAAAGATATTGGCAACTTGGAAAGACGGTTTACCAAAGATTTACCCGCGCAGATCGGCGGTTTTTATTTGTCAAAAGGCCCGAAAATTCATACTATAGGCGGCTGTTTTTAAACGTTTCGAAAGGTTACCAATGAAGTCTATTCCACACATTGACATGAGCCTCTACGACCAAAATTTCGAAGACTTTGCCAAGCATGTTGGCGAGGGCTACGAAAAGAATGGTTTCGTAGCGCTAACTAAGCACGGTGTTGACCAACAGTTGATCGAGGAAGCGCTCGATACCTGTCGTGAGTTGTTTGCTTTACCTGAAGAGGTAAAAAAGCAATATCACATCCCTGGTGGTGGCGGTGCTCGTGGTTACACGCCATTCGGAACTGAAATCGCAAAAGACGCCAAGCACGTTGACCTCAAAGAGTTCTGGCATGTAGGTCGCGAAATTGAAGGCGAGCCACCGTTCAAACAATTGACGCCGAATATTTGGCCAAAAGAATTACCTGAGTTTAAAGACAAAATCCTTAAACTTTATCGCTCACTCGATGCGCTAGGTTTGCGCGTTCTAGAAGCGTTAGCCGTGTATCTTGGCCAACCACGTGACTTCTTTAACGATAAAGTCGACCTCGGTAACTCGATTTTACGCCCGTTGCATTATCCGCCAATCGTCGACGAGGGTACACCGTCAGTACGCGCTGGTGCGCACGAAGATATCAACGTGCTGACCTTGTTGGTCGGTTCACGTGAACCAGGTTTAGAAGTATTGGCAAAAGATGGTTCTTGGATCCCAGTGACGATCATCGAAGGCGCCATCATTTGTAACGTCGGCGACATGTTGCAGCGCATGACCAATGGCGTGTTGCCATCAACTACGCATCGCGTGGTTAATCCGCCAGCGCCCTATAGCTCGAAGTCACGCTATTCAATTCCGTTCTTCTTGCACTTTAATCCAGACGTTATCATTGACCCATTGGATAGCTGTATTACTGAAGAGAACCCTAAACGTTGGGATGCCATCTCTTCAGATGATTACCTCATGGAACGGTTACGTGAAATCGGCCTCGTTAAATAGGGCGTTTATCAAATAAGGCGAGAATATGTTGCAACCTGGGTTCGGAAAGTTTGCTATTGCTGCAGTAAGTAGCTTGTTGTTGTTCGGTTGTGCCCAAGCTCCGAGTGATATCCCGCCAGCGCCATTCGAGCTCACTGTTGCGCATGTAAACGATCATCACTCGAACCTGTTGCCCCATGCAGGCACTCAATTGCATGTCATGGGACAAGATTACGAAGTCGAAACCGGTGGTTTTGCGCGTGTGGTGAGCCAAATTGCTGCGATTCGTGCCGCCAATGCTAACGTATTGGCGCTGCACGCCGGCGATGCCATTACTGGCACCTTGTTCTATACCATTTTCAACGGCGAAGCTGACGCCGCCTTAATGAATCAAGTGTGCTTTGATGCCTTTGCCCTGGGCAATCATGAATTTGATAATGGCGACAAAGGGTTAAAGCACTTTCTTGACGCCTTGGCGTTAACCCAAGACTGTCGAACCGAAGTTTTAGCCGCCAATGTTGAACCTCAAGTAGGTGTTTCACCACTCACGCCAAAAACTCGTTGGGATAGCTTCAAGCCCTACACTATATTCTCGGTTGGTGGCGAGAAAGTCGGGCTCATAGGTCTTGATATCGCCATCAAAACCAAAAACTCCTCGCAGCCTGATGCGACCACAATGTTCGCTGATGAACTGGCCACGGCGCAGTATTACATTGCCGAATTACAACAGCAGGGCATCGAAAAGATCGGCCTGTTGACGCATATTCAGTACAAAAACGACTTACGCTTAGCCGAACAACTACCTGCGGTAGATTTTATCGTTGGCGGTGACTCGCACACCCTATTGGGTGATTACGCTAGTTATGGTTTACCGACTGTGGGACCGTACCCGATGCAAGTCACCAACGCTGACGGCGCGCCCGTATGTATCGCGCAAGCGTGGCAGTACAGTCAAGTCGTGGGGGAGCTGAAAGTTAGCTTTGCCGGTGATGACGTTGCCAGTTGTGGCGGACAACCGCACCTGTTGGTGAGTACTGATGCGCCAGAAGCAATCACCCGTCTCGAAGGTTTCACCGCAGTGGCTCCGGATGCTACCGCCCAAAAGATGCTCGTCACCTACCAAGATAGCCTCGATGAGTTGACGCAGACCAACATTGCCGAAGTAGCCGAGCGCCTGTGTATGAAGCGCATGGGGCCAATGACCTTGGCTGATTGTGGTATTGGCCGTCAATCCGATGTTCATGCAATCGTCGCGGAAGCCTTTCTCGCTAGCGCACCACAGGCTGACTTTGCGTTGCAAAACGGCGGTGGCGTGCGTACCGATCTGAATGCCGGCGCTTTAACCATTGCCGACGCTTATCGCTTGTTGCCGTTTGCGAATACTTTGGTTGAAGTACAAATTACTGGCGCAGAGGTGAAGCAAGTGCTCGAACAGGCAGTGGAATACGCTTTGTCGGATTCTGGCTCAGATGGTGCTTACCCGCATGGCGCAGGTATCCGCTTCGATGTTGATATTAGTGCCGCAAATGGCGAGCGTTTTAGCAATCTACAGGTGAAAACAGTTTCCGGCTGGCAACCCCTGCAGCCCGAGCAAAGCTACACCATGATCACCAATAGCTTCTTGGCGGGTGGTGCTGATGGCTGGCGCTTACTAGGTGACCTTAAACAAGCAGGGTTAGTACAAGATACTTATGTGAACTATGCGCAGTCGTTTGTCGACTGGGCCCGCAAAATAAAAACAATAAAACGGCCGACCGAACATAGCACGCAAAGCTATCGGGC
Source organism: Pseudidiomarina aquimaris (assembly GCF_003987395.1). Classification (GTDB taxonomy): domain Bacteria; phylum Pseudomonadota; class Gammaproteobacteria; order Enterobacterales; family Alteromonadaceae; genus Pseudidiomarina; species Pseudidiomarina aquimaris. The sequence goes on from NZ_PIPT01000003.1 coordinate 193,449, forward strand.
GGCGGACGAATGACAGTAACGCCGGTCTCCGATAAGGCAAAATTTGATCTAGTTGTTGTCGTCCTGGCCCTGCTCACCATGTTTGGGCCACTGTCGATTGACATGTACCTGCCTGCATTTGGCGATATCGCCGCAAGTTACGGCACCGAGTCGAATCGCGTAGAACTCTCACTGACTTCATTTTTCTTGGGACTTTTCATTGGCCAGTTGCTGTACGGTACGGCGTCGGACAAATGGGGGCGTAAGCCGCCGCTGTATTTTGGCCTAACGATCTATATCTTGTCGTCGCTGGCCTGTGCCTACGCGCCAAATCTTGAAAGTCTAATCGTCCTGCGTTTTCTGCAAGCTATCGGCTCATGTGCCGGTCTAGTGATTGCACGTGCGATGGTGCGTGATCTCTACACTCCGCAGGCATCGGCCCAGGTTTTCTCGTTCTTAATCCTGGTGATGGGTATCGCGCCAGTCTTGGCGCCACTGGCGGGCGCTTATGTCACTAAAGCGTTTGGTTGGCAGGCGATTTTTATCATTGTGGCGGTACTTGCCGTGGCGTGTATGGCGATTGTGCATATTCGGTTGCCAGAAACGCGAGGTTTTAATGGTGCCGTGCGGATGCGGCGCAGTTTGCCCATCTATTGGGATGTGCTCAAAGACCGGGGTTTTTTGCGTTATTCGTTAGCGGGCGGAGTGGCACAGTCGGGTTTGTTTGCTTATATCACTGGCTCGCCGTTGGTGTTCATCGAGCATTTCGGACTCGAACCAACCCATTACAGCTGGTTGTTCGGCCTTAACGCCATTGGCATCATTGGTATGGCGCAGTTCAATGCGTGGTTACTGCGTCGCCGCGATGCGCGTAAGATTCTTAACAAGTCGTTGCCTGTGCTGGCAGTTATTGCCATTACAGCAATCGTTTTGGGCGCGCTTAACGCTAATTTCTGGTGGGTCTTAATCGTCGTATTCGCCTACGTAAGTACCCTTGGTATGGTCTTCCCCAATGCCATGGCCGGCGCTCTCGCCGAACAACAAGAACGCGCTGGCTCCGCCAGCGCAGTCACCGGCAGCTTACAATTCCTCATCGCCGGCATGATCTCCGCCGTCGTCAACGTCGTCGGCCACCAACACCCGCTCGGCATGCTCTTCGTCATTGGCGCCTGCGGCCTGACGGCCACTTTGCTTTATCGCTTACTGCGTCGCCCACTTATATAGGTTCCTGGACTCGCCAGGCTGCGGTGCCTAGTCATGGATTGCGTAGCTTTAAATGTGCAGAACAACTCAAAGAGCTTGTGCAACCTCCGGGCCAAAACCTGAGTTTTGAGGTAGAAAAAATTCTACCAAGTGTGAATCAACAGTTGATTTGTTTTTTTTGTGATGTTACTTGTTACGTTAGTTACCAAATAAATTAACAACAAAACTAGTAAGGATGCTATATGGCACGGATGCACTCTTTTGCCGTTTCTGCGCTTTCATTTCTGCTCTTTGGGGCTGTACCAGTTGCCGCGGAGGAAGACGCCCCGCCACCGTCTCTCGAGCGTTCGATTGAGTCGCAAACTTCGATGCGCGACAGAGGCGACCTGTCGAGCGTTGAGCTTTCGCCGGCGTTGGAGTGGGATAAACGTAGTGAAATTGGTGAGCGGCTGTCCGAGCATGGTACGGGTTTACTCGGTGATACCATTGACCCGCACATGGGAACACTGTCATTTTCGCATACCGATATTTCGTTACCGGGAAATTCTGAGCTGCCCGTCGCACTCATCCGTGAGTTGACACAAGGTTACTTTCACAACCTTGATGAAAACGTAGAGTTTGGCGACTGGCACTATGCAGTGCCACGCTTACATGTGATCACCTCAACGCAGTCTGGCAATCCGGGAACGAATTGGGCTGGGGCTCGTTGCACCGACCCCTCATCAGCATTTGCTGTATCCATTTATTCGGGGGCGAATTCTCTCGACATCCAAAGCTATGTTTACCCAGTGGAATACAGCAATGGCTTGCAGCTTGCTATACCTGGGCAGGGCACGCAACAAGTGCTCAGTATGTCGCCGAACGTCAGCCAACCGTTCCCCTCCGCCGCGCAATTTGTCACACCTGCTGGCTGGTATTTTATCTGTGGCTCGGCGAGTGATGGTGACGATGGGTTTGTTGGCATCGCCCCCAATGGTGACCAGTATCGCTTTGACCGTTATGCGCAATTCAAACACCGTAACTTTGGCGCCATAACTCCGGATGGTGGTAATGCTGGTCCAAGCCGCATTATTGAGCGAGTACGGGCGATGTTGCTGGCCACCGAGGTGACCGATGTGCATGGGAATTGGGTGCGCTATGACTATGACGCGTCTGGCCGTTTGACCCGTATTTACGCCAACGATGGGCGCTCGATTACCTTAAGCTATAACGCAGACGGCGTGGTGTCCTCAGCAACCGCTAATGGCAGAACCTGGACTTATGGGTATGTCAGTGCTGAGGTCGGCGATATGATGCGCGGCGATTACGCGGCAGCAAAACAGGTGCTTGACAGCGTCACGCGCCCGGACGGTACTGCGTGGTCCTTTGACTTAGTCGCCATGCATCACCGCCCGGAAACCGGGACCTATTGCACCAACACTGGTGGAAGCTTAAGCCTTACGCACCCCAACGGGGTGACCGGCACGTTTGCGATCACCGAACTGAAACACCGCCGTGGCTGGGCGGAATGGATGACCGAAACCACACTGCGTTGCTCGGGGGCTTTTACCAATCCGCGGCAGCCGACCTATTACGATATCTACCACGCGCCCACCGAGACCATGGCGGTCACGCAAAAAACCGTCACCGGCCCCGACATGCCAACCTCGCAGTGGACTTACACCTATGAGCAGGATGTTGAAGAGGAGCGCTACCCGGTAGGCCATGAATACGAAGGGCATCCCATTGCGACGTCGGAGAACGACCCCACAAACTGGACTAAAGTAGTGAACCCGGATGGTTCAGAAACGACTTATGTGCATTATTGGTCAGAACTAAGCATTACAGGCTTTGACACGAGGCATGCAGGGAAGCTTGCAGTTAAAGAAACGCGCTCTTCACCCGGTGGCAGCGTGTTAGAGAGGGTTGATTACAGCTATGTAACTGCTGGAAGCTTTGGGCCGTCGTATTTACCCAATGACTATCAATATGCACCGCTAAGCTCATCGGTCTCGTCGGCGTCCGCAACCGCCAATGTGCAACTAGTCAAGCAAATTCAGGCGCGGGATGGGGATACTTTCACCACCGAATACGCCTATAACACAACACAGTCGTCGAGCGCATACTCCTACGGCAAGCCGATTCAAACGAAAGTCTGGTCGAATGTCTCAACAACACCACGAACCACCGACATTACCTATGCGCATAACACGACACACTGGGTGTTGGGTTTAACCAAAACCGTGACGGTGAACTCTCGCCTGACCGATAGCTACAATTACACGAGTAAAGGCGATATCTATCAGCATTGGAAGTATGGGCAAAAAATTGCTGAGTACAGTTACAACAGTTCGGGAACCTTGAATGCAGTGACCGATGCCCGCGGACAGGTCACGACGTTACAAAACTGGAAGCGTGGTATGCCGCAGCAAGTGACGCGCCCCGACAACACTGTCATTTACCAGTACGTTGATAATAACGGTTGGCTGACGAGCACGCGCGATGGCCGCGGCAATACCACGAGCTACTCGCGGGATGCGATGGGTCGGTTGACGGCGATAGACTATCCAGGCAGTTGGTTGAACACCACTATCAGTTATGACTTCTCGCAAGGCGGCGCGAAGCAGACCATTGTACGTGGTAGCGCACTGACCGAAATCGACTACGATGGTATGTTCCGCCCGGTGTTGGAGAAACGCCAGGCGTTGGATACCGGCTGGGTGGCGTACGTGAAGACCAACTACAACAACACCGGTCACGTCGCGTTTAAGTCGCTCCCGGCAACCAGCGCGTCGCCTGCGGCTGGAACTAATTACACGTATGACAGCCTCGGTCGAGTGCTTACGGAAACCGAAACCGTTGCGCCGTACGCTCAGGTGAGCCATCAGTACATGAGCTCACATCGGCACCGTGTCTACGACCCGTCTAATGCGTATACTGATTATTATGCCTATGGCTATGATGGCCCGGGCTCGGACGATTATCGCGCGATTTACCATAGCTCGGGCACCAAGACCGACCTCGTGAAAAACGTGTGGGGTGAGCTAACACAACTGCGCCAATGGGGTACGCAAAACGGTTATACGGTTGACCAAAGCCAGTATTATTATTACGACGCGAAGCGCCGCGTGTGTCGACATTACACACCGGAGACCGGTGCCACGCTGTATGCCTATAACGCGGCGGGGCAAGTGACCGCCTATGCGCAAGGGCAGGCAAACAGTGGTTGTACGGTGCCAAGTTCAACGGCGCGTGTGGATTTATCCTACGATGCCATGGGGCGCTTGACCGTCACCGATTATGACGATGGCATCACACCGAATATCAGTCGCAGCTACGATGCCGATGGAAATCTTCTCAGCGTCAGCCGCGGTGGCGTCAATTGGGATTACAGTTACAACAACTTAAGCCAGCTCACCGCCGAAACCTTAACGCTCGATAGTCGCACTTATGCACTGTCGTATAGCTATAACAGTGCCGGACAACTCACGCAAAAGACGCTGCCGTCAGGGCGCAGCATCACCTATAGCAACGATGGCTTGGGTCGCCCTTTAACGGTGCGCAATAACGGCGCACTGTTGGCTTCAAGTATGAGTTATCATGCGAACGGCAGTCTGGCTCAGGCCGCTTACGCGAACGGTCATCAGTTTACACAAGCACTGAATGCACGCGGCTTACCGCAGCAGCTTTATGTAAGCGATGGCGTGCAGGTCGCGCTTGACCAGTCCATGACGTACGATGCGCGAGGCAACTTAACCCAACTGACCGACGCCGCGGTGCCGAGCAATTCACGCGCCAATAGCTATGACGGACTCAGTCGCCTGGTCAGCGCCAGTGGTCCGTGGGGAAGTGGCAGCTATACCTACGATGCCCTAGGTAACCTGCGCCAGAAACAGCTCGGTTCGCGCACGGTCGACTTGAGTTACAATAGCGTGAACCGCTTAGCGACAAGTGACGACTCCGGCGCTTCTGGCTTGCGCAGCTTTAGCTACGACAGTCGTGGCAATGTCACTGCCGTCGGTGCCTTGCAGTTTAGCTATGATGCTGAGAACCAGCCCATTGGCGTTAGTGGCAGTAGTAGCGGCAACTATGTTTACGATGGCAATCTCAAACGTGTCAAACAAACTGTAAATGGCGCGACGATATACAACGTCTACGATAAAGCCGGCCAGCTAGTGCATGTCGATAAACGCGATGCTGACAAAAGTACGGATTACATTCACGGGACACAGGGCACGCTAGCACGCATTACCAATAACGCCGTGACCTATTTACATCACGACAGCCTTGGTAGTGCGCAAAGTGGAACGGACAGCAGCGGTGCGATCCTCTGGCAGGAAGCGTACACGCCATATGGTGAAGCTCTTAATGACATCTCTGCCAACCAAGACTTAGCTGGCTTTACCGGGCATATTAAAGATGATGCGACCGGCTTGAGTTATATGCAGGCACGATACTATGATCCAGTCATAGGTCGTTTTTATTCGAATGATCCGATAGGTTTTACCTCCACCAACCCGATGATGTTTAATCGGTATGCGTATGCCAATAACAACCCATATCGATTTAAAGACCCTTCAGGAATGTGTTCTGAAGAGCTTTCAGAGTCTGAGGTTTCTTGTGAAGCACAGGATACACTAACTGACATATTAGAACCTCTGATGGAGGATCTTTTAGAAGCTCTAGGTTTTGAAGTTGTTCCCGATGGAATGAGAGACCCTGATGGTAGGTTTGCATACGAGGCAGATGAAAACTCTGTTACCGAAGAGCTAATAGCAATTGGCATATTGGCCGGTAAATCGAAGCTAAAAGGTAAAAGACGAGGCCTACGCAAGAAACCTGGTTCTCTGGGGGCTGCTAAAGGTACTGATGCGCTTCGAAGAGAGAATAAACAAGTAAGAGATGCAGCAAATGCTGCTGGTGGATTAACCAAGGACCAGAAAAGCAAGCTTCACCAAGAAATTAGTGGGCAGGGTTATGATTATCATACTATTGTTGAATTAGCGAAGGAGATCAGAGGTGGCGGCTAATAATCAAAAATTGAAACATGCGCTAGAAAGTTTAGTAGGAGTGAGGTGTATTCATTGTCTCTGGGGCAAAGGTACAGGATCGGTTGTTAAGTTTGGCTTTACAATTAATGACTCCTTACAAACAGAGAAGCGTTCCCAACGATCAATATTAAGAAATGAACTAATGGTTTACTGCGCGTGGAGGTTGGTTTCGAATTCATTTGGTATCTTTTCTTGGAGAGACATTGGAATTCGCGACCAAGAACTAATAAAAGCGTTCGACTCAGTTTCTGGGCAAAGTATTGTTGAGCTTAACTATGATGCACAAAGTCACGACTTTAACTTTCAATTTGAAGACAATTCTGTATTCAGCATTTTTTGTGATATCGCAAGTGATGATGAAAGCGATGAAAATTACATTCTTTTTAGTAGTTCAGAAATTTTATATATTGATTATCAAGGGAATATTCAAACAGAGGCATATGCAGTTTAGATGTTAACAAAGACCTGACACTTTTAGTGCTTTTCAAGATGCCTAACACTTTTCTGTCGTTTAAGCGGCCTGTTGGGCTCGCAGCTTAACTGACAGTGTTGCAGGGTCCAATGGATGGAGTTCAATATTCTGTGTCAGCCAAGTTTTCATAAGTCGATTTGGCCATCCAGTCAACCTTAAAATAGATGGTCAGCTGCGACCAACGCTAAGATGTTTTATCCAACTGACCGACGCCGCGGTGCCGAGCAATTCACGCGCCAATAGCTATGACGGACTCAGCCGCCTGGTCAGCGCCAGTGGTCCGTGGGGAAGTGGCAGCTATACCTACGATGCCTTAGGTAACCTGCGCCAGAAACAGCTCGGTTCGCGCACGGTCGGCTTGAGTTACAATAGCGTGAACCGCTTAGTGACAAGTCATGATTCGGGCTCCTCAGGCTTGCGTAGCTTTAGCTACGACAGTCGTGGCAATGTCACTGCCGCCGGCGCCTTGCAGTTTAGCTATGATGCTGAGAACCAACCCATTAGCGTTAGTGGCAGTAGTAGCGGCAACTATGTTTACGATGGCAATCTTAAACGCGTGAAACAAACTGTAAATGGCGCCACGATATACAACGTCTACGACCAAGCCGGCCAGCTAGTGCATGTCGATAAACGCGATGCTGGCAAAAGTACGGATTACATTCACGGGGCACAGGGCACGTTAGCACGCATTACCAATACCACCGTGACGTATTTACATCACGACAGCCTTGGTAGTGCTGACCTTTCCCCTGAAATAACATCGTATTTTCAATGAGATTTCAGTCTGTTGACAGGCCGTAGATACGAATGCAATTTTATCCTCTCCACATTATAAAAAGCCGCCCAACCTAAGGAGTGTAGTAGGTTGGGGTTTCGACGCCTACTGGCATGCCGAGGGCGAACACCCAGATGAAGAACAGGATGCTCCAGCCGAGTAGGAACATGATGCTGTAGGGCAACATGGTGGCGATGAGGGTACCGATGCCGATGTCTTTTTTGTAGCGTGCGGCGACGGCGAGGATGAGGCCGAAGTAGCTCATCATTGGGGTGATGATGTTGGTGACGGAGTCACCGATACGGTAGGCCGCTTGGATGACTTCAGGGGCATAGCCGATGAGCATGAGCATGGGCACAAAAATTGGTGCGGTGATGGCCCACTGTGCTGAGGCGGAGCCGAGCATGAGGTTGACGAAGGCGCACATCAGAATGAATAGGATAAATACTGATGGGCCGGTGAGGCCGACTTCTTGCAAGAAGGTGGCGCCTTTAATGGCGAATATTGAGCCAAAGTTGGTCCAGCCGAAGAAGGCAACGAACTGGGCGGCGAAGAATACCAAGACGATGTACATGCCGAGCGTGCTCATGGACTCGGACATGGCGTCGATGACGTCGCGGTCGGTTTTCATGACTTTGGTAATACGGCCGTAGACGTAACCCGGGATTGCAAAGGTTATGAAGATAAAGGTGACGATACCTTTCAAGAACGGCGAGCCGGCGACTTTACCGTCTTCTGGATTTCGCAAAATCCCCCATTCTGGAACGATGGTCAGGGCGAGTAGGGCACCGAGGAGTAAGAAGCTCAATCCAGCACCTTTGAGGCCGCGTTTCTCTTGATCGGTAAGGGCTTCGATCTTTTGTTCACTGAGGTTAATGCTGGCTTCTTTCGTATCGTATTTACCGAGTTTTGGCTCGACGATTTTCTCAGTGACAAAGGTACCCATGATGGCGATCAAGAAGGTGGAAACCATCATGAAGTACCAGTTGGCTTCGGGCCCAACGTAGTACTCTGGATCGATTAGGTTTGCGGCTTTGGTGGTGATACCGGCGAGCAAGGGGTCGACAGTACCGATAAGTAAGTTAGCGCTGTAACCTGCGGAAACGCCCGAGAATGCTGCGGCGAGGCCTGCTAATGGGTGACGTCCGAGCGAGTGGAATATCATCGCCGAGAGTGGTACAAGAACGACGTAACCAAGCTCTGAGGCGGTGTTCGAGATAACACCGGCGAGCACTACGGCCAGGGTAACGACGCGTGGGTGCGCGTTCATGACGAGGCCGCGCATGGCAGCAGATAGCAAGCCTGAGCGTTCGGCGATACCGACACCTAAGAGGGCCACGAGTACGGTGCCGAGTGGGGTAAAGCCGGTGAAATTGGTGACGAGGCCGGTGACGATTCGTTGCAGGCCTTCGGCATTAAGTAAGCTGACGACTTCGATGACTTCACCGCCAGGGCGTGGATCCTGTGCGCTGACGCCAAAATAAGAGGCGATGCCACTGGCGACAATGACGCCGAGGGCAAAGAGGGCAAACAAGGTAATCGGGTGCGGTAAGAGGTTACCTAACCATTCAACGGTGTCGAGAAAGCGGGTAAAGGCGCCGCGTTTTTGGTTCTCGGCGGCTGAGTTTGATTGCGTCATGCAATACTGCTCCTGTCGTCATATTTTATCAAAGCGCTCGATTGTACACGAAAATAGCGTAGGGCTCATGTGGCTCTTTATTTTAGCTTGTGCTAAATTAAGAGCGTTGTTTGCTGTTTGTTGTTTGTTGTTCGAGGTGAAATATGGGAAAGGTTATCGTTTGGTTGTTAGTTTTGGCGCTGGCTCCAATTACTTGGGCTGGTGATACGGGGGATCGCGAGCGGGTGGAGCGTTCGCGGGAGTTGAGTCAGCAGTTGCAGCAGCAATTGGGGGCTGAGTTGATGGCGGCTATGCAGGCGCAAGGGCCGGTGCATGCGATTGATGTGTGTAACGTTGAGGCGCCGGGGATTGCGGCAAGTTTGAGTACTGCGGGTTTGGTTGATGTTGGGCGTACGGCGATTCGTTACCGTAACCCTCGTAATGCTCCAACGGCGGAACAGGTTGCAGTGATGGAGTCGTTTGCAGAGCAAATCAAACAAGACTCGAGCGTGGTTCCGGAGCGCTTAGTGACGCTCGAAAATGGCGAGCAACACTATATGCGTGCTATTGTCATGCAGCCGCAATGCCTTGCCTGTCATGGTCAATCTGTGGCGGAACCGATCAAACAAGCAATTGCGGAGAAATATCCCAATGATCAGGCGACTGGTTTTGAAGTGGGTGACCTGCGCGGTGCGTTTTTAATTAAGTGGTTGAGTGAAGAGTAACAAAATGAAGAAAAGTCGTAAGCTCCCGGCGAAGTATGAAGGTCGGGTGGTGGCTTTTCCAACGTTGCTGTTAGTGTTGCCGATGGTGAAGCGTTTGACCAAAGCGATCGTGGCGCCACCAGAACAGAGTTAGAGTACTGACTGGGTCAGCACAATGACCGCCATGATAATGAGAAAGATCGCAAAACCTTTCTGCAATTTGTCCCGTGGTAAGCGCGCGCTGATCCAGGCACCGGCAAAGCTACCTGCAATACCTGCAATAGTAACGATAGCAATGGTGGTCCAGTCAAAGGCATAGCCTTGTTCGGTAAGCGCGGTGAAGTACTTGGCGAAGCCGACGAAAGATTTTAAGGCGATAATCATTAAGCTGGTGCCGATGGCGAGAAACATTGGCACGCCCCCCAATAGAACAAGTGCCGGTACGATCAAGAAGCCACCGCCGACCCCGACAAAACCGGTGATCGCACCGACAATCAGCCCATCGATGGCAATACGTACCACTTTGACTTCTTGAATGGTTTCACCTTTGGGAGCTTTCCGTCGCCACATCATCAAAGCGGCGATGACCATCAAGATCACAAATACGAGTAATTGAATGCGGGGATCAACGGCACTGCCTAGCCAAGCTCCTAAATAGGCACCGAGCATTCCGGGTACGCCAAACAGCCAAACATGTCGCCAAGACACGAGCTTTTTACGGGTGGCCAGTAAGCCGCCGAATAAGCTGATAAAAGCAACGATAAGTAGTGACGACGCGATTGCCATATTGCCGGGCATATCAGCAAGGTAGAGCAATACAGGCACAGTAAGGATGGAACCGCCTGAGCCGAATACGCCAAGACTGATACCGATAAGGATGGCGCCTAAAATTGCTCCAATCATAGAAGTGCCTCATTTTTCTGTTTTAATATGTGAAAACGGAATAACTATATTCGTTATTATAATAAGTATTTCAATCAGAAACTTATTCTATTTTTTCGATTGCCACAATCGCCCTTCAGAGCAGGGATACACCTTGATCAATCTTACCTGATCCCTTACTTTAGTGAAACACGAAATAAGGAGGTCACATGAAAAACATTGTACGTTACAGTCCTTCAACCGGTGTCGGTTCCCCTGATGTTTGGGGAATTTACGAAGCGGATACTGGCTCAATTCAATACATTGTAGCTGATCCTAAAACTCGCGAAGCGGCGTTAGTGGATGTGGTACAGAACTTCGACCCGCGTTCGGCTAAAACAGACTTTAGTAGCGCCGATCAGGTGCTCGAGTTAGCCAAAGAGCATGACCTGAAAATCACTTGGGTGCTCGATACGCATCCGCATGCTGACCATATAATGGCTTCGAGCTACTTGAAAGAACAGACCGGCGCCCCGAATGCTATTGGTGAGAAGGTGTGTGAGATCGCTGAACTTTGGAGCGACTACTATAATCTACCGAACGCTTTTACGCCGACCGAAGACTTTGATTATCTTTTCAAAGAAGGTGACAGCTTCAACATCGGTGAGTTAAACGTTAAAGTATGGTTGTCGCCTGGACATACTTTAGGCTCAATTACTTATATTGTTGGTGACGCAGCTTTTGTCCATGACACCTTTATGTTTCCAGATAGCGGTACGTCGCGGGCTGATTTCCCAGGCGGTTCGTCGAAAGACCTATGGGACTCGCTGCAACGTATTTTGGCATTACCAGAAAATACACGCTTGTTTGTCGGCCATGATTACGGCAAAGGCGGCCGCGACCCGCAATGGGAAGCAACGGTTGCCCAGCACAAGCAAACAAATATTCATTTGGCAGGTGACGTAAGTGAAGCTGCCTATAGAAAACAACGCGATGAGCGTGACGCGACTTTAGCGTTACCAGATCGCATGTTACACGCACTGCAAGTGAACTTGCGCGCAGGAAAATTGCCTGAACCTGAAGCGGACGGTCATCGTTACTTTAAGATTCCGGCAAACAAGTTTTAATTCTTTTACGACGAAAGAGAGGTATTGAAAATGGGATTACGTATTGGTGATACAGCGCCTAACTTTGAGATTGATACTACTGAAGGCAAAATCAATTTTCATGACTGGGCGAAGGGTTCTTGGGTCTTTTTCTTTAGCCACCCGGCTGACTATACCCCAGTTTGCACCACGGAAATGGGACGCACGGCACAATTAGCAGAGCAATTCGCTGCGCGTAATGTGAAGCCGCTTGGTCTATCAACGGATACAGTTGAAGAACACAAGGGGTGGATGAACGACGTTAACGAAACCCAGAATACGACTGTAGGCTTCCCAATTGTCGCTGACAAAGATAAGAAGGTTGCTGAGCTGTATGAGATGATTCACCCAGGTGAAAGCACAACAGCTGCGGTACGCTCGGTGTTCATCATCGATCCGAATCAGAAGATCCGCCTAACCATGACCTATCCTATGAGCGTGGGCCGTAACTTCGCTGAAATTTTGCGTGTGATTGATGCACTGCAGACGGGTGACGAGCACGGCGTGGCAACACCTGCAGATTGGGAACTCGGCGGCGATGTCATTATTCCACCGAGCGTCTCAATGGAAGAAGCAGAGAAGAAATTTCCGCAAGGCTTCAAAACCGTGAAACCTTACTTGCGTTACACTAGTGTGAAGTAACGAAAGCTCATTGTTGAAGTATCAAAGGCTCAAGTCTCGGACTTGAGCCTTTTTTGTTTCTCAGCTGTTAAAAAAATAGTGGTGATCAAAAAGTAATCAATTATACTCAAGTGGCGTCCAAGGGGGGCGAAGCTTTAGAGAAAACAACAATGAATATACTCAAAATTTTTGCAGCGCTGGCGATCGCCATGCTTTCCGGACCTAGTTGGGCGCAAGCGCCTTCCGAACAATCGTGTAATCAAAAAAATGATGGTGAGTTTTGTTTCTATACGGGGGTTGAATACATTCAAGGCCAAGGTACGGCAAAAAACGTTCAAAAGGCTTTTGATTACTTCCAAAAATCTTGCGATTTGGGAATACCGGATGGTTGTAACGTATTAGGCTACCATTTTCAGAATGGCATTGATGTTGAAGTCGATTTTGCTGCCGCCGCACAACACTACCACAACGCCTGCAAGGTAGGTATGCATGCCGCATGCGACTCAGCAAATGCAATGTACTTACAGGGCAAGTACGGCCTGAACAACAAGCTGGCTGCAACGCAGGTTTGGTTCGATGCCTGCCAAAGTGGCGTATTGAAAATGTGTCAGTGGGGCATTGATTACCTCACTGAAGGTCGTGACGGATACTCCGAGAATCGAACCGCCGCGGCAAAAATGGCTTTAAAAGGCTGCTTGTTACAAGACCCAAATGCTTGCGATTGGGCCGAGTATCTCTATGCGACTCCAGACTCGCCTCAGTTTGAAGCCCTAGAAGCAATGCGCATTCTTAGCATTAACTGTGTGCAGCGAAAGTCTGCGAGTTGTTTGCGGCTTGGAACAATTTATCACGAGATCGGTGTCTACGATAAAGCTGAGTTCTTTTATCAACAGGCGTGTGACTTGCCGGAAGAGGAAGGTAATTCGCATCAAGGCTGTGGCCATGCTAAAGACATGCGAAAATACTTCGCAGACGTGGCCGAACGCGAGCGTATTATGGCCGAAATTGCGGAACGGAATAAGCAAAACTTTGCTCAGTTAAGTCAACTTTTAGCAAAAGGGGATTACGCGGGTGGTATGGCGTTCGCGGTTGAATCCCGCTCGGTCGAAGTAGCTGAGCGCGCCGTTACAGCGGTCAATCAGGCCGGTGCATGGGGCACGATCAGTGCTGACTATCTCTATATTATGGCGACATGGTTGAAAGGTGGGGCGTTGGCAGCAGTCAATGCCGAGATGCAAAGACGAGGCACTGGTTTAGAGGGGCAATTTGGTGAGGGAACGAACACGCCTGCACAAATCGCGAAACGCTACGCTGAGGCCAATAACGGTCGACAATTACCTAGCGCACGTGCGAGTAGCTCCTCATTCTCGCCAATAGCTGTGCCGAGTTCAGCTCAGATAGCTCAGTCGACACGGGACAAATATCGTTGGGCGCATTGCCAAATGTCCGGTTCGAATACAAGCGCAACTGTGTGTCAGTAAAACATAAAAAAACGGCGCCCATTGGCGCCGTTTTTGTTTTCCAGGCGAGGAGTTACGCCGCGTCAGATTTCTTTGTCTGACTCTTGCCCTGATTCTCAAGAGCCCACTCACGTGCGGCTTTGCCGGCCATGAGATCTTCATGAGCAAAGTCATCTACGTTGATGACGCGCAAGCGGCCTTGTTCAGCACGTTCAAGCAGGGCGACTTCATCATCGCTAAGTACGCCTAACTCTTTGCCTTTGGCAGCCACTTTATCCAAGAAGATGAACGGCATACGTTCGTTGGCAGCGCGCTGCACGCGGTCATGTAATGGTTCAGCTTCGATAATGTCGAGCAGGGTTTGCTCGAGGTAACCGAACTGACCTTCAACAGCCAAGAACTGGCCTGCACCCAAGCGTTCGCGACTGGCGTTTGGCTTCAACAAGATCTTCGCAACTTTGCTGTCCAAACGATCCGAAGGACGTTTCACGAAGCGGCCGAACGGATACATGATGGCACGCATGGTTTTACCCACGAAGCCAAAGTTATCAAGCAATTCGAGCTGTGCTTCTTGTAGCTTGTAAAGCGTATCTTGCATTGCCCAGTGCAACAACGGGAGGTCTTCGTGCTGACGACCTTCGTCGGCGAAGCGCTTCAGAGTTGCTGAGCCAATGTACAAGTAGCTCAGCATGTCACCTAAGCGCGCAGAGATGCGCTGCTTACGCTTCAATGATCCGCCGAGCACGCCCATAGCCACGTCTGATAACAAGGCAAGGTTGGCACTGAAACGGTTCATTTGCTGATAGTACTGCTTGGTGCTGTCTTTGAATGGTGCATCGCTGAAACGATAGCCGCCAAGACCCAGTGCCAACGAACGTACAAAGTTGCTCATGGCAAAACCAATATGGCCGAAGATAGCTTTATCGAAGCGGTTTAGTGCTTCTGAGCCAGACTCGGCAGAGGCAAGCATCTCTTCAAGCACAAATGGATGGCAGCGGATCGCACCCTGACCGTAAATCATCAAGCTGCGCGTTAGAATATTGGCACCTTCCACGGTAATCGCGACGGGCACACCTTGGTAGCCACGGCCCAAGTAGTTATTTGGACCCAAGCAAATGCCTTTACCGCCATGGATATCCATAGCATCGTCCATGCACGAACGAAGTTTTTCGGTCATGTGGTATTTGGCAATCGCCGAAATAACAGATGGTTTCTCGCCAAGGTCGATGCCCTTGGTTGAGAAGCTGGTGACGGCATCCATGAGGTACGCGTTACCACCGATGCGTGCCATGGCTTCTTGTACGCCTTCCATTTTACCGACAGGTAACTTGAACTGACGGCGAATATAAGCATATGCGCCGGTTGCTAGCGCGATAGATTTCACGCCACCTGCACTGTTTGATGGCAAGGTGATCGCACGACCTACTGACAGACATTCAACCAGCATACGCCAGCCTTTACCGGCCATTTCTTTACCACCGATAATGAAATCAAGCGGGACGAACACGTCTTCACCACGAATTGGACCGTTCTGGAACGGCACGTTCAATGGGAAGTGACGACGGCCGATCTCGACACCTTTGGTATCGCGAGGAATCAACGCGGCAGTAATGCCAAGTGATTCTTTGTCACTAATCAGGTGATCAGGATCGTAGAGTTTGAATGCTAAGCCGAGCACTGTCGCGACAGGGGCAAGCGTGATGTAGCGCTTGTTAAAGTTCAAGCGAATACCAACGACTTCTTTGCCTTCCCACTCACCTTTACAGACCACACCTGTATCTGGAATTGAGCCAGCATCAGAGCCTGCTTCAGGGCTTGTGAGAGCAAAACATGGTACTTCTTCACCTGTAGCTAGGCGCGGCAAGTAGTAGTCTTTTTGTTCTTTCGTACCATAATGCTGTAGCAGCTCGCCTGGGCCGAGAGAGTTCGGTACACCGACCGTACTGGCCAAGATAGTGCTGACACCGGCAAGCTTTTGCAATACACGTGACTGCGCGTAAGCAGAGAACTCGAGACCACCGTATTCTTTCTTGATGATCATGGCGAAGAACTTGTTGTCTTTCAGGTATTGCCACACTTCTTCTGGCATATCCGCCAGCTCGTGTGTCGCTTCCCAGTCGTCGAGCATTTTACAAACTTCTTCGACAGGGCCGTCAAGAAACTCTTGCTCTTCACGCGTCAACTCAGCTTTTTGAATGCTGTGTAAGTTTTTCCACTCTGGTGCGCCACGGAACAATTCACCTTCCCACCAAGTGGTACCGGCATCAATCGCGTCTTTCTCAGTTTCTGAGATTTCCGGCATGACTTTGCGGTACATGCCCAGCAGTGATTTGCTGATGTAGCCACGGCGGATAAAGGTGATGTTGAGCGGTAGCAATACGAGCGCTAACAGCACCCATAAGACTGGGCCAACAATGTCGAAGAAACTACCGATCGCAAACATTGCGACCATGCCGAGGCTGGTCACTAGCAGCGAACTGCGGTAGTAAAGTAGGCCACCTAACACTAGCAAGGTGGCGATGATCCATAAGGCGACACTCATAATGATACTCCGTCGTTGTGGTTAGAGGTCTGACCAGTAAAGTTATCCATTGAGAGTAGTCAATTTACGAGGCATTTTCAACCCTCATTGCACTTTTTCGTGATGTTGAGGTCAGACCTTTCAAGCTAATGTTATTGTATACGCTGACAAGCGTTTTGAAGATCGATGCACAGGAGTGACTATGAGAGCAGTTGTCGCATTTATTGCCGGCGCGTTAGGGCTTGTCCTAGCTGGTGAAGGTGTAGCCGCAACTCAGCCAAATAACATGCTGAGTACTTATGATGCGCGCTACGAAGTGCGCCGTGGCGGTTCTGATTATGGCGAGGCCATGCGCCGACTCGAACAGACCGCAGAGGGAAGCTATCAGCTTGCCAATGAAACCGAGATCTCATTTCTATTTTTATCAGATGTGCGACGCTACGAGTCGACCTTTGACTTTACCGCCGAACAGGTCGAACCGCTGAACTTCAGCTTTAAGCGTTCAGGTACCGGTCGCAACAAAGGCATTCGGGTGCGTTTTGATGCAGATGCGCAGCAAGTAGTTGACGTAGAAGCCGAAGCGCCGTTACCGGTTACTTGGCATGCCGATTTGATGGATGAGGCGAGTCTGCTTGAGCAACTGCGATATGATTTGGCGCACAGTGATGAAACTGAATTTAGCTATCAGATCATCGATGACAAAGGCGCTAACGACCAACAACGCTTCCGCCGTATGGCATCCGAGACCTTGAAGTTGCCTTATGGTGAGGTTGAAGCGGTGAAAGTAGAACGGGTTCGGGAGTCGAAGAAGCGTGAAACCATTTACTGGTTCGCGCCGGAACTCAATTACGTTTTGGTCAAAATGCAGCAACGCAAAGAGGGTGACGAAGTTGCCACCCTGTTGCTTGAGCAGTTGAATTAATCGGCTGCGTAGCCTTGCGGGCCGAGTAGGGTGCCGTCGAGTTCGGCACCTTTTTCGGTAAGCTTTAAGCGTCCAGAACAGAGCCACTGTACAACGAGCGGATAAATACGATGCTCTTGAGCATGCACACGCTGTTGTAAGTCACTTGCTTCATCACCTTCAAAAACCGGTACGCGGGCTTGTAAGATAACAGGTCCGCCATCGAGCTCTTCCGTAACAAAATGTACTGAGACACCATGTTCTTTATCGCCGTTATCAAGCGCGCGTTGATGGGTGTTGATACCACGGTATTTAGGTAATAGAGACGGGTGAATGTTGAGCATGCGACCGTGGTAATGCTGAGTAAATTCAGCTGTTAAAATACGCATAAAGCCAGCCAACACCACCACGTCAGGCTGAAAGCCATCAATCAGCTGCAGCAATTCGGCATCGTATGCCTCGCGTGTATCGTAGTCTTTATGCGACAACACAGCGGTAGGAATATTCGCCACTGCGGCTTTTTCAAGCCCACCAACATTCGCTTTGTTACTGATCACGCCAACGACTTCACCGTCGATGCGTTGCTGTTGGCAGGCCTCGACAATGGCCTGCATGTTCGTGCCAGAACCGCTAATTAAGACAACGATACGCTTCATTCGGTGATTTCAACCTGTGCTTCATTGCCTTCACGTGCTGCGACTTGGCCAATGACCCAAGCATCTTCGCCTTGTGCGCGCAGCTCTTCGACGATCGCGTCGGCTTCTGACTGACGTACTGCCATGATTAAGCCTACGCCGCAGTTAAATGTGCGGTACATTTCTTTAGTGGTGACGTTACCGTTGTGCTGAAGCCAGTTAAATACCGCTGGCCATTCCCAACTACTATCGTCGATCATGGCTTTCGCGTCATCAGGTAGCACGCGTGGGATGTTTTCCCAGAAGCCGCCACCGGTAATGTGCGAAATCGCGTGTACGCTGTGTTGCTCAAGTACTTTCAATACTGGTTTCACGTAGATGCGCGTTGGGGCCATCAGGTGATCCGCTAAAGGCTTGCCGTCGAGCTGTTCGGTGGCGACGTCGGTTTCACTTACTTCGATGATTTTACGAATCAGCGAGTAACCGTTTGAATGAGGGCCGCTTGAAGCAAGCGCGATGAGCGCATCGCCTGGTGCTACTTTGCTACCGTCAATGATTTCGCTTTTTTCCACTACGCCGACACAAAAACCAGCGATATCATAATCGCCTTGTTCGTACATGCCCGGCATCTCGGCAGTTTCGCCACCAATCAATGCGCAGCCAGCTTGCACACAACCTTCGCCGATACCGCTTACAACATCGGCAGCGACATCAACATCCAGCTTAGCGGTCGCATAGTAATCAAGGAAGAATAATGGCTCAGCACCTTGCACAATCAAGTCGTTGACGCACATCGCCACAAGGTCAATACCGACCGTGTCATGCTTGCCTAGGTCGATAGCCAGGCGTAATTTGGTGCCTACGCCATCGGTGCCTGATACTAGCACCGGCTGCTTGTATTTGGTTGGCAATTCACACAGGGCGCCAAAACCACCGATTGAACCCATGACTTCAGGGCGCGCAGTACGCTTGGTAACACCTTTAATACGGTCCACTAAAGCATTACCTGCATCAATATCAACGCCGGCGTCTTTGTAGCTCAAAGAAGGTTTTTGATCACTCACGGAAAAGTCCTCAGCTGGTGCAAAAAATTTGCGCGCTAGTTTAGCACTTTCTGTGCACAACTGCGATATACTAAGCGCGCATTTCCACTTCATGACGCACAATTTATGCAAACTCAGCTTGTTCCAGCCCAACGCCAACATCTTGACGCCCTTGAGCGTATCGAGCAGGCGAGTTTTACCACCGATAGAATCAGTCGTCGTAGTTTTCGACGCTTTATTGATCAGGGCATCGGTGATTTTCAAGTCTTGCTTGCTGACCAAGAGGTCGTCGGCTATTACATTGTTTTATACCGCCAAGCCACGCAACTGGCACGCCTATACTCATTGGCGGTGGCGCCGCAATTTCGTCGCCGCGGTTACGGTCGTTTGTTACTCAATGCAGCCGAACACGATGCGGATGAGCGACATTGTCTATTCATGCGCTTAGAGGTGAAAATCGACAACGCAGTGGCTTTGGCGCTTTATCATCAGGCTGGCTACTACGATATGGAGATTCGTCCCGAATATTATGAAGACGATTCTGATGCCGTGGTATTGCAAAAATTGCTGCCTCGCTTCGAGCCGCCCGCTGGCCAGAACGGTGCGCAACGTTTAGTGCCTTATCGCACCCAAACCACGGAATTTACCTGCGGCCCAGCAAGTTTGCTAATGGCAATGGCGTTCTTTGATATTCCGTCGCAGGATCCTGAACATGAAGAACTAGAAATTTGGCGCGAGGCGACCACGATTTTCATGACCTCTGGACACGGTGGTTGCGGTCCTCATGGACTCGCCCGGGCAGCGTTGCGTCGCGGTATGAAGGTTGAGCTGCATGTCAGTCACGATGGGCCTGTGTTAATGGACTCGGTGCGCAGCGCCGAGAAGAAGCAAATCATGGCGCGTATCCAAGAAAGCGATATTGCCGCTCTCAAAGCTGCCAAGGTGCCCATTCTAGTTGGCGACTACAGCTTGGCGCAGCTCATGGAGGATTTAAGCCAAGGCAAAGTAGTGGTTGCGCTGATTAGTACGTATGTTTTTGACGAGAGCAAAGCGCCGCATTGGGTGGTCATTTGTGCTGCCGACGAAAACTACGTTTACATTAACGACCCCGATCAGGACTCACTGCCGTGGCAGTCGGCCGCAGAGCGTCAATACTTACCCATTCCGCTGGCGACCTTTCGCCGTGCCTTCGGCTTTGGCCGACGCAAACAAAAAGCGGCGCTGGTGTTATCCCGAGCGCCGCACGTTGACTAAGCTTTCTTCTTTTTCAGATAGCGAGTAATTTTGAAGCTATCTGCGGGAAAGGAATAGATAGCGTTGACGCCGCGCAATAAGGTCCGGCCAGCTTGCTTTTGAATAACTTCACCGCGTTGGGCGATGGCAATCCGCGGAGTAATTAAATTAGACTCGAACTCCACAAGCGAACCGCTCACCATCTGGTTTTGGCGGTCTGCATCGTACAGTTGAATAGCTTGTGAAAAACCCTCTTCGATCAACGTTTGGAGTTCTTCTTGCTGCATCGCGTCGAGACCCGCAGCTATGTCTGCTTTCGCGTAAGTACGGTCGAGTTCATACAGATACATCCCTGACCAAGGCTTACTTCCCTCAGTTTCGAGTTCTACGGTCATCACCGTTGCCATGCGCAATACTTCATCTTCGTCGCGTACGACTAATAAATAAGGACTGATTTTACTCTGCGCTTGGGCTTGCTCGGTCAAGTTAGCGTTCGCACCAACTTCGGTAAATGTTTTATAGATATCGATCGGCAGTTTGCCGTAAAGCATTTCTTTATCTTCTTCGGTATTGGCTTCTATCATTTTTACATTCGCGAGCACGCCAACAGGGCCAAGCAGGAGACCGACACCGACACCACCGCCACCGAAATTTTGGATATAGGTGATCGTTTTCTCGTCATTCAGATTAACCGATACATGACTTTCCGCGACCGACGCTGGGTATTGATAAAACTTAAATTCATTTACCTGAGCGGGGGGCGGGGTAAGCATCGATGGAGCAGAAGCGCAGCCAGCAGCGATGAGCAAACTGGTGAGCGCGATAGTGAGTAAGCGCATGTAAATTTCCTATTATTATTGTTATAAAAAGGCGAAGGAGTATAAAAAAGTCTTTTGAGGCACGCAAGTCCTCGTCTTTACTTGACCACATGTGCTAACTCACATAGCGTACTGCAATGACCAAACTTTCCCTAAGGTGAGGATGTTATGTTTGATTCTGAGTTTTCGAGTATAGAATTTGCCGGCATGAAACTGGCTAATCGTTTTGCCCTTGCGCCGATGACGCGTGTCAGTGCACAGGCTAATGGCCGCGCTAATGAGCTGATGGTCGAGCATTATAAGCGCTACGCAGAAGGCGGCTTTGCGCTCATAATTACTGAGGGTATCTATCCGGACCAAGATGCCAGTCAGGGCTACGAAAATCAGCCGGGCCTCGCTGATGCCTTGCAAGTCGAGTCGTGGGTACCGGTGATCAAAGCGGTGCACGGCGCTGGCGCCAAAATTATTGCCCAACTCATGCACGCCGGTGCACAAATGCAATACAACCGTTTCGATAAACAGCCCTTAGGTGTTACCGATCAGAAGCCAGTAGGCAAGCCGCTTGGTTTGTATGGTGACCAAGAAGCGTGGCTCGAACCAAGAGTGATGGACGAAAGCGACTTTGAGCGTGTACTCAATGGCTTCCTGCACGGTATTCGCGGAGCGGTTGAGGCTGGTTTTGATGGCGTCGAGCTGCATGGCGCAAATGGTTATTTGTTGAACGAGCTGCTCAGCACTCACTTCAATACCCGAGAAGACAAGTGGGGTGGCGACATGCAACGCCGCGCGCAGTTCGTTATTGATGTAGTAAAAGCGGCGCGCGAAATGGTCGCCGATGACTTTGTCTTAGGCATTCGTCTCTCGCAAATCACGATTACCGACCCTGACTATCAATGGCCAGAGGGTGAAGAAGGCTTTAATTGGTTGGTTAAAGCATTAGCAGAAGCTGGGATTGACTACATTCATACGACTGACAATGAGGCGAACCGTCCAGCTTTGAAAGGCGGTGCACGCTCTCTTGCCGAAGTTGTGCGTGACGCGGGCATTCCGCTGGTTGTCAACGGTGGTATCGATGACAGTAACTATGCAAAAATCGCTGCGCATTATCCTGAGTCGTTGTTAGCTCTGGGCAAAGCCGCACTGGCTGACCCGCAGTTTGTCAATAAAGTGAAAGACGGCGACAAGCCGGATGCACTGGATTTTGCGATGTTACAGCCAATTGCCAATGTCGAAAATGAAATGCGCTGGCGCGCAGAACAAGAAGACTAACATGTGAAAACCTTTATCATTGAGTTTTGGCGTTTTGGCTTAAAACAAGCCAACGCCTGCATGTTCGGCGGGTTTTTACTCGCCGTCATGCTGATCACCCGCTACTGGTATCCCATTGAGGGACTACATCGCTACGATTTTATCTTTCTGGCAGCGATTGCTTTCCAAGTTTTCCTGTTGATTTTTAAGCTTGAAACGCTACGCGAAGCCTTCGTAATTATTGTTTTCCACTTAGTTGCCACGGTAATGGAATTGTTTAAGACCTCGGATGCGATTGGCGCTTGGGTATACCCCGAAGCCTATGTATTTGGAATTGGCAATGTGCCTCTGTTCACCGGTTTTATGTACAGCGCTGTTGGTAGCTATCTAGCGCGGGTTTGGCGTCTCTTTGATTTTCAGTATTCCTATTACCCACCCAAATGGGCAACAGTGGTACTCGTGACCTTGGTCTACATTAACTTTTTCAGCCATCATTTTATTTGGGACATTCGTTGGCTTTTGTTAGCCGCAACATTGCTGATGTTCTATCGCACTACCATCTACTTCAAAGTAATATCTAAGCATCGCAGCATGCCTTTGCTGGTCGGTTGGTTTTTGGTGGCTATGTTTATCTGGTTTGCCGAAAACATTGCCACCTTCGCTAATATTTGGATCTATCCGAATCAAAGCGACGGCTGGGAAATGGTGCCATTAGCCAAGCTGAGTTCATGGTTCTTGCTCATGCTGCTGAGCTTTGTGTTAGTCACACTGATAAAAGACATCAAGGTGCGCAAGCGCACGCCGCAAAAGGAGCCGGCCCATGCAACCTCGGATTAGTTATATCACTCTTGGCGTGGATGATTTAGAACGCTCTGTTGCTTTTTACCGTGACGTGCTTGGCTTGCCTACTGACGGCATTATCGGGGAGGAGTTCGAAAACGGTGCCGTGGCGTTTTTCAAAATGGCCGGTGGCCTGACCTTTGCGTTGTGGCCTCGGGATAGCATTGCCAGCGACTGCGGTGTGTCGAAAGGTGGACCTGACCCAACTGCACTAATGCTAGCGCACAACGTTGAACACCGTGATGAGGTTGATGCGCTGATGACTGCGCTGCCAGCCGAAGCGGTTGTAAAACCCGCTCGCGAGCTGTTCTGGGGTGGTTATGGTGGAGTATTCAAAGACCCAGACGGTCACTTATGGGAAGTTGTGTTTAATCCGAAGCATGCCGGTTGAAATGAGTTTTCGCTGCCCATACGTTTAAGGGTAAGCGAGCAAGAAAAGGATAATTTCAGCATGAAAAAAGTAGCAGTATTACTCTCAGGTTCAGGCGTTTTTGATGGCGCCGAAGTGAATGAAGCAGTACTAACGCTCCTGCATATTAGTAAGCAAGGTGCGAGCTACCAATGCTTCGCTCCCGATATTGATCAGTTGCACGTAGTGAATCACTTGAACGGCGACGTCACTGAGGAAAAACGCAACGTGTTAGTAGAGTCTGCGCGCATTGCGCGTGGCGAAGTGAAGCCGCTGAGCGAGCTCAATGTCGCTGACTTCGATGCTTTGATTTTGCCTGGTGGCTTCGGTGTTGCGAAGAACTTCTGTGATTTCGCAGTGAACGGCGCTGAAATGACCGTTAATGAGCAAGTGCTTGCGGTAGGGAAGGCCTTTGTTGAGGCGCGTAAACCGGCGGGTTACATGTGCATTGCGCCAGTCTTGTTGCCGTATATTTACGGTGACGGCGTTCGAGCGACCGTGGGCTATGATAAAGATGTAGCCAGTGCCATCGAACAAATGGGCGGCAAGCACGTAGAGTGCCCAGTTGATGACATCGTTGTTGATGACGCCAACCGCTTAGTGACCACACCAGCTTATATGCTGGCGCAGAATCTCGTCGATGCCGAGAAGGGCATCAGCAAATTGGTCGAAAAAGTGCTGTATATGGCGTCATAATCCAACAGCAAACGAACTGGCAAACACCTCAGGGTGTTTGCCGCTTTTAAGCAATTAACGTTTGATTTTAAAAAGAAAAAACATCCCAACCTTTACCTTCGTTTTACTCTGTTAAGTATTCATGTGCTGCTTTCGAACTGTTAGCTTCGAAAGGGTGTTGCTGAAAAACCAGTCAATTTAAACGACTTCATTATTACTCAGTAAGCACTTTCTAATGCAGCCAAATGTTGTATCCCGCCGCTGTAAAACTATGGCGCACAGACGCCAATTGATAATAAGAAAGAGAAAATAATTATGAAAAAACTTTCATTCCTAACCTTATCAGCCCTAGCTGTCTCGGTTTCTTCCGTCTTGGCACAGCCACCCGAGCACTCTAACGCAAAACCTCTAAAAGCAGCATCTGTTGAAGCATCCTCCGAAGCTCAGCGCTACATCATTAAGTTCAGAGAAAATAGCAAGGCAGTTAAAAGATCGAGTGCACGGGGGCGCTCGGAACTTGCGTTAGCACATGCTAAGTCAATGGTTGAAAAGGCCGGAGGTAAAGTAAAAATCAGTATGCGACATAATTTAGCCGTGGCGGCTGAGCTTAGCCCACAAGAGAAAAAGCGCCTTGAGAACAATCCCAATATTGAATACATCGAAGTGGATCAACGACGCCGTCTAATGGCGCAAAGCGTGCCTTACGGTATTGGCATGGTCCAGGCCGACCAAGTCGATGACAGTGTCGCTTCAGCAGCGGCCGGCGGTAAAAAAATATGTGTCATCGATTCGGGACTCGAATTGCCGCATGAAGACATGGGCACCCAAAACGGCACGATTACTGGAACCAATGACAGTGGGACCGGTAACTGGTATGACGAAGGTGGTCCGCATGGTACCCACGTAGCTGGAACTATTGCTGCGCTCAATAACGGCTTGGGTGTTCGCGGTGTCATCGGCAGCGATCCGAATATGCACATCGTGAAGGTGTTTAATTCGAGTGGCTGGGGCTACTCCTCATCACTAGTTGCGGCAATTGAAACCTGTGCCGATAACGGTGCAGATGTGGTGAACATGAGTCTTGGTGGCGGCGGTTCGAGTCAAACCGAAGCGAACGCCATGCAAAACCTCTATAACCAAGGCGTTTTATTAATTGCGGCGGCGGGCAACGATGGTTCGTCTTATACATCGACTGACGCCTTGTCTTATCCAGCTTCGTACAACGCTGTGGTTTCCGTTGCCGCGGTCGATAGCAATAAAGCATTAGCGTCGTTCTCACAAAAGAACAGTCAAGTTGAAATTGCAGGGCCCGGCGTCAATGTCCTATCGACCTATCCTGAAGGCACGGGGAGCCAAGGGAACTATGGCAACATGAGTGGTACCTCTATGGCATCGCCGCACGTGGCGGGTGTCGCAGCACTGGTATGGTCGCATCATCCAAGCTGTAGCGCGGCACAGATCCGTGGTGCATTAAATGACTCCGCACAGGATCTCGGCACTAGTGGTCGAGATGTACGCTTTGGTTATGGCTTGGTGCAGGCTAAAGATGCAATCGACTACCTATCCACCAACGGTTGCGATGGTTCGGGCGGCGGTGAAGAGCCACCAGCTACGAATGAGTTGAGTAATGGCCAAACCTTAACAGGTTTAGCAGCAACGACAGGTGACGCGCTGTATTACACGCTTGAGGTGCCAGCTGGTGCTACCGACCTGAGTTTTAACATAAACGGCGGCTCTGGAGATGCTGATTTATATGTGAGGTTTGGCGCGCAGCCGACTACCTCGAACTATGATTGTCGACCTTATCGCGCTGGCAATACCGAAACCTGTACTATTTCAAATCTGCAAGCAGGTACCTACCACGTGATGGTTTCGGCCTACTCAAGCTTCTCTAATTTGAACCTCACAGGTTCCTTCACCGAAGCAAGTACAGGCGGTGGCGATTCAGCCTCAGCTACCGATTTGTCTGGTGCCACAGGTTCATGGACGCATTATTACGTGGATCTTCCTGCCGGCATGACTACGCTAAATGTTACCATGTCGGGCGGCAGCGGAGACGCTGATCTGTATGTACGTAAAGGCTCACAACCAACGACATCCAGTTATGATTGTCGCCCTTACCGTTCAGGCAACAATGAAAACTGTTCGATTGACAACCCAGACAGTGGTCGTTGGTACATCAGTTTACAGGGTTACCAAGCCTATTCAGGAGTAGACCTATTGGTTGAATGGCAATAATGCCGTTAAATTTCGCTGTCAGCCTTGAAATGGCTGACAGCGACACCATATAGGTGTAGAATAGAGATTGTAAAAACCTGGGGCTGATTTGGATTCGACGGGATACACGAAACCCAAGGTGCATGCCGAGGTGAGGCTGGCCTCGTAAAAAGCCTCAACTTAATAGTTGCAAACGACGACAACTACGCTTTAGCGGCTTAATAACCCGCTGAGTCCGACCCCTAGCGCTTTGTCTGTGAGACTAGGATCAGTCGGTTCACCCCAAAGCAGACTCGCGTGGAGGCTTCGCCCGTAGCCAAAGCGTTAAAACCAATCGGGATCGTCACCTTAAGTAGCCTGTCTGTCGGCGACTTGGTGATTAACTAAAAGACTGACTAAGCATGTAGGACCGAGGATGTAGGTATTACGGACGCGGGTTCAACTCCCGCCAGCTCCACCACATTCCCTAAAAAGCCGCTCACCTGAGTGGCTTTTTTTATTCCCGTAGCCCGTGGTTCTACCACGGGGCAAACACGCCACCACTTCTATGTCGATTCAACGCTCGGAACCTGTTGGCACACCTTTGTCTAATTCTTCACCGAAAATTGCCCGCAAAAAGCTGCAATCCATTCAAAACTATGTTGTTATTTCATTAAAGGTAAAAGATCCTAGCTTGTGTGTAAGGAACGCAAATTCATGCAAATACTGAAATGTACCTTGTTGCTAGTGGCTTGTGTGGCATTAGCACCTGTTTGCGCTAATGCCGTAGCTGACGACAGAGCTACATAAGAAGCTGCTGAAAATACCGTCGCTCACGGCCCCAGCATCAACACGGCGAAAGCTAAGTTTGATGCGTACATTCAGGCAAACTACGGTAATACCTTTTCCTGTGGTGTGCGCTTGGCGACTCCTGACGAAACCTTGATGCATCGCTATATGTCAGGCGAGGTACGTCAGGTAGCGCGCTTTGGTACAACTTTAAAAGTGACCGATTACACGCCGATTTATGATCTGGCGAAGCAAAAGGCTCGGTCTGCGGTGGTGAGCCACACTTATTATATCGAGGACGAATGATGTTGATGGATAAACGCGCTCTCGCGATGTGTGCCATTCTCGCTTGTGTATCGAGCGCAGCGGCGGGTAATGAAACTACTAGCGAAACGACAGACGTATGCTTAACGCCAGGTACCGATTACTTTGGACTTGATTTCATGGCGTTCGATCAAACCATGAATGCCGGTTGGCGCGAAGTTGCAAATCGTGAGGGGTGTGCTGTTGCTGCGGCCGATCTCATTAAAGAGTACCGAACGACGAAGTCTGACCTAAGCGAGGGCATGCTAAGCACGATGGTCTGGCATGAGGGCCAGATGCGCGCTGAGGCAGGGCAGAATGAGCACGCGATAGCATTGTTCCAGACTACATACAAAGACGCTGAAAAAGACAGTTTCGGCTGGAATTACTATGTTGATGCAACGATCGCATTTCTTGAACAAGATCGCGATGCGTTGAATAAAGCACGAAACCAGCTCGCGGCTTTGCCCAAGCCCTCGGGCATAAATATGACAGACCCCGACGGTAATCCGGTGAAAATTGACTGGCCACCGAACCTAAAGGTGGTAGACAATTTTTTGAGTTGTTTTGGCAAGGATTACGCTGCCGCTTACGGTGAATGTGAATAAAACGGGGCACCATGAGGGTAACCCAAACGACGGCTTAAGCGCGCACAATGGAGCGTTCTACTGTTGCGTGCGAGCTGTTGAGGTTGATTGCGCTGAGCTCGTGAATCCACCCGCTATGTGATCGAAATGTCCCGCTCTTGCGTTACCACACCACGTACTCTATACCTTAATTAAGAGACTCTCCCTCACTTTATTGGAGCGGCATTACCATGAAAGCACATAATTATTTACTCGCAGCAGCCTGTGTTTCGAGCTTGTTCATCGCAACAGCGTCAGCCCAAGAACAATCACAAGTAGTGGTACCGTTACCGTCAGTTGACGACTTTTCTCAAGGCGAAGATGGCTGGAGTTTTGGCTTGGGTTTGGGCATTGAATATGAAACGGCCTATGAGGGCTCTGATGAGTTTGGTTTCGAGCCAGAGCCGGCGGGTGGCGTGCAATGGCGCAGTGGCGACAACACATTCTTTTTCGCCGGTGAAGCCATTGGTTGGCGTGGTCTGCGCGCCGATACCTGGTTTTTTCAAGCGGTTGTTGGTTTCGATGAGGGCCGTGAAGAAGCCGATTCGGATGAAGGTTACCTAGATGGACTTGGTGATCAAGATGAAGGCGCTGAGGTTGTTTTTGAAGCGCGCCGCGCGTTCGGTGCTGACTGGCGCAACTGGCTCGTGGGGCGAATTGTGACTGGCGGCGATGGCAACCTTGGTTTGTTCGGGGTTGGGCACCGGTTTGGTAATCAAATCGACGGCTCAGGCTCTGAAATTAACTTAGTTGCTGTGTTCCACGATAGTGAGTATGCAAACAAAGGCTTTGGTATCGATGCGGGTCAATCCGCTGCCTCCGGTTTGCCTGAATACCAAGTCGACAGCGGTCTGCGCTCGTTCGGTCTCAACTACAACTATCGCCACTACATTAACAAGAATTGGCAGATTTATGGTGAGGCTCTGTATGAACACTACAGTAGCGAGGTCCGCGATAGCCCGATCGCCCGTGGTGACTACGAAGCCGAAATAGGCGTCGGGTTTATCTATATCTTTTGAGGAGCTAACTTCCCTCCTGTAGTGGAAGCTACCGCCGTTTACGCTGGTTGTGTGCGTTGCATAGCCTTGAGCAACGATAGCAAACGTGGTAGCGTTCCCACCATCGAAATATTTAACTCTGGTTGTCGTGGTGTCAAAGACGATTTGGTCTTTTATCATTATCATATTGTTGCATAGCTTTTTCAGCTGTGCAGTCGCTGCTGGTCATGTAGAAGATAATGAGCACACCTTTGATTTTGCGCTGGAACATCACGTCCATACCGAGCATCAAAGTGATATTCCAGATAACCTAGACCCGAACCACGACCATCAATTCCACGCGCATGTGACGTGCTTTACAGGTTACTCACTAGTGGCGGAGCTACTTTTGTGTCCCGCCGCCGCGATTGCGCATACTAAAACTTCTTTCATTAACAATCCCAGCCAACCGCCTACGCCGCCGCCAAACGCCTGATCTTCGTTAGCTAAGAACGGTGCTTTAAGCACACTTTTTTACTATGGAGATTAATCATGAAATTTATACATTTTGTGATTGTTGGGCTCGTGGGCATAAGCTCTTGTGTGAGTTCAGCAATCGCTGATGAATTGTCTTTGCGTACCGCTTTTGAGAATGCGCTGCGCGGAAACCCAAACTTGCAGAAGTATTCGTACCAGCTGCGAATGGCGGAAGCCGAAAAATTGCAAGCATCGCTTCGACCCAATCCAACTTTGGGTCTCGAGTTTGAGAATATTTTAGGGACTGGCGAGAGTAGCGGTTTTAGTAACGGCCAAGCCACGCTTTCATACAGTCAATTGATAGAACTTGGTGACAAGCGCAAAAATCGTATGGCATATGCTTCGGCAGAGCAGCGACAAATAGCCGTCGAGTTTGAGTATGCGAAGAACGAAGTGTTGGCTGAGACAGCGTTGCGCTTTTATGAAGTACTGCGTATACAAGCGTTGTTACGTTGGAATCAGAAACACCTGCAGCGGCTTGCAGATCTTCATCAGCTTGCAAAGGCCAGAGTACAGTCTGCTGCGGTCCCACCCTCCGAAGCTACGCGGGTACAATTACAGCATCGCCAAGCCGAAGTTCGGGGCGAGGAATTGCAAGGACAATTGATAGCCGCGATAAGTAGTTTGAGTGCTATGTGGGCTTCGAAGCCGAACTTCGAAAAAGTCGTAGGTGAATTTAACAACGATTTTCATATACCTTCAGAAGTTGCCGTAGAAAACGCCATTAATGAGGCTCCAGAGCTACTTCGCTTGCTCGAGTCTGAAAGGCTTATAACAGCAAAAATAGGCTCTGTGAATGCCGCGGCGACGGCGGACTTAAACCTTGGTCTAGGTGTGCGCTACAACAATCAAGTAGATGACGCAGGGCTTGTCTTGCAAGCGTCCATGCCATTACAGCTTACCAATCCAAAACAAGGAACTCTCAAGGCCAACAAAGTTGAGCGGGAAATGGTTTACGAACAGCAGCGCTTGGTACGAGATAAGCTCCGAGCTTTCAGCAATGAATTACTTGTCGAACTTCAGACTAATGTTCGTTATTTACAAGCAGTGCAGTCTGATTTATTGCCATTAGCTCAACGTCTAGAACGCGAGATAAATGATGGCTATGAGAGGGGAACTCACTCATTGCTAACAGTGCTCGATGCCCAACATGAACTGGCACAGCAGGAATATCTTGTGATTGAGCGAAGAGCTGCGATTTACCGTGGCTTCTTGCAACTCGAGCTCCTTACTGGAAAAACATTTTTAGGATCTGGACTATGACACTAATTAAAAATCTATTTGTCACGTTAACGTTAAGTTTAGCTTTCGGTGTCTTTCCCTCGGCGCACAGTGCCACAGAAGCAGCAACTGAGCACTCTGAAGCTGAAGCGAAAGGGCCTAATGGTGGAACCTTATTAACAGATGGACCTTTGGCGGTGGAAATCACAATCTACGAATCAGGCGTCCCACCAGAAATGCGAGTCTACACCTATCTTGATGGAGAGTTGGTCAAGCCTGACAAGGTTGCTCTAGAGGTTACTCTTCATCGACTTGGAAACGTAAATGATGAACTGACATTTATCAGTGAGGGAGACTACTTGGTCAGCACACAAACAATTGTTGAACCTCATTCCTATGAGGTATCAGTCGATGCGGTAGTTAAAACCGCTCGCGGCGACTGGCATTACGAAGCGTTCGAAGGGCGCGTCACATTATCCGATCGGGTTATTTCCCAAGCTAATATTTTGATTGAGTCAGCGGGACCACAATCGTTGACATTTAAGGAACATCTGTTTGGGGTTGTCGCTCCAGTTAATGGCAGCAAAGCCAGAGTGACTGCTACTTATCGCGGTAAAGTCACCGACGTGCATGTCGCGGTGGGCGATAAAGTGACCCAAGGCCAAGCGCTAGCAACGATCACCAACGCTGCAAGCGGTGTGGCCTACAAGATTGAAAGCCCAATCAATGGAGAACTCACGGAGCGATTTGTCACAGTTGGAGAAATTGCTGACGAGCAAGTGCTTTTTGAAGTTGTTGACTTATCGTCAGTGTGGGTTGAGCTATCAGCGTTCCCTGAAAATATTGAAAAGCTTCAAGTTGGGCAAGTAGCAGAAGTTTATGATCTTCATCAACATAAACGCGTGCGTGGCAACGTGATCTATATTGCTCCCGCGATGACTGGCGGGCATATAGCACGCGCTCGGGTGCAAATCGATAATAGTGACGGACATTGGCGTCCAGGCATGCACGTACGGGCCGATGTCATCACTGGGGAAAAAGAGGTGGCATTAGCTGTGAAAAAGTCCGCATTACAGACATTCCGTGAAATGCCAGTCGTATTCGGTAAATTTGGCAATACCTTTGAAGTTCGCATGGTTGAGTTGGGCGAAAGTGACGAAGAGTACGTTGAGGTACTCGGAGGTCTGACAGTTGGTACAAATTACGTGGTTGGTAATAGTTACCTGTTGAAAGCTGATGTGCTGAAAGATGGCGCAAGCCATGACCACTAGGAGGCGAACTAATGATTGATATTTTAATTAGATTCGCTGTCCAGCGTCGTTGGCTGGTTATGGCGATAACATTACTTATTGCAGGATTAGGTATTTATAGTGCCCTTAAGTTACCCATTGATGCGGTACCTGATATTACAAATATCCAAGTTCAGGTAAATACTGAGGCGCCTGGTTACTCGCCGTTGGAAACCGAGCAGCGCATTACCTACATCGTAGAAAACGCGATGGCGGGTATTCCGAACCTAGATTATACGCGCTCTATTTCGCGTTACGGACTGTCGCAAGTGACCGTGGTGTTCGAGGAGGGTACTGATATCTATTGGGCACGGCAACAAATTAGTGAACGATTGCAGATGGTCCGTAGTGATTTGCCCAATACTGTTGACCCTGCATTAGGGCCTATCGCAAGTGGCTTGGGCGAAATCTTTACCTATATTGTAAGTGCCGAGCCGGGAGCGCTTGACGCGAATGGCGAACCCTACACCGCAGAAACCTTACGTACATTACAAGATTGGGTGATTCGACCACAGTTGGTGAAGGTTCCCGGTGTGACAGAAATCAACACCGTCGGTGGTTATGAACGTGAGTATCAAGTCGCTCCGCAGCCCGGTAAGTTACTTGCGTATAAGATTACAATCGAAGATGTGTTTCGTGCTCTAAAACTAAACAATGCTAATGCTGGTGCCGGTTACATTGAGCGAAACGGCGAGCAGTGGTTAGTGCGTTCTCCCGGGCAGTTGAAAAGCTTGGAGGATATCCGCAATGTTGTCATCACGAAGCGCGATGATGCTCCAGTAAGAATAAAAGATGTAGCCGACGTATTTTTTGGCAAGGAACTACGCACTGGTGCTGCTACCTCGGATGGCCAAGAGGTTGTGCTAGGTACAGCGATGATGTTGATTGGAGAGAATAGTCGGATAGTGGCTGAGGCAGTTGCCGAACGCCTCAAAGAAATACAACTTAGTATGCCCGAAGGTATCCTACTAGATCCCGTCTACAACCGCACGACACTTGTCGAGAAAACGATCG
The DNA here is from genome assembly GCF_003987395.1 of Pseudidiomarina aquimaris. GTDB lineage: Bacteria > Pseudomonadota > Gammaproteobacteria > Enterobacterales > Alteromonadaceae > Pseudidiomarina > Pseudidiomarina aquimaris. The sequence continues at coordinate 226,592 of NZ_PIPT01000003.1, forward strand.
CAACGGTAGAGAAAAACCTATTCGAAGGTGCGGTTCTCGTTATTGTTGTGCTGTTCTTGTTGCTCGGGAATGTGCGAGCCGCACTTATCACCGCAATGGTTATCCCGCTAAGCATGCTGTTTGCAATTACTGGTATGACTGCAAATCGTGTTTCGGGCAATTTGATGAGCCTCGGCGCTATTGATTTTGGAATCATTGTTGATGGTGCAGTTATTGTGGTTGAAAATGCATTGCGCCGACTTGGTTTAGCGCAGCAACGTTTAGGACGCTTACTTACGACCAAAGAGCGCCTTCAAGAAGTATTCCAAAGTACTCGTGAGGTATTCAATCCAGCCGTTTTCGGTGTATTGATAATCATGTTGGTCTATCTGCCTATTTTTGCGTTAAGTGGTGTTGAGGGTAAGATGTTCCACCCTATGGCATTTACTGTGGTATTTGCTTTACTCGGAGCATTGATCTTCTCAATGACTTTCGTACCGGCTGCAATCGCGATTTTTGTAAACGGTAAAGTTAGTCACGGCGAGAATAGGTTGATGCGCGGTGCGCGACGTCTATATGAGCCTCTACTACGTATCTCATTGAAAAAGCCCCTACTTATTATTTCGCTGGGGACTGTTTTATTCGCTGGATCGGTCTATCAAGCGACGAAGATGGGCAGTGAGTTCTTACCGCAATTAGATGAGGGTGATATTGCTCTACATGCCTTACGCATCCCCGGCACGGGACTACAGCAATCGGTTGATATGCAAGGTTTATTGGAGTCGACTATTGCCGAGTTTGGTGAGGTGAAGCGGGTATTCTCAAAGATTGGAACGCCGGATGTGGCTACGGACCCGATGCCACCCAGCGTGGCTGACACTATAGTAATTTTGAAACCGAGATCTGAATGGCCTGATTCGAATAAAGGTAAAGATGAACTCATTGCTGAGTTGCGGGCAGCTGTTGAGGCTCTTCCCGGCAACAAGTATGAGTTCACGCAACCTATCGAGATGCGCTTCAATGAGTTAATTGCAGGTGTTCGTGCCGACGTAGCGGTAAGGGTCTACGGTGATGATTTGGAGCAACTAAAAGAACTCGGTGATACTGCGGTAGAAATTATTAGCCGTGTCGATGGCGCCGCAGATGTGCGTGTCGAGCAAATGACTGGATTGCCGACGTTATCGGTAAAACCGCAACGGGACCACCTTGCATTACTGGGGCTTTCTGTTCACGACGTGCAACGTGCTGTGCAAAGTGCAGTAGGTGGGTTGGTTGCGGGAACAATCTATGAGGGAGATAAGCGATTTCGTTTGATGCTCCGTTTAGATGATGAGTGGCGGAATAATATAGAGTCATTGAAGCGTCTGCCCGTAGCCGTTCCCGCAGCGAGTAACCCAGAACTGCAGTATGTTCCACTTGGCGAGATTGCCGAAGTTGAACTGACCGTTGGACCAAATCAGATCAATCGCGAGAGTGGTAAGCGGAATGTAATCGTGAGTGCAAACGTGGTAAGTCGCGACCTTGGTTCTTTTGTGGCTGCTATCCGTCAACAACTGCAGAACGAGCTTCCTTTACCGACAGGGTACTGGTTAGATTATGGGGGGACCTTTGAGCAGTTGGAGTCGGCGTCGCAAAAGTTGGCAATTGTTGTGCCATTAACCTTGCTATTGATTTTTGGCTTACTCTTTAGTGCGTTTAATTCTTTCAGTAACGCCCTAATTATCTTTACTGGTGTGCCTATGGCGCTAACAGGCGGCATCATTGCTTTGACAATTCGCGGCATGCCATTATCGATCTCTGCCGCAGTTGGCTTTATCGCGTTGTCAGGGGTCGCCGTCTTGAATGGGGTAGTAATGCTATCATTCATTCAGCAGCTTCGTGATAACGGTAAAGCTATCAGAGAAGCAATCTTCGAAGGTGCTAGGCAACGATTGCGCCCTGTATTGATGACCGCGTTAGTCGCGAGCTTTGGTTTTATTCCAATGGCATTCAATACTGGGACTGGCGCGGAAGTCCAGCGGCCGCTAGCAACGGTCGTGATTGGTGGGATTGTTTCTTCAACGTTATTGACGCTAGTTGTACTTCCGTCGCTCTACTTGATGGTTAACAAACTCAAGCGAACACCAGCATAGAATATAACAAAAAGCATGTTTGAGAGTTGGGTCTTGAGACCCAACTCTTTTATTGCGCAACTCTTTTATTGCGCAACACTTTTGGTAGGCTCTGCCTTTTCAGAGGTCTTCTTCTTAGGCGGCTTCTTTGCACCCAAGGCAATCAACATATCTTCACGCTCACGCGCCAAGAAAAACGCCAAATCTTCAAGTTTTTGTTCGTCAGTAACAACCTCACTCCGTTCGATAAGAGGCAAAAGTCGCTCCACCATATCCAGCATTTTGTCATGGGCATCGGCTTCGGCTTTTGTGGCAAAGGTCATTTTTTCCTCTCCGTTTCGTACGACAACGTATTGAGTGACTACCGGCATAGGTTTTCCTTAGTTCTTCAATCGAATAGGCTGTATATTTATACAGTATCTGCTGGAGTAGGGCAACAGCGAAAGCTGTATTCGTTTCTGTCGCTGAAGCTCTAACTCAAATGTAAAAAGTAAGTAGAAAAGCTCGTATCTTTGCTAACGTTCAGGTAGGCTACACGTAATTTCAAAAGGAAACTTAATAACAACAATAAGGATACGTTTCATGCGAGTTCTCGTTTTCCTAGCCTTAGCATTATTTTCCTCGACAGTTATGGCACAAGCGACCAGTTGGATCCCGTTTGAGAATGCTAATGGGCATGTCTTAATTAAAGTCGAAGTGGCGGGTATCGAAAGCTATGCGATGATCGACTCGGGCTCACAAGTGAATGCTCTAAACCTCAGCTTTGCTGAGCATCATGAGCTTGAATTTGACAGCAACAAGCGCATTAAGATTCAAGGTGCGCACGATGTTCAAGACCGACGTATTTACCGCGATGTGCCGACAAAGTTACTTGGCTTAGATCTCGACATGGAGCTGGTAGGCCTCGAGCTCGGTGGCAAGCATGTTAGCTTGCTGCTCGGTGCGCCGCTATTAAACCAGTTTATTTTGCAGTTTGACTACCCGAATAGTCGTTTGCGCTTCGCTAATCCTGGTACTTTTAATCTTGAAGAAACAGCGAACCTTGAAATGCGTCCGCAGGATGGTTCAGGGCGTCCGTTGGTAAAAGTAAACTTCAATGACGAAGCCGAACGTTGGGTCCTCCTCGATACGGGGAATAGCGGTGGTTTGTATCTACATCGCAACTTTGCCACGACTCAGAACTGGTTGGAACGTTTTCCTGTAATGGAAGGTGTTTCGCGCGGTGTAAATGCAAGCAAAGATGTAGAACTCTTTCAATTACCTCTCTTCGGTTTCGGTCCCTATAAACTAGAAGATATTGTGGTTATTGTGCCGAGTGAGGGCAGTCCTGCTGACTTTGGTAATCGTTATTCCAATATTGGCTCTCGAATGAAGGGGGTCGAAGTGAATGGCATTCTTGGCTACGACATTCTCAAGCATTTTATCCTTACCATTGACTATCGAAACGGTCGCGGCCACATCTACGTGCCGCAATAAGAATCAAATTAAGGTTGTAGTTTAAGCGGTTTCTCGGTATTGCTATAGTCATATGATGTTTGACCATAGCCGTTTGGGAAGTCGCTTTGATTTTTAAAAAACGCACGTTAGCTAGCTTTTTTGCGGTATTTGTAGTTGGCTTTGCAGTGCTCATCCATTTGACAGATTCTTTTAAAGAGCTGCTCGAAGAGCGCTTTAAGAATAATGCTGAAGACGAGCTTCTTGCGGAGCTGTTGTTGGCGAAATCAAATCTCGAGTCAGAGCTATTTAAAGATGTATTTCTGGTTGATAGCTTAGCGACAATATTCAATATTAATCCTCGCAATGGTGCCGAGAACTTTCCGCAAATTGCGCGCCGCTTACTACAAAAATCAGAGCATGTCAGAAATGTCGGGATGGCACCAAACGACGTGCTTTCTGAATTACTCCCGCTAGCCGGCAACGAGAGTGCGATAGGTTTTGATTATCGTACTGTACCCGCGCAATATGCCACCGTACAAGCGGCGCGTGAGCGCCAAGATATCTTTCTTGCAGGTCCGGTTGATCTCGTGCAAGGCGGGCGCGGGCTGATTGCGCGTATTCCGGTATTTAATGATTACCCAACCAACCAAGATTATTGGGGCACGGTAAGCGTGGTGATTGATTACGACAACTTAATGCTCGATTCTGGTTTATTGGCTATTCCAAGTACTGAAGTCGCGCTACGAGGAGTTGATGGTGGTGGACGTAATGGCGCGATTTTTGAAGGGTCAGCAGAGCTATTTGAAGAATCTGACTACAATGGAAAACTAATTGTTCCAAACGGTGAATGGTGGGTCGCCGCCAACTTTGCTCCAACCCTTACTCCTGCACAGATTTGGTTTTTACAAGGGGTGCGCATCGGTATGATACTGCTGTATGTCCTGCTCTTCGCCATGATCATTTTGTTATGGGCATTCTATCGTCGTGAAAAGTATCGGGCTAACGAGGATGTACTGACACGGCTTGTTAATCGACGGTTTGCGCTCGATTATTTGAATCGACGACTTACGAATACGAAAAGTAAAGAGCAATTCTGTGTCATCGCAGTGGACCTGAACTATTTCAAAGAAATAAATGACAACTTTGGTCACGATAGTGGCGACCATGTACTGCGAGCGGTCGCGCACCGTCTCGAGGCCGCGGTAAGAAGTTCGGATATTGTCGCCAGAATGGGCGGCGACGAGTTTCTGGTTATCGTAAATCGTCTCAAAGACATGAGTCATATCGAGAAGATTATAGAGAAAATCAGGTCGACCGTTGAGGGCGAGGATGTGTTGATCGATGAGCTTTCGATTCGCCCATCAATCAGCATTGGCTCCGCATGTAGTACTGAGGGCGGTCTTTCAGTTGTAAAACTACTTAAACTTGCGGATGCCCGTATGTACGAGGATAAAAAGCACATCAAGTCACTACAGCAAAGCCCATTCGAGGTGCCTACTTCTTAGCACATTCGATCAAATAATCTGCTAACGCACCCATCCCAGTGCGTGGCACTTTAAGTTCGGCAATCTGGAGTGCCGCATACTGCGATAGCTTACACACCTCAAGGGCAAACACCGAAGTATTGTTAATCACAGTTCGCCTTCATCGAGAAACCACTCCGTTGCCGTCACGCCGCGCTTGGCAAACTCTGCGCGTAACGGCACCAGCCATTCATCATTCTCGTGAATAACTACGAGCTCTCTCATGCCTACCTCTTTATCTTGCGTGGATTTGTGTTACAGCGCTGTTGGCGACCACGATCAATCCGATTTGGTAATATGGAGGAGCGCGTTGGAATATCTCACAGCAACTGCTAAACTAAAACAGTCTTTAAAAAGACTTTTAAGAGGTGGTTGTGAAGACTGAAACCGTGACGTATTTAAAAGAAAATGCGAATAATCTTGAGTTGAAAGAAGAGTTGCTGGTGACGAAAAAGGGTAAGCCAGCATTTGTCATTCAATCTTATGATGATTATGAGTTTCAACAGGAAACGATTGCTCTACTCAAGCTTATCAACCTGTCAGAAAAATCGTTGCAACATCGCGAGTTGAGTCTTAGTGAAGCCTTCGATGTCTGAGTATCGTATTGTTGCTTCAGGTGTTTTTAGGCTATCTGTGCAGCGGCTCAAAGGGTTTCTGTCCCATCAGTACTCAACCGAATTAGCCGATAAGACGTTACTCGAGGTGCAGCAAAAAATCGGGCAAGCCCTGCCTAAGAATCCGCGCATAGCACCGATAAGTGAACGGCTTTTAGAGTTAGGTGTGCAACACTATCGGCAATGGCACATCGACCAACATTACATTGTTTTATATCGTCTCGACGAGAGGCGAAAAGCGGTCGAGCTGCTGCTCATCATGGATGCACGGCAAAGCCTGCGTAAGTTGTTGTTCGAAGTGAACCTTCTAAGCTAGCCTAGCTTTTCTTGTAAAAAGTCGAGGGCCGCAGAGACCGCTGCCGACATGTATTTGCGTTCTGTGTAGACCAGATGTACGGGCTCAGGTCGTACGCGGTACCATAGTTCACCAAGGAAACTAAAAGGTTGCTGAACGTCAGCTGCTTATCAAGCCGCATGGCTATGATGAGTTGATGAAGTAGCTGAAGTTATCGACGTTAGCGGAAAATATTTAACACCGGGTTTGGTGGATTCGCATGTACATTATTTGGCGAGCGATTGGTTTGACACCCGGTTCATGTTTCCATTTGTGAGCGAGTTCTACAACCTCAGTGACGCACAGAATTATTTACAAGAAAGCTCGCATAATTTTGATCGTAGTTACCTTTGTTCTAGCGTTACTACCGTTGTGCTCGTCATGTCGACGCAAAACGGCGCGAAAGCTTTGGGTTTAGAAGCAACTCTTGGCACTGTCGAGGTGGGCAAAAATGCTGACCTTGTGGTACTCGAGGAAGATCCAGGCAAGGATGTTTCAGCATTTCGCTCGATCACACACGTGATGCGGTTCGGTAAGTTGCATAGCATCGCAGACTTGAGCTATGCCAACGAAAATGCTGTCGACTAATCCAGTCGACAGGCCTCCGATTTGAACTCTAGCTCAATCGTTGTGTGGAAAATCTCAAAACGCGAGACTGCTTGATTGATGGCTTCTTTAACAGCGAGATAATGCTCCGCGTTATTGAAGTCATCTTTTAATTCAACGTGAGCCGTTAGTACGTGTGATTCACCATCGAGCGACCACAGATGCATGTGATGAATATCCGCAACCTGGTCGACGTCACGAATTGCGTCTTGTACGTCTTGGTAGAGCTTAGGGTTTGGATTCGCTTGCGAAAATAGTTTCAGTGTTTCGATCAAGTTACGAACCACATTTAACAAGATAAATGCAGTGAAGGCGATTGATAACAGTGGGTCGATGATCGGCCAGTCGACAAAAGTCATAACAATGGCGCCAATAAGCACCGCAACCCAGCCCAAAACATCCTCTAGTAAGTGCCAATTGAGCACTCGTTCGTTGAGCGTTTTCCCGCCTGAAAGCTTAAACGCGGCGTAACCGTTCACAACTACCCCGAGAATTGCTAAGTAAATCATGCCTTCGGTGTTCGGCATGACCGGATCTGTCAGTCGCGGGATGGCCTCGAATAGCACCCACGTGGAGCCAGCAATGAGCACAATTGCGTTAATCAGTGCGCCTAGCAAACTAAAACGTTTATAACCATACGTGAAGCCAGTGGTAGCTCGCTTGGCACCGAGTTTATTTAGCAGCCAGGCAAGACCTAACGAGAGGCTGTCACCGAGGTCATGCACGGCATCGGCAATAATTGCAGTACTGTTAGTAAGAATCCCGCCGATAAACTCGATGATAGTAAAGAATAAGTTTAGCCAGAAAGCGAGACCGATGCGTTGTGAAGAAGCGTCGCCATGGTGATGCTGGTGATGTCCGTGATGATGTCCCATAAGCCCCTAATCATGCGTTGTTTTTTTCATTGTAGAGGAGAAGCAAAACTTGATCGAGATCAAGGTTTTCCGCACATAACCACATAAAATATAGGGAAATAACTAAGGAGTGCTGTATGAAAACCTCAATGATCTTATCTAGCTTATTAATTGCCGGTCTTGCTGCACCAATGGCAGCGGCCGCAGACCAATTTTCGGTGAATGTTGGCGCCATCGGTGTCATGCCAAATGATGATAGCGCATCATTGCCCGTAATTGAATCTGTTGCAGGTCTCGATTCTGGTTCTACCGGTGTGACAGTCGATGAAAACACTCAGTTGGGAATCACTTTTGATTACCGGCTGAATCCGAACTGGAGTATTGAGCTCATTGCTGCCACTCCATTTAAGCACGAAATTCATGGTACCGGTGCGATTGACGGTTTGAAAATCGGCGAAACTAAACACCTTCCGCCAACCTTGCTCGCGCAATATCACTTTGATTTAGATAACGATGCGATTGATCCGTTTGTTGGTTTTGGGGTGAATTACACGACCTTCTTTGAAGAGAAAGTGAGCCCAGAGCTTGGTGGCGTTCTAACTGATTTAGCAGTAATTACTGCGAATGACGATGTTGAATTAGCGCTTTCAAATAGCTGGGGATTCGCATTCCAAGCGGGGGTGAACGTGGCACTGACTGATAACTGGGGCCTGCACTTTATGGTGAGCCGTATGGCTATTGATACCGTTGCCGACGTGCGCATCAATGGTGTTACCGCTGAGTCTGTCGCGGTCGATATTGACCCAACCGTAGCAATGTTTGGTATTCGCTATAGCTTCTAAGGAGGCATCTCATGCAATTACTCAAAGAATTTGTTTCTGATCCGGTTATCTTTTTCTCTTTCACTGGATTAGCAGTATTACTTGGTCTTTGCATTTTCTACGTCGTCTATTTTATCGCTAAAGCTAACGGCGAAGATTGATCGGAAGCATGCTGGCCTTCGTAAACAGACCATGAGTGACGAACTGTTAACGGAGGCCAGTATGGCGACCGAACTTATCTTGTTCTACGACGGTGGTTGTCCGCTGTGCGTGCATGAAATGCGGCAACTTAAAGCGTTGGACCAAAAGCGCAAGCAACGGCTGCAGTTTGAAGACATTTGGGCCCACGACTTCGCAAAGCGCTTTCCTGCGATCGATATTGAACAAGCAAATCGCATTCTGCACGGACAACGTGCTGACGGAACCCTGCTTTATGGCTTGGACGTCACCCATGCCGCATGGTCAGCTGTAGGACGCGGATGGTTAACAGCTCCGCTACGTTGGCCGGGCATTCGCTGGCTGGCAGACAGAGGCTATCTCGGCTTCGCCAAGCATCGTAACCGTATTTCCAAGTTGATAACCGGCAAGGAGCGCTGTCTACAGTGCTCGCTCGATGAGTAGTTGCGTCTAAACTGTCTACTTGTATAGCGCTTCAACATTCTATACCCTGCTTTATAACTTCCCGTTTACTTAGCAAAGGACGCTTGTGGCGCACTTTTTAGTCTTGCTGTTTCGCATCGCATGTTGCCTCGTTTTGAGCGTGGCTACGGTGCATGCTGCGCCGATCAAGATTGCCAACGACAGTCTTTATGGACTGCATGAGCGCGCTAGCATCTTGCGCGAGGCGCCGCTGAAGTGGCAACTCGATGATATTCTGGTGGCTGAGCAAAATGGCCTATTTGTGCCATTTTCGGGCATTTCATCGAGTTCCGATCGTGACCACGCTGTTTGGCTTAAGATTCAGTTGGATACAGCTGAAAACTTTGATTTCAGTGAGCCACGACGCTTTTTGTTAGCGCATGCAATTTCGCAACGTCACGCTGACTTGTACATTCAACAGGGGGAGCAGTGGCAGCACGTCGCTGCTGGGACCGCCGATGGTTACGCGACGAGCCAGCGGCTGAACTACCGTCATCCAGCTGTACGATTGACGTTTGATCGGCAACCTATCACGATTTATCTCCGCTTCTACGACCCTGCGGGTAGCACCTTTCCAATAAATCTGCTGACAGTTGGTGACTACACCGAGCATTATCTTGAGGAAAATCTGGTCTTCGGCATGGTATTTGGCGCAATTTTTGCGCTGTTGTTGTACAACCTGATTTTACTGGTGCAACTGCGTGATGGCGCCTATCTGTGGTATGTGCTTAGCATGGCTGCGGCAATATTGCTGCTTGCCGATGGTACTGGACTTGGACCGCAAATCCTCTGGCCAAATAGCAGTCACCCTTGGTGGCTTGGGCGTGTCAGTACTGCTGCGATGTGGGGAAGTGCGGTGCTCATATTTAGTATAAAGTTTCTGCGTTTGCGCGAGAACTTGCCGTTAGTCGCCACCTTATTGCAGCTCACTGTTTTACTGTTTGGTCTAGTCTATTTGGCCAATGCCTTGGGCTTCACTCGTTATGCATCGATTGTTGCAAACAGCATCGCTATGCTGATTATTCCAATCTTGCTAACTTCGGCCGTTGTTCGTTGGGCACAAGGCTTCAAGCCTGCTATTTACTTTGTCGTTGCGCAAAGCATTATGTTGTTAGCGGCATTAGCTATGGTCTTACGGCAGGTTGGCGTCTTAAATCCAGAAGACATCGTCTCGTATTGGTTTCCGCTTGCGGTCGCTTTAGAAGCTGTGTTGTTTTCGCTGGCTCTGGCACATCGTATAAGTGAGTTGAAGTTACAACGTAAAGAAGCGGTGCTGGACGCTCAACATGACAGTTTAACAGAGCTTCTGAATCGTCGTGGCATGCTCGAACGCCTGCAGCAGCGGGGTGGGAAGAGCAGTTACTGTTTGGTTTTAGTTGATTTAGATGGTTTTAAACCGATCAACGATCGTTATGGCCACCAAGCGGGCGATGAAGTGCTTGTGTGTGTGGCTAAACGCCTTAAAGCTTGTATTCGCAATGAACGTAACGATTGGGTGGTGCGCTTCGGTGGTGATGAGTTTGGGGTGGTTCTTTCGCACTCGATCGCACACCCCGACGCATTCTGTGAGCGGCTGCGACAGACGGTTGAAGCGCCAATGCAAATCAACGATGAACAAATTTCAGTGGGTGCAAGCATTGGCTTTGCTTGCAGTGACCCCGAAGAAAGTTTTGAAAGTCTTTATCGCCGCGCTGACAAAGAACTTTACACCGATAAGTCGGCACGGCGTGAACTGGCAATGTCAGTCGACGAGAGCTAAAACGGCTTGGTATTCGCTCGCTTGAAAAGGCACCACACTTAGCCGAGAACCCTTTTGCACCAATGGATTTTCTGCCATAGCGGGGAGTGTCTTCAGTTCTTTTAGTGCAAGAGGTTGTTTGAACTTACGTACGAATTGTAATCGCACTGCGCTCCAGCGTGGATTCTCGGGCATCGATTTGGGGTCGAAGTAAGCTGACTCTGGCTCGAATTGCAAAGGGTCGACAAAAGCTTCTTCCGTCACTTCAGCAAGGCCGACAATGCCAACCTTGGCGCAACTCGAATGATAGATAAATACCTGGTCACCCTTCGCCATTTCCCGCAAAAAGTTGCGCGCCTGATAGTTGCGCACACCGTCCCAGGCAATACCCTCTGAGCCGGTATCAGCAATTGTGTCGATACTGCACTCATCGGGTTCGGTTTTAACTAGCCAATACTTCATAACTGCACTTGCATGCCTTCTTCTAATTCGCCACTTGGATGGTTGACCACCTGCTCGTTAGCGTTTAAACCATTTATTATCTGTCGATAAATACCACTTTGAAAGCCTACGTTAACGGCTCTGCGCTCTAGCTCTCCCTCTTGATAGACAAACACATACCATTGCTCATCTTGTCTGAAGAGGGCGGTTATCGGTACCGCTAGGGCATCTTCTGCTTGTTCGATGACAATCTCTGCGTTGACGCGGAAGTCGTTACCGAGCTCAGGTGCAGGCGCATCGAGCTCGATAAAAACACTTACGCGCTGTTCTTCGATACCCAAAGCCGAGACGCGAGTAAAGCCTGCGGGACTCACACGGCGCACTATACCTGATTTGACTTCTTGCCCGCCCCATTGATTGATACGTGCGGTCATTCCCGGGCGCACTTTAACGGCAGCACTACTCAAAAGGTCGACCTGAACCTCGAGCTCACTCAGATCGCCCAGTTCTAAAATCGTTTCACCAGCGGTCACAATACCTTCACAGCAACGAAAACGTTGCAACACCGTGCCACTAATGGGTGCGGGTACTTCGAGAATGCGTGTTTGGTCACTGCTACGGGTGCCTTCAGCAATCTCCAGAACCAGTTTTGCATTGGTGACATCTGCTTGCGCGACAGCGACGGCAGCGGTCGCCGAGCGTAAATTTGATTGCGCCCGAAAGAGGGCGGTTTGTGCTCGCTCAAGGTCTGCAGTGGACGCGAGCCCCGCATCGTATAGACGTTTAATACGCTGCAGCTCACTGCTCGCAAGTTGCGCTTCGCTTTCGCTATTCTGTTGCAGAGCAATGGCGGCTTGTAGACGTGCCTCAGTGGCGTTAAGAGTTTGTTCTGCTTGCTCGCGACTACGTTGGTCGAGCGCGGGCGTTGGCGCTGGCTCCACCTCAAAAACCGTATCGCCTTGGGTAATTGGGTCGCCAGGCTCAAGCGAAACACGACGTAGATAGCCGGTAATCGGCGCTGAGACGGAATAGGTATTACGTAAATGCGTTCTGCCTTCGTCACTTACCGTGGCAGCTAAGGGGCCTTGATAAACGTCACTTACAACGACTTGCGGCGGCGCAGGCCGTAAACTGTAGAAGAGTGCGACGGCAACGAGTACAAAGAGCAGCCAGGGTAGTAATTTCACCAGTGGTTTTTTCATCGTCTGTAATCTCTCCTTGCCTCTCAATTACTCGGCTTTTAATGCGGCAACCAAATCAATACGTTGCAAGCGTCGTAACATAAACATGACCGCTATTGCCGCCGCGGTCAATACGCCGAGGGCCGATAGCCCAAAAAGCTGCCGGCTCACGACAAACGGAATACGAAACAGCTCGCTACTCATCAGCTCGGTCATGCCTGCCGCAAAGAGAAAACCAACAAGCCAGCCCAGCGGAATGGCAATCAGCACCACTAACAGCAGCTCGCCGAACAGAATAATTGCGACCTCGGCGTAGCTATAGCCTAGCACCCTTAAGGTAGAAAGCTCTCGCTCACGCTCTGCAAGCGCGATTCGAGCATTGTTATAGACCATCGCAAAGGTGAGTGAGCCGGCTAAAACAAAAATAATACTCATGGCGGTGAGGACGGTGTCGTCCATGTAGCTGCGTAATTTTTCTTCGGCTTCGCGTATGTGGCTGTATCCGGCAATCTGTGGCATCTCATTAAGTCGTGCGTAAAGCGCTTCTTTCTCTGTCGCATCGATAAGTAGCCAAGCGCCACTTAGCACGTCGCTTTCCAGTAAAATGCGATTCAATTCAGGGAGTGCCATATACGCACCCACGCCAATAGCTTCATTCGTGATCGCCACCAATGGGATTGCTTGGGTCATGCGGCGTTCACCGATAAACTCAACGCGCACCTGCTGATCAAGTTCGAGGCTAAGTTGCTGGGCGAGGTGGTCGGTTAAGACTAAACCGGCGTCGGGCAAACTGCGCATGCTAGCTAATTGGCGCAACTTACTGTCTGGACTGAAAGCAGAGACTGAGGTGCTGTAAACCGTGGTGCCGCTGTGCAGACGCACAGGGACACTGCGCATGCCTTCGACATAGTTGACGCCCGGTAGGGCGGCCAAACTCGCTAATGCTTGCGCATCGGTGACTTGACTAAAATGGACAATGACATCCATTTGTTGCTCCACACGGTAATTGCGGTCGAGCATAGTGCTGATGGCTTGAAACTGATAGCTGCCAAATAGCAACAGTCCGCCGGCGAGCGCGACGCCAGTAATCGAGAGCGTGCTACGTAGGGGATGCCGCACTAGGTTGCGCAAAATAATCCGCCATGCCTGATTGAGTCGCATGGTCGCAATAAAATGATTGATGCGACTTTGGTGAAAGTTAGGCGGATTAGGTGGGCGCATCGCTTGCGCCGGCGGAACCCGGATGGCTTTATAGATAGCGCGCCAAGTGCCAACGAATCCAGCGGCAAACGTCACCAGAACAGCAATAGCGAGGCTTCGCCAGTTGGTATCTACGTTGAGGTCAATGAAACTAAAATAAAGGCTGTAGAGCTCAACCATAGTGGCAGATAGCCAATGGCTCAAGAGCAGTCCTAAAATAAGCCCAACCAATACCACAAGGCTACTGAATCCCAAGTAATGCAAAAAAATAGTAGCGGGTCGGTAACCAAAGGCCTTCATGATCGCAATGATTTGTTGTTGGGTGTGAATTTGGCGCTGCATAAAAATGTTAAATAAGAACGCCGAAGTCCCGAGGAATACCAACGGCAGAAAAACCGCATTGGTGCCGAGTTGCTTAAGCTCCTCGCTTAAAAAGCGGTGCGAGATCTGCTCCTCACGGGTGTAGGCACCACGGCCACCATAGTTTTCAAAGACCTGATCGAGTCGCAATTTTAATGTGGCGCTGTCGGCCTGCGCCTCCAGCTGTATGAGGAGGCTGTTAAATGCGCCGTCCATATCAAGGGCAGCAGCTAAAGCGTCTTCGCGTAGCCAAAGTACTCCGTAGCGTTGATAGTCCGGCATGATATCTGCCGGCCCAATTTGGTAAATGTATTCTGGCGAAATGGCGATGCCAACGATCTCCAACTCAGTGCGCCGGCCATTTAGAATCGCAGTGATTGAGTCATGCAATTGCAATTTATGAGCTTCAGCGAAAGGTTGTGCGACAACCACTTGGCGACTGTTTGTTGGCAACATCCCTCGCTGCAGATGCAAGGTATTTAATAGCTGGGTCTGCTGTTCAGGCACCGACACCAGTTGTGCCTGGATCGGATCGGCAAAGCCGCTGACTTCGACCCGTGCTGCACTGCGAATACGCGCCTCGGCGACTGCCACGCCAGGCATTTCCTGCACTTGTGTTAGCAGGTTACGTGGCGCGCGAGTGAGCTCTAGGAAAACATCGGCAAAACGATGCTCATTATAAAAAGTCTGCTGTGCGTTGGTTAAGCTTTGCTTTGCGGTGGTCATGATCATGAGCACCATGACTCCTACGGCAACGACAATAGCGATGGCAAAAAGTTGGGCGCGTGCGAGCCAAACCTCGCGCAGCAATTTGGCAAGCAAGGTAGCTTGTGCGCTTACCACTGCAACTCCCGCGCTGGGCGTTGGGTTGTGTTGGTATGGATGTCGCTAATTTTGCCATCGGAAAGGCGTATTACGCGATTCGCCATGTCCGCAATAATGGCATTATGGGTGATCACCGCTGTGGTGGTGCCGAGCTCTTGATTAATTTGCTGCAAGACGTCGAGCACAAGGCCTCCAGTGTTGGAGTCGAGCGCGCCCGTTGGTTCATCACAAAGTAAAATTTCGGGGCGCTTGGCCACCGCACGAGCAATCGCTACGCGTTGTTGCTCACCCCCTGACAACTGTGCAGGGAAATGATCCATTCGGCCGCTCAACCCGACCCGCTCAAGCGCTTCTTCTGGACGCATCGGGTTGCGTGCAATATCCGTGACCATCGCCACGTTCTCGCGGGCTGTGAGGCTCGGAATTAGATTGTAAAACTGAAAAACAAAGCCAACGTGATCGCGGCGAAATCGGGTAAGCTCACGGTCGGAAGCTTGATGTAGAGCTGTATCACCATAGAAAAGTTGGCCGCTCGTCGGTGTATCAAGACCGCCCATAATGTTGAGGAGTGTCGACTTGCCCGAGCCAGAGGCGCCCAGTAGCACAACCAATTCACCGCTGACCAGTTCGAGACTCACGCCGCGTAAGGCGTGGATCTCAACTTCGCCCATATGGTAAACCTTACTAAGTGCCTCTGCTCGGAGCATAGGAGCATCCTACGTGGTCAATAGGGTTATTAAGTATTCCCCATCATCATAGCACCACCGAGGCCCAATACGCCCATACCAAAACCGATAACCATAGCAATGACCATCCAAATGAGAATGGCACGGGCCCAGTTTTGTTTGGACGGTTTGGTTGAGTTCGAGAATGCCCACACGAGTAGGGCAATAATGTTAACTACTGGAATAGCCGTTAGAAAAAGAGTCAACATCCATTCGCCTAAGCGAACGGTACTTGAGTTATCAAAGCCGTGATGATCCATGAGGGGGTCCTTTTATGCGTTATAGTTATACGTTCATCAATGGATGATTGTGTTTCGCAACACCATCTAGCAACATAGGTGGCAGGACTTAGAGTGTCAATGAGAAAAATCAATGAAATCAATGAAACAACATGTTATTGCAGTATTACTGCTCGCTAGCGCAGTCAGCGGAGGTGCTTCGGTTATGGCAAATGAGTTTACAGTTTATGTGGTTCGACACGCAGAAAAGGCGGTGGCTGAATCTGATCCACCGCTTAGTGAAAAAGGCCAGCAACGTGCACATACACTCGCGCAGATGTTGCAAAAAGCTGAACTGAAAGCAATCTATAGTACGCCGTACCAACGCACCCAGATGACCGCACAACCGCTTGCTGAGTCAGTTGGTTTGACTGTGCAAAGTTACCGTCCTGGTGATGCCGAGGGAATACTCGAAGCGCTCATGGCGCGGGGCGAAAATACCCTCATCGTGGGGCACAGTAATACGGTTCCGGCGCTGGTTCGTGGCCTAGGTGGCCAGAGTGAAAACCTTACCGAGCAAGACTATGGGGACCTATTTCAGCTGACCTTCTATGATTGTGCTGGCGAAGGTGAAGAAAAGCGTTGCCAATTGCTGCAAACACGTTTGATGGTGCCCACCAACTAAGTGGATAAGTTACTCAGTGCGAGGTGCAATTTCAGTGCGGTTACGCCCTAGGCTTTTCGCTTTATAGAGAGCTTTGTCGGCGCGACGCAATAGACTCGCTGCGGTCTCGTTTGGCTGATGCAAGGCTGCACCAAAACTGCCGGTCACCGTTAGGTCGCTGACTAAATTATGCAAGTCTGCTTGTTCCAGCGCACAACGCATGCGCTCACAAATTGCTATAAGTTGTTGTGCGTCGGTTTTCGATAGCAGAATGGCGAACTCCTCGCCGCCCCAACGTGCCACCATATCGCTCTCGCGGGCTGTCGCGGTAATGATTTGCGCAACGCGTTTTAACACCTTGTCACCGGTGGTATGCAAATAGCGGTCATTCACTTCTTTAAAGTAATCGAGGTCAAGCAAAATTAAGCCAAGTTCATCGCCGGTCGTGCGTGCCACTTTTTCACGTAAAAACTCGTCAAAGGCACGGCGGTTTGCTAGCAGCGTGAGGCTATCTTGATTGGCCAATTGTTCTAAGGACTTGGTTTGTTCGCGCACCAAGTCTTGTAAGCGTTCCTTACTACGTTTGAGTCGATAAGAGCGCAAGCGAATGATAGCGATGACTAAGAAAACACTGATAAGCGCAAGAGCGAACCAAGTGACAGGGCGCTGCCATAGCGTGGGAAGCTTGTGAAACGCAAAGGTTGCAGAGTCACTCCATTGGCCATTCGGATACGCCGTTTGCACCTGAAAAATATAGGCCCCCGGGGGCAACTCGGTGTACGCAACACTTAATTGTCCTGCTCGTGCTACGACCCACGTGTCATCATAGCCAGACAACTGAACGCGGTAGTTTATCGATTCCGGATGGTGGAAACCGAGTCCAGCAAAGCTAAATTCGACGCGACCTGTCCCCGCATCAAGATAGATGTCAGGCTTAATAGCAACATTATCGGCATAAACACGTTCGATAACCGGCCGCGGTGGGTTGTTCGCCAGTGAATTCACATTGCTTGGGAGATAATGGCCGACGCCTTGTGAGGTTGCAAACCACAGCTCACCGGCGCTATCCACGAGCATCGGTGGCCCACCGGTATTAATTTGCGAACTGGCTAAGCCATGAAACGACTCATAGAAGCTAAAGTCGAGTGGGGTTGCGGGGTCCGCGTCATAGATCGCGCGTTCAAAGTCTTCGGCATTGATGAAGTACAAGCCACGCCCTGTAGCCAGCCATAAATTGCCTTGCTGATCACGAGTGACATCGAAGAACTTAACGAAGGGTAAGCCATTATCCTCGTCAAATACCTGCCATTGCTCGGTCTGTTTGTTAAACAGGATAAGCCCGCGATCGCTCGCAACGTATAGGTGCTGGTCTGACTCGTGAAAGCCGAACATAAACTCTGCGTCGGTAGTGTCACTGAGATCAATACGTTGCACACCGTTCTCGGTAAGGACAGAAAGTCCGCGCATACTGCCGATCCAAATATCCCCCGTGAGACTTTGCTGAATGGCATAAATGATCTCATCGGGCAGCCCTTGCGCGGTGCCAATGTAGTCAGGTGGGGAGAGTTCGCCATTGCCAAGTCGTTGCGAACGGAGCACACCGCGTGATGTTGCGGCATACAAATAACCGTCATCGGCGAGTAAAACACTGCGAATATCATTGCCGGGAAAGCCATTGTTTTCGTTGTAATGGGCAATTTGTTCGCCGTCGCGCAGCACGTAGAGGCCATTGGTGAAGGTGCCAATATACAGCAGCCCATCACTGCTTTGAGCGATGGTGAGAATGCTCTCGTTGGCAACTGAACTGGATGTCTCAAAGGGCAAGATAGCTTCATTTACAATGCGCTTGATACCACCTAAGCCACCGACCAAAACCGTATTATCGTGCAATTGGTAAAGTGCGCGCACGTAATCATAACCAAGCCCATCCTCTTTGCGATGGCTGTGGAACGGTGCTTCACGGAACTGTGTTAAACCGCGATGGGTGCCCACCCATAAGGTATTTTCACGATCGACAAAGATCGACAAAATATGATTATTAGGTAAGCCATTGGCAACCGAGGTCATGATCGGTTGCTGGCTATCCAGTCGGGTCAAACCGTGCTCGTGGGTTCCGACCCAAATGTCGCCATTCGGCGCTTGATAAAGTTCAGTAACTGTACTTGGATACGTCACCGGCCATAATTGATAGCTCAAGTCGTCAATATCGAGCTGATAGACGCGAGTATCGATGCTCAGCCATAGCGTCTTTGCTGTTGCGTCATTGATGATGCCGAAATTGTAACCCGATGGCAGACCTTCTACGGTATGAAATGTTTGTTGCTCGCTATCAAAGTAAGCCGGTCCGCGGTCCGTTGCGGCCCAGATGCGGCCATTGGCGTCCTTTGCTAAGGACAAAATGGAATTACTTGGTAGGCCCTCGGTGACTGTGAACTGGGTACGCTCACCGGCGCACTCGCGCACCACACCAGTGGTTACGGTAGCGTACCAAGTGCAACGGGGGGTTGCGAATAGGGCGAAATCAACGCGATCAAAAACACGTGGCTGTGCTTGCCACTCACCGCCCGCTGGCGCTGGTTGGAAATGGCTTACACCGCCTCGTGCGCCGGTCGCTACCACGGTATTGTTATACGGATTCTCGGCAACAAACAATGCGCCGGGGTCGGGCAGTTGGGTTTCATCATTAAAAACCTCAAACTTACGGCCATTGAAGCGCACCGGCCCTTGCCAGGTAGCAATCCATAAATAGCCTTGCTGGTCTTGGCTAATATGATTAATCGAATTATGTGGCAGGCCATGACGCGTATCCCAGACGCGCATCGCGCGGTCGCTTAAAGGACGCAGCTCTTGCGCGACGCTGACAGCGCTGACCAGTAACAAAACTGGTAAAAAAAACACTGTTAACAGGCGTCGTGGTATGGGCATTGATGAGAAGTTCCGTTAAGCTTAGGTTATTAATTCCATGGTATCCGAGAGGGGCATGAAAGACGAGCGCGACCTCAGCGAACTTATCGAAATCATTCCTGACGCAGCTCTTGTTGTCAATAAAGACGGCAAGATAGTGCTGGTGAATCGATTGGCAACGACGTTATTCGGCTATGAACATGCGGACTTACACGGTGCAAGTCTGGATATATTGCTTCCCGAAAATATTCGCAGTCATCATCAAAACCACGTTGCCCACTTCTTCGATACCGAGCAAAATCGACCGATGGGGCGTGGCTTTCGCTTTCTCGGCGTACGCAAAAATGGTGACTCGTTTCACGTCGATATTATGCTGAGTCACGTTCGGGTGAAGCATGAGCCTTATGCGATCGCGTTCATCCGCGATGCAACCCAGTTCAAGCAAACCGAAGAAAAGATTCGACGCGAACTTGAGAGCGAGCGTAAGCAAGCGCTAACGGATTATTTGACGGGCTTGGCAAACCGCCGTGCGTTTTATCAGGAGCTTGACGACGATATTGCCGAATTGCGCGCAGGCTTACATACGTTCACGGTAGCGCTCATCGATCTAGATGATTTCAAGCTGATCAACGACACCTACGGCCACGATGAGGGTGACCGTGCTCTACAAACCATAGCCAATGCCATCAAAGATGCCTGTCGTGGGAGTGACTTCGTCGCACGCATCGGTGGTGATGAGTTTGCCACGATTCACCCCAGCGCGAGCCTAAGTGATGCCGAGACGATTTTGCAACGTGTGCGCGAGCGAGTTTTACTGGTGACCGAACAACATGGTTGGCAAGTCTCCTTGTCGATAGGTATTTGCCATTGTGGTACTTATTCCGACAATTGTACCGTCGATCAGATCTTACGCGTGGCGGATCAGGCCATGTACATCGGCAAGCGAAGAGGCAAAAACCGTATTAACTCTGGGCTTTTGCCGAATTAAGGTTTTTTACAAAGGACTGTAAGGCATTAAGGCTCATGGGTTTCGCATATAAATAACCTTGCACTTCTTCACAGCCGGCTTTTTCTAGGTAACGGGCTTGCTGTTGGCTTTCCACGCCTTCGGCAACAACGCGCAAATGTAAGGCTTGAGCCATTGCTAGAATTGTTTTTACCAAACGTGCGTCCTGTGCGTTCTTGACGATATCCCGCACAAAGCTTTGATCTATTTTTAACTCTTGAATCGGCAGCAGACGCAGCGTACTTAGTGACGAATAGCCTGTACCAAAGTCATCGAGCGATACTTGCACGCCTCTTTGTGAGAGCACGCTCAAGACATTTTTGACGCCTTCAAGGTTGAGTAGCGCGGAGGTTTCGGTAAGCTCTAACTCGACCACGGACCAGTGGCCCGGTAGTTCAGCTAAATTGTGCAGAAACCGTTCGGAGCCTTGGGAATTGTTAAAGTCGGCGGCAGAAACGTTAAACGATACCCGCGGAATAGACTGATAAAGCAGGTCGGCTTCGATAAGTTCGTGAATCGCAGTTTGCATGACAAAGTCGGTGATGTCGCAGATCAAGCCGTGTTGTTCCGCCAATGGAATAAAAACATCAGGGGGGATCATCCCTTCTTCTGGATGATGCCAGCGTGCGAGCACCTCGACGCCACTGATCTGCTGATCATGCAGACGAAATTGGGGCTGATAGGCAACGCTTAGCTTTTTATTGGCAATCGCCGCCTTTAAGTCGAACAGCATTTTGGTGCGTTTCGAGGCGTTTTCGCCATACTCACTTTTGTACACGCGTAGACGATTACTACCAAGTGACTTCGCTTCATCCTGTGCCATCAAGGCCGCTTCTATTAAATCCTCACTACTTTTCGCATCATGCGGAAAACGCGCAATACCAAAACAAGCTGTGAGCGCGGAGTCAGGTAACTCTGGAATTGCAATCGTCCGTATCAACTGCTGTAAATGCTGAGCTTGCGGTAAGACTTGATCCGGCCAACGTGCAGATGGAATGGCAATCGCAAACTCGTCTCCAGCGAAGCGGCTGATTAAAACTCGCTGTTGGAAATGGTCGCGTAATAAGCTCGCAACACTTTGTAGAAAGCGGTCACCGACTTGACTCCCAGCATTACTGTTGAGTTGCTTAAAGCCATCAAGATTGAGCACGATCAAGGTGAGTTGTTGCTCATGTTCGGCACAAAAAGCCAACTCGCTTTTGAGCTCGCGGTTGAACATATGGCGATTCAGGAGACGGGTGAGTGGGTCTCGCTCAGACAAGCTGCGCTCACGGACGAGGGCGTATTTAGCTAAGAAAAACAGGATAAACGCCGTGACCACCACATAAGCCCAGCCTTTAAAGGTCTGTAGTTCAGTTAATAAATTTGAGTCAGCCGCAATCGCCAGCAGAAACTGGTCGGAATAACGTATCCAAACTAAACCGAGAACCAAATAGACCGCAGCAATTAACCCTGCCGCTCGATTGGGTGACATAAAGCGCGTACTCCTTAGCTAAAGCGCACAATTTTATCATTCGCGCATATTTAACCTTAGCAAGGAGTACAAAATTTACCAGTTTTTAACGAGTTAAATAGGAATGGTGAAAACGTAAATGGTCCTCAATAAAGCTCGCTATAAAGTAGTAACTATGGTCATAGCCGTCTTGTAAGCGTAATTGTGCCAGTACGTCCTGTTTTGCAACGGTTTCCTCAAGTACTGAGAAATTAAGCTGCTCCGCGAGAAAATTATCAGCACCACCTTGGTCGACCAAGAGTGGAGGGCAGTCATGACCGTCCCGAAGCAGTGCCACTGCATCGTACTGTTGCCAGGTCGCACGATCTTCGCCAAGGTAGCCGGAGAAGGCCTTGAGGCCCCATGGGCAAGCGCTTGGGTGGGCGATGGGGGCAAAGGCAGAGACGCTAGCGAAGCGTTCTTTTTCGCGCAACGCCATAATTAAGGCACCATGTCCGCCCATGGAGTGACCACTGATACTTAACTTACCGTTGAGCGGCAGTTCGCTATGCACGACATCAAGGAGCTCCTTGGTGATGTAATCGTACATTTGGTAGTGCTTAGCCCATGGTTGCTCGGTAGCATTTACATAAAAGCCGGCCCCCTTACCAAAATCATAAGCATCATCGTCCGCGACGTCATCGCCGCGCGGACTGGTGTCAGGGATGATTAAGGCAAGACCTAACTCCGCCGCTATCCGTTGAGCGCCAGCCTTACTACTGAAGTTTTCGTCGGTACAGGTAAGTCCTGACAACCATAGCACGGCCGGAACGTGATCTCCGTCAAGCGCTTGTGGCGGCAGGAACACACTAAACTGCATGATGCAGTTTAGTGTGCTGGCTTGATGTTCATAGCGACGTTGTTCGCCATCGAAACAACGCACGCTACTGACTTGTTTTAATGTCGTCATAAGCGCCTCGTTATTTGTCGAAGTGAATGACCGAGCGAATGGATTTACCTTCGTGCATCAAATCAAACGCTTTGTTGATGTCTTCGAGTCCCATGGTATGGGTGATAAAGGTACTGAGCTCAAACTCACCGTTGAGGTAACGTTGTACGTAGTCAGGCAACTGAGTGCGACCTTTAACGCCACCAAAAGCACTGCCACGCCATACGCGCCCAGTAACCAACTGGAACGGTCGCGTCGAGATTTCTTCGCCCGCGCCGGCAACACCGATGATCACCGACTCGCCCCAGCCTTTGTGACAGCACTCAAGCGCCGAGCGCATGACTTTGACATTGCCAATACACTCGAAAGAGAAATCAACACCGCCGTCAGTCATGTCGACAATGACTTCTTGGATAGGTTTGTCGTAATCCTTCGGATTGACACAGTCCGTCGCACCCAGTTTGCGCGCAATATCAAATTTACTCTCGTTGATATCAATGGCGATAATGCGGCTGGCTTTGGCCATTACGGCACCGATAATAACGGAAAGCCCGATACCACCTAAGCCAAATACGGCCACAGTGTCGCCTTCTTGTACTTTTGCGGTATTTTTGACCGCACCCATACCGGTGGTGACGCCACAACCTAACAGGCAAACTTCTTCGAGCGGAGCATCTTTACTGATTTTCGCTAAGGCAATTTCTGGTACGACGGTATGCTCGGCAAAAGTTGAAGTTCCCATGTAGTGATAGATTGGCTTGCCATCTTTAGAAAAACGGGTCGTACCATCAGGCATTAAGCCTTGGCCTTGGGTACTTCGAATCGCTTGGCATAGGTTTGTTTTGCCTGATTTGCAGAATTTACACTCACCGCATTCGGGGGTGTAGAGAGGGATCACATGATCTCCTACTTCGACAGAAGTGACGCCTTCGCCGACCGCTTCGACAATACCGCCGCCTTCGTGGCCTAAAATAGCTGGAAAGATGCCCTCAGGATCGGCTCCTGACAAAGTGTAAGCATCGGTATGACAGACTCCCGTAGCAACGATGCGAACAAGCACCTCACCCTTCTGTGGTGGCATTAAATCAACTTCTTCAATTGACAATGGTTCGCCTGCGGCCCAAGCGACTGCTGCGCGAGTTTTAATCATTTCCATGGTTACTTCCTTCTTTCGAGATACGAATGTGTCATATGGTACATGCTACGCAACGAAAGGCCAAAGCGACCATAGTCGTAAAACAAAAAAAGCCGCTCACATGGAGCGGCTTGGTAGGTTCCCAAAAGGGGAAGGGAGAGCTTAAATTTCGTTACCGTTGCTATCAAGCTTGGTTACGGTACCCAAATCTAGCGCACGTACGTCGTCTTCGATTTGGCTCAAGTCACCAATGATGACCCAAGTAAGCGCGTCTGGACGCAAGACATCGTCGGCAGTTTGCTGCACGTTATCGAGTTCCAAGGTGCGCACGCGAGAGCCGTAGCTTTCCAGCCATTCCATGCCTTTGCCTTTCTCTAAGGTATCGACAATTGAGCTTAACAGTGACGACTTAGTTTCATAGGCGCCAGGCAACTTCGCAGTTTTGTTAGCAATGACTTTCTCTAACTCATCCGCTGTTGCTGGGTTATCACCCATATAACCATTGAATTCTTTCAAGATCTCTTGAATCGACTCTTTGGTCTTATCGGTTTGTACCGGTGCTGAAGCAAGGATCATTCCGGCTTCGTCTGCGGCAAACCAGCTTGAACGCGCACCGTACGACCAACCTTTGTCCTCGCGTAGGTTCATGTTCAAACGACTGGTGAAGCTACCACCGAGAATAGTGTTCATGACATCAATGGCGATCTCATTATCAACACCGTCTTGCGGCGCTAGGTGGCCGGCAATAATAGTTGATTGCGGAGTACCTGGTTGGTCAATCAAGAACACCCGCGCTTCTTGTTGCGGTTGCACGTCAGTGAATTGCTTCGCTGGCGCAGCGACCGCAGGCGCTTGCCATTGACCCAAATATTCTTCGAGTAACGGCTTGATTTCAGCTTCCGTGGTGGCACCGACAATGACTAAACGCGAGATATCAGGGCGCAACCAAGTGTCAGCATGGGCGACCAAGTCTTCACGGGTCAGCGACTGAATCGATGCTTCCGTACCTGAACCAGTCAATGGCACGCTGTACGCGTGGTCGTCACCAAATACGAGCTTCGGTAACACGCGATACGCCATTGCGGTTGGCTGTGCTTTTTCCTTTTTGATGTTCTCTAGCCACAAACCACGCTTGCGCTCAATCTCTTCTTCTGAGAAAGCTGGGTTCATCAAAACGTCAGCCATGATTTCTAGGCTTGGTTCAAGATTAGTCACCAAACTATCCATGCTCACCGTTGAGTTATCAAGGCTCGCGCTGGCATATAAGTTGGTACCTAAAGACTCGAGCTCTTTGCTTAACTCTAAGCTGTCACGTGAGGTAGTGCCTTCACGCAGCATGCTCATGGTGTAGCTGGCAGTGCCGACTTTGTTACCGAAATCAGCAGCATAACCACTGTCGATAACCAGACGCATCTGCACCGTTGGTACGTCATGACGCTCCGCTAAAGCGACTTCGAGACCGTTCGACAAGGTAAAGGTGGTGAGTTCTGGCAGGTCTAACTGCGGCAATTCACCCACTTCAGGTAGCTGTGAGCGATCTGCTTGCGGCTCCGCTGTAGTGTATTGCGGCTGTGGAACAACGTTTAAGACAAAGGCACCATCGCTTAACCAACGTTCTGCTGCAGCTTGTACGTCTGCAGGTTGCGCGTTTTCGATGATATCCCACGATTTTTTATAAAAACCTGGGTCGTCATGGTAAACGGTACCAGCGGCGAGAATGTCTGATTTACCACCGAAACCACCAATGCGTTCAGCGCCGCGAACGAAGCCTGCGGCATTACTAAATTTAGTACGCGCGAGTTCTTCTGCGGTAGGACCTTCGGCGATGATTTTCGCTAATTCTTCATCAATGACCGCTTCGATCTGATCCATATCAACGCCTGGTTTGGCATCGGCAATGATAAAGAATTGACCGGCTAATTGACGCTCGTATTGGAAGCCTGAAACCATGCTCGCAATTTGCTCGTCATAAACTAAACGTTGATACAAGCGTGAGTTTTTGCCGCTGGCTAAAATGTCGACTAACATGCTCAGATATTCTGAGTCGGCAGTACCCATTTCTGCGGTATTCCAAAGCTTGTAGAGGCGAGCTGCAGGAACGTTATCTTCCATGGTTGCGCGTTTTTCGCCTTCACGTTTTGCAACCCAGCTCTTCATTTTCTTCAGCGGCTTGCCGGCGTCGATGTGGCCAAAGTATTTGTTCATTTTGTCTTTGGCAGTCTCAACATCGATGTCACCTGCCAAAACAACCACAGCGTTGGCGGTGCCATAGTAGTCGTTAAACCACTGATGCACGTCTTCCAGTGACGCTGCGTTCAAGTCTTCCATTGAACCAATGACCGACCAAGAATAAGGGTGGCCTTCTGGGAAGGTTTGTTCAGCTAAATAGCCAAAGACGCGACCATAAGGCTGAGCTTCGCCTTGGCGTTTCTCGTTTTGCACCACACCACGCTGCTCATCAAGTTTCTCTTGCGTAACAGCACCGAGTAAGTGACCCATACGGTCCGATTCCATCCACAATGCCATATCGAGCGCTGGGGTAGGGACGTTTTGGAAGTAGTTGGTACGATCACTGTTGGTGGTACCATTCATGTCGGTCGCACCAGCACGTTCGAACGGACCGAAGTACTCGTCATCGTAGTTTTCAGTACCGTTGAACATCAGGTGTTCAAATAAGTGTGCAAAACCTGATTTACCCTCAGGTTCATCCTTTGAACCAACGCCATACCAAACGTTGACGGCAACGATTGGCGCTTTGCGGTCTTCGTGGACAACAACGCGTAAACCGTTATCTAGGGTAAAGCTTTCATAACTAATATTAACTTCAGGCAGGTTCTGTTGAACCACGACCGGATCATTGGCGGCAGACTGTTGTGCTGTAGCTTGGCAACCGCCTAGCAGCACAGAGGCGACAGCCATTGCTGTTAATGTTTTCGATAATCGCATGGTTTTCTTCCGTTTTGTTTTAATTAGCTTTGCCATCATAAAGTAGGGCTAGTTGAGTTGAAATCTTGTTAGCATTAAAAAATGTAACAAGATCAGACAAACTTCGACAACGCTTCCAATTAGCCAATGGATCAAGGATAATTGCGCGTTGTTGTCGGGCAAACGAAGATATTAAGTGTGGGTAAAACAACAATCATAGCTATTGCGGGGGCTTCCGCGTCAGGGAAAAGTTTATTCGCCTCGACGGTTTACCAAGAGCTGGTAGCCGAATTGGGCGGGCAGGGTATTGCGATTCTTAACGAAGACGCATACTACCGCGACCAAAGCCATTTGACGTTCGAGCAACGGCAATTAACGAACTATGACCATCCCTCGGCATTTGAGCACGAGCTACTCGGTCAACACCTCGAGCAATTAAGCGCTGGCAATGCCATTGCGATGCCACAGTACAATTACAAAACCCACACACGCACTGACGAAACAATCAAAGTGCAGCCTGGCAAAGTTATCATGGTTGAAGGGATTTTGTTGCTCCATGACCCACATTTGCGTAAGTTATTCGACATCTCGGTATTTATGGACACGCCGCTTGATGTTTGTTTGCTGCGCCGCATGATTCGAGATGTGGAGGAACGAGGTCGTACGATCCAGTCGGTCGCCGAGCAGTACGAGGAGACCGTGCGTCCTGCGTTCTTCGAGTTTATTTTGCCATCCAAACAGTTTGCTGACTTGGTGGTTACTCGCGGCGGTCAAAATGAGATTGCCATCGACCTAATAAAATCAAAAATCCGTCAATTATTGGCGGAATAAGAAACAACTAAAAAACGGTCTTTTATATGAATAGTTTTCTCGGCATCGCCATTCTTTTTGCAATTGCCATTTTGTTTTCAAATAATCGCAAAAGCATCCGCTGGCGCACTGTTGGTGGTGCTTTCGCCATTCAAGTTTTGCTCGCAGCTTTCGTACTTTACGTGCCTTTCGGGCAAGACGTTCTTTATGCTGTAGCCTCTGGCGTCTCGAAAATAATCTCGTTCACCAGCGCCGGTATCGACTTTATGTTCGGTGGTTTGGCATCGGCTGATTTTGGTTTTGTCTTTGCCATTCAAGTATTGAGCGTCATTGTCTTTTTCTCGTCGCTTATCTCAGTACTTTATTACTTAGGTATCATGAAGTGGATCATTCGGATTCTAGGCGGTGGCTTGCAGAAAATTATTGGTAGCAGTCGTCCTGAATCAATGTCTGCTGCGGCAAATATTTTTGTCGGACAAACTGAAGCGCCAATGATGGTGCGGCCATTTATTAGAAGCATGACTCGCTCAGAGCTATTTGCCGTTATGGTCGGTGGTATGTGTTCAGTGTCGGGTTCGGTGCTGGCAGGTTACGCGGGCGTCGGTGTCGAATTGAAATATCTGATTGCGGCGAGCTTTATGGCCGCGCCTGCAGGCTTAATGATGGCCAAAATCATCATGCCAGAACTCGATAAGCCGCGCGAAGACATCGAAAACATTATCGAAAAAAACAGCACGCAGAAAGCCGGTGATATCGAAGTGGAAGACCGTTCGGTGAATGTCATTGATGCTGCAGCTGCCGGAGCCTCCAGCGGTGTGCAACTGGCCATCAACGTTGGTGCAATGCTTATCGCCTTCGTTGCTTTAATTGCCCTGATTAATGGCATCTTCGGCTGGGTCGGCGGTTGGTTTGGCCATCCAGACCTATCGCTGCAAGAACTGTTCGGCTATGTGTTCCAACCGATTGCTTATGTGCTGGGTGTGAGCTGGGATGAAGCACAGTTGGCAGGTAGCTTTATCGGCCAGAAGCTGGTGATTAATGAATTTGTTGCCTACCTTGATTTCGTTAATTATCGCGAACAGTTGAGCGAGCACAGCGAAGTGATCATCACTTTCGTATTGTGTGGTTTCGCGAACTTTTCTTCGATTGCGATCTTGCTTGGTGGCTTAGGTGGCATGGCGCCAAGTCGTCGGCATGATATTGCGCGTCTCGGCTTGCGTGCGTTGTTGGCGGCAACATTAGCCAACATGATGAGCGCAGCCATCGCTGGCTTCTTTTTCACTATCTCGTAACGGGCATCGCCCGTTACGTTCCTCGATGTTTGCTGTTCGCACGCTCACTGCGTTCGCTTTTTGTTTAAACCAACAACAAACAGCGAATAGCAAACATCGCCTTTTATTTCTCGTGTTTGCGCATTACGCCTTCTTGCGCGGTGGAGGCTACTAAAACACCGTCTCGCGTGAAAAACTGACCCCGCACTAATCCTCGTGCTCCGCACGCTACCGGACTATCAATCGCATACAAAATCCAGTCATCCATGCGAAAATCCTTATGGAACCACATCGAATGATCGATGGTAGCCATCTGCATGTTTGGCTGTGCAAAGCTTGCCCCATGGGGCTGTAACGCCGTCGGCAAGAAGTTAAAGTCTGAAGCGTAAGCTAACAAATACTTGTGGATGCGTGGGTCGTTAGGCATCTCACCATTGGCCTTAATCCACACATAGCGCTTAGGTTCATCTACTTTCGGTTTGAACGGATTATTCGCCGTCACAAAGCGCATCTCAATCGGCTTTTCTGAGATAAACTTATTACGAATGCGTTCTGGAATTAAATCCGCGTGCTCGCGGTAAATATCAATATCAGAGACTAAGCCTTCTGGGCCCGGAACGTCTGGCATGGTGTCTTGATGTTCAAACCCTGGCTCATCGATTTGAAAGGATGCGGTCATATAGAAAATCGGTTTACCATATTGCACAGCCTTCACACGCCGAGTGGAGAAACTTTTGCCATCGCGGACGTTTTCTACGTCATAAACAATCGGCTTTTGCGCATCACCTGGGCGCAGGAAATAGGAGTGTAGCGAATGAACTTTGCGGTCTTCGGGAAGGGTTTCCTTTGCGGCTGAGAGCGCTTGACCAATCACCTGACCACCGAATACAGCGCCAAAACCTAAATCTTGGCTCTGGCCACGATAAATACCTTGCTCAATGGTCTCTAAACGTAATAAGTCCAACAAATCATGTAATACCTGGCTCATGGTCCTTCCTTTTCCGTGTTTTAGTGCCCTCATTATAAGCTGCTTCGTCGCAGCGACACAATTAAAGCAAGCGGATCAAAGAACTAGGTTTATCGTTTTGCTTGGCGCGGTACATGAGGGTATCAGCATGCTGCAGCAGGTTCTCGAGTTGAGGATGCGGCGCACGTGAAATGACACAGCCGATACTGGCCGTAATAACAAAGGACAACTCGCCAACTTGAATCGGATTAGCGAGCGATTCTTGGAGTTTCTCAACGATAGCCTCGGCACTCACTTCACTGCCGACATTGGCAAAAAGTGCGACAAATTCATCGCCGCCGATGCGGGCAATCGTGTCGTCGCTGCGTGTCTGACGTTGCAGGCGCAGGGCCGCCGCACGCAGGATGTCATCACCCATTGCGTGACCATATTGGTCATTCACCTCTTTAAAGTTATTTAAATCGATGTAAGCAATCGCCACGGGGGCGTCGTCTTGTAATAGCAGTTCAGCGTGCCGGTAAAAATGACCACGATTGGGCAAACCCGTGAGTAAGTCGTGATGCGCCCGATGCTGTAACTGTTCAACTAAGCGCTCTCGCTCTTGTTCAATTGCGCGTTGGGCACTGACATCGCGGGCAACGGCAATGCGAATATTATCGTCCGCTGAAAATCGGGCGGACCAAACAATATAAGCGATAGACCCATCTTTACGTAGATAGCGGTTCTCGAAATCGGTTTTCGCATCGCCTTCCATGATTTCAGCGACGATAGTGCGGGTTTTTGCTTGATCGTCTGGGTGAACAAATTCGAAAATGCTGTGGCCGACCATTTCCTGTGGTTTGTAGCCAAAAATACGCTCGCCACCAGCGCTGATGTAAATAAACTCACTTTCGGCGTTCACCACACAAATGGCGTCCATCAGCAGGTCCATGTAGTGACCCAGAGCTTCGAACATGGAGAGTTGTGGGTGAGGCACGCGGCAACCTTGTTTTAGCGTATGTACTATAAGTTATAGCACTATCTCGCAGACCTATGCAAAGCCTTGGTTAAAAGCTGAGCAAGCAACGATTTGAGAACAGGATCAGCAGCTTACTGAGTTGATCTTTGTTGCTGAAGATCCCATAGTGAACATAGCTATCATTTATGGCTTAGCTGGCAATTTATGGCTAAGCTTAAGGAATCTATCGTTCGTGGAGAAGGAGAGAGCTATGTCGAGCCACGACAGCCTGAAGACCTTAAGTACGTTAGAAGTGAATGGTAAAACATTTCACTATCATAGTTTGCCGAAAGCCGCCGAAAAGTTAGCGGCAATTGGCGATGTCGACAAACTACCGACATCGATGAAAGTTTTGCTGGAAAACATGTTGCGCAACGAAGACGGTGATACCGTCAAAGAGAGCGATATTGAAGCCATTGCACATTGGTTAAGCGAGCGCAAATCCGATAAAGAAATCCAGTACCGTCCGGCGCGTGTGTTGATGCAAGATTTTACCGGCGTTCCTGCGATTGTTGACTTAGCAGCCATGCGTGATGCAGTAGGCAAAGCGGGTCAAGACCCTGAACAGATTAACCCGTTATCGGCGGTTGATTTGGTCATTGACCACTCGGTCATGGTCGATAAGTTTGCCTCGCCTGAAGCATTTAAAGAAAACGTACGCATTGAAATGGAACGTAACTTTGAGCGTTATCAGTTCTTGCGTTGGGGTCAAAGTGCCTTCAAAAACTTCCGTGTGGTACCACCGGGTACCGGTATTTGCCATCAGGTGAATCTTGAATATTTAGCAAAAGTAGCCTGGACCAAAGAGCAAGATGGCAAGACCTATGTGATGCCGGATACCCTCGTCGGTACCGACTCGCATACCACCATGATTAATGGTCTCGGTGTATTGGGCTGGGGTGTCGGTGGTATCGAAGCCGAAGCGGCGATGCTCGGTCAACCGATTTCAATGCTCATTCCTGAAGTTGTAGGCTTCCGTATGACTGGCAAGCTTCCTGAAGGTGTTACCGCCACTGACCTCGTGCTGACGGTTACGCAAATGCTGCGCAAACAGGGCGTGGTAGGCAAGTTTGTTGAATTCTATGGCCCAGGCCTCGATAACTTGCCGTTAGCTGACCGCGCAACCATTGCCAATATGGCACCAGAGTACGGCGCGACCTGTGGTTTCTTCCCTGTAGACCAAGAAACTCTGCGTTACCTCGAGCTTTCAGGGCGTGATAAAGACACTATTGACTTGGTCGAAGCCTACAGCAAAGCGCAGGGTATGTGGCGTGAAACCGAGAAAGAGCCGGTGTTTACCGATTCACTGGAACTTGACTTAAGTACTGTGGAAGCCTCACTTGCAGGACCGAAGCGTCCGCAAGACCGGGTAGCGATGCCACAGTTAGGTTCGAACTTCGATCTCATTCTCGAGCAAGATGGCAAAGCCAACGAGAAAGACAAAAAAGTACAGGTGCCAGGTAAAGACTACGAGCTTGCACACGGTGATGTCGTGATTGCTGCGATTACCTCGTGTACCAATACCTCAAACCCAAGTGTACTCATGGCCGCTGGTTTAGTTGCCAAAAAAGCGGTCGAGAAGGGCTTGAATCGCAAGCCATGGGTGAAGTCATCATTGGCGCCCGGCTCGAAAGTTGTGACGGACTACTTGGCTAAGGCAGGCTTTACCCCATTCCTTGATAAGCTTGGCTTTAACTTAGTGGGCTATGGCTGCACAACATGTATCGGTAACTCAGGGCCATTGCCTGATGAAATCAGCGCTGCCATCAAAGAAGGTGACTTGACGGTATCGTCAGTATTGTCGGGTAACCGTAACTTTGAAGGTCGTGTTCACCCAGAAGTACAAGCCAACTGGCTGGCGTCACCGCCGCTTGTTGTCGCCTATGCCTTAGCGGGTACGACGCGTATTGATTTGAGCAAAGAGCCGCTGGGTGAAGACCAAGATGGTAACCCTGTTTACCTGAAAGATATCTGGCCAAGCAGCAAAGAAATTGCCGACGCAGTGAGCTATGTTGACGGGCAAATGTTCCGTAACGAATACGCTGAAGTCTTTGATGGCGATGAAGAATGGCAAAACATTCCAATTGGTGAAGGTAAAACCTACAACTGGAGCGACGATTCAACCTATGTGAAGAATCCTCCATACTTTACCGAAATAGATAAGCCACTGGCACCGATGAGTGATATCAAGGACGCGCGGGTACTGGCGGTGTTTGCTGATTCAATCACTACCGACCATATTTCGCCGGCTGGCTCAATTAAGCCAGACGCGCCTGCGGGTAAATATTTGCAGGCCAACGGTGTCGAAGTGAAAGACTTCAACTCGTATGGTTCACGTCGTGGTAACCATGAAGTCATGATGCGCGGTACTTTTGCCAACATTCGCATTAAGAACCAAATGCTGGATGATGTCGAAGGTGGTTACACCGTGCATGTACCTTCGGGCGAGCAAATGCCGATTTATGATGCCGCGATGAAATACCAGAAAGACAACACGCCGTTGGTGGTATTGGCAGGTAAAGAATACGGTACCGGTTCAAGCCGTGACTGGGCTGCCAAAGGTACTATCTTGCTAGGTGTGAAAGCCGTGATTGCTGAGAGTTTCGAGCGTATTCACCGTTCAAACTTAGTTGGCATGGGCGTGCTACCGCTGCAGTTTGCTGATGATCAAGGCGTGAAAGCGCATGGTCTAACTGGACACGAGCAGATCTCAATTGAAGGTATCAATGAAGATCTCAAGCCAGGGCAAATGCTCAAGGTAACCGCCAAGAAAGACGACGGTTCAGAAGTCACCTTTGAGGTGAAATGTCGCATCGATACCAACAACGAACTGCAGTACTACAAGAACGGTGGTATTTTGCATTACGTGTTACGTCAGATGTTGGCAGCCTAAGCAGCTAACTTTTAGCGAAAATGAAAACGCCAGGCACTTCTAAATGCCTGGCGTTTTTTATTGTCTGCTCGCTTGCTTGCTAATGAAATTAGCCACCGAGCTTGGTGGGCAGGGCGGGCGGCTTACGATAATCACGTGGAGGATTTTCGCGTAACTTGCGCAAGAATCGGCGACATGACTTAAATTAGCAGGGCGCGGCCGCCATCGACTTTAATGAATTCACCGGTGACAAACGGATTGTCCCGCAAAAAGCGCACGGCTTGCAGCATAGGTTGCAAGCCGCCTTCGACGTGCAGCGGGGTTTCGGCGAGTACTTTCTGACGATGCTCGCTATCGTGCTCGGGCAAAAATAAAATTGGACCCGGTTGGATACCGTTGACGCGAATCTTCGGCGCTAAAGCTTTGGCAAAGCTTTGGGTTAGGTTTGCAAGACCCGCTTTGGCAGCGCAATAAGCGATGTAGTCGGTTGAAGGGCTATCAGTATAGATATCGGTAATATTGATCACCACAGCCGAGCCCGTCTTTTCCAACTGCGGCTGTAAGCCTTTGATCAACAGGTAAGGGGCTTGAACATGAACTTCAAACACCGCTGCTAACGCGGCTGGGTCATCGTCGACCACTTCATTGGTGAAAAAGCATGAAGCATTGTTGACCAGCAAATCGAGGCGTTGTGTTTGCGTTTGTACCTTTTCTACCAAGGCCTGCACCGCAGCGCGAGAGGTGAGGTCGGCTTGCACGCCAATCGCCCCTTGTTCTTCAAGTTCGGCAACACCGTCGCGCGAGGAGTTGTAATGCGCAAAGACTAAATAACCTTCGGCGAGGAGAGATTTGGCGAGTTCAAAGCCAAAACGACGGCCTGCGCCGGTGATTAAAGCGACAGGTTGCTGGCTCATGCGATAAGCTCCTCATGGCTTAAGTTAGACTTTAATTCGTGTGCCATCTCGGCTAGATAACTTGGTACTTCTTGCCATGCTTGTCGTGCGCTTTCTGCGCTTAGCTCACCTAGAATGTCGATATCCATCGGGCGATCTTTTTCGCTACTGAGCGGGTCAGAACGGTCACGTCCGAGCTGCTCTTCAATACTGTTGAAACGCTCTTTCAACTGCTCGGCAGTCAGCTCACACTCAATGATAAACAAGGCGTTAAGAAAGTCGTGTTCGGTAACGATGGCGACCGGCTGGGTGTAGCGTGCCGACGAAAAGTGCACGCTGCCAAGCTGCGCAACACGCTGCTGCGCGCGTTCAAAATTTTTTTCGGGGGCGATGTTTGCGCCCATACTGCATAAATACCGGTGCGTCATAACCTAATTGCCTTGTGTTTGTGTGCGTTAGCATAACCTGATACGCGGCAACTCGAAAGACAGATCCCTCAAGTTGCAATGCTTTTCGCAGCTTGCTAGCCTAGAAACAAAGAGCTACAGGAAGGAAACGTGCCGAAACTCGACGGCTTTAGTATTCACATCGCTCTGTTGTTTCTGATCACGCTGCTGGCGCGACCTGCCGCTGCGCAGTCAACGCCTGATACAGAGCAAGCCCAAACGACCACCGAATATCAACTTTTCTTATCGACTGAGCGCAGCCGCGAAGGCTATTTTGTTGTGTCACTTGACCAACCGCCGCAGGCGCAGCTCACGCTGCAGCAAAGCTCCGATAAAAACTTCAACAAGATTGACGCAGAATTTGTCTGGTTCGGTGATTTTACGGATATGACCTTGACCGGATTCGGTGATGGTGACTACTTCTTCCGCCTTAAGCCTACAGCAGTTGCAACCAGCAACGTAGTGCAGTTGCAAGTGCAACACTACCCGAGCTGGCAAGCCTACGGTCTGTTTTTCACTGGCCTATTCTTGTTTTGCATACTTGTCGTCACACTTATTGGACTGCACATGCGCACGCGTCGACAGGAGGTTGCATGAGCGAAGCAAGCGGATTTGCACTATCAAGTTCATTAGGCCTGACTTTAGTGGTGCTATTCGGTATCGCTTGGATCGCCTTCGGATGGTATTTAGGCCGCGCCAATAAAACCCACGAAGATTTCGCTCTAGCAGGGCGCAACGTAGGTTTTGCGCTAGCGGCGGCGACCGCAATGGCGACCTGGGTAACAAGTAACACCACCTTAGTAGCACCGCAGCTAACCTATCAATTTGGTATATGGGGTATGGTGGGCTATTCCTTCGCCGCACTAGGCCTGATTCTCTTTGCGCCATTGGCTGCGCGTATCAAACGGCTGATGCCCAACGGCTATACCTCAGGTGACTTCATACGCTTACGTTATGGGCGAACTGCCTGGTGGGTATTTATCATTATTTCGGTAGTCTATGCGTTTGGTTGGTTGATTTCGTTAGGGATGGCGGGTGGTATTCTGCTCGAGGCCTTAAGTGGGCTTGATTACCATATTGGCATGAGCGCCATTTTGCTGATTTGCGTCGGCTATACATTATTCGGTGGTTTGCGCGCGGTCATCGCTACCGACTTTATACAAGCACTGATCATTATCGTTGGCGTGGTGCTGATTGCTTGGTTCCTTATCGACACTGTGAGTCTTGAGTCGATTCACCACGAAGTGCAAAGCAATCATCCGCAGTTACTCGATCTGCTGTTTCCTGCGGCCATCATGTTTCTTTTCAATAATATTTTCTTTGGCCTTGGCGAAATTTTTCACTCCAATGTGTGGTGGTCGCGAGCCCTTGCATTCAAAGGAAAGGTCGCATTTAAAGCGTACCTGTTAGGTGGCTTTCTATGGTTGCCAATTCCCATTGTCACCGGCTTTATCGCCTTGGCGGCACCGCAGCTAGGTATCTTCCCGCCTAGTGCCGATATGGTTGGCCCGATGGTCGCGGCTGAGGTATTGGGCAAAATCGGCGCAGTGGTCGTATTCATAGTGGTATTTTCGGCATTAGCATCTAGTCTTGATTCACTGCTCGCGGCAACTTCGGACTTAGTGACCCGTGATATTTACCACAAGTTATTAAATCCGCAGGCCAGCGATAAGCATTTATTGCGCTTTAATCGCTACAGTATTCTTGGTCTCGGTATTGTGACCTGGCTATTTTGTTTGCCACAAATTGCGACGCTAGGCGCGCTATTGAATTTTGCCGGAGCCTTTGTGGCAAGTACGATTTTCCCAGTGGTGCTGGGTCTGTATCAACGCAGATTGACCGGTACCTATGCTGCTGCAGCGATGGCGTTAGGTACACTGAGTGGCTTGATTGGCTACTTTGCGATTGGCTTTTATGTTGCGGCATTACTGTCGTGTATTGTCTCAGCAGCAATTTGCGGGCTTGGCTTACTAACCAGCCGAGCGCGCTTCGATTGGCAGCAGTTGAATGAAAAAGAGGAGCCTACCTCATGATCATGAGTCTTACTGCGTTTAGTACTCTGGTGTGGGTTTGCCTTGCACTGACTGCCTGCGCGCCACTTATTTTACTAGGGCTGTGGCTAAAAGATTTCCTTTCTAAACAATTATGGTAATCCACTATGAACGTGAATGACGTTTCGTTTGAACGCGAACGTCCAGATGTCTATGGGGATGCACATCCCAAGGCATTGTTAAGGGCGATACAAGAAGACGGTGACTTTTTGGTGAAGCTTGCCAATCAGCACATCGTGTCGGGCGATCAATTTGATCAGGACACGATGAAGCAGCTATTTCGTTTAGCTGCAAAGATTGAGAGTAATCCAAAGCGTTTTAGCTCGCCGTTGCAAAATAAGATTCTGATTAGTGCTTTTTATGAGCCGAGCACGCGCACGCGCCTGAGTTTCGAGAGCGCATGGCATCGCCTTGGCGGCGATATTATGTCGATCACCGATCGCTCAACCACTGGCATCGCTAAGGGCGAGTGCCTCGCCGATGTCGCTGAAATGTTTAATAATTATGGCGACTGCGTGGTGCTTCGTGATAACAACGAAAGTTCTTTGTTTGAGATGATGGATGCCTTGCGCATTCCTATTATCAACGCGGGTAATGGTGTTGATGAACATCCGACACAGGCGCTGTCCGACATGTACGCGATTTTCAAATGGCGTCCCACACTGCTCAATGCCGAAGAGAACGACAAGATAAAAATCGGCGTGATTGGTGTGCCTAACAAGATGCGCACGGTTCGGAGTTTTCTCAAATGTTTATCAGTTTTCCCGCATGCGGTGGATGAACTGGTGATTATTCATGATGAGGCGAGTACCGGCGAGCTCTTTGGGCAAGGT
The DNA here is from genome assembly GCF_003987395.1 of Pseudidiomarina aquimaris. Taxonomy (GTDB): domain Bacteria; phylum Pseudomonadota; class Gammaproteobacteria; order Enterobacterales; family Alteromonadaceae; genus Pseudidiomarina; species Pseudidiomarina aquimaris. The sequence continues at coordinate 264,353 of NZ_PIPT01000003.1, forward strand.
CAGCGTGAAGAACTAGAAAGTCGCGGTATCAAAATCCGCACGGTAACTGAGTTAGATCCGGTGTTACCTGAATTAGATGTGGTGTATATCAACGCTATTTCGTGGGAGGGCGATACTTTTAATACCTACGGCAGCGCCTTCCATCTGACTGCCGACTCTCCTCTAAAAGAGGATGCAATTATCTTGCACCCGCTGGCGCGGGGCGACGAGCTTGCGACAGATCTCGACCATACTTCACACAATTGGTATTTCAGCCAAGCGCGTGGGGCGGTATTTCTGCGTATGGCATTGTTAACTTGTATGGTCGAGCGCGCTGAACGCGTGATTGATGTGGTGTAATTAGAAAGCGAGGATTAAGCAAACATGTGTGGTATTGCAGGAATTTTTAATCAGCGTGCAGAGCAAACGCCCGACGCGCAAACGCTTGTAAATATGGCCGCAATTATGCACCACCGCGGTCCCGATGGATTTGGCTATCAGATCATGGACGCCACGGGTGTCGGTTTCAGCCATGCCCGCTTATCGATCATTGACTTGAATGAAGAACGTGCCCGCCAGCCTTTTGTTTCGGCAGATGGCAATTTGTTGTTGGCGCACAATGGCGAGTTTTACGATTTTAAACGAATTCGTGCTGATTTGACGGCGCAGGGTGCGCGCTTTCGCACCAAGAGTGATTCAGAAATCGTCATGCACTTGTTTCAACGTGAAGGTTTGGAAGAAACGCTGAAGCATTTGCGCGGTGAATTCGCTTTTGGCTTGTATGACAGAGAAGACGACAGCATGTACTTGGTACGTGACCGTTTTGGTATCAAGCCACTGTATTACACGGAAACCAACGAGGGCGTGGTGTTTGGCTCCGAGCTAAAAGTGCTGTTCGCACACCCTGCGGTGAAACGGGAATTTTCCTCAGAGGGGCTTTATCACCAACTGATCCAGGTGATGGTGCCCGGTTCGACGGCTTTCGAAGGCATTCGCCAGGTGGCGCCTGGGCATGTCGTTAAAGTAAAACGTCGCAATGGCAAGCTGGAGCTTGAAGAGCAGAAATATTGGGATGTTAACTTCCCACAAGAAAACGAGTATCCAGGTGATGATGTAGATGAACAGCCGTACATCGATGGCGTGCGTAAACACCTTTTAGAGGCCGTTCAGCATCGTCTAACCGCAGACGTTCCAGTTGGTTGTTATCTCTCCGGAGGTATCGACTCGTGCGCCATTCTCGGGCTTTCGGCTGCAGCGACACAAACTTCAGTGAAAGCCTTCACCATTGGCTTTGACTCCGATGAATATGATGAGACACCGATTGCGCAAGAAATGGCAGAAGCAACCGGTGCTGATCATCATATTATGCGCCTCAATGCTGACGACTTGTATGACCATTTTGTCAAAACCATTTGGCACACTGAGCGCACCATCTATAACACGCTGGGTGTGGCGAAATACCTGATGAGTCAGCAGGTCAACGAGGTCAATTACAAAGTGGTATTGACCGGCGAAGGCTCAGACGAATTGTTTGCTGGGTATCCGGCATTTCGCAAAGACATGTTCTTACACGGGCTAGACCACTTGCCTGATAGTGAGCGCGCCGCGTGGCAGGAACTACTCGAGAAAAATAACAAGCTGTTTAAGGGCGCCATGCTCGCCCGCGAAGAGTTTGTTAGCCCTGCATTTAACGCAAAAATGGGCTTCACGCCGAGTTGCGTACAACCTTGGTTGTCGTGTGCCAATGTGGCATTGCCACTCATTGCTGAACATCGTCGGGGTGAAGTCGAAGACTATGATCCAGGCAAAGCAATTGCCGATACGCTCGACGCAACCATGTTGAAAGGGCGGCATCCGCTCGACAGAGCCCAATATGTGTGGATTAAAACCATGCTCGAAGGGCAAATTTTGACCTGGGGTGGCGACCGTGTGGATATGGCCAACTCGATGGAAGCGCGTCCGGCGTTTCTTGACCATCACTTGGCCGAATATGCCTTCACCGTGCCACCGCATTTGCGCATCAAAGGTAATAAAGAGAAGTACGTGCTACGTGAAGCGATGAAAGGTTTATTACCAGAAACGCTCTACAAACGTGAGAAGTTTGCCTTTATGGCGCCGCCGGCCCATACCGATCCGAAAAAGTGGCAAGCGGTACTGAAGCTAGCCGAGCAGTTTTTGTCGCGTGAAGCGGTTGAAGAGGCCGGTCTGTTGGATTTTGCTGAAGTCGAACGTACGTTTGCCAAGCACGAATCAGATGCGGTGAGTATTGACGAGAAAGTGCAGCTCGATGCAGTGATTAACCATATGCTTGGGGTGCAGATTTTGCATCATCATTTCGTCAAAACAGATGTGCCGGAGATGGCAGCACAGCGTGCCAAAGAGTTGGGCTGGCACGCTTAACGATAGTTGTTTATCTAGGTCTACTGCAGATCGTGCTTAGCGCACGATTTGCAGCAAGACCTTAGCAATGTCGGTGTTGTCTTTGTAGCCACGCAATTGCTCAGCATACGGACCTGATGCCATAATCGGCACATCGACCGCGGTATGGCCGCTGGTGGTCCAACCGGTTCGCGTTAGCTCACTAATTAGCTTCACCAAAGCTTGCTGAATGCGCTTTTCATGATCCCGACGATCTTCACTACCACTCATCTCTAAGCCCAAGAACTGTTGCCATTGCGCTTCACTAAGTGGCAAGTTTAAGCGTGGCTCAAGGTAGTCACGCCACTGGTCACGCGACCGCTCGAGCAGTCCTCCAACCAGAACTTCTAGGGAATTTTCGATTGCCATCACGCGCTCAGAGTACCACGCGTATTCGCCACCTTGGCCAAGCGTTAAGCCACCGGTAGAGTGATCAGCGGTCACCACAATCAGAGTATTTGGATGCTCTGCCTGAAAGTCTTTAGCCACTTGCAGAGCGGCGGCAAAGTCGGCGACTTCATGCACGGCGCAGGCGATATCGTTGGCGTGGCCACACCAATCAATTTTCGAGCCTTCGATCATCAGGGCGAAAGGTTGCTGCGTTTGCGCTTGTTGCGCGCTTAGTAGGCGTAATGCGTTTTCAGTTAACTGCGCGAGGCGTGGCTGATCGTCGATAGCATAGGGCAGAGCTACGGGCGCGAAAAGTCCGAGCACAGGTAGCTGCTGTGTGTTTTCTAAGGTTTGGTAATCATTAACGATGGTCATGCCGTCAGCCTGCAGCTCTGGCAGCCAGTTTTTATCGTCACGCTTGAAGTAGCTCATGCCACCGCCAAGTAATACGTCGAAGCTCCATAGCTCGTTGTCAGCGCCAAATTTGGTGCTGGCAAAAGAGTCGGCTATTTCGTTGTACATGCGACGCGATGGATGATGAGTGAAAAACGACGCTGGCGTGGCATGGGTGACCTGCGATGTTGATACCGCACCGGTTAACCAGCCGTGTTCACGGGCTTTTTCCATCAAGGTTTGTTGTGGATGCTGATCGGCATCAACGCCAATAGCGCCGTTGTAGCTTTTAACTCCGGTCGCCAATGCGGTTGCGCTTGCGGCCGAATCAGTGACCCAGGTGTCATCGTCTGGGTAGGTCGTCGCGGCACCGACGAGCATGTCATCGAATGGCGTTTCAATCGGTTCTTGGCCGAGCGTGCTATGGGCATAGCGATACGCTGAAATGAACTCAAAACCAGTGCCGTCGCCGATCAAATAGATGATGTTAGGTGCGCGATCGCTAGTGACCTTGGCAATTTCTTCGGGGGCGCTAGTTTCGGTAGGTGTTTGGCTGCACGCAGCGAGTGCCAAACTTAAGACACTGAGGACAAAAGTACGACGAAACATTGAGGGACTCCATATTGAAAACGAAACGCCCGCATAGTAGCACAGCCATCGTGACAAGAGTATGAAGCTGCGGTAAACCCTAATTTTTTTCAGGTAAAGCCTTGAAATAGGTGTAGCCGCTCCCATTTTATAGGTGTACGCGATGTCTCTGAGAGAGTCGCGACATTAACTAAACATTGCTTCTTAGGAGAATGATTATGGCTACTATCGATTTATCACCACTTTACCGCAGCAGTATTGGTTTCGACCGTATGGCCCGCTTGCTTGATTCAGCAATGCGCGCAGACGGCAACGCAGCTGGCGGCTACCCCCCGTACAATATTGAAGTCATTGGCGAGAACCGTTATGCAATCACCCTCGCGGTGGCAGGTTTCGCGGATGACGAACTGAGCATTGAAGTTGAAAACGGTATTTTGAAGATTCAAGGGCGGAAAGAGGAAGACACCCAAGAACGTCAGTATCTGCACAAAGGGATTGGCTTCCGTAGCTTCGAGCGCAAATTCAATTTGGCTGACCATGTGGAAGTCAAAGGCGCCAAAATGGAAAACGGCCTGTTAACGATTGGTTTAGAGAAAATCATTCCTGAAGCCAACAAACCACGCAAAATTGAAATTGGCAAGTCGCTAAACTTGCTCGAAGACGGCGCATAAAAGCGCAGCGTGAGGGCGACCTAGTCGCCCTCACACTCTTGTTTGATCTCCCGCCACACAACTGGTTCCCAGTATTCTTCTTTGAAAGTACTGAGGCGTTTCTCACGGACAAACTTCGCCGCTAAGTAATAGGTGGTGTCGGCTTTGATATCTAATTCAATCGCTTTAGCTTGTTGAATTCCCTTCTTACGACGCACCCACGGATCTGAAATAAGTTCGTGCAGTTCGATCACGTGTGTTCCCGGTGAAAGCTTAATAATTGAACGTCGCGGTGGCGGGTTTTCGCCGTCAATTTCGGCAAAGTAGGCAGGATACAGATCCCGCGCTTGTGGCGGCGTGGCGAAAACGCTTATCCGTCCACAAGCGTTGCTGTCCGCAATGTTAACCTGCTCATTACCGATATCGACTTCGAGACGCCAGCCAGGAATAACGGTTGCCACGACAGTACCGGCAAGGGTTTGCGTTTGTTCACCACGAGCGACGATTGCAGTAATTTCACTGCCATGCTCGAGGCCTTCAAGGTAAGCGATGATCTCTGCGAGGGCTTGGCTGGAGAACTTAAGTTCGTCAACCTGCAGGAGTCGATCACCGGTACGCACCCCCATCGCTGCAGCGACCGAGCCTATGCGGACTGACATAATCTCGCCACTTGGATGAATCACCGCACCCCAGTCAAAGTAACTGCGTGCCGGCTCTTCCATACTTACCGTGGTCTCTTTTCCTGCAGCTTTTGCAGCGGCAATTGCTGCCGCACGGGCATTCTCGCGTGCTTCGTTTTCTTGTGCAGGCACAGCGACACTCACGAGAGCAAGGGTTAAACTGAGCGTTGTCAGAACAAATCTCATGATGAAGTCTCCTGGCCGGTTAATGCGGCGCGACGTTGCCATAATGCTTCGATTTCGGCGGCATCAGCGCCATCTAAATAGGCTCGCTGTAATTGCCGATCCAATGCATCCAAGCTGTAATTTCCCGCTAACAGCATCGGACTGGGCGTTGTTTCAGGTTGTAGGGTCGCCTGCGGTTGCAACACCATCAGCCACGCTACTGCAGCTGCGATACCCACCGGAGCTAGCCATAAGGGCCAACGTTTCTTTGCTGCGCCATGGGCGGGGCCCAGCCGCTCGGCAAGCTCATTCCAAGCTACTGCTTGGTCAGGCTTGGCGATCGCTCGTAAGCGCTGCTCAAGTACTTGCTCAGTAGGGCTTAATTTATTTTTGGTCGGGTGCTGCTTCATACCTGACTCCTCTCTCTTAACTTCTTTAGCGCACGGTGGTAACGCTGCCGAATCACCACGGCGGTGGTGTCAAACATATCGGCTAATTCGTCGTGTTGATAGCCTTCAACCAAGTACAACCAGATGAGCTGGTACTCATGGTCATCCAACTGGGCCAATAGCTGTTCAATATTATCTAATTGTGTCAGCCAATCGCTTTGGCTCAACCAGTCTTGCGCGTCGAGCTCGGCGTGTGTTTCGGTTTCGTTAGCGGTGTGTTGCGGTCGACGAAAATGAGATAACGCTGTATTGACCGCAAGCTGTTTTAACCAACCACCTAAGGCATTTGGTTCCCGTAACTGTTGCAGCTTCTGGAACGCTTGTATGAACACATCTTGGGTTAGATCGCGGGCTAGCTCTTGCTCCCGACACATCCCGACGAGTAGACGTTGCACCGCTGGCTGATAGGTCTCGAAGAGCACGCGTTGGCTATCACGACGGCCTTGTTTGGCTCCGTCAATGACATCCTTTGCTAATTGTTGTCCGAATCCGTGCCCGTGCATAACGTTCCTGTTGCAACTTGTTCACTACTAAGATGCAACAGGAGGTGTGGGTGTGACAAGGTCTTGTTGATTTTGTCAGATTAAAACTGCAAGTCCACGATGACAGGGTCATGATCGGAAGAGCGATAGGCATTCGGCGCGTACCAATTGGGCTGTTGTTGGTAACTCTCGTAGCCTAGGGCGGTGGGCTCATCGGCATTAATCAGCCAATGTTGTTGCATGAGTACACGGCCATGCAGCGCATCAGATACGAGGATGTGGTCAAGACTGCCGGCCTGCGCATCGTAAACATAGGAATAGCCTTGCGGCTCGAAATGCTCAATACGGTTATGGTAGCCGGCCGCAGCGAGCAATTGCAGAGGATCTTCTTTGGCGTAGGCATTAAAGTCACCTAACAACACCTGCGCGGGTGTTTGCGCAAGGCTTGGCTCGCTCTTCATATACTCCACTAAGAGGCGTGCCGACTCCGTACGCACGGGGTTCCAACACGCTTGGCCATCGCCTTGGTTGGCATTGGGGTTGCCAGCATCACGTGGACAAGAGCCTTTGGATTTAAAGTGGTTTACGGCGACGACAAAACTCTCGGCGCTGTGTGGCGTTTGAAAGCGTTGAATAATCGGGTAACGACTGCGATTGCTAAACGGTCCCTCGGTCACGGTAAGCGCTGGCCCTACTGGTGTCAGGCGGTCGGCACGGTAAATAAGTCCGTTGGTAATCGAAGCTCCACCAAAGGTGCCGTCGGCTGCTTGCACAAAGCGCCAATTGTGGTTGGTGGTGGTGCGCAAGCGATTCACGAGGCGCACAATTGCACTGGCATCATCGTAGCCGTCGTTTTCAAGCTCCATCAAACCGACCACATCTGCATCTAGAGCGACTAGGGCAGTAACGATTTTTGCTTCTTGGCGGAGAAAGTCTGCACGTGATTCAGCGCCGCGGTCGGTGGGGAATTCTTGACTCGGTCCGTTGCCATTGAAGTAATTTAAGACGTTAAAAGTGGCAATACGCACGGTGCGCTCGTCGCTGCTACGGTCAGGCGCTGCCGGTCGCGGATTACGCTGGTTAAAGGCCAATGCTGTCGTTGGCTGTAAGCGGTAACGACCGTTGTATTCACTTAAAATACCAGTCATGGGCTGCACGGTGTCACCACTGCGCAAAGTATTGTTAGCGCTAAGCTGCGGTGCTGGGTAGGGCACTTGGGAGGGTTGCGGAGCTTTATTGTCATCAATGGCGAGGCGCTGAAGCTCGTAACTTGCCGCAAGTTGTTGCGCTTCGACCCCAGGTGCGACGACCTGCGTCGGAGTATAAAGTCGCTCAGGCGCAACATCAAAACTACCGTGGCGAGCCAATAGATAAGTACCGTTTACCACTAACTCTTGTGGCAAATGCACGCGCTGGCCTTCGAGTGCTTCAAAGTCGGCAATGCTTGCCACGGGGAGTTGTAGCTCTTTGGCAGGGGGTAACTCACTGTTGCCGCATTCGACGACTCTCGCTACGACGTCAAGCTGGGTGAGTTGTTGTTCTTCACTAACGACACCTGCGACCGCGACGCGCGTACCCACGGCAACAGCAGGTGACCAGCGTACGAAGATACCGGCACTGTCATCTTGTAAGAAAAAGCCACCGAGTTCGTTCTCTGCTTGCCAACTGGCGGTTACGACGCCGGAGATGCTGACCACTTCGCCAAGTAACGGCGATGCCATACCATCACCCTGTACTGCGGCGATACTGTGCTGTGCAGTATCACAAGCGCTCGCAATCGTTTGTGCGCTGTTGCCAGAGTTGCTGCAGGCGGCAAGGCTTAGGCCAACTAAGCCGGCGAAGATGAGTTTAGGCGTCGTTTTTAAAATGCTGTTGCGCATAGGTTCCTACTTCAAGTACATCGGCTGCATCGAGCCGTTCAGCGTCCATCATTGCGGCAATTCGCTGCATCGATGATAACAATTGTGATTGTTCCCAGTCGGCGAGTGCTTGGAACTTGCGAATAAAATCTTCTTGTAATGGCTTAGGTGCCGCGGCTAAGCGTTCAGCACCTCGCGGAGTCAACGAGAGCACCACACGACGTCGATCTTGAGTGCTGCGCTCACGGTGAATTAGCTCACGATGTTCAAGGCGGTCAATGACATTACTTACCGTGGCCGGACTCAAGGTGATGTTCTGTGCCACGGCACTTGCGGTGATACCATCTGGCGCCGCTGCAACCTCACGCAGAATAAGTAATTGCGGCGCCGTGAGGCCCGTGAGTTTATTGAGCTGCTTGGAGTACAGATCGGTAGCACGGATAACTTTACGCAGTGCTAATAACAGTTCTTCGTATTTTTCCATAACTAATAGCGTCTAGCTGACAGATCCGTGCGGCGTATTTGGACAGCAATACCTAGTTTCGGATGATCAAAATAATGCGTTTCGTGACTAATGACGCGGCGTAATTGTTCAAGTTTAAAGCTACGCAGAAACTCGCCATCGGAGCGCGGCTGAAGGGCGCGTTCGGCTTGTGCATCAAGTCCTGCTGGGCGCCAGTTTACGCTATGCGGTTCGCGCAATTCAAGTTCACTGGCGATATGTAAGTAGTTGCCAACCAGATAAATATGCACGGTGCCATCAAGCTCCCACACCGCTGGAGCATCTGCCTCACGGACTAGTAAAGGCGGAGGTGCAAGCGGTTCATCCTCAGCGCGGGCGTTAAATTGTAATTGCCCTTGTTGTTGCTGGTTAAGCAAGCGTTCAAGCCGTTCCGCAAGTGGCAAGGCTTCAGGTTCAGTCATTGCTTCACTATACAAATAGCCCGATGGCGCAAAGCGCTGGCCGAAGTTTTCGCCGCCGAACAAGCGGACCTTAAATTGCTCATCGAGGCCAAACACCGGCTGATACCAACTCATGTGCAACAGTGGTGTGCCTACCCCACGCCGAATGATTTGCTGACGCATCTCGGTGAGTTCTAACTGTTCAGCAGGCGCAATAAACGGTTGGTTTGCCACCGTCACATCACCGCCTGAGCCATCAATGACCCGCTCAGGAGCACGTGAAAAAGTTGCGAGCATACGTTCGCGACGCTGCCAGTTCTGCGGTAACAGCGGGTCGAGTTCATAGGTGTTTACACACCATAAATCTGTACTGGCAAAGCTCGGTTTTAACGGTGGTGGCGCACAACGCGGCAGGCCAGCGAGGGCTGCTGTAATGTCAGGTACGTAATAATCAACTAAGGGCTCATAAGCCCCGGTCGCAGCACTAGGTGCTTGCCATGGAAACTGCTCGATAGCCATGTCAGCATCGCTGTGCTTAAACACCAGCACCTCAATTTCGAACCACCGCCAAAGATCTTGCGGTACATTCGGTAGCTCTGCCGCGGTCGCTGTGGGTACGGTAGCGGTCAGCCCGAATGCTGCAAACATAAGGGTTGTTAAACAACGACTGAAAAGTTGAGACTTACCTACTTTACGCATTTTTGTCACTTTTCTCGGCTAACTCATTTACCACAGACTCTACCAGTTTCATGCGCTCTTGAGTATCGCTGATTTTGGCAAGAATACGTAAACGCGTAGGGCCTTCAAGTTTGTAATCCTGCGGATAAGTTTGAATCAGTTCAATCAAATAGCTCGGGTTGACCTTGGTATCCTCAGCAAATTCGAGGCTAATGCCTTGCGGGCCGCCATCGATTTTGCGGATGCCCAACTGACCGGCGCGATTGCGTAATTCAGTGATGCGCACAAGGTTCTTGGCGGCGTCCGGTAATAAGCCAAAGCGGTCGATCATTTCGACCTGTAACGCCCGCAGTTCTTCACTGTTATCGGCGCTGGCAATACGCTTATACATGCTTAAACGCAAGGTAACGTCGGCGATGTAACTTTCTGGCAAGAGTGCTGGCACGCGCAGGTCAACTTCACTTTGACTCCTTAGCAGAGAATCGAGCGCCGGCTCTTTGCCTTCTTGTAGGGCGGTTACCGCCTGTTCCAACATATCCATATAGAGCGTGAAGCCGATGGTTTCGATTTGTCCACTTTGCTCGTCGCCAAGTAGCTCACCGGCACCGCGAATTTCGAGATCATGCGTTGCGAGCATAAAGCCGGCGCCGAGGTCCTCAAGTTGGGCAATTGCTTCTAAGCGCTTTAATGCATCTTTAGTCATGCGCTTCGGATGTGGTGTCAGCAAATATGCGTAAGCCTGGTGATGTGAACGCCCGACACGACCACGTAGCTGGTGCATTTGCGCCAAGCCAAGATGGTCAGCACGGTCCATGATGATGGTATTCGCGGTGGGTACATCAATACCGGTCTCGACGATGGTCGTACACACCAACACGTTAAATCGCTGGTGGTAGAAATCTGACATGATGCGCTCAAGCTCACGCTCACGCATTTGGCCGTGCGCAATGGTAATACGCGCTTCGGGGACGAGCTCGGTTAAATCACGCGCAGTTTTCTCAATGGTCTCGACGTTATTGTGTAAAAAGTACACCTGGCCGCCACGCAGGATCTCACGCAAGATCGCTTCGCGAATGGTCGGCGCATCGTATTCTCGTACGAAGGTTTTGACCGCGAGGCGCTTCGCTGGCGGTGTGGCGATAATCGATAAATCGCGGACTCCGTTCATCGCCATGTTAAGCGTGCGCGGAATGGGCGTCGCCGTTAAGGTCAAGATATCAACGTCGGCGCGTAAGCGTTTAATAGCCTCTTTTTGGCGCACGCCAAAACGATGTTCTTCATCGACAATCAATAGACCTAAGTCGCTAAATTTGATGCTGCCTTGCAAGAGTTTATGTGTACCGATAACAATATCGACTTTGCCAGCTTCGACGTCGGCAAGGATGGCCTGCGTCTGCTTAGCTGTTTTAAACCGCGATAACACCTCGATACGCACTGGCCAATCGGCAAAGCGGTCTTTGAAGTTCTCAAAGTGTTGCTGCGCGAGCAGGGTGGTCGGTACCAACACGGCGACTTGCTTGTTGTCGTTAACGGCAACAAAGGCCGCGCGCATCGCCACTTCGGTTTTACCGAAGCCGACGTCACCGCAGACGAGGCGGTCCATGGCTCGGGTTGACTGCATGTCGTCAAGTACAGCGCTGATGGCTTGTTGCTGATCATCGGTTTCTTCGAACGGAAAGCTATTGGCGAAACGCTGGTATTCGGCGTGCTCAAGCTGATACTGGTAGCCAGGCTTTGCTTCGCGCTGGGCATAAACGTCGAGTAATTCGGCCGCGACATCACGTATTTTCTCGGCTGCTCGGCGTTTGGCTTTCTCCCAGGTATCGCTGCCAAGCTTATGTAGTGGCGCATACGCTTCTTCGCCGCCACTGTAGCGTTGCAGCACGTGTAAGGACGCAACAGGCACATAGAGTTTGCTGTTATTTGCGTACTCGATGGTGACAAATTCTGTGGTCATGCCGCCGGCTTCGATGGTTTGTAAGCCTTGATAGCGGCCAACGCCGTGGTCGATGTGCACGAGCGGTTGGCCAATGCGAAGTTCCGCCAAATTGCGGACCATTTGTTCGCTGGTGACCGTTGTTTTTTGATCGCGGCGGCGGCGTTGCGCAATACGGTTGCCGAGTAACTCAGTCTCGGTAATGACTGCGAGTTTTTCATCATCGAGCACAAAGGAATTGACCAACGGCGCCACAGTAATCGCCGAACGTGCTTCATGGTTGTGCATGTCACGCAAATGCTTGAGTTCTGCGAGGTCAAGCTGCAGCGGTGCTAATAGGTCACGTAATGACTCGCGGCGACCCGCCGTTTCGGTGGCAAATACCACGCGATAGCCGGCACTGAAGAGTTCGTTAAGCTTTTTCCGCAAGGTTTGTAGCGGATCTTTTAGCTGATGATTGAGCGCCACTTCACCAATGGTTTGCGTGGCAAAGGTCTGTAGCCCCGGCTGTGGCTTATCATCGGGGACAAAGGCTCGAATCCGTGGCAGTTGCTTAAATTGGCCATGGAGTTGGTCCACCGCCATAAATACCTGCTGCGGTGGCAGCAACGGTCGTAAGCGATCATAACGACGCTGCTCGTAACGCTGCTCAATGTCGCGCCAGAGCTGGTCAAGACTGCCTTGAATATCACCAAAGGTGACCAACAAAGCATCTTCAGGTAAATAGTCGAAGAGCGTCGCTGTCGCTTCAAAAAACAGCGGCAAATAATATTCTACGCCACCGGGTAGTTGACCTTGTGAGACTTGATAATAAACCGAGTCACGCTCATTCGAGGCTTCGAATTGCTCGCGGTAGCGGGCGCGAAAGCCCTCTATAGCGGTGGGCGTGGTCGGGAATTCATGGGCTGGCAGTAAGTCGATGGCGTCGACTTCTTCCGCGGAAAGTTGCGTGTCTGGATCGAAAGTTCGAATCGAATCCACTTCGTCGTCAAAGAAGTCAATGCGAAACGGCGAGCTGCTGCCCATCGGGAAGAGATCGAGCAACGAACCACGCGCACAAAACTCACCGTGCTCCATGACCTGGTTTACATGACGGTAACCGGCACGCTCTAAACGCTGGCGTAATTTATGGCCATCGAGTTGTTGACCCTTGCTAACCTGTAACGCTTGGCCGCTGACATAGTCAACAGGAGCAATGCGTTGAAGGAGCGTATTGAGCGACACAATGAGCGCACCGCTTTGCATCGTCGGCAGGGCTGCCAACACACTCAAGCGTTCAGAGATAATATCCTGATGCGGCGAAAAACTGTCATAAGGCAAGGTTTCCCAATCAGGGAACACCATCACCTGATCGCCTTTGCGACTCAGGTACTGCATCTCATGTTCTAAGCGGTGGGCTTGCGGCGCATCAGGCGTCACAATCAGCACCGGCTTATCATGTTGGTCGATCAGTTCAGCAAGTGCGAGCGCTACGCTACTGCCGGCGAGCCCTTGCCAAGTGATATCTGTGCGTGCCGAAGGTGGTTTAGGGGGCGTTAGGATCGATGCCTTGCTCATAGGTCCTGCTTTGGTTACATCTCAAGTGGCTGAAAGTATACCTGAAACTCTGACTTGGATCAGTGCGCAGATTTCTTTATGCTTGCAGCGCTACCTTCACTATCAACTAGAGAACACATGTACCAGCCGTTAACGCTCTTTTTAGGCCTTCGCTATAGCCGTGCTCGTCATGGTCAGCGCTTTACGCGTTTTATTCAACGGGTATCGCTGGTCGGTATTGTCGTGGGCGTCGCGGCCTTGATCGTGGTGGGCTCCGTAATGAACGGCTTTGAAGGCGAACTGAAACAGCGGATTTTGACTGTTGTGCCGCAACTTGAAATTCGTGACGAGCAAGGCCTCAGCGATTGGCAGCAAGTAGCGGACGCGTTGCCGGTACAGCAGGGGCAGCAGGCACTGCTACCTGAGGTGACAACTGCGGGTGTGCTGCAAGGGCCACAGCAACTACAAGCGGTGCAAGTGCAAGGGATTTTTCCAAATGCAGCAGGTGCGGCAGTGCAGTTAGAGCCGCTACAAACGCATTTGAATGCTGGCCAGTTAGCGCTGGTAGAAGGCCAGTTCAATGTCGTTCTCGGTTATGCCTTGGCGCAGCAACTGAATGTGTGGCCTGGACAGCAGTTACGTTTGATTGCCGCTGGTGGCGGGATTTATACACCGCTTGGTTTATTGCCAGCACAGCGCTTAGTCACAGTGAGTGGCATCGTGCGTATGCAATCCGAAGCAGATAAGCATTTACTGGTGATGCATGGCGCCGATCTCGCACGGATTTTGCGGATGGCGCCGGAACAGGTATCTGGGTTACGCTATTACTTTGCTGACCCATTTCAAGCTTTAGATGCCGTCACTGAGCTTGAACCTCGTCTCGACGTGGGCTTAGAGTTGATGAGCTGGCGTGACAGCTATGGACATTTATTTGACGCCGTGAGCATGGAAAAGCGCATGGTCAACCTCATGCTAGGGTTAATTATCGCAGTCGCTGCGTTTAATATCATTTCGTCGTTAATGATGGTAGTGCAGGACAAGCGCTCTGACATCGCAGTATTACAAACCATGGGGTTAGCACCGTTTCGCGTGCGCCGCATGGTGGTGTTGCAAGGCCTCGTCACTGGCACCTTAGGCAGCCTTGTTGGCTTACTATTAGGGCTTATCGTGGCACTGAATATGAATGGGTTATTACAGGCGTTGGGGCTGGATTTAAGCTTCGCTGGGCCGGCAGGCTTGCCCGTCATCGTCGATACCACGCAAGTGGCTGGTACCGTACTTGCAGCACTACTACTAACTTTTTTGGCAACGCTGTTTCCTGCCTGGCAAGCAAGCCGCATGTTGCCCGCACAAGCATTGCGTTATGAGTGAGGAATGATGGCACAGGAACTTCTTCGTTGTGAGCATGTAAGCAAGAGCTACTGGGACGGCAACCATGATTTACAGGTGTTGCAAGACGTCAACTTGAGTTTGAACGACGGTGAGCTGTTGGCGATTGTGGGTAGTTCGGGGTCAGGAAAAAGCACCTTGCTACATTGCATGGGCGGGCTCGACCAACCAAGCAGCGGCACGATTCTTTTTCGTGGCCAAGATATTGCCAAGTGGTCGCCGCGTGCGCTGGCTGATTGGCGTAATCAACAGCTCGGTTTTATCTATCAATTTCATCACTTGTTACCGGAATTTACCGCGCTTGAAAATGTCGCGATGCCACTGTTAATTCAAGGCCAGTCAGCGCAACAGGCAAGGGTGCGAGCAACAGAGCTCCTAGAGCGTGTGGGCCTAGCACAGCGTGGGACGCACCGCCCGGCGGAACTCTCAGGTGGCGAACGGCAGCGGGTCGCGATTGCGCGAGCGTTGGCCAATAAACCTGCGTTGATTTTGGCGGATGAGCCGACCGGCAATCTCGATGATGAAAGTGCTCAACAGGTACTGCAATTGATGCGTGAGCTAAATGCTGAAATGCAGACCTGTTTTGTCATCGTCACCCATGATCAACAGCTAGCCGCTAGCCTGCCGCGCCAAGTGGTGTTGCAACAAGGCGAGTTACAGCCACAGCAGGTGGTGAGTTGATGCTGGCACAATGGCGCTTGGCATGGTTATTAGCACGACGTTTTCGGCGTGGCCGCGAGCGCAGTCGCTTTTTATCGTTTATTTCGGCTTCGTCAACGTTTGGGATAGCTCTCGGCTGTATGGTTTTTATTGTCGGCCTAAGCGTCATGAATGGTTTTGGCGAAGTGCTCGAAGAGCGATTTCTTAAACTAGTTCCGCATGTAGAGTTTCGCGCCGTGGAAGGCGCGCTCGAATACCCTGAGATGATTTTTGATTTGGCTGCGCAGCACCCAGAAGTGACTGCTGCACGGGCCAGTATCCGCACCCAGGCTTTAGTGCAGCAGGGGCGTGAATTTGTCGGCGTACAAGTCAATGGTATTGCGCCTGAGCAAACGCAAGCGATTGCTGAGTATATGCCTGCGACAGCATGGCAAGCGTTGCAACAGCCGAAGTCAGTGGTGTTGGGGACAGGCTTGGCGGAAAAGCTAGGTGTGAGCGAGGGTGACAATGTGCGCTTTGTGGTGGCATCAGAACGCGGCTTCCAAGCACCCAAGCGAGTGAATTTAGAAGTGGTCGGGCTATTTCGTTTTGGTGGTCAGGTCGACCACCAACTGGCCTACGTAAACTTGGCTACGGCGCGCAGCTTAATAGGCTTAGAGCGTGGCGTAACGGGCGTAGAGCTTGAGGTTACTGACTTATTTGCTGCCGAGCGAATTGCCAATGAAATCGGCTATCAGTTGCGTGACTACGTCTACCTTGATCACTGGATGCGCGCTCAGGGCCACCTTTATCGCGATATTCAAATGGTGCGAGTGGTGATGTACCTCGTGTTGATTTTGGTCTTGGCGGTCGCTTGCTTCAATATAGTTTCTACACTCGTGATGACGGTACAAGAAAAGCGTCGCCATATCGGTATTCTGCGTACCATGGGCTTGCGACGTGGCAGTCTAGTTAAAGTGTTTATGCTACAGGGTATCCAAAATGGCGCGGTAGGTGCGTGTTTTGGTGTACTGGCAGGGATCGTCTTGAGTCTCAGCCTGCCAACGTTGCTGGCAGCGCTAGAATCACTAAGTGGCAGCACGCTGCTCGCTAGCGACGTCTATTTTGTCGATCGCATCCCGGTTTTAATTCAAACCGTCGATATCGTGTTGGTTGCGGCAGTGGCTTTTATCTTGAGTCTGCTCGCCACGCTCTATCCTGCTTGGCAGGCGGCTCGCATTGAGGTGGTTGACGCTATTTCTTCTTAAAGCGATGGGCGCGTGCTTGCCATGCGCTCACCACCGACTGCCGCCACAGAAGTCGTATAACGAAGTAACCGATAAAACTGGCGAGCGTGCCCAGCACTAAACAGCCAAGCAAAAACGCGGGTCCTAAGGTGGTAATGCTGTCAGCAAGCCATTGCCAAGAGAGTTCAAAGTGGAACGGTTGCGACGGGGCACCAATAATCCAAGTGCCAACCACATAGCAGAAATAAAACAGTGGCGGCATGGTAATTGGGTTGGAAACCCAAACCAGCGCTACCGATAACGGTAGATTTACACGAAACGGAATAGCGAGTGCGGCGGCCAGAACCATTTGAAAGGGCACAGGAATAAACGCGCAAAACAAGCCAATGGCAAAGGCGCCAGAGGCGGAACGGCGATTTAAGTGCCAGAGGTTGGCATCGTGCAGCAGTTTTCCGAAGATTTTTAAACTGCGGCTACTTTTGATGGCCTCATGGTTTGGCATGATGCGTTGAAAAAACTTTCTCGGCATAGTTCGCTGGCTCGTTCCATTAAAGTTAAATTGCGAAAATAAGGTACAACATCCATGGATAGGTGGTTGTGCGCATTCCTCGGCGGTTTCGCCTTAAGTTTCTTTTTCCATCACCCAGCCGATGTTGTGCAGCTGACGCTACTTGCGATCTTGGCCAGCTTTTGCATCGTGCTTAACTATTGTACACGGCTTCCTAGCTTTTTTTTAGGGGGCGTATTGTGCGGGATTCTTTGGGGCGCTGGCAACGCTTATTTGCTGACTAGCAGGCATGTTGCGGCGGATTGGTTTGCGCAAGATGTCACGCTTACGTTACAAGTGAGTGAGGTGACAGCGACGTCGCCAGCGTCGTGGCGGGTTGCCGCACATGTGATCAGTAGCCCTACCGACTTGTCAAAACCAGCTCCCCAACAGTTACGCCTGTATTGGTACGAGCCGCATGCCGATGGACCACAACGCATGCCGCGACAAGGTGAGCACTGGCGCATGGTGACGCGCTTGAAAGCGCCACAAGGTACACGGAATCAGGGCAGCATGCGCTATCACCGCCATCTACTGGGGCAGAACATTCAGGCCCTCGGTACCATTCGTCGTGGCGAATTGCTTGGCGGCACGCCCACTGTCCGCCAGCGCTTGGTCAGTGAATTACAACGCGCACTTACCGATGTGCCGTTAGCTGGTGTGTTGCTGGCGCTCCTGGTTGGCGAGCGCTTCGCCTTAAGCAACGATGACTGGCAGGTTGTGCAGCGCACGGGACTCGCACACCTGTTGGCCATTTCAGGTATGCATCTATCCTTGGTCACAGGGTTCGCTTTCGCACTGGCTTGGCAACTATTGGCTCGAACTCAGCGCAAGCGTGGGCGACGCGAACAGTTGAACTTGTGGTCGCTCACACCGTGGTTGGCACTGCCGTTGGGACTTCTGTACGCATGGTTGGCTGGCTTTGCCATTGCCACCTTACGTGCATTGTTAATGTTATTAGTGATTTGGTGGCATAAAGCTTACGCCTGCCGCGTAAGTTCTTGGCGCGTATTGCTACGAGCTGTGGTGGTGGTTATTTTGCTGCAACCCATGGCGCCGCTGAGTCTGGGATTTTGGCTTTCAGTGGGCGCTGTGCTGAGTATTTTGTGGATGAGCTGGCGCTGGCCAACCTACCGAGGACGATGGGCCAAGTTACGTGCGCTTTGGCGTTTTGAATGGCTGATCACCTTGCTGTTTGTGCCGGTCATGGCCGCTAGCTTCGGCGGCGTTGCAAGCGCTGCGGCGTTAACGAATTTGCTCGTGGTGCCCTTGGTGAGCTTTTGGGTATTGCCGATGGGCTTGGTAGGGCTCGGCTTTGCGGTTCTCGCACAGACCGCTTGGGCACAGTGGTGGTTCGCCCTCGCCATTTGGCCATTAGCGCAATTGTGGCCGGCGCTCAGCAACTTAGCGGCGCAACCGTGGCAATGGTTACCAGCAGTGAACTTACCACCTTGGCCCTGGTTAGCTGTGGGTGTGACACTGCTGGTGTTGCCGCTGCGGTGGCGTTGGCGTTTGCTCGCTTGCACCGCGCTTAGTTTTGCCTTTCTGGTGACTCAGGCAATGCCACCAAGTGCCACCTACCAATTACACGTATTAGACGTCGAACAAGGCAGTGCCATGGTGCTAGAACGGCAAGGGCATGCGCTGCTGATTGATACCGGCGCAAGCTGGGAAGGGCATGGCTCGATGGCCGAGCGCGTCATCATGCCATTTCTTGATGGGCGTCGCTTGCGGCCTGAAATTGGTTTTATCACTCACACCGATCGTGATCACGAAGGGGGTTATGCAACCGTAGCTGCCGCTTACCCGCAACTGCGCTGGTATGGCGGGCATAAAGGCGCACCTTGCTTGGCTGGGCAGCAGGGCAATTGGCGCGGTGTCTCCTGGCAGGTTCTACATCCTCGCCAAGCAAGCGAACGCGGCAACCATAGTAACAACAGCTCCTGCGTACTGTTGCTCAAGCTAGGGCAGGTCAAAGTATTGGTTACTGGTGATATTGAGAAGCGCTCAGAGCGACAATTATTGGCTGAATTGGCACCCTTACAAGCGGATATTTTACTGGTGCCGCACCATGGCAGTAAAAGTTCTTCTGAAAGTTATTTCGTCCGGCATGTACAGCCTGCCGCCGCGCTACTGAGTCGCGGACGCAACTCAGCCTATGGCCACCCCCATGAACAGGTTGTGTCCACCTATAAAAATTTAAAAATCGCACTTGTCGACACGGCGCGAGGCGGGCAGATAACCTTGCACAGCGACGGTGTAACATGGTGGTTAGAACAACCCTTTTCAGCGGCACTAGGTTATTGGTTTGATGCGGAAACTAGCCAGTAAGCGCAGAAAACGGTTAGAATGAGGCTATGATTTGCCACTAGAAGCTATTGCATGAGTGCAGAGACAGTAAAACAAAAGACTTTTCGCCGTTTACTTGGCTACATTAAGCCTTATCGTGCGGCCTTTATTTTTTCTATTTTTGGCATGATTGGCTATGCCGCCGTCGACACCTTCTTTCTCTCCCAAATTCAAACGCTTATTGATGACGGTTTAACCCAAAGCGACCCTAAAATATTACTCTATGGTGCGATCTTCGTGCCGGTGATTTTCATCCTGCGCGGGTTGTTTAATTTTATCTCGACCTACTTTCTTAATTGGGTGGGTTTTCGCGTGGTGACGTCGTTGCGACAGCAACTCTTTGACCATTTAGTGAAGCTACCTGTGGCTTTTCACGATCGGCATTCGACCGGTGATTTATTATCGAAACTGACTTACACCACCCAGCAGGTGGCGGAAGCTAGCAGCCGTGCGGTGATTGTATTGATCCGCGAGGGCGCTTATGTGATTGGCCTGCTGGCCTTGATGTTTTATCACAGTTGGTTGCTATCGTTGGTGTTTTTATTGATTGGTCCGATTATTGCCAAAATTGTCTCGGTGGTATCAAAACGCTTCCGTAAAGTCTCCAACCGTATTCAAAACGCGATGGGTGATGTCACCACGACCGCGGAGCAAATGCTCAACGGCCACAAAGTAGTGGTCATGTACGAAGGACAGAAACGCGAGTCAAAGCGCTTCGATAAAGTGACCGATTTCACCCGCAATCAGCATATGAAACTGGTTAACGCGCAAACGCTGAGTACCTCGGTGATTCAGTTGATTGCTTCATTCAGTTTGTCGATGGTGCTCGTGCTTGCAAGCTATCCAGAGATGCTCGAGCAATTGACCGCGGGGGCATTTACTACCATGCTGACTGCGATGATCATGCTGTTACGCCCATTGAAGCAGCTGACCACCGTCAACAGCGACTTCCAACGGGGTATCGCCGCGGCGCAGAGTATTTTCAGTATTCTCGACGAAAAAGCAGAAGATGACTCAGGTAAAAAACAGCTCGACCGAGCGCAAGGCGATATTCGCTTTGAGCATGTCACCTTTAGCTATGATGACACCGAGTCGCCGGCATTGAGCGATGTCAGCTTTCATGTTGAACCGGGCAAGACACTAGCTCTCGTGGGGCGTTCCGGTAGTGGTAAATCGACCATCTCGAATCTGCTTGCGCGTTTTTACACGCCGCAAGAGGGCGTTATCAAGCTCGATGGTGTCGACATCTATGACTATAAATTAAAGTCGTTGCGGCGCCAGTTTGCCCTTGTGTCGCAACATGTGACCTTGTTCAATGACAGCATCGCCAACAATATCGCTTACGGTGCGCATGGCGAGATTTCGCCTGAACGCCTACGCGAAGTGGCCGAGTTAGCCTATGTCACCGAGTTTACCGATAACCTTCCTAATGGCCTCGACACCATGGTCGGCGAAAATGGTGTGATGCTGTCAGGTGGTCAACGTCAACGCATCGCGATTGCGCGAGCGTTGTTGCGAGACGCACCTATTTTGATTTTGGATGAAGCCACCTCGGCGCTGGATACCGAATCAGAGCGACATATCCAAACCGCTTTGCAAACCTTACAAAAAAATCGCACCTCGATCGTGATAGCACATCGCTTGTCGACGATTGAGAAAGCGGATGAGATTCTCGTTTTGGAAGACGGTGGTGTGGTGGAACGTGGTAGCCATCAAGCACTGTTAGAGCAAGAGGGTGCCTACTACCAACTGTACAGCCTGCAATTTAGCGGCGAGCTTGGCTAATGGCTCTTACCGACGCTTGGTACCGACGACGCGTTACTTGGTGGCTGTGGCTCTTGTTGCCGCTGCACGGGTTGTTCGTGCTGGTCAGTCGTTGGCGTCGTAAAGCAGTGCTGGCGAACCCGCCGAAGCCGTTACCGGTGCCGGTCATTGTGGTTGGCAATATTACTGTCGGTGGCACCGGGAAAACCCCTGTCACCCTGGCGTTAGTGCAGCACTTGCAGGCACAAGGCGAAAAACCTGCGATTATCTCGCGGGGCTATGGCGGCAAGGGACCTTTTCCACTGACCGTAACCTCAACGACCGCCGCGCAAGCCTGCGGCGATGAACCCTTACTTCTCGCGCGGCGAGCACAAGTTCCAGTCGTGGTAGCGCCGAATCGAGTTGCTGCGGCACTGCAAGCCTTAGCTCAAGCGCCAGAAACCACTGTCATTATTAGTGACGATGGTCTCCAACATTACCGCTTATCACGGCAGTTTGAGATTGCCGTCATCGATGCTAAGCGCGGGCTCGGTAATGGTTGGTGTCTACCGATTGGCCCGTTGCGCGAGAGTCCTGAGCGTCTGCAAAGTGTCGATGCAGTGATTGTGAATGGCGAAGCACCACAACTTGACGGATTCACCATGCAGTTGCACAGCCAAGGTTGGCGCCGCGTGCATGATGACAGCCGCTGTGAACAGTTACCCGAAGGGCGTACTCTCGCACTCGCGGGTATCGGCAATCCACAGCGTTTTTTTGATACCGTGCAAGAGGTAGAAACGCGCAGCATGACCTGCAAGGCCTATCCAGACCACTACGCCTTCACGGCAAACGACGCAAAAGAATTGCGTGACTACGACGTCATTTTAATGACTGAGAAAGATGCGATGAAATGGCGCTCATTTGCTAGCGAACATTGCTATTATTTACCCGTAGCAGCACAGTTGCCAGATACTTTCTGGCAGCAGCTTGATGCTGCGCTTGAGAGGTTTCACCATGGCACTTGATGAACGCACGCTCGCACTCCTTGCCTGCCCGTTATGTAAAGGTAGGCTGGTTTGGAACGCTGCGACCGCAGAGCTAATTTGTCGCGGCGATCGCTTGGCTTATCCGGTGCGAGACGATATTCCTTTTTTACTTCGTAGCGAAGCGCGTGAGCTAAGCGCTGCTGATTTGGAGCAACTGCCGAAATGAGTTTCACCGTAATTATTCCAGCACGATATGCCTCAACCCGATTACCGGGTAAGCCCCTCGCCATGATTGGCAATAAGTCGATGATCCAGCGGGTTTACGAACGCGCGGCTGCGGCGGGTGCCGCAGAAGTGATTGTCGCCACGGATGATCAGCGCATCGTCGACGCTGTTGAGGCTTTTGGTGGCCGTGCCATGCTGACCGCAAGTCACCATCAATCGGGAACGGAACGTATTGCCGAAGTCATTGATTACTTAGCTATCGCGGACGATCAAGTCGTGGTAAATGTGCAGGGGGATGAGCCCTTTATTCCGCCGGAAATTATTCGCCAAGTTGCCGATAACTTAATGAATCAACGCGCGGCACAAATGGCTACTTTAGCGGTGCCGATTAGCAATTTAGAAGAAGTGAAAAATCCGAATGCGGTGAAAGTTGTTACGGATGCGAACGGCTATGCATTGTATTTTTCGCGGGCGCCTATCCCTTACGAACGGGATGCTTTGAGCCATGACAAAATCGGTGAGCAGGCAGCCTATATGCGCCATATCGGTATTTACGCTTATCGCGCCGGTTTTGTCTGGCGTTATGTGGAGTGGGAGCCGAGTCCGTTAGAAGCCATTGAGTCGCTCGAGCAGTTGCGTGTGTTATGGTACGGCGAACGTATTCACGTCGCCGAGGCGATTGCCAATCCGCCGGCTGGCATTGATACGCCAGCCGACTTGGATCGCGCAAACCGCGAGTTACTTGACTAAGCCGATACGGTCGACCATCCCTCTGGCGCGTGCTTTCAGCGCGTGCCAGCGTTCGCGCCACCACAGCAAGCGAGCGTATACGTAGGGCACTAGGAACAGACTGGTCAGTGTCGACAATAGTAAACCACCAATAATCGAGATCGCCATCGGTGCGTACGGCGGGCCGTCGCCACCGATTTGCGTCGTACCAAACGCCAACGGCACTAAGCCCAAGACGGTGGTTGCCACGGTCATCAGGATCGGTCGTAAACGACTCACACTGCCTTCAATCACAGCCTCTTCCAAGCTATGACCTGCGGCGAGCAGCTGATTGATACGGTCGACCAAGACGATGCCGTTGTTCACCACGATTCCCATCAGGATCAGAATACCTATCATCGCCATCACGTCCATGCTTTGGCCAGTGAGCATCAGTGCCCAGAACACGCCGACGATAGAGAACAGTAACGAGGTGATCACTGAGGTAGGTAACAGCACCGACTCAAACAACGCTGCCATAACAATGTAAATCATCACCACTGCAAGCAACGTGTTGACCAGCATGACGTTCTCGGCTTCTTGCTGACGCTGGAAGCTACCATCAAGCGACCAAGTATAACCATCCGGTAGGGTAACTTGATTGAGCAGCGTGGTGATTTGTTCCCGCGCTTGGTCAAGCGTCAGTTCGTCGCTATTCAAGTTGGCTTGGATAGCCAACGAGGTGCGGCGGTCGAGGCGGCGAATGGCGCCGAGGCGCGGTTCAATGCGAAAATCAGCCACTGCAGCTAATGGCACTGTACGGCCATCGACTTGACTAATGGGTAGGTTCTGCAAGGCTTCGAGTGAGGTTTCCAAGTCTTTGTCAAAGGCAATACGCAAGGGGACTTCGCCATTCAGGTCACCGCGGAACGAGCGTAACCGATTGCCGCGCAATGCCGTTGCTAATTGCTGTGCCACGGCGGCGGAGCTTAGACCAAGATTATGTGCACGCTCTCGATCAATGGTCACTAAATACTCAAACTGCCCGGCATCGGTTTCGCTACGCAGGTCATTCAAGCCTTCAATCGACGCTAACAGCGGAATAAAGCGGGCACTGAGCTCTTGCAGCACTTCGGTCGATTGGCCGTTGAGCGTAATGCGTACGCCTTCGCCGCCACCACCCCAACCAAATTGCGGCTCGCTGCGGAGCATTTTGGGGAATTGCTCACGCATTTGATTCATCAGCTCGCTCATTTTGACCGGACGATCTGGCTTCATCAATAAGGTCGAAATCGCATAGTTCGGCGTGTAATAGCTGTAGACTGCGTCAATGTAAAAAGCGTCTTGATTGGCGTAGAGAAACTCCTCCATGCGCGCGACTTCGGCTTCAACCTCGGCCAAGCTGTATTGCTGATGCAAGTTATAGTTAAGAAACAGTCGGTCATTAAAGCCTTCGTCTTGTTGGTCCCCCGAAACTGCCCCCAAAGGAATAACAATCGTTGCCAAAATTAAGAACGCGAACAAGCCTGTCCAACGCGGATGGCGCCAGCTCCATTGCAATGCTTTGCGATAGCGAGAAGGGCGATGTTGTGGCTTTTTGCTGCCCATGACTTTGGTCAGTTTGCTAGCTAACAATGGGATCAGCGTTTGCGCAATGAGCAAAGATGCAAGGAGCGACAAGCAAATCGCTACTGCAGTGTGTTCCAGGAAGATAGTGATATCGATTTTTTTGCCGAAGATATTTGGCAAGAACACAATGGCGGTGGTTAACGTACCCGCCAGCACAGCTAACGAGACGTTGCCAACACCTTGTAAGGTCGCTTGCTCACTTTGCAAACCTTGTTCAACTTCATATTGGATACTTTCGGTGATAACCACGGCATTATCGACCAGCATACCGATGGCTAACATTAATCCCATCAAGCTTAAAACATTGAGTGAATAGCCAAGAAAGTACATGCCGCCCAAAGCGATACAAATAGCGATGGGTACGGAGAGCACCACCACCAGCGTGGTAACGATGTTACGTAAGAACAAAAACAGCACGATAAACGACAAACCGGCACCGATCAGGCCAGCAAGCAGCAAGTCATGCAAAGAGGTTTTCACACTTGCGGCGGTGTCGTCCATAACGAACAAATTAATGCCATCAAACTGCGGGTCATTGCGGATCTCATCCACGACCGCCCGCACACGGTCGGAGACTTCGACCAAGTTCTGTGAGGACTCTTTGAATACGTCCATACCAATGGCATAGACTTGGTCGAGGTGACGCCCGTCGGTTTTGCGTGGCATTTCACGTTGTACGGTAGCGATGTCGCCAAGTTTTAACTGTGACGTTATCGGGAACTGGCGAATTTCGTATTCCGATTGGAATTCACCCACCGGATTTACCAAAATACGCTCGTTTTCGTTCTCAATATAGCCCGCCGTAAGAGAAAAGTTAGCTGCGCGCAAACGCGCAGTAATAGCGGCCGCCGAGAGGCGGTGCTGCAACAGTTTTGCTTGGTCTAAACGAATGACAATTTGCTGTTTTTCAACACCATAAAGTGTCACTTGTGAGACGCCATCCACGCGCTCAATCGGCCGTCTTAGGCTGCGATCGAGCAAGTCGTAGGCGTTATTCAAATCACGCTGACTCGAAATCCTCAGTTGGAACACCGGCATGTCTTCAGTATTGAATTGCATGACTTGGATGCGTTCCACGTCGTCTGGCAATAGATGTTTTATGCCATCGACCTTTTCGCGCGCTTCAATACTTTTTGAATTGATGTCTTCGCCCCACTCAAACTGCAACACGACTTGCGCGTTGTCGCTGGTGGAAAACGAACGCATACGCTTAATGTCGGTAATGGTCGCCAGCGCTTCTTCCAACGGTCGGGTGATCAGACGTTCGACCTCGGCCGGACTGGAATTTGGGTAGGGGACGGTGACTACCATTTCTGGAATTTCAATGCCGGGAAACTTTTCCAGCGGCAAGAGGCGCGAACTGATCGCGCCTAACAGCAGCATTGAAATAAACAGCATACAAATGGTAACAGGGCGTTTTAGCGCCAAACGCGCTAGGCTTGCGCCAATTTCTGCCGCACTCATGCTTGCGTCTCCCCAGTTGCTTCGGTCTCAGCCAACGTAGGCTCAACTCGTTTACGGTCTACCAGCAAATACAAGCATGGAATAAACAGTAGGGTAAGCAAGGTTGAGAACAGTAGGCCGGCGATGACACTAATCGCCATAGGGGCGCGGATTTCGGCGCCTTCGCCGAGACCCAAAGCAAGCGGCAACAGTCCCAAGACGGTGGTGAACATGGTCATCAGTATTGGCCGCAAGCGCTGCTGCGCGGCTTGAAAAACTGCGTCGTAACGACTGGCGCCTTGCTGTCGTAACTGGTTAATGCGGTCAACCAGAACAATCGCATTATTGACCACGATACCCGCAAGCATAATCAAGCCAATAAATACGATGACGCTTAACTCTGTATTCAAAAGATAGAGTCCAAGCACCGAACCTGCACCGGCGAGTGGCACGCTGAACAAAATGAAAAACGGATGCAATAATGATTCAAACTGCGAGGCCATGATTAGATAAACCAAGAATACGGCCAGCGCGAGCGCCATTTGCAGTGATTTAAACGACTGCTGCATTTCTTCGTTTTGCCCGGCAATCTGCGCCTCAACGGTCAGTGGCAACTGCATGTCGGCCAAGATTTGTTCAGCCGCTTGTACCGCGGCACCAAGGTCGCCATAGGCCAAGTTGGCGTTGACGATAGCAGTACGTTCTTGGTCAAGGCGGGTAATTTCACTCGGACCGACGATTTGTTGGATGTCGGCGACCGCTTGTAGTGGAATTTCACGCTCGGCACCAGGATTCACCACCATCAGTTGTAAGTCACGAAGTGAATCACGGTCTTGCGCTTGGCTGCGTACCAAGATATCGATTTTGCGATCTTCGAGACTAAACTGTGTCGCTACACGACCGCCAATTTTGGTAGCCAATAACTCTGAAACCGTGGCACTGGTCAAGCCATATTGAGCGAGGCGTGCATGGTCAAAAAACACCGCAATTTCAGGCTGCCCTTCGGCCATGTTGCTACGGATATCAGTGAAGCGGGCGTCTTCGGCAAGAGCTGCGGCGACTTGGTTGGCTGCTTGCTGCAATAAGTCGAGGTCATAGCCCGTGATTTCAATCGCCATTGGACTGCTAAAACTAAACAGTTCAGGGCGCCCCAGCTTAACGCTCACGCCCGGAATACGCTGCACATAGTTGCGCAAATAGTTTTGTACGCGCTCTTCGGCAAAGACGTCACTTGCGTCCTTCATGACCACATTAAAGCGGCCCCATTGGTTGCCATTTTGGCCAGGTGAAGCGTTTAACAAACTGCCTGTACCGGCGATGCTATAGGCTTTTTCAACGTGTTGCGCGAGCTCTGTGTTGGCTTCAAGATGCTGAGCTAAGCCGGTTAAGACCGCATCGGTCTCTTCAATCGTCGCACCCGGTTGCAACTCTATCTCAACGTAGAATTCGCCTTGCGCCATACTCGGCAAAAGGCTGACCGGCAGGTGCGGTAGTAACGCATAGCAAGCTGCGGCAACGAGCACAATAGCAGCAAGAGTCGCTTTGGCATTCGCTAAGGCTGTGTTGAGTAGGCTCTGGTAGGCGCTTGCTAAGCGTTGATAGCTCCAATCAAAGCCTTTGAGCAGCGGCCGCACCGCATACCCTAGAAGCTTCGCAAGACCGCGCCAGATAAAGACTAGGACGCTGACGATCGCTAGCGGTACCCAACGGAAAACTAGCAGCAGTGGCGCCATGACCCAAAACCGCCAGCCCTTGCGCTGTTGCGCTGGGGCAAAGTGTTGCTGTGCAGTAATCGCTGCATCGGCAGTTTTTTGCTTGGCGGATAACATCGGAATTAAGGTAAGCGCGACTAACAATGATGCTAAGAGCGAGAAAGTCACGGTAAGCGCTTGGTCGGCAAATAGCTGCCCGGCAAGTCCCTCAACAAAAACTAATGGGAAGAACACCGCCATGGTGGTCAAGGTCGAAGCGATAATCGCCCCGGTAACCTCACTAGTGCCTTGTTCTGCGGCAGTTGCGACATCGGTTTCCTCATTGTGTCGCGCAATGTTTTCCAATACCACGATGGCGTTATCCACCAACATACCGACCGCGAGCGCAATACCGCCAAGCGACATCATGTTGAGCGAAATTTGATAACCGTGCATCAGGTTAAAGGTCGCAATGATCGAGACCGGAATCGCCATGGAAATAATCACGGTCGGCCACAAGCGCTGCAGGAACAGGTAAATAATCACCATAGCGAGCAAGCCACCAAAAATAGCGGCGTCACGCACTTCAGCTATGGCGGCTTGAATAAACACCGCCTGATCAGAGATGGGTTCTACTTGGTATTGGCTCGGAATAACCTCGCGTTGCTGTAGATAGGCGAGGTGATTCTGAATTGCTTTAGACACTTGAACGGTATTGGCGTCACCTTCTTTGTAAAGCGAGACTTCAACCGCTTCACGGCCAGCAACGCGGCTGATGGAGTCACGTTCTTTGTAGCTATTTGTGACTTCGGCAACGTCGCGTAAAAGGATAGGGCGGTCGTTACGGGTAGCGATGTAAATACCACGAATATCATCTAAATCTTCAAACTGATTCAATGTGCGCACGAGGTATTCAGCGCGCTGCGCTTCGAGGCGACCACCGGAGAGGTTGATGTTCTCGTCTTTTAAGCGCTGCAAAATCAGGCTCATTGGAATTTGCAATTGCGTCGCTTGTTGCTCATTCACTAAGACTTGAATTTCATCTTCAAGACCACCGCCAAGGCGCACCGAAGCTACGCCCTCAACCGCTTCGAGGTGGCGTTTTAGTTCTTCCTCGGCAAAGGTACGTAAGCGCTTAAGTTCATCGACATTCGGGTCCGCTATCTCGGCATAACCCAAAGCTAAACGAAAGATTGGCTCTTCTGCGGGGTTGAAGCGCAGCAGGGTTGGCTTCTCAAGGTCAAGCGGCAAGGGAACTAAGTCCATTTTTTCGCGCACGTCGAGGCTGGCCATATCCATGTCACTGCCCCAAGCAAACTCGAGCAGCACATCGCTTTGTCCGGCACGCGAAATCGACTCGATACGGCGCACGCCTTTGACTGTACCTAAAGCTTCTTCAATGGGCTTACTGACCAGTTGTTCAACTTCACCTGGCGCGCCGCCGGGGTAGTCAGTGCGCACGGTAAGTGTTGGATAAGATAAATCAGGCAGTAAAGTAACTGGGATGCGGCCTAACGAGACCATGCCAAACAGCAATACTGCGAGGGTAAACATGGCGACAGTGACCGGCCGCCGTACTGCTAATTTGGCTAGGCTCATGATTGTTGCTCGCTCTCGTTAGTTGCAATAACTTCAACCAAGGCGGCATCTTTTAAGTTGGCTTGACCGCTGACCACTAACTGTTCACCAGCGTTTACACCATTGATAATTTCGACGTGGGTTTCGTCTTCAAAGCCAAGTTCAACATCGACTTTGTGCGCTACACCCTCTGCGTCGACCGTGAACACACTGTGCTTGCCATCTAAACTTTGCACGGCATAGCGAGGCACGGTAATCGCATCTTCATGGGTCGCGTAATGTAGTTTTACGTGCGCAAACATACCTGCTTTCAACGCATTATCCGGGTTGGCAACGCTGAGCACTACTTTGAAGGTACCTGACTGTGTGTCCACGACAGGGCTAATGCGGTCAACTTTTGCCATCACAGTTTGTCCAGGCATGGCGCTGACTTTCAGCTCGGCAGTTTGGCCCACTTGAATGAACTGTAGTTCACGCTCAGGCAAGTGAACGTTACCTTGCAATTCATCTAAAGCTACAATGTGGAATAGCTTTTGTGGCTGATATTGGCTGATCATGTTGCCAAGTTTGGCATAACGCGTCGCGATGAAGCCTGAAATAGGTGCGCGAATCTCAGTTTCCGCAAGATTAAGCGCCGCCATATCGTAGCGTGCTTGCAAAGTATCGGCTTGAAAGCGGAGCTTATCGTAGGCATCGGCACTGATCATGTCGCGCTCGGCCATGTCTTTGACACGTTTTAGCTCTTGCTGAATGCTATTGAGTTCGGCTTTGGCTTGGGCTACCTGAATGCGATATTCGTCGTCGCGCAGATGTGCCAGCAACTGACCTTTCTCAACCCAGTCGCCTTCTTCTACTAAGATTTCTTCAACAATACCGTTGGCTTTGCTGATGATATCGGTTTCTTCACGAGCCTCTAGCGTGGCAGTGGTGCGGAAACTCGAAGTAATGGCTTGGCGTTCGACCACTTCGGTGGCAACGGGAATACGTACCACCACTTCTTCTTTGGTTTCTGCTTGATTTGAGGCGCCGGCCTGACCGCAACCGTTTAGCAACAGACTTGAAGTCAGAATTAAAGCAGTCAAGCCGGCAAAGCTTGCTGTGTTTTTGAGTTTACTGCCGTAAATGGAACTCATGTGAATTACCCCCGTTTTTTACTTCGTTGTTCGCTATTTGCTATTCGCTGTTTGATGTTGGTAGCCCGTACTTCTAGTACGGGTCAAACCTGCCAACGCAACGAATGCAGATTAAGACGTTTGTTTCTTTGGTAAGGTTTATGCAGATTGCGTGCCAATTTTTGATGCAGAGTTTTATTTTTCGCTTAACGTCTTGTTTTTATTGGTCTGTAGAGGAGGGGGCGTGTTTAATTAAACTTCTCATTGGTTAGTAAACAAGCACAAAAAAAGCACGCCGTAGCGTGCTTTTTACTAATCTTTAGCGAAATGTACTAAGCGAAACTCACCAAAGTGGTGAAAAACTTAACGCTTAATCGGTGTAAAGTCGCGCTTCGCTTCACCAGTGTAAAGCTGACGCGGACGACCGATCTTCTGGTTCGCTTCACCCATCATTTCATGCCAGTGTGAAATCCAGCCAACTGTACGTGACAGGGCAAAGATAACAGTGAACATGTTAGTTGGGATGCCGATCGCTTTCAGGATGATGCCTGAATAGAAGTCGACGTTCGGATAAAGTTTCTTCTCAACGAAGTACGGGTCTTCAAGCGCAATACGCTCAAGTTCCATAGCAACGTCAAGCAACGGATCGTCGATGTTCAGTTCCTGTAAGACTTCGTGTGCACTCTCACGCATTACCGTAGCGCGTGGGTCGAAGTTCTTGTAAACACGGTGACCGAAGCCCATCAGACGGAACGGATCATTCTTGTCTTTGGCTTTCTCGATGTACTTAGGAATGTTGTCGACTGAGCCGATTTCTTTCAGCATGCGCAAGCAGGCTTCGTTCGCGCCGCCGTGTGCAGGTCCCCAAAGTGACGCAACACCCGCCGCAATACATGCGTAAGGGTTCGCGCCTGAAGAGCCTGCCAAACGCACGGTAGAAGTCGATGCGTTTTGCTCATGGTCAGCATGCAAAGTAAAGATACGGTCCATAGCTTTCGCGATAATCGGATTTACTTTGTAATCTTCTGCTGGTACCGAGAACATCATGTTGAGGAAGTTCTCTGAGTACGATAAGTCGTTTTGCGGGTAGACAAACGGCTGACCGATGCTGAATTTATACGCCATCGCAGCGATCGTTGGCATTTTGGCAATCAAACGATACGCGCTACGCAGACGTTGTTTTTCGTCATGGATGTCCAAGTCATCGTGGTAAAACGATGATAAAGCACCGGTTACTGCACACAACATCGCCATTGGATGCGCGTCGCGACGGAAACCGTTAAAGAAGTTGTGTAAACCTTGGTGTACCATCGTGTGCTTGGTGATGGTCGCTTTGAAATTGTCATATTGCTCCGCTGTAGGAGCTTCACCGTGGAGCAGCATGTAACATACTTCGAGATAATCCGCTTGCGTAGCGAGCTGATCAATCGGATATCCGCGGTGCAGAAGGATGCCGTTTTCACCGTCAATGTAGGTGATTTTCGATTCGCATGAACCGGTGGCTAGGAAGCCAGGGTCAAAAGTGAAAAACCCGTGTTTGCCAAGAGTACGCACGTCAACTACATCATAGCCGGCTGTACCAGATAACACTGGTAATTCAATGGATTGGCCGTCAATCTGCAGGGTGGCTTTACGATCAGCCATAAGGAAATCTCCTTGTTTTAATCTGCTTCATCACTAAAAAAGAGCGCTAGAATTTACTTGATCTTAACCGCCATTGTCAATTCAAACGGCTGTTTAGTTCGGCTTGAAATCCCGATCTGCGTCAAGTAAAAGTGTCATTGTTACGCATGAGTATGGCATTTGGATGACACTCTTGCTCACTTTCGTCAAATCAATCGAAATGGTTATACGTTGATTCGCTGCGGCTGTGTATACGACTAAGGTAGTGTTGCATCGAGGATTGATTTCAAGTCTGTTGATCTAAAGCGAAAAAATTCACGTTTTTCTAGGAAAGTCGCGGTCAGAGAATTGTAATTAGTAGCTCTGGCTTATATACTTTGGCGGCGATCTCACAGGGTCCTCTAATCGATGTTTTCGGACGAGGATGTTTGAAGTTCCGAGCATGTTATCAATGCTTTTCTGAAAGGCACAACAATCGTGAAAAAACAAAGACCTGTAAATTTAGACCTTACAACTATTAGTCTCCCCGCTGCGGGGCTTAGTTCCATCTTGCACCGTGTTTCTGGCGTGATCATGCTGATCTCGATCGGTTTACTGGTGTGGGCGTTGGCAACTTCACTGCAATCAGCCGAGGGCTTTGCAATGGTGCACGACCTGTTCACCAGCTTCATTGCTAAGTTTATCGCCTGGGGCATCCTAACCGCACTTGGTTATCACCTTCTCGCTGGCGTACGCCACATGTGCATGGACATGGGCTATTTTGAAGAGCTCAATTCCGGCCGTATCAGCGCGCAAATCGTATTTGTACTCGCCATCGTACTATCAGTGTTAGCAGGGGTGTGGTTATGGTAAAAGTAGCTTCAACATTTGGCCGTAGCGGAACCCACGACTTTATCCTGCTACGTGCATCAGCCATCATCATGGCTTTGTACGCCATCTTCATGGTGAGCTTCTTGGTTTCTGCTGAGACCATTAATTATGCCGTTTGGACGAATCTTTTCGCCAATTTAGGCATGAAGATCTTCACTATGTTGGCGTTAACATCAGTACTTATTCACGGCTGGATTGGTATCTGGCAGGTGTTGACTGATTACGTCAAAAATTCTGGCTTACGAGCTTTCATTCAATTCGTAGTAAGTGTTGCACTTATCGTGTATTGGCTGGCTGGCCTACTCGTAGTGTGGCCTGTGGAGGGTGTGTAAGTGAGCGTACAAACTCTTGAATATGATGCAGTAGTCATTGGTGCCGGCGGCGCAGGTATGCGCGCAGCACTACAAATTTCTCAGTCAGGCATGACCTGTGCACTGATGTCGAAAGTCTTCCCAACCCGTTCGCACACCGTATCTGCGCAAGGTGGTATCACCGTAGCGCTGGGTAACGCGCACGAAGATAACTGGGAATGGCACATGTTCGATACCGTAAAAGGTTCGGACTACATCGGTGACCAAGACGCTATCGAGTACATGTGTAAAACCGGTCCAGAAGCCATTCTGGAACTCGAAAACATGGGCTTGCCATTCTCACGTTTTGAGAACGGCAAAGTATACCAGCGTCCATTCGGTGGTCAGTCGAAGTCATTCGGCGGCGAACAAGCCGCGCGTACAGCAGCTGCTGCGGACCGTACCGGTCACGCCTTGTTGCACTTGCTGTACCAACAAAACGTAAAGAACAAAACCACGGTATTTTCTGAGTGGTATGCGCTTGACCTCGTGAAGAACCAAGACGGTGCAGTGGTGGGTGTTACCACTCTGAACATCGAAACCGGTGAAATCTTCTATGTGAAAGCGAAAGCAGTTGTACTTGCTACGGGTGGTGCAGGACGTATCTACGCGTCAACCACCAATGCACACATCAACACTGGTGACGGAGTTGGTATGGCATTGCGTGCCGGTGTGCCAGTGCAAGATATGGAAATGTGGCAGTTCCACCCAACCGGTATCGCCGGTGCAGGAACCTTGGTAACCGAAGGTTGCCGTGGTGAGGGTGGTTACCTGCTGAATAAAGACGGTGAACGTTTCATGGAACGCTACGCACCGAATGCCAAAGATTTGGCTTCGCGTGACGTTGTTGCCCGTTCAATGATGACCGAAATCCGCGAAGGCCGCGGTTGTGAAGGTCCATGGGGCACTCACTTGAAACTGAAACTCGACCACTTGGGTCGTGATGTATTGGAA
Organism: Pseudidiomarina aquimaris; assembly: GCF_003987395.1. GTDB lineage: Bacteria > Pseudomonadota > Gammaproteobacteria > Enterobacterales > Alteromonadaceae > Pseudidiomarina > Pseudidiomarina aquimaris. Next base: position 298,542 of record NZ_PIPT01000003.1, read on the forward strand.
AGCCGCTTACCAGGCGTCTGTGACTTGGCGAAGACCTTCGCGCACGTTGACCCTGCGGAAGAGCCAATTCCAGTCATTCCAACCTGTCACTATATGATGGGCGGTATCCCGACCGACGTGAACGGTCAAGCACTGCAAATCGATGACAGCGGTAACGCAACGCCAATTCAAGGCTTGTTTGCCTGTGGTGAAATCGCCTGTGTATCAGTACATGGTGCGAACCGCCTTGGCGGTAACTCACTGCTCGACTTGGTTGTCTTCGGTCGTGCGACTGGCTTGCATTTGGGCGATGCCTTGGCAGCCAACACCGAAGCGCGTGAAGCAAGTCAAAGCGATATCGATGCAGCATTAGCACGGGTGAATCGTTGGGAAAGCAATAAAGACGGTGAAGACCCAGTACAAATCAAGAAAGATTTGCAGAAGTGCATGCAGTTGAACTTCTCGGTATTCCGTGAAGGCGAAGCAATGAAAGAGGGCTTAGCGGAGCTGAAAGAAATCCGCGAACGCTTGAAGAACGCGCGCCTTGACGACACCAGTGCAGAGTTCAATACCCAGCGTATCGAGTGTTTAGAACTTGATAACTTGATGGAAACTGCTTATTCAACGGCTGTTTCAGCAAACTTCCGTACTGAGAGCCGCGGTGCTCATAGCCGTGCAGACTATCCAGATCGTGATGACGAGAACTGGTTGGTGCATAGTGTTTATCGCCCAGAGAAAGAAGATATGCTCAAGCGCGAAGTAAACATGGCGCCGAAGTTACGTGAAGCATTCCCGCCGAAAGCGCGGACTTACTAAGGTTAGGTGACAACGATGAAGAAGTTGAGTATTTCAGTTTATCGTTACAACCCGGATGTTGATAACGCACCCTACATGAAGGATTACACCCTCGAGGTCGAGGAAAATCAGGACATGATGGTGCTGGACTTGTTGCTTAAATTGAAAGAGCAAGATCCAACGTTAGCATTCCGTCGCTCATGCCGTGAAGGTGTGTGTGGTTCTGACGGTTTGAACATGAACGGTAAGAATGGTTTGGCCTGTATCACACCATTGTCAGCTCTTAAGGGCAGCAAAATTGTGATCCGTCCGCTACCAGGTTTGCCGGTGATTCGTGACTTGATTGTAGACATGACTCAGTTCTACAAACAGTACGAGAAGATCAAGCCGTATTTGATTAACGACGACAAAACGCCACCAGCGCGTGAGCGTCTGCAATCGCCTGAAGAGCGCGCGAAACTGGATGGCCTGTACGAGTGTATTCTTTGTGCATGTTGTTCAACCTCGTGCCCGTCGTTCTGGTGGAACCCAGACAAATTCATCGGCCCTGCGGGCTTGTTGCACGCCTATCGTTTCTTGATCGATAGCCGTGACACAGCGACCGAAGAGCGTCTTGATGATTTAGACGACGCATTCAGTGTATTCCGTTGCCACGGCATCATGAACTGCGTCAACGTGTGCCCGAAAGGTTTGAACCCAACAAAGGCTATTGGACACATCAAATCCATGCTATTGAGTCGCGCGATTTAATACTATCGCGTTGATTTGCTATAGTAATGGCCGAGCTGTATCGAAATAGCCATCCAGCTTGGATGGCTATTTTTTTATAAAACGAGTGTGAAGGAACAGCGATGCAAGATGGCGTAATGCAAGCCTGGCTTGAATCCTCCCACCTAGCTGGTGGTAACATGGCGTACGTTGAGGAACTCTTTGAGTTGTACCTCGACGATCCGACTGCTGTTGGTGATGAATGGCGAAGCTTCTTCGACCAGTTGCCGCGTGAAGGAAGCGGCCATGACACCAAGCACAGTGAAATTCGTGAGCAATTCCGCACCCTTGCTAAGAACAAACTTAAGCAAGCGGGGACGGTAGTTGCGGGTGCCCCTGATCAGAAGCAGGTACGTGTACTGCAACTGATCAATGCCTATCGATTCCGTGGTCATCAACACGCGAACCTTGATCCGCTCGATTTATGGAAGCAGGAGCAAGTTCCAGACCTCTCTTTGGAGCATCACGAGCTCTCTAAAGACGATTTCGACAAAGAATTCAATGTGGGTTCGTTAGCTGTAGGTCAAGAGACCATGAAGCTGGGCGAAATCCATCAGCTACTTGAGCAGATTTATTGTGGCTCGATTGGCGCTGAATACATGCACATCGTATCGACTGAAGAGAAACGTTGGATTCAGCAACGTCTTGAAGGTGTGCGCGGACGCCCAGAATTTAAGTCTGAGCAGCAGAAAAAAATCCTGAAAGAGCTGATTGCTGCCGACGGCCTAGAAAAGTATTTAGGCTCGAAATTTCCAGGCGCAAAACGTTTCTCATTAGAGGGGGGCGACAGCCTCATCCCAATGCTGAAAGCGTTGATTAGCCGCGCAGGTGAGCAGGGTACGAAAGAAGCCGTTATCGGTATGGCGCACCGTGGGCGTTTGAACGTTTTAGTTAACGTGCTCGGTAAAAAGCCACAAGATTTGTTCGACGAGTTCGCCGGTAAGCACGCAGCCAGCAAAGGCTCAGGCGATGTGAAGTACCACATGGGCTTCTCATCTGACTTCGCGACCCCAGGTGGTGACGTGCATTTGGCCTTGGCGTTCAACCCGTCACACTTGGAAATCGTGAACCCGGTCGTTATGGGCTCGGTGCGCGCACGTATGGACCGCTTGGGCGACAAAGATGGCTCAAAAGTATTGCCAATCACCATTCACGGTGACTCAGCAATCGCCGGTCAGGGTATCGTGCAAGAAACCTTCAACATGTCACAAACGCGGGCCTTCCAGTGCGGTGGTTCGATTCGTATCGTGGTCAACAACCAAGTCGGTTTTACCACCTCGAAGCGCGAAGACACGCGTTCAACGCAGTACTGTACTGATATCGCGAAAATGGTGCAGGCACCGATTTTCCACGTTAACGCAGATGACCCAGAAGCTGTTGTCTTTGTTACGCAATTGGCGATTGATTTCCGCAATGAATTCAAACGGGACGTCATGATTGACCTAGTGTGTTACCGCCGTCACGGCCACAACGAAGCCGATGAGCCGAGCGCAACACAGCCAGTGATGTATGCCAAAGTGAAGAAGCATCCTGTGGCACGCAGTATTTATGCGAAGCGTCTTGCTGATGCTGGAGTGATTGAAAGTGATGCCGAAGACAGCTTCGTCAGCGACTACCGTGATCAGCTCGACAAGGGCGAAATCGTCGTTGACGAATGGCGTGAAATGAAAGCGCACTCGAGTGATTGGTCACAGTACATCGGTAACGAGTGGGACGTTGAATACGACGCCAAGATCAGTAAAGCACAGCTTGAAGAGATTGGCGTTGCGATGAGTACAGTCCCAGAGGGTTACAAGCTCCATTCACGCGTGAAGAAAGTGTATGACGAACGCATGAAGATGGCGAAAGGCGAAAAGAAAGCCGATTGGGGCTTTGCTGAAACCCTAGCCTACGCGACCCTTGTCGACGAAGGCATTCATATTCGTCTAACAGGTCAAGACAGCGGCCGTGGTACGTTCTTCCACCGTCACGCGGTATTGCATAACCAGAAAGATGCATCGACCTACATGCCGTTGAATAATATCCGTGAAGGCCAAGGCCCGATCGAAATTTATGACTCGGTATTGTCTGAAGCGGCGGTGGTCGCATTTGAATACGGTTACGCAACCGCAGAGCCGAAAGCATTGGTGATGTGGGAAGCCCAGTTCGGTGACTTCGTCAACGGTGCGCAAGTGGTGATTGACCAATTCTTAAGTTCGGGCGAACAAAAGTGGGGCCGTTTATGCGGTCTGACCATGTTGTTGCCTCACGGCTACGAAGGTCAGGGACCAGAACACAGTTCTGCACGTTTAGAGCGCTTCTTGCAGCTATCAGCGGACCATAACTGGTCGGTGTGTGTACCGACAACGCCGGCGCAAGTCTTCCATATGCTCCGTCGTCAGCAGTTACGTCCTGTACGTCGTCCGCTTATTGTGATGACACCGAAATCGTTGTTACGTCACCCATTAGCCGTTTCAGAACTTGATGAAATGACCGATGGCGTGTTCCAAAATGCGATTGGTGAAATCGATAAATTGGACGCGAAGAAAGTGAAACGCGTGATATTCTGCTCAGGCAAAGTCTACTACGATCTGTTGAAGGAGCGCCGTGAGCGCGAACAAGCAGATGTTGCAATTATTCGTATTGAGCAGCTGTATCCGTTCCCAGCCGAAGAAGTGGCTGAGATCTTGAAAGAATACAAACATGTGAAAGATTTTGTTTGGTGCCAAGAAGAACCGCAAAACCAAGGTGCCTGGTACAGCAGCCAGCATCACTTTAGAGCGGCAATTCCAAAAGGCGCAGATTTAACTTACGCAGGTCGTGAAGCTTCGGCCGCACCAGCAGTAGGTTATTTATCTGAACACAACAAACAGCAACAAAAATTAGTCGATGACGCGCTAACCATTAAATAGGTGACAATTGACCATGGCTATTGATATTAAAGTTCCACAACTCCCTGAATCTGTTGCAGATGCAACAGTCGCTACTTGGCACGTTAAGCCAGGTGACAAAGTGTCGCGCGATCAAAATCTGGTCGACATCGAAACCGACAAGGTTGTCCTTGAAGTTGTTGCGCCAGAAGACGGCGTAATTGGCGAAATTATCGCTGAAGAAGGTGCAACTGTTGGCGCGGACGAAGTCATCGGTAAGCTGGAAAAAGGCGACGGCGCTGCAGCCAAGTCTGACGACAAAAAGTCGGATGACAAAAAGTCTGATGAGAAGAAGTCTGATGAGAAGAAGTCAGAAGACAAGAAAGAAGAGAAGTCAGCAGCCAAAGCAGGTAGCGGCGAGAAACTCGAAGTTAAAGTTCCTCAGCTGCCAGAGTCAGTAGCTGACGCTACCATCGCTGCATGGCACGTGAAAGCGGGCGAGAAAGTGACCCGTGACCAGAACTTGGTCGATATCGAGACCGACAAAGTGGTGCTCGAAGTTGTAGCCCCAGCTGACGGTGTACTTGCTGAAATCAAGCAAGAAGAAGGCGCAACTGTCGGTGCCGATGACGTCATCGGTATCGTTGAAGCAGGCGGCGAAGCTGCAGCTGCTTCTGACGATGCGAAATCATCTGACAAATCTGCCGACAGCAGCGACTCGGATGACGACAGCGACAGCGAAGTTGCTGGTCCAGCCGTACGCCGTTTGTTGGCTGAGCACGACCTGAAAGCGTCTGACGTGAAAGGCACTGGTAAAGGCGGTCGTGTCACCAAAGAAGACGTTGAGAAACACGTTAAAGAAGGCGGTAAGAAAGAAGCGCCTGCAGCCGCGAAGAGCGAAAGCAGCGCACCAGCAGCTGGCGATCGTGACCAGAAGCGCGTTCCGATGACGCGTCTGCGTAAGACTATCGCCAAGCGTCTGCTTGAAGCGAAGAACGCAACGGCGATGTTGACCACTTTCAACGAAGTCAACATGAAGCCAATCATGGACTTGCGTAAGAAGTACAAAGACGAGTTTGAGAAGCGTCATGACACGCGTCTTGGCTTCATGGGCTTCTACGTGAAAGCTGTTACCGAAGCGCTGAAACGCTTCCCTGAAGTGAATGCGTCAATTGACGGTGATGACATTGTGTATCACAACTATTTCGACATCAGCATTGCTGTGTCAACGCCACGTGGCTTGGTAACCCCTGTGTTACGTGACACTGACAAGATGAGCATCGCTGAAATCGAGAACGGCATCCGCGACCTTGCTATCAAAGGTCGTGACGGCAAGTTGACTATGGACGACATGCAAGGTGGTAACTTCACTATCACTAACGGTGGCGTGTTCGGTTCACTGTTGTCGACGCCTATCTTGAATCCACCGCAAAGCGCTATCTTGGGTATGCATAAAATCCAAGATCGCCCAATGGCGGTAGACGGAAAAGTCGAAATCTTGCCGATGATGTACTTAGCATTATCGTATGACCACCGCATTATCGACGGTAAAGAGTCGGTAGGCTTCTTGGTCACTATCAAAGAGTTATTAGAAGATCCACAACGTCTGTTGTTGGACATCTAAGCAAAGTAAAGCCGCACGTAGCAGGGTATTTGCACGTGCGGCTGTCTTTTTTGCGCGCAAAACTGTAAAATACGCGCGAAATTTTCGGGTAAGCAGCACTTCGCTGCTTTTGTTGTTCAAACGAATCGGAAGATCATCATGAATTTGCATGAGTATCAGGCTAAACAACTCTTCAAAGAGTTCGGATTGCCAGTATCTGAAGGCTTCGCAGTTGATACTGCAGACGAAGCCGTCGAAGCTGCCAAGAAAATTGGCGGTGAGCGTTGGGTAGTTAAAGCACAAGTGCACGCCGGTGGCCGTGGTAAAGCGGGCGGTGTAAAGCTTGTTTCTAGCCATGACGAAGTACGTGACTTTGCTAACAACTGGTTAGGCAAAAACTTGGTCACCTACCAAACAGACGCGAACGGTCAGCCGGTTGCGAAAATCTTGGTTGAGAGCCTTACTGATATCGCTTCAGAACTGTACTTAGGCGCAGTTGTTGACCGCGCAACACGTAAAATCGTGTTCATGGCGTCAACCGAAGGTGGTGTTGAAATCGAGAAAGTTGCAGAAGAAACACCTGAAAAAATCTTGAAAGCTGTGATTGATCCAACTGTGGGTGCGCAGCCATACCAAGGTCGTGAGCTTGGCTTTAAACTGGGCCTTAACCCAGACCAAGTGAAGCAGTTCACCAAAATCTTCTTAGGCCTAGCGGCCATGTTCGAGCAGTACGACTTCGCATTGCTTGAAATCAACCCATTGGTTATCACTGAGCAAGGCAACCTGCACTGCTTAGACGGTAAGATCAACATCGACAGCAACGCGCTATACCGTCAGCCGAAGATCCGCGAAATGCACGATCCTTCGCAAGAAGACGAGCGCGAAGCGCAAGCAGCGAAGTGGGAACTTAACTACGTTGCGCTTGATGGCAACATCGGTTGTATGGTTAACGGTGCTGGCTTGGCGATGGGTACGATGGACATCGTTAAACTTGCCGGTGGTCAACCTGCAAACTTCTTGGACGTTGGTGGCGGCGCAACTAAAGAGCGTGTTACTGAAGCATTCAAAATCATCTTGTCTGATGACGCAGTACAAGCCGTACTGGTTAACATCTTCGGTGGTATCGTCCGTTGTGACATGATCGCAGAAGGTATCATGGGCGCAGTTGAAGAAGTTGGCGTTAAAGTTCCAGTTGTTGTTCGTCTTGAAGGTAACAACGCAGAACTAGGTCGTCAGAAATTAGCAGAAAGTGGCCTGAACATCATCGCAGCAGAGAGCTTGTCTGACGCTGCTGATAAAGTGGTTGCTGCGGCAGGAGGTCAATAATGTCTATCTTGATCGATAAAAACACCAAAGTTATCTGCCAGGGTTTCACTGGTGGTCAGGGTACTTTCCACTCTGAACAAGCAATTGCTTACGGTACGCAAATGGTTGGCGGTGTAACCCCAGGTAAAGGCGGTCAAACGCACCTTGGTTTGCCAGTCTTCAACACTGTGCGCGAAGCAGTAGAACAAACTGGCGCAACAGCGTCTGTTATCTACGTACCAGCACCTTTCTGTAAAGACTCAATCATCGAAGCTGCGGACGCAGGTATCGAGTTGATCGTCTGTATCACTGAAGGTATCCCGACGTTGGATATGCTTTACGTGAAAGAATACTTGACGCACAAAGGCGTGCGCATGATCGGTCCAAACTGCCCAGGCGTTATTACTCCTGACGAGTGTAAGATCGGTATCATGCCTGGTCACATCCACAAAGCAGGTAAAGTGGGCATCGTTTCACGTTCAGGTACCTTGACTTATGAAGCCGTGAAGCAAACTACAGACGAAGGCTTCGGCCAGTCGACCTGTGTTGGTATCGGTGGTGACCCAATTCCTGGTTCTAACTTCATCGACATTCTCGAAATGTTCGAAAAAGATCCAGCGACTGAAGCTATCGTGATGATCGGTGAGATCGGCGGTACTGCAGAAGAAGAAGCTGCTGAGTACATCAAGCACAACGTGACTAAGCCTGTGGTATCTTACATCGCTGGTGTAACTGCTCCTCCGGGCAAGCGTATGGGTCACGCAGGTGCTATCATCTCTGGTGGTAAAGGTACTGCAGACGAAAAATTCGCAGCACTTGAAGCCGCTGGCGTTAAAACCGTACGCAGCTTGGCTGATATCGGTAAAGCATTGCGCGAGAAAACTGGCTGGTAAGCCACGTTTTTTAGCAACAAGCTAAGCGAAAGGCACCTTCGGCAACGTTGGTGCCTTTTTTGTGTGTGTATACTAAGTTTTGCATAGGTGTTTTTAGTATGTTAAAAATGCTTTGACAAAATCTAAATGCCAAATAAAACAACAATATAATGGATCGTGCAAACGGATGTTCTAGCTCCGTGCTGTAGCGTGGGCGGCATTACTTGGCGAACAGCCAAAGCCATAACCCGTACAGCTACATCATGAACAATCCGCTGGCGGGCACCGACCCGAGCGGGTATCTTTGGTGTGGTACTGGGGCGCTGGAGAAAGCGGAGTGCAATGACGAGCGGAAGCATAAACGCCGCGACTCCGGGAGTGTTGGATTTAGAGCCGCCGAAACCTACTGGGTACACCGCGGTTCAGCGGCTAGCAACGGTGCTCGGCATAGCCCTCGCAGCGCTGCCAATGGTGAGCGGGAGCGTGGTGCGATTGGTGGGCCTGGGGAGGGTGGTGGCGGTGGAAGACATACAAGCGATATAGAAAAGGAGCTTGGTGGAAGTTTATTTGAGGCTACTGAAGACGGATGGACCCTCAACTGGAGTGAAAATGTCACTAGAGAAGATAAATCAGATCTAGTTGGGCAGTCTGAGGATTCTTTTTATGTTGGGTTAGTTGACGAGTTAACTCGTCAGGCGCAAAACCTTAAAAATGCCAAGGTCGACCCTAGTGACACCAATGATAACTTCTTAATACAAGGCTTAAACAGTAGCGCATTCAGGAAATACACAATGACATCAGATGTGTATGAAAATTACACTCAAGTGTCAGGTGAAATAGTTTATTCGCTTCGGAATGTCAACACCAATGAAACAAGGTTCCTTAGGCGGGAAAATATATCCGGAAGGGAAAATATCTTCAGGTCTGCAACCCTTCGCAGTGTCGACTTTAAAGGCTTTGTTGGTGTGGCTAATCTCCCCAGAGGAACTCAACCTCAAACCTATTTGTACTTACGACAAATGCAAAGGTCTGTAGGTAAAAACATTATAAAATTAAATGTAGGAGGAAATTAGGGTGAGGAAAATTATTTACACGCTTTGCATATCTGCAATTATTTCAGGTTGTGCAGAACCTGAACCTAGCAATACTTTTAACGCAATCGTGACATTTCCAGTGAACAATCAATGTCACGACTATGTCACTCAACTAACTGTAAGTAGCGGTTCGTATAATATGTCGTATAAGCCTTTCACAGTTAAGCTTGATGCTTTTCCGCAAATATCTGGCTTCATGGAATTGCGTAGTAACAACATGTTGAATGTTGAATTGCAAAATGAAGCAATTAGGGTGATGGATGACTGTTTTGCACGAGCTAAAACCACTATCGAAGTGGCAACCCCAGAGGATTGGGTTAATGCAGGAAAAGCCATTCAATCCAACTTATTTAATGGCGTTCCTGTTGACCTTTCCCCTGAAATAACACCATATTTTCAATGAGATTTCAGTTTTTATGCCACCTGGTTTGCGTACTCAACTGGCGGTAAATAATTCAATGAACTGTGTGGGCGTTCTTCGTTGTAATGCCGC